>NZ_LMPL01000003.1:0-623290 GCF_001424365.1 Williamsia sp. Leaf354
CAGCAGAGAAAAAATCCCAACCAAAAAAACAACTGACAACCACCCCCAAAAGGGCGGCATCAAAAAACAGTGCCGGACTCAAAACCGACACCACAAAAATGGCATAAACAATCCATCAACACACTATCGAGTTCTCAAAGAACACACACCCACGGTCTGATCCTGTGAAGAACCAGGCTCCGTGAGCCCCCGTCAGAGCGCGTTGTTTCCCAACGATCTCTGACATGGGATTTGCACCCCAAGCGCGGAAGTTCCTCCGGAAACTCTCTCCGGTTTGTTTCCCCCGCTCTGCGGTGCGATATGAAAGTTACACAGGCGCGAACGCAGCGTCAAATCGCCTGGTCAGAGGCACGCCAACGTTAACGGAAGCGCGCTCCGGCGACGTTGCGCTTCCCGCGGCGCACCACGAGCCATCCGCCGGCCAGGAGATCCGCCGACGTCCCCACCCAGTCCGGGTCGGCGATCTTGCTGTTGTTCACGTAGGCCCCGCCCTCGGCGATCGTGCGACGAGCTGCCTTGTTGCCGTCACTGAGGCCGGTCGCGACCAACAGCTCGACGATCGTGGGTTCGTCGGCGGACGTGTAGTCGGCGACCACGGTCTCCGACAGTGCGGCGCCGAGCGTTGCCTCGTCGAGGTCGTCGAGCTCGGCACGACCGAACAGGGCCTGGCTCGCGGTCTGCACCGCACGAGTGGCCTCGTCACCATGGACCAGGGTCGTCATCTCGGCGGCCAGCGTCTTCTGCGCCGAGCGCAGGTGCGGGGTCTCGGTGGTGGCGGTCTCGAGGGCGTCGATCTCGTCCCTGCTCAGGAAGGTGAACCACCGCAGGTATCGGATGACGTCGGAGTCGGCGGTGTTCACGAAGTACTGGTACCAGGCGTAGGGGCTGGTCATCTCCGGGTCCAGCCACAGGCTCCCTCCCCCGGTGGACTTGCCGAACTTCGTGCCGTCGGCCGCCGTGACCAGCGGGACCGTGATCGCGTGGAGTGCTGCCCCGTCGACGCGGCGTCCGAGGTCGACTCCCCCGACGATGTTGCCCCACTGGTCGGAGCCGCCGATCTGCAACGAGCAGCCGTACCGACGGTGCAGTTGGACGAAGTCGTTGGCCTGCAGCAGCAGGTAGCTGAACTCGGTGTAGCTGATCCCGTCACCGTCGAGGCGCCGCTTGATGGTGTCGCGCGCCAGCATGACGTTCACCGAGAAGTATTTGCCGATGTCACGCAGGAAGTCGACGGCCGACAGCTCACCGGTCCAGTCGAGGTTGTTGGCGACGATCGCGCCGGTCTCGGTGTCGTCGATCGTGACGAACCTCTGCAGCTGTGCGTCGATGCGCTGGGCCCAGTCACGCACCGTGTCGGTGGTCTGCATCGTCCGCTCGCCGACATCTCGCGGATCGCCGATCATGCCGGTCGCTCCCCCGGCCATCACTATGGGCCGGTGGCCGGCGAGCTGGAAGCGACGCAGCGTCAACAGCGGCACGAGGTGCCCGGCGTGCAGGCTCGGCCCGGTGGGGTCGAACCCCGCGTACAGGGTCAGCACCCCCGCCGACACCGCCTCGCGCAGCTGGTCGATGTCGGTGGACTGCGCGATCAGGCCGCGCCACTGCAGCTCGTCGATGATGTCGGTGCTCACCAGTCCGATCCTTCCGCATCGATCGAGCCCGCGGCCAACCGACGTCGCCGGACCGCCGCCGAACCCGACCGGAAAGCCGAGACCGCCGGTGACCCGGTGATCCAGAACCGCCACGGTCGGCCGGTCGCGATGGTGATCCCGACCCTCGGCCCGCACATGACCGCGTCGTCGTCGAGCTGGGCGCCGCGCTGCAGACGCAGCGGGCTCGTCGGGGAACACAGATCGAGACCGTTGTCGGCGAGGTCCGCTGCGACAGCCGCGCCCAGATTTCCCGGCCCCATGGCGAGGCGATGCGCACTCACCCCCGACGAGCGTGTCCGTGACCTGCGACGTACGACCGAGTCCTCTCCCTCGAGCACCTCGGCGGCGCGGAGAAGCACTGCGGCACCCTCGCCGTCTGCCTCGGCCGAGACGTTGAGACAGAGATGGATGCCGTAGGAGCGGTAGACATAGAGCCGGCCGGCCCGACCGAACATCACACGGTTGCGTGGCGTCGGCCCACCGAAGCCGTGTGCCGCCGGATCGGGGTGACGTCCCGTCGCCGGACCGCCATAGGCCTCCACCTCGACGATCCGGAGTCGCACCGGATCCATGCCGGGTTCGCCGGGCGCGACGAAGTCACATCCCAGGATCCGGCGGGCGACGGTGACCGGGTCGACGGACAGTTCGTCGACCGTCAACAGCGCATCGGACACCGCGGGTGATCAGCCGCCGGATCGGGTGATCAATGCGTCGTGCTCGGCGTCGTCGACCGACCGGGCCTCGGGGATGAGCAGCACGGGGATGCCGTCGTCGATGCGATAGACCTGGCGCAGGCGAGGGTTGTAGAGCACCTCGTCGGTTCCGCCGCTCCCCTCGATGTAGAGCAGTTCACCGTGGTCCTGCGGGCAGACGAGTCTCTCGCGCAGGAAGGCATCGAGCGGCATGTCTGCTCCTCGGATCGGTGTCGGCACCTCGGCGCCGACGGATCCCACCAGTCTACGAACGCGCTCCGGGTCGCCCTGCGACCGCCTCAGGCGGTCGATCAGTTCAGGACGTGCGGGCCGCGTTCGGGGCGACGGTGTCGGCCGACGCCATCTCCCATTCCTTCTCCGCGAGAACCGTGCGGGTGAGACGGCGATAGCGGCCGGTGTCGTCGCGATACCAGACCCGCGCACTCGGTTTCGGCAGCCCCTGGGCGCGGAACGACCCCGGCAGCGGCCGGTAGGAGTGGCTGACCGGGATGTCGTCGACCGCCCACACGATGTGCGGACGCTCGGCGGCGGACAGGCCGGCCAGGGCCACACGCAGCGACGACACCGTCAGCGCGTGGGTCGTTCGGCGAGGTGAGACCACCGCCACCGCCAGCTGCGACCCCGGGATGCCCACCGGGTACACGACGACCTGGTCGACATCGGGGTGTCGGGACAGCGCGGTGATGATCGGCTGCGGGTACACCGGTCCCTCGGCCGACTTGATCACGCTGTGGACGCCGGCCACCAGCCAATGGTCGCCGTCGACGTCGCGGCGGACGAGTTGACCGGAGGTCTCCCATCGATCGTGACGACCGAAGACGTCGCGCAGCACTGTGGCCCCGGTCTCGTTGCGCTGCCGGGTCTGCGCCAACAGCAGTCCGACCTCGTCGACGTGCGCCTCGCGCACGAAACCGCGCGGGTCGAGGAGGAACCGTTCCTCCACCACGTCCCAGGCGGCGACGCGAACCCGATTGGTCTCCGGCAGGGGCCGCCCCACCGATCCGACCTTGCCGCCGGAGATGTTGGCGAGGATCGCCGCTCCGTCGGCAGTTGCGTAGAACTCGATGACACCGGCGTCGGGGAACCGTTCCACCACGTCGTCCCACAGCCCCGCGGGCATGCCCGACCCGATGAACAACCGGATCGGGTTGTGGTCGGTGATGGCCAGGTCGGTGTCACGGACGATGTCGCGCATCATCGTCCAGGTGTACGAGACGACGGTGATGCCGTACCGGTAGACCTCGCGCGCGAAACTCTCCGGTCCGATCCCCGACGACAGCGCGATGCGCGAGCCGCCGACGACGGTCGCGCCCAGGGTGGTCAGCAGTCCCGATGCGTGGTGCAGCGGGGTGAGGCAGTAGACGGTGTCGTTGTCGGTGAGCGAGGCCGCCGACGCCGCACCGAACGCCGACATCGCCCAGCGGTGGTTGCTGATCGGCCACTTCTGCAGGGCTCCGTCGGCCCCGGTGAACAGGATGAACGCCAGGTCGCTCGCGAGTCCGGGGTCGCTGCGGTACCACGAGGGCACCTCGACCCGGTCGGGGTCGATCTGCTCCATGTCGATGACCTTGTCGCCGTCGGCCTGCGGGATGGCGCGGGCGTCGCCACCACCGAGGACGAGGACACGTTCGGCGTGCGGCACGCACTCGTCGAGGCTCACCGGGTCGGCGACGACCACGAGCACGTCGGCGAGACGCAGCATCGTCGCCAGATCCGACGACGGGGGCAGTGGGACGACGACGGCGCCGAGCCGCGACAGCGCCGCGATGGCCACCAACGCGCTGGGGCGGGTCTCCATCATGACGCCGACGTGTTCGCCGGGTCGCACACCGCACTGGATGAGTCCGCGCACGACGTTGTCGATGCGGGTGTTCACCTCGGTGTGGCTCAGGACGCGATCCTCGAAGAGGAACAGCTCGCGCCGCCCGGCCCGCTCGGCGTTCTCACTCATCAACTTGCCCAACGAGATCCGCGTACCGGGCTGTATCTGACCGAGCCGCATGAGACGGGGAAGCGTACGCACCGACTCCCGCAGCACCGCCTGGGAGGTCCGCCGGAACGATCCTGCGGCGGCGACCATCTCTCGGCTCACGCCGGCACCCGCGTCGGCGACCGCACCGATGCCGTGGGTGACCCGCGAGGCGAGGCTGACTCCGGATCCGGTGTTCTGCTGCGGGGTCTCCGCCATCGGCGCGATGGCCTCGGGCATGTCGCCGTTGCCCTCGTGCCACTGGATCCACCGGGCGGTGGTGGGCCAGCTCTGCGCCCCCGACACCGATCCGACGACGAGCCCGAAATGCCCGACGGGCAGCATTGTCTCGTAGACCTCGGCCCGCGGGGCGGCCCGCTTGATGCCCCGGACCGCGGCCGGCTGACCGATGTCATCGGCGCCGCCGACGAAAGCCAGGACCGGGCAGGTGATCTCGGCCAGCGTGACGAGGTGGTCGCGGATCACGAACCCGCCCGACACCATCCGGTTGTGCACCACGAACTGACGCAGCAGTTCGGCGATCGCCGGACCCGACCAGGCGACCCACCCGTCGGCCTCGAGGAAACGACGCTGGTCCTCCCGCGGCAGCAGTGCGTCGCGGTCGTGGAGCTGCCGGAGGAAGTCGATACGGCTGCGTGCGGCCTTCACCGGATCGAGCAGCTGGAAACCGGTGCGCGCCAACCATCCCGGGATGTTGAGGCGGTTGAAGACGTTGTCGGCGAAGACCTCCGCGAGCGGGGCCATGATGTTGGCGGGCAGGCCCAACGGGAGTGCGGCCAGCACGTCGACCGGGCTGCCGAAGGTGGTGAGGCTCGCGATCTGCTGCGACCGCCGATAGGCGGCGGCCTGGTAGGCGAACATCCCGCCCTGGCTGTACCCCACGAGGTGGACGTCGCGCCCGGTCTCCTCGTGCATGAGGTCGATGATCTGGTCGATGGCCACGATGTGGTCGGCCAGGGTGCGCTCCATGCCCCCGGCCTCCTGGTCGGGGGACCCGAAGTCCACGACCCAGGGATCGATGCCCTGGCCGTGCAGGATCGACACCGCACCGTTGTGCGGGGTGACGTCGTAGACGTTGGCCGACACCATCATCGGTGGGATCAACAGGACCGGCGGACCACCGTTGAGGTCGTCGGGGAAGTAGCGCCGCAGCCGGTACATCGGCGCGGTCTCCTCGACCCGGAACGCGGTGGGTCGGGTGCCGGTGTCGAGCCCACCCATGCGGATGACCTCGAGACCGTTCTGGGCGGTCGCGACGACCCGGTCCAGCGCGCGTCCGACGTTCGGGATGCCGACCACCCTGGCTACCTCCTGGTCGATGGATCCGTGATCGGTGTCACTCTACTCACGATCCTGCGACGCCTGATCCCACCCGCGCAGAGCAGCGATCCGGTCGGCGACCCGCGCGCGTTGTTCGGCGACGCGGACGCCCGCGGTACCGCCGCGCGCCGACCGCGATCCGATGGACCCCTCCACCGTGAGGACCGATCGCACGGCGGGTGTCAGGTCACCCGAGATCGCGGCGAAGTCGGCGTCGTCGAGTTCGTCGAGGCCTATCCCCCGCGATTCCGCGGCGCGCACACAGGCGCCCGCCACCTCGTGGGCGACCCGGAACGGCACGCCCTGGCGCACCATCCACTCGGCGATGTCGGTGGCGAGGGTGAACCCGGCCGGCGCGAGGTCGGCCATGCGCCGAGGGTGGAACTCGAGGGTGGCCACCATCCCGGCCATCGCCGGCAGCAGCAGGTCGAGCTGGGCGACCGAGTCGAAGACCGGCTCCTTGTCCTCCTGCAGGTCACGGTTGTAGGCCAGGGGTTGCGCCTTGAGCGTCGCGAGGAGTCCGGTGAGGTTGCCGATGAGGCGTCCGCTCTTGCCGCGCGCGAGTTCGGCGACGTCGGGGTTCTTCTTCTGCGGCATGATCGAGCTGCCGGTCGACCACGCGTCGGACAGCGTCGCGTAGCCGAATTCCGATGTGGTCCACAGGATCACGTCCTCGGCGAGGCGCGAGAGGTCGACGCCGATCATGGCCAGCACGAAGGCCGCCTCGGCGGCGAAGTCCCGCGACGCGGTGGCGTCGATCGAGTTCTCCGCGGCGCTGTCGAACCCGAGATCGGCGGCGATGGCGTCGGGGTCGAGGCCCAGCGACGACCCCGCCAGCGCGCCGGAGCCGTACGGCGACACCGCGACACGACGGTCGAGGTCGACGAGTCGGTCGACATCACGCAGCAGTGGATGCGCATGGGCGAGCAGGTGATGGGCGAGCAGGACCGGTTGCGCGGCCTGCAGATGCGTCTTGCCCGGCACCGCGACGTCGGGGTACCGCTGGGCCTGTTCGACGAGCGCGGCGGCGACATCGAGGACGCCCCCGGCGACGCGTCGGATGGCATCTCGCAGCCACATCCGGAACAGCGTGGCGACCTGATCGTTGCGCGAGCGTCCCGCCCGGAGGCGGCCACCGACCTCGGGTCCGACCCGCTCGATGAGTCCTCGCTCGAGGGCGCCGTGGACGTCCTCGTCGGACTCGTCCGGCGCGAACGCACCGCTCGCGACGTCCTCCCCGAGTCGGTGGAGCCCGTCGAGCATGGCCGACAGGTCCGCGTCGGACAGCAGCCCGGCACCGCGGAGCACGCGGGCGTGCGCCGCCGACGCCTTCACGTCGTAGGGCGCCAGCGCCCAGTCGAAGTGCGTCGACTTGCTGAGGGCGGCCATCGCCTCGGCAGGTCCCGACGCGAAGCGACCGCCCCACAGCGCGCCGGTGTTGGTCCCGTGCCGGTCGGCTCCCGAGGTCATCGGCGCCGTCACTGCCCCTGCGGTGCGACGTCGCCGCGGTCGCGACGGGCGGCGATCTTCGACGACAGGCCGTGCAGCTGCACGAACCCCTTGGCCGAGGACTGGTCGAAGGTGTCGCCCGCGTCGTAGGTGGCGAGGTTGAAGTCGTACAGCGACTCCGGGCTGCGCCGGCCGTTGATCACCACGGTGCCCGCGTGCAGCACCAACCGGATGTCGCCGGTGACGTGCTCCTGGGTCTGGGCGACGAAGGCGTCGAGTGCGCTCTTGAGCGGCGAGTACCAGAGGCCGTCGTAGACCAGCTCGGCCCACTTCTGGTCGGTGCGGCGCTTGTAGCGTCCGAGCTCGCGCTCGAGGGTGACGTGTTCGAGTTCCTCGTGGGCGCGGATGAGGACCATCGCACCCGGCGCCTCGTACACCTCACGGCTCTTGATGCCCACGAGCCGGTCCTCGACGACGTCGAGGCGCCCGACGCCCTGCTTGCCCGCGCGGGTGTTGAGTTCCTGGATGGCCTCGAGCACCGACACCGGGCGACCGTCGATCGCGATCGGGCGGCCCTTGTCGAAGCTGATGACGAGCTCGTCGGGTGCGGAGAAGTTGACCGTGGGGTCGTCGGTGTAGTCGTAGACGTCCTTGGTGGGGGCGTTCCACAGGTCCTCGAGGAAGCCGGTCTCGACGGCGCGTCCCCACACGTTCTGGTCGATGGAGAAGGGCGACTTCTTCGTGACGTTGATGGGGATCGCGTTCTCCTCGGCGAAGGCGATCGCCTTCTCGCGGGTCCACGCGTAGTCCCGCACGGGTGCGAGCACCTCGAGTTCGGGTGCGAGGGTGTTGAAGCCGACCTCAAAACGGACCTGGTCGTTGCCCTTGCCGGTGCACCCGTGGGCGACCACCGTGCCGCCGTGCGAGCGTGCGTTCTCCACGAGGTGCTTGACGATGAGCGGTCGGCTGATGGCCGAGAGCAGCGGGTAGCGGTCCATGTAGAGCGCGTTGTTCTGCACCGTGGGGAGGCAGTACTCCTCGGCGAACTCGTCGCGTGCGTCGACGACGACGGCCTCGACGGCGCCGCAGTCGATGGCGCGCTGCCGGATGGCCTCCATGTCCTCGCCGCCCTGCCCGAGATCGATCGCGACCGCGACCACCTCCTTGCCGGTCTCGCGACCGATCCAGCTGATGGCGACAGAGGTGTCCAGTCCTCCGGAGTAGGCGAGAATGACGCGTTCAGTCATGAGTTCTGGGGCTCCCTGGTTGTCGTGTGTCGGGCGAGGTCGGTTCCGGCCGGGCCGGGATCGGATGTGGTCATGCGAGGCCCTCGATCATGCGGGCGAGGTCGGCGCCGCTGGTGCCGTCGCGGGCGACAACGAAGATGGTGTCATCACCGGCGACGGTGCCCACCACCTGAGCCAGGCTGGCCCGGTCGATGGCGCTGGCGAGATAATGCGCGGCACCCGGCGGTGTCCGCAGGACGGCCATGTTGCCGCTGTGATCGGTCGAGACCAGCAGGTCGGCGAGCAGACGCGAGAGTCGGTCGGTCCCCCCGGACACCCCGCGGACCGGGGACCCGTCCTCGGGCACCACGTAGACGCCGGCGCCACCGTCGGCGGCACGCAGTTTGACCGCGCCGAGTTCGTCGAGATCGCGGGACAGCGTCGCCTGGGTGGCGTCGATGCCGGCCTGCGCGAGCAGCGTCTGCAACTCGACCTGGCTGCGAACCGGCGTGGCGGAGAGGATGTGGACGATCTCGGCCAGCCGTCCCGCGCGGGTCGGCGACGGCCGCCCCAGCGGTGCGGCGCTCACGAGTGCTCCAACAACCAGATCAGCAGCGCCTTCTGCGCGTGCAAGCGGTTCTCGGCCTCGTCGAAGACCACGCTGCGCGGTCCGTCGATGACCTCGGCGGTGATCTCCTCGCCCCGGTGCGCGGGCAGGCAGTGCATCACCATGACGTCGTCGGCGGCCCCGGCGAGCAGGGCATCGTTCACCTGGTAGGGCCGGAACGGCGCGACGCGGTCGAGTCCGTCGCCCTCGTCGCCCATCGACGTCCAGGTGTCGGTGACGACGATGTCGGCACCGGCGACCGCGGCGTGCGGGTCGCCCTCCACGCGGGCGGTCGCGCCGGTCTGTGCGGCGCGGGCGGCGACGGCGTCGAGAACCCACGGGGCGGGACGGAACTGCTCGGGCGAGGAGACCGTCACGTTCATACCCGCCGTCACCCCGCCGAGCAGCAGCGAGTGCGCCATGTTGTTCGCGCCGTCGCCGAGGTAGGTCATCGACAGGCCCGCCGCGGTGCCCTTGCGCTCGATGATCGTCTGCAGGTCGGCGAGCACCTGACACGGGTGGAACTCGGTCGACAGGGCGTTGACGACGGGGACCGTCGCGGTCGAGGCCATCGCCTCGAGCCGCTCCTGCCCGAAGGTGCGCCACACGATCGCACGCACGAAACGCGAGAGGACCCGGCCGGTGTCCTCGAGGGTCTCGTCGCGACCCATCTGACTGGACTTGCCGTCGACGATCACCGCGTGGCCGCCGAGTTGGGCGATGCCGACCTCGAAGGAGAAGCGGGTGCGGGTGGAGTTCTTGTCGAAGATGACCCCCACTCCGTGCGGCCCCTCGAGCGGTCGGTGCGCGAAGGGGTCGCGCTTGACCTCGGCCGCGAGGGCGAGCACCTCGGCCTGTTCGGCCGGGGTGAGGTCGTCGTCGCGCAGGAAGTGTCGGACCATCAGGCCGCTCCGGAGTTCGTGTGGGCCGCCGCGTCGCGGGCGGCGTCGAGGATGTCGGGCAGTACAGAGACGAAGCCGTTCGCCTGGTCATCGGTGAGGATGAGCGGCGGCGCCAACCGCAACACGTCCGCGGCCGGGGCGTTGATGAGGAAACCGGCCGCGCGAGCCGCCCGTTCCACATGCGCCGCAACGGGTTCGGTGAGCACGACACCCAGCAGGAGACCGGCGCCCCGTACATGCGACACCAGCGGGTGGCCGAGGTCCTCGATGCCCGTGGCGAGCGTCTTACCGACCGCCGCGACGTGGTCGAGGAGCCCCGCGGCGTCGATCTCGCCGATCACCGCCAGCGCGGCCGCCGCGCACACCGGGTTGCCCCCGAACGTCGTGCCGTGCTGGCCGGGTGAGAGCAGGTCGGCCGCGGCGCCGGTCGCGAGGCAGGCGCCGATGGGCAGGCCGCCGCCCAGGCCCTTGGCCAGTGTGATGACGTCGGGAACGATGCCGACGGCCTGGTGGGCGTAGAACGTGCCGGTGCGCCCGATGCCGGTCTGCACCTCGTCGAGGACGAGCAGTGCACCCCGTTCGGCGGTGATCCGACGGGCCGCGGCCAGATAGTCGGCGGGTGGGACCACCACGCCGGCCTCGCCCTGGATGGGTTCGAGGAACACCGCGGCCGTGTTCTCGTCGACGGCGGCGTCGAGGGCGTCGATGTCGCCGTAGGGAACGTGGGACACCCCCGCGGGCATCGGTTCGAACGGCGCACGCTTGGCCGGTTGTCCGGTGAGCGCGAGGGCGCCCATGGTGCGGCCGTGGAAACCGTTCTCGGCGGCCACGATGTGCGGCCGGCCGGTGCGGCGGGCGATCTTGAACGCCGCCTCGTTCGCCTCGGCTCCGGAGTTGCAGAAGAACGCACGGCCGGGCACCCCCAGCCGGGCGAGCAACGTCTCGGCGAGCGCGACGACGGGTTCGCTGACGTAGAGGTTGGAGACGTGTCCGAGGGTGCCGAGTTGCCGTGTGACGGCGTCGATCACGGCCGGGTGCGCGTGCCCGAGCGCGTTGACCGCGATGCCGCCGAGAAGGTCGAGGTACTCGGCGCCGTCGACGTCGGTGACGACCGCGCCGCGTCCGCTGCGCAGGGCCACCGCGGGGGTGCCGTAGTTGTCCATCAGCGCGTGGGACCACCGTTGCTGCATGGGTGCGGTCATGAGGTCACCTCTTTCGTGTGGGTTGTGGCGCTGTCGGTGGGGTTCGCGGCCGTCGGGACGACCATGGTCCCGATGCCCTCGCCGGTGAACAGTTCCAGGAGCATCGAGTGCGCGACGCGGCCGTCGATCACGTGGGCGCGCGGAACGCCGCCGGTGACCGCGCGCAGGCAGGCCTCCATCTTCGGGATCATCCCCGAGTCGAGCTGCGGTAGAAGCGCTTCGAGGGTGTCGACGTCGATGCTCGAGGTGAGCGATCCGCGGTCGGGCCAGTCGGTGTAGAGCCCCTCGACGTCGGTCAACATCACCAGCTTCTCGGCGCCGAGAGCCTCCGCAAGCGCGGCGGCGGCGGTGTCGGCGTTGATGTTGTGGACCACGCCATCGATGTCGGGGGCGATGGTCGACACCACCGGGATCCGACCGGCCGCGATGAGGTCGGTGACGGCGCGGGGGTCGACGGTGGTCACGTCGCCGACGAGACCGATGTCGGTGGCCACGCCGTCGACGAGCGCGGTACGACGGGTGGCGGTGAACAGATGGGCGTCCTCACCGGTGATGCCGACCGCGTAGGGACCGTGCGCGTTGATCAGTCCGACGAGCTCTCGACCGACCCGACCGAACAGCACCATGCGCACGACGTCCATCACCTCGGGGGTGGTGACGCGGTAGCCGCCCCGGAACTCGCCGGTGAGGCCGAGTCGGGTGAGCATCGCCGAGATCTGCGGTCCGCCGCCGTGGACGACGACGGGGTGGATCCCGCAGGTGCGCAGGAACACCATGTCCTGGGCGAACGCGGCCTTGAGGTCCTCGTCGACCATCGCGTTGCCGCCGTACTTGACCACGATGACCTTGCCCGCGAAACGCTGCAGCCACGGCAACGCCTCGGTGAGGACGTGCGTCTTGGCCAACGGACTGAGATCGCCCGCGACGGATCCGACGGTGGTCATGAGGAGTACGCCGAGTTCTCTTCGACGTAGCCGTGGGAGAGGTCGGTGGTCCGGATCGTGGCCCGACCCGACCCGACCGCGAGGTCGACGGTCACCACGATGTCGGCGCCGGAGAGATCGACGTCGCGTGCACCGGCGACACCACATCCGTTGCGGGACACGACGTGACCGTTGAAGTCGATGGTGATCGCGTCGGGGTCGAGCTCGACCGGCGCCATCCCGACCGCGGCCAGGACACGTCCCCAGTTCGGGTCGGATCCGAACAACGCCGTCTTCACCAGACTGTCGCGGGCGACCGTCCTCGCGACGGTGACCGCATCGTCGTCGCTGTGCGCTCCGGTCACGGTGACCAGGATCCGTTTGGTGGCGCCCTCGGCGTCGGCCATGAGCTGCTCGGCGAGGTCATCGCACGCGGCGAACACCGCGGCGGCGAACTCGTCTGCGTCGGGCTCGATGTCGCTCGCACCCGAACTCAACAGCAGCACGGTGTCGTTCGTGGAGCACGAACCGTCGACGTCGAGGCGGTCGAACGTCCGGGCGGTGGCGGCACGGAGCGCTGAATCCAGCGCTGCGGCATCGACCTTCGCATCGGTGGTGATGACCACGAGCATCGTCGCCAACGACGGTGCGAGCATGCCCGCACCCTTCGCCATCCCGCCGACGTTCCAGCCGGCGGCATGGTGCACGGCCACCTGCTTGGGCACGGTGTCGGTGGTCATGATCGCGTGGGCGGCGTCGGTGCCGCCGGACAGTCCGCCGGCCATGTCACGCACGATCGCGGTGACGCCGGGCAGCAGCTTGTCCATCGGAAGGCGATCGCCGATCAGGCCGGTCGAGCAGACCGCGACCTCGATCGCCCCGGTCTCGGTGCCCCAGTTGCTCAATGCCGAGGCGACGGCCTCGGCGGTGGCGTGGGTGTCACCGAATCCGTCCGGGCCGGTGCAGGCGTTCGCGCCACCGGAGTTGAGCACCACGGCACGCAGCCGCCCGGTGGTCAGCACCTGCTGCGACCACTGCACGGGCGCCGCCTTCACCTTGTTGCGGGTGAAGACGCCGGCAGCCGCGTAGTCGGGGCCCTCGTTGAACACGAGCGCGAGATCGGGTCGGCCCGACGCCTTGATCCCGGCCGCCATGCCCGCCGCGCGGAAGCCCAGCGGCGCGGTGACGCCCTGATCGCGGACCACCGATCCGTCGAGAGTGTCGATCCCGTTCTGCGCAGAGACCCTGTCACTCACGGCGTCCAACCCATCACTCACGGGGCCACCCCCACTGTCGAGAGTCCCTCGTTCTCGGCGAAACCCATGGCCAGGTTCATCGACTGCACGGCCGCTCCCCCGGTTCCCTTGGTCAGGTTGTCGATTGCGCCGACGACGACGAGCGTCTGCGCCCGTTCGTCGACCGACACCGACAGCGCCACCGAGTTCGATCCGATCACCGAACCGGTGGTGGGCAGACGATCGTCGGGCAGCAGGTGCACGAAAGGCTCGTCGCCGTACGCCTTCTCGTAGATCGCGCGGACCTCGTCGGCGGTCGCCGAGGTCCGCGCGGTGCAGGTGGCGAGGATGCCACGCGCCATCGGGACGAGCACCGGGGTGAACGACACCGACACCGGCTCGCCCGCCGCGGCCGACAGCGCCTGCGCGATCTCGGGGTTGTGCCGATGGGCGCCGGCGACGCCGTAGGCCCGAGCCGATCCGATGACCTCCGAGGCGAGCAGGTCGATGCGCGTCGAGCGGCCGGCACCGGAGGTCCCGCTCACCGCGACGACCGTCACGGCCGACTCGACGACACGCGCGGTCACGGCGGGCAGCAGCGACAGGATGGACACGGTCGGGTAGCACCCGGGCACGGCGATGCGCGTGGCGCCGGACAGCACGTCGCGGTTCCCGGGGATCTCGGGGAGCCCGTACGGCCATGTGCCGGCGTGGGGGGTCCCGTAGAACCGGGTCCACTCCTGCGCGTCGGACAGCCGGAAGTCGGCGCCGCAGTCGATCACGAGAGTCGACGGTGGCAGCGCATCGGCGATGGGTCCCGACGTGCCGTGCGGCAGCGCGAGGAAGACGACGTCGTGGCCGGCGAGCACCTCGGCGGTGGTGTCGGCGAGCACGCGGTCGGCGAGGGGGAACAGGTGGGGCTGATGCGCACCGAGCGGTGTTCCCGCGTTCCCTCCCGCGGTCAGCGCGCCGATGGTGACCTCACCGGACGCCACACGGGGGTGACCGAGCAGCAGGCGCAGGATCTCGCCTCCGGCGTACCCACTCGCACCCGCCACGGCAATCGACATCGACATGTGACTCATTATGCAGAACGTTGCAAGTTAATTCATCACCGGGGTCGGGCGTCGCCGATCACCGCGACGACGTCAGCGCAGACGGGCGCCGACCACCTCGCCCGCGTGCGCGACCGCGGCGTCGCGGGCGCCCGAGGCGTCGTCCTCGGTCAGCGTCCGGTCGGCGGCGCGGAAACGCAGGGCGAACGTCAACGATTTCGAACCCTCGCCGACCTGCGATCCCGTGAACACGTCGTAGAGCCGGATGTCCTCGAGCAGTGCACCCGCACCCGCCACCAGCGCGCGTTCGACGTCGGCGGCGGCGACCCCGGCGTCGACCACCACGGCGACGTCCTGCAACACCGCGGGGAACAGCGACAGCTGCGGCGCGGGCAGCACCGAGGACAGCGGTAGGAGATCCAGTTCGAGCTCGACGGCACAGGTTCGGGGCGGCAGGCCGGCACGGTCGATGACGGCGGGGTGCAGCTCACCGGCCCACCCGACGTCGATCGATCCGCCCGCACCATCGTCGGCGACCACCCGGGCACAGCGCCCGGGGTGCCACGGCACGTGCTCTGCGGCCACCATGCTCAGCTCCACGCCCGAGGCCCGTCCGATCACACGCGCGGCGTCGAAGGCATCCGACGCCTCGACCGGGCGTCCCGGACCCCACGGTCCCGCGGGCTCACGCGCGCCGGTGAGGACCACCGCGGCGCGCAGGGGCTGACGCGGCAGCGACCCCATCAGCTCGGCGATCTCGTCCGCCGTGGGTCGGCGGGTGACGTCGACGGTGGCGACGGGGTGGATGTTCTCGTCGGCGATCATCACCTGCCCGATCGTGTACAGGGCGACGTCGCGCTGTCCGCGGGCGAGGTTGCGGACGGCCATCTCGACGAGGCCGGGCAGCAGCGTCGTGTTCAACTCGCTGCGCGCGGACTCCAGCGGGTTGAGCACCCGCACCGTCGCGCGTCGGGGGTCGTCGCCGTCGATGCCCCAGAGGTCGAGGACGCCGGCGGGCATGAACGGGAACGGCAGCACCTCGACGAACCCCGACATGGCCAGCGCGCGACCGACACTGCGTCGGCGGATCTGCTCCCGGGTCAGGCCGGTCCCCGCCGGAGCACTGGGCGGTACCGCGGGGATGTTCTCCAGCCCCTCCAGTCGCAGCACCTCCTCGACCAGGTCGGCCGACTGCCGCAGATCCGAACGCCACGACGGCGGCACGACCTGCAGGGTGCCGTCGGCGCCCTCGCTCACGACACAACCGACCTGCTCGAGCCGGCGCACGGTGGTCCCCGGTGCGTAGGTGATCCCCGCGACGCGGTCGGGGAGGTCCGGGGCGATGGTCACCGTTGCCGGCGGCGTCTCGACCGCGACGTCGGTGTGGCCGGGATCGGCGCGGCCGCCGGCGATCTCGACGATGAGATCGGTCGCCCGGGCCAGTGCGAGCGCGGTGATCTGCGGGTCCACCGTGCGCTCGAATCGCTTGCCGGCCTCGCTGGACAGCCGGTGACGTCGCCCGGTCCGGAACGCCGACACCGCATCGAAGTTCGCCGCCTCGAGGATGACATCGACGGTGTCAGTAGAGATCTCGCTCTCGGCACCACCCATCACCCCGGCCAGGGCGATCGGCGCGCGGTCGTCGGCGATGACGACGTCATCGGGGTCGAGGGTGCGCTCCGCCCCGTCGAGGGTGGTGAGCGTCTCCCCCGGGCTCGCGCGGCGCACCACGATCGTGCCGGTCACGTGCGCGGCATCGAACGCGTGCAACGGTTGTCCGAGTTCGAGCATCACGTAGTTCGTCACGTCGACCGCAGCCGAGATCGGCCGCACGCCCGCGACCAGCAGTCGCTTCTGGATCCACCACGGCGACACCGCCGTCGGATCGACTCCGCGGATGACCTGCGCGCAGTAGCGGGTGGCGGACGAGGCAGGATCGATGCGGACCGGCCACGCATCGACCGACGACCCACCGTCGGCGGCGCGCGCCTCGGTACCCGCGGGATCGACGTAGGGCAGGTCGAAGCTCGCGGCGAGTTCCCGCGCCAGTCCGCGCACCGAGAACGCGTAGCCACGGTCGGGCGTCACGTTCACGTCGATCGCGGTGTCGTCGAGGCCGAGGGCGGTGAGCGCGTCGGTTCCGGGGTCCGCGGTACCCGGGGCGAGCACGAGGATGCCCGAGTGGTCGGTGCCTATGCCCAGCTCCGACACCGAGCAGATCATGCCGTCGGAGGTGTGCCCGTAGGTCTTGCGCGCGGCGATGGCGAAGTCGCCGGGCAGCACGCTGCCGGGAAGGGCGGCCACGATCAGATCACCCTCGGCGAAGTTCCGGGCGCCGCAGACGATCCCACGAGGGGCGTCCTCGCCGACGTCGACCTGACAGAACCGGATGGGCTTCTTGAACTCGGTGAGCTCGGTGATCTGCGCGACCCGCCCGATCACCAGCGGTCCGGTGATGGTCGGGAAGTCCTCGACATCCTCGATCTCGAAGCCGACGCGTACGAAGCCGGCATCGATCTCGGCGGTCGACGCCGCGAAGTCGGCGGCGCCACGCTGCAGTGATTCGGTCAACCAGGACTGGGGAACGCGCACGGTGGCTCAACTACTTTCGAGATCGAGGTCGGGAACGGCCGTGGGCCGAGGTCAGATCGCGGGGCCGAACGGCAGGGTGAAGCGGACGTCGCCCTCGACCATGTCGCGCATGTCGGGGAGGTCGTTGCGGAACTGCAGGGTGCGCTCGAGGCCCATACCGAACGCGTATCCCGAGTAGATGTCCGGGTCGATCCCGGCCGCGCGCAACACATTCGGGTTGACCATGCCGCAGCCGCCCCACTCCACCCATCCGGGCCCGCCCTTCTTGGCCGGGAACCACACGTCGACCTCTGCCGACGGTTCGGTGAAGGGGAAGAAGTTCGGGCGCATGCGGGTCGTGGTGTCGGGACCGAAGATCGCCTTCGCGAGGATCTCGAGGGTGCCGCGCAGGTTGGCCATGGTGAGGCCCCTGTCGACGGCGAGCCCCTCCACCTGGTGGAACACCGGTGTGTGTGTGGAGTCGAGCTCGTCGGTGCGGAACGTCCGCCCCGGACAGGCGACATAGATGGGCACCTCGCGCGTCAGCATCGACCGCACCTGGACCGGCGAGGTGTGCGTACGCAACACCTGCCGGGAACCCTCGGGCGCGATGTAGAAGGTGTCCTGCATGGAGCGCGCGGGGTGGTCGGGCAGGAAGTTGAGCGCATCGAAGTTGAACTGTTCGGTCTCCACCTCCGGCCCCTCGGCGATCTCCCACCCCATCGCGACGAAGACGTCGGCGACCTGCTCGGCGATCACCGTGATGGGGTGTCGCGCGCCGACCGGCCGCCGGGCACTCGGCAGCGTCACGTCGATGGCCTCCTCGGCGAGGACCGCCGCGTCGCGTTCGGCGGTCAGCACGACGACACGCTCGTCGTAGGCCTGCTGCGCCCGACCGCGGACCACGTTCACACGCTTGCCCGCCTCTGCCCGCTCGGTCTTCGGCAGGTCGCCGAGAGCGCGCCGTGCGAGGGCGATCGCGGACCGGTCACCGAGGTGGTCGGTCTTCGCCTGGGCGAGCTGGGTCAGATCGCCCGCGGCCGCGAACGCGGCGACGGCCGCATCGACTGCCGCGTCCAACGATTCCTCGGTGGCTCCTGACGTTTCGGTGGTCACGACGAACCCAGCTCCTCTTCGTGTCGATGGTGGTCGATCTGATCTCGTGCCGGTCTCGCCGTCGAGCGTATCGGATCCCCCGACCGCCCCACGCAGCGGTTACCGAGCAAAATCGCAGGTCACACGCGCCTCGCGACGATCAGCGGTTGCTCGCGCGCGCGCTCGAGTAGAGACAGACGGCGGCGGCCGCCGCGATGTTCAGGCTCTCGGCGCGACCACGGATCGGTATCGACACCCGATGATCGGCCGCGGTGAGCAGATCGTTCGGCAATCCGTGCGCCTCGTTGCCGAACAGCCACGCCACCCCGGAGGCCAGGACGGCGTCGGCGTCGTCGAGGGACAGCTCGCCGTCGGCCGCGGTGGCCAGCACGGCGATCCCCGCGGCGCGGAGGGCGTCGACGATCGCCTGCGGGTCCTGCGCACGCGCGACCGGTATGTGGAACACACTGCCGGCGCTCGCACGCACGGCCTTGCCGTTGTGGGGGTCGACCGAGGACGACCCGACGAGGAGCACACCCGCACACCCCATGGCGTCGGCGGTGCGGATGAGAGTGCCGGCGTTGCCCGGGTCGGAGATGTCCACACCCACGGCGACCGTCGCGGTCGGGCCGGCGCGGTCGATGATGTCGGCCGGCGAGGCGTCGAGCAGATCGCAGATCGCGAACAGGCCGGGGGTCGTGGAGGTCTCGGCGAGCTTGTCGGCGGCCCGCGCGGTGACCAGGAGGATCTCGATCCCCGCCGTGCGCGCCATGTCGAGGACGTCGGCGTGGCGGAACTCCTCGTCGACGCGCACGAGGACGGTGCGCGCGACACCGACGTCGAGAGCCGACCGCACCGCATTCGTCCCCTCGATCAGGAACTCAGCGCGGTCGCGACGCTCGCTCGCGCGATGCAGCTTGGCAAACGAGACGACCCGCGTGGAGCGCTCGGTGAGTGCTGCGTCCACTGCGGGTCGTGTCGTCAGGGGTCGAGATGCGTCAGGCGACGGATCGTCGATCAGGCTGCCGGGGCGTTGACGTCGTCGGGCAGCGCCTTCTTGGCGATGGCCACCAGACCGGCGAACGCCTCGGGGTCGCTGACGGCGATCTCGGCGAGGATCTTGCGATCCACCTCGAGCTCCGCGATCTTCAGACCCTGGATGAAGCGGTTGTAGGTGATGTCGTTCGCGCGGGCCGCGGCGTTGATCCGCGAGATCCACAGCTTGCGGAACTCACCCTTGCGCGCACGGCGGTCGCGGTAGGCGTAGGTGAGGGAGTGCAGCTGCTGCTCTTTGGCCTTGCGGTAGAGCCGCGAACGCTGGCCGCGGTAACCCTTGGATGCCTCCAGGGTTGTCCGACGCTTCTTCTGGGCGTTGACCGCCCTTTTCACGCGTGCCACGTGGAATACCTCTTACTGTGTCGAGACCGCGCTCGGCGATCGATGAAACGGATGTGTGAGCGCGTCGCTCAGATGTTCAGGAGCCGCTTGATGCGGGGCGCGTCGCTGTCGGCGACCACGGCGGTGCCGTCCAGGCGACGGGTGCGCTTGGTGGGCTTGTGCTCCATCAGGTGGCGACGGTTCGCCCGCTGACGCGTGATCTTGCCGCTGCCGGTCACCTTGAATCGCTTCGCGGTTCCCTTGTGCGTCTTTGCCTTCGGCATGTTCTTCCTCGTCTGTGTAGATGTGTGCGCCGGTCGTCGGCGCGCCCGGCGGGTCTATGCGCCGGATGCGTCGGTGTCCGACGGTCCTGTCTCGCGGACCTGGGTCACCTTGGCGCGGGTCTTGGCTCCCTTGTGCGGGGCCAGGACCATGGTCATGTTGCGGCCGTCCTGCTTGGCCGACGTCTCCACGAAACCGAAGTCGCTGACATCGGCGCCGAGACGCTGCAGCAGGCGGTAGCCGAGTTCGGGTCGCGACTGCTCACGCCCGCGGAACATGATGGTCACCTTGACCTTCGAACCGGCCTCGAGGAAGCGGACCACATGGCCCTTCTTCGTCTCGTAGTCGTGATCGTCGATCTTCGGCCGGAGCTTCTGCTCCTTGATGACCGTCATCTGCTGGTTACGGCGCGACTCGCGCTGCTTCTGCGCGGCCTCGTACTTGAACTTGCCGTAATCCATGATCTTGCACACCGGCGGGCGGGCGTTGGGCGCCACCTCCACCAGGTCCAGATCGGCCTCGAGGGCCAGTCGCAAGGCGTCTTCAACACGCACGATGCCCACCTGCTCCGAATTGGGCCCGACGAGTCGGACCTCCGGTACGCGGATGCGCTCGTTGATGCGGGTCTCTGTGCTGATGGGGCCTCCTCGGTGAAAACAATGGGTGCCGCGGACGGACCGCGGGTCGTGCGCCGGATGCAGGCGGAACACCCCTGACTCAACGAAAAGGCCCCGCCGATGACGACATCGGTGGGGCCCGCAGTTGACCGGTCCGCACCTGCGGATGAGCGTTGCCGCTCACGCACGTGCCACCTCCAACAGGAGGTATCCGATTCCTATTCCCGACGTGTGCACCGGGAACGGTGTGCGGATGACCGGACCGGGCAACGGTCCGCGGAGACGGACGTCGATCGGTGGGAGCGGGACTCCACTTGCAAACCCCAGCTCACGCCGGGGTGGTCTGACATGGAAGTCTAACAGTCATGCCGGAAAACTCACATTCCGCCGACCTCGGGGCCGACGGGTCCCCCGAGCCCGGTGACCTGCCCGTGCGCGATCTGGCCGATGTCCCCGCGGTGGAGGTCATCACCAAGTCGATCGTGATGCTGATGAGTGCGGCCGCCGAGAAACTCGGACTGGCCGACGATCCGTCGGCGCAGGCGTCAGTCGATCTCGACGAGGCCCGCAAGCTCATCACCGCGCTGGCCGGCCTGGTCACCGCATCGATCTCCGACCTCGGTCTGCACGCCGCACCGATCCGCGACGGACTCAAGAGCCTGCAACTGGCGTTCCGTGAGGCCAGCAGCATTCCCGACGAGCCGGGCGCGGGTCCCGGCGAGAAGCTGACCGGGCCCGTCCGCGGCTGAACCACCCGCGCCGTGGGTCAGCCGACCGAGGCGCGGGCCCGCGACCCGTTGGCGGCCTTCTTCTTCGTCGGGGCGGGCTTCGTGGCGGCGGCCGCGGACTTCTTCGCGGGCGCCTTCTTCCGGGCCGACGCCCGCGCGCCGGCTGGTGCGGCCTGGGCGTCGACGATCTCGCGCAGGAATCCACCGGTGTGGCTCTCCGGCACCGCGGCGATCTGTTCGGGGGTGCCCTCGGCCACCACGACACCGCCACCCGAGCCGCCCTCGGGGCCCATGTCGATGACCCAGTCGGCCGTCTTGATCACGTCGAGGTTGTGTTCGATGACGATCACCGAGTTGCCCTTGTCGACCAGACCGTTGATGACGGCGAGCAGCTTGCGGATGTCCTCGAAATGCAGACCGGTGGTCGGCTCGTCGAGCACGTAGACGGTGCGCCCGGTCGAGCGCTTCTGCAGCTCCGCGGAGAGTTTGACGCGCTGCGCCTCGCCTCCGGACAGGGTCGGTGCCGGCTGTCCGAGCCGGACGTAGCCCAGTCCGACCTCGACGAGTGTCTTGAGGAACCGGTGGATGGAGGTGACGGGCTCGAAGAACTCGGCCGCCTCCTCGATCGGCATGTCGAGCACCTCGGAGATCGTCTTGCCCTTGTAGTGCACCTCGAGGGTCTCGCGGTTGTAGCGCGCCCCGTGGCAGACCTCGCACGGCACGTACACGTCGGGCAGGAAGTTCATCTCGATCTTGATGGTGCCCTCACCGGTGCACGCCTCACACCGACCGCCCTTCACGTTGAAGCTGAAGCGACCCGGCTGATATCCGCGGACCTTCGCCTCGGTGGTGGCGGCGAACAGCGTGCGGATCTTGTCGAAGACACCGGTGTAGGTGGCGGGGTTCGATCGCGGGGTGCGGCCGATCGGCGACTGGTCGACCTGCACCAACTTGTCGAGTTGGTCGAGACCGGTGATGCGGGTGTGCCGACCGGGCACCTGACGGGCGCCGTTGAGCTTGTTGGCCATGGTGGTGGCGAGGATGTCGTTGACCAGTGTCGACTTCCCCGAACCGGAGACACCGGTGACCGCGGTCAACACCCCGAGCGGGAAGCTGACGTCGATGCCCCGGAGGTTGTGTTCCCGCGCGCCGACCACGGTCAGCTGCCGCTTGCGGTCGACCGGTCGCCGGATCTCCGGGATGTCGATGTGCTCGCGGCCCGACAGGTATGCGCCGGTGAGGGATTCGCGGTTGGCGAGCAGACCCTCGTAGCTCCCGCTGTGGACCACGTTGCCGCCGTGTTCACCCGCGCGCGGGCCGATGTCGACGATCCAGTCGGCCATCCGGATCGTGTCCTCGTCGTGCTCGACCACGATGAGGGTGTTGCCGAGGTCGCGCAGACGGGTGAGGGTCTCGATGAGCCTGCGGTTGTCGCGCTGGTGCAGTCCGATCGACGGTTCGTCGAGCACGTAGAGGACACCCGCCAGCCCGGACCCGATCTGCGTCGCGAGCCGGATACGTTGCGCCTCACCGCCGGACAGCGATCCGGCCGCGCGTGACAGCGACAGGTACTCGAGGCCGACGTCGAGGAGGAACGTGATGCGTGCCTGCACCTCCTTGAGCACCCGGCCGGCGATGGCCTGCTCCCGGGCACCGAGGGTGAGGTCGGAGAGGTAGTCGGCGCAGTCGCCCACCGACAGGGCGCACACGTCGGCGATCGACTTCTCGCCGAACCGTGGGTGGTCGAGGGTGACGGCGAGGATTTCCGGGCGTAGACGGGCGCCGGAGCACACCGGACACGGGATGTCGCGCATGTACCCCTCGTAGCGGTCCTTCATCTGCTCGGACTCGGTCTGCTCCATCCTGCGGTGCAGGAACTTCATCACACCCTCGAACTCGGTGTAGTACGAGCGGGTGCGACCGTAGCGGTTGCGGAACTTGACGTGGACCTGGTGGTCGCTGCCGTTGAGGATCGCGCGACGAGCTTTGACGGGCAGTCGATTCCACGGGGTGTGGATGTCGAAGCCCATCTCGTCGGCGAGTCCGGAGAGCAGCCGCAGGAAGTAGTCGGCGTTGTGTCCGGTCGACCACGGTGCGATCGCGCCGTCGGCGAGGGTGGTCTCCGGGTCGGGGACGACGAGTTCCTCGTCGACCTCCTTGCGGATACCGAGGCCGTCGCAGTCCGGGCAGGCGCCGTAGGGCGAGTTGAACGAGAACGAGCGCGGCTCGAGGTCGTCGATGGCGATGGGGTGCCCGTTGGGGCAGGCCATCCGCTCGGAGAAGCGGCGTTCGCGGTCGGGATCGTCCTCGTCGAGATCGACGAAGTCGAGCACGATCACGCCGTCGGCGAGACGCAACGCGGTCTCGACGGAGTCGGTGAGCCGTTGCTTCGCCGACGACTTCACCGCGAGACGGTCGACGACCACCTCGATGTCGTGCTTCTCCTGCTTCTTGAGGGTGGGCGGGCTGGTGAGGGGGTGCACGACACCGTCGATGCGCGCGCGGGAGAAGCCCTGCGTCTGCAGCGAGGCGAACAGGTCGACGAACTCGCCCTTACGGGTGCGCACCACGGGGGCGAGCACCTGGAACCGGATCCCCTCCTCCATCGCGAGGACCTGGTCGACGATCTGCTGCGGTGTCTGCTTGGCGATCGCGGCGCCGCACTCGGGGCAGTGCGCCTTGCCGGCGCGGGCGTAGAGCAGTCGGAGGTAGTCGTAGACCTCGGTGATGGTGCCGACGGTCGACCGCGGGTTGCGGTTGGTGGACTTCTGGTCGATCGAGACCGCGGGCGAGAGGCCCTCGATGAAGTCGACGTCGGGCTTGTCCATCTGGCCCAGGAACTGGCGGGCGTACGCCGACAGCGACTCGACGTAGCGCCTCTGTCCCTCGGCGAAGATGGTGTCGAAGGCGAGGCTCGACTTCCCCGACCCCGACAGGCCGGTGAAGACGATCAGGCTCTCCCGCGGCAGGTCGACGTCGATTCCTCGCAGGTTGTGTTCCCGGGCTCCTCGAACGATCAGACGATCTGCCACAGCTGTCCTCTACTCTGCGTCGGATCCGACGCTCGTCGCGTGCACACTGGTCGCCCGGTCGGTCGACACCATCGGTCGACACCGTCGGTTCGGGCCGATCCCGGCCAGACCGAGCACACCTCCATCGTAGGGGCGAGCACCGACACGACCGATCCGGGAGACCGCCGGCGGGCGCCTCCGTGGTCCGGATCACCGGTTGTAGCGTGAGTCCATGACCGCTCCCGACATGACCGTGTCCGACGACTACACCGGCGATCTGTCCGAGACCTCCGGGGCACAGCGCCGCACCACACCGACCGCGACCATCACCAAACTGTCGGTCGGTCCGATGGACAACAACGCCTATGTGGTCACCTGCCGCGAGACCGGCGACCGCCTGCTGATCGACGCGGCCAACGACCCCGATCGCATCCTCGCGTTGCTCGAGACGCTGCCCGGGACGCTCACCGCGATCCTCACGACCCACCAGCACTTCGATCACTGGCAGGGTCTCGCACAGGTGCGGGAGTCGACCGGTGCGCCCACGCTCGCCGGACGCATCGACGCCCCCGAGATCCCCGTCGACACCGAGCGGTTGATCGACGACGGCGACGTGATCGAGGTCGGGAACCTGCGTCTGACGGCCATCCATCTCGTCGGCCACACACCGGGATCGATCGCGCTGGCGCTGCACGCCGGAGACCGCACACACCTGTTCACCGGCGACAGCCTGTTCCCCGGCGGCGTGGGAAAGACCTGGCAGGAGGGCGATTTCGAGATCCTGCTCGGGGAGGTGACCACCAAACTGTTCGACCGTTACGACGACGAGACCTCCGTCTACCCCGGTCACGGTCTGGACACGACCTTGGGCACAGAACGGCCCCACCTGGGCGAATGGCGCGAGCGCGGATGGTGAGCACGCCCGGGCGCCCCCCGCCGGTCCTCGGCGCCCGGTAACCTCGACACGGCCCTGTGCCGCAGGTGACATGGATCCGTCACCTCTCAGAGCCCGCGTCCCGAGGAGGCCATCAGTGTTGATCCGCCGAATTGCCCGACCGATGCTCGCCAGCGTGTTCGTCGCCTCCGGCGTCACCGCGCTCCGGCATCCCGAACAGTTCGCCGAAACCGCGCGACCGTTCGTCAAGAAGTCCCAGCAGAACCTTCCCGACGACATCACCGATCCGCTGCCGTCGGACACCGAGACCCTGGTGCGCATCAACGCGGCGATCCAGGTCGGTGGCGGCGTCATGTTGGCCACGGGCAAGTTCCCGCGTATCGCGGCACTCGGCCTGGCCGGCTCGCTGGTCCCCACCACCCTGGCGGGCCACGACTTCTGGAACGAGTCGGACCCCGAGGCGCGCAACGCCGCCCTCGTCGACTTCCTCAAGAACGTCTCGCTCCTCGGTGGTCTCCTGATCACCGCGGTCGACACCGAGGGCAAGCCCTCGCTGGCGTGGCGGGGCAAGAAGGCCGCCGAGCACGCCGCGGACGCGGTGACCTCGTCGCTGCCGTTCACCGGCGACTCCGGTGGCGACACCCTCGAGCATCTCCGTTCGGTCGCCGCCGATCGTGCGTCGCACGTCGCCGAGATCGCCAAGGATCGTGGCCCCGTGGTGCTCGAGGCCGCACGCGAGCGGGCGACCCCGCTGGCCGAGGCCGCGGTCGACCGCGGCTCGAAGCTGGCCGAGATCGCCAAGGACAAGGCCACCCCACTGGCCGAGGCCGCCGCCGAGCGTGGCAGCGAGCTGGGTGAGAAGGCGGCGAAGGTCGCGCGCAAGCGGGCCGAGAAGGCCGCCAAGGTCGCCCGCAAGGAAGGCGACAAGGCGGCGAAGAAGGCGCGCAAGCGCGGTTCGAAGCTCGCCGACGCCGCACTCGACCGGGGTTCGGACCTCGCCGACACCGCCCGTCAGCGCGCACTCGATCTCGCCGATCAGGCCCGTGACCGCGGGTCCGATCTCGCCGACCAGGCACGCGACCGTGGTGCCGAGCTGGCCGATCAGGCCCGCGACCGTCGTGCGGAGTTCGCCGAGCAGGCGCGCGCCCGCAGCACCGAGCTGGCCGAGCAGACCCGCGCCCGCAGCGCCGAGCTGGCCGACCACGCCCGCGACCGTGCGGCCGATCTCGCCTCGACGGCCAACGACGAGGGCGCCAAGCTCTCGCGTCGTACGCGCAAGCGTGCCGAGAAGGCGGCGAAGAACCTTCGCTGAGAACACCGTTCGATCGATGACGGGGTGTGCCGGTGACCGACCATGCCGACACACCCCGTCGTCGTGACCGGGCCGGGACACGACGTACCCGCCCGGGCCGCATCACGAAAGGCACCCGACACATCCATGACCTGGATCCGGGAGAAGGACGCGACTAGTCCCGTCT
The DNA here is from genome assembly GCF_001424365.1 of Williamsia sp. Leaf354. NCBI lineage: Bacteria > Bacillati > Actinomycetota > Actinomycetes > Mycobacteriales > Nocardiaceae > Williamsia > Williamsia sp. Leaf354. Next base: position 26,329 of record NZ_LMPL01000003.1, read on the forward strand.
CCGCCGCTGACGCGGCCGACGACGTATCGGGCTCCCCCGTCGCGTCCGAGCAGTCACACCTCGACGTCGTCTACGCCCGCCTCGATCGCATGCGCCAGTCGACCGGCCGACGTCTGCGCACCGCCCTCGTCGAATCCGACGGCACCCCGCAGTCACAGTCCGAGCGTGAGTCCTACGAGCGTATGTACTCCGACGACCTCACCAAATATGATGCGGCCGAACACAATCTGTACTTCGGGCGCCTCGATCTCGACGACGGCGAGACACGCCGCATCGGCCGTATCGGGATCCTCGACGACGACGAGCAGGACACGACACTGCTGCTCGACTGGCGGGCACCGCTGGCCCGCCCGTTCTACCTGGCCACACCCGCGGCACCGGACTCCGTGGCCCTGCGACGGCATGTCCGCACCCGTAACCGGCGGGTGGTGACGGTCAACGACGAACGCCTCGACTCCGGAGACCTCGACGCGACGAGTCGCGGCGACGTGGTGAACGAGGCCGCGTTGATCGGGGCCCTCAACGCCGCACGGACCGGCGAGATGACCGACATCGTCGAGACCATCCAGCGCGAGCAGGACATCATCATCCGGTCGTCGCACCGCGGGGTGACCGTCGTGCAGGGTGGCCCGGGTACCGGCAAGACCGCCGTCGCACTGCACCGTGCCGCCTATCTGCTCTACACCCACCGCGAGATCCTCGGCCGCAGCGGTGTTCTCATCATCGGCCCGAACGACGACTTCCTCCGTTACATCGGTCAGGTGCTGCCCTCGCTCGGTGAGACCGGCGTGCTGCTGTCGACCGTCGGGGATCTCTATCCCGGGGTGAGCGCGGACCGACCCGACGACCGCCACGCTGCCGCGGTGAAGGGTGATCTCGCGATGGTGGAGGTGTTGCGCACCGCCGTGCGCGAGGCGCAGATCCTGCCGACCGAGCCGGTCACCGTCCGATTCGACGGATACCCCCTGGTCATCGACCGAGCCCTCGTCAAACGCGCCCGCGGTCGGGCGCGGTCGAGCCGGCGACCTCACAACCAGGCCCGCCCGATCTTCCTGCGGTCGGCGCTCGACGCACTCGCCGAGCAGCACGCCACCCGTATCGGGTCGAGCACGATCGACGGTTCGCAGCTGATGAGTGCGGGCGACGTCGCCGACATCCGCGACGAGATGGAGCAGGATCCGACCATCCTGCGGGCGTTGGCACGGTTCTGGCCGCAGCTGACCCCCGATGGTCTGCTCCGCGAGGTGCTGAGCGATCCCGACCGGATCCGCGTCGCGACACCCGGCTGGGGCGCCGACGAGCGGGACGCACTGTGGCGGGATCCGCGGTCGGGCACCGGGTTCACCGTGGGCGATGTCCCCCTGCTCGACGAACTCGCCGAGATCATCGGCTTCGACGCAGGCGACGACGAGCGCGAGCAACAGGCACAGTGGCGTCGCCAACTCACCGAGGCGCAGGACGCGCTCGACATCCTCACCGGCTCGGCCCCGCAGGATCTCGAGGACGAACTCGACCCCGAGATCCTCATGGCGTACGACCTCATCGACGCCGAGCAGCTCGCGTCACGTCAGACCCGTCGACAGACGCTCACCACCGCCGAGCGCGCCCACGCCGATCGCACCTGGGCGTTCGGACACGTCATCGTCGACGAGGCGCAGGAGATCTCGGCGATGGGATGGCGGATGATCATGCGCCGCATACCGAATCGGTGGATGACGATCATCGGCGACACGGCCCAGACCGGCGACCCCGCGGGCACCAGCGACTGGGGATCGGTCCTCGAACCGTATGTCGCGGCCCGGTGGCGGCAACACGACCTGACCGTGAACTACCGCACGCCCGCCGAGATCATGGCCGTCGCGGCCGGCGTGCTGGCCGCGATCGACCCGACACGTACTCCCCCGACCTCGATCCGACGGTCGGGGGTCGCGCCGTCGGTGCTGCGCGTCTCGTCGGACGGGATCGTCGATGCCGCGATCACCGCGGACATCGCCGGGCACGACGCCGACGCGGCGGGGGTGAGTGCGATCATCGCACCGGACGGGATCGTCGACGAGATCGCCGCGGCGGCCGGCGCCGATGTGCGGGTGCTGGCCGTGACGGCCTGCAAGGGTCTGGAATTCGATCGCACGGTGGTCGTCGAACCGGCCGCGATCATCGCGCAGTCGCCCCGCGGCCTCAACGACCTCTACGTGGCACTCACCCGCGCGACCCAGCGTTTGACGCTCATCCACGCCGACGACCTGCCCGACTGCCTCACGCTCGACTGAGCGCGAAGGCCGTCGGGTGTCCGGCGAACGGTCAGACGGTGTGGACGATGAGGACGTCGCACGCCGACTTGCGTGCGACGTCGGCGGGCACCGAGCCGAGCAGTCGACCGGCGATCGAGTTGAGCCCCTTGTTGCCCACCACGAGCAGGTCGGCCTTGGTGTCGCCGACGAGCTGCAGAAGCGCATCGACGGGCGCGCCCTTCACCGGACGCGTGGAGATGTTCGCAGTGGCCGCACCGGCCTTCACCGCACGCTCGCGTGCGGTGCGCAGGATCTCCTCGGTCGGCGAGCTGCCGTGCACCTGGTAGGCCTCGTCCTTGAGGACGTCGGACATCGTGTTGACGTCCTTGTTCTCGTGCGGGAAGAAGGCGCACGCGATGACGAGCTTGGCCCGATCTCCAGCGATGCCGCCCGCACGCTCGACCGCCTTCATCGACGACTCCGACCCGTCCGTTCCGACGACAACTGTCTGGTACGCGCTCATCCATTCCTCCGTCTGTTTCACATCGGTGACCCTGCACCGAGGCGGCTCGCGCCGACGCTGTCCGGCGCCGCCGACCACCGGCTTCGATATCCGGACAATAGTTGCACGACAGAGCCTCTGTCGGGCATTCGTGTGTATCCCCACATCGTGTCGCCGACCGTTGTCGCCATCACCCGTGACCGGCACGGACCGGGGTCGATCCGGTCCGTGGCCGCCGGGATCAGCGGATGCCGGCGGCGTCCATGCCGCGCAGCTCCTTCTTGAGGTCGGAGATCTCGTCACGGAGCCGACCGGCGAGCTCGAACTGCAGATCTCGCGCGGCGTTCATCATCTGCGCCGTGAGCGAGGCGATGAGGTCGGCGAGCTCGGCGCGTGGCATGGCCGACACGTCGCGCTTCTCGATGACCCCGGCGCTGATCGACTTGCTGACCTCACCCTGCGCGCGACGACCACGACTGGCGTTGCGGCCCGAGCCACCGATCTCCACCGCGTCCTCGGCCTCGCGGTAGACCTGGTCGAGGATGTCGGCGATCTTCTTGCGCAGCGGCTGCGGATCGACACCGGCGGCCTTGTTGTAGGCGACCTGCTTCTCACGACGCCGATCGGTCTCGTCGATCGCGTTGCGCATCGAGTCGGTGATCTTGTCGGCGTACATGTGCACCTCACCCGACACGTTGCGGGCCGCGCGACCGATCGTCTGGATGAGGCTGGTGGTGCTGCGGAGGAAACCCTCCTTGTCGGCGTCGAGGATCGCGACCAACGACACCTCCGGCAGGTCGAGGCCCTCACGGAGGAGGTTGATGCCGACCAGGACGTCGTAGTCGCCACCGCGGAGTTGTCGCAGCAGCTCCACCCGGCGCAACGTGTCGACCTCGGAGTGGAGATACCGGACGCGGATACCCATCTCCAGCAGGTAGTCGGTGAGGTCCTCGGCCATCTTCTTGGTCAGCGTGGTCACCAACACGCGCTCGTCGCGTTCGGTGCGCAGGTTGATCTCGTGGACGAGGTCGTCGATCTGACCCTTGGTGGGTTTGACCACGACCTGGGGGTCGACCAGACCGGTCGGTCGGATGACCTGCTCGACGAACTCGCCGTTGGACTGACCCAGCTCATACGGTCCGGGGGTGGCCGACAGGTACACCGTCTGGCCGATGCGGTCGACGAACTCGTCCCAGGTCAGCGGACGGTTGTCGACCGCCGAGGGCAACCGGAACCCGAAGTCGACCAGGTTGCGCTTGCGCGACATGTCGCCCTCGTACATGCCGCCGATCTGCGGGACCGTGACGTGGGACTCGTCGATGACCAGCAGGAAGTCGTCGGGGAAGTAGTCGATGAGCGTGGCCGGCGCGGTGCCCGGTCCGCGACCGTCGATGTGTCTCGAGTAGTTCTCGATGCCCGAACAGAAGCCGACCTGGCGCATCATCTCCAGGTCGTAGGTGGTGCGCATGCGCAGGCGCTGCGCCTCGAGCAGCTTGCCCTTGCCCTCGAGGTCGGCCAGGCGCTCGGCGAGTTCGTCCTCGATGCTCGCCATGGCGCGTTCCATGCGCTCGGGTCCCGCCACGTAGTGGGTGGCGGGGAAGATGCGCAGCGTGTCGACCTGTCGGACCACGTCACCGGTGAGCGGGTGCAGGTAGTAGAGCGCCTCCACCTCGTCGCCGAAGAACTCGATGCGGACGGCGAGCTCCTCGTAGGACGGGATGATCTCCACGGTGTCGCCGCGCACACGGAAGCTGCCGCGGGTGAAACTCATGTCGTTGCGGCTGTACTGCACGTCGACGAGCAGGCGCAGCAGGGCGTCGCGGTCGACCTCCTGGCCGACGTCGAGGTGGATCGAGCGGTCCATGTACGACTGCGGGGTACCGAGGCCGTAGATGCACGAGACCGACGCCACCACGACGACATCGCGGCGCGAGAGCAGACTCGAGGTCGCCGAGTGTCGCAACCGCTCGACGTCGTCGTTGATCGACGAGTCCTTCTCGATGTAGGTGTCGGTCTGGGCGATGTAGGCCTCGGGTTGGTAGTAGTCGTAGTACGAGACGAAGTACTCGACGGCGTTGTTGGGCAACATGTCCCGCAACTCGTTGGCCAGCTGCGCGGCGAGTGTCTTGTTCGGCGCCATCACCAGGGTGGGGCGCTGCACCTTCTCGATGAGCCACGCCGTGGTCGCCGATTTACCGGTACCGGTGGCACCGAGCAGGACGATGTCCTTCTCCCCCGCGCTGATGCGCTGTTCGAGCGCCGCGATCGCCGCCGGCTGGTCACCGGCGGGTGAGTGTTCGCTGACCACCTCGAAGGCGGCCTCGGACCGTTCGATGTCGCCGACGGGTCGATGCTCGGAGTGGGCGACGATGGGGTGTTCTGCCGCGAAAGCCATGTGCTCCAGAGTAGGCGCGGGGTCCGACAATCGCGCCGATCGTCCCGGGCTCCGCTACCCTCCCGTCCCATGGACGGCTCGGGGTCGGCGGGTGTGCACCCGCCCAAACGCGAGGTGTTCGACGTGCCCGCCATGACCAACACCGACAACAAGGGCGTGGTGCGTCCGGTGCGGACGTACACCGAGACGTCGTTCGGTCTGTACATGTCACGGACCGCCGACCACCCCCGGTTCCACCATCTGGAGTCGTGGCTGCTGCCCGCCCTGGGGTTGCGGGCCAGCATCTTCCACTTCACAGACGGCCACCGGACCGGACAACGCCTCTACCTCGACGTCGGCTGCTTCTCCGGTCCCGACGCCGACGGACGCTGGCACGCCGAGGACTGGTATCTCGACCTCGTGGACGTGCCCGGGACACCTCTCGAGCTCATCGACGTCGACGAACTGGTCGAGGCCCACGCCGCCGGGCTGCTGTCGACGACCGAGACGGTGCGCGCGGTGGAGATCGCGACGGCCGCGCTGGTGGGCTGCGCCGAACGCGACCACGACGTCGACCGGTGGTTGGCCGAGGTCGGTGCGCCGTTGCGCTGGCTCGACGAACGCGCGGGTCAGTCGGGGGCGCCGACGTCCGACATCACGCGCGGATAGACCTCGTCGAACCAGGGTTCCTTGGCTTCGACATACGCGGTCGCGTCGCCCCACGCCGACGCCTCCGCGGACCGTTTGACCGCGAGATACTCCGATCGCAGGTCCGCATCGGCGATCAGCCGATCGCGGAACGCGACGGCGAACCGCGCGTTGGCCGAGCCCTCCACACGGACATGGACGTTCGCGTGCCGGCCGGGATCGGCGGCGACGTGCAGCGCCTTCACCCAGTCCTGCGAGTCAGCGGCCTCGGCTCCACCGCCTGCGGCGGGCTTGTCCGGGTCGCCTGCGGCGGGCTTGGGCCGGTCGCCGTCGATGCCCTCGACGCGGGGGAAACCGCCGTCGGCGAGCAGGTCCGCGAGGGCCGCGATGCCCTCGACGTCGGCGACGGTCACCTGCAGGTCGATGACGTCCTTCGCATCGAGTTCGGGGACCGCCGTCGAACCGATGTGCTCGACCCGGATCGCCTTGTCGCCGCACACCGCCTGCAGGCGATGCACCAACCTGCGTCCCTGACGTGCCCAGGTGGGGTCCGCCGGCACCAGCGCCACGGATCCACGTGCCGCACGCGTGCGCGACCGCACGTTGGCCTCGTACGGCACCAGACGCTCGTCCCAGAGTCGCGCGGCCACGTCGGCCAGCGCCTCGGCGGTGCTGCTGTTGTCGAGCCAGACGTCGGCGACCTCGCGTCGCTGATCGACCGATGCCTGGGAACGGATGCGCGCGCGGGCGTCGTCGGCATCCATGCCGCGCAGCTCGGTGAGACGCTGCACCCGCAGGGCCTCGTCGGCGTGGACGATGACGACGAGGTGGAAGAACGGGGCCATCGAACCCTCGACGAGCAGCGGGACGTCCTGCACCACCACGGCGTCGTCGGGTGCGGCCTGCAGCATCTCCCAGGTCCGCGCACCCACGAGCGGGTGCACGATCGCATTGAGGCGCTTGCGTTGTTCCTCGTCGACGAAGGCCTTCGCCGCGAGCGCCGGCCGATCCAGATCGCCGTCGACAGTGAGGATGTCGTCGCCGAACGCCTCGACCAGAGCGGCGAGACCGTCACTGCCCTTCGCGACGACCTCACGGGCGATGACGTCGGCGTCGATGAGATAGGCGCCGCGTTCGGTGAACGTGCGTGCGACGGTCGATTTGCCGGCGCCGATGCCGCCGGTCAGGCCCACTCTGATCACGGCGACCAGTCTGTCAGAACCGGCGGGAGGCCCGGCAGCGTACGGCGAGCTACCGGGACGTCACGCCGAGCAGGTAGGACAGCTGGGTGGCGAGCGGGTTCAGGTTGAGCTTGTCGGGGTCCTTCTTGGGAATGCGATCCCAGGGCTGGGCGACGCCGGGATCGGCGAATCGTGCGTTCTGGGCACCCCGGACGTCGGTCGGATTCCCCTGCGCCACAGCACATCGTGCGTCGCGATTGAACGCGAAGTCGTCGTAGTCGATGTCGAAGTTCGGGTTCTTGCGCTTCTCGGCGGCGATGATCGCCTGCGTTCCCTCGTATCCGACGGTGCAGTCGGGTGGGTTGTTGGTCTCCAACACGGTCCCGAAACGAATCGTCCCGTCGCCCGGGGCGGTGGAGTAACTGCCACTCGACAGGGAGGACAGCATGTTGATCGCCGGCCCCACGAGCGGGAACGTGCCGCGGATGTTGCGGACGTCGGTGGCGAGGTTGCGCAGCACCGAGGTCAGATCGCCGCCGCTGCGCTCGATGAGGGCCGCGATCTGTGTGGCGCTGGTCTGTCCCGTGGTCAGCAGGCGACGCAGGTCGGGATCGCTCGTCGCGAGCTGCGCGGTCACCAGGCCCAGATTCTTCGACCAGTCCAGGATCGCGTCGGACTGATCGGCCTGCGTCGACAACACCGTGTCGCTGTTGCGGATCAACGAGATCGTCGCCGGGAGATTGTCGTTTCCCGACTTCGACAGGTTCGCCAAGGAGTCCACCAGCACCCGCAGGTTCTCACCGTTGCCGTTGAACGCCTTGCCGAGCTCGGTGATCACCGTGTTCAGATCGCTCAGCGGCACCGAATCGGTGAAGTCGACCGCCGAGGCCAGCACGTCCTGTACTGGGGTCGGGATCGACGTGTCGGAGATGACCGACCCGTCCTTCAGATACGGGCCACCGACACTCGAGGGACGCAGATCGACGTACTGCTCACCGATCGCCGACCGGTTGGCCACCACCGCCTGCGCGGTCGCCGGCACCTTCGGTCCACCCGAATCGAGGTTCAACGCGACACGGACGCCGTCGGGACGCAACTGCAGCGACCCGACGCGACCGACCGGGACACCCTGGTAGGTGACCTCGGCGTTGGTGAAGATCCCGCCGGAGTCTCGGAAGTCAGCGTTCACGGTGTAGATCCCGACTCCGACGAGGTTGTCGATGCGGGCGTACTTCACCGCCAGCACGACGCCGAAAAGGGTCGCCACGACCACCAGGACGATGATCTGCCGTACCTGGAACCGGCTCACCATGTTCACAGCGTCGCCACCTCATCCTCTCGACGGTCGCCTGCCGAGGGTCGTGGTGTCACCACGTCACGCGTGCGCCGGGAAGAACACTGTCACACAGGATCTGACGTTTTCAACGCTCGATGGCACGGTTGGCGGCGTCCGACCAGTCGCGTTCGCCACCTCGACGGCGTCGATGTGACACGGGTCACCGACATGAGGTCGAGGGTCGAACCAGCGGCGATCAGCATTGCCCATCGCAGACCGGTTCGACCGTGCAGACGACCGTGGGCCCCTCCTCGTGATGAGGAAGGGCCCACGGCCGAGACGTGCGATCAGCGATCAGGCGTTGCCGGACAGCTTCTCGCGCAGTGCTGCGAGCTGCTCGTCGCTGGCGAGCGAACCACCCCGTGCCGGCGCGGCTGCACCGGTCGAGGAGGAGCCACCCTCCGACGGGCCGGCCGAGGCCGACTCCGACGAGTAGTCGGTCGGGGCGTTGGCCGCCTCTTCCGCTGCCTTGGCGAACTTCTCGATCTGGGCGGTGTGCATCTTGTGGCGACGCTCGGCCTCGGCGTACCGCTGCTCCCAGGCCTCACGCTGCTTCTCGAAGCCCTCGAGCCACTCGTTGGTGTCGGGGTCGAAGCCCTCGGGGAAGATGTAGTTCCCCTGCTCGTCGTAGCTGTCGGCCATGCCGTACTTCGAGGGGTCGAACTCCTCGGTGTAGTCCTCGTTGGCCTGCTTGAGGCTCAGCGAGATGCGACGACGCTCGAGGTCGATGTCGATGACCTTGACCATCGCGTCGTCGTTGACCGCGACGACCTGGTCGGGCACCTCGACGTGGCGCTCGGCCAGCTCCGAGATGTGCACGAGGCCCTCGATGCCCTCTTCCACGCGGACGAACGCACCGAACGGGACCAGCTTGGTGACCTTGCCGGGCACGATCTGACCGATCGCGTGGGTCCGGGCGAACTGACGCCACGGATCTTCCTGGGTCGCCTTGAGCGACAACGACACACGCTCGCGGTCGAGATCGACGTCGAGCACCTCGACGGTGACCTCGTCACCGACGGCGACGACCTCGGACGGGTGGTCGATGTGCTTCCACGACAGCTCGGAGACGTGCACCAGACCGTCGACGCCGCCGAGATCGACGAACGCACCGAAGTTGACGATGGACGACACGACGCCCTTGCGGACCTGACCCTTGGCCAGCTGGTGCAGGAACTCGCTGCGGACCTCGGACTGGGTCTGCTCGAGCCATGCACGGCGCGACAGGACCACGTTGTTGCGGTTCTTGTCGAGCTCGATGATCTTGGCCTCGATCTCCTTGCCGATGTACGGCTGCAGATCGCGCACGCGACGCATCTCCACCAGCGACGCCGGGAGGAAGCCACGCAGACCGATGTCGAGGATGAGACCACCCTTGACGACCTCGATGACGGTGCCCTTGACGGCCTCGTCCTTCTCCTTGAGCTCCTCGATCGTTCCCCAGGCACGCTCGTACTGCGCGCGCTTCTTGGAGAGGATCAGCCGACCTTCCTTGTCCTCCTTGGTGAGGACGAGGGCTTCGACAGCATCGCCGACGTTGACGACCTCGTTGGGGTCGACGTCGTGCTTGATGGACAGCTCACGCGAGGGGATGACGCCCTCGGTCTTGTACCCGATGTCTAGCAGGACCTCGTCGCGGTCGACCTTGACGATGGTTCCCTCGACGATGTCGCCATCGTTGAAGTACTTGATCGTGGCGTCGATTGCGGCGAGGAAATCCTCGGCAGTGCCAATGTCGTTGATGGCAACTTGCGGCGAGATGATGGTGGACGGCATATGTTGGGTTGCTCCGGACAGTGTCGTAGTAGGGGTGATCGTGCGGGTTGTGGTCCGATGAGGACATGACTTCCCACGCGGGCGTGGGCACGCGCGTGACTCAGGCTACGCCAGGCGCTGTGTCCTGGGCAAATGGCCTCGATCGCCCTCCGACACGCCCCCTTCCGGCATCGCCACGACGCATTGTCCGGGTGTGCAGGTGAACAGACCGACCACACGTGTTCGGCCCGACTCGGCCGCCAGTGAGGACGCCAACCGACGGTGGTGGGACTCCGACGCCGCGAGCTATCACGCCGAGCACGGCCGCTTTCTCGGTGCCGACTCCCCCGAGGGCGAGTTCGTGTGGTGTCCCGAAGGGCTGCACGAAGGTGACGCCGGACTGCTCGGCGACGTCTCCGGGTGCGATGTCCTCGAGGTCGGTTGCGGGTCGGCCCCGTGTGCGCGATGGCTGGTCGGTCAGGGCGCGCGGGTGGTCGGTCTCGACGTGTCGGCGGCGATGCTGCGCAGCGGCACGGTCACACCGGGATCGGGCGGGCCATCGCTGGTGCAGGCGGGTGCGGAGAACCTCCCCTTCGCCGACGCCTCCTTCGACATCGCGTGCTCGGCGTTCGGCGCCGTGCCCTTCGTGGCCGATTCCGCGCGGGTGATGGCCGAGGTCGCCCGGGTCCTGCGGCCCGGGGGTCGGTGGGTCTTCGCCGTCAACCATCCGGTGCGCTGGATCTTCCCCGACGACCCCGGTCCGGTCGGCCTCACCGTCGCCATCCCGTACTTCGACCGGTCGCCGTACGTCGAGGTCGACGACGACGGGACGGTGACCTACGTCGAACACCACCGGACCATCGGTGACCGCGTCCGCGAGATCCGGGCGGCGGGGTTGGTGCTCGACGACATCGTCGAACCGGAGTGGCCGGAGTGGCTCGAGCAGGAGTGGGGGCAGTGGAGCCCGCTCCGCGGTCAGTACTTCCCCGGCACCGCGATCTTCTGCTGCACCAGACCCGCCTGACCGCCCATCACAGGGATGCCATCAGGGTGCGTGTGGCGTCGTCGGCCGGGTGGAACAACTCCAGGGTCAGTTCGTCGACGGTCACGTCGAGCGCGGTCTGCACCGAGGCGGCCATGGACAGGAACGTCAGGTCGCCGAGGCTGTGGCGGAGTCGCAGCTCCACCGCCACGCCCGCGGGGCTCTCGACGGCGGTGTCGGGGCGCGGATAACCGCGGACCTCGTCGAGCAATTCGGTCAGCCGGCGGTCGCCCGTTCGGTGCGCCCGGCGGGTCAGCTGGGACAGCAGGTGTTCGCGCCACGGGCCGAGGTCGGTGATCCGCGGGGCCAGACCATCCGGGTGGAGACCGAGACGGATGACGTTGATCGGCGGGGTGAGCAGTTCGAGCGAACACCCCTCCACGATCGAGGCGACGGCCGCATTCGCCTCCACCACGTCGAAATGCCGGTCGAGGATCAACGCGGGGAACGGCATGTGCGCGGTGAGCACGCGTCGGAGGGCGTCGCGGACGGTGGCCAGCGCGGGGGCCTCGAGATCGCGTTCGCCGTAGGCCGGCGCGTATCCCCCGGCCAGCAGCAATTGATTACGTTCGCGCAGAGGCACATCGAGACTCTCGGCGATCCGCAGGATCATCGCGGCCGTCGGCTGTGATCGACCGGTCTCGATGAAACTGACGTGCCTGCTGGAGATCCCCGCGTCGATCGCGAGGTCGAGCTGGCTGCGTCGTCGGCTGGTGCGCCACTGCCGTAGCAACTCCCCGACCGCCGGCCCGTCGACGACGCGAGACGCACTGTGGACCACCATGCGCCGACACTAGGCGATCCGATGTCGCCGCGACCATTACCTCGAGGGTAATCGACTGGGGCGCAACACCGCGCCGACACTGACCGAATCGGATCGTCCGACAACGAAGGGACCCACCATGAACGGCCACACCGACACCGTCGACCTCGACGGCCTCGTCGATCGCTACCTCGACATCTGGAACGACACCGACCCGGCCGCGCGGCGCGAGAAGATCGACACCCTCTTCGCGGGCGACGGACGCTATGTCGACCCGCTGGCCACCGCCCGCGGCCGCGGCGAGTTCGACGAGCTCGTCGCCGGTGCGCAACGCCAGTTCGCGGGTCTCACCTTCCGGCGGGGACGCGTGTTCGACGCCCACCACGACCTCGCGCGATTCACGTGGGAACTGGCCGCCGACCGCGACGCCGAGCCGATCGCCGTCGGATTCGACGTGGTCGAGGTCGACGGCACCGGCAGGATCCATCGGGTGAGCGGCTTCCTCGACGTGGTGCCCGCCTGAGGCGATCAGAGAATCCGGGACAGGAACGCCTGTGTGCGTTCCTGTTTCGGGTTCGACAACACCTCGCTGGGCACGCCGCTCTCGACGATGCGACCACCGTCCATGAAGACCAGCTTGTCGGCGACCTCACGGGCGAAGCCCATCTCGTGGGTGACGACGATCATCGTCATCCCCTCGCCGGCGAGGGTGCGCATCACGGTGAGCACCTCGCCGACCAATTCCGGGTCGAGTGCCGAGGTGGGCTCGTCGAAGAGCATGAGCTTCGGGTCCATCGCGAGGGCGCGGGCGATCGCCAGACGCTGCTGCTGCCCACCCGACAACTGGGCCGGGTAGGCGGTGGCCTTGTCGGACAGTCCGACCTGGTTCAAGAGGTCCTCGGCGCGGGCGACGGCGGCCTTCTTCGACACGCCTTTCACACGGATCGGCGCCTCGATGATGTTGTTCAGCGCGGTGCGGTGACCGAAGAGGTTGAAGTGCTGGAACACCATCCCGATGTCGCGGCGCTGATGCGCGGCCTGTTTGGGGCTCAGCTCGTAGAGCTTGCCGTTGGCCTCGCGGTACCCGATGAGCTCGCCGTCGACGTAGAGCCGTCCGGCGTTCACCGACTCGAGGTGGTTCACGCAGCGCAGGAACGTCGACTTGCCGGAGCCGGACGGACCGACGATGCACATCACCTCACCGGGGTCGACGTCGAGCGAGATGCCCTTGAGGACCTCGAGGGCGCCGAAGTTCTTGCAGACCTGTTCGGCCCGGACCATCGGGGTCATTGGCCGCGTCCTCCCAAGGACTGTGCGCTGGCGAGCGCCTCCAACTGCTTTCCGGTGAGCACCCGGCTGGAACCGCGCGAGTAGTACCGCTCGACGTAGAACTGGCCGACCATCAACACGCTGGTCACCGCGAGGTACCACGTGGAGGCGACCAACAGCAGCGGGATGGGCTGGAAGTTGACGCCCGCGATGTCGTTGGCGCGTCCGTAGAGTTCGGCGCTGTAGGGCACGGCCGTGACCAGCGTCGTCGTCTTGAGCATGCTGATCACCTCGTTCCCGGTCGGCGGGATGATCACGCGCATCGCCTGCGGCAACACCGTGCGCCACATGGTCTGTCCCCAACTCATGCCGAGCGCCTTCGACGCCTCGGTCTGCCCCTCACCGACCGACAGGATGCCGGCGCGCACGATCTCTGCCATGTACGCCGATTCGTTGAGCGCGAGGCCGATCATCGCGAACGTGAACGCCGCGTTGAGATCCTGGATGTCGAAGTGCGCGAACTGGACGGTGAACGGGATGCCGAGGTCGATGGTCTTGTAGATCGACGGGAACAGACCCCAGAACACCAGCTGCACGTAGACCGGCGTGCCGCGGAAGATCCACAGGTACACCCATCCCACCGAGCGCAACACCCGGTTCGGCGACAGCCGCATCACCGCGAGCAGCGCGCCGAGCACGACGCCGATGATCATGGCGAGCACCGTGAGCGCCAACGTGTAACCGACACCGGACAGGATCCTGGTGTCGAACAGGTACTTGCCGTAGGTGGACCACCCGTAGGCCGGGTTGGTCGCGGCGCCGTAGACGAACAGCACCACCAGAATCAGGACGACGACGGCCGCGATGATCTGTCCGGGTTTGCGGACCGGGATGGCCTTGATGGGGGCCGGGTCGGCGGTGGTGGTCGCCGTGGGTTCGGGGGAAGACATCGAGATCGTCAGACAGACGGCGCGGTCAGTTGATCGCGCCGTTGATCACCGCGGTCGGGATCGCCCCGGCCTGCACACCCCACGACTTCGTGATCTCGAGGTAGGCGCCGCTGTCGATCAGGCTCTGCACGGCCTTCTGGAGCACCGGCCCGAGCGGGGACCCCTTGGCCACCGGGTAGCCGTACGGGGCGGAGTCGAAGACCGCACCGGCGGTGGCCAGCTTCCCACCCGACTGCTTGATGGCGTACGCGGTCACCGGGGAGTCGGCCGACATCGCATCGACCTTGCCCAGCACGACGGCATTGGTCGCGTCGGCCTGGCTGTCGAACTTCACCTTGTCGATGGCGGGCTTGCCCGCGTCGGTGCACGCCTTGCTCTTCGCCGGGACCTCGTCGGTGTCCTCGGTGGTGTCGGACTGCACCGCCACCCGTAGGCCGCACGCGTTGTTCGGATCGACCGATTTGCCCGCCGGCGCCGCCCACTGGACACCCGCGCTGTAGTAGGTGACGAAATCCACCTGCTGCTCACGCTCTTTCGAGTCGGTGAACGACGACATGCCCATGTCGTAGGTGCCCTGCTGGACGGCGGGGATGATCTTCGCGAAGTCCGATTCCTTGTACTCGGCCGTCACGCCGAGGGTTTTCGCGATCGCGTTCACGAGATCGACGTCGAAGCCGACGATCTTGCCGCTGGGATCCTTGAACTCGTTGGGCGAGTAGGGAACATTGACGCCGACCACCAGTCGACCCGAGGACTTGATCTTGTCCGGGAGCTGCGCGGCCAGCGCGTCGTTCTTCGACACGGCGATGCTCGAGGCGCCGGCGGACGGTGCCGTCCCGGACGTGCCCTCGCTGTTGGTACAGCCGGCGGCCGTGAGCGCCACCAGGGCGGTCGCGGCGATGGTGGTGATCAGACGTGGTCGTCGCACAGGTCGTTCCCCTCGAGATCCATGGCGACGCGTGGTCGGGTCGTCGCCTCTCGTGACAGTAGACGACCCCGACCGTGTTCGAGTGGTGAGTGACCACAGCGCGGATACTCCGAAGGATGGCCCATTCCATCGAACTGCTCCTCGATCCCGACTCCGACGCCATGGTGCGACGGATGTGGGCGGCGCTGCTCGCCGACGACCTGCCGAGTCAGGGCGCACACCGGTCCAACTCGAACCGTCCGCACATCACCCTGATCGCGGCCGCGCGCGTCGACACCGGTGTCGACGCCGAGGTACGCGGGCTCGAGGACCGATTCCCCCTGTCGGTGGACGTCGGTGCGACAGTGGTCTTCCGGGGGCGTCGGTCGACGGTGGCCCGGCTCGTCGTCGCGAGCCGGGAGTTGCTCGCACTCCACCGCGACCTCCACGACCTCGCGGCGCCGTTCGTCGACGGGGGCGTCGTCGACCACTGCACCCCGGATCACTGGACACCGCATCTCACGGTGGCACGGCGGGTTCCCGACGACCAGCTCGGCCGATGCATCGCGGTCGCCGACGACGCGGGTCAGGGCGCGGCGGTCACCGCGACCGTCACCGGGTTGCGTCGGTGGGACGGCGACGCCCGTGAGGACGTCGTACTCATCGGCGTCTGACGGGGTCGCGGGAGGTGATCGCGCCACCGATCCCGCGTGTCGCGCCGGGGCGTGTGAGCACCGAGTCCCAGTAGGAATCCGGCATCTCGTCGCCCGCCCGCAGGACCAGAGCCAGCCCCGCGGCCATGAGAATCCCCAGGATCCCCAGCCAGAGGCCCGCGGTGGCGATGAGGGTCCAGGCGACGATCACCAGCGGACGCCACGGATCGAACGCGATCAGCAGCGGGGCGAACGTGAACGCAGCACCCACGTAGAACGCCGACAGGTTCTTGTCACCGAGGATGACCACACGTAACCAACGGGGTGCGCTGGTGGGAAATGCTGAATTCGCCAGTGCTGCCACGCCGATCGCCTCGCCTCCGGTGTCGATGTCGATGTCGATGTCTTCATCATCGCGACATCGACACCCGTGAGTCGATTACCCCGAAGGTAACGCGGCAGCGCTCAGTGCGCCGCCTCGTCCCACGACGTACCGAAACCGACCGAGACATCGAGCGGCACCGACAATTCGATCGCCGACCCCATCTTCGCGCGCACCATCTCCTCGAGCTGATCATGCTCGCCGTCGGCGACCTCGAAGACGAGTTCGTCGTGCACCTGCAACAGCATCCGCGAATCCATCTCCGCGGCACGTAAGGCGTTCTGCACGTTGATCATCGCCACCTTGATGATGTCGGCGGCCGTGCCCTGGATCGGAGCGTTGAGCGCGGCACGCTCGGCGACGTCGCGACGCTGCCGGTTGTCGCTGTTGAGATCGGGGAGATAGCGCCGGCGACCGAACAGCGTGGAGGTGTACTCGTTGCGACGCGCCTCCTCGACGGTCTCGTGCAGGTAGTCGCGCACGCCGCCGAACCGGGAGAAGTACGCCTCCATCTGCTCCTTCGCCTCGGTCGTGCTGATCTTCAGCTGCGCTGACAGGCCGAAAGCGCTGAGACCGTAGGCGAGTCCGTACGACATCGCCTTCACGCGACGGCGCATGTCCGCGGTAACCTCGTCGATCGGGACACCGAACGCCCGCGACCCGACGAAACTGTGCAGGTCCTCCCCGGTGTTGAACGCCTCGATGAGTCCGGCGTCGGCGGACAGGTGCGCCATGATGCGCATCTCGATCTGGCTGTAGTCGGCGGTCATCAGCGACTCGAACCGCCGGCCGGGCGCCTCCCCGACCACGAATCCCTTGCGGATGTCGCGGCCGGCGTCGGTCCGTACCGGGATGTTCTGCAGGTTCGGTTCGGTCGACGACAACCGGCCGGTCGCGGCGATCGTCTGATTGAACGTCGTGTGGATCCGGCCGTCGTCGGAGACCGACTTCAACAGTCCGTCGACGGTGACCTTGAGCCGGGTCGCGTCGCGGTGTTCGAGGAGGTGAGCGAGGAAGGGGTGCTCGGTCTTGTCGAACAACGACTGCAAGGCGTCGGCGTCGGTGGTGTACCCGGTCTTGGTGCGCTTGGTCTTGGGCATCTCGAGTTTGTCGAACAGCACGGCCTGCAACTGTTTCGGCGAACCGAGGTTGATCTGTTCACCGATCACCTCGTAGGCCTGGTCGGCAGCGGACCGGATCCGGTCTGCGAACCGCGACTCGAGGTCACCGAGATGACCGGAGTCCACGGCGATGCCCGCGGCCTCGATGTCGGCGAGCACCACCAGCAGCGGCAGCTCCATCTCGGTGAGCAGGGCGAGAGAATCGATGTCGGTGAGTTCGCCGTCGAGCGTGGCCGCCAACTCGTGCACCGCCTGGGCGGCGATCATCTCCTGTTCGGCACGACGGCTGTCGTCGGCCCCCTCCTCGTCGAGCAACGACATCTGGCCCTCGTCGGCGACGTCGTCCGCGCGCAGTTCCCGTCGCAGATAGCGCAGGGCGAGATCGTCGAGGTTGAACGAGCGCTGCCCGGGCCGCACCAGATAGGCCGCCAGCGAGGTGTCGCTGGTGATCCCGGCGATCGCCCATCCGCGGCCACGCAGCGCGTGGATGGCCCACTTCGCCTCGTGGATCGCCTTGGCGCACGTCGGGTCGGCCAACCATTCCGCCAGTGCCGCCTCGTCGTCGGCGTCGGCGATCGCCGTGTCGAGCCAGGCGGCCTCCCCGTCCTCGGCAGCGAACGCGATCGCATCGGTGTCGGAGCCGTATACCCGGGCGGGTCCGACCACCGACAGCGCGGTGCGCCCGGTACGGGCATGGGCGTCGAGCCACTCCCGCACCGTTCCGGAGGCCAGCACCTGTCCGCGCACCTCGAACCCGGCCTCGGCCTCGGGTTCCACCGAGCTCAGGGTGGTGAAGATGCGATCGCGGAGGACACGGAACTCGAGATCGTCGAACAACTGATGGATCCGTTCACGATCCCAGGGTTGCAGCGCGAGATCCTCGGGCGCGGTGGGCAGGTCCATGTCGCGGACCAGTTCGGTCAGGCGCCGGTTCATGAGGACCGAGGCCAGGTGCTCGCGGAGGGCGTCGCCGACCTTCCCCTTCACCGCGTCGACGTTGTGCACCAACGCCTCGAGTGATCCGTACTCCCGGATCCACTTCGCGGCGGTCTTCTCCCCGACCCCGGGGATGCCGGGCAGGTTGTCACTCGGATCCCCGCGCAGCGCAGCGTAATCCGGGTACTGGGCCGGGGTGAGGCCGTATTTCTTGTCGACCTCCTCGGGGGTGAACCGGGTCAGTTCCGACACCCCGCGCTTGGGGTAGAGCACGGTGGTGTGATCGTCGACGAGCTGCAGTGAATCGCGGTCGCCGGTGACGACGAGCACCCGGAAGTCCTGCGCGCGGGCCTGCGTGGTGAGGGTCGCGATGATGTCGTCGGCCTCGTAGCCCTCGATGGCCATCACCGGGATGCCCATCGCCGCGAGGACGTCCTTGGTCAGATCGACCTGGCCGTTGAACTCGTCGGGCGACTTGCTGCGCTGTGCCTTGTACTCGGGGAACATCTCCGCCCGGAACGTCTGACGGGACACGTCGAACGCGGCGGCGATGTGGGAGGGCTGCTCGTCGCGCAGGAGGTTGATGAGCATCGAGGTGAACCCGTACACGGCGTTGGTGGTCTGGCCCGACGCGGTCTTGAAGTTCTCCGCCGGAAGGGCGAAGAACGCCCGATAGGCCAGGGAATGACCGTCGAGGAGCATGAGGGTCGGAGACCCGGTCGTGGCGGTCTTGGCTGCGGTGGTTCCGGTAGGGCTCACACCGAACCACTCTAGAGAGCCGGTCGGACACGCGGCGACGACCTGCGACATGTCGATCGGGAATGCGCTTCACCCGGCCGGGTGTCCGTCCGGGCACTAGAGTCCCAACTCACGGTGAACAACGCCGCGCCCGGGTCGCGTTGCGCCGGAGAAGAACATCTGTGGAGGTGGACGGCCCGATGCACGGCATTGTTTCGCGGGAACCCGCGAGGCCGCGACATCCACGGGGAACCGCGGTGATCCGATGGTGCGCAACGATCCTCGTGACCGCGTTCGCGTCGATGATCCTGGCCTCGACGCTGGCGTCGACGGCGTCGGCCGCCCCCGGTGACGTCCGCATCTTCGGCAACCTGCGCAACGGGACCGAGCGCGTGGCCGACGTGACGGTCACGGCGAAGGACACCGGCGGGGCCACGGTGGGCACGGCGACGTCGAGCGCCACCGGCGCCTGGTCGATCAGTCTGCCCCCGGGCAACTACGTGGTCTCCATCGACGAGTCCACGCTGCCCAAGGGCATCTCCGTACAGGAGAAGACGCGGTCGATCCCGGTGGTGCTGACCGCGGGCACCGACCGGCCGGTCATCTTCTCCTTCGGCGCCGAACGCACCTCCACCGAGGTCTCGGCGGTGTCGAAGCTGACGCGACTGGCCATCGACGGTCTGCGGTTCGGCCTCATCATCGCGATCACCGGCGTCGGGTTGAGCCTGATCTTCGGGACGACCGGTCTGACCAACTTCGCGCACGGCGAGCTCGTGACCCTCGGAGCGGTCATCGCCTGGGCGATCAACGTGAAACTGGGTCTCAACCTCATCCTCGCCACCGTCATCGCGGTGGTGATCGGTGCGGGCATCGGTGTCGCCAACGAGCTGGGCATCTGGCGTCTGCTGAGGCGCCGACGATCGGGGTTGGTCGCACAGCTGGTCGTGTCGATCGGGTTGTCGCTGGTCGCGCGCTACCTGATCCTCATCTTCTTCTCCGACCGGTCGGAGCCCTTCGCCGACTACCAGGTCCAGACCCAGATCGGTTCGGGTGCCTTCGCCATCACCCCGGTGAATCTCTTCTGCATCATCGTCAGCCTGGTGGTGCTCGTTGCCGTGGCCACCATGCTGCAGCGCACACGGATCGGCAAGGCGATGCGCGCGGTCGCCGACAACCGGGACCTCGCGGCCTCGTCGGGTATCGACGTCGACCGCGTCATCCTGTTCGTCTGGGCGCTCGCCGGCGCGCTGGCCACCCTCGGCGGCGTCCTGTTCGCCCTGTCGGAACTGTCGGGCCGGGTCCAGTGGGAGATGGGGTTCAAGCTGTTGCTGCTCATGTTCGCCGGCATCACCCTCGGTGGTCTGGGTACCGCCTACGGCGCACTCCTCGGCTGCGTGATCGTCGGTCTCCTCGTCCAGCTCTCGACGTACTGGGTCAACCCCGACCTGAAGTACATCGGCGGTCTGGTCGTCCTGATCGTCATCCTCGCCATACGACCCCAGGGCATCCTCGGATCCCGCGCACGGATCGGCTGACGACATGGATCTCATCGCAGCTCTGCAGACGTCGCTCGCCCAGCTCGTGGGACCCTCGGCGATCTTCTACGCACTCCTCGCCATCGGGCTGAACCTGCACTTCGGCTACACGGGCCTGCTGAACTTCGGGCAGATCGGCTTCGCGCTGCTCGGCGGATACGGCGTCGGCATCATGTCGGTGAAATACGACCTGCCGTTGTGGGCCGGGTCGATCATCGGCGTCGTGGCCGCGGGCGTCCTCGCCCTCGTGCTCGGACTGCCCACCCTGCGCCTCCGCGCGGACTACCTCGCCATCGTCACCATCGCGGCGTCGGAGATCCTGCGGCTGATATTCCGATCGACCTCCACCGACAGCGTCACGGGGTCGACGAACGGGCTCTTCGGCTACGCCGACGGCTTCTACTCGCTGAGCCCGTTCGACAACGGCAAGCAGTACTCGTTCATCGGCATCAAGTTCCAGGGCAGCGACCTGTGGTCGATGGTCATCGGCTGGATCCTGGTGGCGCTGCTGTGCCTGTTCGTCTTCCTGTTGGTGCGCAGCCCGTGGGGACGTGTGCTCAAGGCGGTGCGCGAGGACGAGGACGCCGCACGGTCGGTGGGCAAGAACGCCTACTTCTACAAGATGCAGGCCCTCGTGCTCGGCGGGTGCATCGGCGGGTTGGCCGGCGTCTTCAACGCACTGCAGACGCAATCGATCAACCCCGACTTCTACTCGACCGCACAGACCTTCTTCGCCTACGGCGCACTGATCCTCGGCGGCGCGGCGACGGTGTTCGGTCCGGTCCTCGGCGCGATGCTGTTCTGGTTCCTGCTCTCGATCCCCGATGTGCTGCTGCGCCAGGCCACCTCGGGCGACAACCCGATCCTCGACCTCAGCCAGCAACAGGTCGGTGCGATCCGCTATGTCCTCCTCGGCCTCGCCATCGCCCTGATGATGGTGTTCCGTCCGCAGGGCATCCTCGGCAACAAGCGGGAGGTCCAGCTCGATGCCAAGTGACACCACACCCCAGACACCACCGACGTCGACGATCGCGACGAATCGACTGACCGCGCTCTCGGCCGAGGAACGGGCACAGATCTTCTCGGCGGTCGACCCCAGCCCCGGCAGCGCGAAACCCGACGCGATCATCACCGTCGACGGCATCACCCGGAAGTTCGGCGGACTCACCGCCGTCGACGTCGCCCACCTGGAGATCCAGCGCGGCGCGATCACCGGGCTGATCGGGCCCAACGGTGCGGGCAAGACGACGTTCTTCAACCTCATCACCGGGTTCGACAAACCCAACACCGGTACGTGGTCGCTCAACGGTGACCCGCTGGGAAAGCTCGTGCCGCACCAGGTCTCGCGCCGCGGCATGGTCCGCACGTTCCAGCTGACCCGCGCGCTGGCGAAGTTGTCGGTGCTCGACAACGTGCGTCTCGGCGGCCGCCACCAACGCGGCGAACACTTCCTCGCCGCGCTGGCCCCCTGGACCTGGAGCAAGCAGGAAGCCGAGATCACCGAGCGGGCCCACGCGCTGTTGCGCCGATTCCGTCTGGAGGAGAAGGCGAACGACTACGCCGGATCCCTCTCCGGCGGCCAGCGCAAGCTCCTCGAGATGGCCCGGGCCCTCATGTGTGATCCCGAGGTGGTGATGCTCGACGAGCCGATGGCCGGCGTGAATCCCGCGCTGACACAGAGTCTCCTGGAGCACATCAAGTCGTTGCGCGAGGACGGCATGACAGTCGTCTTCGTCGAACACGACATGGACGTCATCCGCGACATCAGCGACTGGGTGGTGGTGATGGCGCAGGGCACCGTCATCGCCGAGTCCCTCCCCGACCGGCTCGGTGACAACGAGGCTGTCGTCGACGCCTACCTCGGCGGCCACCACGACCAGGCGCTCGAGTTCGACGCCGACGGCAATCCGGTCGGCGAGACCGCGGTGCTCGCCCACGAGGTGGACGAGGCGATCGAGGAGACCCTGCAGGCGGGCGGTGACCTCTCCGCTCCCCCGCCCACGGTCACCTCGTCCCGACACGCCACGACACCCCACGACGACGCCGAGGAGAAGCCATGAGCGAGCCCGACGGCCTCGGGAACGCCAGCGAGAAGGTTGACCTGACACCGGCCCAACTCGCCGCGACACCCGCCGAACACCAGCGACGTGCCGGCAACGCCCTGATCCGCGCCGACGACATCACCGCCGGCTACCTGCCGGGCATCGACATCCTCTCCGAGTGCAATTTCTATCTCGACGACGGTGAGATCGTCGGCATCATCGGACCCAACGGTGCGGGCAAGTCGACCCTGCTGAAGGCGTTGTTCGGGTTGATCCCGATCCGCAACGGCTCGGTGCGCCTGCGCGACACCGACATCACCTCGGCCAAGGCGCACACCCTCGTCCAGGCCGGTGTCGGGTACGTCCCGCAGACGCAGAACGTGTTCCCCGCGTTGACGATCGAGGAGAACCTCGAGATGGGGATCTACCTGCGGCCCAAGAAGTTCGCCGAACGGTTCGACGTGGTGGCCGACCTGTTCCCCCTCCTGTCCGAGCGACGCAAGGTCAAGGCGGGTTCGCTGTCGGGCGGTGAGCGCCAGATGGTGGCCATGGGCCGTGCGCTCATGATGGAACCGTCGGTACTGCTGCTCGACGAGCCGTCGGCGGGTCTGTCGCCGATGTTCCAGGATCAGGTCTTCATCCGGTGCAAGGCCATCAACGCCACCGGTGTGTCGATCATCCTGGTGGAGCAGAACGCGCGCCGCTGTCTGCAGATCTGCGACCGCGGGTACGTCCTCGACCAGGGACGCAACGCCTACACCGACACCGGCGAGCGGCTGCGCAACGACCCGAAGATCATCGAACTCTATCTGGGAACGTTGGCCGGTAGCTCCGAGAAGTAAGAGAGGACACCACTTCTCGGCTCCTGGCCTCATCCGCCCCGCTGAGACGACGCGACCCCGCACCCCCCTCTCGGGGATGCGGGGTCGCGTCTGTTCGTGGGTTACTTGCCGGCGACCGACACGTACTTGCGGACGGGGCTGAGCAACTTGTTCGATCCGTCGAACTCGAGGATCCCGTAGGAGCCGATCGACGGTTCACCCGCCTCGTTGAAGTCGAGGGTTCCGGTGACACCGTCGTAGTCGATGTCGCGGCCCTGGTTCACCAGGTCGAGGCACGCCTTGTACGAGGTGCACTTCTCGCCACCGGAGGTGACCGAGTTGATCTGGGCGGCGATCGACCGTCCGTTCGTCGACTTCGCCTGTGCCGCAGCCAGAGCCGAGATGACGGTCGCGTCGTAGCTCTCACCGCCGTAGTTGAAGTCGATCAGCGACGGGTCGACGGACTTGAGTCGCTGCTCGAACTCGGCGCCGGTGTTGGTGAGCGGCGTCGTGCCCTTCATGCCCTTGAGCACACCTGCACCGACGGCCTTGCCGAGGGCGTTGCCCATGTTGCCGTCGACGCCGTAGACCGACTTGCCGTCCGTCGGTCCGATGCCCACCTCGTGCATGCGGGTGATGATCTTCGCGCTCTCGTCGAAGCCGATGACCGCGATCCCGTCGGGGTTGAAGTTCTTCACCTGGTCGACCTCGGCGTTGAACGACTGCGCGTTGGGGTCGTAGATGATCTTCTGGATCTGATCGGCCGGGATACCTGCGGCCTCGAGGTTGGTGATCGCCTCGGTCGCGAGCCCTGTCCCGTAGGGATCGTTGAGCGCGAGCACCGACACGCGCTGCACGCCGTCGGCCGCCATGGTCTGCGCGAGTGCCTGTCCCTGCAGGGTGTCGGCGGGGGCGGTGCGGAAGTACTGCCCCTTGTCGCGGTAGCAGGTGAACTGGTCGGAGGTGTTGGCCGGGGAGAACATGACGACGCCCGCGGTGGCGACCTTGTCGATCACCTTCAGCGACACCGACGACGACGCGGCACCGATGATGACCTGCGTACCGGCTCCGATCTCGCGGTCGACCGTGGCGTTGGCGGTGTCGGTGGTGGTGTCGCCGGAGTCGCCGGTGACCTCTTCCACGGGCTTGCCCAGCACGCCGCCGTTGTCGTTGATGTCCTTCACCGCGAGCTTCACGCCGGCGAACTCCGGCGGACCGAGGAAGGCGAGGCTGCCGGTGGCGGGCAGGAGCGTGCCGACCTTGAGTGCCGCGGTGCTGACCGGGCCCGGCGTGGCCTTCTCGACCGTGGGGCAGTTCAGTTTCTGCGCGAGTCCGAGGCCGGCGGGTGCCGGTGTCGACTCGATGCTCACACTCTCCGACGGTGCGCCCGAGGACTCCCCGGAACTCCCGCTGTCACTGCTGCTGCACGCGGCCAGTGTCATGACCGACACCGCTGCGACCACTGCACCACTCATGAGATGGCGACCCGACATCAAAATGTTCTCCTTGCGACAAGACGGCCGAGGAGGCATGCATCAGCATCCGGACCTTCCTCGGTCCGGTAAAGCTAGCGCGGTCGTGTTGCCCGTGAGTAACATTCGCCGAAAACCGGCGGTCTACCCCTGGGCCGCGGTGTCGAGGGTCTCGATGACGACCACGGCGACGGCTTTCATGGTGGTCCTGCGGTCCATCGCCGCACGTTGGATCCACGTGAACGCCTCGGGCTCCGTTAATGATTGACTGCTCATCAACAATCCTTTGGCGCGCTCGACGAGCTTGCGTGTCTCCAAACGCTCGGTCATGTCGGCGATCTCGCCCTCGAGCGTCGTGAGCTCGGTGTAGCGACTGACCGCCACCTCGATCGCGGGGACGAGATCGGCCTTGCTGAACGGCTTCACGAGATACGCGAGAGCTCCCGCGTCGCGGGCCTTCTCGACGAAATCGCGTTGCGAGAACGCGGTGAGCATGACGACCGGAGCGAGGCGCTTCTGCGCGATCTCGGCAGCGGCGTCGATCCCGTCGCGGACCGGCATCTTGATGTCCATGATCACGAGGTCGGGACGGAGCGACTCGGTGAGCTCGACCGCGACCTGTCCGTTCGGTGCCTCGCCGACGACGTCGTACCCCTCCTCGCGGAGCATCTCCATCAGATCCATCCGGATCAGCGAGTCGTCCTCGGCCACCAGGACCCGATGCGCCGGACGGCTCCGTGCCGCACGCTGCTCGGGTGCGGTGGGACGGGCGGGTTCGGTGGGCGACGCTGATGTCACAGGAGGACCTCCGTGGTGTTCTGCCCGGTCGATGCCGGGGCGGACCCGATCACCAGGGGTCCGATTCCCCTGGACAGTACCGGTTGGCACGTGCGGTCGCCGATCCACTACCGTGGTCCCTCGTGCCACCGGCCGCCTCGCGCGGCCACGGCATCGACGCGCCCCCGTAGCCCAATTGGCAGAGGCAACGGATTCAAAACCCGTCCAGTGTCAGTTCGAGTCTGACCGGGGGCACTTCTAGAACCGCTTCTGATCTGCGGTTACCCGGTTTGACCTTTTGCCACACGCTCGCATCCCGTGGGGCGCAATATGGCAAACCTCCGTCACGACCTGGGTACTTGTGTCCGTGTAGTCCCACATAGAAGGACCCCGGTCGGCGCTTCCCACACCCTCCGGGGTCTGGACTCAAGGGGGACCCGCATGAATCGTTCGCTTGTCCCGGTAGGTGCTGACTAGCGCAAGGCGTCACGAACCGGCGAGACGCGCCACCCAAACATCTGATCAATGTCGACGGTGGTCATATCTGGTTTCCCCGTGCCCTCGGCACGAATGGGGGCGATCAGGCGTGGGGTGAAACGGTCAGCGACTCAATTGGGGAGGTCAGACTTGGGAGGTCACCAAGCCAGGGCCACCGGTCTCGGTGTCACTCGACGCCGTGGACCGCGTGTCACATCAGCACGGTTAAGGGATCGCAGTAGCCTGTATTTCGCGCGACGACTGGACGGCTCGCGCTGGACTTCGCCGGGCCAAACCTCTGCCTTGCTTGTCGTAGTCCCCTCACCCGCGCGTCCCGG
The DNA here is from genome assembly GCF_001424365.1 of Williamsia sp. Leaf354. Classification (NCBI taxonomy): domain Bacteria; kingdom Bacillati; phylum Actinomycetota; class Actinomycetes; order Mycobacteriales; family Nocardiaceae; genus Williamsia; species Williamsia sp. Leaf354. Next base: position 52,579 of record NZ_LMPL01000003.1, read on the forward strand.
CGAATCCGGGGTATAACCCTCAACCAGACGGCGGGCCGCGTCATCGAGGGGCAGCTTGGCGGCGATCACCGCGACGACAGCCGAGATCACCAGCACGATGGTGATTAGGGTCAACCATCGGATCATCGGGTGATGGTATCCAGATCGGTAGTGCGGCTATCGACCCAAGCCCGTGCGGTGGAACCATCCACTGTCGGTCTACGTCCATGGGTCATGGACTTGATCACCGCACTGTGTCTGAGTCGCAGCGATCACCGGATTCCTGGCGTGGGGCCTCGATCGGAACCGAGAGTGACATCGAGTCGCTGGGGCACTGTCGGCTTCTGGGCGTTGTCTCGCTTCATCAGCTAGGGCGTGGGGTAAACCGGCCATGGAACGATGGGCCGATCCACGAATGGCCACTTGTAGTAGTTCGCGGTCGTGAGCACTTCGTGAGCTAGGAGCCGCATCAACGCAAGATGCCCGTTCTCCGCGTATTGAGTGACCCCCTGTTCGAATGGCGCTTCCCCGTCGAATTCGAGAGAGCCAGTGATCCCAAGGCCGTAATCGCCGCGTCTCAACGCTCGATAGAACGCCTGCAACGTCGCGTCAACGTGTGCGCCCCCGTCCTTATCTACCATTGAGAGAACCATCATTTTCCGGGTGTAGCTCTCGCCCTCGTGGCGAAATACCGGCTCGCCGTTCCACCACTGCTCCACCGACTGCATCGTGAACTCGCCCGTGAAGCTCGTCCGGGCCGTCACCGTGATCGGGGTGGCGCTTGCGAGGTCCAGGTTCATCGTGAAAAAGTCTTTCCACCAACTGTCAGGGTCGACACTGCGCGGCGTCCCGATCATCCAGTAGTCACCCGGGGCAACCATTCCCAGGTGGGTCAGCAACGAAATATTGCGTCCTTTGGCGTGAAAGATTACTCGGAGGCTGGTCGCGATCCGTAACGCCTCATCCTCGTGACCTTGGTCGAACAGCCAACACGACCGCTTGAGAAAGTTCAGGTGACTGGATAGCAGTCGACGGTAACGCTGGTCCGGCGTCTCGTTCTCCACACCGATAGCGTAAATCCAATCGGCTCACGGCCGTGGACCTGCCAGCGGCGCTCGACCCGCCAACGGGTCCACGATAACCGTGCTCGTGCGACAGAACGGCCGCCTCTTATCCCCCTTCACTGCACTAAATCCCCAGCTAGCGGGTCTGCGAGCCCTCCGCTATCAGCCCCCGCATCGCACGCGCGGCCCGGTCCGCGGGCTGGCCAGCGTGAGTCCCGTTAGGCTGCGCCATCAGCCACGCGCCGAAACACCGGATACGCGCTCACCGATCCGGTGATCATCGCGTGCTGCGATGCGCTTGGCGATGCGACCGCCCAATTCGTCAGGACCCACCCTTGGCGCTCAATTGCCTCAATGACCACGTCCCACCCCACATCGCCGCCTAGCGTCGGCGTCCACACCATGCGACCCGATTCGTGTGCCACGCGCGCAAGTTCGGCCATCTTTTCCAGAGGTGATCGTTTGTCTCTCAGTCCCATGGGACCGGACCATACTCAACCGAGGTCGTACGCACGGGGAAACCAATGGCGTGGGTCGCAGAGTTTGCTCCAAGACCGCCCTTACAACGATCGACGCGAACCGGGTGGGTATCGACAGATCTGACGACCGCAACTCGCCCCCAACCGTCAATGTGCGTGAGATCGAACCTCACACTGCCGCAAACGTCACTACAACCGAGAGGTGAGATCCGTTGTCGGACTACGAACTCGCGAATCGTTGTGAGTCACATGTCTTCGTCGCAGTTAGGTTGCTAGCCATGTAGCGTCGTCAGTTAAGAGTCGAGTTCGGCGGATCCGTTTTCGCGGAGGGCTAATTTAAGGGAGCGTGCATGTATCTTCACTATCTGTCTGTCAGAAACAGCGGTCCCGTCCGCCAGCTGGATCTCGAATTTACTTTTAACGAGGACGACACACCCATTCCACACGTGCTTGTCGGGCGTAACGGCAGTGGCAAGACGAACATTTTATCAATCGTTGCCGATGCGCTTATGCAGGGCGCCAGCAGCGCGTTTAGCGACGTGCTTGCACCGATGGGTGTCGGCAAGAGTTATTTCAGAATTCTTGGGGGGCCAACTACCACCTACCAGGAAACATACGGAGTTTCGGTACTTAAGTTTAGAGAAGCGAGCCAAACAATATTCTTTCACGAGAAGTCAGGAGAAATAGATTCAGATTTGGCCCGAACTACGTTACCTGAGGTGATGCATGAGGGAATAACCTGGTCAGGGTCCGCTCCATCAAAAGCGGTCCAGCTAGACGATGACCGAGCTAGAAACATTTTCGAAAACGGCGTTTACGTCTACTTTCCTTCTAGCCGCTCCGAAAAACCCTCGTGGTTCAATGAGGGATCGATAATCACCGACAATTTCGACCTCAAGGATCAGTACAGACAAAACCTGGGAAGACCGCTCTTTGTGGAGCACGGCATCGAAGATTTTGCACAATGGCTCCTAGGCGTGCTTACAGAATCCCGCCTGGCGGTCGACCCAGTATTATTCGACGCCGGCGAAACGAGTGAAGTTCTTCTGAGAGCGGACACAACAGTCTATTCAACGGCGACCCGGACCTTGGGTCTAGCCAACCAGATTCTCCAAACCGTGATGGACGACGAAAGCGCTACGTTCGTGTGGGCCGGTCGCAAGAATGCGCGGAAAGTAGGAGTAATCTCCGAGAGTGGCCTTTTAGCGGCCGGTCTAGACTCTCTGTCCGGGGGGCAGGCGACGCTACTCGCTCTTTTCGGGACAATGCTCCGATACGCCGATGCGGCAGAGCTCGAACCTGAAACAGTTCCTGGGATAGTCGTGGTTGACGAGCTTGATGCGCACATGCACATCGATTTGCAACTGCGTTCCCTTCCAAAACTCATCTCCCTATTTCCGAAGATTCAATTTATACTTTCGAGTCATTCTCCGTTTTTTGCTTTAGGGATGGAACGTCAATTCTCCGCTTCGGGAGTCCGAGTGTTTGAGCTTTCCTCGCGAATGCCGGTCAGCGCCGAGGCATATCAAGAATTTCAAAACGCCTTGAACGCCTTTCGAGAAACCGAGCGATTTGGCGAGGTTGTTCAACAAGCTGTCCAGTCAGGCAATCGACCAGTAGTGTTCGTCGCCGGGCAAACAGATCTGCGATATTTTCAGACGGCTTCAAATCTACTTGGATATCCCGATTTGTCGATCATGTTCGACTGGATCGGAAAGGACGATCCACTGGGCGGAAGCTTTACCGGTGACGCCAGTCTCGATCAAATGTTAAAATTCCTTAAAGCGAACCCCTCATTTCCTGCAAGGACAGTCGTTATTGTCTACGACTGTGACGCTAAAGCTCGCCGGGAATCATTTCAGTCGGTGCATGTTCTTCCGCTTATCGAGGTGCCCGGAGCGCACTGCGAAAAGGGCATTGAGAACTTACTTCCCTCCTCGGTGTTTACCGCAGACGTTTTCGATACCACGGAGCGCAAGACGGGCTATGGAGCGACGAACACCATCCGGTCCTTGAACAAAGCACTTCTGTGCGAGCGGGTTTGCGGAAACGAAGCTCAGGCAAGTACCTTTGCAAACTTCGCGGGCGTACTGGCAGAGATTGACACGATAGTTCAGGGCGGTACTGAGCCGGAGCCAGGCTGAGATCGATAGCTAGAGACTGCTCGGGGTTTCGTGTCTCTAGCGGGCCTGGGTCCATCACTCGTCACCGTCGACAGACAGCACATTCGCCAACCGTGTTGAGGTCCCCGAACTCGGTATTTGCACGGGTCGGCGATACCACCAGGCCCGCAGGCGTCACCTGATACACACTCGCAGCCCCCGCACCCATCTTGGTCCGGTTCACAGCCATCTGACCGTCGTAATGCGCCCGCACCATCGCCAACTCATGCGCGCGTCGCTGCGAGGCTATCTCGTCCTCGTGGCGTCGACGCATAGCCGCATCACGGCCCGCCGGGGTGTGCTCCGGGTGCTTCTCCAACCAATTCCCGTACAACCCCAATGTGACGAACACAGCGATGACGCCGGCAACGATCAACATGGCCATTTGAGGAACCTCCGAATGAGGGGACGGTGAATGCGCGGGCCGGGGCACCGAGGTCCGCCGGCCGGGCGGACCGCATCCGGAGTGCCCTCGCCTCCGAGCCGGATCACTCCCTGTCCTTGCTGCGCCAGCTCCGTTCAAAGGGCAGGCGCCACGCGTGCGGCGCGATGAGCTGGTGGATCGCATTCGGACCCCACGACCACGGGCTGTAACTGCGCACCGGTGGCGGATCGGCCAGCAGCGGCGCCGACACCTCCCACAGTCGCTCGATGCCCTCGGCCGTCGTGTACAGCGTCCGGTCGCCCTTCATGGCGTCGAGGATCAGCCGTTCGTAGGCCTCGAGGACCAGACCGGCATGCTCGTGCTCGCCCATCCCGAACTGCAGGCTGAGCTTGTCGAGCTTCATACCCGGACCGGGTCGTTTGCCGTAGAACGACAGCGACACCTTGAACACGTCGGCGAGGTCGAAGGTCAGATGGTCCGGACCGTGTTGTCCCACACCGGATCCCTGCGGGAACATGCTCTTGGGCGGTTCGCGGAACCCGATCGAGATGATGCGTTGTCCCTCGGCCAGACACTTCCCGGTGCGCAGGTAGAACGGCACGCCGGCCCATCGCCAGTTGTCGATACCGCACTCCAGTGCGATGAACGTCTCGGTCTCCGATTCGGGCGCGACGCCGGGCTCATCGCGGTAGCCGATGTACTGCCCGCGCACCACGTCGTGCGGGTTCAACGGCTTCATCGACCGGAAGACCTTGTTCTTCTCCTCGCTGATCGGGCCGGGCGCCAACTCGGTGGGTGGTTCCATCGCCACGAACGCGAGGATCTGGAACAGGTGGGTGACGACCATGTCGCGGAAGGCGCCGGTCGACTCGTAGAACCCCGCACGCCCCTCGAGCGACAGCTTCTCCGGGACGTCGATCTGGATGTAGTTGATGAAGTTGCGGTTCCAGATCGGCTCGAAGAGACCGTTCGCGAACCGGAACGCGAGGATGTTCTGGGCCGATTCCTTGCCCAGGAAGTGGTCGATCCGGAAGATCTGGTCCTCGGCGAACCAGCGGTGGATCGACGCGTTGAGTTTCTTCGCGCTCGCCAGGTCGGTTCCGAACGGCTTCTCCATGATGACGCGCGAGCGCTCCACGAGACCGGCCTCGTGGAGCATCTCGAGAACAGCCATCGCCGCCTTCGGTGGGACGCTGAGATAGTGCAGTACCCGCGCCGAGCCGCCGATGGTGTCCGAGGCGCGCTCGACCGCGTCGGCGAGGGCGGCCGGTCCGGCACCCTGCGAGACGTAGGTCAGCGAATCGAGGAACTCGTCGACGGCCTCCGGGGTCAGACTTCGGCTGGAGAACTCGAGACATGCCTTCCTGGCCGCGGCCCGAAAGTCGTCGGTGGTGATGTCGTCCAGAGATGTCCCGACGACCCGGATCGCCGGCGTGAGTCTGGACATCGACAGGTGGAACAGCCCGGGGAGCAGTTTGCGTTTGGCGAGATCGCCCATCGCGCCGAACAACACGACCACGTGGGGATCGACGTCATCGGAGTGCTCGGGACGTTCCGCGGTGTCGATCACACCGTCGATCGTCCCACCCGGGCGCTCACACGGCAGGATGAGCGACTCCGGCACTCGCCACACGATGGATGACAGCGGTCCCGCCGATGGCGTCCGGGCTCACGATGACGAGTTCGAGCGCCCCTGCACCGCCTCGATACCTCCGAGGATGATGTCGACCGAGGTTTCGATGACCTTGTCGTCGGGTACCTGACCGTGCATCAACGCCGGACAGACCACCACACCCGAGAGCAGATGGATCGCCGATTCGGCGACCACGTCGTCTGCGATGCGCGCGAACATCGCGCGCGCGACACCCTCGCCGTCGGCGATCAACCGCGTCCTGATGTCGGCGATCTCCTCGACCGAGGTGCCCCACTGCGCGAGCACGATGAGGATCCGGTCGAGCTTGATGTCGACCACGGCCGACCGGAACGCCCGGAGTTCGTTGATGAGATCGGTACGGATGTCGCCGGTGGGCACCGAATGCGGCATGTCGCCGAGGGCGTCGAGCGCGAGACCCACGAGGTCGATCTTCGACGGCCAGTGCGTGTACAGCGTCGTCTTCGAATACCCCGCGACACGCGCGATGTGGGCGTGGGAGACAGCATCCCACCCCTGCTTGGTCAGGACCTCCAGAGCGGCGCGCGACACGTCACCCCGGGTGCGCGCCACGCGCGCGTCCTCAGATGTGTCGGTCATGTCCTCAGCTCTGTCGGTCGATGGTTCCCCTCCACTGTCTCACCCGCGTGGAGTGTCGCCCTTCCACCGTCGCACGTTTTTCCGATGCAAACCTATTGAACTGACAGACCGTTACTGTACTGTTGGATCAGAAGCAACGGGTATGGCGTGGAAACCTCACGGCGCCAACACCTTTGGTTTTCCCTACTGGACACGACCTTTGCCATCGTCCCACGCGCCGGCCGCCGGGACCGTCTCTTTCGGGTCCATTCCGCCGCCCACTGCTGTCCCACACCCTTCGAAAGGCCGTCATGCCCGCAATCCTGTTCGGTTCCATCAGCACCCTCGCCGACACCTCTGAACTGCAGCGTCAGGCCTTCAACCAGGCTTTCGCCGAGCACGACCTGGACTGGACCTGGACCCGTGACGACTACATCGGGATGCTCGGATCGAACGGCGGGGCCGACCGCATCGCCCAGTACGCCTCGGCACACGGTGACGACGTCGACGCCGCCGCCGTGCACGCGACCAAGTCGCGGATCTTCCAGACGCTGATCGGCGACGCCGATCTGCAGCCCCGCCAGGGAGTCGTCGAGACGGTGCAGGCCGCGAAGTCCGACGGTGTGAAGCTCGGGTTCGTCACGACCACCTCGCGCGAGAACATCACCGCCCTGCTCGACGCCCTCGCCCCGGCCATCAGCGCCGACACCTTCGACGTCATCGTCGACTCCGACAGCGTCGAGACCCCCAAGCCCGACGCCGCGGCCTACCGCTTCGCCCTCGCCGAGCTCGGTGAGCAGGCGGGCCACGCCGTCGCCATCGAGGACAACGAGGGCGGGGTCGCCTCCGCCGGTGCCGCCGACGTGCGCTGCATCGCGTTCCCGAACGAGAACACCGCCGAGGGAGACTTCGGCTCCGCCGTCGAGGTCGTCGAGGTCCTCGACTCCGCCCGCGTGCGCGAGCTCGCCGCCGGCACCGCCTGACCTCCACTCCTCCCGCCCCACCTCTTCCCTGCCGAACCGCCGCCGACCCCTCGCGCGGCACACATCCTGGAGCACCACAGTGAGCAATCTGCAAGCACAGGTCACCTCGACCGACCGCGCCTTCCACGTCGAGGGTTACGAGAAGATCGAATACGACCTGATCTACGTCGACGGCGTGTTCGCCGTCGACAACACCGAGCTGGCCGACAGCTACCGCCCGTACGGTCGGGCGCTGATGGTCATCGACGAGACCGTCCTGTCGCTCTACGGCGACGCCATCCGCACCTATTTCGACCACCACGGGCTCGATCTCACGGTGGTACCGGTGCAGATCCGCGAGACCGCGAAGTCGTTGGAGACCTTCGAGACCATCGTCGGCGAGTTCGACGCCTTCGGTCTCGTCCGCACCGAGCCGGTCCTCGTCGTCGGCGGCGGCCTGACCACTGACGTCGCCGGGTACGCCTGCGCGAGCTACCGGCGCAACACGCCCTACATCCGCATCCCCACCACATTGATCGGCCTCATCGACGCCAGCGTGTCGATCAAGGTCGCGGTCAACTACGGCAAGCACAAGAACCGTCTCGGCGCGTACCACGCGTCGCAGAAGGTGCTGCTCGACTTCTCCTTCCTCGCAACGCTTCCCGAGGATCAGGTCCGCAACGGCATGGCCGAGCTGATCAAGATCTCGGTGGTCGGGAACTCGGAGATCTTCGACATGCTCGACGAGCACGGTCCCGATCTCCTGCGCACCCGTTTCGGTCACCTCGACGGCTCCGCCGAGTTGCGCGCGGTGGGCGATCGACTGACCTACGCCGCGATCGCCACCATGCTCGATCTGGAGGCGCCGAACCTCCACGAGATCGATCTCGATCGTGTGATCGCGTTCGGTCACACCTGGAGCCCGACACTCGAGCTCACTCCCCCGGCGCCGTTCTTCCACGGGCACGCGATCAACATCGACATGGCGCTCTCGACCACCCTGGCCGAGCAGCGCGGACACCTCACGGTGGCCGATCGCGACCGCGTTCTCGGTGTCATGAGCCGACTCGGCCTCGCCCTCGACAGCGAGTTCCTCACCGCCGAGCTCCTCGCCGAGGCCACCGGTTCGATCCTCAAGACCCGCGACGGGTTGCTGCGCGCCGCCATCCCCGACCCCATCGGGAGCTGCCGCTTCCTCAACGACGTGACGACCGACGAGTTGGCCGACGCGCTGCAGATGCACAAGAAGCTGGTCGAGGAGTTCGATCGGGCGGGCGACGGTGTCGACATGTTCACCGGTGCGCATGACTGATACCCACCCCGTGGAGATGTCGACACCGGCTGCGCCGCGGCCGGTCACACCGTCGACGATCCTCGCCGAGGTGGTCCGGGACATGCGCGAGCGGCTCGAGGGGATCGACGGTCTCGACCGATCGATCCTCGCCTCGGCGGCACGCGCCGAGGCGCTCGCCGCCGGACTCGACCCCTATCTGGACTTGTGCACGACCGCGGAATCGGCGGCGCTGGCCGATCTCGCGATGCGCACCGCGCATCGCGACTGGGAGGCGAACCCGTCGTCGATCCCCGAGGTGCGACTCGAGCAGGAGATGCTCTCCGGTCATGTCGAGGGCCAGGCGCTGAAGTTCCTGGTGTTCGCGTGCGCCGCGCGGCGGGTGCTCGAGATCGGCATGTTCACCGGATACTCGGCGCTCGCGATGGCCGAGGAGATCGGCGAGGCCGGCGAGGTGGTGGCGTGTGAGATCGACGCCGACGTCGCGGCGTTCGCGCGCGAATGCTTCGACCGTTCGCCGGTGGGGCAACGGATCACGATCGAGGTGGGACCAGCGGGTGAGACCCTGCGGCGTCTCGACGACCGGTGCCGTGCCGGCGACGTCGCACCGTTCGACTTCGTCTTCATCGACGCCGACAAGCCGGGGTACCTCGGTTACCTCGACATCCTGCTGGAGGGGTCGCTGCTCGCACCCCGGGCCCTGATCGCCGTCGACAACACCCTGCTGCAGGGCGAGCCCTACGCCGCCGGCACCTCCGCGTCGGTGAACGGGGCGGCGATGGCGACGTTCAACGCCGCGCTCACCTACGACGACCGTGTCGAACAGGTGGTGTTGCCCCTGCGCGACGGGCTCACCCTGATCCGGCGGGTGCCGGATCGCGCGCGGTGACGTCGCTGCGTGAGGCCGACGCCGCGCGCACCCTCGCGGTGCTCGCGGCGTTGACGGTGACCCTGCCGATCGACGCGGCCGTCGTGGGCACCGCCTGGGCGGCCGGTCGGCTACGCCCTGCGCGCTCGACCGATCCGGGTCGGTCCGTCGATCGCAAGACCGTCCTGGTGACCGGCGGCAAGATGACCAAGGCCCTGGCGCTCGCACGCGCGTTCCACGCCGCCGGCCATCGTGTGGTGCTCGTCGAGTCGACGAAGTACCGCTGGACCGGACACCGGTTCTCCCGCGCCGTCGACGCCTTCCACTGCACTCCCGAACCGACCGCACCCGGATACGCGCAGGCCCTGCGCGACATCGTCGTCGACGAGGGCGTCGATGTGGTGGTGCCCGTGTCGAGTCCGGCGTCGAGCATCCACGAGGCGGCCGCCCACACTCTCCTCGACGAGCACTGCGAGGTCGTCCACGGCGACGAGAAGACGGTGCACATGCTCGACGACAAAGACGAGTTCTCCGCCCACGCGGCGTCGTTGGGACTGGCGGTCCCGCACTTCGCGCGCATCACCGATCCGGTACAGATCGACGACTTCGACTTCCGTCCGGGCCGCGAGTACATCCTCAAACGGATCGCCTACAACCCCGTGGGCCGGATGGACCTCACGCGGCTGCGACGCGAGACCCCCACGGAGAACGCCACTTTCGCCCGTAGCCTCGGGATCTCGCCCTCCGATCCCTGGATCCTCCAGGAGTTCATCGAGGGCACCGAGTACTGCACGCACGGCACGGTGCGCGACGGACGTCTGCAGGTGTACGCCTGCTGCGAATCGTCGGCCTTCCAGATCAACTACGAGATGGTCGACAAGCCCGACATCCGCCGCTGGGTCGAGACCTTCCTCGCACCGCTGGACCTGACGGGGCAGGCGTCGTTCGATTTCATCGAGGCCTCTGACGGCACCGTCTACGCCATCGAGTGCAATCCGCGGACGCACTCGGCGATCACGATGTTCTACGACCACCCGGACGTGGCGGCGGCGTACCTCACCGACGACCACCCCACCGTGGTCCCGACGGCATCGTCGCGCCCGACGCACTGGATCTATCACGAACTGTGGCGACTGCTGACCGAGCGGGGACGCCGCGCACGGCTGGCGAGCATCCGGCGCAGCACCGACGCCATCTTCGACCGAGACGACCCGCTGCCGTTCCTGATGGTGCATCACCTGCAGATCCCGTCGCTGCTGGTGAAGAACCTGCGTGCCCGACGTGGGTGGAGCCGCATCGATTTCAACATCGGCAAGTTGGTGGAGAACGGTGGCGACTGATCCCGTGACCGACGTGCCGACGCACCCCGAACGCACCCTGGTGCTGCACCTCGTGGGGTCCCCCGTGGACGAGGCGTTCGCCGACCTGTCCCGCCTGTACGCATCGGGGTGCCTGGCGGCCCTGCGCGCCGACACGCGGTACGACAACCGGATCGCCCACGTGGCCCCGGGAGGTCGGTGGTCGTTCCCCGACGACCTGACCCCGGCCGCGATCGCCGCGGCCGAGGAGCGCTCCGCTGCTCGGGCGTTGGAGATGATCGAGTCGTGGGGCGTCGACGTCGTGGTCCCGCAGATGTTCTGTCGACCCGGGATGACCTCGTACCGTTCGGTGTTCGACGTGCTCGGTATCGGGCGACTCGGCAACTCCGGTGAGGTGATGGCCATCGCCGCCGACAAGGCGGCCACCCGCGCGATCGTCGCGGCGGCGGGGGTCGCGGTGCCCGACGGCGAGGTGGTGCGGCGCGGCGACGCACCGACACTGTCGCTGCCGGTGGTGGTCAAGCCCGTCGACGCCGACAACTCCGACGGCGTGACGCTGGTCCGGGACGCCTCGGAGCTGCCCGCGGCCCTCGATACCGCTCTCGCACTGGGGGATTCCGCGCTGGTCGAGTCCTTCGTCGAGCTCGGGCGCGAGGTGCGGTGCGGCATCATCGTCCGCGACGGTGAGCTCGTCTGTCTCCCGCTCGAGGAGTACGCGGTGGATGCGGAGACGAAACCGATCCGCGATCGCGCCGACAAGCTGGCGCGGTCCGACGACGGTGACCTGTTCCTGGTCGCGAAGGACGCCGAGCACGCCTGGATCGTCGACGACGACGACCCGATCGTGGCCGTGGTGCACGAGGCCGCGCGTCGATGCCACCGCGCGTTGGGGTGCCGCCACCACAGCCTGTTCGACTTCCGGATCGACCCGGACGGCACACCGTTCTTCCTCGAAGCGGGGCCCTACTGCTCGTTCGCCCCGGGCAGCGTGATCGCGGTCATGGCCAAGGCCGCGGGTATCGGACTCGACGAGGTGTTCGCCATCGCGCTCGCAGAACTGCGCGCCGAACAGGAGAAACGATGAAGCACACCGCACTGACTCCCCTGGGCGCCGAGGTGACCGGCGTCCGCGTGGGGCCGCTGAATACCGCTGACACCGACGAACTGCGCACCCTGCTCGCCGAGCACGGGGTGATCGTCCTGCCCGACCAGGACGCCGACGACGACGACTTCCTCGCGTTCCTGCGCAGTTTCGGCGAGACGGTGTTCACCGTCGGTGAGACGCCCGTGCCCGGCCGTCCGGAGTTGAACGTGATCAGCAACGTGGGACGGTCGACACCGCCCCGATCGCAGTTCCACGTCGACACGAGCTACGTCCGGAACCCGCCCGCGTACACGGCTCTACGGGCCGTCGACGTGCCCGCCGAGGGCGGCCAGACCCTGTTCAGCAATCAGTATCGGGCGTTCGATTCGTTGCCGGCGATGGTGCGTGAGGATCTGTCGGAGCGGACGGTGACCCACGTGGTGACCGGCCTCGACCTCGACGACGACGCGGAGACCTCGGCGGTGCACCCGCTCTGCGCGACGCACCCGATCTCGGGCCGCACGGCGCTGTATCTCTCGACGCCGCAGCGGTGTGCGGAGGTGAGCGGGCTCAGCGAGGAGGAGGCCGCCGACACGGTGGCGTCGCTCCTCGAGCACAGCACCCGTCCGGACAACGTCCTCGCCCATCGGTGGTCGCCGAACGATGTCGTGATGTGGGACAACCGCTGTGTGATGCACAAGGCGGACCATTCGGGTGTGGTGGGTGACCGCGTCATGCACCGCGGGATGGTGGGCGGGTAGGACACCGCATGGTTGCGGGCGGGTAGGACGCAGCATGGTTGCGGCGGGTCGGACACCGCCGACGATGTTCGGTCCCTGAGGTTTGGTCCGGGGAGTCGCCGGGTACCCGGTTCGCACGGGTGTCGCGGCAACGGCATCGTGGACGTCGACGTCAGAGGTGACAGTGCTCCTCAACCCCCTCCTCCCCTCACACACCACCCACGTGACCGATCCGCTCGCGCCCGCGGGGGCGTCTGTACGCGACGCGGTCGTCGCACCGCCGACGGAGGGGCTGCTCCCCCACGAATTCACGCTCGGAGACTCGGTGTACGCGCCGCAGGACGACTCGTTCCTCCTGATCGAGGTCATGCGGGCCGAGACCGACGCCATCGCGGGTCGACGTGTTCTCGATCTGTGTTGCGGCAGCGGTGTCATCGGCATCGCCGCGGCCTGTCTCGGCGCGCGAGAGGTGGTCGCCTTCGACATCAACCCCGAGGCGGTGCGCAGTACGGCGGTCAACGCCGCCGACGCCGGGGTCGTGGTCGACGCCCGGCGGGGTTCGATCGACGAGGCGCTCGCCGCAGGGCCCTTCGACGTGGTGCTCAGCAATCCGCCGTACGTCCCGGCGCCGGATGGAGCGGCCGGCGTGGTCACCGGCGGCGACATGACGGCGACCGCGTGGGATGCCGGTACCGACGGTCGCTCGGTTCTCGATCCGCTGTGCCGTGCCGTTCCCGGTCTGCTGACGGCGGAGGGGGTGTGCCTGTTCGTGCACTCGGAGACATCCGGTGTGGACAGGACCGTGGCGATGCTCCGCGACGGTGGGATCGACGCCGATACCGTCGCCCGTGGCCACATACCTCTCGGACCTGTGTTGCGGGAGCGAGCCGAATGGTTGAGCCGCCGTGGGCTTCTGCCGCCCGCGGCGCGGTCGGAGATGCTCGCGGTCGTGCGGGGGCGACGGTGACCGAACGTCGGACGGTGCGGATGGTGCCCGGGGGCCCGGTGATGGTGGAGGGCCCGGTACGCATCGAGATGCCCGACGGGGCCGTCGTCGAGTCGGATCGATTCCTGGTCGCGATCTGCGCCTGCAAGCGAAGCAAGACCTTTCCCCTGTGCGACACCAGCCATCGGCGACGGGCACGAACAACGGAGTGACCCCCGTGTTCCACGCGTGCGGTGGCCGAGCCGTGACTCAGCCGAGGTCGATGGCCGCGTCGCCGCGTTGCCACGACTCCATCAGGTGGTCGGCCAGGCGCCCCTCGACGAGGTCGAACGCACGCATGCCGAACAGGACGTCGTCGTGGAGGTCGGGTTCACGGGCGATGAGATCGCCGACCACATCGGTGCGCATCACCTGTTCGTGGACCGCGTCGGCCTCGACGTGCTCGCGGTAGAACGCCGCGCACGCGGCCGGCGCGCCCACGCGGTCCAGTCCGTCGGCCAGTCGACGGGAACCGGGCGACGAGGTGATCTCGGTCGCCGCGAGGTGGCCGACCGCCGCACCGCGCAGGGCGCGGTGCAGCCCGATCATCGACATGAGGTTCACCGTCACCAGGACCTGCGCGGGGGCGCGGTCGAGGTACCCGAGGTAGCTGGAGTCGAGGTCGGCCGCGTCCATCAGATCGGCGAACAGTTGCTGGTGCATGCGATCGCCCCGCCCGCCGCCGTACTCGTCGAACTCGACGGCGACGAACGCGGCCTTGCTGCGTCCGGTGAGCCGCGGGATGGCCCAGGCGTGGGGGTCGGCCTCTTTCAGGTGGTAGAGCGACCGCACTGCGAGGTACTCACGCATCTGTGCCCAGGTGCCCTCGTCGCGCAGGAAGTAGGACGGACCGGTGCCGTCGATGGGTTCGACCGACATCTCCGACATCTCGCGGTCGACGTCGTCGTCGGGGCCGATGGGCGCGATGTCGACGTCGAGCGCACTCCGGAACCGCGCCTCGAGCAGCCGACGGAACCCGAGCAGGCCGGGATCCCATTCCCATTCGGGGTCGACGCCGGCGAAGCCGCGGTAGTGCAGTTCGTAGCAGGTGTAGAGGGCGAGGTGGAGGTCGATGCCGTAGGGGTCGGCCTCGGCGACGGCGGCGAGCGTGACCGGCGACGGTCCGTCAGCGCCCGGTCGGGAGTGATCGAGGAGTTCGACCACTTGCGACGACAGCGCACCGCGTCCTGCCGGCAGGGCCGGACCGGTGGACCGGACCGATTCGTGGATCGCGATGCTCACGCATTCTCCTGATGTCGACGGCGCAGGTGTGTCGGGTACCCCGTGCGCGTCCATCTCAAACATCGAGCACGTCACAGCGGAGGCCGGTCGATGCCCGTCGCTGTCGACCGCGTCTTCGCCAGACGTACCAGCACCTCCCGATCGGGGGCGACTCCTGCCACGTCGATGGTGACCGAATCGGCGACGGTCTGCACGACATGCCATCCGAATCCGTCGGTCGACAGTGTCGACGCCGACCGCAGCACGCCGCGGACCTCGACGGCGACCCCCGCCGGGACGGCCAGGAGCGAGCATCCCACCGTGTCGGTCTCGCGCGAGCGCGTGATGATCTGCGTGGCGATCTCGTCGACCCCGAGGACGACGTCGGAGACATCGGCGATCGAGAAGTCCTCGGTCAGCAGAACGCTCTCCACCACCGACCGGATGACCGCCAGGTTCGGTAGCGACGCGGCGACGGACACCTGCGCCGGGACGTGGTGCTGCTCCGACGCCCGATCGACGTCACCTGCTGCGGCCATCGATCGCCTCCTGACGTCGGTACGTGCGCACCGGTCTCGGGATAGCCCGGGCATGCACACCCCAAACCTCGGTCGCCGATCAGCCCACACCTCGACCGTCTGTCACACCCCATCCAGCGCCGCGTCGTCGAGATCGGCCCGCAGCGTGGCGAGTGTCGTCGAGAGGATCCGCGACACGTGCATCTGCGAGATGCCGACGCGCGCGGCGATCTGCGACTGCGACATCGACCCGAAGAACCGCAGCCCGACGATCTGGCGTTCGCGCACCGTCAACCGTGCGAGCGCGGGCCGCAGCGTGGCGGCGTGTTCGACCGCACCCATCCGTGCGTCGAGATCACCCAGCGTGTCCTGCAGTCGCATCGTGGACGCATCACCGGTGATCTCGGCGTCGAGGGAGCCCGCGTGGTACGCCGAATGGGCGACGAGGCCGTCGACCACCGCATCGAGATCGAGGTCCATCTCGGCGGCGATCTCGCTCGGCCGGGGTGAACGCCCCAGACGCTGCAGCATCGCGTCGGAGACCTTCGCGATCTGCAGGTAGCTCTCCTTGGTACGCCGCGGAACCCGGAGCGACCACGTGGCGTCGCGGAAGTGGCGCCGCACCTCGCCCATCACCGTGGGCACGGCGAACGCCAGGAAATCGGAGCCCCGTGTCGGATCGAATCGGTCGACCGCGTTCACCAACCCCAGGCGAGCTACCTGGACGAGATCATCGAACGCCTCACCCCGCCCGCCGTAACGCCGGGCGATGTTGTCGGCCAGCGGCAGACAACGGGAGATGACATCGATTCTCGCGCAGACGAATTCGGTCGACGATCGGTCGAGTTCCGCCAACGCGGCCAGACGTGCGGCCACGTCGGTGTAGTCGTCGTCGCGTCGCGCCCGCCGTGGTTCGGGGCGGCCGCCACGGAGTGTCGGCGCCATCAGCGTCGGGCATGATGTCGTCGACGGGGAGGAGTTGTCGGGGTGCATCGATCACCTCGTCACACGAGAGAGGACGTGGGCACCACCCGCGTCGAGGTCTACGAAGCGGGACCGGGGGTCACTGGATTCGACGCCACCCGAAGGCCCTGAACTGTGCGGAGGGGCTCACGCCTCAACCGGTCCGCACGTATCCCCGATCGTGTCATGCCCGTGACGAGATGACCACCCCCGGAACGGGGGCACACGTCGACGCCCCCACCGGACGCGACGGCGCCGGCGCGATCAGTCCCGGGCGGGGAAATGCTTGATCAGTGCCTCCTGCACGACCGTGGTCGCCAACGTCCCGTCGAGTGTGAAGAAGCGACCCGACGCGAGACCGCGGGACCCGGCGGCGACCGGCGACTCGGTGGCGTAGAGCATCCACTCGTCGAACCGGAAGTCGCGGTGGAACCACATCGAGTGGTTGACGGTGGCGGCGAACAGTCGGTCGATGCCCCAGGACAGGCCGTGGGTGGTGATGATCGAGTCGAGCACGGTGGTGTCGGAGGCGTAGGCCATGGTCGCGACGTGGAGCAGCGGGTTGTCGGGCAGCGTGCCGTCGGCGCGCATCCACACGCGGTTCTGCTCCAACCGCTCGCCGGTCTCACGGGCCTTCCACGTCGGGTCGTTCGCGAACCGGATGTCGATCGGGTGCAGTGCGTCGACGAACGCGGCGATGCGGTCCTCGTAGCCCTTGAAGTGCTCGCCGAGCGGCGGCAACTCGTCGGGATAGGGCACCTCGGGAGTCGACACTGCGTGCTCGAGGCCGGCCGCGCTGTCCTGGAACGCGACGAGCATCGTGAAGACCTCGGCGTCGCCCTGCATCGCGGTGACCTGCCGGTTGGCGAAGCTCCGGGCGTCGCGGGAGCGGTGCACGTGGTAGTGGATGGGCCGCTCGACATCGCCGCCGCGGATGAAGTGCGCATGCAGCGCATGGACCGGCGGGGAACCCTTCACGATGGTGCGACCGGCGGCGATGACACCCTGGGCGAGGAGTTGGCCGCCGAAGGTGCGCGCGGTCTTCTGTTCGGGGTGCTGCCCCACGAACACGTCGTCGCCGGCGTCGGTCAGATCGAACAGGCCGAGAAGCTTGTCGAGATCACTCTGCATGGTCACTTCCACTGCACGGCCCCCTCGTCGATGCATCCCGCTCGGCGCCGACTCCCGCGCCGGACCGAGTTCCCCCGGGATGTGGTTCAGGTCAGAACGCTGCGGTTCTCACCCTCAGTGATCCTCTTCACCGATGCGGTGCACGTGGATCAGGTTGGTGGACCCGACCGTACCGGGAGGTGCACCCGCCACGATCACCACCTGATCGCCGACGTTGAGGCGGCCGATCCGCAGCAGCGAGGAATCGACCTGGCGGATCATCGCGTCGGTGCTCTCGACGGGGTCGACCAGGAACGTCTCGGTCCCCCAGCTCATCGCCAACTGGCTGCGCACCTCCGGGAGCGGTGTGAACGCCAGCAGCGGCAACCGCGTGTGCAGGCGCGCGAGACGGCGAACGGTGTCGCCGGACTGCGTGAACGCGACGAGGGCCTTGGCGTCGAGGCGTTCACCGATGTCGCGGGCGGCGTAGGAGATGATGCCGCGCTTGGTGCGCGGGACGTGGCTCAGCGGCGGGACCGCGCGGGTGCTGTTCTCGACGGCGTTGACGATCCGGGCCATCGTGCGCACGGTCTCCATCACGTACTTGCCGACCGACGTCTCGCCGGAGAGCATCACCGCGTCGGCGCCGTCGAGGACGGCGTTGGCGACGTCGGACGCCTCGGCCCGCGTGGGCCGGGAGTTCTCGATCATCGACTCGAGCATCTGGGTCGCGACGATGACCGGCTTGGCGTTCTCGCGCGCCATCTGGATGGCCCGCTTCTGCACCAGGGGTACCTCCTCGAGCGGCAGCTCCACACCGAGATCGCCACGGGCGACCATCACGGCGTCGAACGCGAGCACGACGGCCTCGAGGTTGTCGATGGCCTCGGGCTTCTCGAGCTTGGCGATGACGGGCACCCTGCGGCCGACGCGGTCCATCACCTCGTGCACGAGCTCGATGTCGGACGGTGAGCGCACGAACGACAGGGCGATGAGGTCGACACCGAGCGCCAGCGCGAACTCCAGGTCGGCGGTGTCCTTGTCGGACATGGCCGGCACCGAGACGTTCATGCCGGGCAGCGACACGCCCTTGTTGTTGCTGACCGGACCGCCCTCGGTCACGCGGCAGACGACGTCGTTGCCGTCGACGTCGACGACGGTGAGTCCGACCTTGCCGTCGTCGACGAGCAGTCGGTCACCGGGCTGGGCGTCGACCGCGAGTTCCTTGTACGTCGTCGACACGCGGTCGTGGGTTCCCTCGATCTCGTCGACGGTGATCCGGACCTGCTCGCCGGTCGCCCATTCCGTACGGCCCTGCGCGAAACGCCCGAGACGGATCTTCGGTCCCTGGAGGTCGGCGAGGATGCCGACCGCGCGCCCGGTGATGTCGGAGGCCTCGCGGACCCGCTCGTACATCGCCTGGTGGTCGGCGTGGCTGCCGTGGCTGAAATTGAGGCGCGCGACGTCCATGCCGCTCTCGACGAGTTCTCGAACGCGCTCCGCCGAATCGGTCGCAGGGCCCAGGGTGCAGACGATCTTGGTACGGCGATTCACCCGGCCGAGCCTAGTCTCCCCGTCCGGTCAACTCCATCACAGCGCCAACATGTCATCTCGCGGAAAGACTCGCGGCCGACAGTGGGAGCGCACCCGGATGCACCGGGGCCGGCAGATCGGAGGCGCCCATGAGGAATTCGTCGACACCGCGCGCCGCGGCCCGTCCCTCGGCGATCGCCCACACCACCAACGACGCGCCGCGGTGCGCGTCGCCGCAGACGAACACACCCTCGGTCGCGGTCTGCCACCCGCTGCCGCAGGAGAGTGTGCCGCGCGCGGTCGTCGACAACCCGAGGTCGTCGAGCAACGCCATCGGTTCCACCCCCTCGAAGCCGATCGCGAACAACGCGAGATCGCATGCGATCTCGAAGTCGTCGCCGACGGGGACCACCGTGCGCCCTCCTTCCGCGTCGCGCCGGACCTCCACCTCGGCCAGTACGAGGTGGGTGACCTCCCCTGCGGCGTTCCCACGGAACCGCTGCACCGCGACCTGATATCGGCGGTCACCGCCCTCGTGGTGCGACGACGACGTCCGCATGACCAGCGGCCAGGTGGGCCACGGCGAGAGTCCGTCGTCGCGGCTGCGCGGGAGTTCGGGGTTGTAGTCGAGCTGGGTCACCGACGCCGCACCCTGGCGGTGCGCGGTGCCCAGGCAATCGGCGCCGGTGTCACCGCCACCGATGATCACCACGTGCTTGCCGCGCGCGGTGATCGGACTGGGTCCGTCGCCCTCGCACTCGCGGTTGGCGGGCACGAGGTGCTCCATCGCCAGATGGACCCCGTCGAGTTCGCGTCCGGGGACCACGTTGTCGCGTGCCGCGAGCGCCCCCACGGCGAGGACGACGGCGTCGTGTCGGGCGCGCAGGTCGGCGACACCGAGATCGACGCCGACGTCGACGCCGGTCCGGAACTCGGTGCCCTCGGCGCGCATCTGCGCCAACCGTCGGTCGATGTCGGACTTCTGCAACTTGTACTCGGGGATGCCGTACCGGAGCAGACCGCCGAGGCGGTCGTCGCGTTCGTAGACGGTGACGTCGTGCCCGGCGCGGGTCAGCTGCTGGGCGGCGGCGAGGCCGGCGGGGCCCGACCCGACCACGGCCACCGATCGGCCCGAGCGCACCGCGGGCATCTTCGGCTCGACCATGCCCTCCTGCCAGGCCACCTCCGCGATCGTCTTCTCGATGCGTTTGATGGTGACGCTGCCCCCGGTCGTCTCGTCGGAGATCGACAGGACGCACGCCGACTCGCACGGTGCGGGACAGATCTTGCCGGTGAACTCGGGGAAGTTGTTGGTCGCGTGCAGGCGGTCGGCGGCGGCGTCCCAGCGTCGTCGACGGACCAGGTCGTTCCACTCCGGGATGAGGTTGCCCAGAGGGCACCCCGCCCCGCCGGAATGACAGAACGGGATGCCGCAGTCCATGCACCGCCGCGCCTGCTCGGAGACCTCCGCACGCAGCGCGAGCGGGTCGGGGTGCTCGTAGACGTCGGCCCAGTCGTGCACCCTCTCGGACGCCGGCCGCGCGCGGTCCTCGCGCTTGCCGACGGTCAGGAACCCGCGTGCGTCAGCCACGTGCCGCCTCCATGATCGCCGAGTCGACGTCGCGACCCTCGGCCTGAGCCATCCGCGCCGCGTCGAGCACGCGCCGGTAATCGGTCGGCATCACCTTCGTGAACGCCTGCGACCGCCGCGGCCAATCGGCGAGCAGCGACGCACCCACACCCGACCCGGTCAGCGCCGTGTGCCGGGAGATCGTCTCGCGCAGCCAGGCGAGGTCGTCGGGGTCGGGCCGCTGGAGCGCGACCATCGCGCGGTTGACCTTCGCCGGGTCGAGGTCGTACACGAAGGCGATACCGCCCGACATGCCCGCGGCCATGTTGCGTCCGGTGGGTCCGAGGATCACCACCCGTCCCCCGGTCATGTACTCACACGCGTGGTCGCCCACGCCCTCGACCACGGCGGTGGCGCCGGAGTTGCGCACCGAGAAGCGTTCGCCGACACGGCCGCGCAGATAGACCTCTCCCGAGGTGGCCCCGTAGAGCAGGGTGTTGCCGGCGATCACCTGGTCCTCGGCGACGAACGACGCCTCGGGATCGGGCCGCACGATCACCGTCCCACCGCAGATGCCCTTGCCGACATAGTCGTTGGCGTCTCCACGCAGGTCGATCGTGACGCCCGGCGGGAGGAACGCACCGAGTGACTGTCCGGCCGAACCGGTCAGGTTCAGCCGGATGGTGTCGGCGGCGAGCCCCGCGGCACCGTAGCGCCGCGTGACCTCGGCGCCGAGCAGCGTGCCCACGGTCCGGTTCACGTTGCGGACCGGCAGGTCGAGGGTGACCGGGTGCGCGTCCTCGAGGGCCCCTTCGGCGAGCTGGATGAGCGTCTGGTCGAGGGCCTTGTCGAGAGCGTGGTACTGCTCGCCGGTCCGGCGCCGGGCGCCGGGGACGTCGGGCATCGCGAAGATGGGCGACAGGTCGATGCCCCTGCTCTTCCAGTGCGCCACACCGTCGGCGGTGTGCAACACGTCGGCCCGCCCGACGGCCTCGTCGATCGACCGGAAGCCGAGCATCGCGAGGTGTTCGCGGACGTCCTGGGCGATGAAGCGGAAGAAGTTCACGATGTGGTCGGCCTGGCCGGTGAACCGCGCACGCAGCACCGGGTTCTGTGTGGCGACCCCGACCGGGCAGGTGTCGAGGTGGCAGACACGCATCATGATGCACCCGGCCACGATGAGCGGCGCGGTGGAGAAGCCGAACTCCTCGGCTCCGAGGAGCGCTGCCACCATCACGTCGCGGCCGGTCCGCAGGGCGCCGTCGCACTGGACGGTGATGCGGTCGCGTAACCCGTTGAGCATCAACGTCTGCTGCGCGTCGGCCAGTCCGATCTCCCAGGGCGTGCCCGCGTGTTTCAGCGAGGTCAGAGGTGACGCGCCGGTCCCGCCGTCGTGACCGGAGATCAACACGACGTCGGCGTGGGCCTTCGACACCCCCGCCGCGACCGTTCCCACGCCGACGGCCGAGACGAGCTTCACGTGGATGCGCGCATCGGAGTTGGCGTTCTTGAGGTCGTGGATGAGCTGGGCGAGGTCCTCGATCGAGTAGATGTCGTGGTGCGGTGGCGGTGAGATGAGCGCGACACCGGGCGTGGAATGGCGGGTCTTGGCGATCCACGGGTACACCTTGTACGCCGGGAGTTGCCCGCCCTCACCGGGTTTGGCGCCCTGGGCCATCTTGATCTGGATGTCGGTCGCGTTGGTGAGGTAGTCGCTGGTCACCCCGAACCGACCGGAGGCGACCTGTTTGACGGCGCTGCGCCGCGCCGGGTCGTACAGCCGGTCGGTGTCCTCGCCGCCCTCGCCGGAGTTCGACCGTCCGCCGATCCGGTTCATCGCGATGGCCATCGTCTCGTGGGCCTCGGCGGAGATGGACCCGTAGCTCATCGCCCCGGTGTTGAACCGGGTCATGATCGACTCCACCGACTCGACCTCGTCGATCGGTACCGGCGAACGACCGCCCGCGCCGTCGCCGGCCGCGACGAAATCGAACAGGCCACGCAGCGTGCCACCCTCGGCGGAGAGGCGGTTCACCTCGTCGCAGTAGCGCCGGTACACCTCCTGTTTGCCACCGGCGGTCGCGTGCTGCAGCAGGAAGACGGTCTCGGGGGTGAACAGGTGCAGCTCGCCCTCGCGGCGGAACTGGTACTCACCACCGACGTCGAGGCGACGGAAGACCTGCTCGGTGGGGTTGTCGGGGAAGGCGCGACGGTGTCGGATCGCCACCTCCTCGGCGAGTTCGTCCAGCCCGACACCCTCGATCCGCGACACCGTGCGCGTGAAGTACTCGGCCACGAGATCCGACGACAGGCCGACGGCCTCGAAACACTGTGCGCCGGTGTAGGAACTGACGGTGGAGATGCCCATCTTGCTCATCACCTTGAGCACACCCTTGCCCAGGGCCAGCAGGTAGTTGCGCACGGCTCCGGTGGGAGCGACGCCGGTCAGCTCACCCTCGCGAATCAGGTCCTCGATGGACTCGAAGGCCAGGTACGGGTTCACCGCCGCGGCCCCGAATCCGATCAACAGCGCCACGTGGTGGACCTCGCGGGCATCGCCGGTCTCGACCACCAGCGCGACCCGCGTGCGCTCCTTGGTCCGCACCAGATGATGGTGGACCGCCGAGACCGCGAGCAGTGACGGGATCGGGGCATGGTCGCGGTCGGCCTCGCGGTCGCTGATCACCAGGGTGGAGTGCCCGTCGGCGATGGCCGCGGATGCGCGGGTCCGCAGATCGTCGAGGGCGCGGGCGAGTGCCTCACCGCCGCCGCCGATCTCGAAGTGCGCCCGCAGGACACGGGCCGACAGTCCTCGGTGGTTGCCGTCGTCGTCGATGTGCACGATCTTGGCCAGTTCGTCGTTGTCGAGGACCGGCCACGGCAGCACGATCTGTCGACACGACGCCGCCGAGGGACGCAGGAGATTGTGTTCGGGGCCCATGACCCGCGCCATCGACGTGACGATCTCCTCGCGGATCGCATCGAGCGGCGGGTTGGTGACCTGCGCGAAGAGCTCGACGAAGTAGTCGTAGAGCAGCCGCGACCGGCGGGAGAGCACTGCGACCGGGGTGTCGGTGCCCATCGACCCCAGCGGTTCGGTGCCCCCGGCGGCCATGGGCGTCAACAGGATTCGCAGGTCTTCCTCGGTGTACCCGAACGAGACCTGCCTGCGCACCACCGACTCGTGGGTGGGGACGAAGCGAGGTCGGTCGGGAAGGGTGGCGATCTCGAGGAGCCCGGCGTGCAGCCATTCGGCGTAGGGCGCGGCGGTGATGAGATCGGACTTGATCTCCTCGTCGCCCACGATGCGCCCGATGGCGGTGTCGACGAGGAACATCCGACCGGGCTCGAGGCGCCCCTTGGCGACGACGTCGTCGACCGAGACGTCGAGGACACCGGACTCCGACGCGAGCACCACACGCCCACTGCGGGTCTGCCACCACCGGCCGGGGCGCAATCCGTTGCGATCGAGCACCGCACCGACCACGGTGCCGTCGGTGAAGGTGACGCACGCGGGGCCGTCCCATGCCTCCATGAGCGATCCGTGGAACTGGCAGAACGCCCGCCGGTCGGGGTCCATGTCGGCGACGTTCTCCCACGCCTCGGGGACCATCATCATCACGCTGTGGGCGACGCTGCGGCCGCCCAGGTGCAGCAGTTCGAGGACCTCGTCGAGGGACGCGGAATCCGACGCGTCGGGGGTACAGATCGGGAACAGTCGGCGGAGATCGCCGGGGATGAGGTCGCTGTCGAGCATCGCCTCACGGGCGCGCATGCGGTTGCGGTTGCCGCGCACGGTGTTGATCTCGCCGTTGTGCGCCACGAAACGGAACGGGTGCGCGAGCGGCCACGAGGGAAAGGTGTTGGTGGAGAAGCGTGAATGCACGATGGCGATGGCGCTCTCGCATCGCTCGTCGCGCAGGTCGGCGTAGTACAGCGGCAACTGGGTGGTGGTGAGCATGCCCTTGTACACCATCGTGCGACTCGACAACGACGCGAAATACACTCCGCTGCCCTGCGATTCGATCATGTCGTCGGTCTGCTCGGCCCGCTTGCGCAGGGGGTAGACGATGCGGTCGAGATCGATCCCCGCCGGCCGGGGCGTGCCCTCGGCGGTGTCGACCGTCACGAACAGCTGCGCCATGTGCGGCATGCAGCCGCGGGCGGTGGCGCCCAGATCGGCCCCGTCGGCGTCGGTCGGAAGGTCCCGCCAGCCGAGGACGGTGACACCCTCCTCGGCGGCGATCGACGCGATCCTCGCGATCGCCGCGGACCGCGCGGTCACCTCGACGGGCAGGAAACAGACGCCCGCCGCGTAGGTGTGGTCCCCCGACAGGGCGGGATCGGGAAGGTCGAACCCGGTCTGCGTGCGCAGGAGGGCGTCGGGTAGCTGGATCAGGATCCCCGCACCGTCACCGCTGTTCGTCTCGGCGCCCGCCGCACCGCGGTGGTCGAGGTTCTCGAGCGCGAGCAGGGCGTCGGCGACGATGCCGTGCGAGCGTCGGCCGTGGATGTCGCAGACCATCGCCACGCCGCACGAATCGGACTCGGCGTCGGGATCGTAGAGGCCCTGCGCGGGCGGGAATGCGGAGAACAACACCGGTGACAACCTCCACGACAGGCCTGGTGGCCATCAGGGATGGGTCCTCAGGACTGCACCGGCCTGCGGGAGATACGGGCTCGCGGACGACTCACCGACTCGCGAATCCCGATGCTAACACCGCCGTCGCGCCACCGTCGGGTGGATTTCGCCCGGTCAGGACGGCGTGCGCGTACCGCTGGTGTCGTCGCTGTCGGTGCTGTCGGTGCCGGGCTCATCGGGTTCGGGCGCCGCGTCGCTCCCCGTGGTGTCGCCGGTGTCGGTGTCGGCGACCGGGGTCGACTCGGGACCGGCGCCGTCGCGATAGATCTCGGCGGGCGATTCGCGGCCCTTACGGGCGAGGATCACATAGGCGATCGCGCAACAGAAGACGATCGCGGCCGTGAAGACATTGATGCGGATGCCGAAGATGTGGGTGGCCTGGTCCTCACGGAGCAGTTCGATGAAGAACCGACCCGCGCAGTACCCCGCGACGTAGAGCGCGAACAGACGGCCGTGGCCGATCCGGAACCGGCGGTCGATCACGACGAGTGCGATGACGACGAGGACGTTCCAGATCAGTTCGTAGAGGAACGTCGGTTGCACGACATCGACGACGGTGCCGGTGGACGTGCCGTCGATGAGCCCGGGCCCGACGTTGCCGTTGCGGTCGACGCGTTCGTAGATCTCCAGGCCCCACGGCAGCGTGGTGTGCGCGCCGTACAGTTCCTGGTTGAAGTAGTTGCCCAGTCGACCTATGGCCTGCGCCAACAGGATCGGCGGTCCGATCGCGTCACCCATCGCCGGCAGCGAGATGCCCGCGCGACGCGCCCCGATCCAGGCGCCGAGCGCGCCGAACAGGACCGCGCCCCAGATGCCGAGACCGCCGTCCCAGATCTTGAAGGCGTCGATCGGGGTCTTCGGGCCGTCGCCGAAATAGGTCCGCCAGTCGGTGGCCAGGTGGTAGAGGCGGCCTCCGATGAGCCCGAACGGCACCGCCCAGATGGCGATGTCGAGCACCTCACCGTCGCGGCCGCCGCGTGCCTGCCACCGCTTGCTGCCCCACCACACCGCGACGACGATGCCGACGATGATGCACAGCGCGTACGCCCGTAACGGGAAGCCTCCGAGGTACCAGACACCCTGTGAGGGACTCGGGATGTAGGCCAGGACAGCGGGGTCGGTCACCGTGCCACAGTAGCCGAACGCACTCCTGCGGCCAGTTCCTCGACGAGCGTGGACACCGCCTCGACTCCGTCGGCGGCGGCACTGACGAGAGCGGATCCGACGATCACGCCGTCGGCGTAGGCGGCGATCTCGGCGGCTTGCGCGCCGCTGCGCACACCGAGTCCCACACCGATCGGGATGTCGGAGTGTTCACGGATCCGCTTGCAGAGGCCGGGAGCGGCATTGGAGACAGCGTCGCGTGCGCCGGTGACGCCCATGGTCGAGGCCGCGTAGACGAAACCACGGCTGGCATCGACGGTCATCGCCAGGCGTTCCTCCGTCGAGGACGGCGCGACGAGGAAGATCGGGTCGAGGTCGTGCTCACCGGCCGCGGCCAACCAGCCGTCGGCCTCCTCGGGGATGAGGTTCGGGGTGATGAGACCACGGCCGCCTGCCGCGGCGAGGTCACGGGCGAACGCGTCGACCCCGTAGCGCAGCACCGGATTCCAGTAGGACATGACCACCGGGGCTCCCCCGGCGTCGGCCACAGCCTCGGCCGCGGCGAACACATCGCGCACACGGGTGCCCGCGCGCAGCGCCGTGTCGGCGGCGTCCTGGATGGTCGGACCGTCCATCACCGGGTCGGAGTACGGGATGCCGAGTTCGACGATGTCGCACCCCGACCGCACCAGGGCGCGCACGAGTTCCAACGAGGTCGGGACGTCGGGGTAGCCGACGGGCAGATAACCGATGAGCGCACTGCGGTTCTCGGCCGAGCACTGCGCGAAGACCGGGGCCAGGCGCGACGTGCTCACGGGGTGATGCCCGGTGCCGGCGGCAGCGTCTCGGACGTGGTGCCCGCCGTGGCGTCGGCCGCTGTGGTGTCGGCCTTCGAGGGGTCGCCGAGGGTGGTGCCGCTGCCGTCGCTGCCGGCGGGCTTGTCGAGTAGTCCGAACCAGCGCGCGGCGGTGTCGACGTCCTTGTCCCCGCGGCCGGACAGGTTGACCACGATGACGGCGCCCGCACCGAGTTCGGCGCCGAGTTCGATGGCGCCCGCGACGGCGTGGGCGGACTCGATGGCCGGGATGATGCCCTCGGTCTTACTGAGCACCGACAGCGCGTCCATGGCGGCGGTGTCGGTAACGGGGCGGTACTCGGCCCGACCGGTCTCCAACAGGTGGGCGTGCTCGGGACCGACACCGGGGTAGTCGAGACCCGCGGAGATCGAGTGCGACTCGATGGTCTGTCCGTCGTCGTCCTGCAGCAGGTAGGAGTAGGCGCCCTGGAAGGCGCCGGGGGTGCCACCGGCGAAGGTCGCGGCGTGCCGTCCGGACTCGACGCCGTCGCCAGCCGCCTCGAAACCGACCAGGCGCACGTCGGCGTCGGCGATGAACGGGTGGAAGATGCCGATCGCGTTGGATCCGCCGCCGACACACGCCACGACGGCGTCGGGCAGCGCACCGGTCTGTTCGAGGATCTGTGCGCGGGCCTCGAGCCCGACGATGCGCTGCAGATCGCGCACCATCAGCGGGAAAGGATGCGGGCCGGCCGCGGTGCCGAAGCAGTAATACGTGGTGTGCGCGTTGGTGACCCAGTCGCGCATCGCCTCGTTGATCGCGTCCTTGAGGGTCGCAGACCCGTTGTCGACGGCGATGACCGACGCACCGAGCAGCCGCATGCGGGCCACGTTGAGCGCCTGGCGTTCGGTGTCGACGCGACCCATGTAGACGATGCACTCGAGGCCGAGCAGGGCGCACGCGGTCGCCGTGGCGACGCCGTGCTGACCGGCGCCGGTCTCGGCGATGACGCGCGTCTTGCCCATTCTCTGGGCGAGCAGCGCCTGACCGATCACGTTGTTGATCTTGTGCGAACCGGTGTGGTTGAGGTCCTCACGCTTGAGAAAGATGCGGGCGCCACCGGCGGCCGCGCTCAGCCGTGTCGCCTCGAAGAGCGGCGAGGGCCGACCGCTGTAGTCACGCTGCAGCCGGTCGAGTTCGGCGAGGAAGTCGTCGTCGCTGCGGACCTTCTCGTAGGTCGTCGTGACCTCGTCGATCACGGCCATCAGCGCCTCGGGCACGTGCCGACCACCGAAGCTGCCGAAGTACCCGCGCGCGTCGGGGTCGAATTCGGTGCGCTCGGACAAGCCCACGCTGGCGGTGGGGAAAGGACGTGCTGCGTGCTCGGTGGACACCGGTCAGCGCACCGGCTTCGGGCACGACGGGTGCGTTCCGGCGGTGACGAGCTCGCGCACCGCGGCACGGGGGTCACCGCTGGTGACCAGTCCCTCGCCGACGAGCACGGCGTCCGCACCGGCGCCGGCGTAGGCGAGCAGGTCTGCCGTGCCGCGCACACCGGACTCGGCGATGCGGATGATCTCGGTGGGCAGTCCCGGTGCGATGCGCGCGAAGGTGTCGGTGTCGACCTCGAGGGTCTTGAGGTTGCGGGCGTTGACGCCGACGACCGAGGCCCCGGCCTCGAGGGCGCGGTCGGCCTCTTCCTCGGTGTGCACCTCGACGAGCGCGGTCATGCCCAGCGACTCGGTCCGGTCGAGCAGCGAGGCGAGGACGTTCTGTTCGAGCGCGGCGACGATCAGCAGGATGACGTCGGCGCCGTGGGCCCGCGCCTCGTGGATCTGGTACGGCCCGACGATGAAGTCCTTGCGCAACACGGGGATCTGCACCGCAGCGCGGACCGCGTCGAGATCGTCGAGGGAACCGCCGAAGCGACGTCCCTCGGTGAGCACGCTGATGATGCGCGCGCCACCGCTCTCGTAGGCCTGGGCGAGGGCGGCCGGGTCGGCGATGGCCGCGAGGTCACCGCGCGACGGGCTGGCCCGCTTCACCTCGGCGATGACGCCGATGCCGGTCTCACGCAACGCGGCTGCGGCGTCACGCGGGTCGGGGGCGGCGGCCGAGGCGGCTTTCACGGCGGCGAAATCGAGCACCGCCTCGCGGGCGGCGACATCGGCCTTCACCCCGTCGATGATCGAGTCGAGGACAGTCGGCGTACTCACGGGTGCGCGGCCCCCTTCCGGCGGTGACGGACGGAAGTCGGTGGGTGGTCCACGTCATCCGGTGTTCGCACCAGGGTAGCCCGCCAACCGGTGTCGGCCCTCAGGCGGGGTGGGCTCGGGCCGCGGGTGTCACCGGGCCGCCCGGCCGGGGTCGTCGTCGCTGGTGGACGGCCCGCCGCTGCGACCATCTGGTCGGATCCGGGTCGGGTCGGCGCCGTTGTCGAGGGCGTCCCACAGCATCCGTTCGGTGAGGTCGTCGGGCGATCCGTCGGACGCGGCGGGTGCCTGCGTCCCGGGTGTCGCCGCGGGGTCGGCGGTCCGGTCGCGGTCGGCGAACACCTTCTCCTCGAGTTCGGCGCGACGCGCGGCCGGCGAACGGTATTTCGACGACATCGGCGCCGCACCCCGCGCGCCACGCAGCAGGACGACCGCGGCCGCGACGGCGATCACACCACCGATGAACACGACGATCGCCGCCTGGTCGTGGGTCTCGACCGACACCACCTGGTAGCGGCCGGGGACGTCGACAGCCTTGGCGGCATAGGCACCGGGGTTGTTGCCGGTGAGCAGCGAGATCGCGGGCAGCACACCGAGGATGCCGATCAGCGCGACGATGAGCGCCGTGATCCGCAGCGCCCAGCCGCGCAACGACACCGCCGCCGCGATCGCCGCGACGAGCACGATGGCCACCGGCGTGAGCCAGGGACTCCAGTCCGATCCGTGGACGGTGAAACCGCGTTCGGGACCGAGTCCGTCGCTGGTGGTCAGCGACGCCCACGTCAGCCGCGACGCGGCCCACAGCGCCGCGGCCGCGGCGGCCAACAGGATCGACGCGGTGGTCAGCGTCCGGCGTCGGTGCGCACGTTCGGCGGCCGCGACGTCGACGGTGCCGGACCCGGACCGCGCGGCGGAGTCGTCGGTGGGCTGCTGGTCTGGGGTGTGGGGCTGGTCGGGCGTCTCGGTCATGACGTGTGGTCGTGCTCCTCGCTGGTGGTCGTCCGGTCGGGGCCGGTGCCCGGGTCGTCGGTCGCGGCGCCGCCGACGCGACGCATCGTCTGTGCCGCGGCGACCGCCGAGAGCACGGTGCGCGCCTTGTTGCGCGCCTCGTTGAACTCGTAGACGGGGTCACTGTCGGCGACCACACCCCCGCCGGCCTGCACGTACGCGGTGCCGCCCGTCATCACCGCGGTGCGGATGGCGATCGCGGTGTCGGCGTCGCCGGCGAAATCGAGGTACCCCACGATGCCACCGTAGAGACCGCGGCGGGTCTGCTCGTGTTCGTCGATCAGTTCCATCGCCCGCACCTTCGGCGCACCGGTCAGGGTCCCCGCGGGGAAGCACGCCGACACCGCGTCGAGGGCGGTGGCGCCGTCACGCAGGCGCCCGGTCACCGTGGACACCAGATGCATCACGTGGCTGTAGCGCTCGATGTGTCGGTAGTCGTGCACCGTGACCGTCCCCGGCTCACACACCCGACCCAGGTCATTGCGTCCGAGGTCGACGAGCATGAGGTGCTCGGAGTTCTCCTTCTCGTCGGCGAGGAGGTCCTTGGCCAGCAGCACGTCCTCCTCCTCGGTCGCACCGCGCCACCGGGTACCCGCGATCGGATGTGTCGTGGCGACCTGGTCGTGAACGGTCACCAGGGCCTCGGGACTGGATCCGACGACGGTGAACGGATCGCGCCCCCCGTGTTCGGCGCCGATGCCGGGCACCCGCAGGAGGTACATGTACGGACTCGGGTTCGACGCGCGCAGCACCCGGTAGACGTCGATGGGGTCGGCGTCGGTCGTCATCTCGAACCGCATCGACGGCACCACCTGGAACGCCTCACCCGCCTCGATCTCGCCGACGAGCGCGGTGACGACGGTGCCGTACTCCTCCTGCGTGCGTTGGCTGCGGTACTCCGGGTCGGGCGTGGCGAAGGTCGACACGGTCGACGGTGTCGGTGCCGCCAGGTCCGCGGTCATGCGGTCGAGGCGCGCGACGGCGTCGTCGTAGGCGGCGTCGACGCGCTCGTCGGAGCCGTCGAAGTTGATGGCGTTGGCGATGAGGGTGATCGCGCCCTCGTGATGGTCGACGGCCGCGATGTCGGCGGCGAGCAACATCATCATCTCCGGCAGTTGCAGGTCGTCGACGGTGGTGTCGGGCAGCTTCTCGAGTCGACGGACCGCGTCGTAGGCCAGATAGCCGACGAATCCACCGGTGAGCGGCGGCATGTCCGGCAACCGGTCGGTGGCGAGCAACCGCAACGACTCCGCGAGTGCCACCAGCGGGTCGCCGCCGAGCGGCGCGCCGTCGGGGACGGTGCCCCACCAGTGCGCCTGACCGTCGACGACGGTCAGCGCCGCAGGCGAATTGACGCCGATGAACGACCACCGCGACCACGAACGACCGTTCTCGGCCGACTCGAGCAGAAAGGTGCCGGGCCGGTCACCGGCGAGCTTGCGATACGCCGACAACGGCGTCTCGGAATCGGCGAGGACCTTGCGGGTGACGGGGACGACGCGATGGTCACGCGCCAGTTCGACGAACACCTCCCGCGGGGTGGTCCCGTCGGTCGGCTGACGTCGCGAGGTCGAGCGGGTCGAGGTGGGCACGGCCTATTGTCCCAGCGGTTCCCCGCCGACGCCCCAGTGGGACCGGGGGACCTCGGTGATGGTGACCCACACCGAGTCGGGATCCTTGCCGGTGGCCTTGGCGTAGGCCTCGGTGACCGCGGCGATGGTCTCGCGCTTCACGCGGTCACTGGATCCGGGGGTCTGCGAGATCTGGATGAGGGGCATCAGGGGCCTTTCACGTCGAGTGCGCGCGACGGGTCGAAACAACTGTGCGTCCCGGTGTGACAGGCGGGACCGGTCTGGTCGACGATCACCAGCAGGGCGTCACCGTCACAGTCCAGCCGCACCTCGTGCACGGCCTGGACGTGTCCGCTGGTCTCGCCCTTCACCCAGTATTCCCGGCGTGACCGCGACCAGTAGGTGGCCCGGCCCGTGGCCAGGGTCCGCGCCAGCGCCTCGGCGTCCATCCAGGCGAGCATCAGCACCTCACCGGTCGAGCGCTCCTGCACGACCGCGGCGACCAGACCGTCGTCGGTGCGGCGCAGTCGCGCCTCGATCGCGGGGTCGAGGCCGCTCACCGGACGATCACCCCGTCGCGCCGCATCGCGTCCTTCACCTCGCCGATCCGCAACTCGCCGAAGTGGAAGACCGAGGCGGCCAACACCGCGTCGGCGCCCGCACGGACGGCGGGGGTGAAGTGTTCGACACGTCCGGCGCCGCCGCTGGCGATGACCGGGACGGTGACCGCGGCACGGACGGCGCCGATCATCGTCAGGTCGAAACCGTTCTTGGTGCCGTCGGCGTCCATCGAGTTGAGGAGGATCTCCCCCACCCCGAGATCCTGTCCGCGACGGGCCCACTCGACCGCGTCGATGCCAGTACCGCGGCGACCGCCGTGGGTGGTGACCTCCCACCCCGACGGTGTCGCGGCCTCTCCGTCGGGAACGGTGCGGGCGTCGACCGACAGCACGATGCATTGCGACCCGAAGTGGCGACTCATCTCCTCGAGCACCTCGGGGCGCGCGATGGCCGCGGTGTTGACGCCGACCTTGTCCGCGCCCGCTCGCAGCAACGTGTCGACGTCGGCGACGGTGCGCACACCACCGCCGACGGTCAGCGGGATGAACACCTGATCAGCGGTGCGACGGACGACGTCGAGCATCGTCGACCGCCCCGAACTCGACGCGGTGACGTCGAGGAAGGTCAGTTCGTCGGCGCCCGCCGCGTCGTAGGCCGCGGCGAGTTCGACCGGGTCGCCGGCGTCACGCAGGTCGACGAAGTTGACGCCCTTGACCACCCGGCCGGCGTCGACGTCGAGACACGGGATGACCCGCACGGCGACGGTCATGACCGACCCTCCGGCGGGCCGACCTCGGCGATGATCGACGCCAGCTCGGCGTGCACCCCCGGTGCGCCCACCAGCATCGACGGCGACGACACCGTCCACGGCGCCCCGGCGAGATCGGTGACCTCTCCCCCGGCGGCCAGGACGAGAGCGGCACCGGCCGCGTTGTCCCAGGCGTGGTGACCGAAACACACTGCGCCACCGATGTTCCCGGCTGCGCACAGCGCCATGTCGATGCCCGTGCTGCCCAGCAGACGCAGCCGCGACACCCGTCGGGAGAGCTGCCCGAGGATGTCGACGCGCCACTGTCCGGGGTACCGGCCGCGGCTGTCGACGTTGAACGCGCCGAACGCGATCATCGAGTCCTCCAGACGGGTGGGGCGCAGTGGTGGGAGCTCCTCGCCGTTGCAGACCACCGGCCCGTCGACGAACGCGGAGTAGCGGCGGTCGAACAGCGGGAGCCAGGTGAGACCGAGCACCGGCGCACCGTCGTGCAGCAGGGCCACGAGGGTGCCGGCCAGCGGCAGACCGGCCGAGTAGTTGGCGGTGCCGTCGATCGGGTCGACCACCCACACCGTCCCCGAGGTGACGTCGGGTCCGCCGAATTCCTCGCCGTGGACCGCGATGCCGGTGGCGTCGGACAGCCTCGCCGACAGCAGTCGTTCCAGTTCCAGGTCGAGTTCGGTCGCGAAGTCGTTGCCACCCTTGTCGACCGCGCTCGGCGCGCCGAGTCCCTCGACGAACCGTGGCGTGATCTCGTCGAGCAGGTCCGCGGCGATCGACAGCAGCCGCGGCGGGTCGAGATCGGCGGGCAGGGTCCCGACGACGGTCGAGGCCATCACCGCCCGGCCACTGCGGCCAGCGCCTCGGGCAGCGTGAACCGCCCGGCGTAGAGCGCCTTCCCGATGATCGCGCCCTCGACGCCGCGGTCGACGAGCGTCGCGATGGCGGTGAGGTCGGCGACGGCCGACACCCCGCCCGAGGCGACCACCGGCGCCGAGGCGGCGTCGGCGACCTGCCCGAGGAGCTCGAGATTCGGCCCGGTGAGCGTGCCGTCCTTGCTCACGTCGGTGACGACGTAGCGGCTGCAGCCGTCGCGTTCGAGACGCTCGAGGACCTCCCAGAGGTCACCGCCGTCGGAGACCCAGCCGCGTCCGCGCAGCCGCCAGCCACGGTCCTCGTGGACCGCGTCGAGCCCGATGGCGACACGATCGCCGTACTCCCCGACGACCCGCGCGCACCAGTCCGGGTCCTCGAGCGCCGCGGTGCCGATGTTGACGCGGGTACAGCCGGTGGCCAGCGCCGCACGCAGCGAGTCGTCGTCGCGGATGCCGCCGGAGAGTTCGACCTTCACGTCGAGTTCGCCCACGACCGCCGCGAGGAGTTCGCGGTTGTCGCCGCGGCCGAACGCGGCGTCGAGGTCGACCAGATGGATCCACTCGGCGCCGTCGCGCTGCCAGGCCATCGCGGCCTCGCGCGGCGACCCGTAGGACGTCTCCGACCCCGCCGCCCCCTGGACGAGCCGGACGGCCTGGCCGTCGGCGACGTCGACCGCGGGGAGGAGTTCGAGCGTGGACGGCATCTGGTGGGGCCTTTCGTCGGGAGTGACCGCGGGACGCGGGGTCTCAGTGGTCGTCATCGGCGGGCGACGACGGTGGTGTCGGGGTCTGGCGTGGTGCTGTGTGCGGGTCGGACTCGAGGGCGCGGGCGGCCGCATCGACCATCCGGTTGGCCACCACGCCCATCACGGCGATGGCCACCGCGACGGCCAGCAACGCGACGACCAATGCGGCGGGTGCCGACACCCGTGTGACCCCGTAGATGATCGGCACCGAGACGACCAGCACCAGCGTTCCCGCGCCGAGCACCGCGAGCGCCAGGCGCGCGTAGGAGAACGGGCGGGGGGCCGGTCGATCCCGGTCGGTGCTCACAACGACCGGACCCAGTTCTCGAGCAACTGCGCGCCCGCGTCGCCTGATTTCTCGGGATGGAACTGGGTGGCCGACAACGGCCCGTTCTCGACCGCGGCGAGGAAGGGTGCGCCGTGTTCGGCCCACGTGGTGATCGCCGGAGCGAGGCGGGAACCGTCGCTGTCGAGGTCCCACGACTGCGCCGCGTAGGAGTGCACGAAATAGAAGCGGGTGTCGGCGTCGAGCCCGTCGAACAGGACCGATCCGGCACCGGCGGCGACGGTGTTCCACCCCATGTGCGGCAGCACCGGCGCGGGCAGTTGCGTGACGGCGCCGGGCCATTCACCGCAGCCCGCGGCCTGCACGCCGAACTCGACACCCTCGTCGAACAGGATCTGCATGCCGACACAGATGCCGAGCACCGGACGTCCCCCGGCCAACCTCTGATCGATGATCCGGTCGCCACGGGCGGCGGTCAGACCCGCCATGCACGCGGCGAAGGCCCCGACCCCGGGTACGACGAGACCGTCGCACTCGGTGGCCACCTCACGGTCGGCGGTGACGGTGACCTCCGCACCGGTGCGCTCGAGCGCCCGCTGCGCGGACCGGAGGTTGCCCGACCCGTAGTCGAGGATCGTGACGCGGGGACTCATGAGCGCCGCCGCATCTAGAGCGCACCCTTGGTCGACGGCACTCCCGTGGCGCGGGGGTCCGGCTCGGAGGCGGCGCGCAACGCGCGTGCGACCGCCTTGTACTGCGCCTCGGTGATGTGGTGCTGATCGCGTCCGTAGAGCACCCGGACGTGCAGGGCGATGCGCGCGTTCGTGGCCAGCGTCTCGAACACGTGGCGGTTGATGACGGTGTTGTAGGCGACACCGGGGTTACCGCCGATCACCGAGGTCAGCAGGTGCTCGGGTTCTCCGGTGTGCACGAAGTAGGGCCGCCCCGACAGGTCGACGGCGGCGTGGGCCAGCGCCTCGTCCATCGGGATCCACGCGTCGCCGAATCGCCGGATGCCACGCTTGTCGCCGAGCGCGAGATCGATGGCCTGACCGAGCACGATCGCGGTGTCCTCGACGGTGTGGTGCGACTCGATGTCGACGTCGCCGGTCGCGGTGACGGTGAGATCGAAGCTGCCGTGGGCGCCGAACGCCGTGAGCATGTGGTCGTAGAAGGCCACACCGGTCGAGATGTTCGTCTTCCCGGTTCCGTCGAGGTCGATCTCGACGGCCACCGAGGACTCACGGGTGACGCGCTCGACGCGGGCACTCCGTCGTGCGGCGCCGGGATCGATGTCGGTGTCGGTCATCGCAGTACTCCGTCGGTTCGGGAATCGTCGGTTCGGGGATCGGACGCGAGCAGGCCGTCGGCGGCCACCTCGGCGGCAGCGCGCAGGAACGCGTCGTTCTCGGCGGCCAGCCCGATGGTGGCACGCAGGTGTCCGGGGATCCGGAGGTCGCGGATCAACACGCCGCGGTCGAGGAACCGCTGCCACGCGATCGCCGCGTCGGTGAGATGTCCGAACAGGACGAAGTTGGCGTCGGAATCGACGACCGAGTAGCCGAGCGCGGTCAGTTCGGACACCACGCGACCGCGTTCGGCGACGATCGCCGCGACGGTCGCCAACGTGTCGTCGGCGTGACGCAGGGCCGCCCGCGCGGCGGCCTGGGTGACGACCGAGAGGTGATAGGGCAACCGCACCAGCAGGAGCGATTCGACGAGCGCCGGGGAGGCCACGAGGTAGCCGAGGCGGCCGCCGGCGAAGGCGAACGCCTTGCTCATGGTTCGGGTCACCACCAGGCGGTCGCCGAACTCGTCGAGGAGCGCGATCGCGCTCGGACGGTCGGAGAACTCCCCGTAGGCCTCGTCGACGATGACGATGCCGGGCGCCACCGACACGACCGCCCGGATGTCGTCGAGCGACAGCGACTGTCCCGTCGGGTTGTTCGGCGACGTGAGGAACACGACGTCGGGTGCGCGGCGCCCGATCTCGGCCACCGCGGCGGTGACGTCGAGGGTGAAATCGGCCTCGCGCAGCATCTCCACCCAGGTGGTGTCGGTGCCGCCGGTGATGATCGAGTGCATCGAGTACGACGGCACGAAGCCGATCGCGGTGCGGCCAGGACCACCGTAGGCCTGCATCAGCTGCTGCAGGATCTCGTTGGATCCGTTTGCCGCCCACAGGTTCTCGACACCGAGCTCGACACCGGTGCGGCCGGTGAGGTAGCGGGCGAGATCGGCGCGCAGCGCGACGGCGTCGCGGTCGGGGTAACGGTGCAGCACCGACGCCGCCTGCCGCACCGATTCGGCGACGTCGTCGACGAGGGCCTGCGACGGCGGATGCGGGTTCTCGTTCGTGTTCAGCGCGACGGGCACGTCGAGTTGCGGTGCGCCGTAGGCGTGTTGCCCGCGCAACGCCTCTCGCAACGGCAGGTCGGCGAGGGTGAACCGCGCTCCGGGGGCGCTCACACCGGACTCCCCGACGCCGGGACGTCGGCGAAGCGTGCGGTGACCGCGTCGCCGTGGGCGGGGAGGTCCTCGGCCTGGGCGA
Source organism: Williamsia sp. Leaf354 (assembly GCF_001424365.1). Taxonomy (NCBI): domain Bacteria; kingdom Bacillati; phylum Actinomycetota; class Actinomycetes; order Mycobacteriales; family Nocardiaceae; genus Williamsia; species Williamsia sp. Leaf354. The sequence goes on from NZ_LMPL01000003.1 coordinate 90,165, forward strand.
GCGCGACGACGTGGGGGGCCACCTCGGCGAGTGCGGCACGGTCGTAGTCGACGATGTGGACCCCGCGCAGGAACGTCTGCACCGACAGCCCGGAGCTGTGCCGGGCCGAACCCGAGGTCGGGAGAACGTGATTGGAGCCCGCACAGTAGTCACCGAGGCTCACCGGTGAGTACCGGCCGACGAAGATCGCGCCGGCGTTGCGGACGCGGTCGGCCACCGCGGGGGCGTCGGCGGTCTGGATCTCGAGGTGCTCGGCGGCGTAGGCGTCGACCACCGCGATCCCGTGGTCGATGTCGTCGACGAGCACGATGCCCGACTGCTCGCCCGACAGGGCAGTGCGCACGCGTTCGGTGTGTCGGGTCGTCTCGACCTGCGCGGCCACCTCGGCATCGACGCGGTCGGCGAGGTCGACGCTGTCGGTGACCAGCACCGAGGCGGCGAGGACGTCGTGTTCGGCCTGGCTGATGAGGTCGGCGGCGACGGCGGTGGCATCGGCGTCACCGTCGGCGAGGATCGCGATCTCGGTGGGTCCGGCCTCGGAGTCGATGCCGACGACGCTGCGGCACAGGCGCTTCGCCGCGGTCACGTAGATGTTGCCCGGCCCGGTGATGAGGTCGACGGGCGCCAGTTCGGTCCCGGCGGAGTTCTCGGTGGCCCCGATGTCGGTGCCCCCGTAGGTGAGGAGTGCGACGGCCTGGGCGCCGCCGACGGCCCACACCTCGTCGACCCCGAGCAGCGCGCACGCGGCGAGGATCGTGGGATGCGGCCATCCGCCGTGGGCCGCCTGCGGGGGCGAGGCGACGACGAGTGACGCGACTCCGGCCTCCTGTGCGGGGACCACGTTCATGATGACGCTCGACGGGTAGACGGCGTTGCCGCCGGGGACGTAGAGGCCCACCCGCGCGACCGGGATCCACTTCTCGGTGACCGAGCCGCCGGGGACCACCTCGGTCCGCGTGGTCGACCGACGCTGGTCGGCGTGCACGATCCGCGCGCGTCGGATCGACTCCTCCAGTGCGGTCCGCACGGTCGGGTCGACCGATGCGAGGGCCTGCGCGAGCACCTGTGCGGGCACCCGCACCGACGGCGGCGTCACGCCGTCGAATCGCGCGCCGAAGTCCAGTGCCGCCCGGACACCGTCGTCGCGGACCGCGGCCACCACCGGCGCGACCGTGGAGAGCACCGACTCGATGTCGGTGCCCCCGCGCGGGAGCGCGCGCCGGAGTTCCGCCGCGGTGTGCGCACGGCCACGGAGGTCGGTTCGGGACAACATTGCGCGGGCTCCTGCGGGTCGGGTGCGGGCTGGTCGGGTCTGGCGACGGTCGGGGCTGCGACCGCCGGTGGTCCTGTCAAGGATATGGGGTCCGGCCAGCCGTTTTCGACGCCGGGTACCCGCCGTGAGACGACGACGTCGGCCGCCGGCCACCACCGCGAGGGTGGCGACCGACGGCCGACGGGGGTCGATCTCGGGTCACGCCGTGACCCGGTTCACAACAATCAGGCAGACGCCAGGGTCGCCGTGTCGATCACGAAGCGGTAGCGCACGTCGGAGGAGACGGCGCGGTCGTAGGCCTCGTTGACCTGATCGGCCGAGATGGTCTCGATCTCGGCGGCGATCTCGTGCTCGGCGCAGAAGTCGAGCATCTCCTGGGTCAGCGCGATGCCGCCGACCATGGACCCCGACAGCGAACGCCGGTTGGTGAGCAACGCGAACGCCGCGACCTGCAGCGGGTTCTCCGGCACACCGAGCTCGACCAGCGCGCCGTCGATGGCGAGCAGACCGATGTAGTCGTCGAGCGGGAGGTTCACCGACACCGTGTTCAGGATGAGGTCGAACTGGCCGGCCAGGTCCTTGAACAGCTGCTTGTTGTCCTTGGTGGCGTAGTAGTGGTCGGCACCGAAGCGCTTGCCGTCCTCTTCCTTGCTGGTGGTCTGGCTGAGCACCGTGACCTCGGCGCCGAGCGCGTGGGCGATCTTGACGCCGACGTGTCCGAGACCGCCCATGCCGATGATGGCGACCTTCCGGCCCGGGCCCGCGCCCCACTTCTTCAGCGGTGCGTAGAGCGTGATGCCGGCGCAGAGCAGCGGCGCCGCGACATCGAGCTCGATGCCCTCGGGGATCTTCAGGACGAACTTCTCGGTGACGACGACCGACTGCGAGTACCCGCCGTGGGTGAACTCACCCTCGTAGGTCTTCGAGTTGTAGGTCTGGACGACACCCTTCTCGCAGTACTGCTCGTCGCCGTTCTTGCAGGGCGCACACTCGCCGCAGGAGTCGACGAAGCAGCCGACGCCGACACGGTCGCCGACGTTGTGCAGGGTGACCTCGGAACCGACCTCGGCGACGATGCCCGCGATCTCGTGGCCGGGGACGACCGGGTACTTGGTGCCCTTCCACTCATTGCGCGCGGTGTGGATGTCGGAGTGGCAGATGCCGGCGAACTTGATGTCGATACGGACATCCTTGGGTCCCAGTTCGCGTCGTTCGATGGTCGAGATGGTGAGCGGGTCGGTCGCGCCGGTGGCGACAACAGCGTTCACAGTTGGCACAGAAATCGTGTCCTTTCGGGCCTTGCGGAGCGCGCTGTTCAGCGCGCCGGGACACATGTGCCAACAGAGACGTCGACCCTTTTATGCCCGCATGCGCATAAAAGGATCGACGTGTGCCCGCTCCGTCGGGATTGTCGTGCTCTACAGATCGAGTCCGAGATCGAGCACCGTGACCGAGTGGGTCAGGGCGCCGACGGCCAGGTAGTCGACGCCGGTGCGGGCGTAGTCACCGGCGACGTCGAGCGACAGTCCGCCGGAGCTCTCCAGCTTCGTCTGCGGCGAGCGGGTGTTGCGGCGCTGCACCGCCATCTGCGTCTCCCACAGCGCGAAGTTGTCGAGCAGGATCAGCTGCGCGTCGAGGCCGAGGGCCTCGTCGAGTTGGGTCAGCGAATCCACCTCCACCTCCACGTCGAGGTCGGGTGCGGCGGCGCGTACCGCGGTCAGGGCCGCGGTGAGCGACCCCGCGGCCGCGATGTGGTTGTCCTTGATGAGCGCGGCGTCGCCGAGCCCCATCCGGTGGTTGGCCCCGCCGCCGGCGCGCACCGCGTACTTCTGCAGCGCACGCAGACCCGGCAGCGTCTTGCGGCTGTCCCGAACGACGGTGTCGGTGTCGGCGATCTCGTCGACCCAGCGGGCCGTGGCCGTGGCGATGCCCGAGAGGTGGCACAGCAGGTTCAGCGCGGTCCGCTCGGCGGTGAGCAGACCCGCCGTCGGGGCATCGACCCGCAGGACGACGTCGCCCGGGGCCACACGCGTGCCGTCGGCGACCCGATCGATCACCGCGTAGTCGTCACCGATCACCGCGTCGAACACCGCGAGCGCCACGTCGAGTCCGGCGATGACGCCGGGTTGGCGGCTGGCGATGACCGCCGTCGTCCGCGCACCGGCGGGCACCGTGGCCGCGGTGGTCACGTCCGGCCCGAACCGCAGGTCCTCGTCGAGGGCCGTGCGGATCAGTGCCCGGACCTCGTCCGACGACACCCCGATGGACTCGAAGGCATCCGGGGTGCGGGCGCCGGCCGTCATTCGCCGCCTCCTCCGGGAGTGCCGATGGCGATCATCCGCTCGACGCTGGCGCGCGCGGCGTCGGCCACCGAACGCTCGAGGTGCACCTCGTCGGTGCCGTCGCGCAGGCACCGGAGCAGCGCCTCGGGGGTGATCATCTTCATGTACTTGCAGGACGCCTTCGGGTTGACGGCCTGGAAGTCGATCTGCGGTGCGGCACGCCGCAACTGGTGCAGCATGCCGATCTCGGTGGCGACGAGTACCTCGCGGGCGCCGGAGGCGCGCGCGGTGTCGAGCATCCCGCCGGTCGACAGGATGTGCACCCGGTCCTTCGGCACCGCACCCTCACCGGCGAGGTAGAGAGCCGATGTGGCACAACCGCACTCGGGGTGGACGTAGAGGTCGGCGTCGGGGTGCGCGTTGGCCTGGTCGGTGAGTTCGTCACCGTTGATGCCGGCGTGCACGTGGCACTCGCCCGCCCAGATGTGCATGTTCGTCCGGCCGGTCTCGCGCTTGACGTGCGCGCCGAGGAACTGATCGGGCAGGAACAGGACGGTTTTGTCGGGGTCGATCGACGCGACGACCTCGACGGCATTCGACGACGTGCAGCAGATGTCGGTGAGCGCCTTCACCTCGGCGGTGGTGTTGACGTAGGAGACCACCACCGCGTCGGGGAAGTCGGCCTCCCACTCACGTAGCTCGTCGGCGGTGATCGAGTCGGCCAGCGAGCACCCGGCGCGGGCGTCCGGGATGAGGACCGTCTTCTCCGGGGCGAGGATCTTCGCGGTCTCGGCCATGAAGTGCACGCCGCAGAACACGATCGTGTCCTCTGGCGCGGACGCGGCGATCCGCGACAGGGCCAGCGAGTCGCCGACATGATCGGCCACGTCCTGGATCGCGGGCAGTTGATAGTTGTGCGCGAGCAGGGTGGCTCCGCGCAGGTCTGCGAGGCGACGGACCTCGGCGGCCCACTCCGGACCGGGATCGGCGGTCGCATCGACGACGGGGACGGCGGGTGCAGCAGCGGTCATGACCGCTCTCCTTCTGGACGACGATCTCGAACGCGGGCCGGCGTCGAGTGGTTTTCGACTACAAGTCGAAAACCCGATCCCAATGTAGCACCCACCCCCGTGCGGACGGCGCGAAGCGGGACCGGCATCGACATAGACTGTGCGCCATGGAGGCGTCGGGCATCATCCACGAGGTGCTCAGTGCCGTGTTCGCCGTGCGGACCCCGCTCGAGCAGTGCACACCCCATCTCTCGGTGTTGCTGTGGCAACGCGCACGTGATCCGCAGCAGGGCACGTGGTCGCTGCCCGGCGGCGTGCTGGGCGCCGACGAGGACCTCACGGCGTCGGCGCGTCGTCAGCTGGCCGAGAAGGTCGATCTGCGCGAGGTGGCGCACATCGAGCAACTGTCGGTGTTCTCCGCGCCCGACCGCGTTCCCGGTCCGCGCGTGATCGCCTCGACGTATCTCGGTCTCGTGCGGTCGGATTCCACGGCGAACCTCCCCGACGACACCCGGTGGCACCCGGTCGACGACCTGCCGGAGATGAGTTTCGACCACCGCGCGATCGTGACCCAGGCGCGAAGCCGACTGGCCGCGAAGCTCTCCTACACCAACATCGCATTCGCACTGGCACCGCGCGAGTTCTCGATGTCGACGCTCAGCGACATCTACTGCGCCGCTCTGGGATACCCGGTCGACGCGACGAACCTGCTGCGGATCCTCAGTCGGCGCGGGGTGGTCGGCGCCACCGGCACCACGGGACGCACGGGTCGCTCCGGTGGTCGCCCACCGGCGCTCTACCGCTTCGCCGAGAACGGGTTACGGGTCACCGACGAGTTCGCCACCCTGCGTCCGCCGGCCTGAGACCGGCACCCCGAGGTCGGGCTCGCGGTCGCACAGCAGCAGCACCAGGCAGACCACGAGAGCACCGATGGGTGCGACGACGACCAGCGCCCACGACAGGTCGAGGCCGCCGAACATGTCGAGGCGCGCCGATTCGAGGCGCAGCGACGGCGCGGTCTGGAAGTAGTCGCCGACGGCGGTGTCGCCCGGTCCGGCGTGTCGGGCACCGGCGACGAGGCCACCGAGCCAGATCCCGACGCCGGCACCGGCCATCGACGCGACGGTGGCGAGGACCGCGGCCGCCGGCCCGCGCAGGCGACGATCCCACCAGGCGACCACGCCGCTGACGACACCGACGACGCCGCTCACGCAGGCGAACAGCGCGACGGCATCGAAGCGGTGCACCGTGTCGGCGCCCAGCGACCCGGCTCGGCCGGGACGGACGACGACACCGGTGACGCCCGGGGTGAGGAGACCCCACACGACACCGCCGACGGCCCCGAGCACCACGATCGCGACGGCGACCGGCAGGGCACGCAGGACGAGGCCGCGGGGATCGATGAGTTCGGTGTGCGTGCGCTCGTCCACCGCCACGGGCTGCACGGGTGGGCCGGCCGTCGGATCGACGCTCATGCGAACCCGAGGGCGTGGGAGTCGACGGTGCCGTGTCGGGAGCAGCGGGCGGTCCACCCGTCGGGGACCACCTGCACGACCATGCGACGCCCGCACTGTCCGCAGTAGCGCGGCGGCTCGAGTCCGAGTTGCGCTGCCGCGGGCACCTTCTCGGCGCCCGGGGTGTCGAGACGGATGCCCGTATAGACGGCGTACGACAGCGGCACGGTCAGCGGGGTAGCCGCACCCGGATCCCGGTCAGCGTTCACGACGGCCATCGACTGCGATCGCCGTCAGATGCTGTCGTTGAGCGCCTTGATCGGCATCTGCAGATCGACGAGCAGGTCGAGATCGGCCTCGGCCGGGCGACCCAGGGTGGTCAGGTAGTTACCCACGATGACGGCGTTGATGCCGCCGAGGATGCCCTGCTTGGCGCCGAGGTCACCGAGGGTGATCTCGCGACCGCCGGCGAAGCGCAGGATGGTGCGGGGCAGGGCCAGCCGGAACGCGGCGACCGCACGCAGCGCGTCGGACGCGGGCAGCACGTCGAGATCACCGAACGGCGTACCCGGACGCGGGTTGAGGAAGTTCAGCGGCACCTCGTCGGGCTCGAGGGCCGCGAGATCGGCGGCGAACTCCGCGCGCTGCTCGAGCGACTCCCCCATGCCGAGGATGCCGCCGCAGCAGACCTCCATGCCTGCCTCCCGGACCATGCGCAGGGTTCCCTCACGCTCCTCCCACGTGTGGGTGGTGACGACGTTGGGGAAGTGCGACCGTGCGGTCTCGAGGTTGTGGTTGTAGCGGTGGACGCCCATCGCGGCGAGCTCGTCGACCTGCTCCTGCGTGAGCATGCCGAGGCTGCAGGCGATCTGGATGTCGACCTCGTTGCGGATGGCCTCGATGCCCGCGGCGACCTGGGCCATCAGGCGCTTGTCGGGGCCACGGACGGCCGCGACGATGCAGAACTCCGTGGCACCGGTCTTCGCGGTCTGCTTGGCCGCCTCGACCAGCGACGGGATGTCGATCCACGCGCTGCGCACCGGAGAGGTGAACAGGCCCGACTGCGAGCAGAAGTGGCAGTCCTCGGGGCACCCGCCGGTCTTCAGCGAGATGATCCCCTCGACCTCGACCTCCGGGCCGCACCACTTCATCCGCACGTCGTGGGCGAGCTGCAACAGCTCGGTCAGGCGGTCGTCGCCGAGACGGAGGACCTCGAGCACCTGATCCTGACGCAACGCCTCGCCGGCCTCGAGGACCTGGGCACGCGCCACCTCGAGGATGTCGGCCGCGTCCCCGGGGACCGCGGGAGCGGCACCGGAAGCGGTCTGGGGAACTTCTTGGCGGACAGGAGCCTGGGTCACAAGCCCTCCTCGATCACGTCGTACGGACAGCGGATGTCTGGTCAGTGTGCCCTATCCCGACACGAGTCCTGTGACCCACTCGGTGTCGAACCAGGACGGCGCCTGCGCGCAGAACTCCGGTCGCGTCATCGCGCCGGCACCCGCGGGGACCGCCCCGGCGACCGTCACGCCGGTCAGACGCGGCAGGTCGTCGCGGTTGCAGCGGGTGGCGAGGTCGGGCTCGGCCGGCCACGACCCGATCACGATCCCGGCCGTGGTGAGGCCGCGCCCGCGCAGCGCACCGACGGTGAGTTCGGTGTGGTTGAGCGTGCCCAGCCCGCCGTCGGCGACGACGACGACCGGCGCGTCGACGGCCGTGGCGATGTCGAGCATCGTGAGGTCGGTGGCGAGGCGGACGAGCACGCCACCGGCCCCCTCGACCAGCACGAGGTCGTGGCGGGCCGCCGCGTCGGCCACCGCGGCGGTGATGTCGTCGAGCGCCACCATGGGCATCCCGGCGCGGGTCGCCGCGGTCTCCGGGGCGAGCGGTTCGGGATAGCGCGCGCACTCGACGAGCGTGGTCACCCCGGCCAGTCGCCCGACCTCGGCGAGGTCGCCCGGTTCGTCGGCGCCCATGCCGGTCTGCACGGGTTTGCACACCGCGACCGACAGACCGGCCTCCATCGCGGTGGCGGCCAGGGCCGCGGTCGCGACGGTCTTGCCGACGTCGGTCGACGTACCGGTCACCACGACGACGGTCACCGCTCACCTCGCGAGGGTGTTCCGGTCACCTCGGCGCGGGCGTCGTGGAGCACCTGCGCGACGTGGTCGATCTCGGCGTCGGTGAGGTCGGCGCGCACGGTGAGTCGGATGCGCGAGGTGCCCGGCGGCACCGACGGCGGGCGGAAACACCCGACGAGCACCCCCCGGTCGCGGCAGGCGGCCGCGACGGCCACCGCATCGGCCGGCTCACCGATGACGACCGACACCACCGCGCCGTCGGGAACGGGCGCGCCGCACCGGTCGGCGAGACGTCGGGCCGCGGCGCGTACCCGGTCGGGCAGCGTCGGCTCGGACCGCAGTACCTGCAGTGCGGCGGCCGCGGCACCGACGGCCGCCGGTGCGAGACCGGTGTCGAAGATGAAGCTGCGTGCGCGGTCGACGAGGTGATCGCGCACGGCTTGCGACGCGGCCACCACGCCGCCCTGCGACCCGAGCGACTTCGAGAGCACGGCGGTCACCACGAGATCGGCGGCCCCGGCGAGCCCGAGTTCGTCGACGACTCCCCGACCACCGCGGCCCCGCACGCCGAGCGCGTGCGCCTCGTCGACGACGAGCACCGCACCGTGCGCCCGCGCGGCGTCGTGCAGTTCGGCGACCGGCGCCACGGCCCCGTCGATGCTGTAGACCGAGTCGGTCACGACCATCGCGCGGGCCTCGGTGCGTGCGGCGAGGATCTCGGCGACGGCCCGGTGGTCGCCGCGGTCGGTGACCACGACCCGGGCCCGCGACAGCCGGCATCCGTCGATGAGGGAGGCGTGCGCCCCTCCGTCGCTGACGATGAGATCGCCACGACCCATCAGCGAGGAGATGACACCGACGTTGGCGAGGTATCCCGAGGAGAACACCAGTGCCGATTCGGTGCCGAGGAAGTCGGCGAGATCTGCTTCGAGCGCGGTGTGCGCCGCGGTGGTCCCGACCACGAGCCGCGACGCCGTCGCGCCGGCACCCCAGCGCGTGGTCGCCTCCACCGCGCCGGCGACGACACGGGGATCCGACGACAGTCCGAGATAGTCGTTCGAGGCCAGGTTGAGCGCGGTGTCGTCGGCTCCGCGGGGGGCGAGGACGCGGTGCAGGCCGGCGTTCTCGCGGACCTGCGCAGCCTCGGTGAGCCAGTCCAGCGCCGAGGCGGTCCGGACGGTCGGGTCGGAGATCTCGCCGGCGGTCATCGCCGATCAGCGTCTCACATCACGCGGGGGCCGACGCCGCCTCGTGGGTGTCGACGACCGCGGTGATGCCGGCGACGATCGACGCGAGGTCGGCGTCGTCGCAGATGAACGGCGGCATGGTGTAGACCAGCCGCCCGAACGGTCGCAGCCACGCACCGGCCTCGAGGGTGGCGGTGGTCGCTGCGGCCATGTCGACGGGTTCGTGGAGTTCGACCACACCGATCGCGCCGAGCACCCGGACGTCGGCGACACCCGGGCGGGTCCGCAGCGGTTCGAGCCCCGCGGCCAGGACGTCGTGGATGTGGGCGACCCGCGCGCGCCAGTCGCCGTCGAGAAGAAGCTGCACCGAGGCGACCGACACCGCGCACGCGAGCGGGTTCGCCATGAAGGTCGGCCCGTGCGCCAGGACCCCCATCTCGCCCTCGCTGATCACCGTCGCGACGTCGGCGGTGCACAGCGTGGCCGCCATCGACAGGTAGCCGCCGGTGAGCGCCTTGCCGACGCACATGATGTCGGGCGCGACACCCGCGTGGTCGGCGGCGAACAGTTCGCCGGTGCGACCGAACCCGGTGGCGATCTCGTCGAAGATCAGCAGCAGGCCGTGGTCGTCGCAGATGCGGCGCAGTTCGACGAGGTAGCGCGGATCGTGGAACCGCATCCCACCCGCGCCCTGGACGACGGGCTCGACGATGATCGCCGCGAGCTCGTCATGATGCGTCCGCACGAGACGCTCGACCTCGGCGACGTGGGCCGGGTCGAATCGCGCGGGCGGTGCGGGCGCGAACACCTGGTCGGTGAGGACACCGGTCCACTGCGCGTGCATCCCGCCGTCGGGGTCGCAGACGCTCATCGGTGTGAACGTGTCGCCGTGATACCCGCCGCGCCACGTCAGCAGCCGACGTCGGCCGGTGACGCCCTGGCCGCGCCAGTACTGCAGCGCCATCTTCACCGCTACCTCGACCGAGACCGATCCCGAGTCGCAGAAGAACACCCGCTGCAGGGGCCCGGGGGTGATGTCGACGAGAAGACGGGCCAGTCGCGCCGCGGGTTCGTGGGTGAGGCCACCGAACATCACGTGCGCCATCTTCTCGATCTGGGCGCGTACCGCCGCGTCGAGCACGGGGTGGGCGTAGCCGTGGACGGCGGCCCACCAGGAACTCATCCCGTCGACGACGGAACGGCCGTCGGCGAGATGCAGCCGGGTGCCGCGGGCGGAGTCCACCACGACCGGCGGGAACGTGTTCGCGGTCATCGAGCCGTAGGGGTGCCAGATCAGTTCGCGATCGGTCGCGACGATGGCCTGCGCGGACAGGGGCTCGACGGTGCCGAGGACGACGGCGGGGGGTGGATCGACGGACATCGGTCGAGCGTATCGGGCCGTTGTGCCAGGTCCGACCGGCGTGCCCGGGCGCTGCCGACGTGGAATTCACGCGCGCGAAAGGTACATTGCAACGCGAAGAACAGTTGTGTGGATCGGCGAGAGAGCAGTGGGACTGACGACGTGGTGACCGCCCCGGCACGCTCTGAGGAGCGGACGCAGACCAACGTCGATCCGGCGTCGGCATACCGCACCGACCTCGACGGGCTCCGCGGTATCGCGATCGCGCTGGTCGCCTGCTTCCACATCTGGTTCGGCCGGGTCTCCGGTGGCGTCGACGTGTTCCTCACCCTCTCGGGCTACTTCTTCGTCGGTTCACTGCTCAAGCACGTGATCGTCAGTCAGAGCCCGTCGGTCTCGCTCGCGACGGCGGTCAACCCTCTGCGTCGTCTCACCCGTCTGGCCCGGCGTCTGCTGCCCGCACTCGTCACGGTGCTCCTGGTCGTCACGGTCCTCACCGTCGTCGTCCTGCCGCAGACCCGCTGGGTCGCGACCGGACGTGAGGTGATCGCGAGCGCGCTGTACTACCAGAACTGGTTCCTGGCCTTCAATTCCCAGGACTACACCGCGGCCAGCTCGGCGAACAGTCCGCTGCAGCACCTGTGGTCGATGTCGGTGCAGGGCCAGTTCTTCGTCGTCACCATCCTCACCGCGCTGGCGTTCGCCGGGCTCCTCAAGCTGGTCTCGTCGGTGCTGCCGGCGGTGCGCCGGCCCGCGGTCATCCGGGCGATCGTCGCCCTCGCCATCCTCGCCGTCGCGGCCGTGTCGTTCTACTGGGCGCACATGCGGATGCCGATCAACCAGCCGTTCAACTACTACGACACGATCGCGCGGACCTGGGAACCTCTCGCCGGCGGACTGCTCGCGGTGTGGATGCCCCGCGTGCGCGTGCCGGTCTGGATCCGCAACGCCGTCGCCGTCGCCGCGCTCGGGCTCATCGTCACCTGCGGGTGGTGGATCGTCGGCGTCGAGTCCTACCCCGGACCGCTGGCCCTCGTGCCCGTCCTCGCGACGCTGGCGATCATCTGGTCCGGTGCCACCGCGACCCAACGCGGTGACCGTGTCGCGATGCCCGTCGTCAACCGCGGCCTGGCCTCGCGGTTCCCGGTGTGGCTCGGTTCGATCTCCTACGCGCTGTACCTGTGGCACTGGCCGCTGCTGATCTTCTATCTGGCCTGGCGGCAGAAGAACTCGGCGTCGTTCGTCGAGGGTGTCGCGCTGATCGCCGTGTCGATCGGACTGGCCTGGTCGACGAAGCGGTGGGTCGAGGATCCACTGCGCGCACCGCGCTCGGCGAGCACCTCCGGCACAGGCACCGACCATCGTCTCGCCGACGGTGCGGGCACCGCCGCCTCGCTGCGCGACCCGGTGCTCGGCGGCCGGGCCCGCCATCGTCGCGCGCGTCGTGCGGTCTCCTATGCGGGCGTGCTGACCTCGCTGCTCGTGGTGGGCGTGCTGGTGGCGGGGGTCGGGATCACCGCCTGGGAGGGACACGTCGACGGCATCACCGTCGACACCCGCAACCTCGACCCGGCGATCTATCCCGGTGCGCGGGCGTTCCTCGAGGGCGCACCGGTCCCCCACGTCGACCCCGTCCCGAAGGCCCTCGAGGTCCTCAAGGACCTGCCCGAGACCTCCTACGACGGCTTCATCAGCAACTTCACCGACCCGGAGCTGCGCGTCGGCGTCTACGGCGACCCCACCGCGACGCGCACCATCGCACTCGCCGGCGGCTCGCACGCCGAGTACTGGATCTCCGCGCTCGACCTGCTGGGCAAGCAGTACCACTTCAAGGTCACCACCTATCTCAAGATGGGCTGCCCCCTCTCGACCGATCCGGCACCGGAGGAGAACGGCGTCCCCTATCCCCAGTGCGCCGAATGGGTGCGCGGCACGATGCGGCGGATCATCGCCGACCGACCCGACGCCGTGTTCACCAACTCGACCCGTCCGCGCGACGGCATCGTCGGCGAGTGGGTGCCACCGGACTATCTGGGCATCTTCGATCAGTTCAACCGGGCCGGGATCCCCGTCCTCGGCGTACGCGACAGCGTGTGGCCGCACAACGGCAAGGGCGCGATCGACAGTCCCACCTGCCTCGCCAACGGCGGCAACGCCAAGACGTGCGGCACCTCCCGCTCCACCGCCTACGGGGCGGTCAACCCGACCCAGGCCGTGGTCGCGCAGTTCCCGAACCTGCATCCGATCGACCTGAGCCGGGGTTGGTGTGACGACACCTTCTGCCCCGCGATCATCGGCAACGTGACCGTCTACCACGACTGGCATCACCTCAGCGCCACCTTCGTGCGCAGCCTGGCCCCGGAGCTCCAGCGTCAGCTGCAGGCCGTGTTCCCCTGGGCCTGAGCCTGTTTCGGCAACGCAGCCTGGGCCCGCCGCGGAACCGGAGCCTGTGATGCGTACCGGTCCGAGATGAGCACACCGCCCGTGGCGGCTAGTGTCGGTACATGAACTCGCGAGGGTGGGAATGACCGAAGCTCCCGGCACCACCGACACCGGTGCCACGGCCCCGACCGACACCGCCTCCGCCGGGCCGGTGACCCCGGCCCCCGACCAGCTGATGGTCTGGCCCGGGACGGCCTATCCCCTCGGCGCCACCTACGACGGCGCCGGGACCAACTTCTCGGTGTTCTCCGAGGTCGCGACCGCGGTCGAGTTGTGCCTGATCTCCCCCGAGGGCTCCGAGACGCGTATCCGGCTCGACGAGGTCGACGGCTACGTGTGGCACTGCTACCTGCCGTCGATCTCCCCCGGCCAGCGCTACGGGTTCCGCGTCCACGGCCCCTACGACCCGACGAACGGGCTGCGGTGCGACCCGTCGAAGCTGCTCGTCGATCCGTACGGGAAATCGTTCTTCGGCGAGTTCGACGGCGATCGCTCGCTGTACTCCTACCCGATCGAGCTCCCCGGCGACGAGGACCGCACCGACGACGAGGCCACGGCCGACACCGTCGAGCAACCGGTCACCGAGGTCGGCGACGGCGTCGCGACCGCACCCCAGCAGCAGCAGAGACAGGCCGAGGCGGTGGCGCCGGTCGAACCCGAACCCGAACCGGTCGAGCCCGAGGAGGAATCGGTCCACGACGGCAACGCCATCGACGCCGACTTCGCCGACCCCGAGGTCCCCGGCCTCCCGGCTCTCGACTCCCTCGGCCACACGATGACGTCGGTCGTCATCAACCCGTTCTTCGACTGGCAGCACGATCGCGCGCCCAACCGGCCGTACCACGAGACCGTCATCTACGAGGCGCATGTCAAGGGAATGACCGCGACGCATCCGGAGGTGCCCGAGCAGCTGCGCGGCACCTACGCCGGCCTGGCGCATCCGGCGATCATCGATCACCTCACCGATCTCGGCGTCACCGCGATCGAACTGATGCCGGTGCATCAGTTCCTGCAGGATCAGACGCTCCTCGACCAGGGGTTGCGGAATTACTGGGGCTACAACAGCTTCGGCTTCCTGGCCCCGCACGGCGGGTACGCGGCGAACAAGCGTGCCGGCGGTGAGGTCACCGAGTTCAAGGCGATGGTCCGCGCGTTCCACGAGGCGGGTATCGAGGTCATCCTCGACGTGGTCTACAACCACACCGCCGAGGGCAACCACATGGGCCCCACGATCTGTATGCGCGGCATCGACAACGCCGCGTACTACCGGCTCGTCGACGGCGAGCCCGAGATGTACATGGACTACACCGGGACCGGCAACAGCCTCAACGTGCGCCATCCGCACACGCTGCAGCTGATCATGGACTCGCTGCGGTACTGGGTGCTCGAGATGCACGTCGACGGCTTCCGCTTCGACCTCGCCTCGACGCTCGCCCGCGAGCTCCACGATGTCGACAAGCTCTCGGCCTTCTTCGATCTCGTGCAACAGGATCCGGTGGTCAGCCAGGTCAAGCTGATCGCCGAACCGTGGGACGTCGGCGAGGGCGGCTACCAGGTCGGCAACTTCCCTGGCCTGTGGACGGAGTGGAACGGCAAGTACCGCGACACCGTGCGCGACTACTGGCGTGGAGAGCCGGCGACCCTGGGCGAGTTCGCCTCCCGGCTCACCGGCTCGTCGGACCTGTACGAGGACACCGGACGTCGCCCCGGAGCCAGCATCAACTTCGTCATCGCCCACGACGGTTTCACCCTGCGGGACCTGGTGTCCTACAACGAGAAACACAACGAGGCGAACGGCGAGGACAACCGCGACGGCGAGAGTCACAACCGGTCCTGGAACTGTGGGGTCGAAGGCCCGACCGACGACCCGCAGATCGAGGAGTTGCGTGGACGCCAGCAGCGCAACATCCTCGCGACGCTCGTGCTCAGTCAGGGCACGCCGATGATCGCCCACGGTGACGAGATGGGCCGCACCCAGCAGGGCAACAACAACGTCTACTGCCAGGACTCCGAACTGTCGTGGATGGACTGGTCGCTGGCGGAGAAGAACTCCGACCTGGTCACCTTCACCCGCGCGGCGATCGCGCTGCGCGCCGAACACCCCGTGTTCCGGCGTCGGCGCTTCTTCGCCGGGCGACCCATCCGCTCGGGCGATCAGGCTCGCGACATCGCGTGGCTCACCCCGGCCGGCGCGGAGATGAACGAGGAGGACTGGGACTCGGGCTTCGGCAAGAGCCTCGCGGTCTACCTCAACGGAGAAGGCATCGGCGAGAAGGATGTTCGTGGCCGCCCCGTCGTCGACGACACGTTCCTGTTGTGCTTCAACGCTCATCACGAACCGCTCGACTTCGTCCTCCCGTCGAGCTACTACGGCTCGGAGTGGGTCGGAGTGCTCGACTCTGCGTCGGCCACCGGCACGACCACCGTCGCCGCGTCGCACGGACACACGGTGACCGTGCGCGACCGCTCGCTGCTCGTGCTCCGCAAGGTCGGCTGAGCGGTGGCCGGCACCGCGGCCGCGGGTGGCGCCGAGACCACCTCTGCCCCATCGCGACCCGCGTTCGTCGCGACCTACCGTCTGCAGCTGACCGCCGACCTCACCTTCGCCGACGTAGTCGATCTGCTCCCGCACATCGCCGCGTTGGGTGTCAGTCACCTGTACCTGTCGCCGATAGGCACCGCGATGGCCGGGTCGACGCACGGATACGACTGGGTGCCGCCGCCGGAGGTGTCGCCGGTCCTCGGTGGGCTCGACGGCCTGCGCGCGCTGCGCACCGCCGCACGATCGGCCGGGCTGGGCATCATCGTCGACATCGTGCCCAACCACACCGGTGTCGAGGACCCTCGACAGAACCCGTGGTGGTGGGACGTGCTCACCCACGGTCGTGACTCGGAGTACGCCCCGTATTTCGACATCGACTTGAGCAGCGACAACGGCGTCGACGGCCGCATCGCGTTGCCGGTTCTCGGCAACGCCTCCGACGTCGATGCACTCACCATCGACACCACCTCTGCGACACCGGAACTGGCGTTCTACGAGCACCGGTTCCCGCTGGCACCCGGCACCGACACCACCGATGCGCGCGCCGCCCACCATGCGCAGCACTACCGCCTGGTGCCCTGGGACGCCGGCCTCATCGGGTACCGACGGTTCTTCGCCGTCAACGGCCTGGCCGGGATGCGGCAGGAGGACCCCGCGGTCTACGACGCGACGCACGCCCTGGTGCGTCGGTTGATCGAGGAGGATCTCACCGACGGCCTGCGCGTCGACCATCCCGACGGTCTGACCGACCCGGTGGGCTACCTCGCCCGCCTGCGAGCCGACATCGGCGAGGACCGGCTGCTGCTGATCGAGAAGATCCTCTCCACCGACGAGGATCTCGACCCGTCACTGCCGGTCGACGGGACCACCGGCTACGAGGCACTCCGTGTGCTCGACGGTGTGCTGATCGACAGCTCGGCCGCCGAGGCGTTCACCGATGTGCACCGTTCGGTCACCGGCAACGCCGGCGACCGGGCCTGGATCGACGAGCACGAACACGCCATCAAGCTCGACACCCTCTCGGAGTTGTTCAGCGCCGAGCGCGCGCGTCTGCGGCGCGCGATCGTCGCGACCATCGACGCCGGCGCTCCGCCGGTGGACACGGCCGACCTCGACGCCGCGATCGGCGAGGTGGTGGCGTCACTCGGCGTGTACCGCGCCGACTATCCAACCCTGCGCCAGCGCCTCATCGACACCTTCGCCGAGGTGGAACGCCGCCGTCCCGAGCTGTCGGCCGCGCTCGACACCATCGAGGCCGCGGTGGCCGTCGACGGCGAGGCGTCGGCGCGGCTGGCCCAGGTCTGCGGCGCGACGACGGCGAAGAGTGTCGAGGACTGCCTCTTCTACCGGACCGCGCGCCTGGTCAGCCTGCAGGAGGTGGGGGGTGACCCCGGCCTGTTCGGTACCTCGGTCGCCGATTTCCACGCCTTCTGCGTCGCCCGTGCCCGTGACTGGCCGTCGTCGATGACGACACTGTCGACCCACGACACCAAACGCGGCGAGGATGTCCGTGCGCGCATCGGCCTGCTGACCCACCACCCGGACCGATGGAGGGCGGTGGTCGACCGGATGGTGTCGACGACCCCGCCACCGGAGGCGACCACCGGACTGTTCCTGCTGCAGAACATCATCGGAGTGTGGCCCCTCGACGGCGGGATCGTCTCGACCGCTCTTCGCGAGCGCCTGCACGACTACACGACCAAGGCGATACGCGAGGCCGGGACGATCACCACATGGACAAGGGTCGACTCCGAGGTCGAGGCGCGGGTGCACGCCTGGGTCGACGCCGTGCTCGACGGACCCGTGGGCGCCGACATCGCGACGCTCGTGGCCGATCTGCGGACCGACATCGTCGACGCCTGCGTCGTCCACAAGGCGCTGGGACTGTTCATGCCCGGCTTCGGCGACGTCTACCAGGGCACCGAGTGGTTCGAGGACAGCCTCGTCGACCCCGACAATCGCCGGCCGGTCGACTACACACAGTCCCTCGATCACCCCAAGACCGCGATGGTCACCGTCGCGCTGGCCGTCCGACGCGGGCACCGCGAATCCTTCGGTCCCGGTGGTCGATACGTGCCGCTCTCCGGCAACGGCCCGGCTGCCGACAAGGTCATCGCGTTCGCCCGCGGCCACGCCGACGACCTCGACGTGGTCGTGGTGGCCGCGCCGGTTGCGATCGAACGCCTCGGTGATCCGACCGGGACGACCGTCGAACTCCCCGAGGGCAGGTGGCGTTCGCCCATCACCGGTGCCGCCGCGGTCGGTACCGTCGACGTGGCGACGCTGTGGTCCGCCGGACCCGTCGCCGTTCTCGAACGCGTCGCCTGAGAGGAACCGCCGTGGGGCTCGTCGCCGGAATCGACTCGTCGACTCAATCGTGCAAGGTCGTCGTCCGCGACGCCGACGACGGAACCCTCATCCGGTCCGGGCGTGCCGATCACCCGGCCGGCACCGAGATCGATCCCCGCGAGTGGTTGCGGGCGATGGACGCCGCGATCGGCGCCGCCGGCGGTCTCGACGACGTCGACGCGGTCGCGGTCGGCGCACAACAACACGGCATGATCTGTCTCGACGAGACCGGGAACCCGGTCCGGGATGCGCTGCTGTGGAACGACACCCGCTCGGCGCCCGCCGCGAACGACCTCATCGACGAACTCGGTGGTGCCGCGGCCTGGGCCGAGCGCATCGGCGTGGTCCCGGTCGCGTCGATCACCGCGACCAAACTGCGGTGGCTCGCCGACAACGAGCCCCGGCACGCCGATGCGACCGCCGCGGTCTGCCTGCCCCACGACTGGCTGACGTGGCGACTGCGCGGGAGCACCGACATCGCCGACCTCACCACCGATCGCAGCGACGCCAGCGGCACCGGCTACTTCTCGGCCGTGAGCGGCGACTACGACCACGACCTGCTCTCGATGGCCCTGCGCGGTCGCACACCGATGCTCCCCGCGGTCCTGGGCCCGCACGACTCCCCCGGCGACACCCGCGGCGGGGCCCGCCTCGGCGCAGGCGCAGGCGACAACGCCTCGGCCGCACTGGCGTTGGACGCGCAACCCGGAGATGTCATCGTCTCGCTCGGCACATCGGGTGTCGTGTCGGCGGTGACCGACGTCGGCTCCCACGACGCGGACGGCTACGTGGCGGGATTCGCCGATGCGACCGGACGCCAACTGCCGTTGGTCTGCACTCTCAACGGGGCTCCGGTGCTGGCGTCGATCGCACGGATGCTCGGCGTCGACCTCGACACCTTCGCCGACCTCGCGCTCTCGGCGCAGCCGGGATCGGGTGGGGCGTCTCTCATCCCGTACTTCGAGGGCGAACGCTCGCCGAACCTCCCCGACGCGCGCGCGACCCTGGCCGGCCTCTCGGTCGCCAACTCCACCCCGGCGACCATCGCGCGCGCCGCCGTGGAGGGTCTGCTGTGTTCCCTCGCCGACGGCCTCGGTTTCATCGTCGCCCAGGGCGTCCGCGCCCAGCGCGTCATCCTCGTCGGCGGCGGGGTCCGTTCCCGCGCGGTCCGCGAGATCGCCCCGGCCGTCTTCGGCCTGCCGGTACTGGTACCCGAACCG
The DNA here is from genome assembly GCF_001424365.1 of Williamsia sp. Leaf354. Lineage (NCBI taxonomy): Bacteria > Bacillati > Actinomycetota > Actinomycetes > Mycobacteriales > Nocardiaceae > Williamsia > Williamsia sp. Leaf354. Next base: position 109,365 of record NZ_LMPL01000003.1, read on the forward strand.
GGTGAGTACGTCGCCGACGGCGCCGCACGCCAGGCCGCGTGGGCGCTGACCGGCGCCGACGCCCCACCGCGGTGGGCGCTGTCGACAACCGAGCGGTTCGAGGCCGAGCACGCCCCGGCCATCCTCGAGCAGTACCGCGCCGCGCAGGCGCAGACCTACCGGTGACCCACCGCCCGCCGGTGCGTCGCTACGAGTCCCCGAGCAGAGCGACCAGCGTGTCGCGGGCACCGCTCTCGCGCAGGCTCCGCAGCGCCCACGTGTAGGGCTCCATGAAGTCCGCGCGGTCGGCGAGATCGCCGAAGAGGTCGGTGACGCCGACGAAGGCGCGGGGATCGGTCCGACTGGCCTGCGCCAACGGCATCAGCACGTCCTTGCGCTGATCGACGATGTCGATGGGCTCGCCCTGCTCGTCGACCCCCTCGGCGTACCGGGTCCACGCCGCCACGACCGCGGCCGAGCACGCGACCGAGCCGCCGGCGTCGAGACGTTCGCCGATGACCGGCACCAGCCATTGCGGGATGCGGTCGGAGGACTCGGCACACAGCCGCGCGATGGTGTCGCCGATCGCGGGATTGGCGAATCGCTCGAGAAGGGTGTCGATGTAGTCGTCTAGGTCGACTCCCGGGACGGCGGCGAGCGTGGGGCGTCCCTCGTCCTGCATGTAGGTGCGCAGCAGTTTCTCCAGCAGCGGATCCCGAGCCGCCTCGTCGACCAGCCGATGGCCCAGGAGATGGCCGAAGTAGCACAGCGCCTGGTGGCCTGCGTTGAGCAACCGCAGCTTCATCAGTTCGTACGGCGCGACGTCGGCGACCATCTGCACACCGACCGCCTCGAACGCCGGCCGCCCTGCGGAGAACTCGTCCTCGAGAACCCACTGGGTGAACGGCTCGGCCACCACCGGCCACCGGTCGGCGATGCCGGTGCGCGCGGCGACCTCGTCGGCCAGTCCGGGAGGCGTGGCCGGGGTGATGCGGTCGACCATCGAGTTGGGGAACGCGGTGTGCAGGTCCATCCATTCGGCGAGTTCGGGATCGGCGGCGCCGGCGAAGGCGGTGAACACCCGGCGCGCCATGTGACCGTTGCCGGGGATGTTGTCACACGACATCACCGTGAACGACGCGATGCCGCGGGCGCGACGTCGCCGCAACGCCTCGGTGATCAGTCCGAACGTGGTGCGCGGGATCGCGTTCGGGACGAGATCGGCCGCGACGTCGGGTGCCGACAAGTCGAACTCACCGGTCGAGCTCGAGATGTTGTACCCACCCTCGGTGACGGTCAGCGAGACAATGCGTGTGGTCGGCGCCGCCATCGTCTCGATGACCTTCTCCGGGTCGTCCGGGGCGAAGAGGTAGTCCACGATCGACCCGATGACCGAGGTCTCGACGACGCCGTCGGGGTGTTTCAGCGTGAGCGTGTAGAGCCCGTCCTGCGGCGCGAGCGCATCGCGCATCCTCGCGTCGCCCGGGAGCACACCGACCCCGCAGATCGACCACGGCGGCGAGGGTGTCGCGGCGAGCAGACGATCGACGTACATCGCCTGATGGGCCCGGTGAAATCCTCCGACCCCGAAGTGGACGATGCCGCAGGGGTTCTCGTGCCGCGCGTATTGCGGCACCGTGACCGATGCGATCTCTCCGAGGTGCTCGTCATCGAGCGTGGTGACCGGCCCCGCCGATGCACCGTCGATCGTCTGCGTCATGACGCCATCTCCTCGTTCCGTTCCCCGTGTCCTGATGTCTGCTGATCCGATGCCCGCTGCGCTGTTGTCCCGTCTTCCGTCATGGCCCCTTCGCGGGCGAGACGCTGGGGGAAGACCACCGCCTTGATACTGCCCGCGACGCGGTCGGCGTCGAGGGCGTCGGCCACCTCGTCGAGCGCGAAACGCCCGGTGACCATGGCGTCGAGGTCGACCAGCCCCGCGGTCACCAGCGCGGTGGCGGTGGGCCAGGTGTTGGCGTAGCGGAAGACGCCGGTGAGGACGAGTTCGCGGTTCTGCACGATCGACACCGGGATCGTGAGGTCGGAGGCACCCATACCGACGAGGACGACCCGCCCGGCGGGGCGCACCGCGCCGATCCCCGCGATGATGGCCGACGGCGCACCGGAGGCGTCGACGAACGCGTCCACCGGCTCGAGGTCGGCGACCTCGTCCGGACCGACGGTGGTCGTCGCACCGAATCGTGTGGCGGTGTCGAGTCGGGCGGGATCGATGTCGGACACCACGATCCGGGTGGCCCCGTGCGCGCGCGCGACCTGCGCGCAGACCAATCCGATCGGACCCGCCCCGGCGATCAACACCGATCCGCCGACGGTGACGCCGGACTTGCGGATCGACGCGATCCCCACCGAGAGGGGTTCGAACAGTGCGGCGGCCACGTCTGTGACGGAGTCCGGCACCGGGTGGGCGAAGGCCGCACCGATGGTCGCGTACTGGGCGAGCGCACCGTCGATGGGCGGGGTCGCATAGAACTCCATGTGCGGACACAGGTGGTAGTCGCCGCGACGTGACTCCGCCGAATTCGGGTCGGGGCGTTGGGGTTCGATCGACACACGCTCGCCGATCCTCGACTCCGAGATCCCCTGTCCCACAGCGACGATCCGCCCGGACGCCTCATGGCCCAAGACCATCGGGGCCGTCACCACGTGGTCGCCGATACGGCCGTGGCGGTAGTAGTGCGCGTCGGAGCCGCAGACGCCGACCGCGGCGATCTCGACCAGGACGTCGCCGGGCCCCGGGGTCGGGACGGGCCGGGTCTCGGTCTCCACACGCCCGGTCTCGACCAGCACCGAGGCGGTCATCGTGTGGGGAAAATCCGGATTCGCCGGTGAAAGTGTTGTGTGCGTCACATTCCAGATGCTAGCGTACTGAACATATGAACCGCCAGTGAGCATTTGCTCACCCTCAGTGTGAAGGAGGTCACCGATGACCGCACCGCAGGCCCCGCGTCAGTTCCCGCAGTCGGGGAGCGCCGGGACCGAGACGGGCCAGGACGTGCGACTGCTGTTGCGCGCGGCCACGATGTACCACCTCGAGGGCGCCACCCAGGCCGAGATCGCCGCACGACTGGGGGTCTCGCGGCCCACCGCCGGACGCCTCGTGGCACGTGCCCGGGCCCAGGGTCTGGTCACGGTCACCGTCGCCGCGCCCGCCGGCGTGGGCGCATCGATCTATCCCGAGACCGAACGTGCCGTCGAGACGGCATTCGGCCTCGACGAGGTGTTCATCATGGACTCCCCCGCCGACGGGACGGCGTCGGGCGACGCCGCGCTCGGTCGCGCCGGATCGTCGGTGCTGGCCCGTCGCATCAACCCGACCGACACCCTCGGGTTCACGTGGGGTCCCGAACAGCTGGCCGTCGCCGACGGCCTGTCGAACCGGACCGCATCGTGTCGCCGCGTGGTGCAGATGGACGGTTCCATGACGTCGGTCGAGTACCACACCGGTGTCGATCAGGCTCTGTCCCGATTCGCCGAACAGCTCCGCGCACAACCGATGCGACTCATCGCACCGCTCTACGCCGACATCGACACCGTCGCGGCGATGCAGCGTGACTCGATCCTGTCGCAGCCGTTGCGGGCGGCCGAGAACGCCGACGTGATGCTCTTCGGCGTCGGATCGGTGTCGACCTCGACCACGCTGTTCGAGGGTGCGTTCATCGACGCGGCCGTGCTCGACGAACTGACCGATCTCGGCGCCGTCGGCGAGATCGGCGGCCGCTTCTACGACATCGACGGCATCCCCGTCGCGTCGTCGCTCGTGGGACGCACCGTGTCGGTGCCGCTGCCCTGCGTCCACGACTGCGCGACCACCATCCTCGTCTCCGGCGGAGCCCATCGCCAGGAGTCGATCCTCGGAGCACTGCGAGGCGGGTTCGCGACCATCCTGGTCACCGACCTCGACACCGCTCACTGGCTGCTCACAGAACAGAAAGGTCAACGGTGACTGAACAACTCACGACCAGGGGCGCCGGGCGCCGATGGTCCCGACGCCGCATGACGGCGGGTGTCGCCATGGCGGTGACCATAGGTCTCGCGGCCACCGGATGTGCGGGCGCGGGCTCGTTCACCGACGGTGGCGGCGAGTCGGTCACCATCGCCCTGGTCTCCAATTCGCAGATGACCGACGCCATCTCGCTGTCGGGCCAGTTCGAGAAGGACAACCCCGGGGTCAAGCTCAAGTTCGTCACCCTGTCGGAGAACCAGGCCCGCGCCAAGATCACCGCATCGGTGTCCACCGGCGGCGGCGAGTTCGACGTGGTGATGATCAGCAACTACGAGACCAAGCAGTGGGCCGAGAACGGGTGGTTGGTGAACCTCACGCCATATATGGACTCGGTGCCCGACTACGACGCGAACGACTTCATCCCCACCCTCAAGGACGCCCTGTCCTACAAGGGCGGGATGTACTCCGCACCGTTCTACGGCGAGTCCTCGTTCCTCATGTACAACAAGAAGATGTTCGCGCAGGCCGGCGTGAGCCTGCCCGCGAAGCCGACCTGGCCGCAGGTCGCCGAGGTCGCCGCGAAGCTCAACCGCGGCAACGTCTCCGGTATCTGTCTGCGCGGCAAGCCCGGGTGGGGCGAGGTGCTCGCACCGCTCGACACCGTCATCAACGCCTTCGGCGGTCGCTGGTACGACGAGAACTGGAACGCGCAGCTCACCAGCCCGCAGGTCACGGCGGCCGTGAAGTTCTACGTGGACACCGTCCGCAAGTACGGCGAGCCCGGCGCGGCATCATCGGGCTTCCAGGAATGCGGAAACCTGTTGTCCCAGGGCCAGACCGCCATGTGGTACGACGCGACGTCGGCCGTCTCGGTGCTGGAGAGCCCGGACACCTCCACCATCGCCGGCGATGTCGGCTACGCCCAGGCACCCAGTATGGCCAAGGGCAACAACGGCTGGCTCTACACCTGGTCGCTCGGCATCCCGTCGAGCAGCAAGAAAAAGGACGACGCCTGGAAGTTCATCAACTGGATGACGAACAAGAAGTACATCTCCTACGTCGCCGAGAAGCTCGGCGCCAGTCACGTCCCACCCGGCAGCCGACTCTCGACCTACCAGCTGCCTGCCTACAAGGCGGTGTCGACGGCCTACGCCGAGCCGACGCTGTCGGCCATGAAGGCGGCCGACCAGCTCAAGCCTGCGCTGGAGCCCGTGCCCTACACCGGGGTGCAGTTCCTCGCGATCCCGGAGTTCCAGGATCTCGGAACGCGCGTGAGCCAACAGATCTCGGCTGCCATCGCGGGACAGATCAGCGTCACCGACGCCTTGAAACAGTCACAGACCTACGCCGAGACCGTCGGCAAGACCTACCAGAAGGAGAGGTGACCCATGGCCACCGCACTCGTCGAACCGGCTCAGGCACCGCGCGACTCCGCGCCGTTGACCTCCGGTAGAGATCACATCAGTCGCGCCGAGGGGTGGCGACGGAGGGGACCGCTGCTCCCGGCGCTCATCTTCATGGTGATCGTCACCCAGATCCCGTTCGTGGTGACGCTGTACTACTCCACGCAGTCCTGGAACCTGGTCCGCCCCGGTTCACGGGAGTTCAACTGGCTCAACAACTACGTCCAGGTCTTCCGCGACACCCAGTTCTGGACGGTCACCCTCAACACGGTCCTGCTCATCGTCGGGACGGTGATCATCTCGGTCGTGTTCGGGCTGATCTTCGCGCTCCTGCTCGACCGGAAGTTCATCGGCCGCAGCATCGTCCGCACCCTGCTGATCACCCCGTTCCTGGTGACGCCCGTCGCGTCGGCGCTGCTGTTCAAGACGAGCCTGCTCTCCCCCACCAGCGGCCTGTTGAACTACGCGCTGAGCCCGTTCGGCGTGAAGACCGACTGGCTCAGCGAGTACCCCCTCGCGAGCGTGATGGGTGAACTCGTCTGGCAGTGGACGCCGTTCATGATGCTGCTGATCCTGGCCGGCCTGCAGTCGATGCCGAAGGACATCGCCGAGGCCGCGAAGGTCGACGGGGCCACCAGCTTCCGCCTGTTCCGTGAGCTGACGTTGCCGCACCTACGTCGGTTCATCGAGCTCGGCACCGTGCTCGGCGCCATCTATCTCGTCAACACCTTCGACGCCGTCTACATGATGACGTCGGGTGGACCGGGTGTCGCGAGCTCGAACCTGCCGTTCTACATCTACCAGCGCGCGTTCCTGGGCTTCGACATCGGTCAGGCGGCCGCCATGGGCGTCGTCACCGTCGTCGGCACGATGGTCGTCGCGACGCTGGCCCTTCGCCTTCTGTTCAAGAGCTTCAGCGTCACCGAGGAGTCGGTCTGATGGCCACCACCGCACCCACCCGTCCCGCCACCACCGCCGCGACGCCGGCCCCGGTGATCCGCCGCAAGCGCAACCCGAGGGGCGGACTGCTCACCGCGTTCACCTGGATCCTGGCGATCGGGTTCTTCTTCCCCGTGCTGTGGATGGTGCTCACCGCGTTCAAGAAGGAGAGTGACGCGAACACCAATCCGCCGACCTTCTTCTTCACCCCGACGCTCGACCAGTTCCGCAACGTCTTCGACGCCGGAATCGGCACGCCGCTGCTCAATTCGGTGTTCGCCACGGTGGCGTCGACGATCCTGGTGTTGCTGCTCGGCGTTCCCGCGGCGTTCGCGTTGTCGCTGCGGCCGGTCCGCAAGACCTCCGACGCCCTGTTCTTCTTCCTCAGCACCAAGATGCTGCCGATCGTGGCGGCGATCATCCCGCTGTACGTGATCGTCGGCAAGATCGGGATGCTCGACAACATCTGGACGCTGGTCATCCTGTACACGGCGATGAACCTGCCGATCGCGGTGTGGATGATGCGGTCGTTCTTCATGGAGGTCCCCAAGGAGCTGCTGGAGGCCGCGAGCATCGACGGCGCGAGCCTGTGGACCTCTGTCCGCGAGGTCATCCTCCCGCTGATCTCCCCCGGGATCGCCGCCACGGCACTGATCTGCGTCATCTTCTCGTGGAACGAGTTCTTCTTCGCGGTCAACATGACCGCGGTGAACGCGCAGACCATGCCGGTCTTCCTCACCGGGTTCATGTCCGGGCAGGGACTGTTCTGGGCGCAGCTCTCGGCCGCATCGGTGTTGGCCGCGTTGCCGGTCGTAATCTGCGGCTGGATCGCGCAGAACAAGCTCGTCCGCGGTCTGTCCTTCGGCGCGATCAAGTGACCCCTGCCATCAGATGAGCGCTGCCACCACGTAAACCCCCGACCCACACTTCCTTCCGAATCACAGGAGAAACCCATGGCTTCCATCACCTACGACAAGGCGTGCTGCGTCTACCCCGGCGCCGACAAGCTCGCGGTCGACTCGCTCGATCTCGACATCGCCGACGGTGAGTTCGTCGTCCTCGTCGGCCCGTCCGGCTCCGGCAAGTCGACCGCCCTGCGCATGCTCGCCGGCCTCGAGGAGATCGACAGCGGTGCGATCACCATCGGCGGCTCGAACATGGTCGGCGTCGCACCCAAGGATCGCGACATCGCGATGGTCTTCCAGAACTACGCGCTGTACCCCAACAAGACCGTCGGCGAGAACATGGGCTTCGCGCTGAAGATGCGCGGGATCGGCGTCGAGGAACGCAAGCAGAAGGTCGCCGAGGCCGCCAAGCTGCTCGACCTCACCGACTACCTCGACCGCAAGCCGGGCAAGCTCTCCGGCGGCCAGCGTCAGCGCGTCGCCATGGGGCGCGCCATCGTCCGCGACCCGCAGGTGTTCTGCATGGACGAGCCGTTGAGCAACCTCGACGCCAAGCTCCGCGTGCAGACCCGCACCCAGATCGCCGCCCTGCAGCGTCGCCTCGGCACCACCACCGTCTACGTCACCCACGATCAGGTGGAGGCCATGACGATGGGCGACCGCGTCGCGGTGCTCCGCGACGGCAAGCTGCAGCAGTTCAGTTCGCCCACCGAGCTGTACGACCGACCCGTGAACGCGTTCGTGGCCGGGTTCATCGGCTCCCCCGCCATGAACCTGTTCACCGCGCCGCTCACCGACGACGGCGTCTCGATCGGCGGCGCCACCGTGGCCGTCCCCCGCACCGCTCTCGCCGAGATCGGTCGCCAAGGCCTCGACTCGGCCATCGTCGGCGTGCGCCCCGAGGCGTTCACCCTCGGCGACTCCGGCGAGGGCGTACCGGCCACGGTGAGCCTGCTGGAGGAACTGGGCAGCGAGACCTACGTGTACGCGACCGTCGACGATCCCGCCGTGCGCACCGTCGACGGCGGCGAGGTCACCCTCGTCTCGCGCACCGCGGTGCGTGGTCCGGCCAAGATCGGTGAACAGATCCGGCTGCGACAAACCGAACCCACCGTGCACCTGTTCCACCCGACCACCGGCGAGCGCCTCGGCGACTGAACCGCACCCCGGGCACCCGGGGCGGCTACGGTCGAGACGTGGCACAGCAGCAGACGTACGAGGTGTGGGCACCGGACGCGACGAGTGTGTCGGTGGTGATCGACGACGGCGACCCCGTCGCGATGCAGGCCGACGGTTCGTGGTGGCGGACATCAACGGCACCAACGGGTCCCGGCCGGTACGGGTTCGTGATCGACGGTGACAAGGACAACGGCGCCGACCAGGACGGCGGGGCGGGCGGGGACGTGCTCCCCGACCCCCGCTCACCCCGCCTGCCCGACGGCGTCCACGGCCTGTCCGCGCCGTTCACCGTCGACGACGACCTGTGGGCCGACGGGGAGTGGCAGGGTCGCGCCATCGCCGGCGCGGTGATCTACGAGCTGCACATCGGCACCTTCACCCCCGACGGAACCTTCGACTCGGCCGTCGAACGGCTCGACCACCTCGTCGATCTGGGCGTCGGGTTCGTCGAGGTGATGCCCGTCAACGGGTTCAACGGCACGCACAACTGGGGCTACGACGGCGTCGCGTGGTACGCCGTCCACGAGATCTACGGCGGGCCCGCAGGATTCGCACGGTTCGTGGACGCCTGCCACACCCGCGGTCTCGGGGTGGTGCTCGACGTGGTCTACAACCACCTCGGGCCGTCGGGCAACTACCTCCCCCGCTTCGGTCCGTACCTCACCGACGGCGCCAACACATGGGGTCAGTCACTCAACCTCGACCAGGCACAGTCGGACCCGGTACGGGAGTACATCCTCGACAACGCGCTGCGCTGGTTGCGCGTATTCCATGTCGACGCACTGCGATTGGACGCCGTTCACGCCCTGGTGGACCACACCGCCATCCACCTGCTCGAGGAACTCGCCGTCCGCACCGACGCGCTGGCGGCAGAACTCGGGCGTCCGCTGTCGCTGATCGCCGAGAGCGACCTGAACGACCCACGACTGATCACCGACCGCGGCCTCGGCGGCTACGGCCTCGCCGCCCAGTGGGACGACGACGTGCACCACGCGATCCACACCACGGTCTCGGGCGAACGGCAGGGCTACTACGGCGATTTCGGGAGCTACGAATGCCTCGCCACCGTTCTCACCGGGGGTTTCTTCCACGCGGCGACGTACTCCTCGTTCCGCCGGCGTCGCCACGGTCGCCCCATCGACCCCGCGGTGGTGCCATCGACGTCGCTCGTGGTCTACACGTGCAACCACGACCAGATCGGCAACCGCGCCATCGGTGACCGGCCCACCGCCTATCTGACCCCGGGGCAACTCGCCATCAAGGCGGCTCTGGTGCTGACCTCGGCGTTCACCCCCATGCTGTTCATGGGCGAGGAGTGGGGCGCGAGCACGCCGTTCCAGTTCTTCACCTCCCATCCCGAACCCGAGCTGGGGGAGGCCACCGCGACCGGCCGCATCAAGGAGTTCGCCGACCACGGATGGGACGCCGAGGAGATCCCCGATCCACAGGATCCGGCGACGTTCACCCGGTCGAAGCTCGACTGGTCCGAACCCGAGGAGCCGGCGCACCGACGCGTCCTCGAGTTCTACCGGTCGCTCATCGCGCTCCGCGCCGGCTCCCCGGACATCGCCGCGAACTCCCTGACCTCGGTGGAGGTCGAGTTCGACGCCGACGCGGGCTGGTTCGCCATGCACCGGGGAGAGCTGTCGACCGTCGTCGTGCTCTCCCCTGCCGACACCGTCGTGCCGATCGCGCTCGAACCGGTGCTGCTCTGGGACCCCGTCACCACCACCGACACCGGCCTCACCTCGACCGGCCACAACGTCGTCATCGGTCGGCGGATCGACGCGTAGACGGTTCGACGGGCAGACGGGGCGAAATACCGGCATGACCGTGGGTGTTGCACCCACCATGAGCGTTCCCTATTCCGTCCTGGACATCGCACCCGTCGTCGAGGGCACCACCGTCGGTCAGGCCCTCCAGAACGCCGTCGCCCTTGCGGTCGCCGCCGAGGGGTGGGGCTATCGACGGTTCTGGCTCGCCGAGCACCACAACATGCCCGGCATCGCCAGCTCCAGTCCCGCCATCGTGATCGGGCAGGTCGCGCGAGCCACCCGGACGCTCCGTGTCGGATCGGGCGGCATCATGCTGCCCAACCACGCGCCGCTGGTGATCGCCGAGCAGTTCGGCACCCTCGACGCCCTGTTCCCCGGTCGGATCGACCTCGGGATCGGCCGTGCACCGGGCACCGATCAGGTCACCGCCCACGCACTGCGCCGCGCCCCCGGTGCGCTCTCGGCCGACGACTTCCCCCAGGAGCTCGCACAGCTCCGGGCGTTCCTCGCCGGCGCGTTCCCCGAGGAGCACCCGTACTCGGCCATCACCGCCGTCCCCGGTGAGGGCGCGTCGCCGGACATGTGGTTGCTCGGGTCGTCCACGTACAGCGCCCAGCTGGCGGGGCTGCTCGGTCTGCCGTTCGCGTTCGCCCGTCACTTCGCGCCGCGTGAGACCTTCGCGGCGTTGGCCACCTACCGCGACAACTTCCGGCCGAGCGCCGTCCTCGACGCCCCGTACGCGATGGTCACCGCGACCGTCGTCGCGGCGTCCGACGACGAGACCGCCCGTTACCACGCCGGTCCGCAGCGCCTGGCGATGGCACGGTTGCGCAGCGGAACCGCCGGTCGCTACCCGACGGCGGAGCAGGCCGCGGCCACGCCGCTGACCCCGATGCAGGAATCGGCTGTCGCGGAGACGAGTTCGGCCTGGATCGTCGGCGGCCGCGACCACGTGGCGAACGAGCTGCGGAGTCTGGTCGACTCCACCGGAGCCGACGAGATCATGATCAGCTCGACCCTGGCCGACTTCGATGCCCGCCTCGAGTCGCACCGCATCGTCGCCGACATCCTCACTTCACTGGTGCCCGCCGCCTGAGGATCCGGCATGCGGGTGTCACCCACCACAGTCAGCGATGTTTACCGCTCAGCGGGAAACATCGCTGACCAACTCGTCGACTCTCGGTTCCGGTGAAGCAGATCCGAGGCGCACGCCTGAGCCGCAGTCCGATCGCTCAGGTGAGGTAGCGGTAGGCCGGTGACCCGGGTACCAGGCGCTCGGCCGTCAGGCGCGAGTCCGTCATGCGGTCGAGCAGTGACGACAGTCCGTCGGCCGAGTTCAGCTGCACACCGACGAGCGCGGCACCGGTCTCGCGGTTGTTGCGCTTCACGTACTCGAACAGGGTGATGTCGTCGTCGGGACCGAGGACCTCGTCGAGGAAGCCGCGCAAGGCTCCGGGCTCCTGCGGGAAGTCGACGAGGAAATAGTGCTTGAGGCCTCGGTGGACGAGCGAACGCTCGATGATCTCGCCGTAGCGGGAGACGTCGTTGTTGCCGCCGGAGAGCAGCGACACCACCGTCGTCCCGGGTGCGAAGCGCAGACCGTCGAGACCCGCGACCGCCAGCGCCCCGGCCGGCTCGGCGATGATGCCGTCGTCCTGGTAGAGCTCCAGCATCACCGAACACAACGCACCCTCGTCGACGTGGACGATGTGGGCGCTACCCGGGCTCAGGTTCCGGCGGGACGGTGAGATGGTCAGTGCAGCAGGGAGATCGGGGTGATCGGCGACCGTCGGGGACAACGGTGACAGCACACGATGCGCGAGGTCACCGACGCGCTTGACCGCCGCACCGTCCACGAACGGGTCGATCACGTCGAGGGTCACCGGACCGCCGTGTACGAGGGCCGCGGCCAGTGACGCCGCGCCCGTCGGCTCGACACCGACGAGCACGACGTCGGGATCGAGGGCCCGGAGATAGGTCGCCATCCCGGCCAGACATCCGCCGCCGCCGACGGGCGCGAGCACGACATCGGGCACACGGCCGAGTTGCTCGACGATCTCGAGCGCGATGGTGCCCTGTCCGGCGGCGGTGCGGACGTCGTCGAACGCGTGGATCCAGGTGGCGCCGGAGGTCATGACATCGGCCTGCGCCGCCGCGGCGGCCGCGTCGTAGGTGTCGCCGACGGGGATCAACTCGATGAAATCACCGCCGTGCCACAGGATCCGGTCACGCTTCTGCTTCGGGGTGGTGGTGGGTACGTAGATGCGTCCCCGCACCCCCATCGACTTGCAGGCGTAGGCGACGCCCTGCGCATGGTTGCCCGCGCTCGCCGCGACGACACCGGCCGCCAACTCCTCGGCGGTCAACAATCCCATCGTGTTGTACGCGCCGCGGATCTTGTACGACCGCACCGACTGCAGGTCCTCGCGCTTGAGGTACACCTGCGCGCCGGTCGCCGCCGACAGGCGTGCGTTGGCCTGCAACGGCGTGCGGTCGACCACCGCCTTCGCGCGGTCGGCGGCAGCACGGATCGACTCGACGTCCAGGGTCGGTGCGGACGGGGTGACGAGGCGCGGCGGACTGCTCACGCTCTCATCGTCTCACCATCTGCGCCGATCACGGCGATCAGCTCCCGGGTGTGGCCTCGAGGACGAACACCGGGATCTGGCGGTCGGTCTTCTCCTGGTACTCCGCATACGGCGGGTAGGCCTCGACCGCGCGGTCCCACCAGATCTGCTTCTCGCCACCGAACACCTCCCGGGCCACCATGTCCTGGACGAGTTCCCCGTCGCGGAGTTCGACGTGCGGGTTGGCGGCGATGTTGTGGTACCAGACGGGATGCTTGGGTGCGCCGCCGAGGGAGGCGACCGCGGCGTAGGCGCCCTCGTGCTCGACCCGCATGAGCGGGGTCTTGCGGAGCTTCCCGGTCTTGTTGCCGACGGTGGTGAGCAGGATGACGGGCATGCCGTTCATCTCGGTGGCCTCGGTGCCGTTCGAGTTCTCGATCTTCTCGGCCTGTTCGCGGGCCCAGTCGCTGGTACTCGGGGCGTATTCACCTTCGAGCGGCATGGCGGATCTCCTCTTGTCGGTCGTGTCGACGTGCGGTCGAGCACCATCGACTCTAGCGAAACACCGACCGCGGCGAGGGTGTCCGCACAACCGATCCTGAGCTGCGGCGACACGCGGATATCACCCGGTTTCGGTCACCCGAAAACTTTTGCTGGCGATGGCAGTAGACTGGTGTTCGCACACCCCGACAGAAGCCCGTCGTGCTTCGCACCAGGAGGTCAGCCGCCCATGACGACGATCAGCGTGAACACCGCACCCGCTCACTCCGGGCGGACCGCGGCGCCCACCGTCTCGATCGCCGGTGTCGCATGGCCGCGACACAAGGTGGCCGCGGTGCTCACCGCCCTCGTGGTCGCCGTCGTCGTCGGCGTGCTCACCGGCTCCGGCGAGGTCACCGCGTGGGCCGTGACCATCGCCGCCACCGCGGTCTGGTGGACCGGCCGCCTCGGTGCGACCCGCCGCGCGACTACCCGCTGAGGCAGGTCGGCCCGAGAAGCGCCTTCAGGTCGCCCATCAGGGCCGAACTCGGGGTCACCCGGAGGTTGTCGTCGAGTCGCAGGGTGGTCGCCGACTCGCCGCTGATGAGCCGCACGTGGACATCCGATGTCCCCGGATGACGGATCAGGACCTGCTTGAGGGCACTCACCCGGTCCTGCGTACACAGTCGCGTCGACATCGTCAGGGCGAGCGGGCGCGCCTCCCCCACGTGTGAGAGGTCGGGCACCGCCAGATCGTTGGCGCTGATCATCATGTTGTCGTCGTCGCGGATGTTGACCCGGGCCTTGATGAGCACCACCGCATCGGCCACGATGTCCATCCCGTAGGCCTGGAACGCGCGAGGGAAGAAGTACACCTCCACACCACCGACGAGATCCTCGAGGGTGACCACCGCGTACGGCTCGCCCTTCTTGTTGACCCGTCGGGTCACCGCGGAGATGATGCCGCCGATGACGATCTGCGCGCCGTCGGAGACGTTCTTCTCCAGCAGGCTGGTCAGCGAGGTATCGGTCTGCGCCGAGATGACGTGCTCGATACCGCCGAGCGGATGCCCGGACACGTAGAGCCCCAACATCTCCCGTTCGAGCGCGAGCTTGTGCTTGGTGTCCCACTCCTCGTCGGGCACCCGGACGGCGAAGACGTCGTCGATCACCGCACCGGCGTCGTCGGCACCGCCGGCGTCACCGAACAGGTCGAACTGGCCGACGGCCTCGGCCTTCTTCGTGCCCAGCACCGCGTCGACGGCGTCGACATGCACCAGGAACAGTCCCTTGCGGGGGTGGCCCAGCGAGTCGAAAGCACCTGCCTTGATGAGGGATTCGGTGACCTTCTTGCTGCAGGCGGTGACGTCGATCTTGCCGAGGTAGTCCGAGAAGCTGTGGAACTTCCCCTTCTCCTCACGCGCGGCGAGGATCGCGGTGACCACGTTCGTCCCCACGTTGCGCACCGCGACCAGGCCGAAGCGGATGTCCTCACCGACGGCGGCGAAGTAGCGCTGCGACTCGTTGACGTCGGGCGGGAGGACCGTGATGCCCAGCTTGCGGCAGTCGGCCAGGTAGATCGCGGCCTTGTCCTTGTCGTCGCCGACCGAGGTGAGCAGTCCCGCCATGAACTCGGCCGGGAAGTTGGCCTTGAGATACGCCGTCCAGTACGACACCAGCCCATAGGCGGCCGCGTGCGACTTGTTGAACGCGTAGCCGGCGAACGGGAGGATCGTGTCCCACAGCGCCTTGATGGCCGCCTTGGAGAACCCGTTGGCGACCATGCCCGCCTCGAACCCCTCGAACTCCTGGGCCAGCACCGACGCCTTCTTCTTGCCCATCGCGCGACGCAGGATGTCGGCTCGACCCAGTGAGTACCCGGCCACCTTCTGAGCGATCTGCATGATCTGCTCCTGGTAGACGATGAGGCCGTAGGTGTCGCCGAGGATGTCCTTGAGCGGTTCGGCCAGCTCGGGGTGGATCGGCTTGACGTCCTGGCGACCGTTCTTGCGGTCGGCATAGTCGTTGTGGGCGTTCATGCCCATGGGGCCTGGCCGGTAGAGGGCGCCGACGGCGACGATGTCCTCGAAGGTGGTGGGCTGCATGCGTTTGAGCAGTTCACGCATCGGCCCACCGTCGAGCTGGAACACGCCGAGGGTCTGCCCGCGCGCCATCAACTCGTAGGTCGTGGTGTCGTCGAGGGGCAGCGTGTCCATGTCGATCTCGATGCCGCGGTTGGTGGTGATGTTCTCGAGCGCGTCGTTGATGACCGTCAGGTTGCGCAGCCCGAGGAAGTCCATCTTGAGCAGCCCGATGGCCTCACACGACGGGTAGTCCCAGCCGGTGATGATGGCGCCGTCCTGGGCACGTTTCCACACCGGGATCGCCTCGGTGAGCGGCTCCGAGGACATGATCACCGCGCAGGCGTGCACGCCGGCGTTGCGGATCAGTCCCTCGAGACCCAGTGCGGTGTCGTAGATCTTCTTGACGTCGGGGTCGGTCTCGATGAGCGCACGGACCTCCGAGGCCTCGCCGTAGCGATCGTGGTCGGGGTCGGTGATCCCGGCGACCGAGATGTCCTTGGCCATGATGGGCGGCGGCAGCGCCTTGGTGATGCGGTCGGCGATGGCGTAGCCGGGCTGACCGAACTGCACCCGCGCCGAGTCCTTGATCGCGGCCTTGGTCTTGATGGTGCCGAAGGTGATGACCTGGGCGACCTTGTCACTGCCCCAGCGCTCGGTGGCGTAGCGGACCATGTCCCCGCGGCGGCGGTCGTCGAAGTCGATGTCGATGTCGGGCATCGACACACGCTCGGGGTTGAGGAACCGCTCGAAGAGCAGACCGTGCGGGATGGGGTCGATGTTGGTGATGCCCAGCGCCCATGCGACGAGCGATCCGGCGGCGCTGCCGCGGCCGGGGCCGACGCGGATCCCGACCTCGTGGGCGTGCCGGATGAGGTCGCCGACGACGAGGAAGTAGGCCGGGAAGCCCATCTGGATGATGACGTCGAGTTCGTAGTTGGCGCGGTCGGTGTAGTGCTGCGGCACGGGTGCGTCGGGGAAACGCCGGGCCAACCCCGCGGTGACCTCCTTGCGCAGGAACGTCTCCTGGGTGTCACCCTCGGGCACCGGGAAGATGGGCATCCGGTCGCGTGGGGTGAACACCTCGGCGTAACTCTGGACCCGCTCGCCGATCTCGACGGTGTTGTCGCAGGCGCCGGGCACCACGTCGTCCCACTGCTCGCGCATCTCCGCGGCCGACTTCAGGTAGTACCCGTCGCCGTCGAACTTGAAGCGCGTCGGATCCGACAGCGTCTTGCCGGTCTGGATGCACAGCAGCGCCTCGTGGGTCACCGCGTGACCCTTGGTGACGTAGTGGCAGTCGTTGGTGACGATCGGCTTGATGCCGAGCTGCCTGCCGATCTCGAGCAGACCGTCGCGGACGCGTCGCTCGATCTCGAGGCCGTGCTCCATCAACTCGAGGTAGAAGTTCTCCTTGCCGAAGATGTCCTGCCACTTCGCCGCGGCCTCGAGGGCCTCGCGCTGATGGCCCAGCCGCAGCCGGGTCTGGACCTCACCCGACGGGCAGCCGGTGGTGGCGATGATCCCCTCGGCGTGGGCGGCGATGAGTTCGGCGTCCATGCGGGCCCACTTGCCGAGCTGTCCCTCGATCGACGCGAGCGAGCTCAGGGTGAACAGGTTGCGCAGGCCGGTCGCGTTCTCGGCGACCATCGTCATGTGGGTGTAGGCGCCGCTACCGGAGACGTCGTCGCTCTTCTGGTCGCGATCGCCCCACAGGACGCGTTTGGTGTCGAAGCGCGAGGCGGGGGCGATGTAGGCCTCGATGCCGATGATCGGCGTGATGTCGTGATCGGAGGCGACGTTGTAGAACTCGCTGGCGCCGAACATGTTCCCGTGGTCGGTCATGCCGATGGCGGTCATCCCGAGACGCTTGGCCTCGGCGAACATGGGCGCCACCTTCGCGGCCCCGTCGAGCATGGAGTACTCGGTGTGGTTGTGCAGATGGACGAACGAATCCGACACGTGGAATACCTCTCGACGAACGCTGCGGGGTCCCCGCCGATGCACTGCCGCGCGCGGTCCGATGGCCGGCTGCGACGTGTCGTCCAGTTTAGGTGCGGGCACCCACAAGACCGGTGAGCCACACAGTGCGGGCGCCCACCGGTCGTGTGCACACCGCCGACACACCGCGACACGCCGGGCGGGCTGTGACGCGTGGGACTCGAGCCGTCGGTCAGTTCGCGGGAACCGGAGCGGTGTCGGAGAGCGGACCGACACGATCGAACTGTTCGGGGAGCAGCGCCCCGACGGTGAACCGCCCGCCCGCGTCGGCCGGGAGGACCTCGACCGCACGGACCCGCCGGTCGCCCGCGATCGCGCGCAACCGGTCGGCGTCACCGCGCACGACGAGAGCGACCACGCACGCACATCCTGCGGTGAGCCGTGACCGCACGAGCGTGGCGATCTGTCGATCGCGACCCACCGCGTCGGGACCGGCGGTCCGTTCGACGTCGTCGACGGCGAGGTCGCGCGCGGTCTGCAGCGACCCCCGATCCCGGGTGAGGGGTTCGAACGTGGCCGGTGTGGCGACCGCGTCGACCGTCACGTGGAAGGCGACCCGCGACGGTCCCGTACCGGCGACCAGCGACCACGCGGTGTCGTCGTCGAGGGGTGCCCGCGGCGACACCAGCGCCCACCGGGTGCCCGTGGCCCGCTCGGTGCCCGCCGAGGCCTCGGCGATGTACTCGTCCACCGACTGCCCTCCGGTGGGACCGAGCCGGTCGGTGGTGACCGCGGGACGTCGGGGCGGATGGGCTGCACCCAGGGCGTAGAGACCGCCGAAGAAGACCAACACGACGACCGCGCCCACGGCGATCGAGCCGAACGCGCTCCGCAGACCGTCAGGTCGCACGCAGGACGTCCAACGCACCCCGGAGATCATCCGGGTAGGGGCTGGTGAACTCGACCAGTCGCCCGTCGGAGGGGTGGGCGAACGACAACGCCCGGGCGTGCAGCCACTGACGTTCGAGGCCGAGGCGGGCGGCCAACGCCGGATCGGCGCCGTAGGTGATGTCACCGCAGCAGGGGTGGTGCAGCGCCGAGAAGTGCACACGGATCTGGTGGGTGCGACCGGTCTCGAGGTGGACGTCGAGGAGGCTGGCCGCGGCGAACATCTCGAGGGTGTCGTAGTGGGTGACGCTGGGTTTGCCCGCGGTGGTCACGGCGAACTTCCACTCGTTGCCCGGGTGACGGCCGATGGCGGCGTCGATGGTGCCGCTCGACGGATCGAGGTGGCCCTGCACCAGGGCGTGGTAGCGCTTGTCGACCGTGCGCTCCTTGAAGGCCCGCTTGAGCAGGGTGTACGCGCGCTCCGACGTCGCGACCACCATCACCCCGGACGTGCCGACGTCGAGACGGTGCACGATGCCCTGTCGCTCGTGGGCGCCGGAGGTGGAGATGCGATACCCGGCGGCGGCGAGGCCGCCGATCACCGTCGGTCCGGTCCATCCGACCGAGGCGTGCGCGGCGACACCGACCGGCTTGTCGACCACCACGATGTCGTCGTCGGCGAACAGGATGTCCATGTTCTCGATCGGCTGCACCAGGTTCTCGACCGGGCGTGCCGGTTCGGGCAGCAGCACCTCGAGCCAGGCACCCGCGGTGAGTCGATGCGACTTCCCGACGGCGGTGCCGTCGACCTGCACGTCGCCGTTGTCGGCGAGTGCGGCGACCGCGGTGCGCGAGAACCCCATCATCCGCGAGACCCCGGCATCGAGTCGCATCCCGTCGATGCCGTCGGGGACGGGCATCGACCGGCTCTCACGCATCGGGCGCCACCGGTGTGCGCTCGTCGTCGCGGGTGCGGGTCGACGCCCGCGTCCCGTCGAGTTCCACCCCGAAGAGCGTCAGGCCGACCAGCAGGACCGCGCCGCACACCACCGCCGAGTCGGCCACGTTGAACACCGGCCACCAGCCGATGGACACGAAGTCGACCACGTGCCCGCGCAGCGGGCCGGGATCGCGGAACAGACGGTCGACCAGGTTGCCCAGCGCGCCCCCGAGGATCAGCCCGAGGCCCAGCGCCCACAGTGGAGACCGCAGGCGGGAGCTGTATCGGATGATGCCGACGACGACGGCGAGCGCGACGATCGTCAGGATCCAGGTGTAACCGGTGGCCATCGAGAACGCGGCGCCGGAGTTGCGGACCAGGCGCAGCGTGACGGTGTCACCGATGATCGAGATGGGGCGCAGCGGGTCAATGGTCGCGACGACCACGATCTTCGTCACCAGATCGGCGACCAGGATGAACAGCGCGACCGCGGGCAGCAGCGCGATCATCGTCGTCGATCGGGGCGCCGGTCGGTTCGTGACGGCGGGATCGGCGGACCCACCGACTCCGGCGGCGGTGTCGGGTCCGGCGGGTTCATCGGTCGGGTCGTTGCTCACGCCGACCATTGTCCCCTAACCGGAGTCGATAACCTTCAATGCGTGCCCGACGCCCTCATCACCCGCCCCCTTCTCCGTCAAGCGCAGGCGGTGGGGGCGTGCGCGGTGATCGCGGCGGTCGTCGCCGGGTGCGGTTCCGGTGATCCCGGCCCCGACAGTGCGAGCAGTTCCTCGGCGGCCGCGGGGTGTACGACCGAGTCGACCGTCGGCGCCTCCGGTGCGTCGCTCCTGCCGGTGCCGCCGGCGACGGTGGAGGTCCTCGACGCCGGCGCCGCGCCGCGACTGGCACCGGTCGGTGCGCCGAGTACCACCTCGGCCCAGCAGGTCCGCCTGGTCACGACGTCGTCGTCGACGAGCCTCTCGCAGGGACAGGCACCGAGCGACGACGCCCAGACCGTGGACCTGCCGATCACCGCGCAGGTGCTGTGCGGCGACCCGACCGACATCGAACTCACCCTCGGCGCCGCGTCGTCGCCGTCGCCGGACCTGTCGCGGTCGCTCGCCGCGGTGCGCGGATCGCGGGCGGGTCTCGCGGTCGCGGCCGGGTCGGTGCCGATCGCCCTGCGCATCGTGCCCGCCGCCGCGGCCGACGACACCGCCCGCTCGGCGATCGAACAGACCCTGGTGCAGGCGTTGCAGCGGTCGGTGACACTCCCCCGCGACCCGATCGGGGTGGGCGCGCGGTGGCGGTCGGTACGCACGATCACCGGCGCGGCCACGGTGCGGCAGACCATCACCTCGACGCTGCGCGCACGCACCGGATCGACGTTGGCGATCGACGTGACCGTCGACGAGGAACCGGTGAACGCGGTCTTCACCATCCCCGGATCCGATCAGACGCTCACCATCGCCTCGTACTCGATGACCGGGTCGGGGTCGATGACCCTCGACCTGTCGCGCGGACTCCCGGTCAGCGGCGAGCTGACGGTCGACGGTGGCCGGTCACTGGTCGGCTCGGACCCCGCCCGGCCGCTGGTCCAGAAGACCGGCGTCGACATCCGCTGGGAGACGACCCGCTGACACACGACTGCCCCCGAACCGTGGGGTTCGGGGGCAGTCGCTGCGAGCGGTGTTCAGACGGGGCTCAGTTGGCCGCCGGGCACATGGCGCTCTGCACGTTGTTGGCCAGCAGCAGCGGGCACACCGTGGTCTTGGCGAGCTTCCACGTGCCGTTGTCGTAGACGATCGCGGCGTCGACGGTCTGCTCGGGCACGTTGGGCAGCTTCACCTTGACCTTGACCGTCGCCTGGCCGTTGCCGGTCGCGATGACCGGGGCCTGCAGCGAGTAGGTGATGTCGGGGTTGTCCTGACGGGCCTTCACGAGCTTGTCGAACAGCTGCGGGTCGGCGTCGGAGCCCTGGACGAGCTTCGTCTTCTCGCTGGCCGGCACGTTCGGGTCGAGGGCCTTCTCCAGCAGTCCGTTGAGCGTCGAGGCACTCGGCGGCTTCGAGGGATCGTTCACGCCCCCACCGGCGGTGTCACCCGTCGCGGCCGACGAACTCGTGGCGGACGTGGCCTGAGCTTGCGTGCCGTCGTCGGAGTTGTCGCTGCACGCGCCGATCATGAACACGGCTGCGACGGCCAGGCCTGCGGTGGCGATCTTCTGGAGCTTCACGAAATGTCCTCTTCTCGTCTGTCGTCGTCAGGGCTTGTCGAACCCGGGGCCGGCGGCTGGAGAGCCACCGACCTGTCGGGCCGAGGTCGTCGAGCCCGGGGACTCATGTGTACCGATGGGGGCGGTCGCGGACGACCGCGTTCCCCCCGGATCGGACACCACTATGCCAAACCGATGTGTGGGCGAACGACAATCGGGCGAACCGCACACGCCTCCCGGCCCGGATTTGACCACGACGACCGAGGTCAGCAAGCTTTCGTCACATGTCCGCCACACCTGTCATCGCGATACTCGGCACCGGCGGGACCATCGCGTCGCAACACAGTGCGGGCGGTGTCGTGCCCGCGGTCGACGTCCACGATCTGGTGCGGGCCGATCTCGTCGGGTCCCGTGTCGGCGACGTCACGCTGCGTCCGCGGACGGTGCTCTCGCTCGACAGTTCGGCGATGACACCCGACGACCAGTGGACCCTCGTGCGGGCGATCTCCACCGAACTCGCCGACCCCGCGGTCGCCGGTGTCGTCGTGACCCACGGCACCGACACGCTCGAGGAGTCGGCGATGCTCGCCGACCTGGTCCTCGACGACCCCCGCCCCGTGGTGTTCACCGGCGCGCAACGACCCTCCGACGCCGAGGGCGCCGACGGTCCCGCGAATCTCGCCGCGGCCGTCGCGTGCGCCGCCGACCCGGACTCCCGGTCGCGCGGGGTGCTCGTCGCGTTCGGCGGTCAGGTTCTGCCGGCGCGGGGGACGGTCAAGGTCAGCGCATCCGACCTCCGCGCCTTCGACTGCGCCGCCCCCGGGCTCGCGCGTCCGCGGATCGATGTCGGCGGGCACTCCCCCGTGAGCGCACGGGTCGACATCGTCACCGTGCACCCGGGGTTCGTGCCCGACATCATCGCGCACCTGGTCGCTTCCGGGGCGCGCGGGCTCGTGGTCGCCGGCCTCGGGTCGGGCAACGTCGGTCCCGGTGTGCGTGACGCGGTGGCCGACGCGATCAGCCTGGGCGTGGCGACCGTCATCTCGACCCGCGTGCCGTTCGGGGAGGTGGTCGCCACCTACGGAGGTGGCGGTGGCGCGGTCGATCTCGCGGCCGCGGGGGCGGTCGTCTCACCGTGGCTGCGTCCGCCCCAGGCGCGGGTGGCGCTGGCGGCACTGCTCTCGGTCGGCACCGATCACGACGGGATCGCGGCGTTCTTCGCGGCCGGACCGGTCGCCGCGGGTGGCGCCTGACCGCTGAGTCAGGTCCAGTCGAGGCTGGCGAGTGGATCGGCGGCCGTGAGGTCGGCGGTATCGGAGGGGAACGTCGCGGTGCGGCCGGGACCGGTCGCGCGGGTCTCGAACCGCACCGAGACGACGCCGTGGCCACTGCCCTGCACCCAGCCGTGACCGAACTCGGGGTGCGTCACGTCGGTACCGGTCGCCCACGT
The DNA here is from genome assembly GCF_001424365.1 of Williamsia sp. Leaf354. Classification (NCBI taxonomy): domain Bacteria; kingdom Bacillati; phylum Actinomycetota; class Actinomycetes; order Mycobacteriales; family Nocardiaceae; genus Williamsia; species Williamsia sp. Leaf354. Next base: position 132,067 of record NZ_LMPL01000003.1, read on the forward strand.
CACCGCACCGTCGGGACTCACGACACGGCCCGACGCCTTCTGCACGCCCACCTCGGCGACCGGACCGCCCGGTAGCGGCTCGGCGGGGTCCACGCCATCGACGGCGGTGACGATGACCGGCTCCTCGGGGGCGTCGGCGGTGGTCACCGGGCGGTCGGTGGCGTCGCCGCCGAAGAGCAGGAACTGTTCGTCGGTGGTGAGGCCGGAGAACCCCACGCCGACAAGGCGAACGGGTCCGATGTCGACGGGGTCGAGGGCGAGGCGCTGGGCCGCGGCGGCCAGGGTCGCGAGGTCGGTGGTGGCCGGGGCGAAGGTGGTCGATCGGGTGAGCACCGACATGTCGGACTTCTTGAGTTTGAGGACGACCGTGCGTGCCCCGCGACCGTCGTCGAGGAGGCGCCGATGCGCCGATGCGGCCGAGGTCGCGATGGCCTCCCGCAGTCGCGGCATCGACACGACGTCGTCGGCGAAGGTCGATTCAGCGCTGATCTGTTTCGCCGAGGTCCGTTCGGCGACCTGTCGGTCGTCGAACCCTTGCGCCAGTCGGTGCAGCGCCGGACCCACCGTCGACCCGAGCACCGAGGCCACCTCCATCGGCGACAGGTCGGCGAGATCGCCGATGGTGTCGATGCCCAGGCGATGCAGCCGGTCGCCGGCCACCGGTCCGATCCCCCACAGCTTCCGCACCGACAGCGGGCGGAGGAACTCCTGTTCGGATCCGGGTGAGATGACCGTCACGCCATCGGGTTTCGCCATCCCCGAGGCGATCTTGGCGATCTGCTTCCCACTGCCCGCCCCGATTGACGCGGCCAGGCCGAGCTCGTCGGCGATCCGCGACCGGATCTGCTCGGCGAACGTGATCACCTCGCTGCGCGCGGCGCCCACCAATGCCTCGGGTTCACCGAACGCCTCGTCGAACGACAGCATCTCGATGACCGGTATCGCCTCGCGGATCATCGCGAACACCCGGGCGCTGACGACACGGTAGACCGCGCCGCGGGGTGGCACGACCACCGCCGACGACCCGATCAGTCTGCGCGCCTGGTGCATCGGCATCGCCGAGTGTGCTCCGAAGCGCCGAGCCTCGTAACTCGCTCCGGCGACCACCCCTCGGCCGCCGACCCCGCCGACGAGCACCGGGCGGCCGCGCAGGGTGGGACGAGTGAGCTGCTCGACCGAGGCGAAGAAGGCATCCATGTCGATGTGCAGCACCCACCGCGATCCCCGTCGATCCTCGGTACCGGCCACCCATCGAGCCTATCGACTCCGACTCGGTTGCCGACTGTGCGGAAACGGCCGGCGTCACGGTGCCGACTGTGCGGAAACGGCCATCGAGTGTGCTCCACACCCGACGCGACGGACCTCCACAACACCGCACACTCGATCGCCGGCCTCCGCACCGTCGGACTCTCGCAGAGCAGCTCGGCATGCCGCTGACGGTGCGGAAGCCACGCCCCGAGTGTGCGCCGTTCCCAGCGCACCTCACGTGCCGCCGCCAGCACACTCGACGCGCGTTTCCACACAGTCAGCACGGTCCGTCATCCGCCCGCCCCACGGCCGACTGTGCGGAAACGGCCACCCGTCCCGCACGAACCGCACCGTGCCGACTGTGCGGAAACGGCCATCGAGTGTGCTCCACACCCGACGCGACGGACCTCCACAACACCGCACACTCGATCGCCGGCCTCCGCACCGTCGCCTCCGCACCGTCGGCGGCTCTCGACCTTCCCGGAGCAGTTCCCACGCCGCTGACGGTGCGGAAGCCACGCCCCGAGTGTGCGCCGTTCCCAGCGCACCTCACGTTTCGCCGCCAGCACACTCGACGCGCGTTTCCACACAGTCAGCACGGTCCGTCATCCGCCCGCCCCACGGCCGACTGTGCGGAAACGGCCGGCGTCACGGTGCTGACCGTGCACAGTCAGCACGGCCGGTCACCTGCTCAGCGGGTGAGGGCACCGGCACCGATCGCCACCAGGCCGCAGGCGGTGAACAGCGCGTACGGGATCAGGGACGAGCCGCTGTCGCCGAGGTACAGCTGGCGCACCAGGACCGCGCCTGCGTCTGCGGTCAGCAGCACGCCACCGACGATGAACCAGGTCGGCCGCGCGAACCCGACCGCGAGCGACACCGCGGCGACACCGGCGACGACCCCGAGGCCGAGCCGCAGTGACGTCGACGGCTCGATGCGGGTCAACTCCGTGAATCGTTCACTCCACGAGCTCATCCCGGCGAGCGCGGCGATCGACGACAACGCCATCTCGAGGAGTCCGATCGCGACGATCACCCCGACACCGATGCGGACGGCGAGTGTCATCGCGCGCCGCCTCGGGCGGACAGCAGTTCGAAGACGGGAACCGCGGGGGCGACGGCGGCGAGTTCGGCGTCGGTCGAGGTGTGCGAGACCTTCGCCGGCAGGTAGCTCGCGACCTCCCAGCCCCAGCGCTTGAGGTAGGGACGCAGGAGAGCGATCTTCGCGTCGTCGGCGATCTCGGTGGCCCAGAACTCATCTGTGCGGCGACCGTGACCGATGGTGGCGACTCCCGCGACACGCAGGTTGCGCGACCACTGGGTGTTGCCCCGCGGCGAGATCAGGTAGGTGCGCCCGTCGATGACGAGCGGGTTGACCGGTGTGGTCTGCGGGGTGCCCGACTTTCGTCCGACAACGGTCAGGGTGCGCGCACCGGCAAGGCCGATCCCCCGGGCCGACAACCAACGGACGAGGTCGTTGAAGCCGCGCTGCATGCGGCCGCTGGGCTCTGCGTAATGGGTGGTGGTCATGGGAACTCCTCGTCTCGATCGGAACGAGAGCACTGCTCTCGTTTCTCACCATGACACGGCGTCGGCCAGGATGCAAGAGCACTGCTCTCGTTTCTGGCAGGATGGGGTCCATGCAGTCAGACGCGCCGTCGACCCCCCGCGCTGCGGCACGGGCTCAGACCGAACAGGACATCATCCGGGTCGGACGGGAACACCTCGCCGCACACGGCGCCGCGTCGCTGTCGTTGCGGGCGGTCGCCCGCGACCTCGGCATGGTGTCCTCCGCCGTGTACCGCTACGTGCGCAACCGCGACGACCTGCTGACGTTGCTGGTCGTCGACGCCTACGACGAATCCGCCGACCGCGTCGAGGCCGCCCTCGCCGCGACACCCGCCGACGCCGGGACGCGGGAGCGCATCCGGGTGGCCGCGCATGCACTGCGGACATGGGCCGTCGCCGAACCGTCGCGGTACGCGCTCATCTACGGCAGCCCGGTCCCCGGGTACACCGCCCCGGGCGAGCAGACCACGGGCCCGGGCACCCGCTTCGTCGCGCTGCTGCTTCGAGAACTGCACGACACCGCGGTCGACGCACCGACACCGATCTCCGCCGGACTGGCCGCCGAATTCGACGCCATCAACACCGAATTCGGCCTCGAACTGGATCACACGACGCTGGCCGTCGGCACCTGCCTGTGGTCGGTGGTTCTCGGCGCGATCAGCCTCGAGGTGTTCGGCCAGTACGGCGCCGACACCTTCGCGCGGCCGGAGGATCTCTTCGACCTCCAGCTCACCACCGTGGTGACCCGGCTACTGCCCTGACCGGCTGATCGACGCGACGACGCCGTCGCCCAACTCGACCGACGGACCGCGCACCTCCTCGGGTGCGACGACCTCGAGAGCGGTGGCGAGCACCTCGCCCGCGATCAGGTCGCGGTGACGCTGCGCCCATGCATTGCGTTCGGCAGGCACCCCGAGTTCCACGCTGATGCGGTCGGACACGTCGAGCCCCATGGTCCGCCGCGCCTCCTGCAGTTCGCGCACACGGTCTTTCGCCCAGCCCTCGGCCTCGAGGTCCTCGGTCACCGCGGTGTCGAGCACCACCAGTCCCCCACCGGACGGCAGTTCGGCGGTCGAACTCGGCTCCACCGCAACGAGTTTGCGGGTGAACTCGCCACCAGTCAGCTCGATGCCGTCGGCGACGACCTTCTCCGACACAATCCCGTCGGCATCGCTGACGGTGGCCAGCGACCAGTTCCCCGACTTGATCGCCTTGATCGCCTTCTGGACGTCCTTGCCCAATCGAGGTCCGGCGACGCGCGCGTTGACGACCACCTCGACCCGACCGTAGGCGTCGGCGTCGTCGGCGAGGTGCACCGCCTTGACGTTCATCTCGTCGGCGATCAGCGCGGTGTAGTCGGCCAGACGCGCCGCCGATGGGCCGGCAACGGTCAACGCGGGCAACGGGAGTCGGACCCGCAGGTTGTTCGCCTTGCGCAGACTCGACGCCGTCGAACACACACCCTGCACCTCGTCCATGGCGGCGACGAGCTCGGCGTCGGCGGGGAGTTCGTCGGCGCGCGGCCAGTCCGCGAGGTGCACCGAACGCTCGCCGGTGAGCCCGCGCCACATGGCCTCGGTCATCAACGGCAGCAGCGGAGCGGCGAGTCGGCACGCCACCTCCAACACCGTGTAGAGCGTGTCGAAGGCATCCGATTCGGTGTCCTGCCCGGCCCAGAACCGTTGGCGTGAACGCCGGACGTACCAGTTGGTCAACGCCTCGCAGAGCTCGCGGAACGCGTCGCACGCACCGGACACGTCGTACGTCTCCAAGGCGGTCGTCATCGCCTCCTGCGTCGCGGCCAGCTTCGCCAGGATGTAGCGGTCGAGCACATTGGTCGAATCGGTCCGCCACGTCGCGGGCCGATCGGCGTAGAGCGCGAGGAAGCTGTAGGCGTTCCACAGCGGCAGCATCGCCTGACGGACACCCTCGCGGATGCCACGCTCGGTGACGATGAGGTTGCCGCCCCGCAGGATCGGCGACGCCATCAGGAACCACCGCATGGCGTCGGAGCCGTCGCGGTCGAACACCTCGTTGACGTCGGGGTAGTTGCGCTTGGACTTGCTCATCTTCTGGCCGTCGTCGCCCAGCACGATGCCGTGTGCGGCGACCGTACGGAACGCCGGACGGTCGAACAACGCGGTCGCGAGCACGTGCAGGTTGTAGAACCACCCCTTGGTCTGGCCGTTGTACTCGACGATGAAGTCACCAGGATTGTGCGGCTCGAGACCCGACTCCGCATTCCCGTCGAACCAGCCACGGTTCTCGAACGGATAGTGCACCTGGGCGTACGGCATCGAGCCCGACTCGAACCAGCAGTCGAGCACCTCGGGCACCCGACGCATGGTCGAGCGCCCGGTCGGGTCGTCCGGGTTCGGTCGGGTCAGCTCGTCGATGTACGGCCGGTGCAGATTCGTCGGACGCACTCCGAAGTCACGCTCGAGGTCGTCGAGCGACCCGTACACGTCGACACGCGGATATGCCTCGTCGTCGGAGATCCACACGGGGATCGGCGCACCCCAGTAGCGGTTTCGACTGATGTTCCAGTCCTTGGCACCCTCGAGCCACTTGCCGAACTGTCCGTCCCGCAGGTGCGCAGGCGACCAGGTGATCTGCTGGTTCAACTCGAGCATGCGCGGCTTGAACTCGTTGACCGCGACGAACCACGACGGAACAGCCATGTAGATCAACGGCTTTCCCGACCGCCACGAGTGGGGGTAGGAGTGCTCGATGGTCTCGTGGCGCAGGATCCGTCCGGTGCCCTTGAGGTCTTTGATGATGACCGGGTTGGCGTCGAAGACCATCAGGCCTTCGTACGGCGGCACCAGCGAGGTGAACTTGCCACCGGGATCGAGCGGCTGCACGACCTCGATGCCGTTCGCCGTCGCGAGCTCCATGTCCTCCTCACCGAAAGCCGGGGCGAGGTGGACGATCCCGGTACCGCTGTCGGTGGTGACGTAGTCACCGAGCAGCGTGCGGTGCGAGTTCGGGTGACCGGCGAAGAAGTCGAACGGGGGCGTGTAGGTGGCGTCGGCGAGGTCGCGGCCGATGTAAGTGGCCAGCACCTCGGGGTCCTCACCGAGTTCGCGCGCGTAGACGCCGACCCGCGCCGACGCGAGCAGGTACTGCTCGCCGTCGGACCCCCGCACATGCGAGTACTCGACGTCCGGGTTGACCGCGATCGCCAGGTTGGACGGGAGCGTCCACGGCGTCGTGGTCCAGATCAGCGCGTTGACGCCCACCAATTCGTCGGGGACACCTCCGGTCAGCGGCATGGACACCGTCACCGCCGGGTCCTGGCGCATCTTGTAGGCGTCGTCGAGCTTGCTCTCCTGGTTGCTCAGCGGGGTCTGCTCGTACCAGCTGTAGGGCAGCACCCGGTAGCCCTGGTAGACGAGACCCTTGTCGTGGAGGGTCTTGAAGGCCCACATCACCGACTCCATGAAGTCGATGTCGAGGGTCTTGTAGTCGTTGTCGAAGTCGACCCAGCGGGCCTGACGGGTGACGTAGTCGCGCCACTCACCGGTGTAACGCAGCACCGACTCCCGGCAGTAGTCGTTGAACTTCTCCACACCCATGGTCTCGATCTCGGACTTGTCGGTGATGCCCAGCTGGCGTTCGGCCTCCAGTTCGGCGGGCAGACCGTGGGTGTCCCAGCCGAACCGACGGTCGACCTTCTTGCCGCGCATGGTCTGGAAACGCGGGATGAGGTCCTTCACGTAGCCGGTGAGCAGGTGGCCGTAGTGCGGGAGCCCGTTGGCGAACGGCGGACCGTCGTAGAAGACGAACTCGTCGGCGTCGGATCGCTGTTGCACCGATGCGACGAAGGTGTCGTCGGCGGCCCAGTAGTCGAGAACGCGGGTCTCGAGGTCGGGGAAGGACGGCACGGCCGAACCGGTGCCCGCGACGTCGACGATCGGGTACACGCGACGCTGCTGGGGGGTCGATGCGGGATCGGTGCTCACTGCGGTTCTCCTCGTGCCGGTGGGCGTCGCGCTGCGACGCTGGGCACGGGGACGACGAGTGTCTCGCCGCGGTACCACCCCGCTTGCACCGGTGGATCTCCGGTGCCGCTCACCGACCTCATCGGTTCTGTCGATCCGATGGGCCTGCGGCTGTGTCGGGCCGCTCCCGTCCGGTTCTACTGCGACGCCGCCCGCAGGTGGTGTCGGTTCTTCCGGATGCTCCCCGGTGATGGCCGGATCAGTGCGGGTCCAGTGTAGACGGTGTCCGACGCCGGTCAGTCCGCCGCGTGGCGGTGATGGCGGGGCACCGCCGGGTCGGCGTCGGTCTCGGGATCGACCACCGCCGCGGCCTCCGGATCGTCACCGGAGTGTCGGGTGTGCCGTCGCGGCGCCGACGGGGTGAGCCACGGCATCGTCGACGGCGGGTCGGTGTCACGCCGGACGTGCGCATGGGTGTCGACGGGTTCGTCGTCGGGGCTCTCGTGCCGGCCGTGGTGGGCGGCCGCGTAGGCGGCGGCCACCTGAGCGTCGGCCGACGGCGCGTGGCGCACGGCCTCGACGGGAGGGGCCGGCAGATCGGGGCGATCGGCGGAGAGGTCCGGTACCGGCTCCTCGACGACACGGGGCATCTCGGTGGTGATCATCGTGTCCGGATCGTCGTCGGCGAGAGCGGCCGACCGGTCGTCCAGGGCGGCCGCAGGGGCGCGACGGGAGGGCAGTCGAGGTGTGAACCGGGCGAGGACCGGACCGAGCCCGAGGATGTCGGCCACCAGGAGCAGCGCACCGAGGACACACACGACGATGCAGGCGATCGCCAACCAGAGGGTGCCGGTGACGAGTGCCACCACCAGGAGCCCGAAGCCCACCAGCGTGGCGACCAGCGCCGAGACGAGCACCGCGTTGACCTTTCCGCCGACTACCGGGGGCGAACCGACATCAGTCGATCCCGGCCCGCCACGGTTCTACCGACGGGGCCTTCAGTTCGAGGGCTTGGAGAATCCACCCGAGTTGGTGAATCCGCCGTTGCCCGGGTCGGAGGAGAACGCGTCCCCACCGGAGCGTGCGTTGTCGACCGGGGCCGCGCTGCCACGCTGCTGCAGCTCCTCGAGCTGCGACTCGAGGTAGGTCTTCAGGCGGGTGCGGTACTCGCGCTCGAAGGTCTTGAGCTGCTCGATGCGACCCTCGAGGACCGAACGCTGCTGGTTGATGGTGCCCATGATCTCGGTGTGCTTGCGCTCGGCGTCGGCCTGCAGTGCGTCGGCCTTCTCCTGCGCCTGACGCGTGGTGGTCTCGGCGCGGGTCTGCGAGTCGGCGAGGATGGCCTCCGAACGCTGGCGAGCGTCGGTGAGCATGGCCTCCGACTTCGACCGGGCGTCGCCGATCATCGCGTCGGCACGACCCCGGGCGTCGGAGAGCAACGCCTCGGACTCGGTGGTCGCGTTCGCGGTGAGGCGATCGGCGGTGTCCTGGGCGAGGCTGAGCACCTTCGCCGCACGGACGTGGTGGTCCTCGCCGACAGGGGCGGCGGGAGCTGCGGGGGCCGCGGGCTCGGAGTACGCGGGGGCCGGGGCGGCACTGAACGCCTGGGTCGGCGCGGGCGCCTCCTCCTCGCGCGGTGCCGGGGTGGAGCTCGAACGAGCCTGCGACAGATCGCCTTCGAGGTCCTCGACGCGCTGCTTGAGTTCGGTGTTCTCCTCGAGCAGTCGAGCGAGCTCGGCCTCGACGAAGTCGAGGAACTGGTCGACCTCGTCCTCGTTGTAGCCGCGCTTACCGATCGGCGGTTTGCTGAACGCGACGTTGTGCACATCAGCCGGTGTGAGCCGCATGTCGGTCCCCTTTAACAATTGTGTGGCGAGTAATGGCCAGGTCTCGATGCGATCTCTCGCGGGACCTCGGTGACGATGCGTTGTGGAGGTCCACAGCCTCGTCATTGTAACTGGCGTCCCATCCTGTCACATGAGAACCGTTCGTCGCACTTTGTCGAGCTAGTTCCCCGACTTCAGCGGATCATCTCCGCCGAGAATGTCGGATCGTCGCGCGAACCGGTTCTCGGTGTGCCCCTCCAGGATGACGGACTCCGGTCACAATATCCGGCGTCTCGCACTGTGCGATCACCCCGGTGCGATCAGGACGGATTCGGGCTCAGACGCCCGGCGACACCAGGGCCATGGCGATCAGCACGACGATCATGGTGATCATCAGCGACAGGTCGAGCCGCACCGGCCCCAGCGGGATCGGCGGAAGCACGCGACGCAACGCCTTGATCGGCGGATCGGTGGTGGTGAAGACGCCCTCGATGACGACGACGGACATCCCCGTCGGCCGCCATTCGCGCGCGAACGTCCGCACCAGCTCGATCACCAGGCGGCCCAGGAGCAGCAGCCAGAAGATGAAGAGCAGGTAGTAGATGACCTCTCGGGCTATCGTCACGCGTCAACTCTGCCTGATTCGGTCACGGGATGAGAAAAGCGCTGCTCGCGGCGGTGTCAGCTGTGGTTGTAGAAACCGGTCTCGGCCAGCTTGCGACGATCCTCGGGTGAGACGTCGACGTCGGCGGGCGAGAGCAGGAACACCTTGGTGGCCACTTTGTCGAACGTGCCACGCAGGGCGAAGGCCAGCCCGGCGGCGAAGTCGACGAGACGCTTGGCGTCGTCGTTGCTCATCTCGACGAGATCCATGATCACGGGGCTGCCGTCGCGGAAGCGCTCGCCGATCGTCCGGGCCTCGCTGTAGTCACGCGGGCGCAGCGTGGTGATCTTCGCCAACGGGTTCCCCTCCTCGAAGACGCGATCCATCGTGTCGATGGCCAGTGCGCCACGGGTCGCGACCCGGCCGGCCGGCGCCCGCGAGACGCCGCCACGGGCACCGAGGGGCTCCAGGCGTCCCGATCGACCGAGACGCTCCATCGGCACGCCACGATCGGCCGAGAGTGACGTGTGGGCCTGGGCCGCGCGCACCGGGCCGGCGTAGGCGTAGTCGGGCACGTGGTCGTAGGTCTGATCGAACTGTGCGGCACCCTCGTACTGCGCCATCTCGTCCTCGTACTCCCGCATGCCGTGGTCGACGCCGGCGAACCCGCGCTGCGGCGCGCGTCCGTAGTACTCGTCGCGGTATTCGCGCTCGTAGGGATCGCGTCGGGTCGCGCCGGGCTCGTCGAGGTAGTCGTCCTCGTAGTCGCCGGGCGGGACCATGCCGAAGTACGCCTTGAACCGCTGCATCGTGGTCATGTTGCTGCCTTCCTCACCGTCGGCGCGCCGTACGAGAGCGATTGTGAAAAGTGGTGTCGCTGGTTCTCATGTGGCTCATGTGGTTTAGCTACGGCGAGCGTATCGGCCGGGCGCCCATGATCGCGGTACCGACACGCACGCAGGTGGAACCGTGGCGGACCGCTTCGTCGAGGTCGCCGGACATCCCGGCCGAGAACTCGACGGCGTCGGGATGGCGGTCGAGGAAACCCACCCGGATCGACGCGGCCCGCTCCATCCACACCTCGGGGGTCTCCGTCTGCGGCGCGATCACCATCAGGCCCCGGAGACGCAGGTGCTCGAGCCCGGCGACGTGATCGGCCAACGCCTCGAGGTCACCGACGACGACACCGCCGCGGTCCGGGTCGGAGTCGAGGTTGAGCTGCAACAACACCTCGAGAGGGGTGTGCCGGTCACCCTCGTCGAGTGCCGCGGCCACGGCGGTGTCGAGCGCGTCGGCCAGTCGGTCGGAATCCACCGAATGGACACGGTCGGCCCAGCGGCCGACGGTCTTGGCCTTCTTGCGCTGGATCTGCCCGATCATGTGGAACGCCAGGGACTCGGCGGTGTCGGCGCGCAGTTCGGCGGCCTTGCGGCCGGCCTCGGGTTCACGCGATTCGCCGAAGGCACGCACACCGAGTCCGATCAGGGCGCGGACGTCGGCGGCGGGAAAGAACTTGGTGACGACGAGCAGGTCGACGTCGTCGACATCGCGCCCGGCCGCAGTGCACGCCTGCGCCAGACGTGCGCGTGCGGCGTCGAGGTTGTCGGAGAGTTCGGCGACCCGCTCGGGGGTGGCGACCTCGGGCGCGGCGGCGTCCTCGGCGTCGTTCACGGTGTGACGCCGGACGTGTCGGTCCAGATCACCGAGGCCAGGCGCCCGGTCGGGGCACCGCGACGGTGACTGAACAGCGTGCGGTCGGAGATCGTGCACCGCGGATCGATCGCCACGCCGGAGACACCCGCCTCCAGCAGTTGGCGTCGGATACCCGCACGGAGGTCGAGGCCCGGGGTGCCCTTCGTGGTTCGCGATGCACTGCCGGGCAGATGCTTCTCCACGTCACGCTGCATGGCGGCCGGTACCTCGTACTGCTCACCGCTCGCCGCGGGACCGAGGAACGCCCCGATGCGGGAGAGCTCGGCCCCCTGATCGGTCATCGCCTCGAGAACCCTGCGGATGATCCCCACCCGTGCACCGACGCGGCCGGCGTGCACGGCGGCGATCACGCCAGCGGCGTCGTCGCTCAACAGCACGGGCACACAGTCGGCCGTCACGACCACCAGCGCGAGGTCGGTCGCGGTGGTGACCAATGCATCGGTCGCCGGGACCGGACCGTCGACGGGTCCGTCGACCACGGTCACGGTCGGGCTGTGGATCTGTTCCATCCACACCATGCGCGCGGGCGCCACACCGATCCGCTCGGCCAGACGCAGTCGATTGGCGCGCACGGCGGCGGGATCGTCCCCGACGTGATCACCGAGGTTGAACTCGTCGTACGGCGCGAGCGACACACCACCGCGTCGGGTGGTGGTCACCCGACGGACCCGGCCGGCCCGACCCGGGGCCGTCGTCACGTCAGCGCTTCATGAAGGGCGGGACGTCCACATCGTCGTCGTCGTCGAGGGTGACGGCGTTGCGACGTGGGGCCGGCGCGTCGGCGAACGGGTCGCCCGCGGAGCGTTCGGCGAAGGCCGAGTCGGCAGCGGGTGCCGCCGCCGACGAGGAGGAGACGCTGCCCGCGGTGGCCGAACCGACGGCTCCGCGACCGGCGGAGGTGCGGATCCGCGACGGTGCACCGGCGTCGAATCCGGCCGCGATCACCGTGACCCGGACCTCGTCGCCGAGGTTGTCGTCGATAACCGTGCCGAAGATGATGTTCGCGTCCTCGTGCGCGGCCTCCTGGACGAGGGTCGCGGCGTTGTGGATCTCGAACAGGCCGAGGTCACTACCACCGGCGATCGACATCAGCACGCCACGGGCGCCCTCCATCGAGGCCTCGAGCAGCGGCGAGTTGATCGCGGCCTCGGCGGCCTTCTTCGCGCGGTCCTCACCGCGCGACGACCCGATGCCCATCAGCGCGCTGCCGGCGTCCTTCATGACGCCCTTGACGTCGGCGAAGTCGACGTTGATCAGGCCCGGCGTGGTGATGAGGTCGGTGATGCCCTGCACACCGTTGAGCAGGACCTCGTCGGCGCTGCGGAACGCGTCCATGAGCGACACGGCGGCGTCGCCGAGCTGCAGCAGACGGTCGTTGGGGATCACGATCAGGGTGTCGCAGGACTCGCGCAGCGACGAGATGCCCTCGTCGGCCTGGCCGCCGCGGCGCTTGCCCTCGAACGAGAACGGGCGTGTCACGACACCGACGGTCAGCGCCCCGAGCTTGCGGGCGATGCTCGCGACGACGGGGGCGCCTCCGGTGCCGGTGCCACCGCCCTCGCCGGCGGTGACGAACACCATGTCGGCGCCCTTGAGCAGTTCCTCGATCTCGTCCTTGGCGTCCTCGGCGGCGCGACGACCCACCTCGGGGTCTGCGCCGGCACCGAGGCCGCGGGTGGAGTCACGGCCGACGTCGAGTTTCACGTCGGCGTCGCTCATCAACAGCGCCTGGGCGTCGGTGTTGATCGCGATGAACTCGACACCCTTGAGGCCCTGCTCGATCATGCGATTGACGGCGTTCACGCCACCGCCGCCAATGCCGACGACCTTGATGACGGCCAGGTAGTTGTGCGGTGGCGTCATGTCACTCGCCTTCTGTGCGTGGATTGCTCCGCCCCCGTGTGGGGGCGGATGTCTGCCGCAGACCGTCACCGACGACGCCGGCGAACCGGATCGCGAAACCCTCAACCTCAACCACAGGCTTAGAGTTATGTCAAGTAGCGGACTGCTGGGTCAAACGGTAGGCACCGAACCCATCTCCGGCCAGCAAGCGCTCGGCGTGTCGCGGCCGCAATCCGTCCGGGCACCACGCCGGGGTCAGCGGAACGTCGGGTACTCGGGTGACGAGACGTTGAACTGGGTGCCGTCGCGCGGCAGCAGGTACATCAGGGTGCGCGCCTTGTCGGCGGTGCGGTCGGCGTCGCCCCACACCACGGTCCGGCGATCACGCAGGGTCATGCGGACGTCGGCGGGCGAGGACGCCCCGATCTCGATGACCTGCCGACGCAGCACGTCCGGTAGCTCCGAGACCACCTTCAGGGCGGCGAGGGTGGCGCGGTCCGACGACGACGGGTCGGCGATCGTCATCCGCGGCACCGGCGGCAACTGCTTCTGCGAGGCGAAATCGACGCCGCCGACGTCGAGCAGGTGTGAGGCGCCGTCGCGGATGACGAACGCCACGGCGACGCGTTCGACCACGTCGATGTCGATACCCGACGGGTAGCTGCGGGTGACACGGACGGACTTGATGCGCGGGATGGCGGCGATGCGCTGGGCGGCGGGTCGCGTGTCGACCTGCAGCAGCGGCGTGCCGAGCGCGATCCGCGACGCGGCGACGATGCTCGCCGGGTCCACGGCCGATTCGCCGCTGACCGAGATCGACCGCACCGACATGAGCGGCGTCGTGTAGGCGACCACGCCGGCGGCGATCACGAGAACGATGGCGGCGATGGTTCCCAGGAGCTTGCGGGCGCCGCGCACGGGGCGTCGGCCGCGGCGGGGACGAGGTCGTCGCTCCCGCTCGTCGGGGTCGCCGTCATGGAGGTCGCCGTCTCCGTACTCGTCGAGGTCGGCGTCGTCCACATAGGCGTCGTCGGAGTCGGGCTCGTAGATGCTGGTGGTGCGGCTCATGGTGTCTCTCCTCGCCTGCGCAGCGCTTCGACGATCTCGGGGCCCTGCATGGTGATGTCGCCGGCCCCGAGGGTCAACACCACGTCACCCGGCGCAGCCAGGTCGGCGACGAGGTCGGCGACCTGCGACAGATCGGGCGCGAACACGACGGGGACGGTGACGAGATGGGCGATGGTGCGCCCGCTGATGCCGTCGAGCGGTTGTTCGCGCGCTCCGTAGACATCGAGGACCACCACCTGGTCGGCGAGGTCGAGCGCCTCGGCGAACTCCGCCGCGAACGTGGCTGTGCGCGAGTACAGATGGGGCTGGAACACCGCGACGACGCGGCCGGTCCCGGCGGCGGCGACCAACTCGCGGGCGGCGGTCAACACCACCCGCACCTCGGTCGGGTGGTGGGCGTAGTCGTCGTACACCGCGACGTCACCCACGCGACCGCGCAGCTGGAACCGTCGGTGGACCCCGGTGAAGCTCTCCACCCCGGCGATCACGCCGTCGGTGGGCGCGCCCGCCGACACCGCGGCCGCGATCGCGCCGAGGGCGTTGAGCGCCATGTGGACGCCCGGGACTCCGAGGGTCACCAGGTGTTCGGAGTCCTCCCCCGGGCCCGCCGTGCCGGAGGCGCGCGAGCCGCCCGTGCCGGAGGCGCGCGAGCCGCCCGTGCCGGAGGCGCGCGAGCCGCCCGTGCCGGAGGCGAGCATTCCTCGCAGGGTGATGGCGGCCTGTCCCCCGACACCGTGCACGTTCCAGGAGCGCAGGACCGCCGCGTGGTCCACCTCCGGTACACGATCGGCGAAAGTGCCTGCTCCGTAACCGATCACCCGCACCCCGCGATCGATCAGGCGACGTGCACACCGGGCAGCGAGGTCGACCGATCCCGGGTCGTCGAGGCAGACCACCACGACCCCACCGGGTTCGGTCTTGTCGAGGAACTCGTCGAACACGGCGACGTAGGCCTCGGTGGTCCCGAAGTGGTCGAGGTGGTCGGACTCGACGTTGGTGATGACCACCACGTCGGGTCGGTACTGCAGCAACGAGCCGTCGCTCTCGTCGGCCTCGGCCACGAAGACCGCGCCGGTGCCGTGGTGGGCGTTGGTCCCGGATTCGTTGAGCTCGCCGCCGACGGCGAACGACGGGTCGAGCCCGCAGTGCTGCAACGCCACGACCACCATCGACGTCGTCGAGGTCTTGCCGTGGGTGCCCGCGATCAGAGCGGTGCGGTAGCCCTCCATGAGGGTCGCGAGCACCGCGGGGCGCAGCGTCACGGGGATACCCCGTCGATGTGCCTCCACCAGTTCGGGATTCGTCTTCGGGATCGCCGCGTGGGTGGTGACGACGACCGTCGGACCGCCGTCGAGCTGGTCGAGCGCCGACGCGTCGTGGCCGATACGGACCATCGCCCCGCGGGTGCGCAGAGCCTGCACGCCGCGGCCGTCCTTCGCGTCGGATCCCGACACCTGCGCGCCCCGGGCGAGCAGGATCCGGGCGAGCCCTGACATGCCGGCGCCGCCGATGCCCACCATGTGGACACGGGCGAGTTTGGCGGGCAACGCCGGCACGGTCGGCGTCGGGGGCGTCACGACGACCCCCGCCGCGCCCGGGCGGCGTCGAGTCCTGCCTGTGCGACGGCCGCGGCCGCGTCGCGATGCCCGACCTGACGGGCACCCTGCGACATCACGGCCAGCCGGTCGGGGTCGCCGAGGAGACCGGGGACGGTGTCGGCGACCCACTGCGCGGTCAGGTCCGCGTCGTCGAGCAACACGCCGCCGCCGGCCTCGACGACGGGCAGTGCGTTGAGACGTTGTTCGCCGTTGCCGTGGGGCAGCGGCACGTAGACGGCGGGCAGGCCGGTGGCGGAGATCTCCGCGACCGTCATCGCGCCGGACCTGCAGATCACGAGATCGGCTGCGGCGTAGGCGAGGTCCATGCGTTTGAGGTAGCCGACCGAGACGTACGGGGGCGCGCCGGGCGGCGACGACGGTGCCACGGTGTTCTTCGGGCCGTGGGCGTGCAGCACGCCGATGCCCGCTCGCCCGAGTGCGTCGGCGGAGTCGGCGACCGCCTCGTTGATGGTGCGCGCACCCTGCGATCCACCGAAGGCGAGCAGTGTCGGCGCGTCGGGGTCGAGTCCGAAGTAGTGACGGGCCTGGGCGCGGGTCGCGGCGCGGTCGAGGCCTGCCAGCGATCCCCGGACGGGGATGCCGACCACCTCGGCGTCGAGACCGGAGCCGTCGACGGCGGCGAGGACCCGGTCGGCGAAACGCGCGCCGACCTTGTTGGCGATGCCGGCGCTGGCGTTCGCCTCGTGGATCACCACCGGGATACGCGAGCGACGCAGGACGTGACCCCGTGCGGCGAGGTACGCAGGCAGCGCGACGTACCCGCCGAAGCCGATGACCACGTCGGCATCGACGGCGGCGAGGATGCGCCGGGTGGCGCGCACCGACGACCGCAGCCGCAGCGGGACCGAGAACAGATCGCGATTGACCTTGCGCGGCAACGGGACCGGCGGGATCATCTCGAGGGTGTAGCCGCGCTCGGGGACGAGGGTGCGTTCCAGTCCGCGCGGCGTGCCCAGCGCCGTGATGCGGGCGTCGGGTTCGATCGCCCGGATCGCGTCGGCCACGGCCAGCGCCGGCTCGATGTGGCCGGCGGTGCCGCCGCCGGCAACCACGACCGAGATCGGCCCGTCGCGGTCGGTGCGGGTCACCGGCGATACCTCGGGCTCATCGTGTCGTCGTGCCGTGATGCGCGGGCCGTCGGCATCGCCTCGGGGTAGGTGCGATACCGCACACGAGGTGCCGAACGGCCCTGTCCCCCGGTGTCATACCGGCGCGGACGGACGTCACCGACGTACTCGGTGCGTGCGTACTCGCTGCGCACGTACGGCGAGCGTTCCGGGACGCGACGGCCCGACCGTGCGCCCCGACGGCCCGAGGGCTCGGGATCGGGTGCCGTCGCACCGAAACCGAAGTAGGCGGCCGGTCCACGGCGAGCGCGGCGGTCGGTGGTGCGCGGATCGGTTGCGGCGGTGCGGACCCGCGGAGGCGCGGTGCGGGACGGCAGACCCGACGGGTCGGCCAGCCGGTCGCGGCGCGCACGCCAGGCCTGGACGCGCGGAGGTGCGTACGACTCGGGTTGCGGCAGACGCAGGAACCGACCGATGCGTCCGTCGCCGGTCGCGGCGAGTGCCGCGACGGCTTCCGGTTCATGGCGGGCGGCGTTGGCCAGCAGACCGAGCATGACCAACACGGTGAACGTCGACGTTCCTCCGGCCGACAGCAGGGGGAGCTGGATGCCGGTGACGGGGAGCAGGCCGATGACGTAGCCGATGTTGATGAGCGCCTGGGCGCTGATGAGCACGGTGATGGTCGCGGTCATCATCCGCAGGAAGGGGTCGACGGCCCGCAGCGCGATGCGCAGTCCGACGAACGCCAGCAGGACGAACAGTCCGATGACCAGCAACCCGCCCAGCAGGCCCAGTTCCTCACCGATGATCGCGAAGATGAAGTCGTTGTGGGCGTTGGGCAGATAGTTCCACTTCGCGCGGCTCTGCCCGAGACCCTGACCGAACAGGCCGCCATTGGCCAACGCATAGCGGGCCTGCCGAGCCTGGTACCCCGCGCCCTGCGGGTCGTCGATGTTGCCCAGGAAGCTCTGGACGCGCTCGGAGCGGTAGCCCTCGACCATCGCGAGCGCGATCGCCATGGCCGCACCGGACACCACGAAGATCGCGAACACCTTCAGGTGCAGGCCGGCGAACCACAGCAGGGTGCCGACGATGATGGCGATCGTGATCGTCGTGGAGAGGTTGGGTTCGAGGATGATCAGGGTGCAGATGAGGATCGCGACCGGCACGAGCGGGACCAGGAGCTCCTTGAGCGATGCGTGGTCACGCAGTCGCGCCGAGAGCAGGTGGGCTCCCCACACACAGAGGGCCAGTTTCACGAGTTCGGAGGGCTGGATCGAGAGGCCGCCGACGACGAACCATCGTTGCGCGCCCTGACTCTCGGTGCCGACGCCCGGGATGAGCACCAGCGCGAGCAGCAGTGTGGTCACGAAGATCGACGGCACCGCGAGGCGGCGCATGAACCGCACCGGGATGCGCAACGCGACGTAGAACAGGACGGTGCCGAGGATCGCGAACACGACCTGGGTGGTGAACAGGCCATACGCCGACCCACTCTTGGAGTACCCCTCGACCGACGACGCCGAGAGGACCATCACGAGGCCGAACACGGTGAGGATCACCGTGAGCGTCACGATCAGATGGAACGACGCGAGCGGTCGGCGCAGCACGGCGTCGATGACGCCCCGCGGGCCGTCCCACCAGGCTCCGGCACGGCGCACGCCGTCGGATGCCGCGGTCATCGGCGTGCCGACGCGTCTGTCGGGCCCACCGGATCGGCACCGATGGTCACCGCGGCCCGCGCGAAGGAGTCGCCCCGCACCCCGTAGCCGGCGAACATGTCGAGAGAGGCCGCGGCCGGGGCGAGCAGCACGGCATCGGGCCGGCCACCTGCCGCGCGGTCGGACTCGATCATCGACCATGCCGCGACGAGGGCCGCGTCCATGACGCGGTCGGCCGCGGGCGCCTCATCGGTGCGCCGTGCATCGGCCTGGTGGGCCGAGCGAGCGGCGGCGCGGGCGCCCTCGACGCCGTCGGACGGGGCGGTCGCGACGCCGTCGACGTCGGGTGGCGCGAGCGGCGTGGCTGTCACCCGGCCATCGTCCCCTGTGAACAGTGTGACTGTTGGGATTGCAGGGGCGTGTCGCGCAATCGCCGACGCCACCAGTTCACGGTCGGTACCGATCGCCACCACCCCGGCCAGCCGATCGGCCGTCGCAGCGAACAGATCGTCGACCGCAGCACCCTTCAGCAGGCCCCCGGCCACCAGGACCACTCGCTCGTGGGCATCGATCGACGCCTGCGCCGCATGGGGGTTCGTCGCCTTCGAGTCGTCGACGAACGCCACCCCGTCGAGGGTGGCGACGGTCTCACCACGATGGCGGCCCGGGACGAAACCGGCGAGCCCGGCCGTCACGGCGCCGATGTCGACCCCCACGGCCAGGCACAGGGCCGCGGCCGCGGCCGCGTCGACGACCCCCGACAGACCGGCCGGCCGGATGTCGGCGACGGGCAGGATGGATCGCGGCGACTCCCCCGGCGCGGTGAACGCGCGATCGGTCAGGACACCGGCCACGACACCGATGTCACCGCCGATCGGAGAGTCGATGCGCACACCGATCGTGCGTGCTCCCTGGGTCGTCGCCGACAGCGCGCCCGCCACGGGGTCGTCGGCGCCGATGACCGCCACCGGTCCGCGCAGTGCGCCGACCTTGGCCGCGACGTAGGCGTCCATCGAGCCGTGCCAGTCGAGGTGGTCCTCGGCGATGTTGAGCACGACACCGGCGTCGGGGACCACCGACGGCGCCCAGTGCAGCTGGAACGACGACATCTCGACGGCCAGGATCTCGACGCGGGGGGTCCGGGTGAGGGCGTCGAGCACCGGCAACCCGATGTTGCCGCAGGCGGCCACCGTGTGCGGCGACGCCTCGACGATGGCCTCGACCATCGAGGTGGTGGTGGTCTTGCCGTTGGTCCCGGTGATCACCACCCACGTCCGTCGTGGGCCGAGCAGTCCCGACACGTCCACGCGCCAGGCGAGTTCGACCTCACCCCAGATCGGGATCCGCGCGGCGCGGGCGGCGAGCACCAGCGGCGAGTCGGGCCGGAACCCCGGCGACACGACCAGAAGGTCGGCCTGCAGGTCGGCGACCGCGGCGTCGACGCTCACCACCGCGACACCGGCGTCGGCGAGAGCCGCACCTGCCGCGGGTCGGCCGTCGGCGACGGTCACCACCGCGCCGCGCGCGGCGAGGAATCGGGCGGCCGACGCCCCCGCGGTCCCGGCTCCGGCGACGACGACCCGCAGACCGGGGAGATCGGGCAGCGTCGCGGGAGCAGCGGCGCCTCCTCGGCTCACCTCACCCACCGTTGGACGTCAGGAACTCGCTGTAGAAGAGCGACAGGCCCAGCGCGCAGGCGATCGCGGTCAGCAGCCAGAACCGGATGATGACCGTGGTCTCCGCCCAGCCGCCGAGCTCGAAGTGATGGTGGAAGGGCGCCATGCGGAACACCCGTCGCCCCGTGGTGCGGAAGAACGCGATCTGCATGACCACCGAGACGATCTCGGCGACGAACAGCGCACCCACGACGACCATGAGCAGCTCGGTGCGGGTGGTGATGGACAGGCCCGCGAGCATCCCGCCCAGCGCCAGGGACCCCGTGTCACCCATGAAGATCTTCGCCGGCGCGGCGTTCCACCACAGGAAGCCCAGGCACGCGCCACCACCGGCCACCGCGATCAACGCGAGGTCGAGGGGGTCGCGCACGTTGTAGCAGCCCGCGCTGACGTCGGCGCCTGCCTTCGGTCCACCCGAGCAGGCGTTGCGGTACTGCCAGAAGGTGACCAGCACATAGGAACCGAGCACCATCGCCATCGAACCGGCGGCCAGGCCGTCGAGACCGTCGGTGAAGTTGACCGCGTTCGACCAGGCGGCGACGACGAGCCAGCAGAAGATGACGAAGGCGACCGAGCCGAGGGTGACAGCGTTGATGTCGCGGACGTAGGACAGCTTCACGCTCGCCGGGGCGTCACCGTTGCCGTTGCGGAACTGCAGGGCCAGCACGCCGAACAGCAGGGCCGCGACGAGCTGCCCGACCGATTTCGCCGTCTTGTTGAGGCCGAGGTTGCGTTGCTTGCGGATCTTGATGAAGTCGTCGAGGAACCCGACGCCGCCGAGGACGGTCGCGAGCGAGAGCACCAGGATCCCCGAGGCGCTCGGACCCTGACCGCCGTTGATGAGACCGGTCAGGTGCGACGCCCAGTAGCCGGCCCAGAGGGCGGCGATGATGGCGACGCCACCCATCGACGGGGTGCCGCGCTTCGTCTGGTGGCTCTGCGGACCCTCGACACGGATCTCCTGCCCGAATCCCTGGCGGGAGAACACCCGGATGAGCACCGGGGTCAGCAGGATCGACACCGCGAGCGCGACAGCGCCGGCTATCAGGATCTGCGTCACCTTCTCGTCTCCGTCCGGGGTCGTCTCGAGGGCAGTGTCTCGGGTGGGCGGATCAGCGCTCGGTCCCGTTCGGGGACTCCACGAGTGTGGCCACACACCGTTGGCCATCCAACAGGTTGCGCGTGACCGCCGACAAATCGGATCCGTCGCCCGCGACGAGCACCACGTCGCCGTCGCCGATCTCGGCCAGCAGCATCTCCACGGCGGCGTCGGCGTCGGCGACCATCCGTGCCTCGTCGCCCCACGACCCCTCCATCACCGCGCCCTGGTGCAACGCGCGCACGATACGGGTCTCACCGACCGCGATCACGATGTCGACGGCGAGTCGCACGGCCAGTCGACCCACCCGATCGTGGGCGACGGCGCGATCGTTGTCGGGCTCGGTGCCGCCGAACTCGCCGAGCACGGCCCAGCTCCGACCGCCACCCTCGTCGCGGCCTCCCTCGCGGGCGGTCTGCACGAGTGTCCGCAGCGCGTCGCGTACGCGGTTCGTCGCCTCGTCGGTGTCCGACGTCGTCGTATCGGCGGCTCCGGCGCGGTCGATCACGCGGATGTGGGGGGTCATGTCGTCTCCTGACGGTCGGCGAGTGCCCGCCGCAGCACGTCTCGATCGTCGAAGGGGGTCTTCACGCCGGCGATCTCCTGGCCACTCTCGTGGCCCTTGCCCGCGACCAGCACCGTGTCGCCCGCCCGTGCCCACGCGACGGCGTGGGCGATGGCGGCCGCGCGGTCGCCGATCTCGACGATCGGTTCCGATCCGGTCGGGCGCTCGCCACGCTCCACCTGTTCGGCGCCGGCCCGCACCTCGGCGCGGATGGCGGCGGGGTCCTCGTCGCGGGGGTTGTCGTCGGTCACGATCACCAGATGGGCGCCCCGCGCGGCGGCCTCCCCCATCAGCGGGCGTTTGCCGGTGTCCCGGTTGCCGCCGGCACCGACCACGACCGCCAGACGACCGTTGGTCTGTCCGCGCAGGGTCGCGATGACCGCCTCGACGGCGGCCGGCTTGTGGGCGTAGTCGACGACGGCGAGGAAATCCTGACCCTCGTCGACCAGCTCGACACGACCCGGGACCGCGACCCCCGCGATGCCCGCGACGGCGTCGGTGATCGACACCCCGGCGGCGTCGGCGATGGCCAGGGCGATCAGGGCGTTGGCGACGTTGTACCGACCGGGAAGCGGCACCCGCAGCGTGTGCGGTGCGCCCTGCGGATCGCGGACGGTGACGACCTGCGACCCGTCGTCGCGCAGTCGGGACGGTCCGGCGTACCAGTCGGCCGAGCTGTGGCGCGTCGACACCGTCACCACGCCGTGCCCGACGATCTCGGCCATCCGGGCACCCCACCCGTCATCGACGCAGACGACGGAGCGGAGGGCGTGCTCGGGTGAATCCGGCCGGAACAGACGAGCTTTCGCCTCGAAGTAGTCGACCATCGTGGGGTGGAAGTCGAGGTGGTCCTGCGAGAGATTCGTGAAACCGCCGATCGCGAAGGAGCTCCCACGAACCCGACCGAGCTCCAACGCGTGGCTCGACACCTCCATCACCACGGTGTCGACACCCTGTTCACCCATGGCGGCGAGCATCCCCTGCAGCGCGGGCGCCTCGGGGGTGGTCAGCGAACTGTCCTGTCGCACACCGGCGACCCGGGTCTCGACGGTGCCGATGAGTCCCACGGTCTGGCCCGCGGCCATCAACGCGGCCTCGGTCAGGTAACTCGAGGTGGTCTTGCCGGAGGTCCCGGTGATGCCGATCAGGCGCAGTCGCAGCGACGGGTTCCCGTAGACGCGGGCGCTGAGGTCGCCGAGGACGCTGCGCGGATCAGGGTGCACGAGCACCACGAACGACGGTGACGGTGTGTCCGCGGCGGCCATGGCCTCGGTGACGAGTGCGGCGCCGGCGGCGTCGGTGAGCACGGCGGCGGCCCCGGCGGAGACCGCCTGGGCGGCGAACTGGGCACCGTGGGCTCGAGCGCCGGGCAGTGCGGCGAACAGATCGCCCGGCCGGGTGTCCTGCGCACGCAGGGTCACACCGGTGACGCCGACGTTCGGCGACGCCGATCCGACGAGGCCGATACGGGCTCCCGAGGCGGTTGCCAGCGTGTCGACCCCGCACGGTTCCACATGACTCGGTCGGGTCGGGTCGCCGGAGGTGCGTGTCGGCGGGGGCTGGCGCGTCCCCGATTCGGCCATCGCGCACCCCTCTCGTCTGCGTCGTTCGCGGTGGGCGGCACCGCGCGAGCCCTGATGGCCGGTCGAGCGACCGCCCGGCAGATCACCCTACGCGGCGTCGACTGGGGCCCGGGCCGTCAGCGACGGCGCGCCGGAGGTCAGGCGGCCTGCAGGATCATCTTCGGCGTCGGGCTCGTCGAGAGCGGGACGCGATCGCGTTGGAGCATCCACGCGGCGATGCTCTCGAACAGCGGTGCCGCCGACTGGCCGCCCGATCCATCGGTGCTGCGGGTCGGACGGTCGAGCATGATGCCGACGACGAAGCGCGGGTTGTCGGCGGGGGTGATGCCCGCGAAGGTGATGTTGTAGTTCGAGTTGGAGTAGCACCCGCAGTTGGGATCGACCTGCTGTGCCGTACCCGTCTTCGCGCTCACCTGGTACCCGGGTACCGCCCCCTTCGATCCGGTGCCCTGCTGTTCGCCGGTGGGGTCCGACTGCACGATGGCGCGGAACATGTTGCGGACGGTGGTCGCCGTCTGCGGGCTGACCACCCGCACCCCCGCGGGAGCGTCGGCGGCGTCGTCGCCGGTCGACCGGATGATCCGCGGGGCGACGCGCACACCGTCGTTGGCGATCGTCTGGTACATGCTCGTCATCTGCAGCAGCGTCATCGAGAGGCCCTGTCCGATGGGGAGGTTGGCGAACGTGCCACCCGACCACTGACTGCGGGCGGGCACGTCCCCGGCGCTCTCACCGGGCAGACCCACCTGCGTCCGCTGGCCGAGACCGAAGCGCTGCAACATGTTCGCGAACCGATCCTGGCCGACCTGCTTGGCCAGCATCAGGGTCCCGACGTTCGATGACTTCCCGAAGATGCCGGTGGTCGTGTACGGGGCGACACCGTGTACCCAGGCATCGCGGACGGTCACACCGGCGAGATCGATGCTGCCCGGCACCTGGTGCACCTGCGTCGGATCGGTCAGTCCGTATTCGATGGCCGCCGAGGCGGTCACGAGCTTGTTCACCGAGCCCGGTTCGAACGGCGACGTCACCGGCAGGTCGCCCAGCTGGGCGCTGCCCTGTTCGGCGAGCGGCTTGGCGGGGTTGAAGGTGTTGTCGTTCGCCATCGCGACGACCTCGCCGGTCTTGGCGTCGAGCACCACCGCCGAGGCGTTGCGGGCGCCGGAGAGCTCCTTGGCCTTCTGCACCTGGTTCTGCACGAACCACTGCACGTCGGAGTCGATGGTCAGCTCGACGGTCTTGCCGTTCTCGGCCGGGTGCACGTTGCGGGTGCTGCCGGGGATCACCGCACCATCGGAGCCGCGATCATAGGTCTGCGAACCGTCGGTGCCAGCGAGCGCCGAGTCCATCGAGGACTCCAGGCCGATCAGCCCGTTGCCGTCGAAGTCGACGTCGCCCACGATGTTCGCCGCCAGCGGGCCTCCCGGGTATAGGCGGATGTCCTGCCGTTCGGCGCCGACCTCGGGGAACTCGTCGGTGATCTTGCCCGCCACCTCGGGGCTGACCGATCGCGCGAGATAGACGAAGGGTTCGGAGCTGGCCAGCTGCTGCTGCAGCGACTCCTGGGACACCGCGCCACCGAGGAGATCGTGGACACCGGAGGCGATCTGGCGGATACGGGTCGCCGAGTCCGGCACCGACGGGTCCTTGGCGTGGGCGGCGTCGATCGCCGCCCGCTCGCGCACCGGCTGGAATGTGAGCGCTCGCGCCTCGTCGGTGTAGGCGATCGGCTTGCCGTTGCGGTCGACGATGGCGCCCCGCTTCGCGGGCAACGTCTCGACCACGGCTCGCTGATCGGCGGCCTGGGCCGAGAGCGACGACGACTCGACGGTCTGGAGCATCAGCAGCTTTCCGGCGACCAGCGCGACGGCGAGACCCATCACCAGCGCACCGAGACGGGTGCGGGTGATGAACTGCCGCGCCCCGTCACCGCGTGCGGTGACGCCGGCGTCGTCGCGGATGCCCGCCGAATACGCTCGGCGGGGCCGTGCCCGCGAGTCGGCACGGTTGGCGGTCCCGGACGCGGACTTGCGCGCGGCGGCCGGCGGTCGCCGACGCTTGTCGGCGCTCATCGGAGACCGCGATCACTCGACGCGATCGCACCGGTGGACCGCGCGTCGGCAACGCACGTACGAGAAGCTGACATGACCCAATTCTCCACTGTGTGAACGATTTCGGCCCGCATCACGGTCGGCGTGGCGCGGTCGCGATCAGCGCGGGATCTGCGAATCGGCCGAACCGGGCGCGGTCTGGACAGAGCCGGACGGGGCGGCGGGCGTTCGTGGCGCACTCGTCGGAGCGGTCGAATTCGCAGACGGGGCAGCCGATCCCGCGGGCGCCGCACCCGGGGTGGGATTCGGCGCCGTGGCGTTCGGAGCCGCCGCGCTCCCGGAGGCACCCGGCAGCACATTCGAGGCCAACGGCTCGTCGGCCGCGGCGGCGCCCGGCACCCCAGCCGAGGCGGGCAGCGCGGCGGTGTTGCCACCGGTGGACGAACCCGGTTGCGGGGTCACGGCGGTGGGCCGACCGGCGTTCATCGACGGCGCCGCGGTCCCGGTGGCGGGCGCGATCTCGCCCTCGACGCGCGTGCGACCGTCGGGTGCGACGACGAGACGTGGCACGTTGCTCGCCGGGATCATCCCCAATGCGGTTGCCTTGTCGGACAGTTCGGGCGCCGAGTCACCGGACTCGAAGGACTTCTTCAGGGCGTCCCGGCGGTCGATCAGTGTCTGGTTCTCCTGGCGTTTGGCCGAGAGTTCGTAGGACGTCTGCGCCGCCGTCGTCGACAGCCACAACGTGAGACCGAGACCGACGGCGAGGATCGCGACGACCAGCACGGCGAACGGCATCCGCCGCAACAGATCTGCGGGTGAGGCCACGATGCGGGCGAGGACACCGCCGGTCGGCCGTTCGCGGCGGTCGACGAGGGTGGTCGTCGACCGCTGGGTCGCCCGACGACGGCGCCGATCGATGGCACGCTGCGCGGCCGGAGACCGGTTCTCCCGCGGGCGGTCGGCCACCCCGGTGCGGTCACGACGCCGTCTCGTCCCCGATGCCGACCCGCCCGCCTCGTCGAGATCAGGATCCCAGTCGGTGTCCGTCGCATCGGAGTCCGGCGAACCGCTGTGGGTCGCATCGGTGTCGGTCGCCCCGGCGACGAACGCGCCTCGGTCTGCCACGGTCATCGCCGTACCTCCATCGTCACGACATCCGTCGCCGTCTCGTTCATCTCGTGCGTCATGCGTGCGCCACCGGCAGGGTGGGGCGCGGTCATCGCGGGGCCAGCCGTTCGATCGCGCGGAGTCGAACCGGCGCCGATCGCGGGTTCGACGCGATCTCGGCATCGTCGGCGCGCTCGGCCCCGCGGGTGACCAACCGGTACTCGGGAGCGGTCCCGGGGAGATCGAACGGCAGCCCGGGCGGTGTCTTCGAGGTGACCCGATGTGCGAACTCCCGCTTGACGATGCGGTCCTCGAGCGACTGGTAGCTCATCACCACCAGGCGTCCACCGACGGCGAGGTGATCCACGGCCGCGGGCATCGCCTGCTGCAGCGATTCCATCTCGCGGTTGACCTCGATCCGCAACGCCTGGAAGGTGCGTTTGGCGGGATGGCCACCGGTCCGACGGGTCGCCGCGGGAATCGCCCGATAGATCAGCTCCACCAGTCGGGCGCTGGTGTCGAAGGGCTGGTGCTCCCGCTCACGGAGAACGGCCGAGGCGATCTTGCCCGCGAACCGTTCCTCGCCGTATTCCGACAGCACACGGGCGATCTCGCCGTGCGAGTAGGTGTTGAGGATGTCCGCGGCGGTCAGCGTGTCGTTGTCGTTCATCCGCATGTCCAGCGGGGCGTCGACGGAATACGCGAACCCGCGATCGTGCTGGTCGAGTTGCATCGACGAGACGCCGAGGTCGAACAGGGCCGCGTCGTATCGCGTTCGACCGCCGTCGGCGAGGACGTCGGCGATCTCGTCGTAGCGCCGCCGGACGATGGTGACGCGATCGGCGAAGGGCGCCAACCGCTCCGACGCCGACGACACGGCGTTGCCGTCGCGATCGATGGCGATGATCGCGACGCCGGGGAATCGGTTCGCGACGAGTTCGCTGTGGCCGCCGGCTCCCAGGGTCGCATCGACGAACGTGGCGCCGGTGCCGTCGGGAGCGGTGTGCGTGAGGGCGGGAGCGATGAGGTCGATCATCCGTTCCGCCATCACCGGGATGTGACCGTGTTCGCCCGACTTGTGCTCCACCGGAGGCCTTTCGGAGTGGCTGCGCTGTGCGGTGCGGGTCGATCGGACCGGTCGCCGGCAGCACGACACGGCGTCGTGCTGTCGGCGCGGCCGGGAGGTCGTTGCGGTGAGTACGGGTCCCTGCCCGATGACGGACCTGGCGCTGGGGAAGTGCGCCAGGGACATCTCGGGCAGAGGCCTGAACTCGCCGAGGCGAACCGGGCCGTGCGGTCCCGCCGAGGTCCTCCGGCGGCGGGACCCGGTGATCACAGGATGTTCTCCAGGGACGGGTTGTCGGCCCGCGAGAAGCTCTCCTCGTGCTGGGACTCGTACTGCTCCCAGGCCTGGGCATCCCAGATCTCGACGTAGTCGTAGTTGCCGATCACCGCGCATTCCTTGGTGAGGCCTGCGTAGGTCCGGTGCTTGGACGACAGGGTGATCCGTCCCTGTGCGTCCGGCACCATCTCCTCGGTGCTGGAGTTGAGATGACGTTGGTACATCCGCGCCTTCTCATCCACCTTGGACGCCGCAGCGGCTCGTTTCGCCCGCTCCACGAAGTCCTCGGGCAGGTAGATCGCGAGGCTGTGGTCCTGACCGCGAGTGACCATCATCCCTCCTGCCAACTGCTCTCGAAACTTCGCGGGAAGCGTGAGCCGCCCTTTGTCGTCCAACTTGTGCAGGTGTGTGCCGAGGAACATGTTCTCCCCACACCTCCTGCCGGGCGGAGTCGCGAGTCCGGCACTCTCTCCTCCGTGCACCACAGTACCCCACTTCCCCCCACTTTCCACCCCCAGATGACCGACATGTTCGTGCTCGATCACGAAACAGCAGGTCAAGGGTAAGAAAAGTGGTGGGGCGACTGGAAGTCGACCGATCACCGCCGACCGAGACGACCTGGGGTTTCGTCACCGAGGATCGTCCGCACCGGACGCCGAAGGCCTGTGGGCGAGCGCGGTGGAGGAAAGTGGGGATCGGTGGGCACGAAGGCCCGGGCGGCGATCACCCCGAGAACGACGAAACCGCGCACCGGGAATCGGTGCGCGGTCTCGTGTGTGAGGTCAGTGCGGGGCCGTCGAGGCCCTGCGGAGGATCATTCCTGTTCGAACCGTCGGTTGAAGCGCTCTTCCATCCGCTCACTGAACGAGCGTGACCCGTTGCCCCGCGGACGACGTCCCGACGAGGACTCCGAGGTGGCTCCCGACGCCGGCGGCGCGGACGAGCCGATGCCCCACAGCGCGATGAGCCCGGCGGCGAACATGACGAGGAATCCGACGAGGCTGAGAATCGGGAAACCGCCGACAGTGACGTCGACGACCAGCCCACCGATCAGCAGCAGCAACCCGACGACGAACAGGACCGCGGCCTGAAGCCGTTTACGCGTCGTCGACCCGCCGCGTACCCGTCGACGCCGGACATTCGACGCGAACTTGGGATCTTCGGCGTACAGCGCGTTCTCGATCTGTTCGAGCATTCGCTGCTCGTGCTCCGAGAGTGGCACCGCCCCTCCTTACAGCACTTCGGTCCGGTGACCGGACGGTGTCCAACGCATACCCGCGGCAGGTGTGTCGGGGTCGGTGGGCTCGTGTGGCGAGCCCTGTTGTCGATGATACGAGGTGATCGAGAAACCGACCACCATTACCCGGCTGAGAGTTCGGTCAGAGTCGCCGGCCGGTGGCCCGCGGTCGCCCGTGTGCCGTGCTCGAAGGCGACGACCTGCGCCTGTACCTCGTCCATGAAGTCGACCAGACGGGTCCGGGTGGCCTGCACGGTCCCCGGGTCGACGTCGCGGACGACGCCCAGTTCGATGTCGGCTCGCAGACGCGAGAGCCCCGCGAAGTAGGTGGCCCAGGTGGTGAGCTCCGGCAGTGCCCGCGGAAGGCGCGCCCAGGCGCTCACCGGGCCTCGACGCGGACGGGTAGTGGATTTCTCCCCGACCACCAGCGCTGCACCGGCTGCACGCAGGGCGGCGAGGTAGAGCGCTCGGAGCTGCTCTGTCGGTTCCGGGGAATCGGCAGCGTGCGCCGCCATGGCCTCGGCGCGACCGAGCAGCTCGCGGGCACGCAGCGCCAGTCGTGGATCGACCGTGGCGGTGCGTCGAGTCGTCGTACGCGTTCCGGTCATCGTCACACCCCTCTCTGGTCTGTTCGTGTACCTGTGGAGGTTCAACCCCATCGGACGGATCAGTCATACCGCCGACCACCGACAACGTGAGCAATGGAACAACCGCTGCCCACCGGAACCCGGACGGGCCGGACGACGATCGGACCGGCCCGGCCGCAGACGCTTCCCTCGTCCACCGCCGGACCGGCCGTCGGTCGTCGGGTCACGATGAGACTCGTCGCGGAGGTTGAGTACTCGAACACCCGTTCGACCTATTCAATATAGCTACCCCCCGACAAGGTCTCAAGAGGAGGCGGAGAACGGTGTCTGTTCGCCTGGTCGGCCTCGCCCCCGACGACGCCGGGGACTGGTTGAACCCTGCTCTCGACGTCTACGTCGAGGCCATGGGATACCCCCGGGGGACCCAGACACACCGCTCCCCGCTGTGGCGCGATCACATGCGACGACCCGGCTGGACCGCGGTCGGGGCCTACCGCTCCCCCGACGACGCGACGGGAGGCCCGGCGGGCGGGTCACTGGTCGGCATCGCCTACGGCTACACCGGCGCGGGCGACCAGTGGTGGCATCAACAGCTCTGCGCAGGACTGCGGCACGGCGGGTACACACGTGAGCAGATCGACGAGATCACCCGCGACTACTTCGAACTCACCGAACTCCACGTGCACCCCCGCCTGCAGGGTCACCGCATCGGCGAGGCACTGCTCGAGCGACTCCTCGCGGACCGGAGCGAGAGCAGCGTCCTGCTCTCCACACCGGAGGTACCCGCCGACGACAACCGCGCGTGGCGTCTGTACCGGCGGGTCGGTTTCGCCGATCTGCTCCGCCATTTCAGCTTCGCGGGCGATCCGCGACCTTTCGCCGTCCTCGGACGCCGACTACCGATGGGCCCCCATGACGACCAGCAGTGACGCCCGCATCCACGACGCGATCGTGGTGGGTGCCGGTCACAACGGACTCGTCGCGGCGACGTATATCGCGCAGTCGGGCCTCGACGTGGCCGTCGTCGAACGCGACACCATCCCCGGTGGCGCCGTGTCCACGGTGGCCCGGTTCCCCGGCTACCGGGTCGACCGCGGATCCTCGGCCCACATCATGATCCGGCACACCTCGATCATCGACGACCTGTCGCTCGGATCGCACGGCCTGCGCTACATCGACTGTGACCCATGGGCGTTCGCACCCGCCGACGGCGACTCACCGGCGATCGTCTTCCGGACCGACCTCGACGCGACCTGCACCTCCATCGAGGCCGCGTGCGGTGCGCGCGAGGCCGACGCGTACCGACGGTTCGTCGCCGTGTGGGGACCGCGGTCGGCGGCGGTCATGCGGATGTTCGCCCACCGCCCCACCGTCGGCGGGTTCGCGCGCTCGTTCTGGGGCATGCCCACCCGCGACGGCGTCACCGGCCGGGCCGCCGGGGCGAATCTCGCCCAGGAGTTCCTCCGCTCCGGAGATGCCCTGCTGGACAGCTGGTTCGACTCCGAGCGCCTCAAGGCCGCACTCGCGTGGTTCGGCGCGCAGTCGGGACCGCCGATGAGTGAGCCGGGTACCGCGCCGATGGTCGGCATCGCGGCGCTGATGCACACCCTGCCGCCCGGGCGCGCGGTCGGTGGCAGCGGCGCGCTCACCGAGGCGCTCGTCTCGGCCCTGCGGTCGCACGGCGGCGAACTGGTCCTCGACGCACCGGTCGAATCGCTCGCGTGGACCGGAGACCACTGGCGGGTGACGTCGGCGGGCGGTGCGGTGCGCCGCGCGCGGTCGGTCGTCGCGGCGTGCCACATCCTCACCACCCTCGACGCGCTGGCCGCCGGCGGTGTCGCCCCCGAGCAGGTGCGCCGGTGGCAGAGCCGGATCGAGGTCGGCCCGGGCATCGGCAGTGCCGTGCGGATCGGTGCCACGGCACTCCCCGACTACCCCGGGCTGCCGTCGGATCTCCCCGCCCACGGCGTCCACTCGGGTCTCGGACTGCTCGTCTCCGACCGGGCTCACCTGGCCGCGGCCTACGGCGACGCCCGCGCGGGGCAGCTCCCCCGCCGCCCGGCGTTGGTGGCCATGAGCTACTCGGCCATCGATCCGGGACTGGCACCGCCGCAACGACACTCGATCACCCTGTGGTCGCAGTGGCACCCACGTCACCTGGCCGAGAACCGTTCGTGGACCGACCTCGCACACCGGGCCGGTGACGACATCATCGCCGAGATGGATCGACAGGCCCCCGGCTTCTCGTCCACAGTCGAACACGTGCACGTACAGACCCCGGACCGCATCGAGGACGAGCTGGGCCTCGTCGGCGGCAACGTGATGCACGTCGAGATGTCGATGGACCAGATGTTCGCCTTCCGGCCCCATCCCGACCTCGGCGGCCATCGTGTGCCCGGGGTTCCGGGTCTCTACCTGGCCGGCGCCTCGACCCATCCGGGTGGTGGCGTCAGCGGTATCAGCGGAGCACTCGCCGCCGATCTCGTGCTCTCCGATCGCGCCGGCCTCGCCGACAACGTTCGCGAGGCACTGGGTTCGGCGTGGACGGCGGTGCGCCGCAGGGCACCGGTGGTCGGCAGGTCACGGACATGATCGACCCGCCCGCCGCGCGCGACACCACCGGGACCGCCCGTGTGGTGTCACTCGCCGCGGTCGCCGCCTGGGTGCTCGCCCAGATCGTCTACTCGCTCGTCGAGGGATCGGCGCGCGACACCGCGACCATGGTGGTGCTGTGCGCGGGGTCGATCGCGATGGTCGTCGACGTCGTCGCCCGCCGGGGCCCGGGTCGCGCCGTCGCGATCATCGCCGCGGTGTCGGCCATCGTGTTCGCCGCCGAGGTCGTCGGCACCCGGACCGGGTTCCCCTTCGGCGCCTACGGATACGCCACCGACCGCATCGGGCCGGCCGTCGCCGATGTCCCGATCCTCATCACCGCCGCGTGGTTCATGGGTGCGTACGCGGTCTGGCGGGTGGCAGCCTTCGTCGTGCCGACCGCGCGGGCGGGCCGCATCGCGATCGGGGTCGTCGGTCTGGTGAGCTGGGATCTCTATCTCGATCCGCAGATGGTCGCGGCGGGTCTGTGGAGCTGGGACTCCGAGGACGCGGGGCTGCCGGGGATGGAGGCCATACCGCTCACCAACTTCGCCGGCTGGGCTGCGGTCGGACTCGTCGTCATGCTGGTGTTCGAACTCCTCGACCCTCCCGACGTCGAACGGGCCGCGGCACCGGTCGTGCCGCTCGTGTGGTTGTGGTGGACCTGGGCGGGCTCCGCGTTCGCGCAGATCTTCCTTCTCGAGAACGGCGCGCTGCGCTCGGGTGTCGCCTACGGCATCGTCGGCATGGGCGTGGTGGCGGTGCCCGCGATCGTCGCCGTCGCGACGCGACGCCGCCCGACCCCGCACACCGCGACACGCGCCGACGCACCGCACCCGGCGGGTCGTCGTCGGTGACCCACTCGACCTGGCACGATGTCGTGGTGCCCGTCTCCCCGGTCCTGCCGCCCCACCGTCTCGCCCCGCGGTCCCGCACCCGTCGACCCGCCGTGCGCATCGCGGCCGCGGCGCTGCTCGTGCTCCTCGGTGCGCTGTCGCTGACGTCCTGCATGGAACGCTCGCCGTACGTCGGGGATCGTCTGTGGGGCGAACTCGTGGTCGCCGCGAAGGCCTCCGGCGACAGCAAGGGACCACAGATCGAGATCCCGCAGTCGATGGCGGGCAGCGTCGTTGCCGACGCGTACTCCGAGAACGGCATGGTGGGCACCCGTGTCACCTACAGCGCGCTACCGGTCGGGCAGTTCAACGAACTCGGCGACCTGCTGCTCGAGGCATACCCCAACAGTCCGGTGAGCATGGACCTGAGCACCAAACGCAACGGCGACGTGGTGCGGTTCCGTGGCTCCACCGACCTGAGCAGCCTGACCGCCGGGCAGGACCTGGTCTCGTTGACCGTGCAGTTCGCCGGGCCGATCAGCGCCACCAACGGCAAGCAGTCGTCCGACGACACGGTGACCTGGACTCCCGACGCGGGCAAGGTGACCGATCTGAGTGCCGAGGCGAACTACTCCGATCCCGGCACCGCGGCGTTCGGCGACTGGACGTGGCTCCTGGCCGGCATCACGCTCGCGGTCGTGCTCATCATCGGTGGCGTCGCCTACACCACGCGCGACGCCTCACCCCGCGTCGGTCGAAGCTGACCTGACCTGACGGTGCAACGCAGGACGGGAGTCGGATGAGGATCGTCCGACGGCACCGGCCACCGATGACCGCCGTCGACGTCGTCCCCCTCGTCCTGGCCGGTTCGGGTCTGGCGATGGCTGCGGTCAACGCCCGACACGTCCATGCGCTGAGTGCACCGCGGCATCCGGTGGCCGCGCCGGTGGTGGTGCTCGTCCCCGCGCGGGACGAGGCCGAGGTGATCGCCGACATCGTCGCCGACCTGCGTGCCCAGCGAGGTGTGGACGATCTCCGGGTGCGTGTCTACGACGACGAGTCCACCGACGGGACCGCCGAGGTCGCCCGCCGTGCGATCGACGGCGACGATCGTCTCGTCGTGGTCGACGGGGCACGCACTCCGAAACCCCCGGGCTGGACGGGGAAGGCGTGGGGGTTGCACCGGTTGACCGCCGACCTCGCCGACGACCCGCCGGACACCCGGCTGTGTCTCGTCGACGCCGATGTGCGGCTGGGGCCCGACGCCATCGCCGCGGCGGTCGCGGTGTTCGACTCCCTCGCCGACGCGCCGGGACCCCCGCCCGGCCTGCTGTCGGTGTGGCCCGCACAGATCGTCGGATCGGCGCTCGAACGCGTGGTGCAGCCGTTGCTGTTCTGGTCGTGGTTCTCGATGCTGCCGCAGTCGGTCACCGAGCGGCAGCTGCGGACCTCGACCGCGGTGGCCAACGGTCAGTTCCTGACCACACGACTCGGGGCCTACCGCGATGTCGGAGGGCACCGTTCGGTGGCCGCCGAGCCCGCCGACGACATCGCGTTGGCTCGGGCGTTCCGTCGCGCCGGGATGCGTACCGTCAATCGCAGCGGCGGTCACCTGGTGCGGTGTCGGATGTATCGCTCCGGCGATGACCTGCGGGCGGGGTACCGACGCTGGACCGCAACGGAATTCGGTGGCGCGCGCGGATCCTGGGCGGTCGTCGTCGCGCTGCTGCTGGGCTACGTGGCCCCGGCCGCGCGGGCCGTGCTCGGCCCACGGCGCGGGCCTGCGGTGCTCGCCCTCGTCATGGGTGCGGCGGGACGAGTCGTCTCCCGCCGGGTCGAGACCGATGCCCTCGCACCGTCGGACGTCCTCGACGCCGCGGCCCACCCGGTGTCGATGGCGGTCGCCGCCGCACTCATCGCCGATTCGGCCGTGCACACCCTCACCGGCCGACTCGAGTGGAAGGGCCGGTCGATCAGCTGACCGGTACGCCGCCCGTCAGGGAACGAGGACGTTCATGCCGAGGCGGTCGAGCACCTCGGTGGTGGCGCGCGCGAAGTTCAGGCTGCAGAAGTGCAGGCACGGTGCACCCTCGGCGATGAGTCGTTCCGACATCTCCGTCGCGAGGTCGATGCCGACCGCGCGGATCGCCTCACGGTTGGCCTCCTCGTCGTTGCCGGCGGCCGCGGTGAGCCGGGCATCGACGTCGGCGGGCAGCTTCGACCCCGACAGCTCGAGCATGCGGCGCACCGACGCCAGCGACGTGATCGGCATGATGCCGGGGATGATCGGCTTGGCGCCCTGCTCGGGGTCGGCGGCGACCACCCGATCGCGCAGACGGAAGTAGTCCTCGACGTCGAAGAACATCTGCGTGATGGAGTACTCCGCACCGGCGCGCAGCTTGCCGAGCAGGAAGCGGGTGTCCTCGTCGAGCGTCGGCGACCGGTGGTGGCCCTCGGGGAACGAGGCGACACCGACCTGGAAGTCACCGAGCTCGCCGACCAGGCGGACGAGTTCCTCGGCGTAGGCGACGCCCTCGGGGTGCTTGACCCATTCGCCCATCGGGTTGCCGGGCGGGTCGCCGCGGAGCGCGAGGACGTTGGTGATGCCCTGATCGGCGTACGAGCCGACCATCGCGCGGAGCTCGTCGAGGCTGTGGTTGACCGCGGTGAGGTGGGCGACGGTGGTCAAGGTGGTCTCGCGGGCGAGTTCCCCGGCGATCCGCACGGTCCGGTCGCGGGTACCGCCACCGGCGCCGTAGGTGAGCGACACGAACGCGGGGCGCAGACGCTCGAAGATGCGGACGGCGCGCCAGAGGCGTTCCTCGGCGGGCGCGTCCTTCGGCGGGAAGAACTCGACCGAGAACGGCACCGGGCCGCTGTGCGGCTCGGACAACCGTGAGACGACGGTGGGCGAGGCGATCGGTGAGGTCACGTGGCGATCATACGGTGGGCGTCCCCGCCTGCGACGTGGCCGGATCGTCGGGTCGGTAATGTCGAGGTCATGGTGTGCACCGGTGAGACCCGCGGGGGAGATCGGTGACCGGTGCGCCGGGCGCCGAACTCGCCGTCACCCCGACCGACGGCGACCGGGTGCCGGTGTCGTTGCGTGACGTACCGGCCGCGGCCGAGGCCCGGCTGCGTCGGGTCTTCGCCACTCGCCGCGAGCAGACGGCGGCCATCGCGCCCGAGGTCGCCGACCTGACCGACCTGATCACGACGTTCACCCTGAGCGGGGGCAAGCGGGTCCGCCCGGTGTTCGCGTGGTCGGGATACCGGTGTGCCGGCGGCGTTCTCGACACGTCCGACGCCGTCGCCGCGCTCGATCTGTGCGCGGCACTCGAACTGATCCAGGCGTGCGCGCTGATCCACGACGACGTGATCGACCTGTCGGACACCCGGCGCGGCAACCCGACCGTGCACCGGTCGGTCACCGCGACCCATCGCCACCGGTCGTGGTCCGGCGACGCCGACCACTTCGGCATGTCGACGGCGATCCTGCTGGGTGACCTGGCCTTGAGCTGGGCCGACGACCTCGTCATCGCGGCAGATCTCGGTCCCGGCATCCGCACGCGGATCGGTCCGGTGTGGTCGGCGATGCGCACCGAGGTCCTCGCCGGACAGATCCTCGACGTCGTCGGTGAGGCGGGTGACGACGAATCGGTCGACGCCGCGTTCCGCGTGATGCGTTTCAAGACCGCCGGGTACACCGTGGCCCGACCGTTGCAGCTCGGTGCCGTCGCCGCCGACGCCCCTGACGACCTGGTCGCGACGTTGGGACAGGTGGGCGACGGCCTGGGTATCGCCTTCCAGCTCCGCGACGACCTGCTGGGCGTGTTCGGCGACCCCGAGCGGACGGGCAAGCCGTCCGGCGACGACCTCGTCGCGGGCAAACGCACCGCGCTGCTCGCCCTGGCCCTGCAGAACGCCGACGCCGACGCCCCGCGCGTCGCGGCCGAACTCCGCGGCCTCGTCGGGCGTCCGCTCGACGAGCGCGAACTCGACCGGGCGCGCGCCATCCTGCACGACGTCGGCGCCGTGCGTGCCGTCGAGGACCACATCACACGCCTCGTCGACGAATCGGTCGACATCCTCTCCTCGGCTCCTGTCGAGGCAACGGCGCGTGAGGAATTGGTGGCGTACGCCACCGCTATCGCCGGGAGGCGCATGTGACCGGAGACCGTAGGGTGACCGGGCCCGTCGAGCACGTCGTCGTGGTGGGGGCGGGCCTGTCCGGGCTGTCGGCCGCGCTGTATCTGCGCGGTCAGGGCGTGCGCGTCACCGTGGTGGAGGCCCAACACACACCGGGCGGACGGGTGCGCACCGAGAAGCTCGGCGATTCGCTGTTCGACACCGGCGCATCGGTGTTGACGATGCCGTCGCTCATCGAGGCACCGCTGGCCGCCGTCGGTGTCTCGGCCGCGAGTGCGCGGGCCATGCTCGACCTGATCCCGCTCGACCCCAGCTATCACCTGCGCTACGCCGACGGCACTGACTTCGCCGTCCCGCGCGACACCGACGAGCTCGCCACCGCGATCGGCAAGACGTTCGGTCCCGAGCAGGAGTCGGGATACCTCCGCCTGCGCAGCTGGCTGCAGCGGCTCTACGACGTCGAGTTCGACGACTTCATGGACCAGAACACCGACGGCCTCCTCGATTACGTGACCACACGCCGGATGCGCACCGGCGTCAAGGATCTCGTCACCATCGGCGCCGTGCGGCGACTCACCCCCGCGATCAACCGGTTCGTCACCGACAGCCGACTGCAGCGGGCGTTCACCTTCCAGGCGCTCTACGCGGGCGTCCCACCGTCGCAGGCCCCGGCCATCTACGCCGTCATCTCCCACATGGACATCGGTATGGGAGTCTCCTATCCGCGAGGCGGCATGGGGCGTGTCGGTGCGGTGATGGCGCATGCACTCACCGAGGCCGGCGGCAGCGTCGTGTACGACACCCCGGTGCAGTCGGTCCGTGTCGACCGCACCGCACCGGGTGGACCGCGTGCGGTGGCCGTCGTGACCGACAACGGTGAGATCGACTGTGACGCGGTGGTGATGACGACCGACACCCCCGTCACCGACCGACTGCTGGCCCACGCCGGGGCTCCGACACGGCGACGTCGTATCCGGCACTCCCCCAGCGCCGTGGTCGCGCACCTGCGGGTACCCGCCGACCTCACCGCGGTCTGGCCCGGCGGTCACCACACCATCGACTTCGGCGACGCGTGGACGGAGACCTTCCGCGAACTCACCGCGCGCTCGGGTCGTCTGATGACCGACCCGTCGCTGCTGATGAACCGGCCCGCGATCAGCGATCCCGGCAACTTCGTCGTCGACGGCATGGAGTCGGTGACCGTGTTGGCGCCGTGCCCGAACCTCGACAGCGCCGACCTGCCGTGGGCCGCGCTGGCCGGACCCTATGTGGCCGAGACCCTCTCGGTCCTGGAGAGCCGCGGCTACCGCGGCATCGCCGAGCACGCGGAGATCATGCGCATCGACGACCCGGGCGTGTGGGCACGGGCGGGGATGTCGGCGGGCACACCGTTCGCGGCGGCGCACACCCTGTCGCAGACGGGACCGCTGCGCACCCGCAACCTGTGGCCCGGCGCGGTGAACGTGGTGCTGGCGGGCAGCTCGACCGTCCCCGGCGTCGGCATCCCGCCGGTGCTGGTGTCGGGTCGCCTCGCCGCCGAGCGCATCACCGGGTGAGCCCGGTGTCCGCCGACGCGGTGACCGCCGCGACGCCGCCCCCCGCCGGCCTGCGGCGACCAATCGTCGCGTCCCTGCGGCTCGGTCTCGTGGGGTCGATCCTCGTCACGCTGGGCAGCTACGGGGTCGGCGACATCCCCCGCGCGAACACGTGGCTGCAGGATGTGTCGATGGCGTGGGTCACCTACGGGCACGGGAAATCGGTTGCCGGTCTGCTGTTCTGGGCCGGCGTGGCGCTCATGGTGTGGGCCTGGATCCGACTGGGGCGGGCATTCCTGGCGCACCGGTCCGACGCCCACGTACCCGACACCGACGGCGCCCCCACCGACGACGGGGCGGTCGACGAGCAGGTGCCGGGGTTGCGCTGGTGGGCCGCGGCCTGGGCCCTGCCGTTGATGCTGGCGGTCCCGGTGTACAGCCGCGACGTGTACGCCTACCTGGCCCAGGCCGCGCTGCTACGGGACGGATTGAACCCCTACACCGACGGACCGGCCACCTCCCCTGGACCCCTGCTCGACTCGATGGCGCAGGTGTGGGCGACCACCACCGCGCCGTACGGCCCGTTCTTCGTCGAGATCGCCCGCGGGGTCACCGAGATCACCGGCGACAACCCGGTCGCCGGGGTGTTCGCGATGCGTCTGGTGATGCTGCCCGGGTGGCTGCTCGCGATCTGGGCGGTGCCCGCGCTCGCACGCCGCCTCGGACGCGATCCGCGTATCGCACTGTGGCTCGCGGTGTTCAACCCCATGCTCGTCATCCATCTCGTCGGCGGACCGCATGTCGAGATGCTGATGGCGGGGCTCCTGGTCGCCGGGGTCGCGCTGGTCGTCGCGCGACGGCACGTCGTCGGGTTGCTGGTGGTGGCCGTCGCGGTGTCGATCAAGATCACCGCGGGCATCGCCGTCCCGTTCGTGCTCTGGATCTGGTTGGCGCACATCCGTTCGCAGCGCGCTGTGCGCCCGCGCGACGTCGTCGCGATCGTGGCGTCGATCGTCGCGATCACCGGGGCGGTGTTCGCCGTCGCGACCGTGGTCGTCGGGCACGGTCTCGGGTGGTTGACGGGCCTGGGTTACGCCGACCGGATCGTCAACTGGCTCACCATCCCCACTGCCGTCGCCCACCTCGTGACGCTGGTGGCGGCACCGTTCACCGCGCTGCCCCTGCCCCCGGTGCTCTCCGTCGCGCGCACCGTCGGCGCCGTCGCACTCGCGGTGATCCTGGTCGCGACGTGGTGGCGGTTCCGCCACGACGAGCGGACGGCGGTCGTGGGGATCGCGGTCGCGATGGTCGCGGTGCTCGCACTCGAACCGTCCACGCTGCCCTGGTATTACAGCTGGGCGCTGGTCTTCGCCGGCGCAGCACTGCTCGGCCGACGGTCGCTCGCCGCGATCGTCGCGGCATGCACCCTCCTGCTGATCGTGTTCCAGCCCGACGACTCGATCCTGCTCTACGAGCCGGTCGACCTCCTGGTCGCGGCGGCGATCGCCGGATTCGCGGGCTGGTCGCTGGTGCGGAAGGATTCATCGCGATCACGGATTCTCGTACGACCGCACCGCCGGACCGGGCAGAGGTCACCATCGACAGGAGTGTCATGACCGTCGCCGAGCGCACCGAGCGCGGTTACCTTCGCGGACTCGAGGCAACCGCGACACACGGTCGGACCTACTACCTCGGCACGCGGTTGCTCCCGGCAGACCGCCGCCGAGGCGTCTACGCGCTCTACGGCTTCGCCCGCATGGTCGACGACATCGTCGACGTACCCGGCCACCCCGACCCGGTCGGCGGTGTCGACGCGATCGACGCGCAGCTGTCCCGCGCTCTGCGACCCGATCCGACCGACGACCTCTCCGACGTCGACGAGGTGGTCCTGGCCTTGGCCGACACCATCGCCCGTTTCGACATCCCCGAGTCGTACTTCACCGCATTCCTGGCCTCGATGCGGATGGATCTCCCGCAGAGCGCACTGTTCCGGTCGCGGTATCGCACCTTCGCCGAGATCGGTGAGTACATGTGGGGGTCGGCCGCGGTCATCGGTCTGCAGATGCTGCCCATCATCGGCACACTCGACCCCGACGCGGCCCGCGAACCCGCCATCGCGCTCGGCGAGGCGTTCCAGCTCACCAACTTCATCCGTGACATCGGCGAGGACCTCGACCGGGACCGGATCTACCTCCCCACCGACGAACTCGCGTCGTTCGGGGTCGACGAGGCGATGCTGTTCGAGGCCCGCAGGACCGGTGTCACACCACCGGAGGTGCGCCGCGCGTTGGCACACTGCATCGCGGTGACGCGCGCCCGCTACCGCGACGCCGAGCCGGGCATCGCGCTGATCGATCCCCGCAGCCGACCGGGTATCCGCGCAGCGTTCGAGCTCTATCGGGACATCCTCGATCGCATCGAGGCCGTCGACCATCAGATCCTCGACCACCGTGTGGTGGTACCGAACCGTCGTCGGGCGCGCCGCGCCCTGGGGGCGCTGATCACGCGACGCTGACGCAGGTCAGCGGGTCGACGCGCTGCGCAGGTAGTCGCGCAGTACGGCGACCGCCTCCTGCATCTCGGTCCGCGGCGATGCGGGGCGTCCCGCCGCCGGCACGTACCGCAGTCCGTCGCGCAGATAGTTCACGTGCTGTTGCCCCAGGAGATCGGCTCCGGGACCGAAGCCGCACACCGGGTCACCGCCGTGGCACAGCGACCACCGGGCGATGCGCGCAAGCCGGTAGTAGGAGTCGGCGCCGATGTTGTCGACACCCGAGACCGCGGCGGTGGCGTCGGTGCGCCAGATTCCCGTGCCCGTCGAACCGGCACCGTGGACACCGTCTCCTCCGGGGATCTGCAGGGGGTCACCGAACAGCATGACCGCACCGACCACGCCGCGCGGCGCCAACCTCCGGGCGACCGTGCGCACCACTGCGGCGCCCTGGGAGTAGCCGAGCAGGACCGCCGTCGGACGGCAGCCGGGGCCGCCTGCGGCCGCCGCCCTGTCGTATCGGTCGATGAGAGCCGAGACCCCCGAGGCGATCGACACGCCGAAAGACCGGTTGCGCGTGCCGTTCTCGATCGACACCGCCTGGTAGCCGGGACCGGTGGTCACCACGGGCACCCCGGCGATGTCCGCGGGCGCCCCGGAGTAGGTCGCCGCCAGCAGGGTGTGGAACAGCGGACCCTCGTAGCCGTCGGAGACGACCCGCCCGTAGCGCTGGGGCGCCAGGACCGGGTCACCGCTGCCCCGCGCGGGCATCACGACCGCGGCCGGACAGGCCGACGGCGTCGCAGGTGGACTCTGTGCGCTCACCGTGGGCGGAACCCCGACCATCCCGGTCACCACCATGAGCGCCGAACCACCGAGCGCCAGCACCGCCCGCCGAACCGCTGAGATCATGGTCGTGATGATGCCCCAGCCGCGGCGTCGCGTGCGATACGGGTCAGAACCCGAGTGCCTGGGCCCGCCGGATCATCTCGCGGGCGGAATGCCCGTGCAGCGCGCGGGCCGGGTACTCGCCCAGATCGTCGTGGACGGTGAACAGCCACCGCATGACCCCGTCGCGGTCGAAACCACCGTCGTAGAGCACGGCGATGAGTCCGGTGAGGTGCTTGGCGATGCCGTCGTCGTCGAAGAACACCTCGGGGATCATCGGCTGGCCCTCGACGTTGACCGCCAGCAACTCGTGCTCGGCGACCATCGTGCGGATCTTTCCCGCCGAGAGCCCGAGGCGCCCGGCCGCACCGGAGATGTCGAGCAGGGGCTCGCCGTCGGGCAGGTCGACAACGGTCATCGGAAGGGAGGCCACGCGGGAGACCCTACCGAAACGTGACGTCGGCACCACCACGCCTGCACGGGTGACACACCTGCGGCTCGCTAGGCTGATCGGATGGACACCGCAGAGATGGGCGTGCGCACGTGAGTGCCGTTCGCGACGTCCTGCTGGGCGCGCGGCTCGAACGCCGCTACCGGATCGATGCGCTCATCGCGCGCGGTGGCATGTCGAGCGTCTACCTCGGGATGGATCTGCGCCTCGACCGGCCGGTCGCGGTGAAGGTGATGGATCCCCGGTACAGCGCCGATCCACAGTTCCTGTCGCGGTTCGAGTTCGAGGCACGCTCGGTGGCCCGTCTCAAGGATCCCGGTCTGGTGCCGGTCTACGACCAGGGCGTCGACGGCGAATACGCCTTCCTCGTGATGGAACTCGTCGAGGGCGGGACACTGCGGGAGTTGCTCACCGAGCGCGGGCCCATGCCCCCGCACGCGGTCGCGGCCGTGGCGGTGCCGGTGCTCGGCGGACTGGGCGCGGCGCACGCGCACGGTCTCGTCCACCGCGACGTCAAACCCGAGAACGTGTTGATCTCCGACAGCGGGGACGTGAAGGTCGTCGACTTCGGCCTGGTGCGCGCGATCGCCGCGGCGGGCATCACCTCCGACAGCGTGATCCTCGGTACGGCGGCCTATCTGTCGCCCGAGCAGGTGGAGTCGGCCGATTCCGACGCCCGCAGCGACATCTACTCGATGGGCATCCTCGTCTACGAGATGCTGACCGGGACAACACCGTTCACCGGCGACACCTCGCTCGCGCTGGCGTACGCGAGGTTGCACCGCGACGTCGGACCGCCGAGCCGGGTCATCGCCGGGGTGCCGCGGGAGTTCGACGATCTCGTGCTGACGGCGACCGCCCGCGATCCCGCGGCACGTTTCGCCGACGGCGACGACATGCTCGACGCCCTCGAGTCGATCATCGACGACCTGCGCCTGCCGCCGTTCACCGTTCCCGCCCCGACACGGTCGGCCGAGCGCGAGACCGTGGTCGCCTATCGCAACGGCCGCGACCCGGTGGCCCCGCCGGCCCCCCGAGGACCCGTGCCGCGCACCGACACCCGGATGATGGACTCGGGCCCGGTCGGTCCGCCGCCGACCTCGCGCACACGCTTCGACGACCGGGATGATCCGCGCGACGACCCTCGGTTCGACGGTCCACGGTTCGACGACGAGGACCGCGCACGTCCCCGCCTGGCCGCGCACGCCGCGGAGTTCGCCGAGGCCCGCCTGCGGGCACGCCGTCGGGCACGGCTTCTCACCGTGGTGATCGCGATCCTCGCGATCGCCATGGCCGTCGGCGGCTGGTGGCTCGGAACGCAGTTCGCCTGAGCGCGCCTCGCGTACACAGATCGCACCGCTGAGGCCCGGCGAGTGGATAGTCCACGCGCCGAACGTCATCGGTGTGAGTTGTGGACGGACGGATCGGCCTCAGCCGCGCAGCATCTCCGCGACGAGGAACGCCAGCTCCAGTGACTGCTGGGTGTTGAGTCGCGGGTCGCAGGCGGTCTCGTAGCGGCCGGCCAGGTCGAGGTCGGAGATGTCCTGTGCGCCACCGAGACATTCGGTGACGTCCTCGCCGGTGAGCTCGATGTGCACGCCACCGGGGTGTGAGCCCAGGGCTCGATGGACCTCGAAGAACCCCTGGACCTCGTCGACGATCCGGTCGAAGTGCCGTGTCTTGAACCCGGTCGACGCCTCGTGGGTGTTGCCGTGCATCGGATCGCACTGCCAGATCACCTTGTGGCCGGTCGCCTCGACGGCCGCGACGATCGGCGGCAGCACGTCGCGCACGGTGCCGTTGCCCATCCGCGCCACCAGCGTCAGACGACCGTCGACG
This sequence comes from Williamsia sp. Leaf354, assembly GCF_001424365.1. NCBI lineage: Bacteria > Bacillati > Actinomycetota > Actinomycetes > Mycobacteriales > Nocardiaceae > Williamsia > Williamsia sp. Leaf354. The sequence continues at coordinate 176,259 of NZ_LMPL01000003.1, forward strand.
CGGTGCGGGTCGAGGCGCTCGACGTATTCGACGGCCTGCTCGGGCGTCGTCGTCGGGCCGATCTTCACACCGATCGGGTTGGCGATCAGCTCCGCCAGCGCGATGTGCGCCCCGTCGAGCTGGCGGGTCCGCTCACCGATCCACAGGAAGTGGGCGGACAGATCGAACAGCACCGGGTCGCCCTCGGGGTCGGCGGGGTTCTCGGCCAGACGCAGCAGGCCGCGCTCGTAGTCGAGCACCAGTGCCTCGTGGGAGGCGAAGATGTTGGCCGACTCCAGATTCGAGTCGCGCACCTCGCAGGCGTCCATGAAGCGCAGGGCCCGATCGATCTCGGAGGCCAGCGCCTCGTAGCGGGCACCGGCGGGCGAGGTCCGCACGAACTCGCGGTTCCAGTCGTGGACGCGATGCAGATCGGCGAGGCCCGCACCGGTGAGGGCGCGCACCAGGTTCATGGCGGCGCTCGCGTTGGCGTATGCGCGTACCAGGCGTGACGGATCGTGGGCGCGAACCGCCTCGTCGGCGACGAACCCGTTGACCATGTCGCCGCGGTACGACGGCAGACCGAGGGCATCGGTGTTCGACGACCGGGGCTTCGCGTACTGCCCGGCGATGCGGGCGACCTTCACCACCGGCATGCTCGCGCCGTAGGTGAGCACCACGGCCATCTGCAACAGGGTGCGGATGTTGCCCTTGATGTGCGGTTCGGTGTTGTCGACGAAGGTCTCGGCGCAGTCGCCGCCCTGCAGCAGGAACGCCTCACCGCGCGCGACCTGGGCCAGCTGGCCCGAGAGGCGGTGCACCTCCTCGGGCATACAGATCGGCGGCACGCTCTCGAGCACGGTGCGCATCGCTCGGGCCTTGTCCTCGGGCCAGCTCGGCTGCTGGAGCGCGGGCCGTTCGAGGGCCGCCGCGAAGCGATCGGCCAGAGCACCGGGAAGCGGGGGCAGCTCGGGCAGTTCGTCGAGGGGTACGTCTACGGTCCAGTTCACCACCGGGCCAGCTTAGTGCCCGCACTCGGCGGCCCCTCCCGCGGTCGTGCGCAGGTCAGGCGGTGAGCTCGCTCATGGCCTTCCATCGGGCCAGATTGTGTCTCGCGTCGACGAGGGCGTCGTGGGCGTCGGCGGGCGACGGCGGCAGCGGCGGACGCCCGAGCGCCTCCCAGTGCTGGCGGAGCTCGCGGGTGAAACGCGGGATCGGCCGGGGCAGCGCCGTCATCGATCCCCAGAGCTGACACAGCACGACGTGGTCGTAGGCCCCGATCCACGCCCACAGTTCGATGTCGCCACCTGAGGCGGTCAAGAAGTTCAACAGATCGTCACGTATCTGTCGCCTGCTACGCCACACCTTCGACGACGGCGACGGCAAGTGTGGCAACACATGAGCCCTGACCCAGTCCCCGGCGCGCTCGGGATCGAACTCCGAGGAGACCGCGTAGAACTCCCGACCGTCCTCGGCGACGACACCGATCGAGACGAGCTCGATGGTTCGTCCGTCTTCGATGAACTCGGAGTCGTAGAAGAAGCGCATTCGGAAAAGCCTAGGCGTATCGCGGCGCGCGCGGTGACGGCCGTGGTCGTCGTGGCGTTCGCCGCGACCGCACTCCTCCGGGTGGTCGGTATGCCGCTGACCCATTCGTTCGGCGACTTCGCGCGCATCGACATCGACGTGTACCGGCTCGGGGCACAGCTGTGGCGTAACGGTGGATCGTTGTACGCCGCGGGGTCGATGCCGTTCACCACCGACGGGATCTGGCTGCCGTTCACCTATCCCCCGTTCGCGGCCCTGTCGTTCCTGCCGTTCACCGTGGTGCCCCTGGTGGTCGCGGGCGCGGCGATCGCGCTCGCGACCGTCGCGGCGACGGTGGTCGTGTCCCGCATCGTCGTCACCCGACTCGAGATCGGACCCGCCACCCGCCGCGGGACGATCGCCCTCGCGGTCGCTACCGCTGCGCTGTGGACCAACCCCTACTGGATGACACTCGGCTTCGGACAGGTCAACGTCGTGCTGATGATGCTCGTCGCCGTCGATCTGCTGGTGCTGCCGACCGATTCCCGGTGGCGTGGAACGTTGATCGGCGTGGCGGCGGCGATCAAGCTGACGCCGCTCGCGTTCGTGCTGTTCCTGATCGTGCGACGCGAGTGGCGGGCGACGTCCCGCGCGATCGGCACGTTCATCGGCCTGGCCCTGCTGGGACTGGTGTGGGCGCCGGTGGATTCGGTGCGTTACTGGGGCCACACCGTCTTCCACACCGATCGCATCGGCGACCTGTCCGGCGGTATCAATCAGAGTGTCAACGGATTCTGGATCCGGGTGCTCGGTTGGTCCGGACCGGCCGAGCAGGTGGTGTGGGCTCTGTCGGTGGTCGCGTTGACCGCGCTCGCCGTCATGGCACTGCGACACTGCGACCGCCTCGGCGGTGAGGTACTCGCGGTGTCGGTGGTCGCCGTGTGGGCGGTGATGGTCTCACCCACGTCGTGGGCGCATCACTGGGTGTGGGCGGTCCCGGCGATCATCGCGTTGGCCGTGGTGGCGACGCGTACCGACGACCGACTGGTGCGGCGTTCGTACGCTGCGCTGGCCGGCGTCGGCGCGGTGGTGATGGCGGCAGGACCGTTCCAGTTCCTGCCCGTCCACTCCTCGCGCTGGTCGGCGGTCGAGGCGGTCGCGGGCAACGCGTACTGCCTGTGGGGACTCGTGGTCCTCGTGACGATCGTCGTCGTGGGTCAGGCGGCGGGTTCCGACCGCTCCCCCGGGATCGCCGGCGCGGCACCCTCAGGGGCGTTCTTCAGACTGGCGGCATAGATGTCGACGTACTTCTGACCGCTCAGGCGCATCAGCTCGTACATGATCTCGTCGGTGACCGCACGCTCGATGAAGCGGTTGCCGTTCATGCCCTCGTAGCGCGAGAAGTCCAGTGGCTTACCGATCTTCACCGTGATCTGCGCCCGCCGGGGGATGGTGGTGCCGGGCGGGTTCAGCTTGTCGGTGTTGATCATCGCGACCGGGATCACCGGTACGCCGGTCTCCATGGCGATGCGAGCGAGACCGGTCTTGCCCTTGAACAACCGTCCGTCGGGTGAGCGCGTGCCCTCGGGGTACATGCCCATCAACTCACCGGACTCGAGCTTGCGGCGCGCGGAGATCAGCGCGTTCTCCGCGGCGTCGGCGCCGCTGCGATCGATCGGGATCTGGCCGACCGCGGTGAAGAACCACCGCTGGAAGCCGCCCTTGAGGCCGGTGCCGGTGAAGTACTCGCTCTTGGCGAGGAAGTAGATACGCCGCGGGACGGCCATCGGGAGGTAGAAGCTGTCGACGACGGCGAGATGATTGCTGGCGAGGATCGCCGGGCCGCGCGACGGGAGGTTCTCGAGACCCTCGACGCGGGGTCGACCGACCAGCTTGAGGACCGGCCCCAACAGGACGTACTTGAACAGCCAGTACCACATACCCCAGCAACTCCGATCGACCCGACGTGCCCCGAATCCGCAACCACTCGCGACTGCGGACGACTCTACTCACCCGTGCAGTACGGGGACACCGTCGGCAAGATCGGATCTGGCGACAGCGGCGGCACCGATCATCCCGGCGGCCTCGCCGAGTTGGGTGCTGCGGATGCGGGCCAGTCGTCGGTGACCGCTACCGGTCACCATGGCGCCGTAGTGTTCGCGCGCCTCGTCGAGGAAGAGACCACCGGCCGCACCGACACCGCCGGCCAGCACGATGAGATCGGGATCGAAGATGTCGGCGATCATCGCCATGCCCTGACCGAGCCATCGGGCGAAGTCGGCGAACGCCGCCACCGCCACCGGGTCGCCGTCATGCGCGGCGGCAGCCACCCGTCGCCCCGTCAGCGAACCGGGGTCCTCGGCGATCTCGCGCGCCAGGGCACTCGTGGGCACCCTTCCGTCGGCGACGATCTCGACGACGTTGTCGACGAGAGCCGTTCCGCTGCAATATCTCTCCCAGCATCCGCGTTTGCCGCACGAGCAAGGACGGCCGTCGACGACGACCTGCAGGTGGCCGAGCTCGGGCGCCACACCGTGGCTCCCACGATAGATCTCCCCATCGAGGAGGAACCCGACCCCGATACCGGTACCGATGGCGAGAACGATGGTGTTGTGGCCACCCGCGGCGGCACCGAAGCGGCGTTCGGCGATGGCGGCGGCGTTCGCGTCGTGTTCGCAGGACACGGGAAGCCCTGTGCGGCGAGACATCTCGGCCGCGACGGCGGTCTCGCGCCAGGGCAGGTGCGGCGCGAAGCGGACCACCGAGCGGTCCGGGGTGAGGAAGCCGGCGATCGCGAGGCCCACCGCCACCACCTCGGACCGCGACCGCAGCCGGTCGACCATGTGGTCGAGACACTTCTCCAGCGCCCACGCGGTGGCGGGTGTCTGGGCGCGTGCGGTGTCGACGATCTGACCGCGTTCGTCGACCACCGCGGCGCGGATGCTGGTGCCGCCGATGTCGATCCCGATGGTCAGATCGCCGGTCACAACTGCGGCTCCCCGGTCTCGACCTCGACGGTGATCGGCACGAACCCGGTCGTGTGGGCCGGTCGGGTCGAGGCGGTGCGTTGTGCGCGTTCACCGACGGCCTCGGTGAGGCCCGCCGAGATCGCCTCCAGCACGGCGATGGCCGCGGCGATGAGGCGGTTCACGATGTCACCGATCTCGGCGATCATCTGGTCGACGGCCTGTCGGATGGCCGGACCGAGGTCGGCCGACGCCCGCTCCCCGTGAGCGACGGGTCCTCCGTCACGATCGCTGATGGCGGTGGTCGCGAACTGTTCGATCCGATCGAGCATCGCGAGGACGAGTGCACGCATCGGATCCGCGTCGGGAGGTCTCTCCCCGCGGGCCGATTCGTCCATTCCATCTCCCTGGCGTACTCGCCGACACGTGTCGGCAGGACACGCGTCATCTCATCGGTCATCGTCCTCGCCGGTCCCACTGGCCCCGACGACGGCGGATGTCAGTCGACACCCTGCCCGGTCCGGGGCCACACCGCAGGATCGGGCTGGAACCGGATGTTCAGCATGCCATCCTCCCATCGGGCGTCGGTCACCGTGCACCGGCGCAGGACCGACGGCAGCGACACGCGGTGGCGGACGCCGCTCAGCGTGACCAGCAGGTCGTCGCCGCTGCGGCCGAGGGCGAGCGATCGCGGATCGGGCAACGGTTGCCGCCACGAGAGCCGATAGGTCGCGGTCACCCCGGTACCGGTGAGGTGTTCGACCTCGGCCGCGCGACTGCCCACCGCGAGACCCGGCGCGTCGGAGACCACGACACCCAGTTTGCGCAGGGCGGCAACGGTGCGTGGCGGCGTCGGGAGTGCCGCGACGCCGGCGACGTGAACACCGTCGCGCGGCGGCGTGGTGTCGATGTCGGCCGTCGATTCGGCGGAGGCGACACCGGGGTTGCGGACGACCTCTGTGGTGACGATGCCCATGAGGTCGAGCACGGCGACGTGACGGTGCGCCATCTCGGTGCCGTGGATTCCGGTCGGGACGACCACGTGCGCGTGTACGCAGGTCGGGTCGACGAGGAGGTCGACGATGTCGAGACAGTCGGCCACCAGTGCATCGATCACGGCCGCGCCACCGGTGAGTCGGGGATTCTCGGCCGCGCCGGCCAGTCGTCGGTGGCGGGGCCAGAGACGCTCCACGTAATCGGCGACCATCGCCGGGATTCCGAGGAAACCCAGCGCGTCCATCTCGCCGGAGCAGTCGAGCACGATCCGCGACCACCGACCGGAGACGGCCTCGTCGCGGATGCGTCGCCAGGCCAGGAGTTCGGCGACACCGGGCAGCCCTGTCAACTCCTCGGGGTCGATGTCGCCGAGGCCCTCGGTGACGGCGCCGCCGGCGAGGGAGACCGGGGCCCGCAGACCCGACCAGGCCTCACCCAACAGTGCGAGGGTGTCGATCTCGAGCAGTGCCGCGCCCTGTGAGATCGGAACGGCAACGCCCGGAGTCGAATACACGCCGAACACACGGGACGCCTGACGAAACCGGTCGAGGGTGATCAGGAGAGCGCGTCCGTCGGAGCCTCCCCGCACCGGCCCGACTGCGGCCGCCGCGGCGATGGTCGACACACCCGCTCCCCCCGGTCCCAGCACGAGGTGGACCGGCGCCAGATCGATCAGCCCTCGACTCGCTTCTTGAGTTCCTTCAGCGCGACATCGGTGATCGCCTTCTCCGCGCGCCGCTTGAGAGCCCCGATGATCGGTATCGCGAGGTCGACCATCAGCTCGTAGGTCACCTTCGTCGAGCCCGAGGTCTGCTGGACGAGGGAGTACCGACCCTGTTGGGCGGTCTGGAGTTCGCTGCTGATCAGATCCCACTCGACCGCGTCGCCGGCGGGCGCCCAGGTGTAGGACAACTCGTAGGTGTCGCGCAGGACCCCCGCGTCGAGGCGGAAGCGCACCTGCTTGGCGCGCTGACCGTCGCCGGGGTCGGTGATGGTGACCTCGTCGGCCGCCGACACCCATTCGGGGTAACGCGCGAAGTCGGCGATGACCGCCATGATCGCCTCGGCGTCGGCGTTGATGACTATCGATTGTTCGGTGCGGTCGGCCATCGACTCACCCTCTCCCCACGGCCGGTTCCCCGGCCGCTCGTCCGGCTTCGAGGCGGTCTTTCACCTCGGTGGACATCGCGCGTCCGGCGACGCGTCGACGATGGTTGGCCGACGCCAGCCATGCAGCGCGGCGGCGCGCGGAACGCTCGGCGACACCGTCGTCGGTCTCGGCGGGTTCGGCGTGCATGAAGTAGTGCAGGACGAAACCGTCGAGCACCTCCTCGAGCCAGACCTCCATGGTGCCGTTCGCACCGCCGGAGATCGACCACCGCATCCCCTGTTCCACACGGTCCTCGACCACCGTGAGGTGCAGGTCGGGCCACCATCGACGCCAGCGGGACCGGTCGGCGATGACGTGAGGGGCGTCGTGTGGCGACGCGGCGACGAACGTCTCGTCGGCCACCTGGATGCTGCTCACCGCACTAGCTTCACACATCGACCTCGGCGCACACACCGCAGAGTGCATCATCGGCGCGGCCGTCCGCGACCGGTCTGCGCGACCTCGTGCATCGGTTCGCGGTCCATCGTCCTACAGCAGCTGCATCAGTCGCGCGGCCATGGAATCCCACTGCCATTCGGACACAACGACATCGCGTCCCGCCGCGCCCATCGAGGCGGCGTGCGGCCGATCGGAGAGGATCGCGCAGATCGCCAACCCGACGGCTGCGACGTCGCGGCCGTCCACCACGGTGCCGGTCACGCCCTCGCGCACGGTCTCGGGTGCACCGCCGGAATCGCCGGCGACGACCGGCACACCGCACGCCGAGGCCTCGAGGAACACGATGCCGAGCCCCTCCACGTCGAGTCCGCCCCCGCGGGTCCGTGTCGGCATGGCGAAGACGTCGGCGGCCGCGTGGTAGGCCGGTACGTCCTCCGACGCCACCGATCCGGTGAACACCACGTGCTCGGCGACTCCCGCCTCGCGGGCCCTGCGTTCGAGCGTCTCGCGATACGGCCCGCCGCCGACGATGAGCAGCCGGGTGCCGGCAACGTTGCGCCGGATGTCGGCGAGCGCGTCGATCAGGACGTCCTGCCCCTTGCGCGGGACCAGTCGTGACAGACACAGCACCACCGGCGCGTCACCGAGATCGTGACGGTCCCGGATGCGTTCGCGCGCAGCGCGATCGGGCACGAAACGCCGACTGTCGACCCCGGGGGGCAGGTGTTCGAGCGCGGCGTCGGCGCCGAAGGCGGCGGCGAAACGATTGCGGGTGTAGCGACTGACGTAGGTCACCACGTCGGCGTGGGAGCCGATGTGGCCGAGCACCTGGCGGGCCACGGGGAGCATCGACCACCCCACTTCGTGGCCGTGTGTGCTGGCCACGATCCGCCGTGCGCCACCGGCGCGGAGATGGGGCGCGAGCACCGCCAACGGTGCCGCCGCGCCGAACCAGACCGTGTGGATGTCGTGTTCAGCGATGAGGGCGCGGGCCCGTCGCGCGACCGCGGGGGTCGGGAGCATGAGGCTGGTGCGGTGGCGGACCACGGTGAACGGTTGTGCCGCATCGAACGCCTCGCAGTCCCGCCAGCGCGGCGCGTAGACGACGATGTCGCGCGCGGGCATCCGCTCCACCAGGTTCAGCAGATACGACTGGATTCCGCCGGCACGCGGCGGGAAGTCGTTGGTGACCAGCAGGGTTCGGTTCATCGATCGCTCGCGCGTCACCGTCGGGCGGCGTCGCGCAGCCACTGCTGCCAGCCGGAGATGACCGCGGCGCCGGGACCGCCGAGAGCGGCGGTCATGGCCTGCGCCTGTTGGGCGGGGGTGCTGGGCCCGCCCGCGAGAGACAGATAGAGCTTCTTCAAATCGGCGGCGCCGTGGGTCTGCGCCACGTAGGCCGCGAACGACCATGCGGTCTGATACGCGACCGGCGCCCCGGCCCCGGACACCGTGAACGCGTCGTCGGCGGGCAGGCCCGTCGGCACCGATCCGGCCGCGACCTCGGCCATCAGGTCTGGCGCGGCGTCGCTGATCGACCGAAAGGTGCCCGCACGTCCGACGTACTCCGCGACCCCCTCGGTCACCCAGGTCGCGGCGGTGGGTTTGGTCGAGGTGCGGGCGGCGACGTGGGTCAGTTCGTGTCGCAGCACCACGTCGAGTGCGGGGCCGGGCAGACCCGTGATCGCGCCGGGGGTGAACACCACCTGCTGGCCCACCGTGTATCCGCCCACGGCGTCGTCGGAGGCCGAGACGGTCGCGGCCGCAGCAGCGCTCGCATCGGCCGGCGCACTGCGCGACAGGGCGGAGAAGGCCGTGGTGGAGTCGGTCGCGACGACGACGGTGCGACGCGGCCAGTCGGGCCCCCAGAACGCCGAGACCGCGGCGACCGCTCCCGGCATCGCCGACTGCAGGCGGGCCCCCAACGCCCGGCTGCCCGGGAAGTCGAGCACCACGGACTGCTTGCCGCCGGTCGCGACGCGACGTGCGGCCACGCCCGGGAAGTCGAAGAACTGCGGCGGAGGGGCGGCGGAGGTCCCCAGCAGCGGTCCCGCCTGGCCGACGATCTTCCAGTCGTCGCCGTAACGCGCGAACACGAGCGGGTCGGTGACGGTGACCGGCGGTTCGTCGACACCGGACAGGGCGTACCGCAGCACGGTGGGGACGACCCAGGAGTCGGAGCTTCCCGCGTCGTCGAGTCGGGACTGGACCGCCTCGGGGAGGAGTTGTTCACCCAGACCGCCGGAGCTGGACGGGTCGATGCGGTAGTCGAGCGTGGAGAGACCCACGTCGTGGATGGCGGTGCCCTCGGCCACGAGGGTCTGGCGGAACGCCGGGGCGGCGGTCACGTCGACCAGTGCCCCGATCGCGGTCGCGTCGCCGGCTCTCTGCGCCGCGCTCAGCTTCGCCAGAGTCGCCCGCACACCGTCGGTGCGCTGTTGTTCGAAGACGTTCTGTGTCTGCGACGTCGGTGCGGCGCTGTCGGCACCCCCGTCACCGCAGGCGGCCAGGACCAGCAGTGCCACCGCGATCGGCACCGCACCCCATCGGCGCGTCACCGTCAGTAGCGCCGGGCGGAGTTGTACGGGCCGGCCTGGTCGATCGGTACGACCTTCACCGGGACACCGAAGGTCGAGGCATGCACCACGTACCCGTCACCGACGTACATGCCGACGTGGGTGGCATCCGGATAGTAGATGATCAGGTCGCCGGGCCGCAGATCACCACGGGCGACCGGCTTTCCCCCCGAGAGCTGGGATTCGCTCGAGCGCGGCAAGGTCTCCCCGGCCTGCTTGAACGCCCACACCATCAGTCCCGAGCAGTCGAACTGGGTCGGACCGGTGGCGCCCCACACGTACGGGTCGCCGATGCGGGTGAGTGCGGCCTGCACCGCGACGACGGCTGCGGCGGTGCCCTTGGGGATCAGCGACGGATCGAAGTCGATGTTCGGTCCGCGCAGAGCGGCGAGTTGCTTGCCGGTGAGCGACTCGTAAATGGCCTTGACCTGGGCGATCTGCAACTGCAGGTCGCTCTGTTTGGCCTGCAGGTCGCCGCGGGTCTTGTCGACGGCGGCGAGTGCCTTGGCGGCGGAGTCGCGAGCGCTGACGGCCTCGGCGCGCGCCGCGGTCGCCGACGCGCTCGCCTTCTTGTAGGCCCGCAGGTCGGCCGACGTCTGCCGCGACACCATCTCGAGGCCGGACATCTGGTCGAGCAGAGACTGCGGGGAATCGGAGACGAGTACGGCGTAGAGACGGTTGACGCGCGCTCCGCGGTAGCTGGCACGCACGAGCGCGTCGACGCGGTTCTGGAGTTCGTCGAGTCGGGACGAGAGTCCGTCGAGGGTGGCGGTGGCCTTCGCGGCACGGGCATCGGCGGCGGCGACATCGCGACGTCGCTGGCCGAGCTGCTCCTCGGCGCGGTGCATCGCCTCGGCCGACTGCTCGGCCTCGCGTCCGAGGGAGGTGTAGCGGGTCAGCAGTTGATCGGGCGAGCGGGGTGCGGGCTCGGCGCCCGCCGGTGTCGCGAGGGTGACGGCGAGGACCAGGGCGACCGCGAGCACGAGGATCATCTGGACCACCGAGATCGCACGCGCCATCACGTTGTCACTCACCACACGCATTCGTCGACTCACCACTTCCACCACACCGGTTCCCGGTTTCACGTCACCCGAGGGGCAGTCCGCACAACCGGGAGGAGATCAGCGCCCCCCGCCGTCCGCCGGGAAGGATACGGGTCGCCGAACCCCCGCGAGGGGTGTTCGGTGACAGCCGGATCGCCCGACGACCGGATGTCGCTCAGTAGCGACGAGCGGCGTAGAAATCCATCGACTTCAGGCTGGCCTTCTGCACAGGAACACCTTCGGTGCTCGAGTGCACGATGGTGCCGTTGCCGATGTAGAGACCGGCGTGCGAGCCGCCGTTGAAGATGACCACGTCGCCGGGGCGCAGGTCGCTCTCCGCCACGGGGCGCCCGCCGCCGAGCTGTCCGTAGCTGTCACGCGGGATGGTCTTGCCGGCCTGCTTGAACGACCAGTAGACGAGACCGGAGCAGTCGAAGGCCCGGGGGCCCGCGGCGCCGTAGACGTACGGCGAGCCGATGCGCGTGAGTGCGGCCGATGCGGCGCGCTGACCGAGAGCGCCGTTGCGTCCGAAGAGATCGGGCGACGACTCGGGGCCGTTCGGCTTCGGCTTGGCCTTGAACTGCGGTGGGATCTGGTTCTCGGTGATGCCGGGGATCTCGAACGTCCCGATGCCGGGGACGGTCACCGGGGCGGCCAACGCGGGTCCTGCCCCCATCGCCACGGTGCCCAGGGTGATCGAGCCTGCGATCACTGCTCCTCGCGCCGTCTTGAGACCGGTGCTGGGCTGTTCCAAACGATGTTTCGCCACGAAGCGAGTTCTCCTCATATCTTCCTCGACCGCCTACCGGGTTAGCTGTCGGATTCGGGCCGGAAGACTGGCCCTACCCCCGTGACGACGCGCGGACGTGCGAGATCTGATCCCGACCGGCCACTCGAACACACGGAGGATTCACCCCGATCGGACTGCGTCCGAAGTGATGGTTCCCCGATTCGCCCCAGAGGGCGATTGAGCGGTGACCTCGCGATCCGCGACTTGGCGTCGCGGGACACCCCGCAAGGTCTCGGAAAGGTTACGAAACCGTACGTCGATCTGTCCACCGGAACACGAGTTCGGCGCGTTGCCGCGTGAAAGGTCAGCCGGCGCGCAGTTCTCGCACGTCAGCGAGGTGCTGCGAGTCCTGACCACGCGTTTCGGTGACGATCGGTTCGCGTCGTGCCGACGGGCCGACGAGCCCCAGTCCGATGAAGACCTCGACGGCGTCGCGGACCGCGTCGACGTCGAGCGCAGCCGGCTGCGGCACCGAGCGCAGACCATCGGTGCTGTTCACCGCAGTGGGCAGTCCGACGAACACGGTCATCATGCAGCCGTCGCAGGACCGGGGACGGCCGGGGCACGTGGCGCAGTCGATGTGCATTGTGATCTCCATCTCATTTGTGCCGGGAGGGCGTTCAGGCGGAATGCAACGGCGTCGAGCTGTCCGATCCGCGGTCTTTCACCGGTGTCAGCCGGTATGACGGGGACGCTAGACACCCCCTCCGACAACACGACCTCCCTCAGGGGTCGGGCGTCGTTGTCGGGGTATCGAACTAACGTTCGCCTCATGCGTCACCCTCATCACATGGGCCCCGCCGAATCGACGACGTCGTGACCGCCTCCGACGTCGACGACCGCGGTGTGCAGCTGGCCTTCGACGAGATCGGCGAGCTCGGCAACGACACCCCGCTACGGGAGACGACCTTCGTGGTGGTGGACCTCGAGACGACCGGCGGCAGCGCGAGCGCCGACCGCATCACCGAGATCGGCGCGGTCAAGGTGCGCGGCGGGGAGATCCTCGGCGAGTTCGCCACGCTGATCGATCCGGGGTGCGCCATCCCCCGGCACATCGTCGCCCTCACCGGCATCACCGAGGCGATGGTCTATCGGGCCCCGCAGATCGAGGAGGTGTTGCCCGCATTCCTCGAGTTCGCCGACGGGTGCGTTCTCGTGGCGCACAACGCCCGCTTCGACACCGGCTTCCTCCGCGCCGCCGCGGCGGCCCAGGGCCGTCCGTGGCGGTTCCGTCGCGTGCTGTGCACCGTCACCCTCGCCCGACGGGTGTTGCCGCGCGACGAGGCGCCGACGGTGAAGCTCTCCGCCCTCGCCCGCCTGTTCGCCGTCGGCACCACCCCGACGCACCGCGCCCTCGACGACGCGCGCGCCACCGTCGAGGTGATGCACGCCCTGTTCGAACGGGTGGGCAACCTCGGCGTGCACACCTATCGCGAACTCGTCGAGTTCCTGCCGGGGCTCACCACCGCCCAGCGCGCGAAACGCACCATCACCGACGGTCTCCCGGCACGGCCCGGGGTCTACCTCTTCCGCGGACCCTCCGGTGAGGTCCTCTACGTCGGCACCGCCACCGACCTGCGCCGCCGCACGCGGCAGTACTTCACGGGCTCGGAGACACGGCCGCGGATGCACGAGATGATCTCGCTCGCCACCCGGGTCGACCACGTCGAGTGCGCTCACCGCCTCGAGGCCGGGGTCCGGGAGCTGCGACTGCTGGCCGCGCACGCACCCGCCTACAACCGCCGTTCCAAGACGCCGCACGCAGGCTGGTGGGTGGTGCTGACCGACGAGGCCTTCCCCCGCTTCACGGTGAGCCGCCGCCCCGGCGAGGTGTCGGTGGGTCCGGTGCGGGTGCGCTCCGACGCCGCCGCCCTGGCCGACCTCGTGGCCGACGTGTGCGGGTTACGGACGTGCACACGGCGGATCGGGGCGTCGGGTCGGCACTCCTGCGGGCTGACCGATGCCGGCCGACGACCGGTCGGCGGGTGTCGCGGCGCCGGTGCCGAACCGGTGAGCGCCGAGGACTACGCCCCGATTGCGGCCCGCGCCCGGGCGGTCCTCCTCGGCGACGACGACTCGCCGCTCGAGTCGGTGCTGGACCGCCTCGAGGTCCTCGCCGCCGCCGAGATGTTCGAGACCGCGGCCCGCCTGCGCGACCAGCTGTCGACGACTCTGTCGTCGCTCGAGCGCTGCCAGCGACTGGCGTCGCTGTGCGCGATCGCCGAGCTGGTCGCCGCGCGGTCCGACGGCGCGGGCGGTTGGGAACTCGCGGTGATCCGCCACGGCCGACTCGCCGCGGCGGGTGTCGCCGTGCGCGGGGCCCCACCGGTCGCGATCGCCGAGGCGTTGGCGGCGTCGGCCGAGACGGTGGTACCCGGCCCCGGACCGCTGCGCGGCGCGGCATCCGAGGAGGCGGCGCTGGTGCACGCGTGGCTCGTGACGCCGGGTACCCGGATCGTCTGCAGTACCGATGGTTTCGTGATGCCGGTGCGGTCGACGGCGCGGTGGTCGCAGTGGCGTGATCGTGCGGGCGTCGCGCGGTCCCGATCGCGGGAACTGCTCTCGCTGGCGGGCTGATCGTGCTGTCGCGGCCGTTCGGGGTCCTCCGCGCCATAGACTCGGACGATGATCACGGCCATCGTCCTCATCTCCGCCGACGTCCACGCCATCGACGAGACCGCGCAGGCCGTGGCCGACGTCGAGGGCGTTCGCGAGGTCTACTCCTGCGCAGGCGACGTCGACCTCATCGCGACGGTCGCGGTCCGCGACCACGAGCAGATCGCTGCGGTCGTCACCGGCACCATCAACAAGCTGCCCGGGGTACGCCACACCGCGACCCACATCGCCTTCAAGACGTTCTCCAGCTCCGACGTCGACGCCGGGTTCTCGATCGGCGAGTGACCGTCGGCGGCGGGCGGCGAGCTAGCTGAACGCCGCCCACCGCGTCAGCAGATCGGCCGCCGCCCCGCTGTCGATCGCCCCGGCCGCCCGCGTCATCGCGGACTCGATGCGGCCGTAGAGGTCGCCCTCGCCGAGTGCGACGGTGTCGGACCGCTCCTCGGCGGCGAGATCGTGGGCGACGATCGCCCCCGCGGCGTTGAGCAGCACCGCGTCACGAACCGGGCCGGGGGCGCCTGCGACCAGATCGCGGGCCACCCCGGCGTTGTGTTCGGCATCGCCACCGCGCAGGTCGGCCGGATCGCAGCGCGCCACGCCGATGCGGGTCGGGTCGAACGTCGACACCTGCACCGAGCCGCGCGAGGCCGCCCACACCGTCGAGGTCGTCGTCGTGGTCAGTTCGTCGAGACCGTCGTCGCCCCGCACCACCAGGACCGAGTTCCCCCGCCGCGCGAAGGCCTCGGCGACCACCGGCGCCAGATCGGCGAACGCACACCCCACGAGCCCGCTCGAGGGCTGCGCGGGGTTGGTGAGCGGACCCAACACGTTGAACACCGTCGGGATGCCGATCTCCTTGCGCGGGGCCGAGGCGAACCGCAGCGCCGGGTGGAACACCGGGGCGAAACAGAAGCCGATCCCCAGCGTCGCGACGCTGTGGGCGACGTCGGCCGCCCGCAGGGTGATGTCGACACCGAGGCTCTCCAACACATCGGCCCCACCGCTGCGCGACGACGCGGAACGGTTGCCGTGCTTGACCACCGAGACCCCTGTCGCGGCCACCACGATCGACGCCATCGTCGAGATGTTGACCGTGTTCGACCGGTCACCACCGGTGCCGACGATGTCGACCGCGGGGGAGTCCACCGCGACCCGCACCGAGTGCGCGAGCATCTCCGCGGCGAGCGCGTTGAGTTCCTCGGCCACCGGACCCTTGATCTTCAGAGCCACACCGAAGGCGGCGATCTGGGCGGCGGTCGCGTTGTCGGACATGATCTCGTTCATCGCCCAGCGCGCCCACTCGGCCGACAGGTCGACGCCGTCGGCGAGTGCACCCAGAACCGACGGCCAGGTCGCGGCGACGGTCTCCACGACACCGGGCTGAGCGGCCGTACTGCGGTCACCACGGGGATTCATGACGGTGAGCGTATTCGCCTCCCCGTGGGCCCCGCGCGCACCGGTTGGGCGACCGGTCAGGACTCCGGGCGCTGCAACACCTGCCAACCGAGCACGGTCCCGTCGTGGCGGGCGCCGAGGCCGGCCATCCGAGAACGCTCCTGCGAACAGTGCAACGCGTCGACGAGCTGCGTACGCGCCAACGCGACACGCTCCATGCCGGGCCCCGCCTCCGGGCCGGCGATGCCGTCGGCGTCGACGACCTCGTAACCGTCCTGCGCCGCGGTCTGCGCCACGGCGTCGATCTGTTCGGACGGCACCAGCAGGAGATGTCTCAGCACCGCCTGGTCGGGTTCGCGCCACGCCGAGTCCGCGAGCACCGACGAGGCCGCCGCGGTGTCGTCGAAACACTCGGCGACGACGACGAGATCGGGATCACCCGGGACCGGCTCCGACGACGCCGCCGAACCACCCCGCAGGCGTCCGAACAGGCGTTGCAGACCCCCGGTCGCAACCGGGTGTCCGTTCAGGTCACGGGCCATGAGCAGCACTCCTCGATCATTTGCGACATTTTCTCCCACCCAGCTGGTGTTCGGTTACTACGAACCGTCATACTTCAATCTGTGACTAGCGCTGCAGGTACCTCGGGCACAGCCATCACCTCGAGGGTGCACTCTCTGAACCGTCCCAACATGGTCAGCGTGGGCACCATCGTCTGGCTGTCCAGTGAGCTCATGTTCTTCGCGGGATTGTTCGCGATGTATTTCGTCGCCCGAGCGAATTCGGGTGGCAACTGGCCCCCGGAACCGACGGAGCTGAACCTCTTCCTGGCCATCCCTGTCACGGCGGTCCTCATCCTCTCGTCGGTGACCTGCCAGATGGGCGTGTTCGCCGCCGAGCGCGGTGACGTCTTCGGTCTCCGCCGCTGGTACATCCTCACCTTCATCATGGGCGCGTTCTTCGTCGCCGGTCAGGGCTACGAGTACTACCACCTGGTGCACGAGGGCACGACGCTGTCGTCGAGCGCCTACGGGTCGGTCTTCTACATGGCCACCGGTTTCCACGGTCTGCACGTCATCGGCGGTCTGGTCGCGTTCATCTTCCTGCTGATCCGTACCAAGCTCAGCAAGTTCACCCCGGCGCAGGCCACCGCGGCGATCGTCGTGTCGTACTACTGGCACTTCGTCGACATCGTGTGGATCGGCCTCTTCGCGACCATCTACTTCATCCGGTGATCCGACGCCGAGACATCTCGGCCGACGATCGCACGCTCGCAGCCCGCAACCACCAGAGAGAGCAGAGATGAGTTCTTCTCCCCCGCCCACCACGGCCGACGACTCGGTCGACGGGGTCGGCGCCGGCAACCCCGGCACCCAGCGCACCGATGCCCGGCGCGCCAAGTCGCGTCGCAAGCTCCGTCGTCGTGCGACCGGCGCCCTGCTCCTCCTCGCGGGCCTGATGGTGGCCGGTGGACTCGCCACGGCGATCACCCCGACCCCGCAGGTCGCCACCGCCGATGCGCAGACCAACGCCGCGCTGATCCAGGACGGCAAGAAGCTCTACGAGACCTCGTGCATCACCTGCCACGGTCGCAACCTCGACGGCGTCCAGGACCGCGGGCCCTCGCTCGTCGGTGTCGGTGACGCGTCGGTCTACTTCCAGGTGTCCTCGGGCCGCATGCCCGCGGTGCGCGGTGAGGCCCAGGCCGCCCGCAAGCCGGCCAAGTTCACCGAGGCCCAGGTCGACCAGCTCGGCGCCTACGTCCAGTCGGTCGGCGGCGGTCCGTCGGTCGTCTACGAGCACAACGCCGACGGCACCGTGAAGGTCGAGAACGGCTACCCGGTCAAGGCCATGGGCGAACTGCGCGGCAACGACATCGGGCGCGGCAGCGAGCTGTTCCGCCTGAACTGCGCCTCGTGCCACAACTTCACCGGTCGCGGCGGAGCCCTGTCCTCGGGTAAGTACGCGCCCACGCTCGACCCGGCGAACGAGCAGCAGATCTACACCGCGATGCTGACCGGCCCGCAGAACATGCCGAAGTTCTCCGATCGTCAGCTCACGGAGGACGAGAAGAAGGACATCATCGGCTACGTGAAGTACGCCAGCGAGACCAACCCGCAGGGTGGCTACGCGCTCGGCGGTTTCGGACCGGTGTCGGAGGGAATGGCGATGTGGGTCGTCGGCGTCATCGCCGTCGTCGCATCGGCGATGTGGATTGGATCGCGTTCATGAGCGACGAGCAGAAGCCGAGGGATCCGGACGAGGAGATGACCCCGCAGAACGCGGAGGGCACCGATCATCCGCCGACCTTCACCCGCGACGAGCTCGAGAAGATGAGCAACGACGACCTGGTGAAGCTCGGTACCAACCTCGACGGCGTGGAGATCATCCATCGCCGTGAGCGGTTCCCCGTTCCCGGCACCAAGGCCGAGAAGCGCGCCGAGCGTTCGGTGGCGATCTGGTTCGCGCTGTCGGGCATCCTCGCCGTCGCGTGCTTCGTGATCTTCCTGTTCAACCACTGGCACTTCGTGCTGCCGGGTGGCAAGAACTACTTCCTGTACACGCTCAACACACCGTTGCTGGGCATCACCTTCGGTGGCTCGATCCTCGCGATCGGCATCGGCCTGGTGCAGTACACGAAGAAGTTCATCCCCGAGGAGATCTCGGTCCAGGACCGCCACGACGGCGGGTCCAACGACGTCGACCGCGCGACCACCGTCGCGCTGCTGTCGAACGCCGGCAGCACATCCACCATCGGTCGGCGCAAGCTGATCATCGGCTCGGCCGCGTTCGGTGTCGGTGCGTTCGCACTGACCGGCGTCGTCGCGCTTCTCGGCGGCATCGTCAAGAACCCGTGGGCCAAGGGCAAGGACTCCGATCTCTGGCACACCGGTTGGTCGCCGATCTACAACGATCCGAAGTCGCCGAACGAGACCGTGTTCCTGCGCCGCGACACCGGCGACCCGAACCAGGTCGTCCTCGTGCGCCCGGAGGATCTCGACGCCGGCGCCATGGAGACCGTCTTCCCGTGGCGCGTGTCCGACGGTTTCGGTGAGACCGAAGAGTCACGTGAGAAGTTGCACAAGGGCCTGAGACTGGTCCGCAACCCGGTCATGTTGATCCGCCTGCGCCCCACCGACACCGCCAAGGTGATCAAGCGCAAGGAGCAGGAGAGCTTCAACTACGGCGACTATTTCGCCTACACAAAGGTGTGTTCGCACCTGGGATGCCCCACGTCGCTGTACGAGCAGCAGACCAACCGCATCCTCTGCCCGTGCCACCAGAGCCAGTTCAACGCACTGGAGTACGGCAAGCCGATCTTCGGACCCGCTGCGCGGGCACTGGCGCAGCTCCCGATAACGGTGAACAATCAGGGATACATGGTTGCAGCAGGTGACTACATCGAGCCCGTCGGACCCGCCTTTTGGGAGCGGGGCCAGGGGAAGGACAAGCCATGAGCGTCATAGCTGACCGCGCGGCCACACAGGCCAACGAGGTCGACTCCCGTTACCACCTCGCCGCCGGCGTCCGGCGACAGATCAACAAGGTCTTCCCGACGCACTGGTCGTTCCTCCTCGGAGAGATCGCCCTGTACAGCTTCGTCATCCTGCTGATCTCGGGTGTCTACCTGACCCTGTTCTTCGACCCGTCGATGGCGGAGGTGACCTACAACGGGTCCTACCAGCCGCTCAACGGCGTCGAGATGAGCAAGGCCTACGCCACCGCGCTCGACATCTCGTTCGACGTGCGCGGCGGTCTGTTCGTCCGTCAGATCCACCACTGGGCGGCACTGCTGTTCGCCGCGGCGATCATCGTGCACATGGCCCGCATCTTCTTCACCGGTGCGTTCCGTCGCCCGCGTGAGGCGAACTGGGTCATCGGCTGCTTCCTGCTGATCCTGGCCATGTTCGAGGGCTTCTTCGGTTACTCGCTCCCCGACGACCTGCTCTCGGGCACCGGCGTCCGCGCCGCGATGTCGGGGATCGTGATGGGTATCCCGGTGGTCGGCACGTGGGTCCACTGGGCCCTGTTCGGTGGCGACTTCCCCGGCGAGATCATCATCCCGAGGCTCTACATCCTCCACGTGCTGCTGTTCCCGGGCATCATCCTGGCGCTGATCGGCGCTCACCTGGCGCTCGTCTGGTACCAGAAGCACACCCAGTTCCCCGGCCCCGGCCGCACCGAGAAGAACGTGGTCGGTGTCCGCATCCTCCCCGTCTTCGCGGTCAAGTCCGGCGCGTTCTTCGCCGTCACCTTCGGCATCCTCGCGATCATGGCGGGCGTCTTCCAGATCAACCCGATCTGGGTGCTGGGTCCGTACAACCCGGCGCACGTCTCGGCCGGTTCGCAGCCCGACATCTACATGATGTGGACCGACGGCATGGCGCGTCTGATGCCGGCGTGGGAGATCTACTTCGGCAACACCTACACGATCCCGGCCATCTTCTGGGTGGTGGCGATCATCGGTGTGGTGTTCACCGTGATGTTCGCCTACCCGTGGATCGAGAAGCGCCTCACCGGCGACGACGCTCACCACAACCTGCTGCAGCGTCCGCGTGACGTCCCGGTCCGCACCGCGATCGGGTCGATGGCCCTGGCGTTCTACGTGGTGCTGACGCTGTCGTGCATGAACGACATCATCGCGCTGAAGTTCCACATCTCGCTCAACGCGACCACGTGGATGGGTCGTATCGGCCTGATCGTCGTGCCGCCGCTCGCGTACTTCATCGCATACCGCTGGGCCCTGGCACTGCAGCGCAGTGACCGCGCGGTCCTCGAGCACGGCATCGAGACCGGCATCATCAAGCGGATGCCGCAGGGCGAGTACATCGAGGTGCACCAGCCCCTCGGCCCGGTCGACAGCCACGGACACCCGATCCCGCTCCCCTACGAGGGTGCGGCGCTGCCCAAGCGGATGAACAAGCTCGGGTCCGCCGGCGCACCCGGTACGGGTTCGCTGATGGTGGCCGACCCGATCGAGGAGCAGAAGCGCAACGCAGAGATCGAGCACGAAGCCCATCGGCAGGAGCACGAGGCACTCGCCAAGCTCCAGTCGCGCGGCGGGAACATGCTCGAGAAGTAGGGGTCCACTCCCCCACTCCGCACGCCGCGACGGCCGGTGAATCCCTGAGGGGTTCACCGGCCGTTGTCGTTTCCCACCCGCCGACCGTGCACTTGTTCGCATCGATCGGGCAGGTAGATGCATCGAGCGGGCAGCTGTTCACGTCGAGCGGGCACATCCCCGCGTCTCAGTGCATTCGACGGCGACGTCCGCCCGGTGGACGCCGTTTCCTGCCCGATGGACGTCGTTACCTGCCCGATCGACGCATATAACTGCCCGATCGACGTCGCTATCTGCCCGATCGACGGATGGTCACCAGGGGTCGCCGCGGCGGCGGTCGGCCACCAGGACGGCGCCGAGGTCGATCGTGCCCGTCCGGATCGGCGCTCCGAAGACGAGGACACAGTCCTGGTCGTCCGGCGTGTCCACGACACCCTCGGCCACGACGGCGCGCAGAGGCCCCTCCCAGGGCACCCAGCCGCGCGACCGATAGAGCCGCATGCCCGCCTCACTGGCCGCGAGAGCGCCGATGTCGTACGCGGCGTCCACGATGTCCTCCACGGCCGCCATGAGGGCTGCACCGAGTCCCTGGCGCTGCGCTGCGGACGACACCGCCACCGCCTCGACGTAGCCGACTCGCCAGACCCGGTCCCCCACGGCGAGCTGTCGTTGCACCACCGCGGCGTGTCCGAGGACGTCACCGGACGCTCCCTGCGCGATCACGTGCATCCCACCCAGTGCGTGATCCCAATCGTCATCGTCGAAGTCGCCGGCGAAAGCGTCGGTCATCAGCGCGCGGATCGCGGCGAGATCGGACGCGGAGAGGTCGGCGGTGTGGGCACGACGAAGGGCAGGTGTCGCGGCACCTGCCCTGTCGATGTTGCGTTCGTGCGGCTCAGCCGGCACGAGTGATGATCGTGATCAGTGCTTCTCGGCGCCGACGTGGTACTCGAAGACCAGTCCGCCGACAGCCATGACGATCGCGACGACCGCGGTGGCGGCGAGCCAGAAGTTCACCGTGGCCATGGCGACGGCCAGTAGGGCCGCACCGAGGGCGATCGCGATGGGCCACCAGCTGCCGGGGCTGAAGAAGCCCAGTTCGCCGGTGCCGTCCTCGATCTCGGCCTCCTCGTAGTCCTCGGGCCGGATGTCGACACGACGGGCCACGAAGCGGAAGTAGGTGCCGATGATGAGCGTCAGGCCGCCGGTCATCACCATGCCGGTGATGCCGACCCACTCGACGTTCTTGCTCGACAAGCCGGTGCAGACTCCGTAGAGGATCGCCGCGCCGAAGAAGAAGATCGTCAGGATCTCGAAGAGACGAGCCTCGATTTTCACTGCTGAGCTCCTACCGTGCAGCCGGGGATCGATGTGTTGTTCGCATCGCCGTTCGTCTGCGGCGTCGTCGTCCCGTCAGTGCTGCGACGGGTGTCGAACGGATGCGTGGTGATCGAGACCGGGGTCTCGCAGATGTTCTGCAGCGCCTGGGCGTTGGTCGCCGTCGGGTTGGCCGCGCGGTAGGAGATGTAGGTGTCGAACTTCTCCTTGCTGACCGCACGCACCTCGAAGTTCATCATCGAGTGGTACGTGCCGCACATCTCCGCACACCGGCCGACGAACGCACCGGGACGGTCGATGGAGCTGACCTGCCAGCGGTTGTCGGTGTGGTTCTGCTTCGGGAACGGCATGACGTCGCGCTTGAACAGGAACTCGGGCACCCAGAAGGAGTGGATGACGTCGGCGGAGGCCTGCTCGAACTCGATGCGCTCGCCCACCGGGAGCACCAGAACCGGGATCTCGTCGGACGTACCGACGGTCTCGATGCGGTCGAACTTCAGGTAGTTGCGGATGTCGTCGTCGCGACCGTTCGCGGGCAGCGGGACCTCTTCGCCCTCTTTGTTCTCGCGGGGCAGCTGCTCCTCGTAGGGGCTGCCGTTGCGCAGGAAGCCCTCGTACTTCTGCCCGTTGCCCATCTCGACCGTGCGGTACCCGAACTTCCAGTTCCACTGGAAGGCGGTGATGTCCACGACGACCTTGGGATCGGACTTCTTCGCCTCGACGCTGTTCTGCACGATGATCGTGAAGTAGAAGAGCACGGCGATGATCACGAACGGGATCGCGGTGTAGGTGAGCTCCAGCGGCACGTTGTAGGCCGTCTGGCGCGGGAACTCCTCGTCGGCGCTGAGCTTGCCGGTGCCCTTGCGGCGGTGGAACGAGATCGTCCAGAAGGTGAGCGCCCAGACGATGATGCCCATCACGAGGGCGGCGATCACCGACCACGTCCACAGGTGCCGCATGTCCTCGGCCTCCGGCGTGACGCCTTCGGGCCACCCGAAACGCATCGCCTCCGAGGCGCTGCACCCCGACATCAGCAGTGCGCCGACTCCCAGGAGGAGCAACGCGTAGACCCTCTTCACCCTGCGACGACCTGTACCGGTCGCCGTCAGCCGTGGCCGTCCACCGTGTGTCACTGTCACGCCTTCCCGCATGTCGAACACCCACTCGCGCAGATGCGCTGCGCCGGTCCGCTGTGGGCGTTCTCGGCGTGGTGCATCCAGTACTACGCAGCGTAGACCAAGTGTCGCCGACTTTCGTGATCGGGGTTTGGTGGGCATGGCCACCCCTGCCGAGTGCGGCATACTCGACGGCGTCCGAGCGGTCGCCGAGCACCCGTCCCCGACCCCTCGCGGGGTCGGATCCCCGGGTCCGACGGCACCGATTCCCGACCTCGATCGGAGTGTTCTCACGTGTGTGGCCTGGTGGGCTTGCTGACCAGCGACGGCTCCGGCCGGCGCCTACGCGAAGGGTTCCCCACGGCGCTGCACTGCATGCGACACCGAGGTCCCGACGAGCCCGGCGGGACGTGGAGCGACGACGATCTCGTCCTCGGGTTCAACCGGCTCGCGTTCATCGACATCGAGCACTCGCACCAGCCGTTGCGGTGGGGACCGCCGGAGTCGCCCGACCGGTACGCGCTGACCTACAACGGCGAGGTCTACAACTACCTCGAACTGCGGGCGCAGCTCGCCGCCGACGAGGGCGCGGTCTTCCACACCGAGGGTGACGGCGAGGCCGTGGTCGCGGCGTTCCACTACTGGGGCCCCGGCGCGGTCGCCCGGTTGCGGGGGATGTTCGCGTTCGCGATCTGGGACACCGAGACCCGGACCCTCTTCCTGGCCCGCGACCCGTTCGGCATCAAGCCGCTGTTCATGGCGACCGGCCCGGGCGGCACCGCCTTCGGCAGCGAGAAGAAGAGCATCCTCGCGCTGCTGGACTCCGTCGGCGGCGACCGCGACCTCGACCCCCGCGCGATCGAGCACTACACGGTCCTGCAGTACGTCCCCGAGCCCGAGACGCTGCACCGCGACATCACGCGGCTCGAATCCGGATGTCACGCGACGCTGACGCCGGGCTCGGCGCCGCGGATCCAGCGCTACTTCACCCCACAGTTCGACATCCGCCCGTTCACCTCGGGCGGCGAGCAGCGTCGCTACGACGAGATCGCCGAGGTGCTCTCAGACTCGGTCGCCAAGCACATGCGCGCCGACGTCACCGTCGGCTCCTTCCTCTCCGGCGGCATCGATTCGACCGCCATCGCCGCGCTGGCCATCCGCCACAACCCGGACCTGATCACCTTCACCACCGGATTCGAACGCGAGGGTTACTCCGAGGTCGACGTGGCCGCGGAGTCGGCCGCGGCGATCGGCGCCCGGCACATCGTGAAGGTGGTGGGTCCGGCCGAGTTCGCGTCGGCGATCCCCGAGATCGTCTGGTACCTCGACGATCCCGTCGCCGACCCGGCGTTGGTGCCGTTGTACTTCGTCGCCCAGGAGGCCCGCAAACACGTCAAGGTGGTGTTGTCCGGCGAGGGGGCCGACGAGCTGTTCGGCGGCTACACCATCTACCGGGAACCGTTGTCGCTCAAGCCGTTCGATCGTCTCCCCGGCGGACTGCGTTCCGCGGCGGGACGGCTGTCGGCGCGCATCCCCGAGGGCACCCGCGGCAAGAGCCTGCTCCATCGCGGGTCGATGACCCTCGAGGAGCGCTACTACGGCAACGCCCGATCGTTCGACGACGCCCGACTGCGCGCGGTGCTGCGGGGATACCGCCCCGAATGGACCCACACCGACGTCACCGCCGATCTCTACGCGACGACCCGCGGCTGGGATCCGGTGGCGCGCATGCAGCACATCGACCTGTTCACCTGGTTGCGGGGCGACATCCTCGTCAAGGCCGACAAGATGACGATGGCGAACTCGCTGGAGCTGCGGGTGCCGTTCCTCGACCCGGAGGTCTTCGAGGTCGCACAGCGACTGCCCACCGACCAGAAACTGGCCCACGGCACCACGAAATACGCGCTACGGCGCGCACTCGAGCAGATCGTCCCCGGCCACGTCCTGCATCGCAAGAAGCTGGGTTTCCCCGTGCCGCTGCGGCATTGGCTCGCCGGCACCGAGTTGCACGACTGGGCGCGCGAGACCATCGCGCACTCGCAGACCGATGAGATCTTCGACAAGGCCGCGGTGCTGGCCATGCTCGACGAGCACCGCGCGGGCACCGTCGACAACAGCCGGCGGCTGTGGACGGTCCTGGTCTTCATGGTGTGGCACGGCATCTTCGTCGAGGGCTCCATCACCCCGACCATCGCCGACCGCGAGTACCCGGTCACCCTGTAGCCCCACAACGACAGACGCCGCCCGGCCTGGGAACGATCCCCCGCCCGGGCGGCGTGTCTGTCGTGTGAGGTGACGCGTCAGGCGACGACGGCACCGATCTCGGTGGCCGCGTCCTCGCCATAGGCGTCGGCGATGCGCTTCAGCGCCGAGTCGCGGTCCCAGGTCCAGTCCTGCGGGGCGACGGTCTCCAGCACCAGGACGGCCACGAGCGACCCCAACTGCGCCGACCGCTCGAAGCTGAGCCCGGCGGCGTTGCCGACGAGGAAGCCGGCACGGAAGCCGTCGCCGACTCCGGTGGGGTCGACCTTCTTCGTCTCGGGGACCACCGCGATGTGGGTGCGGGTGCCGTCGCGCTCGATGATCTCGGCGCCGTCCTTGCCGAGGGTGGTGATGCGGGTCTGCACCTGCTCGGCGACCTGCTCGGAGGTCAGATCGGCCTTCTTCTGCAGCAGGCCCCACTCGTACTCGTTGGTGAACAGATAGGTGGCGCCGGCGATGAGCTTCCGGATCTGCTCGCCGTCGAGCAACGCGAGCTGCTGCGACGGGTCCGCGGCGAACGGGATCTCCAGATCGCGGCACGCCTGGCTGTGGCGGACCATGGCCTCGGGATCGTCGGCGCCGATCAGGACCAGTTCGGGCTTGCCGACCTCGTCGGACAGGTCCGACAGCGAGATCTGCCGGGCCTCGGCCATCGCACCGACGTAGAAGCTGGCCAGCTGGGCCATGTCGTCGTCGGTGGTGCACATGAACCGCGCGGTGTGGGCGTTGCGCGACACCCGGACACCGCTGCAGTCGACACCCTTGCTCTCGAGCCACGACCGGTAGTCGTCGAAGTCACTGCCGACCGCGCCCACGAGCAGCGGTGACGCACCGAGGACGCCCATGCCGTAGGAGATGTTGCCGGCCACGCCGCCACGGCGGATGACCAGTTCCTCCACCAGGAAGCTCAGTGAGATGTGATGCAGGTGCTCTTCGAGGAGTTGCTCGGAGAACTTTCCCTTGAACCGCATCAGGTGATCGGTCGCGATCGACCCGCAAATGGCGATGGCCACGGCAGTCAAACCCTTTCGTCTGCGTTTATCGGCACACCCCCGAGCACGCACGACGCCCCCGGGGTTCGTGGCCGAACCCGGGCCCAACGCTACAGCGCCCGTCACACATACCTGTGGCCCGCACCGAAGTCGGTACGGGCCACAGGGGCGAACACGTCGTGGTGGCGGTGATCACACCGCCGTCGGCGTCAGTTGAACGAGTCGCCGCAGGCGCAGCTGCCGGTCGCGTTCGGGTTGTCGATGGTGAAGCCCTGCTTCTCGATGGTGTCGACGAAGTCGATGGACGCGCCCTGCACGTAGGGCGAGCTCATGCGATCGACGGCCAGCTTCACGCCGCCGAAATCCGAGATCTCGTCACCGTCGAGGCTGCGGTCGTCGAAGAAGAGCTGGTAGCGCAGGCCGGCACATCCGCCCGGCTGGACGGCGATGCGCAGGGACAGGTCGTCGCGACCCTCCTGGTCGAGCAATGCCTTGGCCTTGCTCGCGGCGGCGTCGGTCAGCCGGACGCCACCGGTGGTGGTCGTGGTGTCGGCGGTGGCCTGGTTGTCGACAGTCATAGCGGTCTCCTCGGTGTGCAGACAGTGTACGAGCGAGCGATGTTCTCGATTCGACGCAGATGACGGGCGGTTGGCCGCCCCACGCCGATGTCGCACGGGTGTCGTCGTACTCCTCGGCATCAACGGTACCCCTACGACTGCTATTCCGGCGGTCCGCCGGGGCCGGGGCGGGGCGTCGTCCAACCGCGCGCGATGTCTGTCACGAGTCGTTCGAGCAACGGCCCCGCCTCACCCATCGCGTGCTCGGTCGAATCGGCGATGTCGACGATCGCGTGCGCCTCGGCGATCCCGGCCTCGGTGATCGCCGTGCGCGCCAGCGTGACCTGCCCGGCCACCACGATCACCGGCACCGCATGCGCTGCCGCGGCGGATGCGGCGGCGGCCACGACCTTGCCGCGCAACGTCTGGCTGTCGAACCGGCCCTCGCCGGTGATGAGGACATCGGCGGCCGTGACCAGCGACTCGAAGCCGATGGCCTCGGCGATCACGGTCGCGCCCGACACCCGACGGCCCCCGAGAGCGAGCAGCGCCGCCCCCAGTCCCCCGGCCGCCCCCGCGCCCGGCTCGTCGGACACCGCGCGCCCGGCCACCGCGGTCAGTCGCTCGTCCACCTGCCTCATCCGGGCCTCGAGACGCGCGACGGTGTCGGTGTCGGCACCCTTCTGCGGTCCGAAGACCTGTGCCGCGCCCGATTCCCCGAGAAGCGGGTTCTCCACGTCCGACGCGACGATCAGGTCGACCGGCGTGACGAGGTCGGCGGCGGCCGCGAGGTCGGTGGCGGTCGCTCCCGCCGCGGCGGCGAGCGCCTCGAGCATCCCCACGCCGCCATCGGTGGTGGAGCTGCCACCCAGGCCGACGACGACGGTGGTCGCGCCCCGGGCCAGGGCGGCGACGACGAGTTCGCCGACCCCGTGGGTGGTGGCCGCCCACGCGGTGTCGGGGGTGGGGTGCCCGACCTGGTGTAGTCCGCAGGCCTGCGCGCACTCGATGTAGGCCGCGACCCGCCCGTCGTCGTCGTGGAGCAGCCACCGGGCATCGACCGGATCGCCGAGGGGACCGCGCACGGTGGTGGTGATCACCTCACCGAACCTGGTGGCGAGCACGTCGACGAAACCGGGACCGCCGTCGGACAGCGGCGCGCGGACCACGTCGTCTCCGGGCCGGCCGACCGTCCAACCGGCGGCGATCGCGTCGGCGGCGGCCACCGCCGTGAGGGTGTCGCCGAACGAATCCGGAGAGATCAGGGCCCGCATGGCCGAAGTATAGGAACGCGGGCCGCACCCGGCAGTCCGAGCGGACACCGCCGTCGCGGGCATGCAGTTCTCACCGGATGGGGGCGCCGGCGCCGCGATCAAATATCCTGACGGGGTGAAGCTGCCCTGGAGCAAGGAAGACGCCGGCAACGGCGACGGACGCGAGACCGACGGCGCCGGAAGTGGGGCCGACGGCAACGGGGCGGACCGTTCGACCACCGCGACCAAGTCCGCCACCGCGCCCAAGCGGACCGAGGGCAAGGGCCGACCGACGCCCACCCGTCGCGAAGCCGAGGGTCGACGCCGCGGGCCGGTCGCCCCGGCACCGCTGACGCGGGCCGAGGCACGCGCCCGCAAGAAGACGGTCGGCGGACCGAAGCTGAGCCGCGCCGAGAAGAAGGCCCAGTCCGACACCCGACGCACCGCTCGCGCCGAGCAGCGTCAGCGGATGATGGACGGCGACGAGAAGTACCTCATGCCGCGCGACAAGGGCCCCGTCCGCAAGTACGCGCGCGACGTCGTCGACTCACGCCGCAACTTCGCGGGACTGTTCATGCCGTTCGCGATCCTGCTCATCGTGGTCATGTTCCTGCCCGCGATCGCGGTGTACGCGACGCTGATCATGCTGATCTTCGCCCTGTTCCTCGCCGTCGACGGCGTGATCCTCGGCCGCATCGTCAACAACCGTGTGCGCGAACGGTTCCCGGACACCCCCGACGGCGGTTTCAAGCTCGGGTGGTACTCGTTCAGCCGCTCGATGCAGATGCGGTTCATGCGTGCACCCCGTCCCCAGGTCAAGCCCGGCGACGCGGTCTGACGTCGGTGCGCACGTTGGTTCTGGGCGGTATCCGCTCGGGTAAGTCGGCGTACGCCGAACAGATCATCTCCGCGGGCGGCGACGCCGTCCGCTACCTCGCCACCGCCGCGACCCCCGCCACCGGCGACCCGGACTGGGCACAGCGCATCGACGCCCACCGGGTTCGACGTCCGTCGTCGTGGACGACCGTCGAGACCGCCGACGTCGCCGACGCCCTGCGGTCGGACCCGGCGACGCCCACCCTCGTCGACGACCTCGGCAGCTGGGTCACCACCTACCTCGACGAGATCGGCGGATGGGACGACCCGTCCGTCGACCTGTCGGCCCGCACCGCCGACCTGTGTTCGGCGCTCGCCGCGTCGACCGGCGACGTCGTGCTGGTCAGTCCCGAGGTCGGGTTGTCACTCGTGGCACCGACACCGGCCGGACGCCGCTTCCAGGACGAACTGGGCGCGGTCAACGCCGCTGTCGCCGCCGTGTGCGATCGCGTGGTGCTGCTCGTCGCCGGGCGGGTCGTAGAACTCGACGATCCCGAGACCGTGTCGGTGGTCGCCGAGGCACCGTCGCGTGCCATCGATCCGGAGCCGGCGTCGGTGGCTGCTGCGCCGACCCCGGAGCCGGCGACACCCGTTGCGGTGGCGTCGTCAGACGCCACAGACGTCGCGCCGAGCACGGTGGGTGATCACCACGACGCCGCCGACGAGTTCGACATCGTGCCGTCACCGGATCACACCATCGGCGACGAGGCCCGCGGTCGACACATGATCCTGACCAAGCCCGCGGGTTCGCTGGGTCGGCTCGAGGAGATCTCCATCTGGGCGTCGGCGTGTCAGGGTGTCTGCCCGCCTGCGCCCTTCGCCCACCCGACGGTCGTGGTGTTCGCCGGCGACCACGGTGTCGCGCACGCGGGTGTGTCGGCGTACCCGCCCGAGGTGACCGGCCAGATGGTCGCCAACATCCTCTCCGGTGGCGCCGCGGTGAACGTGCTGGCGCGGCAGGCCGGGGTGGCCGTCCGCGTGGAGGACATCGGTGTCGATGCCGACACCGACGAGTCGGTACGCCGGTTCAAGGTGCGGCGCGGCTGCGGCGACCTCCGCACCACCGACACCCTCACCGCCGCGGAGACCAACGCCGCCCTCGCCAACGGTCGCGCGATCGCCGACGAGCTCATCGATTCCGGCGCCGACCTGCTCATCGCCGGTGATCTCGGCATCGGCAACACCACACCGGCCGCGGTGCTCGTGGGCACCATCACCGACACCGAACCCGTGGTGGTGGTCGGGCGCGGGACCGGCATCGACGACGCCGGCTGGATCCGCAAGACCGCGGCGATCCGCGACGGCATGCGGCGGGCCCGCGCGGTGTCGCGCTCCCCCATCGCACTGCTCGCGGCGGTGGCCGGCGCCGATCTCACGGCCATGGCGGGGTTCCTCGCCCAGGCCGCCCAACGCCGCACACCGGTCGTCCTCGACGGCCTCGTGGTCACCGCGGCCGCGCTCGTCGCCGAGGATCTCGCGCCCGGTGCGGCGCAGTGGTGGATCGCCGGTCATCGCTCGGCCGAGCCGGCGCATTCGATTGCGCTGCAACACCTCGCGCTCGAGCCGGTGCTCGAGTTCTCCATGCGACTCGGCGAGGGCAGCGGCGCGCTGACCGCCGTGCCGATCGTGCAGGCCGCGGTGGCCACGCTCGCCTCGATGGCCACGTTCGGCGACTCCGGGGTGAGCGAGCGATCCGCCGAGGCGGCGTCGACCGGGCGACGGTGACCACCGCCGGCCCGCTGCGCTCGGTGTGGCTGGCGGTGTCGTGGCTGACCGTGCTCCCGGTGCCGCAGCCGCGCACCGAGATCGACCGTGCGGCCGGGGCCGGTGCCATCGCGGCGAGCCCGCTCGTCGGTGTCGGGCTCGGAGGCGTGGCCGCGGGTGTCGCGGCACTGCTGTCGCCGACGGCGTTGCCCCCGATCGTGGCCGGGGCGCTCGTGGTCGCCGTGCTGGGGCTGCTCACGCGCGGAATGCACATCGACGGATTGGCCGACACCGTCGACGGCCTCGGGTGTTACGGCCCGCCGGAACGTGCCCGTGAGGTCATGCGCAGCGGCGGCGTCGGGCCGTTCGGTGCGGCCGCCCTCGTCGTGGTGCTGCTGGTGCAGGCCGGCGCCCTCGGCGCGCTGGTCGACGGCCACCACTGGTACGCGATCGCCGCTGCCGTCGCCGTGGGTCGACTGACCGTCCCCATCGCGTGTCGCCGCGGACTACCCGCCGCGACAGGAGGTTTCGGCGAACTCGTGGCCGACAGTCAGCGGTGGTCGATCGGCGTGTGGACGCTGCTCGCCGTGGCGTGTGCCGTGGCGGTCGACGTCGACAGTTGGTGGCGCGGGGTCGTCACGGTGGTCGTGATCGGCGTCGGCGCGTGGTTGCTGTCGGCGCACTGCGCCCGCAGGCTGGGCGGCGTCAGCGGCGACGTGCTCGGCGCGGGTGTCGAGATCGGCACCGCCGTCGCCTTTGTCGCCGTGCTGCTCTGAGGGCAGCACGGCGAGAGGGGTCAGCCTCGGTGGAGCTCGGTCATCCAGCCGTGGGTGTCGGCGAACGTGCCGCGCTGGATACCGGTGAGGGTGTCGCGCAGCGCGGTGGTGACCTCGCCGGGTCCGCCGTCGCCGATGCGGTAGTCGTCGGTGTCGCTCTTCACGCGCCCGACCGGGGTGATGACCGCGGCGGTCCCGCAGGCGAAGACCTCGGTGATGTCACCCGACGCCACACCCTTGCGCAGTTCCTCGCTGCTGACCTTGCGCTCCTCGACCGAGATGCCCGCGTCGACCGACAGCGACAGCAGCGAGTCACGGGTGACACCGGGGAGCAGCGATCCCGACAGCTCGGGGGTCACCAGACGTGCATCGGCGCCCGATCCGAAGACGAAGAACAGGTTCATCCCGCCCATCTCCTCGATGAAACGGCGCTCGATGGCGTCGAGCCACACCACCTGCTCACATCCGTGCTCGGCGGCCTGCGCCTGTGCGAGCAGCGATGCGGCGTAGTTACCGCCCGTCTTGGCGTCACCGATACCGCCCGGTGCGGCGCGCACATATTCCGACGACAGCCACACGCTGACGGGCTTCACGCCCTGGGCGAAGTAGGCGCCGGCCGGTGAGGCGATCACCACGTAGCGGTAGGTCTTCGACGGGCGGACGCCGAGCGCGGCCTCGGTGGCGAACATGAACGGCCGGATGTACAGCGAATCCTCGCCGCCGGGCGCCGGGACCCAGGCGTTGTCGGCGTCGAGCAGGGCCCGCAGCGAGGCGAGGAAGTCCTCTTCGGGCAGCTCGGGCATGGCCAGCCGCCGCGCCGAGGAGTTGAGCCGCCGCGCGTTGGCGTCGGGCCGGAACGAGGCGATCGACCCGTCGGGCTGCCGGTAGGCCTTGAGACCCTCGAAGATCTCCTGCGCGTAGTGCAGGACCATCGCCGACGGATCGAGGGCGATGGGGCCGTAGGGCAGCACCTGCGCCGAATGCCAGCCGCGGTCGGCGTCGAAATCGACGCTCACCATGTTGTCGGTGAAGTAGTTGCCGAAGCCGGGCGCCGCCAGGATCTCGGCACGGCGTGCCTCCGACACCGGATGCGGGTGCTCGGTTCGGGTGAACTCCATGGTCATCGGGCAATCCTAGCGCGTGGCACCTGTGCGTCGGCGTCGTCACCCGCGACCATGCGCGTGACGACTCAGCTGGTGCTGGTCTCCACGAACGGCGGTGCCACGACCTCGCATTCGAGGTCGCGACCGCGCACGTCGACGACCACGCGGTCACCGTCGGCGACACCGGGAGCGGTGTCGATCAGCGCGAGCGCGATGCCCTGCTTCAACGTCGGCGAGAAGGTGCCCGAGGTGCACAGCCCGATCGCCGTCCCGGCGGCGTCGCGCACCACGCAGTCCGCACGCGGCACGCCGCGGCCGATCGCCTTGAGACCTCGCAGGCGTCGCGAGGGTCCCGCTTCCTTCTCGGCGAGAAGTGCGTCACGGCCGAAGAACTCGTCCTTCTTCCACCCGACGGCCCAGCCACACCGCGCCTGCAGCGGACTGATCTCGAGCGACAGTTCGTGTCCGTGCAGCGGGTAACCCATCTCGGTGCGCAGGGTGTCGCGCGCGCCCAGACCCGCGGGCAGCCCGCCCGCCTCGGTCACCGCGGCGAGCACCACCTCGAACACCTCGGCGGTGTCGTCCCACGCCGGCAGGAGCTCGAACCCGCGCTCGCCGGTGTAACCGGTCCGGCACACCCGGATCGTGCGCGGACGTCCGCCGATCGCGAGTTCGGCGTCGACGTAGGACATGTACCCCATCTCGGTGGGCAGTCCGATCGCGGTCAGGACCTCCGTCGAGCGCGGACCCTGCACGGCGAGCACGCCGTACTCACGGTGGCGGTCGCGGACGGAGATGTCGGCGGGCGCGGCGGCGGCCAGCGCGGCCACGACAGCGGCGGTGTTCGCGGCGTTGGGGACGAGGAACACCTCGTCGTCGGAGACCCAGTAGGCGATGAGGTCGTCGATCACACCGCCGGACTCGTCGGTACACAGGGTGTACTGCGCCCGCCCCGGCTCGATCTTCCTCAGATCGTTGGTGAGACAACGGTTCACGAACTCCGCGGCACCCGGACCGGTCACCGACGCCTTGCCGAGGTGGCTCACGTCGAACACGCCGACGACCTCGCGCACCGCGGCGTGCTCGGCCACGGTGCCGGAATACGACACCGGCATCAGCCATCCGCCGAACTCGGCGAACGCGGCGCCGATCCGCTCGTGGACGGCGTGGATCGGTCCGTGCAGGGGTGCGTCACTCATGGCAGACAACCTATCTGCCCCCACCCACGGCCGTCACCGCCGCAGCCGCGCACGCCCACTAGGCTCGATGCCGAACACCGCGAACGAGAGATGCCGACGAAAGAGATGCCCGTATGAGCAGCGCACCGGACCGACAGCTCGGACCCGATCTGTCCATCGCGACCTCGATCGGCGACGCCGCCGACGTGCTCGTCATCGGGCTCGTGAGCGGCGCCGACGGAGACTCTCCCCCAGAGCCCGTGATCGGTGACGGCCTCCTCGACGACGCCCGGCTCGCCGAGATCTCGGCATCGCTGACCGCGGTCGGCGCCTCGGCCGGGGCCGGCGAGGTCAGCCGCATCGTGGCGCCCGCGTCGATCGGTGCGGCCAGCATCCTCGCCGTCGGCATGGGTGCCCGATCCGCACTCGACGACCCCGACACCGTGCGCCGGGCCGCGGGTGTCGCCGCACGCAGCCTCACCGGCGTCGAGCGGGCGCTGACCACCCTGTCGACGGTCGACCTCGGAGCCGCGGCCGAGGGGTTCTTCCTCGGCGCCTACCGATTCGAGGAGTTCCGCTCGGACAAGACCCGCTCGAGCAAGGCCCCGCTCGCCTCGGTGTCGTTGCTGGCCGGCACCGGTGACGCCCCGCGCCGTGACCCCGCAGCCGAACTCGACCGAGCGCGGTCGATCGCCACCGCCGTCGCCGTGGCCCGCGACTTCGTCAACACCCCGCCGAGCCACCTCTACCCCGAGGAGTTCGCCGACCGCGCCCGCACGCTCGGCGAATCGGCCGGACTCGAGGTCGAGATCCTCGACGACACCGCTCTGATCGAGCAGGGCTACGGCGGCATCGTCGGTGTGGGCAAGGGCAGTTCGCGCCTCCCGCGCCTCGTGCGCCTGGCCTACCGCAGCGGTGCGAGCGACGCGAAGAAGGTCGCGCTCGTGGGCAAGGGCGTCACCTTCGACACCGGCGGCATCTCCATCAAGCCCGCCGCGGGCATGGAGAACATGACCTCCGACATGGGCGGCGCCGCAGCCGTGGTGGCCACGGTCGTGCTCGCCGCGCAGCTGGGCGTCGGCGTCGACGTGACCGCGACGGTCCCGATGGCCGAGAACATGCCGTCGTCGACCGCGCAGCGTCCCGGCGACGTCCTCACCCAGTACGGCGGGATCACCGTGGAGGTCATCAACACCGACGCCGAGGGACGGTTGATCCTCGCCGACGCGATCGTCCGCGCCTGCGCCGACGACCCCGACTACCTCATCGACACCGCCACGCTCACCGGCGCGCAGATGGTCGCGCTGGGCACCCGCACCCCGGGCGTCATGGGCACCGACGACTTCCGCGACCGCGTCGCCGGGATCTCGCGCCGCATCGGCGAGAACGGCTGGGCCATGCCCTTCCCCGAGGAGCTGTCGGCGGACCTCAAGTCCCGCGTGGCCGATCTGGCGAACGTCACCAACCACCGCTGGGGCGGGATGCTCTCGGCCGGGATCTTCCTGCGGGAGTTCGTCGCCGACGGTGTCGAGTGGGCGCACATCGACGTCGCCGGTCCCGCCTTCAACACCGGCGGACCGTGGGGCTACACGCCCAAGGGCGGTACCGGTGTCCCGGTGCGCACGATGATCAGCGTGATCGAGGACATCGCCGCACTCGGCTGAGCCCGCCCGACACGCCCGATGCCGCCGCTCCGAGGTGCCCACTCGGCGGCGACAAGCCGGTGGTCCACACCGCCCCCGCGGACGCCGACCCTACGGGTAGGGTTTCGACACGGAGGCGTTCACGCCTCCACCGACCTGCTGCCTGTGCGCCACACCCGCTGCGAACAGGTTCGCGACCGAACCACCGGAACACGAGTCGAGGAGTCGACAATCATGGCCTTCTCCGTCCAGATGCCCGCCCTGGGTGAAAGCGTCACCGAGGGAACAGTCACCCGGTGGCTCAAGCAGGAGGGCGACGAGGTCACCGAGGACGAGCCGTTGCTCGAGGTCTCGACCGACAAGGTCGACACCGAGATCCCCGCTCCCACTTCCGGTGTGCTGACGAAGATCCTGGCCCAGGAGGACGACGTCGTCGAGGTCGGCGGCGCACTCGCCGAGATCGGTGACGCCGACGAGGCGAGCGGTTCGTCCGACGGCTCCGACGACTCCGATTCCGACGACTCGTCCGACGAGGCCGGCGGAACCGCACCCACCGACGCCGAGGGCGACTCCCCCGCCGACGAGCCCGAGCCGTCGGCCGAGGCCGACGAACCGGCGAAGAAGCCGACCGCGGGCGCGAAGTCCGGCGGCAGCTCCGAGGGCACCGACGTCACCATGCCCGAGCTCGGCGAGTCGGTCACCGAGGGCACCGTCACCAACTGGCTGAAGTCGGTCGGCGACGAGGTCGCCGAGGACGAGCCTCTCCTCGAGGTCTCCACCGACAAGGTCGACACCGAGATCCCGTCGCCGGTCGCGGGCACTCTGCTCGAGATCGTCGCGAACGAGGACGATGTCGTCGAGGTCGGTGGCCGTCTCGCCGTGATCGGGTCGGCGGACGCGGCATCGTCGGGTTCCGACGAGCCCGAACCCGAACCCGAGAAGGAGCCGGAGCCGGAACCCGAGCCCGAGAAGAAGCCCGGGGCGGAGAAGAAGCCCGAGACGACGAGCACGAAGACCGAGGAGTCGAAGCGCGAGCCCGCGACGCCGCCGTCGACGTCGGAGACCGGCGAGAAGCCCGAACCCGACGCGAAGGCAGCGGACTCCTCGTCCGAGGGCACCTCGTCGACCCCGTACGTGACCCCGCTGGTGCGCAAACTGGCCGGCGAGAACAACGTCGACCTCGACTCGATCAAGGGCACCGGTGTCGGTGGCCGCATCCGCAAGCAGGATGTGCTGGCCGCGGCCGAGGCCGCCAAGGCTCCCGCCCAGGAAGAGAAGGCCGCTCCCGCGGCCTCGGCCCCGGCGGCTCCGGCGGCTCCGGCTCAGAAGTCGGCACCCAAGGGTGTGCGTCCCGAGCTGGCCGAGCTGCGCGGGACCACCCAGAAGGTCAACCGCATCCGTCTCATCACGGCGAAGAAGACCCGCGAGTCGCTGCAGACCAGCGCGCAGCTCACGCAGGTCTTCGAGGTCGACCTGACCCGCGTCGTCGCCCTGCGCGCGGCGGCGAAGGCGTCGTTCAAGGCCTCGGAGGGCGTCAACCTGACCTACCTCCCCATCATCGCCAAGGCGACGGTGGAGGCACTCAAGGCGCACCCGAACGTCAACGCCAGCATCGACGAGGACGCCAAGGAGATCACCTACCACGGGTCGGTGAACCTCGGTATCGCCGTCGACACCGAGCAGGGCCTGCTCTCGCCGGTGATCCACAACGCCGACGACCTGTCGATCGCCGGGCTCGCCCGCGCGATCGCCGATATCGCGTCGCGGGCACGGGAGAACAAGCTCAAGCCCGACGAGTTGGCCGGTGGCACGTTCACCATCACCAACATCGGCAGCCAGGGCGCGCTGTTCGACACCCCGATCCTGGTCCCGCCGCAGGCGGCGATGCTCGGTACGGGTGCCATCGTCAAGCGGCCCACCGTGATCACCGCCGAGGACGGTTCGGAGTCGATCGCCGTGCGATCGATGTCGTTCCTGCCGTTGACCTATGACCACCGGCTGATCGACGGCGCCGACGCCGGTCGCTTCCTCACCACGGTCAAGCATCGTCTGGAAGAAGCGGCGTTCGGGGCGGACCTGGGAGTCTGATGCGGGTGGCGATCGCCGGTTCGTCCGGCCTGATCGGTACCGCACTCACCGCGTCGCTCCGTTCCGACGGGCACGAGGTGCGGCGCCTGGTGCGTCACGAGCCGCGGACATCCGACGAGATCGGTTGGGCGCCGGAGTCGTTCGGGTTGACCCCGGATGCGCTCGACGGTGTCGACGCCGTGGTCAACCTCTGCGGCGTGGGCATCGGCAACCGGCCGTGGTCGGGCGAGTTCAAGCAGAAGCTCCGCGACAGCCGCATGGTGCCCACGCAGGTGCTCGCCGACGCGATCCTCGCGACCGGGGTCCCGGTGTTCGTCAGCTCCAGCGCCACCGGCATCTACGGCTTCGGGTCGGACGGCGCCGGCGAGGACCTCGCGAGCGGCGGCGGCGCCTTCCCCGAGATGACCGAGGACAGCCCGGCGGGCAGCGGTTTCCTCGCCGAGCTCGCCAAGGACTGGGAGCGCACCGCGGCACTGGCCACGAACGCTCGTGTCGTCGCCATCCGCACCGCACCGGTGCTCTCGCCGTCCGGTGGTCTGCTGGGCAAGTTGCGTCCGCTGTTCAAGCTCGGGCTCGGCGGCAAGCTCGGTGCGGGCCACCAGTACATGTCGTGGATCACCCTCGTCGACCACGTCCGCGCGGTCCGGTTCGTCCTCGACAACGACCTGTCGGGACCGGTCAACCTCACCGCACCGCAACCGGTCACGAACACCGAGTTCACCGCCGCCTTCGGTCGTTCGGTGCACCGGCCGGCGGTCCTGCCGGTGCCGGCCCCGCTGCTGCGCCTCGCCGGCGGTGAACTCGCCCGCGAGATGCTGCTCGGTGGCCAGCGCGCAGTCCCGAAGGTGCTCAGCGACAACGGCTTCACGTTCGTCCACCCCACCATCGACGACGGGATGGAGTACGCCAATGCCTGACCGGCCGCTCGGCGGTCGGGCGGCGGTGAGCGCCCGTCGCGTCGACACCCCGATCGAGGTCCGGTCGTCGGGACTCGTCGAGTACGCCGACGCCTTCGCCGAGCAGCACCGCCTCGCGGCCGATCGCGCGGACGGCGTCCTCGACCACGATGTGCTGGTGTTGCTCGAGCACCCGCCGGTCTACACCGCGGGCAAGCGGACGGCGCCGGAGGACAGGCCGTCGGACGGTACGCCGGTCGTCGACGTCGACCGCGGCGGCAAGATCACCTGGCACGGACCCGGACAGCTGGTGGGGTACCCCATCGTCGCTCTCGCCGAGCCGCTCGACGTGGTCGACTACGTACGCCGTATCGAGGAGGCCATGATCGCGGTCTGCGCATCGCTCGGTGTGACCGCCGGACGCGTCGAGGGACGATCCGGCGCATGGGTCGCGGCCGATCCGACGACGGGGCGTCCCGAACGCAAGGTCGGCGCGATCGGCATCCGTGTGGCCCGTGGGGTCGCACTGCACGGTTTCGCGTTGAACTGCGAACCCGATCTGTCGGCCTTCGGGACCATTGTCCCGTGCGGGATCCCCGACGCCGGGGTGACCTCGCTCGCCGCGGAACTCGGTCATCCGGTACCGGTCGACTCGGTCCGCGAGGCCGTCGCCGACGCGGTCGCCGCAGCGCTCGACGGCACGCTCACGGTGGGTGCCGCCGACGCCGAGCGCGCCGCGGCGGCGGGCACCGCGCCCGAGGTGCCGCTGGTCGGGCACGGCGTAGCATCGACACGGTGACTGTTCACCAGGACCATTCCCCGAACACCGCCCCGGCCACCACCGATGCGGCCGCCACGGCCCCGGCGGGCCGTAAGCTCCTGCGTCTCGAGGTGCGCAACGCGCAGACCCCGATCGAACGCAAGCCCGAGTGGATCCGCACCCGCGCGACGATGGGCCCGGAGTTCACCGAGCTCAAGAAGCTCGTCAAGCGTGAGGGCCTGCACACCGTGTGCGAGGAAGCCGGTTGCCCCAACATCTACGAGTGCTGGGAAGACCGTGAGGCCACATTCCTCATCGGCGGCGAACAGTGCACCCGTCGGTGCGACTTCTGCCAGATCGACACCGGCAAGCCCGATGACCTCGACCGCGACGAACCGCGCCGCGTGGCGGAGAGCGTGCAGGCCATGGGTCTGCGGTACTCGACGATCACCGGTGTCGCCCGCGACGACCTGCCCGACGGCGGGGCGTGGCTCTACGCCGAGACCGTCCGCGAGATCAAGCGCCTCAACCCGTCGACCGGTGTCGAGCTGCTGATCCCCGACTTCAACAACGAGCCCGATCAGCTGGCCGAGGTGTTCGGATCACGGCCGGAGGTGTTGGCGCACAACGTCGAGACGGTGCCGCGGATCTTCAAGCGCATCCGCCCCGCCTTCCGGTACCAGCGCAGCCTCGACGTGATCACCGCTGCGCGCGACGCGGGCCTGGTCACCAAGTCGAACCTGATCCTCGGTATGGGAGAGACACCGGACGAGGTGCGCGAGGGTCTCGCCGACCTGCACGACGCCGGCTGCGACATCATCACGATCACCCAGTACCTGCGTCCCTCGCCGCGTCACCACCCGGTCGATCGGTGGGTCAAGCCCGAGGAGTTCGTCGAGCACTCCGACTTCGCCACCGAACTCGGGTTCGCCGGAGTGATGGCCGGTCCGTTGGTGCGGTCGTCGTACCGCGCGGGACGCCTCTACGCGCAGGCGATGCGGCGCCACGGCCGCGAACTGCCCGAGTCGATGGCCCACCTGGCCGACGAGTCGGGCGCCTCGCAGGAGGCCACCTCGGTGCTCTCCCGCCTCGCCGCCCGCTGACCCGGGTGCCGTCGGCGGCCGATCCTCACCGCCCGCGGCGATCGGCGTTCGTGCCGCCAGTATCCTGAACCCCATGGCTAAGGCACAGGCGACCAAAGAGGCGAAGGCGGCTGCGAAGGCCGCCCGCAAGAAGGCGTCGCGCGACCGGCGCAAGCAGCTCTGGCAGGCCTTCCAGATGCAGCGCAAGGACGACAAGCTGCTGCTGCCGCTCATGATCGGCAGCCTCGTCGCGAGCGTCGCGGTGTTCACCGTCGTCGGTCTGCTCGTCGGTGCGCTCTTCTTCCTCATCCCGCTCGGCGTGGTGCTGGGTCTGCTGATCGCGTTCATCATCTTCGGACGTCGCGTGCAGAAGAGCGTGTTCGCCAAGGCCGAGGGACAGGCCGGTGCCGCGGGGTGGGCGTTGGACAACCTGCGCGGTCAGTGGCGTGTGAAGCAGGCCGTCACCGGCACCTCGCACCTCGACGCCGTGCACCGCGTCATCGGTCGACCCGGCGTGATCCTCGTCGGCGAGGGCGCGCCGTCGCGCGTGAAAGGCCTGTTGGCGCAGGAGAAGAAGAAGATCGCCCGTGTCGTCGGCGACACCCCGATCTACGACGTCATCGTCGGCAACGACGACGGCCAGGTGCCCCTCAAGCGCCTCGAGCGGCATCTGAACAAGCTCCCGAAGAACATCAACGGCAAGCGCATGGACGCACTCGAGTCACGTCTCGCGGCCCTGGGCGGCCGTCAGGGTGGTCCCGGTATCCCCAAGGGCCCGATGCCGGCCGGCGCGAAGATGCGCAACGTCCAGCGCTCGATGCGTCGTCGCTGACCCACGTCGCCTCCATGAGGCGCGGGGTCAGCGGGCGCGGACGAGAGCAGTGCCGGTCGCACGATCGTGCATGCCGCGACCGATCGCGTCGTTCACGAGCGGCGGCACGATGAACACGATCAGGAGCTGACGGGCGACGGCGCGCACGATGCCGACCGATCCCCCGCCGTCGACGCGGGCGACCCGCATCCCGACGATGAACTGCCCCGGGGTGAACGAGAACAGGGTGACGGTCACGACGCCGACGACGAACCAGACGGCGAGCACCACGGTCGACAGGGACGGCGACAGGAACCCCACGAACAGCAGCGAGACGCCGTAACACATCACCCAGTCGACGAAGAGCCCGAGCACGCGCTGCCACGACGACACGAGCGAACCGGGACCGGATTCCGGCAGCCCCAGGGTCTCGCCGCGATATGCCCCGACGTCGGTGTTGTCCAGGCCTGCCTGCGGACCCGACAGCCACGAACCAGTTGTACGACCCATGAATGCATCATAGGCCGCCGATCAGCGCAGACGCGGCGGCTAGTGTATGGGGTGCGCAACACCCCGTAACCGACCGTCTGTGACCACAGCGGTCGACAGCATGAAGGAGTCACCGACAGGTGTACAACACACAGGAAGAACTTCTCG
Organism: Williamsia sp. Leaf354; assembly: GCF_001424365.1. Lineage (NCBI taxonomy): Bacteria > Bacillati > Actinomycetota > Actinomycetes > Mycobacteriales > Nocardiaceae > Williamsia > Williamsia sp. Leaf354. The sequence continues at coordinate 217,849 of NZ_LMPL01000003.1, forward strand.
AAGGCATCAAGAGCGAGGGCGTCGAGTACGTCGACATCCGCTTCTGTGACCTCCCGGGAGTGATGCAGCACTTCTCGATCCCGGCCTCGGCCTTCGACGAGAGCGTGTTCGAAGACGGTCTCGCGTTCGACGGTTCGTCGGTTCGCGGCTTCCAGTCCATCGACGAGTCGGACATGATGCTCCTGCCCGACCCGGCGACCGCGCGGATCGATCCGTTCCGCAAGGCCAAGACGATGAACCTCAGCTTCTTCGTCCACGACCCGTTCACGCGCGAGGCCTACAGCCGCGACCCGCGCAACGTCGCCCGCAAGGCGCAGGACTACCTCGCGAGCACCGGCATCGCCGACACCTGCTTCTTCGGCGCCGAGGCCGAGTTCTACATCTTCGACTCCGTGTCGTTCAGCTCCGACATCAACTCGACCCACTACGAGGTCGAGTCGTCGTCGGGTTGGTGGAACGCCGGATCACCCGTCGATCCCGACGGCACCCCGAACCTGGGCTACAAGGTCCGTCCCAAGGGCGGATACTTCCCCGTCGCGCCCTATGACCACTACGTCGACCTGCGTGACGAGATCTCGACCAACCTGACCAACTCGGGGTTCACCCTCGAGCGCGGCCACCACGAGGTCGGCACCGGCGGGCAGACCGAGATCAACTACAAGTTCAACACCCTGCTGCACGCCGCCGACGACGTGATGCTGTTCAAGTACATCTGCAAGAACACCGCGTGGGCCAACGGCAAGTCGGTCACCTTCATGCCCAAGCCCCTCTTCGGCGACAACGGCTCGGGCATGCACGCCCACCAGTCGCTGTGGAAGGACGGCAAGCCGCTGTTCCACGACGAGGCCGGCTACGCGGGCCTGTCGGACCTGGCGCGTCACTACATCGGCGGCATCCTGCACCACGCGCCGTCGCTGCTGGCGTTCACCAACCCCACGGTGAACTCCTACAAGCGCCTGGTCCCCGGCTACGAGGCCCCCATCAACCTGGTCTACAGCCAGCGCAACCGCAGCGCCTGCGTCCGTATCCCGATCACGGGCAACAACCCCAAGGCCAAGCGCCTCGAGTTCCGCTGCCCCGACAGCTCGGGCAACCCGTACCTCGCGTTCGCGGCCATGATGATGGCCGGCCTCGACGGCATCAAGAACAAGATCGAGCCGCACGAGCCGGTCGACAAGGACCTCTACGAGCTCCCGCCGGAGGAGGCCAAGGGCATCCCGCAGGCCCCGACGTCGCTCGCCGCGGTCATCGACCGCCTCGAGGAGGATCACGACTACCTCACCGCCGGTGGCGTGTTCACCGAGGATCTGATCGAGACCTGGATCAACCTCAAGCGTGAGAACGAGATCATGCCCGTCCAGATCCGTCCCCACCCGTACGAGTTCTCCCTGTACTACGACTGCTGAGTTGCCTCCGGCAACGGACTGCTGAGTCACGAGCAGTCGCTTGACCCCTCCACCCGTCCTGTCCACGTGCAGGGCGGGTGGAGTCGTCTGTGGGGCCGATGTGCGTCGATAATGTCCCCATGGCCGTCATCAATCCGCGCTTCCGTCGCAAGGAGCGTCCCGGACCGCAGTTGCCGCCCGGTCAGTACCTCACCACCGATTTCCCGGTGATGTCGCTGGCCGCGACGCCGGTGGTGCGGACCGAACGCTGGGCGTTGACGGTGACCGGACCGGACGGCGCGGGCCACCGGTGGACGTGGTCGGAGTTCACGGCCCTGCCGCAGCAGGAGATCACCGTCGACATCCACTGCGTCACACGCTGGTCCAAACTCGGCACCACCTGGAAGGGGGTGTCGATCGACACCGTGCTCGACGCCGCCGGCCTGCGTGAGGCGGGCACGCACGTGATGGCGAGCTGCTACGGCGGCTACACCACCAACATGCCGCTCGCCGACCTCGTCGACGGCAAGGCGATGATCGCCCACACCTTCGACGGGAAGCCGCTGGCCCCCGAACACGGCGGGCCGGCTCGACTCGTGGTGCCACACCTGTACTTCTGGAAGAGCGCGAAGTGGATCCACGAGCTGCACCTGATGGCGGCCGACGAACCAGGTTTCTGGGAGGCCAACGGCTACAACATGTACGGCGACCCCTGGCGTGAGCAGCGCTATGCGTGAGGGACCGGTGCGATGACCACGTGGCAGGTCGCGACCGTCGTCGCGGCGGTACGCGAGACCGACACCGCCCGGTCGATCTGGCTGCACATCCCCGGGTTCCCCGGCGCTCGCGCCGGACAGCACATCGACATCAAACTCACCGCTCCGGACGGCTATTCGACGTCGCGGTCGTATTCGCTGTCCGATATCCGAGAAGGTGACACCGTGGCGGTCGGGGTCGAGGAACTCGACGACGGCGAGGTGTCGCCGTTCCTCGTCCATGACCTCGAGATCGGTGAGCAGGTCGAGATCGCCGGCCCCATCGGCATGCAGTTCGTCTGGCCCCCGCTCGACACCGGCGCGGGCGCCGACAAGGACAACGGCGCGGGCGCCGACAGTGACACCGGCAGAGGCGCCGACACCGACCCCACGCGGCCCGTACAGCTCGTGGCGGGCGGTTCGGGCATCACCCCGCTGATGGCGATGATCCGGCTGCGCGAGACCAGTCGCCCGGAGGCGACGATGCGGCTGCTGTACTCCGCGCGCTCCCCCGAGCAGGTGTTCTTCCGCGACGAGTTCGCCGCCCTCGCCGCCGCCGATCGACTCCGCGTCGACTGGTTCTTCACCCGCACCGCCGGTTCCGGCCCCCGACCGGCCGGCCGGATCACCCGGGAGGAGTTCGCGGCGGCGATCCTGCCCGTCGCATCCCGTCCGCTGCTCTACCTGTGCGGCTCGACCGAGTACGTCGACACCCTCGGCGAGTGGTTGCTCGACGCCGGCTACCCGATCGACGACATCCGCATCGAACGGTTCCTCGCCGCCTGACGCCGACGACCTCGCACCGACCCGACCCGCGAACCGGGGCCGTGTCAGTAGGGTCGTCGCAGAGGGGTCGCGTCGGCGACCCACCCGCGTGACGACAGGGAAAAGGTGAGCGATCGTGAGCTTTGAGCAGGCAGCAGAACGTGCCGACACCGCGGCGGGGATCGCCGCGATCGCGAAGTCCCACCTCGACGACGATCGCGGGCACGCATTGCTCGCGGAGTCGGTCGAGACACTGGCCCAGGCGGTCGCCGCCCTGGCGCGCGCCCAGACCACGGACTGACGCGGCGGTCAGTTCACCGCCAGCCGCACCACCAACGCCCGGTGATCCGACCCCGACACCGAGACGGTGCGCAGTGACCGCGCGGTGAAACCGTGCGACACAACGTGATCGATGGCGATCACCGGAGGGAACCAACGGTCGGCCGGGTAGGTCATCGCCCAGCGCGCCCCGGCCTGGTCGGTCGCGTCGTGGAATCCGTTGTCGGCCAGCGCCCGGAACTGCTGGTGATCCCAGGTGGAGTTCAGATCGCCGCTGACGATGACGTGGTCTCCGCGGGTGGCGTGGACGGTCTCACGCAGGGTGCGCATCTCCCGCACCCATCGATCGGGTTCATAGGGGTACGGCGGGATCGGGTGCACCGCGAACACGGTCGTCGCCGGCGCGCCGGGCAGATCCACGACCGCCCGCAGGTTGTTCAGGGCATAGCCGTCGAGGGCGACGGTGTCGCGCAACGGGTATCGGCTCGCGATGGCCGTGCCCACCCCGCCGGTTCCGGGCACCGCGTAGAGGTAGGGCAGCGTCGTTCGCAGATCGGTGGCCTGCAGTCGCGTGAGCGCCTGCGGTGTCAGTTCCTCGATGGTGAGCAGGTCGGCACGTTCGCGCGTCACGATGTCGACGACCTGGTCCACGTCGCCGGCTCCGAGCTTGATGTTCGACTGCACCACGACGACCTCGCGACCCGCGGGCGCGGTCGAGGCGACGAGCAGCGGCAACTGCGTGGTGAGCCCGGCGATCCCGAGGATCGCGGTGAGTGCCACCGAGATCCATCGGCGCGTCAACCCCAGCAGGAGAACGGCGGGGACCGCCGCGAGCACCAGCCACGGGACCGCCGACGCGAGGGCCGTCGAGACACGACCCCGTCCCGGATACCAGTGCAGCCACAGTGCCATCACCACGGTCGCGGCCAGCGCCCAGCCGACGAGCACCGCGACGACGGTCGCGGTGCGAGCCAGCGGACCCCGTTCGCGCGTGGAGGTTCTCACCACGGGCACACCGACGCCGGATCAGGCACCGAAGACCTTGAGGACGACGGCCTTCGCACGGCGGGTGACGCGCAGGTAGTTGTCGAGGAACTCCGAGGCCTGGTCCTCCGGCCATCCCGCGGCGAACGCGACGGCGCGCAGCTGCTGTCCCGGCCCGGGCAGTTGGTCGATCGCCTTGCCGCGCACCAACACCAGGGCGTTACGGGCCTTGGTCGCGGTCAACCACGCCTCCTTGAGCAGCCCGACATCGGTCTCGGAGAGGATCTCGGCCGATCCGATCGCGTCGAGGCACTGCAGGGTCGAGGTGTTGTGCAGTGACGACAGTCGGTGACCGTGACGGAGCTGAAGCAGCTGCACGGACCACTCCACGTCGGCGAGGCCGCCGCGGCCGAGTTTGGTGTGCGTCGCCGGATCGGCCCCGCGCGGCAGCCGCTCGGCGTCGACACGCGCCTTGATCCGACGGATCTCACGCACCGCGTCCGCCGAGACACCGCCGTCGGGATACCGGATGCGGTCGGCCATGTGCAGGAAGGCGACGCCGAGGTCCTCGTCGCCGGCGACCTGATGGGCGCGCAGCAGCGCCTGGATCTCCCAGGGCTGCGCCCACTGCGTGTAGTAGGCGCGGTACGCCGCCAACGTCCGGACCACGGGACCGTTGCGTCCCTCCGGCCGCAGACCGGTGTCGATCTCGAGCGGCGGGTCGGCGCTGGGGGTGTTGAGCAGGGTGCGCACACGGTCGGCGATGGTGTTGGCCCACCGCATCGCCGCGGCCTCGTCCACCTCGTCGTCCCCGACCCCCTCGGGCCGGATCGGGTCGCACACGAACAACACGTCGGCGTCGGAGCCGTAGCCGAGTTCCTGACCGCCGAGACGCCCCATCCCGATGACCGCCATGCGCGCCGGCGCGGACGTGCCACGGGCGGCGGCCGATTCGGCGATGACCACCTTGAGGGCCGCGTTGAGGACCGCGGCCCACACACCCGACAGGGCCGCGCAGACCGCCGGGGTGTCGAGCATGCCCAGGATGTCGGCCGACGCCACCCGGACGAGCTCGGCCCGTCGATGCGACCGGGCGACGGCGATGGCGCGCTTCGCGTCGGGCTGGCGGACCGCCGAGGCGATCAGGCCGTTGGCGACATCGGCGATCGGCACCTCGCACAGCTTCGGCCCCGACGCGGAGTCGGTGTAGAGCCGGATCACCTCGGGTGACCGCATGAGGAGCTCGGAGACGTAGGCCGATGCCCCCAGGACGTGCATCAGCCGCTCGGCGACCAGACCGTCGTCACGCAGCAACCGCAGGAACCAGTCCTGGTCGGCGAGGCTCTCGCAGAGCCGGCGGTAGTTCAGTAGGCCGGCGTCGGGATCGGGTGTGTTGCTGAGCCATTCGAGCAGGGTCGGGAGCAGCAGCTCCTGGATCTGTCCGCGGCGACCGGCCGACGACAGCAGTGCGCGCAGATGACTGAGCGCGTGGTCGGGTTTGGCGTAGCCGAGTGCGGCCAGGCGCTTGGTCGCCGCGGCGTCCGAGAGTCGCAGTTCGTCGGCGTCGATGCGGGTGACGGCGTCGAGCAGGGGGCGGTAGAACAGCTTCTCGTGCAGACGTCGCACCCGCATCGACTGCCTGCGGATCTCCGCTCGTAACGACGCCGCCGCGTCGAGGTCGCCCTCGGGCCGGATGTGGGCGGCACGGGCGAGGAACCGCATCGCCTCGCGGTCGTCGAACTCGGGCAACAGGTGGGTGCGCTTGAGCTTCTGCAGCTGTAGGCGGTGTTCGAGCAGTCTCAGGAACTCGTACGACGCCGTCAGGTTGGCGCCGTCGTCACGGCCGACGTATCCCCCGGCGGTGAGCGCGGTGAGTGCCTCGACGGTCGACAGGACACGCAACGAGTCGTCGACGCGACCGTGGACCAGTTGCAGGAGCTGGACGGCGAACTCGACGTCGCGCAGGCTGCCGCTGCCCAGTTTCAGTTCCCGGGAACGCAGGTCGGCGGGCACCATCTTCTCGACCCGGCGGCGCATCGCCTGGACCTCCGGTACGAAGTCCTCGCGTTCGGAGGCCTCCCACACCATCGGTGACACCGCGTCGAGGTACTCCGCGCCGAGGGCCATGTCACCGGTCATGGGCCGTGCCTTGAGCAGCGCCTGGAACTCCCAGGTCTTGGCCCACCGCTGGTAGTAGGCGACGTGGCTGGCCAGCGTGCGGGTCAGCGCGCCCGCCTTGCCCTCGGGTCGCAGGGCCGCGTCGACCTCGAAGAACGCGAGCGTTCCGATCCGCATGACCTCGCCGGCGATGCGTGCCGACATGCCGTCGGCGGGATCGCTCACGAAGATGACGTCGACGTCGCTGACGTAGTTCAGTTCGCGCGCACCGCATTTGCCCATCGCGATGATCGCCAGACGCACCGGCAGCGGCGCGTCGCCGCACACCTCGCGGACCGCGACGGCGAGCGCGGCGGTCAGAGCGGCATCGGCCATGTCGGCGAGGTATCGGCCCACCTGTGGGAACCACAGCACCGGCTCGTCCTCGACGGCGGGCGCGAGATCGCGGGCGGCCAACTGCAGCAGGATGTTCCGGTAGGCGGTCCGCAGGGCGACGACTGCGGCCGGTCCGGAGACGCCTGCCCGGTACACGCGGTCGCCGCGTTCGAGGGACCCGGGTTCGGGCACCGCATCGACTGCGCCGAGCATGGTGGCCAGCACCTCGTCGAAACCGGGCAACCCGTCCTCGGTGGTGCCGTCGGGGTCGAGGAGATGCCACGTGTCGGGCTCGGCGACGAGGTGATCGCCGAGCGCCTCCGAAGCTCCGAGCACCGCGAACAGCCGCCCGCGGAAGGTGCGGCGCGTACGGATACGGTCGTCGACCTCGGCCCATGCGTCACCGACCGCGGCACGCAGCCGGATGAGCGCGCGCAGCGCGAGGTCGGGGTCGGGGGCACGCGACAGCGCCCAGAGCACATCGAGCTGCGCAGGTGTGGTCCACCCGAGCGCCGCGAGATCACCGGGAGCGGAATCGTCGATCAGTCCGAGACGCGCCGGCCCGGGCACCGCGGCTCGGGAGGAGAGGGAACTCACGGAGACGACCGTAGTCGCCGCCCCCTCTGCCCCGTGCGCGCGAGGCTCCCCCGTGTCGGTCCTACAGCGCCAGGTAGCTCTTCAACTCGAACGGCGTGACCTGGCTGCGGTAGTTGTTCCACTCGGTCCACTTGTTGCGGAGGAAGTAGTCGAAGACGTGCTCGCCGAGCGCCTCGGCCAGCAGCTCGGACGACTCCATCGCCTTCAACGCGTCGCCGAGACTTCCCGGGAGCTCCTTGTAGCCCATGGTGCGACGCTCCGCCGACGTCAACGCCCACACGTCGTCCTCGGCCTCGTCGGGCAGTTCGTACTGCTCGGCGATGCCCTTGAGGCCGGCGGCCAGCAGCACCGCGAACGTGAGGTACGGGTTGCACGCCGAGTCGGGGCTGCGGACCTCGATACGTCGCGACGACGCCTTGTTCGGGGTGTAGAGCGGAAGACGGATCAGCGCCGAGCGGTTGGCGCCGCCCCAGCTCGCCGCGGTCGGGGCCTCGCCGCCGTGGATGAGTCGCTTGTAGCTGTTGACCCACTGGTTGGTGACCGCGCTCAGCTCGGAGGCGTGGTGCAGGATGCCCGCGATGAAGTGCTTGCCCGTCTGCGACAACTGCATCGGGTCGTCGGGGTTGTGGAACGCGTTGGTGTCGCCCTCGAACAGGCTCATGTGGGTGTGCATCGCCGAGCCGGGATGCTCGCTGAACGGCTTGGGCATGAACGTCGCCCACACGCCCTCACCGATCGCGACCTCTTTGACGAGGTAGCGGAACGTCATGACGTTGTCGGCCATCGACAGCGCGTCGGCGTACCGCAGGTCGATCTCCTGCTGACCGGGCGCGCCCTCGTGGTGGGAGAACTCGACCGAGATCCCCATCGACTCCAGCGCGTCGATGGCGTGGCGACGGAAGTTCGGCGCACTGCCGTGCACGACCTGGTCGAAGTAGCCGCCCGTGTCCGACGGGGTGGGCGGCGACCCGTCGGTCGGGGCGTCCTTCATGAGGAAGAACTCGATCTCGGGGTGGACGTAGCAGGTGAATCCCTGGTCGGCCGCCTTGTTGAGCTGTCGCCGGAGCACGTGGCGCGAATCGGCCCACGACGGCGTGCCGTCGGGCATCGCGATGTCGCAGAACATGCGGGCCGAGTGGTGCTTGCCACCGCTCGTCGTCCACGGCAGGACCTGGAACGTCGACGGGTCGGGCTTGGCGATGGTGTCGGCCTCCGACACCCGCGAGAAGCCCTCGATCGACGAGCCGTCGAAGCCGATCCCCTCGGCGAAGGCGCCTTCGAGTTCGGCCGGCGCGATGGCCACCGACTTCAGATATCCCAGCACGTCGGTGAACCACAGACGGACGAATCGGATGTCCCGTTCTTCGAGGGTACGAAGGACGAATTCCTTTTGGCGGTCCATGGATCAGAGGCTAGAAGCGCGCTGTTAAATCTGTGTTACGGACACGGATCGAGCCCGCCCAACTGGGGCTGCGGTGACCCCGTCTCAGCATGTGGCACCCACCGGCGGCAGCGTGAGATCGACGAGGTACTTCGTCAACGGGTCGTCGAGGCAGGCGTTGCCCTCGAACGACGCCGTGTGCTGGGTTCCCCGGAACGTCATCAGGCGGGCGCCGAGCTGTCCGGCCAGCGAGACCCCGGCCGCGTACGGCGTGGCGGGGTCGTCGGTGGTCGACACCACCACCGTCGTCGGCAGACCGGTCGCGGCGATCCGGTGCGGCTGCGAGGTGGGCGGCACCGGCCAGAACGCGCACTCGTCGGCCGAGCCACGCCCGGTCCCCCGACCGTCGTCGCGGAACGGTGCCGCGCGACGTAGATCGGTGTCGAGCCGGTCGAGCGTGGCGCGGTCGGTGATGGGTGGACCGTCGACGCAGCGGATGGCGGTGAAGGCGTCGGCGCTGTTGTCGTAGCGACCCGAACGGTCGCGACCCTCGTACAGATCGGCCAGCCGCAACAGGGTGTCGCCGCGCCCACCGGCGAGTTCGGCGAGCCCGTCGCGCAGATACCGCCAGAGGTTCTTGCTGTAGAGCGCCTGCCCGGTGCCGGTGAGCGCGTCGCCGTAGGTGAGGCCACGCGGGTCGGTCGTCGGCGCCGGCCGACCGATGAGGGGGCGGGTCAGTTCCTGGTAGCGAGCGGTGGCCCGGGCCGGATCGGTACCCAGCGCGCAGCCGCGGCGGGTCACGCAGTCGGCGGCGAAGCCGTCGAACGCACGCTGGAATCCCGCGGTCTGCGCGACGACGTCGGCGACCGGGTCGGCCGACGGGTCGACGGCGCCGTCGTTGACCATCGCCCGCACTCGGGTCGGGAACCGCTCGGCGTAATCGGCGCCGATGAGGGTGCCGTAGGAGTAGCCGAGATAGTTGAGCTGCTCGTAGCCGAGCGCTCCGCGCAGGACGTCCATGTCGGCGATCACGTCCGCGGTGCCGACGTGGCCGAGGAAATCACCACCCATCTCCCGTGCGCATGCCGAACCGACTGCGGCGTTGCGCTGCTCGACCGCGGCGATGCCCGCGGGGCTGGTGTCGACCCAGTCCCGGGCACGCACCGCATCGCGCTCGGCGTCGGTGCGGCACCGGATCTGCGGCGTCGACCGTCCGACACCGCGGGGGTCGAAACCGACGATGTCAAGGGTGCGACTGACGTCGCGGTCCGCGAAATCGGTTGCCACCGAGGCCATGAAGTCGACACCCGATCCGCCCGGCCCACCGGGGTTGGTGAGCAGGATCCCCGTGGCGCGATCGGCGGCCTTGAGCCGGAACACCGCGAGCGACGCCGTCGCGCCGGTCGGATCGTCGTAGTCGACCGGGACGGTCAGTCGCCCGCACTGACTGCGCTGCGCCGGGTATCCGCCGTCCGGGGCGAACTCCGCACACGACCCCCACGCGATGCGCTGGCCGTAGAACCGGCCGAGAGGACCCGCGACCGGCGCCGCCGACGGGTCCGGGGCCACCGAGGTGTCCGAACCGTTCGCGGTCGAACCCACCACCGGTGCGCCGAGATCGAATCGCTGGGTGGCGGTGCTCGCGCAACCGGCGAGCAGCAGCACCGCGGCGAGAACCGACCAGCGCAGGCCTCGACGGTGCCGGCGGGACGGTTCGACTGTCGACGTCGGGTGCGGCATCGACCCATCGTGGCACGGCACCCGACGGCTCGACCTCGGTGAGCGACACACGCCAGCGGTGTGAGGCATGGCACACCGCGTAGACCTGGGACGTCGCGGTGTACGGGTGCCACACTGGTGGCGTCCCATCCACCCGGGTACTCGCGCATCGCGAGACTCGAGGCACGAAAGAGACGATGATGTCTGACAGCTCTGTCTACGGCGCCCCCTCCAGCGCGCCGACCTCTCCCCGCCGCGCGACCCGCGTCCACCACCTGGCCCAGATGAAGGCCGAGGGTGAGAAGTGGTCGATGCTCACCGCGTACGACTACTCCAGCGCCCGCATCTTCGATGCCGCGCAGATCCCGGTGCTGCTGGTCGGCGACTCCGCGGCCAACGTGGTCTACGGCTACGACACCACCATCCCGGTCTCGATCGACGAACTCCTACCGCTGGTCCGCGGCGTCGTGCGCGGCGCCCCGCACGCTCTGGTCGTCGCCGACCTGCCGTTCGGCAGCTACGAGGGCGGCTCGGCGCAGGCACTCACCTCGGCCATCCGCTTCTTCAAGGAGGGCGGGGCACACGCGGTGAAGCTCGAGGGCGGCGAGCGCGTCGCCGATCAGATCGCGACCCTGAGCGCCGCGGGCATCCCGGTGATGGCCCACATCGGCTTCACGCCGCAGAGCGTGAACGGACTGGGCGGCTTCCGCGTCCAGGGCCGCGGCGACGCCGGCGACCAGCTCATCGCCGACGCGATCGCCGTCGCCGAGGCCGGGGCGTTCGCAGTCGTGATGGAGATGGTCCCGGCCGACCTGGCCGGCCAGATCACCCGCAAGCTCACCATCCCCACCGTCGGTATCGGCGCCGGCAACGAGACCGACGCCCAGGTCCTCGTGTGGCAGGACATGGCCGGCTTCACCCACGGCAAGACCGCCAAGTTCGTGAAGCGCTACGCCGACATCGGCACCGACCTGCGGGTCGCGGCCGAGCAGTACGCCGACGAGGTGCGCCGCGGACAGTTCCCCGGTCCGGAGCACAGCTACTGATCGGCACCGCGCGCCGAACCTGACGCGCCCGATCGCGATCCGATCGTCACCGAGGGACGTGTCACCGCATCGGGCACACCCGGCATGATGGACCGATGCGCGACTTGTACCCGGCGATCGAGCCGTACCAGCAGGAGATGCTCGACGTCGGTGACGGACAACGGATCCACGTCGAGTGCAGCGGCGATCCCGAGGGCAAGCCGGTGGTGTTCGTCCACGGCGGGCCCGGCGGGGGCACGTCGCCCGATCAGCGTCGGTTCTTCGATCCGACGGCCTACCGGATCATCCTGTTCGACCAACGCGGGTGCGGGCAGTCGACCCCGCACATCGCCGACGGCGCCGATCTCTCGGTCAACACCACCGCGCACCTGATCGCCGACATGGAGCGCATCCGCACCCATCTCGGGGTCGAGCGGTGGCAGGTCTTCGGCGGGTCGTGGGGTTCCACACTGGGTCTCGCCTACGCCCAGGCCCACCCGGAGCGGGTCACCGAGTTGGTGCTGCGCGGGATCTTCCTGCTGCGCCGCAGCGAGATCGACTGGTACTACAACGGCGGTGCGGCACATCTCTTCCCGGATCTGTGGGAGGGCTACCTGGCGCCGATCCCCGAATCCGACCGCGACGGCGACCTCGTGGCGGCCTACCGACGGCTCCTCGCCTCCGACGACCCCGACGTGCGATCCGCCGCCGCCACGGCGTGGACGAACTGGGAACAGCGCACCAGTCATCTGCTGCCGACGCCCGACGGCGACGACGTCGACACCCGTTTCGATCTCGCTTTCGCCTCGATCGAGAACCACTACTTCACCCACGGGGGCTTCCTCGACGACGGTCAGCTCCTCCGCGACATCGACCGCATGGCACACATTCCCGGTGTGATCGTCCAGGGCCGATACGATGTGGTCTGTCCGATGCGCAGTGCGTGGGATCTGCACCGCGCGTGGCCGTCTGCCGATCTGCGCATCGTCGACGACGCCGGCCACGCCTCTTTCGAGGCCGGGATCAAGCACCATCTCGTCGAAGCGACCGACCGCTTCGCACGCACGCCCCACACGACCGAGGAGAGGGACGCCCGCACATCATGACCGCGCACGAGCAGATCGAGATCGAGCTGAAGTTCGACGTCGCGGCCGGGCGACCGATCCCCGACCTGACCGCGCTGCCGGGTGTCGCCTCCACGTCGGGGCCGATCGAGGAGAACCTCGACGCCACCTACTTCGACACCGAGAACCTCGATCTCGCCGACAACCGGATCACGCTGCGCCGCCGGACCGGCGGCCACGACGAGGGCTGGCATCTGAAGCGGCCGGCGGGCGCCGGAGGGCGACGCGAACGGCAGGTCCCGCTCGATCCCGACGACGCCGACCCGGCGACCGGCATCGCGCACGCCACCGTCCCCGGTGAGCTACTCGAACCGGTCCGCGTACACGTGCGCGGTCGGACGCTGTCGCCGGTGGCGGTGATCGGCACCCGACGTCAGATCACCGAGGCCCGAGGCGACGACGGCCGTCTGCTGGCCGTGATGTGCGCGGACCTGGTGACCGCACGGTCGCTGCTGCCCGGCGGCACCGGGCAGACGTGGTCGGAGTGGGAGTTCGAACTCGTCGGCGAGGGCGGGGGCGACACCGACCTGCTCGGGCCCGCCGAGGAGCTGCTGCGTGAGGCCGGCGCCACCACCGCCTCGAGCGCGTCGAAACTCGCCCGCACCATCGGCGCGATGCCCGGCCACCGATCGACGAAGCCGCTGCCGAAGAACCCGACCGCACTCGAACTCGTGATCACCGAACTGTCCCGTCACCGCGACCAGCTCGTGGAGTGGGATCCGGCCGTACGTGCCGACGTCGACGACGCGGTCCACCAGATGCGGGTGGCGACACGCAGACTCCGCAGCGTGCTGCGCGCGTTCGACACGGTCCTCGGCGGCTCTGCACGCGACACCATCGGCGACGAGCTCAAGGAACTGGCGTCGGTGCTCGGGGTCGCGCGCGACGCCGAGGTGACCGCGCAGCGCTACGCCGAACTCCTCGCCGACGAGAACGCCTCGGACGCACTGCGCGCGGCGCTCGTCGACGAACAGAACCGCCGGTACCGCCGAGGGCTGCGTGTCGCGGTGACGGGGATGAACTCCGCCCGCTACTTCGCCCTGCTCGACGCCATCGACGAATACCTCGTCGATCCCGTCGCCGGTCCCGACGCCGAGCGGCCCGCGAAGAAGGCCCTGCGTGACGCCGTCGATGCGAGCCGCCGTTCGGTGCGCAAGGCGCAACGCAGGCTCGCGAAGCACGACCGGGACACCGAGGAGTGGATCGAGCAGATGCACACGGTCCGGAAGAAGGCGAAGCGGCTGCGCTACATCGCCGAGGCGGGCGCGACGCTCGGCATCTCCCGACACAAGCAGGTGGGCGCGACGGCGAAGAAGATCCAGTCGCTGCTGGGTGACGCCAACGACGCAACGCTGAGTCGCGAACTGCTGGCCGAGGTCGCAACGGGTCTCAGCTCGCCGACCGATGCCTTCGTCCTGGGCCGTCTCGATGCCCGGGAAGAGGAACGCCACGCCGAGGCGCTGCGCCGCTACGACGCCATCGCCGACGACCTGTAGCGCGGCCGGCCCCGGTGGGGCGCAGCGTCGACGAGGGGGTGCGAACGAGTCGACCTGTAAGCCGGATCCTGTCCCGACCGCGAGGGTCGTGGGCGATCATCCATCTGGACACACCGTCGCCGGGTGCCTCGAGCGGTCCACCCGCAGGCTCGGGCGAGCAGCCCTCGAACGCCTGCGCAGCCGCACCTCGCGGTGCGACCTTCGACCTTGCTCCGGGTGGGGTTTACCGAGCCGCCGTGGTCACCCACGGCGCTGGTGCGCTCTTACCGCACCGTTTCACCCTCACCGACTCCCGCACCCGAGGGCGCGGTGTCGGCGGTCTGTTCTCTGTGGCACTTTCCCGCGGGTCACCCCGGGTTGTCGTTAGCAACCACCCTGCTCTGTGGAGTCCGGACTTTCCTCGATCGCGGGCATGTCACCCTCGCGGGCGACCGTTCCCGCAGACCGCGATCGCCCGGTCGGCTCGTTCGCCGGTTTATGATAGCCGCCGTTCGGCCCATGCCTGATCGTCGTCGCGCCCACGGCGGCATCAGGATCGAACCGACGACGCGCATCAACCTGGGGGGTTGGACCTTGAACACACTGGACACGGCGACATCCGGCACGGCATCGGCATCGACATCGACGAGAGCTCTGGCGGTTCTCCTCGCCCTGGTCGCGGTCGTCACCACAGCCGCTCTCTCGCCGTCGGTCGCGCAGGCGGCGCCTTCCACGCCCACACCCGGTGTCACCACCACACAGCCGACCACGGGCGCCCCGGCCGCGCGGGTCGTGTCGGTGGTGATGACCGCGCCCCAGAAGGCCCGGCTGCGCGTCTTCTCGCCGTCGATGCGGAAGACCATCTCGGTCGACGTGCTTCTCCCCCGCGACCGGAGTCGACCGCGACCGTCGCTGTACCTGCTCGACGGCATCGACGCCGGCGTCCTCACCGGATACCGCCAGAGCGGCTGGACCGATCAGACCGACATCGTGCGCTTCATGGCCGACAAATCGGTGAACGTCGTCCTGCCGATCGGAGGGACCGCGAGCTACTACACCGACTGGGATCGGACCGATCCCGTTCTCGGCCTGAACAAGTGGGACACGTTCCTCGCGTCGGAGCTTCCCCCGGTCATCGACCGGACGTTCTCGGGCAACGGCGTGAACGCGATCGGAGGTGTCTCGATGGGAGCCACGGGCGCGATGATGCTCGCCGTCCGTCACCCGGGTCTCTACCGTGGCGTGGCCGCGTTCAGCGGATGCCTCGATCTCCTCGATCCCACCGCCGCGGCGGCCACGCGGGGCAGCATCCTGACCCGCGGCGGCAACCCCGACAACATGTGGGGCCCGCCCGGTGACGCGCAGTGGCGGGCACACGATCCCGCGTCCCAGGTCGGCGTGCTGAAGGGGACCTCGCTTTATCTCGCCGTCGGGAACGGTCTCCCCGATTTCTCGCTGGGCCTCGCCGGACTGGCATCGCCCGTCGGTGGGGTGTTGGAGAGCGGCGCGTTGACGTGCACCAACTTGTTCGCGAGCGCCGCCCGCCGGGCCGGGGTGGCGACCACGATCAACTATCGATCCGGCTTGCATTCGTGGGGCTACTGGAATCAGGACCTGCACCGCTCGTGGCCGACGGTGGCCCGCGCCCTCGGTGTTCCCGTCGGCCGACGGTAGCGTCCGCCGCCACGACGGTCGCGGGGACGACGGCGCTGGGACGACGGCGCTGGGACGACCGGGGTCGGGGCGCTACCCTGACGCGGTGGCCCGCTACGTCGCTCTGCTCCGAGGCATCAACGTCGGTGGCGTGCGGGTCGGAATGTCCGATCTGCGAGACGAATTCGGGTGTCTCGGGTTCACCGGTGTGCGCACGGTGCTCGCCACCGGCAACGTCGTGTTCGACGCCGAACCCGACCGCGATCCGTCACAGGTGCGTGCGCTGATCGAGCCGGCACTCGGCGCACGGTTCGGCTACGAGGCGTTCGTGTTCGTCCACACCGCCGACCGGGTCGCCGCGGTCACCGCTGCGTATCCGTTCGACGAGCGTGACGGCGTCCACGCCTATGTCGTGTTCGTCGATGGCACTGCGGTCCTCGACGAACTGCTCGGTGTGGACATCGACGGCGACGTCGAGTCGGTGGCCCGCGGTGACGGTGTCGTCTACTGGTCGGTGCCGCGGGAGCAGACGCTGACGAGCGCCTTCGGCAAGGTGCTCGGCAAGCCGAGATACAAGGCGACGACCACCAATCGCAACCTCCGCACCCTGCGCAAGATCCTCGCCTGAGGCCCCGGGGACGACAGACATGATGGCAGCGGGCGCGGTGGCGCTCATGGTGGTGGCGCTCGCGTTCGCGGTGTGGCGTCCGCGGGGGCTCCCCGAGGCGACGGTCGCGGTCCCCGCGGCCGCGATCGCGATCGCCGTCGGCGCGGTGACATTGGGTGAGGCGTTCGACGAGATCCACCGTCTGACGTCCACCGTCGCCACACTCGCTGCGCTGCTGGCACTCTCGCACGGGTGCGAGGTTCTGGGCGTGTTCGAGTGGGTGTCGCGGCAGATCGGCCGCGCCGGCGCCGGCAACGGGCGACGGTTGTTCGCGTTGGGCTTCGTCGGGGCCGCGGTCACGACTGCGGCCCTGAACCTCGACGCCACCGTGGTGCTGCTGACGCCGGTGCTCATCGCCGTGACGCGGGGACTCGGTGTCGGCCCTCGCCCCCTGTCGGTGGCGACGATCAGCCTGGCCAACGCGGCGTCGTCGCTGATGCCGGTCTCGAATCTCACCAACCTGCTGGCGTTCTCGGCGACGGGCCTGAGCTTCGGGCGTTTCACCGTCCTCATGGCGCTCCCCTGGCTCGCGACGCTGGTGGTGCAGTACGCGGTGCACCGTTGGTGGTTCCGTCGCGAGATCGCCGAGATGCCTGAGAGCGATCCGCAGGAACCCGGACCGGCGCCGGTCACCGCGCTCTGCGTCCTCGCGGCGACTCTGCTCGGTTTCGTCCTGTCGTCTCAGGTCGGCGTGGAGCCGGTGTGGTTCGCGACCGCCGGAGCTGTGGTGCTGACCGTGATCGCGATGGCGCGCAGGAAGTCCGGGGTGACCGACGTCGTCCGCGCCATCAACCCGCTGTTCCTCGTGTTCGTGTTCGCACTGGGGGTCCTGGTGGCGGCGATCGCCGACGGCGCGATCGGTCGGTGGTTGGCGGGAATCGTGCCGAACGGGTCGGGGCTGCTCCCACTGCTGGGCATCGCCGCGATCGGCGCGGTGGTTGCGAACGTCATCAACAACATCCCGGCGACGCTGTTGCTCCTCGCCGCGATGTCCGGCGCCCCGACCGTCGCGCTGCTCGCGATGCTCCTCGGGGTCAACATCGGTTCCAACTTCACCTACGTCGGCTCATTGGCGAACCTGCTGTGGCGGCGCATCGTCAGTCGCGACGGCGTGGCCGTCTCCGCCGCGGGGTTCTCTGCCCTCGGCCTCGTCGCCGGTGTCCCGTCGATCGTCGCTGCGGTCACCGCGCTGTGGTTGGTCGCCTGAGTCGGTCGGGGCCCTCGGTGGTCATCTCGTCGTCCACTGATGGGGTTCGCATCCGACGGCACGGTTGTGGCGTCCGCATGCGGGGGCCGTGTGTGGCGAGTCGGTGAGGCCTCCGTCGGCCCAATCGGCTTCGGCGTGGTGCATTTCGGTATGCGCGAACGGAGTCGTGCAGCCATCTTTGCTACAGCTGCGGTAATGGCCGAACGCCATCAGCCGCTGCGCTTGTGAGGCGAGGCGCCGGCCGCGGCCGAAGAACAAGGGCTCGTTGGTGACATCGTCGAACACGGCGAGATGGGGCTGGGCGTCGGCAGCGAGCTTGATCACGTCATTGGGTCTGAAAAACCGCTGACCGTGCCGAAAAGCGACATCGAGCGTGCTTCGAACACACTCAGGTCACCTCCGAACAGAGCACGCTCGATCGCGCTTTTCGGCACGGTCAGCGCATCGTCGCGCACCTAGCCGACAGTTGCGCTGAGACTGCGATCGATGGTCCCGGTGAGCGGCCTCCTGCAGGACCTCGGGGGCGGCATCGCCGTGATCGCCATGCCCGGTCGCGGGCTAAGTTCGGTGAATAGTGTTGAACGTGAGTGTATTTCGGGTGGGCGCTTGCGTTCTACTGCCGCTGACGGTGCGGAAGCCGGACGCCGGGTGTGCGTTGTTTCCTCGTCGGCGAGCGCCGCGCTGTCAGCACACTCGACGACCGTTTCCGCACAGTCAGCCCCGCTGCAGGCGGGTCAGGCGAGGTGGTTGGTGTCATTGACGAGGCGGACGGAACTGCCTCCGTCGGAGTAGAACTCAGCCGTCGAGAGGGACGCCAGGTCCAGGTGGAGCTTGAAGAGGATCGACGGACCGACGTCGAGGGCATGGCGCAGAACGGTTTTGATCGGGGTGACGTGACTGACCACCACGACGTTGCCCGGACCGTGCTGCGCCACCACCTGCTCGGTCGCGACCCGGACGCGCTCGGTGACCACCTCGAAGCTCTCACCACCGGGCGGGGCCACGGTGACGTCGGACATCCACGCGCGGTGCAACTCAGGGTCACGCTGCATCGCCTCGAGGAACGTCAGGCCCTCCCACTCGCCGAAATCGGTCTCGGTGAAGCCCTCCACCTCGTGCACCGGCAGGCCGACGCGACGGGCGATGGCGTCGGCGGTGGCCCGCGCACGCGACAACGGGCTGGACACGATGGCCTTGATCCCGCCGCGCGAGGCGATCCGGTGCGCCACCCGATCAGCCTGCCGCACACCGAGAGCGGTGAGTTCGGGATTGCCGCGACCGCTGTAGCGCCGGTCCACCGACAGCGCCGTCTGTCCGTGACGCACCAGCAACAACCGGGTGGGCTCCCCCATCGCCCCGGTCCAGCCGGGACCGGTCTTCGCCGCCGCACTCTTCTCGACGGGCGCGGCCGGCTCGGGTGCCGTCGCGATCTGACCGTCGGCCTGCGTGTCCATCGCCTCATTGGCGAGGCGGTCGGCGTGCGAGTTCTCCGCACGCGGGATCCAGGCGAAGTCGACGCTCGAGAACTCCGCGACGAGATCCCGCGCCTGCGCGGCGAGCGGGATCATGTCCGGGTGCTTGACCTTCCAGCGCCCCGACATCTGTTCGACGACGAGCTTGGAGTCCATCCGGACCCGCACCTCGTCGGCGCCGATGTCGCGCGCGGCATCAAACCCGGCGATGAGACCGCGGTATTCGGCGACGTTGTTCGTGGCGCGGCCGATGTACTCCTTGCGCTCGGCGAGCACGGCCACGTGATCGGCGTCCCACACGACGGCCCCGTATCCGGCGACGCCGGGGTTGCCACGCGAACCGCCGTCGGCCTCGACGATCACGCGCACGGTCAGACCCCGGATTCGTGGGTGCGCACGATGATCGCGCCGCACTCGTCGCACCGCAGCACCTCGTCGGCCGGCGCCTGGCCGTAGCGGCTGAGGGTTCCGCGGTCGATCTCCATGCGACACGCCCCGCACCGCGCCTGCCGGAGCAGGCCTGCACCGATCCGCCCCTGTGACACCTGCTTGTCGTAGACGGCGAGCAGGGCGTCGTCGATCTGTCCGCGCAGTTCGTCCCGGCGGGTGCGCGCGGCGTCGGCGGTCACGTCGATCTCCGACATCGCCGTCGCCGCGGCCGACTCGGCCCGCGCGATCTCCTCCTCGGTGTGGGTCACCAGTGCCCCGCAGCGCAGTTCCTCTGCGGCGGTGGCCTCCTGACGTTCCATCACCTCGAGCAGCTCGTCCTCGGCGACACCGCGGCGACGGTGCAGTCCGGCGATCTCGTGCTCGATCTCGGTGAGCGCCTTGCCGGTGAGGGTGCCGCCGTTGAGCAGGGCCGAGTCCTTCGACAGGCGTGTGGCGAGGACGGCGATGTCGTTGTCGAGTCGCCGTACCTCGCGGGCGAGGTCCTCGGCGGCGATCTGAGCGGCGATGGTCTGGTCGCGGTACTCGCGCAGCGCCTCGGTCAGCTCGGCGACCCGCGCGGCCTCCGGCGAATGGGACCGCCGATGGGTGGCCCTCGAGACCCCGGCATCGACCTCGGCCAGGTCGAGGAGAGCTCTCTGATCGGCCGGATCTGCCTTCATGTCGCGAGGGTGTCCTGTTCTGTAGGGGTTCTCGCGACACTACCGGTCGGCGTCGGTCCTCTTCGTGACACCGCTGGTCCGGGGTCCGCTGTGCAGCGTGAACGGGTCGGTCGGCCGGTCGAAGACCGTGATCACCACCCCTGCGTCGTGGTCGTGGAGCACACCGGCGACCTGCGCGCACCAGGGGAACTCGGTCGCCCAGTGCCCGGCGTCGACGAGCGCCGGGCTCCCGGCCCGCAGGTGTTCGTCGGCGGGGTGGTGTCGCAGATCCGCGGTCACGTACACGTCGGCGCCGGCACCCGCCGCGGCATCGATCAGCGAGTCTCCGGCTCCACCGCACACCGCGACCGTCGAGATCATCGCGTCGGGATCGCCCGCCGTCCGCACGCCCCACGGCGCGGTCGTCAGCGAGTTCGCCACATGATCGGTGAACGTGCGCAACGACATCGGCTCGGCAAGGGTCCCCACCCGCCCCAACCCGATGTCGGACGGGGTGGAGGCGAGTTCGACGAGGTCGAAGGCGGGTTCCTCGTAGGGGTGCGCCGCGCGCAGGGCCGCGAGCACCGCGTCGCGCCGGCTGCGGGGTGCCACCATCTGCATCCGGTCCTCGGCGACGGAGGTGATCTCGCCGACGGCACCGATCGCCGGTGTCGCCGCGTCTCCCGGCAGGAACTCCCCTGTGCCGGCGACGGTGAAGCGGCAGCGGCTGTACTCGCCGATGGCCCCGGCACCCGCGGCGAACATCGCTTCGGCGACGGCGTCGGTCGCGGCGTGCGGGACCATCACCACCCACGAGTCCAGCGGCGGGCTCGGCAGCGGCGACAGCGGTCGGGTGTCGGTGACGCCGAGCGCGTCGGCGAGGGCGTCGGACACCCCGGGTCGGGCGATGTCGGCGTTGGTGTGCGCGGTGTAGAGCCCGCAGCCCGAACGGATGAGGCGGTGGATCAACCTGCCCTTCGGGGTGTGGGCGCCGACGGTGTCGACACCGCGCAGCAGGAGCGGGTGGTGCGCCACGATGAGTTCGACGCCGGTCGCGACGGCCTCGTCGACGACCGCGTCGGTCACGTCGACGCAGATCAGCACCGCGGTGACGGTGTCGCCGGGATCGCCGCAGACGAGACCGACACTGTCCCAGGACTCGGCGTGTCGGGGTGGATAGGTCGCGTCGAGCAGTTCGATCAGATCGCGCAGGGCGGCCACGTCAGTTCCCGTCGTCGATGTCGGTGCCAGAGTTGTCGAGATGCTGGTCGGCGTCGCTGCCGCGCCAGGCGGCGATCAGCCCGGCGACGACGTCGGGTTCGCGGACGGCGAGCCGGAGGTGGTCGGGGCCGAGGCCGGCGAAGTTCGCGCAACTGCGCACCGCGTGACCCGCCCGCGCCAGGTGGTTCTTGCGTGCGGTGCCATCGATGGTCCGCACCAGCACGAACGACGCCGCGGGCACACCGCACACGTCGATGCCGGCGTCGGTCAGGGCCGTACACATCGCCTCGCGGTCGGCACGCACGATGCGGGCCTGCTCGCGCGCGTGGGCCCTCCCCCGGTCCGACAACGCGGCGCGCAGGGCGGTCAGCTGCAGTGTGCCCACCGGCCAGTGCGGGCGTCCCGCGGTCAGACCTCTGATCACATCGGCTGTGGCGCAGAGGTATCCGGCACGCAACCCCGCCAGGGCGAAGGTCTTGGTGATGCTGCGGATCACGATGACGTCCGGGTGGGCGATCCCGACGAGGGATTCCGGTTCGTCGATCTCCACCCCGCCGCGCACCGCGAGCGTCACGTCGGCGAACGCCTCGTCGACCACGACGACCCGTCCCGGACGCCGCAGGGACTCGATCGCCGAGCGGGTGTGCAGCACCGAGGTCGGGTTGGTGGGGTTGCCCACGACCACCATGTCGGCGTCGTCGGGCACGTCGGCGGCGGCCACGTCCCACGGCTCCGCGCACACGACACGGGTCACGTGCACACCGGCCGAGGTCAGCACCCGTTCGGGCTCGGTGAAGGTGGGGGCGATGACGACGGCGTTGCGAGGACGCAGCCGGGCGAGCAGCGCGAATCCCTCGGCGGCACCGGCGAGCGGCAGGACCTCGCGGCGATCGCGATGATGGGCCCGCGCGATCGCGTCGACCGCGGCGTCGTGATCGTCGCGCAGCGGGTAGCCGGCCAGGTCAGGGAGCCGCGCGGCGAGTGCGTCGAGCATCCATCCGGGCGTCCGGCCACGGACGTTGACGGCGAAATCGACCATGCCCGGGGCGACGTCGTCGTCGCCGTGGCGGTCGAGTGCGGTGAGGTCGACGGTCGCGGCGGTCCGGTGGTGCATCGCCGACGGGATCACAGCTCACGACTCTACTTCGCGGCCCCTGCGTGGCCCGGGCGGCGCACGTCGGGTGAGAATGGTGGCGTGCCGGTCTCCACCGATCCCGCCGCGGCGACGACGACCCTGTTGTTCGACCTCGACGGCACCATCACCGATTCCTTCGACGGCATCGCCAACAGCTTTCGACACGCGCTGGCGACCATCGGCCATCCCGAGCCCGACCCGACGCTCGTCGAGGGCATCGCCGGGCCGCCCATGCTCGACACGCTGCACACCCTCGGTCTCGACGACGACCGTGCGGCCGCCGCGATGGACGCCTACCGGGCGCGCTACACCGACATCGGTTGGCTGGAGAACTCGGTGTTCCCCGAGATGGACGCGATGCTCGGCGACCTGGCTGCGGCCGGACGACGGATGGCCGTGGCCACCTCGAAGAACCAGACGACGGCGACGCGCATCCTCGAGCACTTCGGTCTCGCCGGGCATTTCACGGTGATCGCCGGCGCCAGCGACGACGGGACCCGCCGCACGAAGGGCGACGTGGTGGCACACGCCCTGTCCGGGCTCGGGGTCGCGCCGACCGCGTCGGCCGATGGCGGGACACCCGACGTGGTGATCATCGGTGACCGCTCCCACGACATCCACGGCGCCGGCGCGTTCGGGATCCCCGCGGTCCTCGTCGGCTGGGGCTATGCGCTCGACGGCGAGGGCGCCGACGCACGATGGCAGGTGTCGACGGTGAGTGAGCTGCGCGAGGTGCTCGGTGTCTGACCGCCTGCACATCACGTTCGTCTGCACCGGCAACATCTGCCGGTCCCCGATGGCCCAGAGCATCGTGACCCACGCCGTCGCCGACGCCGGTCTGGCGGATCGGGTGCTGATCGACAGCTGCGGCACCGGCTCGTGGCACGTCGGTGAACCGGCCGACGACCGGGCGCGGGCCGAGCTGCGCCTGGGAGGCTACTGCGACGAGCACTCCGCGGCGGTCCTCGGCTCCGAACACGTCGGCGCCGACCTGCTGGTGGCACTCGACCGCAGCCATCTGCAGGCGTTGTCGCGCAAGCGGCTCGGCGACCGGGCCCGCCTGCTGCGCAGTTTCGACCCCACCGCAACCGAACCCGACGTGGCCGACCCGTACTACGGCGACCAGGCCGATTTCACCCGTGTCCGTGAACAGATCGAGGCCGCCGTACCGGGGCTGCTCGACTGGATCCGCGAGCAGTTGGCCCGGTAGGGCGGTCGATCACTCCGGCGGGTCCGACACGACCCGCGGGATCAGATGGTGACGGGCTCGATCAGCGAGTGCGCGAACCGCATCTTCTCGAGCACCTTGGCCGGAAGCACGAACGGGTAGAGGTCCTGGTGACCCATCGAGCGGTTGATCTGGTTCAGCGACCACGACAGCGGCAGCCACCACTCGATGATGCGGTCGAAACCGACGTCGCCGGTGAGCGAGCTGGCCAGCGTCGCACCGGCCGGGGCCATCGCGAAAGCCGCTGCGGTGTCGAGGGTGTCGCGGATGTGCAGGTAGTGGGCGAAGGTCTCGGCCCAGTCCTCGGCCGGGTGCATGGTGGCGTACGACGAGACGTAGTCGGACTTCCAGTCCGAGGGCGGGCCGTCGTTGTAGTGGCGGTCGAGCGCGGCCTGGTAGTCGTCGTCGGGGTTGCCGAACAGCTCCTCGAACCGCTGGCGGTGCTCGCCGTCGCCGACGAGCGCCATCTGGTAGTAGTGGCCGATCTCATGACGGAAGTGACCGATCAGCGTGCGGTAGGGCTCGTCCATCGAGACGCGGAGCTGTTCGCGGTGCACGTCGTCGCCCTCGGCGAGGTCGAGGGTGATGACCCCGTTCGCGTGGCCGGTGATGACGTTCTCGTGCGCGCTGGACAACAGGTCGAACGCGAGACCGGTGCTCGTGTCGTCGTCGCGGCCGACGATGGGCAGGTTCAGTTCGGTCAGCTCGAGCACGACCCGGCGCTTGGCCGCCTCGGCGTCACCGAACTCGGTCAGTGCCTCGGTGTCGCCGTCGCCAGGGCGAGTGCGGGTGAGCCGGCAGGACTCGCAGAGACCGTCGTGGTCGGCGCCCTTCGTCACGAGCCAGTTGCACTTGGCGACGACGTTGTTCGCGCACCGGATCATGGTCGACCCGTCGATCTCGGTCTGACCGTTGTCGTCGAGGGTGACGATGGTGCGCGAGGGGAGGTGGAAGCCGAGCGCGCTGGCGCACTTGAGGCAGAGGGTGTTCTCGAAGGAGAGCTGCTGGCCGCAGTTGCGGCAGGCGAAATCGCGCATGGTGGGGGTGGGTCCGTTCGGTGAGGCACCTGCGCCCTGAGGGCGCCGAGGTGAGGTTCGCCGGACCGCGAGGCGCGCTCACGGCGGCGGCTTCGCGTGAGGGCCTGTCGGGCTCCGGCGGTCTCAGCGTAGTCGACACATGCAGATCGGCTCACCGATCTCGGCGCCTGTCGACCCGTGCGGGAGGTTGTACCGTCGAGGTATGCGAGTGCTCCGCGCCTTCCTGCGTCCCGGTTGGGTGGTTCTCGCGCTCGTCGTCGTCGCGTTCGCGGTGGCCTGCTTCTGGGTGCTGGCGCCGTGGCAGCTCGGCAAGAACGGTCGCACCGAACACCAGAACGATCTGATCAAGAGCGCGGTGTCGAAGGCGGCGGTCCCCATCGACACCGTCTACCCCGGCTCGGGTCCGGTGCCGACCGACACCGAGTGGCGCGAAGTGTCGGTGACGGGTGACTACCTGCCCGAGGCGCAGGCGGTCGTCCGGCTGCGATCGGTCGACGACAGTCCCGCGTTCGAGGTGCTCACACCGTTCCGCACCTCCGACGGCCGGATCTTCGTGGTCAACCGCGGCTACGTGCGCCCGCAGCAGGGCACCGCACTGCCGCCGGTGACCGCGGCACCGACCGGCACGACCAGCATCGACGCCCGGATCCGACAACCCGAGGGCACCAGCCCGGGCAAGGGGCCGCGCACCGAGTCCGGGGTGCTGCAGGTCTATACGATCGACCCGGCCGTGCTCGGCCGGACCGTCGGGTTGACCACGATGCCCGCCTATCTGCAGCTGTCGTCGGGGCAGCCCGGCAGCCTCGCCGAGATCCCCATCCCCCAGCTCGACTCCGGCCCGTACCTCTCCTATGGCCTGCAGTGGATCGCGTTCGGCGTGATGGCCCCGCTGGGCCTGTTGTATTTCGTGCGATCGGAGATCCGGCATCGACGCGCGGCCAACGCCGCCCGCGCCGAGACCGCCGAGCGCATCCGCACCGGAGCCGCCCCGCCCGACGCCCTCGAGTCCGCGGCCCTGGCCGAATCGGCGCTGTCGGAGCGCGCGGCCCGGGCTCGGCAGCGGCGCAAGGAACTCACCTCGGCGTCGTCGACGGGGATGGGACAGACCCGGGTGCGCGGCACCATCGGCGCCGGCCCCGACCAGGCCGTCGCGGGCGAGGACCGGGTGCGCGGCAAGCTCGCCGACCGGTACGGCGACTAGTTCCCACGCCTGCTGGGCCGCACACCGAGGATGCTCGCCGCGGCCGCGAGGACCGCACTCACCAGCTGTACCCGCCGCGAGAGCGTGATCGCCCGGCGCAGGTCGGCCACGTCGGGTGCCGGACCGTCGCCCAGGCGCGGTCGCTCCTCCACACGGTGGCGATACACCGTGGTGCCGCCGAGTCCGATGCCCAGCGCGCCGGCGAACGACGACTCGACGACACCGGCGTTCGGGCTCGGATGCGCGCGCGCGTCGCGGCGCCACGCCGCCGCGGCGTCGGCAGGCCGGCCACCGATCGCGATCACGATCACCCCGGCCAGACGCGCGGGCACCAGATTGGCGACATCGTCGAGACGCGCTGCCGCCCAGCCGAACCGCTCGTAGCGCGGCGTACGGTGGCCGACCATCGCGTCGAGGGTGTTGATCATGCGGTACGCGATCAAGCCGCGCACCCCACCGACAGCCCCCCACACCAGTGGCGCGACGGTGGCGTCGGAAGTGTTCTCGGCCACCGATTCCACGGTCGCGCGGATCATCCCGGCGCGATCGAGGCTCTCGGGATCACGGCCGCAGAGGCTCGGGATGAGCGCCCGGGCCGCCTGGTCGTCGTCGGCGTCGAGGGCGTCGGCGACCGCCGTCGCGACCCGGGTGAGTCCGGTTCCGCCCAGTACCGTCCACGTCGCGGCCGCCGTGGCCGCCGCCGCGCCCGGGCCGCGGACACGTCGCAGGGGTTCGGCGATCGCCAGGACCGACACCAGGCAACCACCGACGAACACGACTCCGGCCCAGCGGTTGTCGCGGTACAGGACCCGCTCGAGGCGCCCCGCGAGGGTGCCCATCCCGGCCACCGGATGCCCACGCCGCGGATCGGCGAAAACCAGGTCGGCGCCGAGGCCGGCCACCAGCCCGAGTGCGCGTGCGGCGCGGCGGCCGGGCGTGGGGTTGATCACCGGGACCACCCTGCCACGCGGTGTCTGCCCACGACGCCCGGCCGTAGGGTCGTGGGCGTGGCCGGACGCCGAAGACCTCGCAGACCACCCGCCCGGACCGAGGCGGGCACCTCGGGCGTCGACGACGCGTCGCCGACGCCCGAGGGTGTCTTCGACATCGACTCCGGAACCGCGAGGATCACCGCCGACGACGACGGGACCGGCTGGTTGATCGAGGTCAACGGCGTACAGAGTTCGCACATCGTCACCGACGACCCGCTGCGCCTGGAGTTCGAGTACATGCGGTGGATCGCGGCGGTGATCGACGACCGTCACCACCCCGACGACCCGCTGCGGGTGCTGCATCTCGGGGCCGGCGCCTGCACGCTGGCGCGCCGACTCGCCGCGGCGTATCCGCGGTCGCGACATGTGGCCGTCGACGTGGACGCGGCGCTGGCGACGCTGGTGCGCGAGCGCTTCGACCTCCCCCGGGCGCCGGTGCTGCGGTTGCGCGTCGGTGATGCTCGCGAGGTGACGACCGCCCTGCTCACCGACAGCCGCGACATCGTGATCCGAGACGTGTTCGCGGGCGCGACGACCCCGGAGAATCTCACCACCGCCGAGTTCGCCGACGAGGTGCACCGCGTGCTGCGCCCGGGAGGGCTCTACCTCGCCAACTGCGCCGACACGCGCGATCTCGCCGGCGCCCGCGCCGAGATCGCCACCATCGGTGCACGATTCGCGCACGTCGCGCTCGTCGCCGATCCGGCGATGCTCAAGGGCAGGCGCTACGGGAACATCATCATCGCCGCGAGCGACGACGAGATCGAGGTCTCGGCCGCGGTGGTCAAGACGCTGCTCGCCGGGGCGGTCCCGGCGTCGATGCGCGATGACACCGACACCCGCCGATTCGCCGCGGGCGCAACCGTTCTGCGAGATCCGAGCCGGGATGACACGGAACCGGACGGTGACGTCAGTCCGACGTCTCCAGCAACGCCTTCTTGACGACCTTGCCCATGGCGTTGCGCGGCAGTTCGTCGACGAAGCGCACCTCGCGGGGTCGCTTGTGCACCGACAACGCCGTCGCGACGTGTTCGATCAGCCCCTCGGCGGCAGCGGTGTCGGTCGGCGCATCGGGCCGGACGACGACGTAGGCGACGATCCGCTGGCCGAGGTCGTCGTCGGCCGGGCCGACCACCGCGACCTCGGCCACCGTCGGGTGCTCGAGCAGTGATGTCTCCACCTCGCCCGCCCCGACCCGGTACCCACCGGACTTGATGAGATCGGTGGACAACCGCCCCACGATGCGGTGCATCCCGCCGGGTTCGATCACTGCGGCGTCGCCGGTCGCGAACCACCCGTCGGGCAGCCACGACGCAGCCGTCGCCTCCGGTCGGTTCAGGTATCCCGCCCCGAGCATCGGGCCCTGCACGAGCAGCTCACCGACCGCGTCCCCGTCGTGGGGCAGCTCATCACCGGACTCGTCGCGCAGGCGGGTCCGCACGCCTGCCACCGGGGATCCGACCCACCCCGCCCGGCGGGGACCGTCGGCGCGGGCGCTGAGGGTGATGAGCGTCTCGGTCATGCCGTAGCGCTCCACCGGCTCGTGTCCGGTGAGCTCGGCCACCGCGTCGAACACCGTCGGCGGCAGTGGTGCGCTGCCCGAGATCAGCAGCCGGGCGCCGGAGAGCGAGCGTGCGTGCTCGGGTTCGGCGACGATCCTCGACCACACGGTCGGGACGCCGAAGTACATCGTTCCCGGGTGCTCGCCCTGCGCCGCGGCGGCATACGCCTCGGGTCGGGGTCGGACGGTGTGGTGGAGTCGGCTGCCCACCCGGAGGGGGCCGAGGAGTCCGAGGATCAGACCGTGGACGTGGAACAGCGGCAGACCGTGCACGAGGGTGTCGTCGGCGGTCCACGCCCAGGCGTCGGTGAGGGCGTCGATGCCGGCCGCCAGTGACCCGTGGGTGCTCACGACGCCCTTGGGTGCCCCGGTGGTGCCGGAGGTGTACATGATCATCGCCACGGTGTCCGCGGGCGGCTGGGGATGTCGGTGCCACGACCGGGCGTAGAGCCGCACCGGGAGGTGGGGGCGGTCGCACGGATCGGTGGGTGACGCGCCCAGCCAGGCCTGCGCGCCGGAGTCGTCGAGGACGTGACGTCGTTCGGCGTCGCCGCTGTCGGGTGCGACCGGCACCACGGTGACGCCGGCGAGCAGCGCGGCGACCACGGCGACGACGGTCTGCATCGACGGCACCGCCTCCACCGCGACGCGGCTCAGTCCGCCGAGTCGCTCGGACGCCGACGTCGCCGCCCCGACGATGTCGGCGTGGGAGAACGATTCGTCGCCGACGGTCACGAAGGCGGGGACGTCCGGCCGATCGGCCACGAAACCCGGTGTCAGGAGAGGGAACAGCACCCCGCCACTGTCGCACACACCGGGTTGTCGGCACCCGCACCTAGTCTCGGGCCCACGAGCAACCATCGCGTCCCACCGCCGCCGGTGGGGTCGCATGATTCCCCAGGAGCCGCCATGTCGTCGCCCACCACCGATGTCGACTTCGACGACGTGATCGACCGCGCCTGGGCGGGGTTCACCACGGCGCTGACCGAGCGGTTGAGCGGTCCCCGTGACGATCAGGCGATCGACCTCAGTCGCGAGCACGTCGCGCGCGGCTCGGCGAGCGACCTGCGGTTCCGTCGTCTGCCCACCGGGATGGTGTGCGCGATCGTGGCCGTCCCGGCCGGACGGCGGGCGGCGATCGCGGTCCCGCCGGGATGGTCCGACGCCGACGGTGGCCACCTGGTCCGGATCGTCGACCACGAAACGATCTCCACGCTCGTCGGCGAGGCCGTCGACCTGGCCCGCTCGCTGCTGGCGCTGCCGCACCCGAGTTTCCTGCGCGACGACGCGTCGGTGCGTGCGCGGGCGCAGTCCATGGCCGATCACCCCTCGGCCGGGTTGTCCCGTGTGGTCGGTCGCGTGGTGCGTGACCGCTTGGCCGGTGTCGTCGGTATCGACGTGCACGACGCGGTCGAGCTGACCTACCCCGATGCCACCGCCCATCTGCAGGTGTGGGGGCCGCAGCGCAGCGCGATGCTGTGGACCACCATCCGTGGTGCGGTCGACCCCGACGCCGTCGACCACGCCCGCGCGGTGGTCGCCGCGTGGCCGGGTTTCGATCTCGTCGTCGACGGCTCGGTGGTCGACGTGGAGTTCGCCGTCGACCTCGGCGCCGACCCGCGCACCGCGATCGGTGAGGCCATCGATCGGTGGCACGCCTTCATGACCGACGAACTGCCCGCCCTCACAGCCGCGCTCACCGCACCGTCGCCCCCTGACGAGGTCGCCATGCCGGCGGCACTGCGCGTGGCGGTCGACCGGGGTCGTGCCGGGTCGCTCCCGGACGCCGCCGGTGTTGCGTACCTGTGCGGCACAGACCGCGGCGCCGCAGTCGACTCGATGGAGGTCTGCCGGACGCAGTCCCTGCAGTGGCTCCACCGCGCCGACACCGCCACCGCCTCGGGCGACACCGAGGGGGCCGACGAGGCCCTGCGCTCCTCCGCGAGTTGGGACGCGCTGTACTCCGTCTTCGCCGCCGCGGTACGGATCATGGTGGGCGACGCCGCCTGAGCGCGCCGATCGCTACGGTGGGTCGATGCGAACGGTCGGGGTCGACCTCGCCGCCGAGCCCGGGAAGACGGCGTGCGCGGTCGTCGAGTGGGAGGCGGGAAGCGCCCGGGTGACCGCGCTACGCCTCGGGGCCGACGACGCCGATCTCGTCGCCGCGGCCGACGGGGCCGACCGTGTCGGTATCGACGCCCCGTTCGGTTGGCCCGATGCCTTCGTGGAGTTCGTGGTGGCCCATCACCAAGGCGCTGCGCCCACCACCGGGCCGCTCAACACGCGTGCGGCCCGTGGTCCGCTGGTCCGACGCCACACCGATGAGGTGGTGCGCGGGGAGACCGGCCTGATCCCGCTGAGCGTGTCGGCCGATCTCATCGCCCATGTGGCCCTGCGGTGTTCGAGCGTGCTGACCGCACTCGGGGTGTCCGACCGTGTGCACGGAGCGGCCGCCGAGGTGTACCCCGCGGCCGCACTGCGCACGTGGGGCCTGCGTTCACGTGGCTACAAGGGCACCGCGAACACCGGTGTCCGCGCCATCCTGCTCGCCGACCTCGCGACCGCGGCGCCGTGGCTCGATCTCGGCGAGTTCGCGGCCCTCTGTCACGCGAGCGACGACGCCGTCGACGCGGTCCTCGCCGCGCTGCTGGCCCGTGCGGTGGCGCTCGACGCCACTGCGCTCCCCGCGCCGGAGATGGCCGAGGTCGCCGCCCGTGAGGGGTGGATCCACCTGCCGCGGATCGCACTGTCCGAGCTCGTCGCCGGCTGACGTCGGCGACACTCGTGTCAGCGGGTGGCGGGCAACCCGAACGTGCGGGTGGCGTCGACGTAGATCGACAGCTGTGCGTCGCGCAACGGCGGTAGCACCGCGTCGAGCCAGCCGTCGATCTGCGACGAGACGCCGATGACCGGTAGACCCGCGATGACGAAGTCGGTGACCGCTCGGCGGACGTGGTTGGCGCTGCTGACCACGATGGCGTTGACCACTCCGCGCGGCTTGACCAGCGCGGCGGTGAATAGCGCGTTCTGCACCGTCGAACCCGCGCGCGACTCGGTGAGGATCCGTGAGGCCGGAATCCCGCGCGCCACCAACCAGTTCCGCATCGCGGCGGCCTCGGTGACGCCGTTGTGCGGTGCGCCGCCGGTCACCACGATGGGCGAGAGGGGCGCGATGATCGCCTGGCGCCACACCGCGCCCATGCGCTGTTCGAGTTCGGGCCGCATCGCACCGTTGTCGAGCAATCCGTATCCGAGGGCCACGATCGCCGTCTGGGGACCGACCACGCTGGGGAACGGATTGGGCAGGGTCGCGATACCGGCGCCGATCGCGCCGAACACGCGGTTGACCCCCGCCGCCGTGGCCGGCGACACCGCGTTCAGCCGCCCCTGGGCTCCGGCCTTGAGTGGGAAGTCGTACACGTAGTCGGCCCAGATCGCCTGCAACGCAAGCGCCTGGGCGTCGTTGGGTGCGATCCGCAGCAGTGCCGCGATGTCGCCGAGGCCGCCAGGGACGTCGCGATGGGCGAACTTGTCCTGGGCGGAGTTGTACAGCGAGGTCGGCGGCGCGGCCGAGGCCACCGCCGGCACGAACAACGCCTGACCGGCCCCGAGGCCCGCTGCGCACACCATCGCGACACCGAGCGTCGCGGCGAGGTTCTGCAGACGCGTCCACACACGCATGCCGTCGTCCTTTCGTTCCCCCGGCCATCGGAATGAGACCCACGACAGACCGCGGGTGCACGAGAGTGGGATACCGGTGAGGCTACTGGGGCTGAAGTGGCCGATGAGCACGAACGTGCCACGAAACGATCACGTGTGGGCATCGACGCGGCGTGGCGTGGCGCACTCGCGACAGCGACCGACGACGCATCGGCCATCGAGGACCGAAAGTGTCCGCAATGCCTGGGACACTTGTCGGCATGGTCATCGAGTCCTCCGCGAGGCTTCTCCGCCTCCTCTCGCTGCTGCAGATGCGTCAGGACTGGTCGGGTGCCGACCTCGCCGACCGGCTCGACGTGACGACGCGAACGGTCCGTCGTGACGTCGACCGGCTCCGCGAACTCGGTTACCCTGTCGACGCCACGGTGGGCGTGGGCGGCGGTTACCGCCTGGGCGCGGGAGCGCAGATGCCGCCGCTCCTGCTCGACGACGCCGAGGTGCTCGCCGTGGCCGTCGGATTACAGTCGGGGGCAACCGCTTCGGTGACCGGTCTCGACGATGCCGCCGCGCGGGCGGTGGCGAAACTGCGACAGGTCATGCCGTCACGTCTACGTCACCGGCTCGACGCGCTCCAGGTGGACACCGTCGCGTCGAGCCCTCCGCGGTCATCGGTCGACGCGACCGTGCTGTCAGATCTTGCCGCCGTGTGCCACCGCGCCGAGCGTCTGCGGTTCGATTACGCCGACCGCTCGGGCACTCGT
The DNA here is from genome assembly GCF_001424365.1 of Williamsia sp. Leaf354. Classification (NCBI taxonomy): domain Bacteria; kingdom Bacillati; phylum Actinomycetota; class Actinomycetes; order Mycobacteriales; family Nocardiaceae; genus Williamsia; species Williamsia sp. Leaf354. Next base: position 250,714 of record NZ_LMPL01000003.1, read on the forward strand.
TCGCGGCGCGAGGTGGAGCCGTATCGGCTGGTGCGCAACGGTTCTCGCTGGTATCTGTTCGCCTGGGACCTCGGGCGCGCCGACTGGCGGTCGTTTCGCGCCGATCGGGTGAGTCCGGTGATACCCACCGGTCCACGGTTCACGCCGCGCCCTCTCCCCGAGGGCGGAGCGGCGGCACATGTGGCGGCGAGCCTCGGCGCGATCGCGCGGGCTGCGGTCGCACGGGTGCGGGTACACGCCCCGGCGAGCGAGATCGCCCCGATGGTCTACGACGAGTGGGGGACGATCGAGGCGGGTGACGAGACCTCGTGTGAGATACGACTGTTCGGCTGGTCGATCGAATCGATAGCCTGGTGGCTCCACCGATTCGAGGCGGGCTTCACCGTGATCGAGCCGCCCGGACTACGCGACGAATGTCGCGCTCTGGCGTTGCGGCACCGCGACATCAGCCGACGCTATCTCGATGCGGTTGAGACGGAGTGAGTCTCAGCGCCGGTCGGACGAATCGTGCTGAGCCTTGGTCGAATCGGAATCCGAGAACACCGGCATGTGCGCCGGCGCGTCACCGGTCGTCGCCGGGGCCTCCGAGACCGAGGTGTGCGAGAAGAGTTCGTTGTAGTCCATTGGTGTCCTCACGGGCGTGCCCTCGTCGTGTCGACGTACGAGCGTGATCCGACGGGGCGTACAGGCGGCGATCGAAGGATTTCCATCGCCGACGCAATCGGTCCGCCGAGATCGGCGCGAACCGTGTTCTGTCACTCACGCTACACCCGCACCGCCGGACGGGGACCGATTGAGCACGATGCACCGGTCCGGCGCGTTGAGGGCGACGGACTCCGCGCGTCGTGGCGGGAGGGGAATGCAGCCATCCGGGTGCGCGCAGAGGGATTCGAACCCCCGACCGCTGGTGTGTAAGACCAGAGCTCTAACCACTGAGCTATGCGCGCTCGTGACGCCGACACAGGCGACGACGCAGACGAATCTAGCGTGCGCCGCGGGGTGAGCCGAAATCGGCGGACGGGGCCGGTCAGGGCCGTAGAGCGTCGAGAACGCGGGTCCACAGGGCGTCGTCGCGCGCCTCGCCGGGACCGACCATGTCGGAGAACGCGATCACACCGTCGAGACCGACGACGAAGGTGCCGCGGTTGGCGTACCCGGCGTGGGCGTTGAACACCCCGTAATCGCGCGCGGTCGCGCCGTGGGGCCAGAAATCGGACAGGATCGGGAAGAGGAATCCCTGCGCCGACGACCAGACCTTGTGGGTGGGCGGCGGACCGACCGACACCGCGACCACGGTGCTGCGGTCGTTGTCGAACTCGGGCAACCGATCGCGCAGGGCGCCGAGTTCACCCTCGCAGGTGCCGGTGAACGCCAGCGGGAAGAACACCACGACGACCTTTTTCACACCCGCGTGGGCGCGCAACGACACCTTCTGGTTGTTCTGGTCGCGGAGCTCGAAATCCGGTGCGACAGCGCCGGGTTGCAGTGGGCCCACCGGGAGTCCCGCATCGTCGACGATGCGCGACACGGGGTCGAGAAAGGGCGTGGCGGGCGGGCTGGTCATGGACGCTTCGGGGTGCGCGCCTTGGGCTGCACGAGCCGCGAACCCGACCAGTCGCCGAGGTTCATCGCGGAGGTCTGCGTGAGTCCGGCGGTGGGCGCCGCCTCGGCGATCTCGGCCGGGTCGACATAGCCGTCGGTGCCGGTCTTGGGCGAGAACACCCACACGTAACCGTCGTCGGCGAGGGGTCCGATCGCGTCCATCAGGGCGTCGACGAGGTCGCCGTCGCCCTCCCGCCACCAGAGCACGACGACGTCGATGACGTCGTCGGAATCCTCGTCGAGCATCTCCGCCCCGACGACATCCTCGATGTCGGCGCGTAGTTCGTCGTCGGTGTCGTCATCCCACCCGAGCTCCTGCACCACCATCCCGGCGGTGAACCCGAGCTTCTCGGCGCGACTTCCGTGCGCGGCGGCAACCAACGCGAATGACCTCCTGTGGCGTGTCATGACCGTGTGTTCCACGCGGTCGCTTCGACCCGACAACGGTGTACCGGATCGACTTCTTCTAGAGAACAGTCTGCATGGCGAAGTTGCAAGCCGAGTCACAGTTCGCGCGGCGAGTCCTGTCGAGGTCGGGCATCGCCGGTGTCGGTGCGGGGATCAGCCGCCGGGTGTCTTGGTCGACGGCTGCGCGCCGACGGGCCCTCCACCGGAGACGGGCCCACACGCCGACAACGCCGTGTCGCGGGCGCGCTCCCACGCCGTGGAGGAGGCGTTGAGCGCGTCGCGCTGCTTGCCCGCCACCACACGGGCCAGGTCGGAGCTGCGGGCGGCGAACCCGCCGGCGGTGGCGCGGACCTGATCGGAGGTGGACCCGGTGACCGCGCCGGTCACCGCGGACCCCGCCCGGTTGAGCGCGTCGACGGCGGCACCGTCGGTCCGTGCGAGGTCATCGAACGACTGCGTGGAGTTCAACCGCGCGACGAAGGCGTTGTAGGCGCGCGAGGCGGAGGCGGCCGCCGACGTCACGGCGGCACAGGTCGCGTAGTCGGCGGCGGTCTGGGCGTCGGCGCTCGCGCGCGCCGCGGCCGAGGACCGGGTGGCGAGATAGTCCGACACCTGCACCGGGTCGACGCGACCGGACCCGTCGACCGTCGTCGCGCACGCCGAGAGCGCGACGATCAGCACACCCGTGGCGGCGGCGCCGACGCTGTGGGCGCGGACCCACCCGCACCCCCGGAGTCGATTCACACAGGAGATAGTGCCCCAGCGCTCGCCGCGCTCACAACACCGCCGTCCATCGCGGCTCACCTGGGCGATCGATGTCCGTATCGGCGAGGTACGCCACACCTTCGCCAATCCTGGGTCACATACGGCACGATTGGTGACGTACCTCCCACTCGGGCGCACCCATGCCCGCACCGAGGCCACACCGGCTCCGATACACACACCATCCGCGCCGGACCACCGCACGCCCCGGCCGTCACTCCCCTGCGCCGGACGACTTGAGGAGACACCCACCTGTGACCGAGAAAAGCACCCAGGACGCACCGAAGACGACCGGCAGCGATCGGGTGCGTGTCATCCGCGAGGGCGTCGCCTCGTATCTTCCCGACATCGATCCGCAGGAAACCGACGAGTGGCTCGCCTCGTTCGACGGCCTGCTCGACCACGCGGGCCCAGGTCGCGCGCGCTATCTGATGCTGCGGCTGCTCGAGCGCGCCAGCGAACGCCGCGTGTCGATCCCTGCGCTGACCTCGACCGATTACGTCAACACCATCCCCACCGAGAGCGAACCGTGGTTCCCCGGTGACGAGGAGGTCGAGCGTCGGTTCCGCGCCTTCATCCGCTGGAACGCCGCGATCATGGTGCACCGCGCACAGCGACCGGGGGTCGGTGTCGGCGGGCACATCTCGACCTACGCGTCGTCGGCCGCGCTGTACGAGGTCGGTTTCAACCACTTCTTCCGCGGTCAGGACCACTCCGGCGGCGGCGACCAGATCTTCATCCAGGGCCACGCCTCGCCCGGCATCTACGCCCGCGCCTACCTCGAGGGGCGCATCGACGAGCACCGCATGGACGGCTTCCGTCAGGAGCACAGCCACGCGGGCGAGGGCGGCGGCCTGCCGTCGTACCCGCACCCGCGACTGATGCCCGACTTCTGGCAGTTCCCGACCGTCTCGATGGGCCTGGGCCCGATGAATGCCATCTACCAGGCACGCTTCAACCACTACCTGCACGACCGCGGCATCAAGGACACGTCCGATCAGCACGTCTGGGCGTTCCTGGGCGACGGCGAGATGGACGAGCCGGAGTCGCGCGGTCTCGCGCACGTCGCGGCCACCGAGGGCCTCGACAACCTCACGTTCGTCGTCAACTGCAACCTGCAGCGGCTCGACGGGCCGGTGCGCGGCAACGGCAAGATCATCCAGGAGCTCGAGTCGTTCTTCCGCGGCGCCGGCTGGAACGTCATCAAGGTCGTGTGGGGGCGCGAGTGGGACGCCCTGCTGCACGCCGATCGCGACGGCGCCCTGGTGAACCTCATGAACACGACCCCCGACGGCGACTTCCAGGGGTTCAAGGCCAACGACGGCGCGTTCGTCCGCGAGCACTTCTTCGGGCGCGACCCGCGCACCAAGGAGTTGGTCAAGGACATCAGCGACGCCGACATCTGGAAGCTCAAGCGCGGTGGCCACGACTACCGCAAGGTGCACGCCGCCTATGCCTCGGCCATGGCCCACAAGGGGCAGCCGACGGTGATCCTGGCGCACACGATCAAGGGCTACACACTCGGAAAGCACTTCGAGGGCCGCAACGCGACGCACCAGATGAAGAAGCTGACCCTCGACGATCTCAAGGACTTCCGCGACAGCTGCCGCATCCCCATCACCGATGAACAGCTCGAGAAGGACCCGTACCTGCCGCCGTACTACCACCCCGGTACCGACGCCCCCGAGATCCAGTACATGCTCGACCGCCGCAAGACGCTCGGCGGATTCCTGCCGGTCCGGCGCACGAAGAGCAAGACCCTCACGCCCGCGACCGACGGCGTCATCAAGGCCATGGCGAAGGGCTCGGGCAAGCAGCAGGTCGCCTCGACCATGGCGCTGGTCCGCATCTTCAAGGAGCTGATGCGCGACAAGGAGGTCGGCAAGCGCGTCGTGCCGATCATCCCCGACGAGGCCCGCACCTTCGGCATGGACTCGTGGTTCCCGTCGCTCAAGATCTACAACCGCAACGGTCAGCTCTACACCTCGGTCGACGCCGACCTCATGCTCGCCTACAAGGAGAGCGAGGTCGGGCAGATCCTGCACGAGGGCATCAACGAGGCCGGTTCGACGGCGTCGTTCACCGCGGTCGGGACCTCGTATGCGACCCACGACGAGCCGATGATCCCGCTCTACATCTTCTATTCGATGTTCGGCTTCCAGCGGACCGGCGACGGCCTGTGGGCCGCGGCGGACCAGATGGCGCGTGGTTTCGTGATCGGCGCGACCGCGGGCCGGACCACCCTCACCGGCGAGGGGCTGCAGCACGCCGACGGACACTCGCTGGTGCTGGCGTCGACGAATCCCGCTGTGGTGGCCTACGACCCGGCCTACGCCTACGAGATGGCGCACATCATCGTCGACGGCCTGGGGCGGATGTTCGGCGACGACCCGGAGAACATCTACTACTACATCACCGTCTACAACGAGCCGATCTCCCAGCCGCCGCAGCCCGAGGACCTCGACGTCACCGGCGTGCTCAAGGGCATCTACAAGTGCCACGCCGCGCCCGAGAAGAAGCAGTACCCGGCCAACATCCTCGTCTCCGGCGTGACGATGACCGACGCGGTGCGCGCGCAGGAACTGCTCGCGCAGGACTGGGACGTGGCCGCCGACATCTGGTCGGTCACCTCGTGGGGTGAACTGACCCGTGACGGTGTCGCCTACGAGAAGGCGTCGCTGCGCGAGCCGGACGGTGATCACGAACAGCCGTTCGTCACCTCGGCACTGTCGTCGGCGCAGGGACCGTTCGTCGCGGTGACGGACTTCATGCGCGGGCTGCCCGAGCTGATCCGCGCATGGGTGCCCGGTACCTACCTGACCCTGGGCACCGACGGGTTCGGTTTCTCCGACACCCGTCCGGCGGCGAGGCGCTTCTTCAACGTCGACGCCGAGTCGATCGCGGTGGGCGTGCTGGCGGGGTTGGCCCGCGACGGCCACCTCGACACCTCGGTCGTGGCGGAGGCGGCGCAGCGCTATGACATCACCGATGTCCTCGCCGCACCCGAGCAGACCAGTGATCCCGGCGTGGCGTGACCAGATGGCGCACTAGTGTGAACCGGTGACCGAGACCCCCCACGCCCCCGAACAGAGTCCGGGTGACCTGTTCAGCGAGCGGGGGGCTCGGGTACCGGCGCCGGCCGACGTGCACGACGCGTTGCCCGACACCCTGCTCAAGCGGGTCAAGCAGTACAGCGGCCGTCTGGCGACGGAAGCCGTCCACTCGATGCAGGACCAGTTGCCGTACTTCGCCGAGTTCGAGGCGGGGCAACGCGCGAGTGTGCAGCTGGTGGTGCAGACCGCGGTCGTCAACTTCGTGGAGTGGCTGCAGGATCCCGACGGCAACCTCAAGTTCACCGTGCAGGCCTTCCAGGTGGTCCCGCAGGACCTCACCCGCCGCATCAGCCTGCTGCAGTCGGTGGAGATGGTGCGCGTCGCGATGGAGTTCTTCGAGAAGTGGCTGCCACTGCTCGCCCGCAACGACGCACAGCTGCGTGCGCTGACCGAGTCGGTGCTGCGCTACGGCCGTGAGATCGGGTTCGCGGCGGCCGCCATCTACGCGTCGGCCGCCGAGTCCCGAGGCGCGTGGGACTCGCGGGTGGAGGCATTGGTCGTCGACGCCGTCGTCCGTGGCGACACCGGTCCGACCCTGCTGTCCCGAGCGGCCGCGCTGAACTGGGATTCCGACGCCACCGCCACGGTGGTGGTCGGCTACCCGCCGCCGGAACAGAACGTGTCGGTGCCGCTCGCGATCCACAACAGCGCGCGACGGCACGACCGGTCGGCGTTGTCGGTGGTGCAGGGCACGTTGCTGGTGGCGATCGTCAGTGGCGAGATGGACTCGTCGGACCCCTTCGTCACGACCCTGCTGACGCACTTCGCCGATGCGCCGGTCGTGATCGGTCACACCACGCCGTCACTCGGCGCCGCCCACAGCAGTGCGGTGGAGGCGTTGGCCGGCATGGAGGCCGTCGCGGGATGGCCCGGGGCCCCGCGGCCGGTGCACAGCTGGGAACTGCTGCCCGAGCGCGCGCTGCTCGGCGACCGGGCCGCGGTGCGCACCCTCAACGACTTCCTGGTGACGCCCTTGGCCAAGGGCGGCGACACACTGACCAACACCCTGGATGCGTATCTCGATTCGGGCGGATCGGTCGAATCGTGCGCGCGCGAACTGTTCGTTCATCCGAATACTGTCAGATATCGACTAAAACGGATCGCCGAGGTGACCGGTCGGGACCCGACCAATCCGCGCGATGCGTACGTGTTGCGAGTCGCATCGACGGTCGGGCGGCTGGCCCAAGTGCACCAGGGAACGCTCTCATGAGCCCCATGAGTAACGTGCGTCACAATTTTGTGTGGAATTTCCCACCATCGACGAGATGACCCTGTTGCGGATCACGAATCTCGAACCGGTGACGAAGTGGATACGTCCGCACAGTCGTTTGTAGGAACCGCACAAAACCCGGCGACAAGGTTCGGTGCCCTCCACACCAGCATCGAGGGCTCGGAGGGTGTTCTCTGATCAGGTGCTCTCATTGCTTGCGCCCGGACAGGGCTCCCAGACTCCCGGAATGCTCGAGCCGTGGCTCGCGCTCCCCGGTGCGGCCGATCAGGTCGCCACGTGGTCCAAGCTGACCGGGCTGCCCCTCGAGCGGCTCGGCACGACCGCGACGGCCGAGGAGATCACCGACACCGCCGTCACCCAGCCGCTCGTCGTCGTCTCGGCGCTGCTGGCCTTCGACGAGCTCGGCAAGCGTCATCGGATCCCGTCCGACGTGGTCGTCGCCGGCCACTCCGTCGGCGAGTTGGCCGCCGCTGCGATCACCGGCGTGATCACCCGCGACGAGGCGGTCTCGCTCGCGGCGATCCGCGGCGCGGAGATGGCGAAGGCCTGCGCCGAGGTCCCCACCACCATGGCCGCGGTGCTCGGCGGCGACGAGGAGCAGGTACTCGCCCGCCTCGCCGAACTGGACCTGGTGCCCGCCAACCGCAACGCGGTCGGGCAGATCGTGGCCGCCGGCACCGTCGAGGCGATCGACACGCTGATCGCCGACCCGCCGGAGAAGGCGCGAACCCGTAAGCTGTCCGTGGCCGGGGCCTTCCACACGCACTACATGGCGTCGGCCCAGGATGCGGTCGCGGCAGCAGCTGCGGCCATCACCCCACAGGATCCCACCGCTGTGCTCCTGTCCAACTTCGACGGCAAGCCCGTCACCTCCGGCGTCGAGGCGCTCGCGCGGCTCGTCTCGCAGGTGACCAACCCGGTTCGATGGGATCTCTGCTCGGCGACGATGCGTGAGCTCGGCGTCGACTCGCTCGTCGAACTGCCGCCCGCCGGGGCACTCACCGGCATCGCCAAGCGCGAACTGAAGGGGACGCCCACGCGCGCCCTGAAGACGCCGGACGATCTCGAGGGCATCACAGGACTTGGATAGTTGCTCCCGCACACGCGGGAGTACCCGGAAAGGCGTCGCAGGCGCCCGTCCAGACGGTGGCCAGGCCACCGTTCCGGAACATGTCAGGACGAACACGACAAGAAGGGAGCCACCCCGTGGCGACTCAGGAAGAACTCATTGCCGGCATCGCGGAGATCATCGAAGAGGTCACCGGTATTGAGCCCTCCGAGGTCACGCTCGACAAGTCCTTCGTCGACGACCTCGACATCGACTCGCTGTCGATGGTCGAGATCGCGGTGCAGACCGAGGACAAGTACGGAGTGAAGATCCCCGATGAGGATCTGGCCGGTCTGCGCACCGTCGGTGACGCGGTGGGCTACATCCAGAAGCTCGAGGCCGAGAACCCCGAGGCCGCTGCCGCCATCGCAGCGCAGGTGGAAGCCAACAAGAAGGCTGAGTGACGTAATTGACCTCCACTCTTCGTGAATTCTCCACGGCAGCCGGGAACTTCCCCAGCGTCGTCGTGACCTCCATGGTCGCGACGACGTCGGTCGGTGAAGATCTCGACTCCACGTGGAAGGGTCTTCTGGCCGGCGAGACCGGTATCAAGACCCTCACAGACGACTTCCTCACCAAGTACGAACTCCCGGTTCGTATCGGCGGGAAGTTGGTCAAGGACCCGACCGAAGAGGTGTCCCGCGTCGAAGCCCGTCGCATGAGCTATGTCGAGCGCATGGCCCACGTGATGAGCAAGCGCCTGTGGGAGCAGGCCGGCGAGCCCGATGTCGACAAGGACCGCCTCGCGGTCGTTCTCGGCACCGGCCTCGGCGGCGGCGATGCGCTCATCGCCGCACACGACGCGATGACGCTGACCGGCAACTACCGCAAGGTGTCGCCGTTGGCCGTCCCGATGACCATGCCGAACGGACCCGCAGCGGTCATCGGCCTGAACGTCGGGGCCCGTGCGGGCGTCATCACCCCGGTCTCGGCGTGTTCGTCGGGCTCCGAGGCGATCGCCCACGCATGGCGGCACATCGTCCTCGGTGACGCCGACATGGTCGTCACCGGCGGTGTCGAGGGGTTCATCGACGCCGTGCCGATCGCCAGCTTCGCGATGATGCGGGCGATGAGCACGCGCAACGACGACCCCGCCGCGGCGTCGCGACCGTTCGACAAGGACCGCGACGGTTTCGTCTTCGGCGAGGCCGCAGCGCTCATGATCATCGAACGCGAGGACCACGCCCGGGCCCGTGGTGCGCACATCCATGCGCGCCTGCTGGGTCAGGGCATCACGTCCGACGGGTATCACCTCGTCGCACCCCATCCCGAGGGACTGGGTGCGGCACGCGCGATGGCACGTGCGCTGGAGACCGCAGGTCTGCAGCGCACCGACATCACGCATGTCAACGCCCACGCGACGTCGACGTCGATCGGCGACACCGCCGAGGCGCTGGCGATCAACTCGGCAATCGGCGAGCACGCTGCGGTGTACGCACCGAAGTCCGCGCTCGGGCACTCCATCGGCGCGGTGGGTGCATTGGAATCGGTCCTGACGGTCAAGGCCATCGAGGACGGGGTCATCCCGCCCACGCTGAACCTCGACAACATGGACGCGGAGTGCAATCTCGACGTCGTCGCCGGTGAGCCGCGGTACGGGCACATCGACTACGCCATCAACAACTCGTTCGGATTCGGTGGGCACAACGTGGCGCTCGCCTTTGGGCGTTACTGAACACCCGTCACAGACACACAGTTGCGTGTGGTGAGTGACTCGCCGGAACTGTTAGGAGAATCGATGACAACCATGGCTCCGATCACCTCGCACGAGGACTCGGCAGATCCTCGTGATCCGCTGCTGCGACTGACGAACTTCTTCGACGAGGGTTCGATGTCCCTGCTGCACTCCCGCGACAAGTCGGGCGTGCAGGCGGCCGTCGGTCGCGTCAACGGCGTGCGCACCATCTCGTACTGCACCGACGGCACCGTCATGGGCGGCGCCATGGGTGTGGTCGGGTGTGCGCACATCGTCAACGCCATCGACACCGCGATCGCCGAACAGGCCCCCATCGTGGGGATCTGGCACTCGGGAGGCGCACGCCTCGCCGAGGGTGTCGAGGCGTTGCACGCCGTCGGCAAGGTGTTCGAGGCCATGGTGCGTGCCTCCGGGTACGTCCCGCAGATCTCCGTGGTCGTCGGCTTCGCCGCGGGTGGTGCGGCGTACGGCCCCGCGCTCACCGACATCGTGATCATGGCGCCGGCAGGCCGGGTGTTCGTCACCGGACCCGACGTCGTCCGCAGTGTCACCGGTGAGCAGGTCGACATGGAGTCGCTCGGCGGACCGCTGACGCACGGCAAGAAGTCGGGCGTCAGCCACATCACCGCCGACTCCGAGCCCGACGCCCTCTGGCGCGCCCGTCGCCTGGTGGCGACGTTCAGCCAGCAGGGTCACTTCAGCAGGCAGCGTGCCGAGGCCGGCGACACCGACCTCAAAGCGCTTCTGCCGGAGTCGAACCGACGGGCGTACGACGTGCACCCGGTCGTCGCGGGCCTGCTCGACACCGACCTCGCCGCAGACGGCGAGACCGAGATCTCCAGCTTCGAGGAGATCCAGGCGAAGTTCGCGCCGAACATCGTCGTCGGTTTCGGTCGACTGTCGGGACGCAGCGTCGGCGTCGTCGCCAACAACCCGTTGCGCATGGGTGGGTGCCTCAACTCGCTCAGCGCCGAGAAGGCGGCCCGGTTCGTGCGTCTGTGCGACGCCTTCGGGATCCCGCTGATCGTCCTCACCGACGTCCCGGGGTACCTGCCCGGTGTCGGCCAGGAGTGGGACGGCGTCGTGCGTCGTGGCGCCAAGCTGCTGCACGCGTTCGCCGAGTGCACCGTTCCCCGCGTCACGCTGGTCACCCGCAAGATCTACGGCGGGGCCTACATCGCGATGAACTCCCGCGCGCTGGGGGCAACCGCGGTGTTCGCCTGGCCCGGGTCCGAGGTCGCGGTGATGGGCGCCAAGGCGGCCGTCGGCATCTTGCACAAGAAGGCACTGGCGGCTGCGGCCGACGACGAGCGTGAGGCCCTGCACGATCGCCTCGCGGTGGAGCACGAGGCCATCGCCGGCGGCGTGGGTCGCGCGCAGTCGATCGGTGTCGTCGACGAGATCATCGATCCGGCGAAGACCCGCAGCATGATCGCCGAGGCCCTGGCCTCGGCACCGGCACGGCGAGGACGTCACAAGAACATCCCGTTGTGATCCGATCCTGAACACGAGAAAGGCCCTGGACCTCGGAGGTCCAGGGCCTTTCTCGTCGTATGAGTCGCGTCGTGAGGGTTCGCTCAGCCGACGCGCTGGTGCAACCAGGTGACCTCAGCGCCGGCGCCACCCATGCGGAACTCCTCCAGGGCCGAGTCCCAGGCGGTGCCGAGCGCGGCATCGAGGCGTCCGGCGAGTCCGATGCCGTCGGCCTGGGCGTCGAGCATGGCGCGCAGCTGCATCTCGCCGATCATCACGTCGCCGTTGGCGCTCATCGACCCACGCCACAGACCGAGTCCGGGGACGTGGCAGAAACGTTCGCCGTCGACGCCGTCACTGGCGTTCTCGGTGACCTCGAAACGCAGGGGCGACCACTCACGCAGCGCGTTGGCCAGCCGCGCGCCGGTACCGACCGGACCGGTCCAGTCGACGGTCGCCCGTTGCAGACCCGGCGCCGCCTCCTGCGCGGACCACTTCAGGTTCGCGCGGGCATCGAGGGTCGACGACAGAGCCCACTCCACATGCGGGCACAACGCGGTCGGCGACGAGTGGATGTAGACCACGCCCGTCGTCCGGTCCGCGAACTGTTCGAGAGTGCGCACTGTTCCAACCTCCGGGATGTCGACGAGGAGCGTCTTCCCCAACGACCTTGCGACATCCGGCGATAGCACACTGTGCACCGCAAGTGTGCCTCATGTGACCCGTGTTGCGCCAGTGCACAGTGTTATCGATCGTGAATTGCTGCGACCACGTCGTCGTTGAACTCCGACCACAGGGGCTTGGCCCAGGCCCCGAAGTCGCGATCGGTGAGCACCACGCAGGCGGCGTCGATCGTCGGATCGACCCACAGGAACGTGCCGGACTGCCCGAAGTGACCGAACGTCGCGGGCGAGTTCGACGCCCCCGTCCAGTGCGGCGACTTCTCGGCCCGGATCTCCATCCCGAACCCCCAGTCGTTGGGCCGATGCCTCCCGTACCCGGGCACGAAGCCGTCGAGGCCCGGGAACTGCACCGACGTCGCCTCGGCAACCGTCGACGCCGCGAGCAGTCGGGGTGCCAGGAGTTCGGCGGCGAACACGGCGAGGTCGTCGACCGACGACTCCGCACCGTGACCGGCCGGCCCGGTCAGCGCCGTCGACCCCAGCCCGAGCGGCACGCAGACCGCCTCGTGGAGATAGTCGGCGAACCCGATGCCGGTCGCGGTGGCGACCTCGTCGGCGAGGACCGCGAAGCCCGCGTTGGAGTAGATCCGCTTCTCCCCCACGCCGGCCTCGATCGCCACGGTGTCGCCGTCGGCGGCGTCGAAGGCCAGACCGGCCGCGTGCGCGAGGAGGTGGGCGACCGTCGACCCGGGTGGGCCGGCCGGCCGGTCGAGGGTGACGGCCTCCTCCTCGACGGCGACGAGCACCGCGTAGGCGCTGAGCAGTTTGGTCACCGACGCGAGCCGGTACACCCGTCCGGCGTCACCGTGGCGGGCGACGACCTCACCACCGACCACCACCGCGGCCGACACCGAGTCCACCGGCCATCCGTCGAGCTGATCGAGTACGGGCTGATCGAGTTCGGGCACCCGGTCATCGTGTCAGACGGTTCAGTGATCCTCATCGGTGAAGCGGATGACGCCGCGGATGTTCTTGCCGTCGAGCATGTCCTGGTAGCCCTCGTTGATCTGCTCGAGGCGGTACTGCCGGGTCACCATGTCGTCGAGGTTCAGCTTGCCGGACTTGTACAGCGACAGCAGCATCGGGATGTCGAGCTTGGGGCTCGAACCGCCGAAGATGGTGCCCTGCAGGTTCTTCTGCAGCAGGGTGAGCATGGCGAGGTTGAGCGTCACGTCGGTCTCCATCATGGAGCCCATGCCGGTGAGGACGCAGGTGCCTGCCTTGGCGGTGATGCCCATCCACAGGTCGACATCGGAGCCGTGCACCTCACCGACGGTGACGATGACCTTCTTGGCCATGCCGCCCTCGGTGACCTCGGCGATGGTCATCGCCGCCTCCTCCACGCTCGCGGAGGCGTGGGTGGCGCCGAACTTCATGGCCTGCTCGCGTTTCCACTCGACGGGGTCGATCGCGAACACGTTGCGTGCACCGGCGAGCACCGCGCCCTGCAGGGCCGAGATGCCGACGCCACCGCACCCGACGATCGCCACGTCCTCGCCCACCTGCACCTTGGCGCTGTGGGTCGCCGACCCGAATCCGGTGGGCACACCACAGCCGACGAGGCAGGCGACCTCGAAGGGGATCGACGGATCGATCTTCACCACCGAGGTCTCGTGCACCACCATGTACGGCGAGAAGGTACCGAGCAGAGTCATCGGGTAGACGTTCTCCCCCGCTGCGGTGTGCACGCGGAAGGTGTTGTCGGACACGGCCTCGCCCTGCAGGAGCATCGCGCCGAAGTCGCAGAGGTTGCTCAGCCCGGAGCGACAGGACGGACATTTGCCGCACGAGGGGATGAACGACAGCACCACGTGGTCGCCGACCACGAAGTCGGTGACGCCGTCGCCGACCGCCTCGATGACACCGGCACCCTCGTGTCCACCGAGCACAGGGAATCCGGCCATGGGGATGCCGCCGGTCACCAGGTGATGATCGGAGTGGCACATCCCGGCCGCCTCCATGCGGATGCGCACCTCGCTCGCGCGGGGCTCGCCGATCTCGATCTCCTCGATCGCCCACTTCTCGTTGAAGTTCCTGAGCAGTGCACCTTTGGTCTTCACGAACAACCTCCACATCGTCGTCGGGTGATGACCCGACGTGTCCTAGCGGTGACACTAGTCACTCAGAGGCAGAAATGGAACGTGTTCTACTTCCGCGTCTGCGCGTCGTCGCGCAGGGCCGGCACGGGCGTCGGTGACACCCGTCGGTGACACCCATCGGGGGACGCCCGTCGTGGCACGCCGGTAGTGTCGCGAGCGATCTCGTCGCGGGCCGAGTCTGGAGTGGATGATGGCGCCCCTGATCGAGCGATTCCCCTCGCACTGCCCGCTCGGCCACCGTCTGGGCAGCCGCCGGATGCTGGTCGGCTGGGACAACCGGAGCGACCCACCACAACGGATCTGGATCTGCGGTCGCTGCGACATCGTCATGCACAGTGCGGATTACCCGTGGCCGTCGGCCGACTGACTTGTGGGCTGTCACAGCATCGATGACGCCGATATGGAAAGCCTCGGCAACGACCCGTGACACGGTCCCACCACCCCGGATGTCCGGCGTGCAGACCTGTGACGAAACGGCGATGAACAGGGCATAGTTGTCGTCGTGCACACGGACCCGGAGACGCCGAGCGGCCCTGCGGCGAGCCCCGATCCGCTGCCTCCCGCGGCCACCACGCGCCCGCCGGCGGGACTGCCGCGGGAACCGGACAGGCGGGCCGACGCCGCGGTCGACGAGTCGCGCCGCCGCCGGATGCACTCCATCTCCGAACTCGACACCGATCCGCGCACCGGGGTCGTCGTCGGTCGGGGGCGCGGCTCGGCCACCGCGAGGATGATGCGCAGGTTCGACGCACGCTCGGCCGCGGTGCTCCTCAGCACGAGCGGATCACTACCCCTTCCGGTCCTCGGATTCCTGCAGCCTGCGTTCATCCGTGACGGCGGTCTGCCGTGGCTCGTGACCGTCTGGATGTTCACGCTGCTGGTCTTCAGCACCACGCTGGTGGTGGGGCGCCTGGGCGACCGACTGTTCGCCGTCTTCGGCTTCATCGGGATGGTCGGGATCGCGGTGGCCGCCTACGTGGTCACCGAGCCCGCCGCGTCGGGGGTCATCATCACCCTGCTCGCGGCCATACCGGCGATCGCGGCGATGTCGTCGTCGCGCCGCGTGGTCGTGTCGTTCTCGATGTTCGCCGTCGCGCTCGCGATCGGGCTGGCGTTCATCGACGTCACCTCCGTCGTCGGCGTCATCGTGCGGTGCGGCGCCGGCGTGGCCAACGTGATGGTCCCGGTGTTCATCGTCGCCGCGTTGCGCAACTCCCTCGAGGTGACGATGGAGCGGTACGCCGTCCTCGGCGACACCGACCCGTTGACGGGTCTGCTCAACCGGCGCGGATTCCTCGCCCGCAGCGGCGACCTGCTGGCGACCGTCGCGACGGCAGGTGATCAGATCGGGTTCCTGCTCATCGACGTCGACCATTTCAAGGCGATCAACGACCGCCTCGGACACGCCGTCGGCGACACCGTCCTCGTCGACACCGTCGCCGCGATCACGTCCGCGGCCCCGCGGAGCAGTCTCATCGGACGGTTCGGCGGCGAGGAGTTCGTCGTCTTGTGCGGCACCACCGGTCAGGCCGCGCTGTCGGCCACGGCCGAGCGGATCCGCGAGGCGGTGGCCGCGGGATCGACGGTCACCGTGAGCATCGGCGCCGTGGCGGCGCCGCTGTCGAGCACGCGATCGGGTCGTCCGAACATCTCGCATGTGATCGACCACCTCACCCATCTCGCCGACCGGTGGGTCTACGTGGCCAAGAGCGCGGGACGAGACCGCGTGGTGTGCCTGTCGTCGTCACCGATCCACTTCGTGGAGGGCAACGCCGTCGGCGCCGTGGCTCCGGCCCGCCGGATGGCGTGAGGGATCAGGCCGCGTGACCGCTGCGGTCCATCGAGTCGATCCTCTCGGCGGTGCCGAGCAGGGCGTCGGGACCGAGCAGTCCGACGGTGTCGTGGCGCATCTGGGCGTACACGGTCGGGTCGGCCTGGCCGGCGAGTGTCGCGGCGTCCCACCACATCAGACTCGTCCGGTAACGGTCGTCGGGATACGGCGACGCCGGGACGGTCTTGTCGACGCGGCCACCCGAGGACGACCATCGACGCAGCACGTGTTCGGCGGCGGTGGCCATGATGTACCGCACGCCCGTGGCGGAGACGATGGGCAGGGCCACGCGCGCCAACAGCGACGACACCGCCGACGGGTCGTCGGCCAGCGGGTTGACCCAGGCGGTCTTCACCTCGACCACGCCGGCGTCGAGGCGTCGCTCGATCGCATCGATCAGCGCGTCACGACCGTCGCACCCCGACCACTCCTGCAGCGCGTGGGTCTGGTCGACCGAGACGTAGGCGCCCTGCACCCGAAGCCCACCGAGCAGTACGTCGCGGTCATCGGTCACCGCGAAGAACACGCTCGTGGAGGTCCCGTCGACGACGGCGTCGTAGTCGAGGGCCGCGGAGACCCGATGAGCCCGGTAGACCGCTCGGGCGCCGTCGAGACAGCGGATCCAGAGCTCCGGCGCGGCGTCGGGGGTGGCCATGGTGAGTCGGCACCCGCTCGACGGATCGGTCATCGTCGTCACACCGGCTCCGGGGAGCCGGTCGGCAAGACGGGATGAGGACGGCACAACTGTTGCGACGGACATCGCGCACCTTTCTGCAACGGGAGAACTCCGGGATCGGGACACGGAGACGACGTCGGCAGAAAGACCATTCTTCAATGTCGAATAATGCACAGAATTCAACGGAATACATACGCCATATGCGTTGGTGAATGTCCCCCGACAACCCCGTACGACAGTCGATGATGATTCTCGACATCGCCCCCGGGAAACCATTAAACACGCTTTCGGAAAAGAGGGATCGACATGTCCGATCATTCATCGACGATTTCTTCACGCCCGACGTCGGACCAGGCCACGGTCGAGATCCTCGACCCCCGCGACGATCGCGACCGTCTCCGCATCGCCACCCTCCGAGACGATTACGCCGTACGGGTGACCGACACGCTGGCGGCGCAACGGACCTCGCTGGGCGAGGTGGTCCCCGCCCCTGACAACCACGACCTGCACGACACACGGTGGGTCTTCTATCCGTGGCGGTCGACTCTCGTACACCTGTTGGGACCCAGCGGCTTCCGGCGCCTGCGGCTCGATCGGAACCAGAACAAGATCACCCTTGCCGAGGACGCCATGCTGCGCACGCGCCGGATCGGCGTGGTCGGCCTGAGCGTCGGGCACTGCATCGCCCACACCATCGCCGTCGAGGGACTCGCCGGCACGCTACGGCTCGCCGATTTCGACGAGATCGACCTGTCCAATCTCAACCGTGTCCCGGCGACGGTCTTCGACATCGGCGTCAACAAGGCGGTCGTGGCGGCACGACGCATCGCCGAGATCGACCCCTATCTGACGGTCGAGATCATGCCGGTCGGCATCGACGAGACCACCGCTGCGGCCTTTCTCGACGGACTCCATCTGGTCGCCGAGGAATGCGATTCCTTCGACGCCAAGGTGCTGATCCGTGACCGGGCACGCGCCGCCGGGATACCCGTGATCATGGAGACCAGCGACGGCGGTGTGCTCGATGTGGAGCGCTACGACCTGTCGCCGGATCGCCCGCTGTTCCACGGACTGCTCGGCGACATCGACGCGGCGGGCCTGGCCGGACTGACCGCGGGTGAGAAGGTGCCGCTGGCGCTGGCCCTGCTCGACCCCACGCGCGTCACCTCGCGCATGGCCGCCTCGGCCCTCGAGGTCGGGGCGACACTGGCGACGTGGCCGCAACTCGGTGGCGACGTCGCACTCGGTGGCGCATCGTGTGCGGCCGCGGTGCGGCGTTTCGGGTTGGGCCTTCCCCTGCCGTCCGGTCGAGTGCGCATCGACATCGAGGCGGCGCTCGATGGCGTGCACGACCCCCTCGACGACCTGCCGACCACACCACCCCCGACAACGACACCCCCGATCCCCGACGTCGCCGCGACCTTCGGGTCACTGCCCGACGCCGAGGCCGTCGCGTACGCGGCGTCACGCGCGCCGTCGGCCCACAACAGCCAGCCCTGGTCGATCGCGATCGACGCCGAGGGGATCGACGCGCGCATCCGGGAGACCGGGCCGCCAGGCACCACAGATCTCGAGCGCCGGATGAGTGCGGTGGCCCTCGGTGCGCTCGCCCACAACATGGAGGTCGCGGCGTCGGCGCGAGGACGGTTGGGACGCACGACGATCCGCGAGGACGGGATGCGTGTCCGCCACGAGATGGGCGCCGGCACCGACCACCGGGCGTGCGACATCGACCTCGTGCTGCGGCGCGCCACATCTCGACTCCCCGGTGACGGCTCGCCCCTGGGGCCGACGGAGGTCGAGGCGCTCACCGCAGCGGGTGCCCATGTGCACGTGCTGACCGACCGGACACGCCTCGAGACCTGCGCCGCACTGCTGGGCGACAGCGCCCGCATCCGGCACCTCACGCCGGCACTCCATGCCGAGACGATCGGGGCGCGGCGGCGTCCGGGGTCAAGAGATCCCGACACCGGCGTCGACATCGAGTCCCTCGGTGTGCCGGTCGCCGCGCGCGGGATGCTCGACCTCGTCTCCCGCCCCGACGTCATGGCCCACCTCGAGGCCTGGGGCGCCGGATCGGCGCTCGGCGGGCCCACCACGGGTGTGGCACGTTCGTCGTCGGCTCTTCTCGCGATCAGCGTCGAGGACTGGGACCGGGCGAGTTTCGTACGCGGCGGGATGGCGACCGAGGCGGTGTGGCTGCGGGCCACGGCTCTGGGGCTCGCGGTGTCACCACTGGTCCCCCCGTCGCTCTACGCCGCCGACGACGAGGAGCGACACCGGATCTCACCCTCGCACGCCACCGCGCTCGCGGTGATCGACCGGGGTCTGCGGCACGGGTTCGGCCTCGCCGAGGACGCGCCGGTGGCGGTGATCCTGCGGGTGTTCCGCAATCCGACGCCCGTGCCGGTCAGCCGACGGAGGCCACCGCTGGCGTGACGCCCGAGGCGGGAGAGCGAACGTGACGGATCAGTACGCGCCGTCGCGGGAGACGACGGCCTTCGCGGTGCGCCACAGGATGAGGATGTCCTGCATGATCGACCAGTTCTCCACGTAGGAGAGGTCGAGACGCACCGACTCCTCCCACGAGAGGTCCGAGCGGCCCGAGACCTGCCACAGGCCGGTGATGCCGGGACGCACCAACATCCGGCGTGTCACCACGTGGTCGTAGGTCTCGACCTCCTCCCGCAGCGGCGGACGCGGACCGACGAGGCTCATGGAGCCACCCATCACGTTGAACAACTGGGGCAGTTCGTCGAGGCTGTACTTGCGGAGGAACTTGCCGACGCGGGTGACGCGGGGGTCGTCGGCCATCTTGAACAGGACCCCGTTGCCCTGACTCTGGCCGGCCAGCATCTGCCGTTGCGCGTCGGCGCCGACGACCATGGACCGGAACTTCCACATCGGGAACGGCTCGTTGCCCAGTCCGACACGTTCGCCGCGATAGAAGACGGGGCCCGGCGAGCTCACCTTGATGGCGATCGCGCAGGCGAGCATCACCGGCGAGAGCAGGATCAGCAGGACCGCGGTGGCGCTGCGGTCGAAGGCCGACTTGAGGAAACGGTTCGCGCCCTCGTAGGCGGGCTTGTCGATGTGCAGCAGCGGGAGTCCCGCGACGGGCCGCACCATCATGCGCGGGCCGGCGACATCGGTCACACCGGGCGACACCAGCATCTCGACGTCCATGTCGTCGAGGTCCCACGACAGTTCCCGCATCGCGGAGTGCCCGAGGACCTCGGCGGAGGTGACGGCGACGGTGGTGGCACCCGACAGCGCGACGGCGCTGCGGGCGTCGGAGAAGTCGCCGAACACCGGGATCAGTCGTCCGCACGACTCGATGATCTCGGGATCGGTCGGCTTCTCGACCGGCACGCACAGTCCGACCACCTCGAACCCCAGCTCGGGGCTCGCCTCGAGTCGGTCGATCAGCGGCCGGGCCGAGCGGACTCCACCCATGATGAGCACCCGTTCGAGGTACTTACGGGATCGGCGCATGCTGACGAGGTAGCGCCGCATGCTCCAGCGGCTCAGCAACAGCAGTGCGGTGCCGAGCGGGAACGCGATGGCGAGGAAGCCGCGCGCGACACTCAGGGCCATCAGCTGATCGACGATCGCGAACACGCCGAAGGTGGTCACCGAGGAGGTGAGCACCCGGCTGTACTCGTTGGGGCCGCTCCCCAGCACGCGACGGTCCGAACTCTGCGTGATGCGCAGCATCCCGAACCACCACACGACGATGGCACCCGCGACGAAGATGGCGGGCCAGCTGAAGCGGCCGAGGGTGTGGGTGAGGTGGTACCCGAACCGCACGATGAGCGCCGTGGCGACGGCGATGGTGATGACGACGAGATCGACGATGCGGGCGCGCGCGGCGTACTTGTACATCCAGTGCTGAGAACGGGGCTGGACGAAGCGGGCGTCGGTCGCGGGAACAGTGGAGCGTGCGTGCGGGCGGAACGGCAACGAGGTCACGACACTCCCTTCATGACGACCACAGTCGAACCGGTCTGCGGACGAACTGGTTTCTCAGCCTAACTGGTTTCCCCGCGCGGTGAGCGTGCTTGTACGAGGTCTTGACGGCTACATCTGATTCTGCGTGACCGGCGTTACGTACAGGCGTCCATCAGGGGCGCCGCCAGATGAACTGGCGGTCGATCGGTGTGGTCAGGTCGGTTGCTCGGCGGCGGCTCGCGCCATCGCGACGAGCAGATCGCGCACCTGCGGGGTGGGCACGTCACGCAGCCGTGGCGAGGAGTTGATCAGACCGAAGACCGCATGTGCCCTGGTCCGCGCCTCGTCGCGCGGTACCGCGAGGTGCTCGACGAGGACATCGGCCCAGATGTCGACGTACTCGCGTTGCAGACGCCGCACGAGGTGCCGGGCGTCGGTGTCGAGCGAGGACAGATCACGGAACTGGACCTCGATGAGATCGGGTTCGGACACCGCGAAATCGACGTGGCGGTCGATGAGGGCTCCGAGGACCTCCGCCGCCCCGGGCGCGGCGCGGGCGGCGCGACCGCCGGCGAGCAGCCGACGCGACACGTCGATCAGCAACTGTGCGAGCAGGTCGTGTTTGCCCTCGAAGTGCCGGTACATCGCCGGCCCGCTGATACCGACCTCGGCCCCGATGTCCTCCAGTCGGACGGCCGCGTACCCGCGGCGCGCCATGAGATGCGCTGCAGCACGCAGGATCTCGGCTCGGCGCGCTGCCTTGGCGACATCACGTGCGGTGGGCTCGGATCGGCCGCTCCCGACTACCGCCGACACGACGCCTCAGCAGTCCTGCTCGGAGGTCGCGCCGGCGAACCGCGACTGCAACCACGGCAGAGCGTTGTCGAGGTTGATGTCGCCGTGCCCCTTACCCGCCTGTTCGCTGATGGTGAGGCGGTCGCCGAGCGCGCACGCCTTCGCGACCGCGGCCTGGGTCCAGGCCTTGTCGATGTAGGTGTCGGCGTCGCCGTAGAGCACGTACATCGGTGCGCTCACGGCCTTGCGTGGCAACGCGTACGACCTCAGGAGGTCGGTGAGGCGCGCAGCCGCCTCGTCGGTGCGGGGTGCGAGGTCGAACGGCCCTAGCGCGTCGGCCGCGGCGTCGCGTCGGCTGACCAGTGGGCCCGCGCACGCCGAGAGCACGTCCCAGTTCGTGACCGCGCTGCCGCTGCGGTAGTCGTCGCGGACGATGTCGGGGTGGGAACGGGCGGCCGCCTCGACGACCCACTGCAGGGCCGGGGCCTGGTCGCGGGTCAGGGTGCCGGCGCGGGCCTTCGCGACGAGCCCCACGACATCGGCGGCGGGTACACCGGCGACGACACCGACGAGGTCGAGTTCGGGTGCGTAGGTGCGGGCGTCCTCGTCGGCGGCCCAGATCGCACCACCGCCCTGCGAGGAACCGAACCCACCCCACCGCGGGGAGATGTCGTCGAACACCGAGCGCAGGGCGCGCACCGAGTCGATGACGTTGCGGCCTGCCGTACCCGAGTCCAGGTAGGGGTGGACCCCGGCCGCGCCCAGTCCCTGGTAGTCGGCGATCGCGACGGCGTACTTCGCGCCGAGGAGTCCCTGCGCGAGGCCGATCAGCCCGTGCAGGTCGCTCGACAACGACGGACCGCATTCGGTGTTGATGCCGAGCGTCCCGTGCGCGACCGCCACGACGGGCCACCCGCCCGCCGGCGCCTCACCGCCGGGCTTGAAGACGGTGCCGCTCACGCGTGTGCGCTTGCCGGAGGAGTCGGTGGACACGTACTGGACCACCGAGCCCTTCACCTTCCCGAGCTTCATCAGCAGCGGGAGGTCGTCCATCGGCGTGGCCGAGAGCACCGAACCGGGGGCGTCACCGCCCCGGGCGGGATTGTCGGTGCCGTCGGGGTTCGACAACCCGACGACGAGCACGACCACCACGGCCACGACGAGCACCAGGATGATCGCGATGCTCCATGTGACCGGTCGGGTGAGCCCTGCGGGCCTCCTCACACCGGGTCCACGGTCACCGAGCCACGACCCGGCCTGCGCAGGGTCGCGAACTGGCACCGGACCACGGTGGTGTCGCCATCGCGGAACTCATCGGTCATCGGTAGTCCGAACTGCGGTCGCCATGCGTCCAGCATCTCACCCGACAGCGGGTGCGCGCCGGTCCGAGGTGACCAGAAGTACTCGGTGGGCACCAGATCGTCGACCGGTTGCCGCCCGTCGACCATCGGGCCCGTCGGTGTCGATCCCGCTCGATCCATCGCGGCCACCACGGCGGTCGGCGAGGCGAAGCACCGGTCCATCCAGCAGGTGACCGCTCCCCCGGTGAACTCCTGCCGGATCTGCTGCGTCCCGCGCGGTGACGCCTGGCGGTACCACGGGGTGACCGGGCCGCCGATGGGGAACTGGGCACGCGAGGACGCCCCCAGCACGCGCTGGTACACGACGTCGTCGTTGAGGCTGCCGGCGATGAGGCTCTTCAACGAGGTGTAGAGCGGCTTGGCCGAGAAGTCGACCCGCATGATGCCGAAGGTGTCCTCGCGATCGGAGGAGTCGTCTTTGCGGTCGCGCAGTTCCTGGACCAGGATCGGGCCCGCGAACGACAGCTGGGACCACTCACGGATCGACTCGGTGATGATCGCCGCCTGGGTCGCGGCGTCGGAGATCGGTGTGCCCGAGGTCGGGAACCCCACCTCGGTGGCCCAGATCTTCTTCTCGCCGTCACCGTGCGCCTGCATGACCGAGTACATCCCGGCCACCATCCGCATCGCCCCGTCCGGATCGAGGGGGTCGGTGGAGTACGAGGTGGGATAGGAGTACGGGTGCACCGACAGCGCGTCCATGTACCGCCCCGCCCCGGCGGCGTACATCTTCTCGACGAACGTGCGGCCGTTCATCGTCGTGGAGGTGTCGACGGCGGTGGCGACAGAGCCGCCGAGGACCGTGATGCGTGAGTCGGCCGCCTTGATCTGCCGATAGGCCGCCTTGAGCATCGACGTGTAGAACACCGGATCGGGTCCGGGACGGAAGAAGTACCCGCCGTTGGGTTCGTTCCAGATCTCGAGCGTGGACACGCGACCCGAGTAGCGCTCGGCGACGTCGCCGGCGAAGCGACCGAAGGCGGCGGCCGAGGCCGGGCGGCGGGTGAACTGCGAGGATCCGCCGATCTGCCAGCGGGGCGTGTAGTCGATGACGCCGACGATCTCGATCCCGTGGGCTCTCGCGGCGTCGACGACCCGGTCGACCGGCGCCCAGTTGAAGACACCCTCGACGGGTTCGACGAACGGCCAGGCGATGTCCAGACGCAGACTGCGGACCCCCAGGTCGTTCATCGCCGACATCGACCGTTCGAGAACCGTGTCGTCCTCGACGATCAGCATGCTGCCGCCGTTCACGCCGATGGGCACCAGCTCCGGTGCGGCGGCCACGGGGGTCGGACGGGTCGACTCTGTCGAGGTGGCGGTGTCACCGGCGGGATCGGTCCCGCAGGCGGTGGTGAGCACCATCAACGCGACGAGGACAGCGACCATCGCCGACGGAGCGCCCCGGCCGTGAAGTCGTCTAAATGGACGTTGATGGTCGTTAATAAGTTGACTCTAGCGAAACCTCGCTACTTGATACGCAACTTGCGGGCGTATTTCAGCCCGGGCTCCTCCACGAAGCGGTAGGTCACAGCGGCACACGCGACCGAGAGAACGCCGACGATGGCCAGGTTGCCGAGCATTCCGCCCACGCTGTCGCCCGCGAGCAGGCCCCATCGTCCCAGCGCGATCAGCAGCGGGAAGTGCCAGAGGTAGATGCCCAGCGAGATCTTGCCCAGGTACTCGAACGGCGCGAAGTCGAGGATGTCGGCCATCCGGGAGCGACGACCCTCGGCGAGCGGCAACACGATGATGAGGATGAACAGCCCCGCGGCCAGACCGGTCGCGGTCACCTGGAAGTTCGACTTGAGGGCGAGCAGCGCCAGCATCGCGACCGTCGACACGACGAGCCCCACGATCGACCACCGCCGCAGCCGCGTGCCGAGTCGCGATCCCTCGGGACCGACCTCGACGGCGACGAACAGCACCGCCGCGGCCATACCGAACGCGAACGCGTCACTGCCGCCGAGGAAGCTGCGCAGCACGACCGCCGACCAGTTGGCCCCGAAGTTCTGCTCGGCGATGTCGGTGATGCCGGCGCGGTGCGCGAGGTGGTAGGCGAACACCTTGCCCGCGACACCGATGACGACGAACAGGATCGGTGGGATCAGACCGATGACCACCGGGTTCCACTTCATCCGGCGACGCAGTGCGAACATCAGCGCGCCCACGATCGGCAGCGCGAAGTAGAACGCGTACTCCAGCGTCAGCGACCAGGACGGGTTCACGCCGGTCTGGATGAGGCTCGGGAAGTACGTCTGTACGAGGAACAGGTTGGCGACGAACGTCCACGGATCGGTGATCATCCCGGTGCCGGCTTGCGAGCCGATGACCAGCGACTTCTCCGCGTTGGTGAGGTACGCGGCCTGCAGGGCGAAGTTCGCGATCAGGAAGATCACGATGTAGACGGGGAAGATCCGCAGGAGGCGGTGGATGACGAACTGCCGCACGTCGGGCTGCTTCGGGGCGCCGAGGAACAGGGCTCGGACGAAGGGCAGGAAGAGCAGGAAACCCGAGAGTCCGAAGAAGAAGATCAGCGCCTGCCCCAGGATCCCGATCTTGCTGTCGACAGTTGTGTCGGGTGAGTAGTGCGCGGCCACGTGGACGACGAGGACGGCGATGCAGGCGATTCCACGTGGTCCGTCGAGCCCCTTGATACGGCCGCGACGACGCGGCGCCACCGTTGCCGTGACCGGTGTCCCGGAGATCGCGGAGGCCGGCACGACCGGGATGTGTCCGGTCCGGTGCGGGGTGTCGGCGGTCATGAGGTCGACCCCGCCACACGCCATACAGCGGCGGGTCGGGCGGTCGTCGACGAACTGGCGGCCCCGGTCTCGAGCTGCGCTGAGGTGTTCACCGTCACCGTCCGTTTCGTGGTCTGCGGCCTCCGACGCACAGGTGCGGCAGAGGCGAGCTGGCGTCACGGAACGGCACAGCGTGCCGATGGATCACCGCAACGAGGTCACGAGAGTGATGGTAGAAGCCGTTGCACGGTTTCGCAGGCCCCCCGGCCACCCCCTGTGGGAGTCGACGTACCCGACCCCACGCGCTCACCCTAACCGCCGTGGTAAGGCGTCACCACTCGGACGAACCGCCCGGCCTCAGGTCAGACGCCCGCAATCGTTCACGACGGCCCGGTTGTTGAACCGGTTCTGCAGCCAGCTCGTCGCGATCGAGATGTCGATGTCGGCGTGGCCACGGTCGGGTTGCAGCACCGACTGGATGGTGTCGCCGAGGCGGCACGCACGGGCGACGGCGTCGGTGGTCCACTGCGGTGTCACCAGCTGATCGCGCCCGCCGTAGAGCACCAGGATCGGTGCCGCTGCCCGGCGGACCGGCAGACTGCGGCGCGCCAGGAGCGCGGTGAGCGCGTCGGTGGCCTCGGTCGACGACGGTGTGAGGTCGTCGGGACTGATCTCCTTGATGACCGCTGCGCGGCGCTCGGTGAACGCAGGGCTGCACTGCGACAACAGATCCCAGTTCGATTCCACGACACCCCGACGGTACGAGTCCAGGTCGAGGTCCGGGTTCTCGTGCTTGAGCACCAACAGCATCCACTGCATGAGGCCGCGCTGGTCCTCGGTGAGCCTGCGCTGTGCCGCGGCCTGCGCCAGCGGCGCGATGTCGAGCGGCGGCGACGCGGCGGCGGTGCCGAGGAGGTCGAGGTCGGGGGCATAGGAACCGGCGAGCTCGTTGGCCGCGAACACGGCCTGCCCACCCTGCGAGGTGCCCAGAGCCGCCCATCGGTTGGACACCGACGGCGACAGGCGGCGCGCGGCGCGGACCGAGTCGATGACGTTCATGCCCTCGGTCGCGGCGTCGAGATAGGGGTGTGTCGGTTCGGTCACACCGGGTGCACCGAGGCCCTGGTAGTCGGACACGGTGACCGCGAAGCCCTCGCTCACCAGACCACTGGCGATGATCGAGATCCCCAGCAGCGTCGGATCGAGGGTCGGTCCGCACTCACCGAGCACACCGGTGGTGCCGTGGCCGAGCGCGATGACCGGCCAGCCACCGGTGGGGGGCGTGCCCGAAGGGATGAAGATCGCACTCGAGACCTCGGTGCGACTGTCGTCGATGCCCGAGGTCGAGCGGTAGACCACGCGGGCGGCGATCGACGACGCCGCGCTCACACGTCGGTCGAGCAGCGGCATCTCGTTGGCGCTGACGATGGAGCCGACCCCGGTGTCGCGGGTGTCGACGGCCAGCGGCGCGCCGATGGTCGACTGGGCGGGATCGGAGTCGGCACTGTCGGAGTCCGAACCACAGGCCACGGTCGTGGCGAGCACAGCTGCGACACAACCGATCACCGCGAGCGAACGGACTCGCCCGACCACCGGTCCGCGCGATCGGTCGGTGTCGCGCTTCGTCACAGGTCTCCGCTTCGTCATGTTTTCCTCAGTCCTCGGACATCGCGCAGTGTGTGCAGGGCATCGCGGCCGTCCCCGACGCGGTTGCCGATCATGTTCGCCCCGATGAGCGCGATCGCCGCGACGCCGAACCCGATGGCGCCACCGAGCCCGATCGCCTGCGTCAGGCTGGTCTCGGTGGCCGCGCCCGCCGGGGTGGCGGCGTCGACCACGAACAGCTCCGACTGCACCGACTCCGTGCCCTCGGGTTCGAGTTCGCTCACCACCTGTCGCATCTGATCGGCCATCGACGAGGCGAGCGTGGTGGCCGCCTGGGCGGTGTCACCGGTGGTGACGATGCGGAACACCGCACTGTTGGGCACCGGGAACACGGTGATGCGCGAGGCGAGGTCCGCGGTGGTCACGCCGTCGCCGAGCACCTTCGCCCGGTCGGCGACGAGCACCCGCATCAGAACCTGTTGTGACAGCGCGAGGTTGCGCATGGTCTCGATCTCCGCGCGACCGGACAGATCGCTGGCGTACGCAGCGACGACCGACGGCGGTCCGGGCGCCTTCGCGACCATCACGGCCTGGCTCGTGTACTCCGGCTTCTCCATGCTCTGCGCGAACCACCCGACGGCCATGCCGCCGATGACGGCGACGAGAACGGTGATCCACGACCGGCGCAGGATCCGGCCGTAGTCGCTCATGGTCGACGTGGAGGGCGACTTCACGGGCGATCCCCGCAGTTCGTCACGTTGCCGCCGCCGAGTCGCAGGGTGTTGACGAAGTCCACGGCCTGATCGGCCTTGAGATCCTCCTGGGTCTCCCCCGCGCGACGGACCACGAACAGTCGCTGACCGTCCTGGCAGGCCTTCGTGATGGCGGCCTCGGTCGGACCGACGTCGGCGACCTGGTCGTCGGTGCCGTAGATGATCAGCGCGGGCTGCTTGTTCGCGCCCACCGGTACCGCACGCGCGGCGATACGCGACTTCAGGAACGTCGCGGCCGCTATCGAGTTCGGTTTGAGGTCGTCGGGGCCCAGCGAGGTGATCGCCCGCCCGATGTCCTCCACCGATGTGCGCGCGGTGGGCAGACACTGCAGGAGGGTCGGCCAGATGCTGCGCGCGTACGGCGACCGGTAGTCGTCGAGGTTCATCGACGGGTTCGAGTCCGCGATCGACTGCAGGGTGTAGATGTACACCGAGTACTGCGCCGGGTTGAGGGTTCCGCTGACCGCGCGGTCGACGAGTCCGGTCATGTCGGCCCAGGGGGCGATCGACGCGGAGCCGAGCAGGTCGAGACCCTGGCCGTAGGCCACCGACCGGTCACCCGCGGCCCACGACGCCAGCCCACCGAGGGCTCCGCCGTAGGAGATCCACTTCGTGCTGACCACGGTGGGGTTGAGGGCGTGTGCGGCGCGCACGGCGTCGATGAGGTTGTTGCCGTAGGTCGTGGCGTCGAGGAACGGTACGACCGGACCGGACTGACCGATGCCCTGGTAGTCCGACATGACCACGACGTATCCGGACACCGCGATGTTGGCCATCACCTCGGCGTTGCCGAGCATCGACCCGAACAGCGACGGCGCGCACTGCGGCTGGATTCCGGAGTTCGGTCGGCCGTAGGCGACGACCGGCCAGCCGCCGTCGGGCGGCGGACCGTTGGGCACGACAACGACCCCCGACACCTCGGTGGGCGAGTTGTCGAGCCCGGAGGTCGAGCGGTAGACGATCCGCCGGATCGACACCCCGACCGAGGACAGGTCGGGGTCGACGGGGGTGGGCGGGTCCTGCAGCGCGACAACGCCGCCGGGGCTGCGCGAGTCGCGCGGCTGCGTGAGCGTCACGGTCGGGTACTGCGACACCAGCGCCGGTCCCGACACCGAGGGGTTGATGGGTACCGAGGTGTTGTCCGGCGGCGACACCGAGCAGGCCGCGGTCACCGCGACCGCCAGCATCGTGGTGGCGCCGAGCAGGATTGACCGAGCCGTCCGACGATCCGGACGGCGTCGCACCGGTGCGGCGTCCGTCGACCGCCGAAGCGGTCGTGTCATGCCCGTGACCCGCTCATCCACGCTCCGAGTCGGCGGCGGCCTTCTCCGACGCACCCGACACCGCGGCGTGGGTCACGGCCACACCGACCACCTGGACACCGAGCGCCACCAGCGACTCGACCGACGACTTCAGGCCGGGGCGGGTGGTCCGGTTGAGCCGCGCGAGCACCACGGTCGCATCGGAGAGTGCGGCGCACACCGCCGCCGACGTCGAGGCGTCGGTGGCCGGCGTGTCGAGCACGACGAAGTCGAAGCGGCGACGGGCCTGGGCGAGGACCTCGTCGAAGCCCTCCGAGGAGATGAGCTCGCCGGCCGTCGGCGGTCGCTTGCCCGCGGGCAGCACGGCGAGGTTCTCGCGCAGACGAACCACGTTCGACACCAGGTCGCCCTCGCCCACCACGGCCGACGACAGACCCTTGTCGGAGGTGATGGAGATGGCGCGGGCGATGCCGTTGCCCGCGAGGTCGGCGTCGATGAGCAGGACGTCGTGGCCGGAATCGGCGAGCACGCCGGCGAGTCCGAGCGCGACGGTCGTGCGGCCGACACCCGCGCCGGGTCCGGTGACGGTGATGACGCGCGGCGAGGTGCCCGCGGCCGACGCGGAGGCACCGATGAAGCGGATGTTCGTGCGCAGGGTGCGGAAGGGCTCCATGCCCTCCCCGCTGCCGGTGACGGCGGCCTCGACGTAGAGGTCGCTCGTCGGGATCTCGGCGAGGAGGTGGTGCCCGCTGCTGGTGGCGACCGAGGCGCTGTCACGCACCCGGCGGTCGAGCAGTGCGAGACCGACCGCGACGAGGATGCCCACGACGAGACCGGCCGCGACACCCATGATCAGCAGGATCCAGACCGAGAACCCGACCGGGGTCGACGGCAGGTCGGCGTCGTCGAGGACGATGGCCGTCGCCGCGGCACCGCCGCCGCGACGCGACGTCTCGAGTTCCTGGACCACGACGGCGGTCTGCTGGGCGACGGCGTTGGCGTAGGACTGCGCACGACGCGGTGAGGAGTCGGTGACGGTGACGGCCATGATGACCGTCTTGTCGATGGCCGCAGCGGTGGTGTGGGCGCGCAGGGTGTCGGCGCTGACCGCCCCACCGAGCGCGGCCGACGCACGACGCGCCACCTGATCGCTCGTGGCGATGGCGGCGTAGGAGTTGACGCGTTCCTGCGCGAAGAGGTTGTTCTGGTAGGACTCGCCCACCGACGACCCGCCCTCGGCCGTCGCGAACAGTCGCGACGTCGCGGCGTACCCGGAGTCCTGGAAGAAGACGCTGTAGGCGTATCCGCCTGCTGCGCCGATCACGGCGAACACCACGATCACCCACCAGAACTTCACGAATATCCGTACATACTCGCGAATAGCCACGCGATGGACTCCCTTCAGGCCGGAGAAGCATCCGGCCAGAAAACTGATGAACGATTCGTCTTCGACGCGAACATGATCTGTCTCCGACGGGTCACGAGCGAACGCGACCACCGACCCGAACGATACGACAATGTGCGATGGAGACCTCGCCTGCCATGCCCGGACAACCCTAACCCGACGTCCACCGACGCGCCGGGGATGCCCGAACGACCATACCGACTTGCACTCCCACATCGAGATGCAAAGATTGCCCACGTGAAGGTCGTCTATCGCGTCATCGTGGTCGCAGTTGCTCTGCTCGCCGCATTCGGCGCGATTTACCTCGGCGGGTCGGCGCTGAAGGCGACCCTGGCCGGTCTGGCGATGATCGTCGGTGTGTACGTGGGGTTGCGCCACCCCATCTGGCTGCTGTGGCTTCTCGCGTTCGTCGCCGGGATGTTCCCCGCCGGATACCTGCCGGGTGTGCACGTGCCCATGGTGTTCAGCTTCGCGATGGGTTCCCTGCTCGCCACGATCATCCATCCGTGGGAGGTCACGGGGTTCAGCACACTCGAACGCTGGGTGCTGGCCCTGGTGGGGGTGTCGTTCGTGTCGCTGGTGGCGAGCGGGTTCAACCTCATCGCCATCATGGAGTACGTCAAGTGGACCACAGCGACGCTGTTGATCATCGTGCTGCTGCGTCTCCCCCGCGACCAACTGCGCAGATTCGGTCAGGTCTACGTGGTCTCGGCGACCGCCGCGTCCCTGCTCGCCATCGGCATCGTGTTCGGCGACTCCGGAGGACGCGTGCTCAAGGCGCTGTCGATCCTGGGTTACGGCGTGAAGGACAACAACTTCTTCGTCTACACCGAGAGCGGCGCGGTGGCCCGACTGGCGGGGACGTTCCTCGAACCGAACTCCGCGGGCATCGCCATCCTCGTGGCCGCACTGATCTGCGCCGTCGTGTTCGACGGGTGGCGACGGGTCGCCTGTGGCGCGATCCTGCTGCTCGCCCTGGCGCTCACGCTGAGCCGCGCGTCGTTGTTCGCCGTGGTCGTCGGCGTGGTCCTCATGCTGGTGTTCGCGAGCCTGAGCACCCGTCAGCGCATGGGGATCGTCGGTGTCTTCTTCCTCGGGTTCTGCGTCGCGATCGCGGTGCCCAAGATCCGCAACCGCATCTTCAGTTCGTTCGGGTCGCAGGACGCCGGATCGAACGCACGTCTCGACGCCCTCAAGGATTTCCCCGGCTACATGGGTGGGAAATGGGTGTTCGGGCGTGGATGGGGGCTCATCGAATTCAAGGACCCGTCGAAATCGATCGCGACCAACTTCGTGGCCAATGCGCCCCTTTTGGCGACATATCGCGGCGGCGTGATCGTGGCGACGGTATTCGTTCTGACATTCCTGTATGCGAGTTATCTCGCATATCAGTGTCTGCGGACGACCCATTGGAATCTGGCATTCTATGGCGGCGGTTTCATCGGATTCTTCTTCCTCACCATGCAATTGGACATCGGCACGGTCACCATTCCGGCGACGGTCGCGGCCCTGTCATTGTTGGTGACATTCTTGAAATACAGCCATGAATTGGCCATGGACCTCGACGACGTCGGACGAGGCAGACCCGGCCCCGTCCCGGAACCGTTGCCGAGACCCGCTCCGCGGACACCCGTCGTCGACATCGTGACCCCGCGCGTGCCCGCCCACGCCCGGGCACAGTGAGGCGCCGGGCACCCGCACACTCCACTCCAGCGCGCGGGCCCCGGCACCCCGGATCCCGGGTGGTGCTGCTCGTGTCGCTGGTCCTCGTCTGCCTGACCGCGGCCGCCTGCGGCAGCGATCCGACCGCCGTCCCCGGGGTGCTCATCGCGCCGAGCGACCGCGTCTCGTCGAGCCCGATCGCCGTCGACGAATCCAGGACGACCCAGGGCATAGCCCTGTCGACCGCTCCCTACTTCGATCCCGCCGAGCAGACCCGCGGCAGCTATGACCTGGCCGCACGCACGGGACTGAACTCGATAAGACTGCCCATCCAATGGGGTCTGATCCAGCCCGACAACGAGAGCACCTTCGATTGGACGGTCACCGACCGGATCGTGGACGACGCCGTGCGGGCGAAGGTGAAGATCCTCGCGACCCTGTCCTCGACCCCCGCGTGGGCGGCCGCTCCCGGGGGCGACGGGCCCTACGTCCGACCGCGTGACCCCGGCCAGTTCGCCGCGTTCGCGGGCACGGTGGCCCGTCGCTACAAGGGCAAGATCGCCGACTACGAGATCTGGAACGAACCCAACGCGAGCATGTTCTACGGGCCGCAGCCGGATCCGGTCACCTACACCGCCCTGTTGACGGCGTCCTATCGGGCCATCAAAACGGTGGATCGCTCTCTCGTCGTCGTGGCCGGTGGCCTCGGCCCGGTGATCGATTCCGCATCGACGATCAACCCTGTCAAATTCTTGGGCGCGATGTACGCCGCGGGCGCCGCCGGCAACTTCGACGCGTTGTCGTTCCATCCCTACAAATACGACCTCAGCCTCGCCGACGGATGGCGCCTGCCGAACTCCCCCGGCCGACAACTGTCGGGACTCCGACAATTGATGATCGCTAATGGCGATGAGAGAAAAAAGATCTGGGCGACCGAATTCGGCATCCCCACCGTTGATGTCTCCGAGGCCGAACAGGCCCGGCGGATCCCCGAGTTCATCCAGAAGTGGATCGAGCTGCCCTACGTCGGCCCGGTGTTCTACTACACCGACCGCGACCGGGCGACCGGCGACGGCGACACCGAGAACAACTTCGGTCTCGAGCGCTCCGACGGGACCCCCAAGCCCGTCGTCGCGACGCTCTCGGCGTACGCGCGCAACGGTATACCCGACGCCACCGTCGATCGTCGGATCCGTGCGGTCGACGCCGAACCCGGGTGGGGTCGCATCCTCAGCCCCGTCGTCCCGGTCACCTCGACCGGCATCCTGGGGCGCTACTACGAGAACGTGACCGTCTTCTCCACGCCGATGGGTCTCATCTCCTCCCCCGCGGAGATCGCGGCGCGGATGGCGGCCTACGACACCTATCCCGTCGCCTTCTTCGTCGACGGCTACCAGGACACCGCGGCGGCACTGCGGATCTTCAGCTCGCCGTCGACCGGGACGCACGTCATCGGCAACGGGATCGTCTCGGCGTGGAATCCCCGCTACGGCCTCGCCACCACCGACGAGATACCGCTGCCCGGCGCGGGTGTTCGCGTGCAGTTCCAGAACGGATCGATCACCTGGACCCCGACCCGCGGAGGGGTGGGGATGCTCGACCGCTGAGGGGTGGGGATGCTCGACCGCTGAGCGGTCAGGGGCAGATGAGATCCTGCACGGTCCGCTGGGGGACCCCGTCGGCCCATCGTTGCGCGTTGCGGTCGTGCAGTGTGCGCGACTGCGTCTCGGCGTGGGCCGCGTCGAGCAGGTACCTGCGCGCCTGGTCGACGAACTGCGCCTCGTCGTCGAACGGGTCCAGGTCGAACACCGGACCGAGCGACCCGATGGCCGCCGAGGTGCCGATCACCGGCAGCCCGCGGCTGGCGGCGTCGAGGATCTTCACCCGCACCCCGCCGCCGGTCGCGACCGGCGCGATCAGCGCCCGGCAGGTGGACAGGAACGACTGCAGGTCGTCGACGAATCCGAGGTCGAAGACCCCGTCGGGGTAGGTCACCTCCGGCGCGTTGGCCGCCTTCGCGCCGACGATGTACAGCTCGGCGCCCTCGATCCCCTCGGCGATCCGGGGCCACAGCCGCAGCGCGATCTCGAAGGCCTCCTGGTTCGGCGGCCAGTCGCGGGTGCCCATGAAGACCAGCCGTGGCCCGGCGTCGGCGAGTGCGAGTCGCGTGGCCGGCGGCATCGTCAGGTCGATCCACCGCGCCCCTGCGGCGCCCTCGTCCCGGTACATCTGCGCCTCGTCGGCGTCGTAGGTGCCGACGGCGTCGGCCGCGCGGGCCACGCGGACCTCGTCGCGCAAGATGAACGGGCTCTGGAGACGTCCGATGATGCCGCGGGTCGCCTTCCACACCTGCGACTCGGTGTTGACGGTGTTGATGACGAAGCGCACACCGGGCTCGCGGGCCCGCAGATAGCTCTCGGCCATGTAGCTGTGTTCGGCCACCCACACATCCGACCGACCGTGGTGGGCGGCGATGGTGGCCCGCAGCTCGGGGTGGTCGTAGCGCTCGTGCACGATGCTGCGACGGTGCACCAGGCTGCGCGGCACCAGACGCATCGACGGTGCGGGCTTGGTGACGCGGGTCAACCCCGGCACCGACGGCGCGTCGCCGGCGGTGGACAGACAGATGGTCTCCACGTCGGCGAACGTCTTCGTGATCTCGATCATCAAGCGCGACAACGCGATGTCGCCGCCGTGCTCGACGACCGGATCCTTGGACAGCAGGTAGGTGACGCGCGTCATCGCCTCGTGGGGCCCTTCTCGTCGTCTGGATGTGACACAGCGCCGTCTGTGCCGCCGCCCGCGATCTCGTCCGGCGTCACGATGGGGTCGGCGACGGGCCTGCGGAGCGCGATGGTGAACACCGTCAACAGGATGATGTCGGCGATCACGGTCGCGATCGCCGCGCCCACCGCTCCGGCCCACACCAGACCGGCCACCATGGCCAGCTTGATCACGACCACGATGGCGTAGGCGCTGCTGCGCACGATGTCGCGTCGCTGCATCGACAGGATCACGGTGTCGACGAAGATCACGACGCGCAGGCACACGAACAGCGACATGATCATCATCGCGGCGGCGATCTCGGTCGCCACCGGCAGGAACAGTGCCACGAAACCGGCCACGAACAAGACCGATCCGGCCGCGGCGGCCAGGATCACGGTGTGTCGCATCGGCGGACCCGAGCTCACACGACCGTCACCGTCGCGCAGTTTCTCGTGATACGTGCTACCGAGCGCCGCACCCACCTGCGCCAGCGCCCACGCACACACCACGGCGATCGAGTAGTAGCCGACGGTGGTGCTGTCGGTGAGGAACCCGAGCAGCAGGACGTCGCCCTGCAGGTAGAGCGCCACGGCCAGGTTCTCCCCGAACAGCACCGCGGCGATCTTCGGCGGGCCGGGGAACTGCGGGCGATCGCCGCGGATCGTCCAGACCGCCAGCACCGCCACCACGAGATACGGGATGACGAACAGGACGCTGGCGATGGTCAGGGACGGATCGGGGGCGAGATAGAGGTACGCGCCGCCGAGGACCACGGCCGACACCTGACGGATGGTGTCCCAGCGTTGGACCACATCGGGATGACCGTCACGCAGACGGCGACTCTTCAACGCGCTGAAGATCATCTCGCCACCGCTGGCGACCAGACCGAACCAGACGATGTAGGAGAACGGCGTCAGCAACAGCCCGGGAATGATCATCGCCAACGCGATGAGGACGCGCAGCGACCGCTCGCGGACGAACCGGTCCTCGCTCTCCCGGATCGCACGGACAGCGAACGGGTTGTCCAGGGGCGCCGAGAGGATCGCGCCGGCGGCGTACGCCATCGCATACTGGCCGTAGGCGCCGACACCCACCTGGCCGATGAGCGAGGCGGTCCACAGCAGTCCGGTCCCGCGACCGCCGTAGGTCCACAGGGCCGCGATCAGGGCCTTGGTGATGTGCTGGCGACCGGACAGGACCGGCACCCCGGCGTCGGGTGCACCGGTGTCGGGTGCCGAACTCATCGGGACCAGACGTCGACGAACCGGTTGACCACGTTGCGCGGGCTGCGGTCGGCGCGCACCACGGTCAACTCGTCGACGAGACGGCGCAGCCGCGCGTCGTCGTCGACGAGGGACTGTGCGGCCGCGCTCAACGCCGGGATGGGGTCGGCATCGTCGTCGGGACCGCCGACGACCACCGCGCCACCGTCATCGGCCATCTCCGCCAGCGCACCGTGGGCGGTGCTGACCAGCGGGGTCAGGTAGGCGATGGCATGGGCGGCGACCGACGAGGCCGGGAACACCGGACCGTAGAGGGTGCGCTGCCCGTACGGCACGAGCAGCGTCCGCACCGAACCGAAGAAGTCGTCGAGATCGGAACCGTCCAGACCACCGAGGATCTCGACGCCCTCGACCGGCGGCAACGCCTCGGTGCCCCGCCCGGCGACACGCAGGGCGATGGACGGGTCCAGGGCGGCCCGGATACGCGAGATGTGCTCGAATCCCTTGCCGCGGTACACCAGTCCGAACATCCCGACCGCGCGCGGCCGCTCGTGGGCCGGGGCGATCTCCGGCCGGTCGAGCACGAGCAGGGGCACGTGGTGCACCGTCGCCCGCGGGAAGGCCGTCCGCAGTGAGTCGGCTCCGGCGTGGGTGAGCGCGAACATCGATCGGTCACCGATCACGCAACGCTCCACGGCCCGGGTGACCGGCCGTCCCGGGTAGTGCAGGGCATGGCTCGCCACACGCGACTTCGACAGCAGGCGCGTCCGTCCGGGCAGCCACACGACACCGGGTGGGTCGTGCACGGTCGCGGTGCTCACCACCGACGGGACCCTGCGCTCGACGAACGCGGTGGGCCAGAACGACTCGACCGACCCGCCCGACAGCTCGGCGTGCAGGGCGACCGGACCCGGGACGTCCACCGCCTCGAGGATCGCGCGATGTCGGCGGCGCAGCGTGGCGACGGTGTCGGTGCCGGGACCGGGATGGCGGAACTCGATCACGTCGTCGATCTGGCGCCGAAGCTCCTCGACGAAGACGTCGCTGTAATGCCCGACACCACCCGCGGTCGATTCCGGGGCGACGTAGACGACTCGGGACGGCCGACGGCGTGCGGACGCCGTCGGCTCCTGTGTGGGGTCGACCATGTTCGTGCGGCCGCGGCCCGTCAGAAGAACAGCGGTCGGTAGTACGGCGTGTACTGCAGGGCGTCGGGGTCCCGCATCGACTTCACCTTGGCGGGTACACCGGCGACCATCTCGAGGTCGTTGACCGGTCGCGTCACACAGGCGCAGGCACCGACGACCGCGCCGCGGCCGATGTGGGCGCCGCCGAGCACGGTGGCACGCGTCGCGACCCAGGCGTAGTCGCCCACCTGCAACGGCGCGAACACCGGCGGGAAGTCCTTGTGGTTGGGGTCGTGGCCGCCGGCGATGAACTGCGTGTCGCTGGCGATGACGACGTTGTCGCCGATCGCGATGCCGCTGCGGGCGTCGAACAGCACCCGGAAACCGATCGAGCAGTTCTCACCGATGTTGAGCAGGTCGATGTCGAAGACCTGCAGGCCGCGCAGGAACGTGGTCCCCTCGCCGATCGTGGCGCCGAACAGCTTCAGGTAGTTGCGACGGATGAAGTGGAACGGGATGTGGGTGACGAACGAGTTGAACAGCAGGCCACCGATCCGGTTGCGGATCTTGTAGCCGACCGACAGTTCCTCGAAGCTCCAGCGGGTCTTCCACCCGGGCGGATCGGGAAGCGTGAGGGTCTTCGCGGGCTCGCCTGCCGCGCTCGACTTCTCGGCATCGGACTGCTTGCTGACGGTCACACCTTCTCCTTGTTCGTCATCGGGTGTCGTCCCCCCGACGGGCTCGGCATGGTCACGCCGTACTCGGCGGATTCCAACTCATCGGGCGGCGACCGACTGCGCCATGTGCGATTCGACCATGTTCCGGACGATCTCGCCGAATTGCACGGTCGGCGCCCAGTCGAGGACCGCTCGGGCATGTGCCGCGTCACCCACGAAGTCCGACGGGTCCACGGGGCGGACGTGCGCGGAGTCGATCTCGACGAGGTGCTCCCAGTCGTCGATCCCCACCGCCGCGAAACCGGCGGCCACGAAATCGCGCACCGAATGCGAGGTGCCGGTCGCGATCACGAAGTCGTCCCCGCGGGCGTCCGAGCGCACCGCCATCCGGTACATCGCGTCGGCGTAGTCCGGGGCCCACCCCCAGTCGCGACGCGCGCTCATGTCGCCGAGCGACAAGCGGTCGCGCTCACCGCGGGCGATGGCCGCGACACCGTGCGCGATCTTCCCGGTCACGAATTCTGTTCCACGACGAGGTGATTCGTGGTTGAACAGGATCGCGTTGTTCACCGCCAGACCGCGATCACGGTAGACCGCGCCCAACAGGTGCGTGTAGGCCTTGGTGGCGCCGTAGGGCGACGAGGGCGCGATGGGCGTCGACTCGTCGAGACGACCGGCGTCGGTCGTGCCGAAGATCTCGGCGCTCGAGGCGTTGACGAACACGACGCGGTCACCGGTCCGGTCGGCCACGCCCATCGCCGCGTCGAGCAGGGCGGTGGTGGCCACGGCGTTCACCCGCGCGGTCGCCACGGGCGCCTGCCACGAACGTCCCACCGAGGAAGCACCCGCGAGGTGGAAGATCACGCCGGGCGTCACCTCGGTGACGAGGTCGGCGGCCGCGGTGTCGTCGACGAGGTCGCATCCGTGCAGATGAGCACCGGTCAGATCGGCCGGCGCGTTCTCCGACATGGACGTGCCGGGTCGGTAGGCGCCGTGCACCTCCCACCCGTCGGCGAGGAGGCGTTCGGCGAGGTACGAACCGTCCTGCCCGTAGATCCCGGTGACGAGGGCTACGCGCGGGTCGGGGCGAGCGTCATCGAGCATGGACAGCCGGGGGCGCAGCCTGTGCTCGGGTGCGCTCGGACTCGAGATCACCGGCCACCATCATCCGGACCAGCTCGGGGAACGAGACGCTCGGCGTCCAGCCCAGCTTCTCGCGCGCCTTGGCCGAGTCCCCGATCAGCAGGTCGACCTCGGCGGGCCGGAAGAACTGCGGATCGATCTTGACGTAGCGCTCCCAGTCGTCGATCCCGACCTCCGTGAACGCGATGTCGAGGAACTCGCGGATGGAGTGGGTCTCGCCGGTGGAGATGACGTAGTCGTCGGCCTCGTCCTGCTGCAGCATCAGGTACATCGCCTCGACGTAGTCGCCGGCGAAGCCCCAGTCGCGCTTGGCGTCGAGGTTGCCCAGGGAGATCGAGTCCTGCAGGCCCAGCGAGATGCGCGCGACCGCGTTGCTGATCTTGCGGGTCACGAACTCGATGCCGCGACGCGGCGACTCGTGGTTGAACAGCACACCCGAGCTGGCGTGCATGCCGTACGACTCGCGGTAGTTGATGGTCATGTAGTGGCCGTAGACCTTGGCGACGCCGTAGGGCGACCGCGGCCAGAGCAGGGTGGTCTCCTTCTGCGGGACCTCCTGCACGCGACCGAACATCTCCGAGCTCGACGCCTGGTAGAAGCGCACCTCGTGGTCGGAGATGTCCTGGTAGAGGCGCACGGCCTCGAGCATGTTCAGCACGCCACCACCGGTGACGTCGGTGGTCAGGCGCGCGTTCTCCCACGAGTACGCGACGAAGGAGATGGCACCGAGGTTGTAGACCTCGTCGGGCCGGGCGAGCGTCATCGACTTCATCAGGCTCGACAGGTCGAGCAGGTCACCGGTGACGATCTTGACGTCGGGGAACTCCTCGCGCAGCGCCCCCACCTTCGGGTTGTTCTGACCGCGGACGAGGCCCCAGACCTCGTAGCCCTTCGTCTGCAGCAGTTCGGCGAGATAGAGCCCGTCCTGTCCGGTGATACCGGTGATCAGGGCGCGTTTCTGGGTCACCAGATGTCCTTCGGGTCCGGCGCGAGACGGTCGACGATCTCGTGCAGTTGTGCGGCGAAGTGGTCGTCGGAGAAGCGCGTCACGTGGTCGGCGATCTTCTCCGAGTCCCAGTGACGCTGTTCGACGCGGGTCACCGCGGCACGGATGGCCTCGGGCTCGGGCTCGTCGAAGTACTCGGCGGTCACGTGCTCGACGGCGGTGTCGAGGAAGCCACCCCAGCGGAGCAGGGCGGCAGGCTTACCGTAGGCCGCACCCTCGATCGGGGTGAGACCGAAGTCCTCGTAGGAGGCGGCGACGACGGCCGAGCAGTGGCGGTAGAGCCACGCCATCTGGCGGTCGCTGAGGTCGGAGACCATCGCGACGTTGTCGGGCTTGAGTGCGCGCAGACGCTCGGCCTCGGGGCCGCGTCCGACGACGACGAGGCGACGATCGGTGCCGCGGAAGGCCTCGATGACCTTGTCGACGTTCTTGTAGGCCAACAGGCGCGAGATGCAGAGGTGGAAGCCCTCGGATGCCCACGCGGCGACCTCGTCGACGACCTCGGGTTCGGGCTCCACGGTGATGGTGGCCGGCGCGGGCAACACCATCGACGGCCGGTCGTAGGCGGCGGTGATCCGACCCTGTACGGCATGACTGATGGCGAGGTACTCCTCGCACGAGGCCGCGGCGCGACGATCCCAGAGGCGCAGGAAGGGTGTGAGCACCGACAGCGCGAGGCGCTTCTTCCACCCCGCCGACTCCCCCAGGTACGCCTCGGCCTGGTAGAGCCAGCGTGCCGGTGAGTAGCAGTAGACGAGCTTGGTGCCCGAGGTGCGGAAGCCGTGCGCCCAGCCGCTGGAACTGACCAGCACCAGGTCGGCGTCGATGTGCATCGACGACGCGGCGGCCGGGAGCAGCGGGAGGGCGGCGCGGTGGCTGCGGCGGAGGAAGCCGACCTTGTTCAGAGGCGAGACCCGGATGTCCATGTCGGAGAACTCGGGGTAGGTGTTCTCCGGGTCGAACAGGGTGGTGTAGATCACGGCATCAGGGAAGGCCCGCGCCATCGACAGCACGACCTTCTCGGCGCCGCCGCGCTGCGTGAGGTAGTCGTGGGCGATGGCCACACGGGGGCGGGACCGCTCATCGGAACCCGCGCGACGGCCGGCACCAGCGACATCGGCCCGCATGTTCAGGCCTTTCGTGTCCGCTCGGTCGATCACACTCACCGTGAGACTCCCATTCTGTGCGAAAGGCGTGGAACTTTCGGAGATTTCTCGTCGTGGAACTCGAGGCGAGCGTGTCGTCTGCTCACTCGACTGTCGTCAGCTTCGGGTGGATCGTTACGGGCTGGTCGGCGATCGGGTCAGAGATGACCGCCCTGTGACTGCGGCTAAGGATAACCGCTGCCGCTCTGCGGAGTGCGGTCAACGGGTTGTTGATTACCCCACGTCATTAGCTGAACACATGCACGGGGCACCGCGCCTGATCGCGGCGGGTGGGGAGCACCGAGGTCGCCGTCGAGACCGGCGTGGCGTGGAGACGGACCCATACCGGCCATTCGTCGCCGACGGCGGAGCGGATGGGGGCGAGATCACGAGGAGAAGAAGCGCACGGTGGGGCGGGCGGGGCTCGAACCCGCGACCAAGGGATTATGAGTCCCCGGCTCTGACCAACTGAGCTACCGCCCCGGGTCGGCGCGACCACCGGCTCCCCCAACTGGACTCGAACCAGTAACCGTCCGATTAACAGTCGGAAGCTCTGCCAATTGAGCTATGGGGGAATGCTGTCGATCGACGACGGGGCGAACCCCGCGGCCGAACCGCTGGGGTGACTTTATCCCATGGGGTCGGCCCGGCACCAAATCGGCCGTGACGGGAGTCCGACCGGGCTGTGCCGAGAGGCCGATTCGGCAGCACAGGGCCCGCCCGGAGATGTGGACACCACCCGCATCGGGCAGGATGGAGCCCGACATCAGGTCCGGCCGGTGCCCCTGCGCCGCCCCGTGGCGCGGCGTGCGCCACCGCTGTCCGGGACACGAGTGCTCGACACGGAAGGCTCAACCGCATGGTTCGACTGCTCGCCCTGCTCGGCGTCGGTTATGTACTCGGCGCGAAGGCGGGTCGGCGTCGCTACGACCAGATCAACGGCGCCTACCACGCCGTGACCGGGTCCCCGGCCACGCGCAAGGCGATCGAGCTCGGTCGTCAGAAGCTGTCGGAGAAGATCAACCCCGAGCCCCCGCTGACCCGCGTCCACCAGATCGACGACTCCACCACCGTCTACGCGCCTCGCGACCCGCGCGACTGATTCACCCGACGGGCGCGTTGGGGTCGACGGCCTGTTCGAGGAGACTCCGGCGGTACGCCTCGAGCGCGACGAGATCGCCGAACACCGTGTTGTAGGCGTCGGGATCGTCCCCGGGTGACATCCGTCGCAGCCGAGACTTGATGTCGGCGATCTGCTCGCCGACCCAGATCTCCTGCAGGCGCGCCAGCACACTGCCGATGTAGCGCGGGATCGCGTTCTCGTCGGCCGGCATCGGCTCGACGGCGAGTTCGGTCAACAGCGACGCCAGGACCGGGTTGTCGAGTTCGCGCCCGACCGTCTCCACCCACTGTGCGCCGCTCAACCCCGACGCGGTCCCGCCGACCGCGGCGATCGCGGCACGGATCAGCGCGTACGCCGGCTCGGGGAAACACTCGACGGGCAACGAGTCGAACACCGTGCCGGCGATCGCCGGGTGCTGCAGTCCCGCCTTGAGGGCCTCGCGCTGCGGCCACAGTCGGGGGTCGGTGGGCGACGGACGCGCCGCGCCGCCGGTTCCCGGTCCGGCGAGTTGGGCCCCGGCCCGGGTGCGGGCCTGCGATCGGGCGGCGGCACCGGTGCTGACCGCCGTCGACGTCGACTGTTCGCGGACCCGGCGCAGCACCTGACCCACGTCCTCCCAGCCGACCCATCCCGCGAGCTGCCGGGCGTACTCGTCGCGCAGGGCCACGTCCTTGATGCGGGCGACCACCGGGACGGTGTCGCGCAGCGCGTGCACACGTCCCTCCGCGGTGTCGAGATCGTGGCCGGCGAGGACAGCGCGAATGGCGAACTGGAACATGGGGATCCGCCGGGCCACGAGGTCACGGACGGCACCGTCGCCACTGCGTTGCCGGAGCTCGCAGGGATCCATGCCGTCGGGCGCGATGGCGACGAAGGTCTGACCGGCGATGCTCTGCTCCCCCTCGAACGCCTTGAGCGCCGCGGCCTGTCCGGCCGCGTCACCGTCGAAGGTGTAGATGACCTCGCCACGGAAGTACGAGTCGTCCATGAGCAGCCGTCGCAACAGGGCGAGATGGTCCTCGCCGAAGGCCGTGCCACACGACGCGACCGCGGTGGTGACACCCGACAGGTGCATCGCCATGACGTCGGTGTAGCCCTCGACGATCACCACCTGGTGCCCCTTGGCGATGTTCTTCTTCGCATGGTCGAGACCGAACAGCACCTGCGACTTCTTGTAGAGCATGGTCTCGGGCGTGTTCATGTACTTGCCCATGGTGTCGTCGTCGAACAGC
Organism: Williamsia sp. Leaf354; assembly: GCF_001424365.1. NCBI lineage: Bacteria > Bacillati > Actinomycetota > Actinomycetes > Mycobacteriales > Nocardiaceae > Williamsia > Williamsia sp. Leaf354. The sequence continues at coordinate 294,396 of NZ_LMPL01000003.1, forward strand.
TTGCGGGCGCCGAACCCGATGATGTCGCCGGCGAGGTTGCGGATGGGCCACAGCAGTCGTCGCCGGAAGCGGTCACGGGGACCGCGTTGCCCCTGCTGCGACAGACCGGCGGCCTCGAGTTCGGCGAACTCGAAACCCTGCGCGAGCAGCGCCTTGGTCATCGAGTCCCACGACAGCGGCGCGAACCCGCAGCCGAACTGCACCGATGCCGCCTGATCGAAGTCGCGCTCGAGCAGGTAGTCGCGCGCGGGCTTGGCGTCCGGGGTGAGGAGTTGCTCGGCGTAGAACTTCTGGGCCGCGGCGTTCGCGGCCACGAGACGCGCACGGGTGCCGCGGTCGCGGGCGACGCTGGTGCCGCCGCCCTCGTAGTTGATCTGGTAGCCGATCCGGTCGGCGAGCTGCTCGACCGCCTCGACGAAGGTGATGTGTTCCTGCTTCTGCAGGAAGGTGTAGACGTCGCCGCCCTCGCCGCACCCAAAGCAGTGGAAGTGGCCGTGGTTCGGTCGCACGTGGAACGACGGCGACTTCTCGTCGTGGAAGGGACACAGTCCCTTCAGGCTGTCGGCGCCCGCACGGCGCAACGCGACGTAGTCGCCGACGATGTCCTCGATGTTCGTGCGTTCGCGAATCGCCGTGATGTCACGATCAGGGATTCGGCCGGGCACTGCTCGAGTGTATCGGTGCGCGGTGGTCCGGGGCGCCGTCCGTCACGTCGTGCTCGGCGGTTGTCCCCAGACCCGGACGACCTGCGATCACACCGCACACCGCGAGCGGGATCATCGTCGCGGTCAGCGCGATGAGCGGTACCGACCAGCCGTCGGTGACCGAGTGCAGGACACCCATCGCCACCGGTCCGATCGCCGCGACGAGGTATCCCACGGTCTGCGCGGCGGCCGACAACGCGGTGGCCTCGGCGGCGCTCGCCGACCGGAGGTTCATCAACACCAGCGCCAGCGACAGCGCGCCCCCCTGGCCGAGTCCGACGAGAACCGCCGAGGGCCACGCTCCGGCCGTGCCGGTGCACAGCACGCCGAGCAGGCCGAGGATCGCGAGTGCGACGACCGCCACGGCGAGCGTGCTCTGCGACCGCAGTCGGGTGGCGATCACGGGGACGGTCAGCGCGGTGACGATGCTGGCGACACTGAGTGCGGAGAAGATCAGGCCGGCCTCGTCGGCGCTCACGCCCCGGTCCCGATAGATGGTCGGCAACCAGGCGACGGTCGCGTAGGCGAGCAGCGACTGAAGCCCCATGAAACCGGTTATGGCCCAACGCATCCGATTGGCCCCGGCGCGCGTCACGACGGCCACGGGTATCGGTGACCCGGCGCCGGTACCCGCGTCGCGGCGCAGACCGCGACCATGGGCCACGGCGAGCACGCCCATCGCCGCCGCCGCGATCAGCGCGGGAAGCGCCCACACCCCGAGACCGAGCCGCCAGCTGCCGTCGAATGCTCTCGTCAGCGGAGGTGTGATGCCCGACGCGATCCCGGCACTGACGCAGATCAGCGCGGTCAGCAGCCCCGTCATCACACCGATACGGTGCGGGAACAGCAAGCGGATCAGCACCGGCCCCAACACGTTGGCGACCGCGATCCCCAGGCCGCCGATCACGGTGCCGACCACGAGGACCGGCCAGCCGGGAACCGCGCGCAGAGCCGAGCCCACGGTCAGTAGAGCCATGCACCCCGCAGCGACGGGGAGCGCACCGAAGCGCCGTGCCAGACGTGGGGCGACGCTCGCCCCGAGACCGAGGCACACCACCGGGCCGGTGGTCAGCAGCGCGACCTCCAGGGATCCGAGGTGATACCCGTCGCGGATCTCGGAGATCAGCGACGAGGCGCTGCCGAACAACAGGCGCAGGCTCACCCCCAGGCCGATGACGGCGAAGACCGCGAAAGCGCCGGCACGCCAGGGCGGCAACGCGTCGTCCACCCGGAGGTCGCCGGCCGGCGACGTGGGTCCCACGGATGACACGGGCGTCCTCTCGTCGGAGTCGATTCCGACACGAGTGTGCCCTCCGCCGCCGAGACCAGTCAAACCCCAGAGGCAACGATTCCTACCCATGTGGTCACATCGACGGCGTGCCGGTCGTTACGATCGGCGCCATGGGCGAACAGATCGACGATCACTGGATCGGACGACGGGTCCGCGCTCTCCGGCTGCAACGCGGGTGGACGGTACGTGGACTCGCCGAGACCGCGGGATTGTCTGCCACTCAGCTGTCTCGGATCGAGTCGGGCGCCCGTCAGGCGTCGGTCGGGACCCTGATCGAACTGTCGCGGATCTTCTCGATCACCCTCAGCGAGTTGGTCGCCGACCTCACGCCGGCCGCCGTCCACGTCACGCGGGTCGATGATCGCGTCGTCCACGAGAGTGCCAGCGGCGACGTCGCGGTGCTCAGTGGCGAACTGCCCGACCTGCATTCGATGCATCTGACGGTCGGCCCGCACTGTTCGTCGCCCCCGGCCGACCATGACGGCGAGGAGTGGGTGTACGTCCTGCACGGCGAGGTCGATCTCGTCGTCGGCGGATCGGACGACGACTCCATCACACACGCACTGCGACCAGGCGACGCCGCGCACTTCCAGGGCCGTTCGACGCATCACCTCGTCAATCGGACCGAGGAACCGTGCGCACTCCTGCTGGTCGGCTCCCGCGACCGGACCGCGGCACGCTGACGAGCGCGCGTGGTCACCCCAGGTGCGCCTGAGCCCCTGAGTTCTGACGATCTGTGCGTTCGAGGCGCCCCTCGGTCATCGACGCGATCTGGTCGACGACGACGCGCATCCGCGCGGCGTCGTCGGTGGCGGCGGTGAAGGCGGGGACGAGGATCGGGTCGAGGCCACCGGGCGCCGCCCGCAGCAACCATGCCGCGACGCGGTGGATGCGGTCGCGTTGGCGCTGCTGGTGGGCGCGGTGGCGGACGTCGGAGAAGATGAACCGCAGCGCCACGGTCTTGAGGACGGCCACCTCGGAGGCGACCAGTGCGGGCACCGACAGGTCGGTGTCGTATCGGTGCAGCGGCCCGTCGCCGGACTCCGCGCGTGTACCGGCGATCGCGGCAGAGGCGAAGCGCCCCACCAGTTCGCTGGTGAGCTGTTTGAGGATCACCGAACCGGTCAGGGTCCCGTCGTAACCGTGTGCCGCACGGACGATCTCGAGATCGGCCAGACGCGCGGCCGCCTCGATCAGCGCGTTGGCGTCGAGCCCGTCGAACTCGCGCACACCGATCTCGGCCAGGTCGCGCTGCTCGGTCGGGTCGGCGAGGCTGCGCAGGTCGATGCGGCCACCCATGATGCCGTCCTCGACGTCGTGGACCGAGTACGCCACGTCGTCCGACCAGTCCATCACCTGCGCCTCGAGGCACTGCCGGGTTCCCGCGACACCGTCGCGCACCCAGTCGAGCATCGGCGAATCATCACCGTAGGCACCGAATTTCGCGCCAGGCTCCGGTCGCGTCCACGGGTACTTGAGGGTCGCGTCGAGCGATGCGCGCGTCAGGTTGAGGCCCACGGAGTCACCGCGGGCGTCGAGCAGCTTGGGTTCGAGGCGGGTGAGGATGCGCAGGTTCTGCGCGTTGCCCTCGAACCCGCCGTGGTCCTCGGCGACCTCGTCGAGCGCACGTTCCCCGTTGTGTCCGTAGGGCGGATGCCCGATGTCGTGGGCGAGACCGGCCAGTTCGACGAGGTCGGGATCGCAGCCCAGACCGATGGCGATCCCGCGACCGATCTGACCGACCTCCAACGAGTGTGTGAGACGGGTGCGCGGGGTGTCACCCTCGCGGGGTCCGACGACCTGGGTCTTGTCGGCGAGGCGCCGCAGGGCCGCGCTGTGCAGGACACGGGCGCGATCGCGGGCGAACTCGCTGCGGTGGTCGGTGTGGGTGCCGGGAAGGATCGACGACTTCGGCGCCTCGACGACGATGCGCGCCGTCGCGTGGTCGTCGTAGTCGGCGATCGGTGCGAGCACGGCTCAGTCGACGACCCAGCCGCGTGCGACGGCGAAATCGGCGACGCGCCCGCGGATGGCGATGATCTGGGTCGCGGTGAGGTCACCCGAGGCGTCGAGCAGGATCTCGGTGAGTTCCTCGACGAACGTGGTGGCGTCGAGAACCGCGGCGTCGGTCGGGCGCGGCGTGCGACGCGGGGCGCGCTCGCTGCGATCGTTCCGGTCGGTGCGCTCGCTGCGGTGGTCGCGCTCGCGGTGATCGCCGTGGTCGTCACGCCGACCGCCGCGGGGTGCGGCGTCAGCGGCCGCGCCGGTGACCGCGACGTTGACCGCCTTCGATCCCCGCTCGGTCGCCTCGACGTCGAAACTGACCTGGGCGCCCGGCTTGAGGGCGGACTCGTCGATGTCGATGTCGTTGATGTGCAGGAACACATCTGCACCACCGGAGTCCGGCGCCAGGAACCCGAATCCACGGTTGGCGTCGTAATGCACGACCTTGCCTGTCACCGAACCACTCACGACACACCCACTTCTCTCGTCTCGCCATCTCTCCCGCCGACCCCGTGCCGGCATGGCGACTCCTGACCCCGACTATGGCAGAGATCAGCGGCATCATCCATTCCCGGTGACCGCCCACCGCGGCCGACGCGCTCAGCAGCCGAGCAGTTCTCCGGCCAGATACGACGTCACCTGACTGATCGCGATGCGCTGCTGGCTCATGGTGTCGCGTTCACGGATGGTCACGGCGTCGTCGTCGAGCGAGTCGAAATCGACGGTCACACAGAACGGTGTCCCGATCTCGTCCTGGCGGCGGTACCGCTTGCCGATGCCCTGCGCGTCGTCGAACTCCACGTTCCAGTGCTGCCGCAGCTCGGCGGCGAGTGCCTTGGCCTTCGGTGAGAGCTGCTCGTTGCGCGAGAGCGGCAACACCGCGACCTTGATCGGCGCCAGACGCCGGTCGAGTTTGAGGACCGTGCGGGTGTCGGTGCCGCCCTTGGCATTCGGCACCTCCTCGTCGACGAGTGCGTCACACAGGAACGCCATGAACGACCGCGTGAGACCGGCTGCGGGTTCGATCACGTACGGCGTGTACCGCTCGCCCGACGCCTGGTCGAAGAACGACAGGTCCTCCCCCGAGTGCTTCGAGTGGGTGCTGAGGTCGAAGTCGGTGCGGTTGGCGACACCCTCGAGCTCACCCCACGGGCTGCCCGCGAAGCCGAACCTGTACTCGACGTCGACCGTGCGTTTGGCGTAGTGCGACAGCTTCTCGGCGGGGTGCTCGAACAGGCGCAGGTTGTCGGGGTCGATCCCGAGGTCGACGTACCACTGACGGCGGGTGTCGATCCAGTACTGGTGCCACTGCTCGTCGTCGCCGGGCTTGACGAAGAACTCCATCTCCATCTGCTCGAACTCGCGGGTGCGGAAGATGAAGTTGCCCGGGGTGATCTCGTTGCGGAAACTCTTGCCGATCTGCCCGATGCCGAACGGCGGCTTCTTGCGCGCCGTGGTCATCACGTTCTTGAAGTTGACGAAGATGCCCTGCGCGGTCTCCGGGCGCAGGTAGTGCAGCCCGTCCTCGGACTCGACCGGTCCGAGGTAGGTCTTGAGCATCATGTTGAAGTCGCGCGGCTCGGTCCACCGGCCGCGGGTGCCGCAGTCGGGACACACGATCTCCGTCATGGGGACCGCATCGGGGTCGTCGAGACCCTTCTTCTCCGCGTAGGCCTCCTGCAGATGGTCCTGGCGGTGTCGCTTGTGGCAGTTGAGGCACTCGACGAGCGGGTCGTTGAACACGCTCACGTGGCCCGAGGCCTCCCACACCGCGCGCGGCAGGATGACCGACGAGTCGAGGCCGACGACGTCGTCGCGCGAGGTGACCATCGACCGCCACCACTGCTTCTTGATGTTGTCCTTGAGCTCCACGCCGAGTGGGCCGTAGTCCCATGCCGATTTGGTACCGCCGTAGATCTCACCGCACTGGTACACCAGCCCTCGCCGCTTGCACAGGTTGACGACGGCATCGACTGTTCCGGCCACGATGAACGCACACTCCAGCTTCGGTCTCGGGGAAGAAGTACCGACCCAGACTAGCCCCGGCGGTGCGGCCGCCTTGACATGGCCGACGGCGCATATGAAAATGATTGCAATTAAGCACGCGGTGTCCCACGACGCCTGCGACCACGAGAGAGGTAGGCCATGGTGGAGAACTCCGGCGAGGTCGCGACCGGCGGGGTGCGGGCCGATCGCGCCGCGCTCGAGGCGGCCGGTGAGCTGTTGCGCGCGTTGGCCGCGCCGGTGCGGATCGCCATCGTGCTGCAACTGCTCGAGCGCGAGCAGTGCGTCCACGAACTCGTCGGCCACCTCGGCGTCACCCAACCGCTCATCAGCCAGCACCTGCGGGTCCTCAAGGCGGCGGGCGTGGTCCACGGCGAACGCAACGGCCGCGAGATCCTCTACCGCCTCGTCGACGACCACCTCTCGCACATCGTCACCGACGCCGTCGCCCACGCCACCGAACACGGCGAATGAGCGCCCACCACACCGAGGCCGAGGCCGCACCACCGGTGACCGGCGTGCGGTCCACCCGTCAGCGCCACGCGATCGCGTCGTTGCTCACCACCGTCGACGAGTTCCGATCGGCGCAGGAGCTCCACGACAGTCTCAAGGCCGACGGCGAGTCCATCGGTCTGACCACTGTGTACCGCAACCTGCAGGCGCTGGCCGATGCGGGCGAGATCGACGTGCTGCGTACCGATTCCGGCGAGTCCCGTTACCGTCGTTGCTCGGCCGGCCACCACCATCACCTGGTGTGTCGGGTGTGTGGGACCACGATCGAGGTGCAGGCCGACCCGGTCGAGGAATGGGCCAGCGCGATCGCGGCGAGTCACGGCTACACCGACGTCAGCCACACCGTCGAGATCTTCGGGCGCTGCCCCGATTGTCACTGATCCGACGCCGACCGGGCACCGAACGCCGTCGATCGTGCACGTGTCCGCATCGAGTGGGCACTTCCCCGCGGCGACATCTGCCTCGAGGTGACGACTGCCCGATCGATCGTTGCACCTGCCCGATCGACGCGAGTACCAGCCCGATCGACGTCAGGCGGTGAGGGCGGCCGAGAGTTCGGTGCCGGTGGAGAGCACGAGATGCACCATGGTCAGCAGCGCCGCGTCGTCGAGAGTGCCGGCCGGAAACGTGTAGTGCGCCAACACATCGGTGGTCACCTCCGTCGACGCGCGTTTGATCGCACCGAAACTCATCTGCCCCGACAGTCGTTCGATGTCATCGCGCAGGGCGTCGGTGTTCGGCAGGTCCCACGCCAGCACCTGGGTCACCGAGAGGACGTCGAGTCCCTCCGACAGTGTCATCGACTGCACCGCGGCGCGGGTGCCCTCGAACGCCACGGTCATCGACGTCTCCCCCGCGACATGGTCGACCGCGCCGATCGCCGAGATGAGGGTCGCCGCGCGGTCCATCAGCGCGACGGCGGGCGTGGGGGTCGATCCGGAGTCGCTCACGCCGGGTCCCCCGCCTGGCGTACGCCACCGAATCTGCGGTCACGCGAGGCATATTCGACGCACGCGGCCCACAGGTCGCGCCGGTCGAAATCGGGGAACAGCTTGTCCTGGTACACCATCTCGGCGTACGCCGACTGCCACAGCAGGAAGTTCGAGATGCGCTGCTCCCCCGACGGCCGCAGGAACAGGTCGACGTCGGGCATGTCCGGCTCGTCGAGGTGGCGGGCCACGGTCTTCTCGTCGATGCGCTCGGGGTCGAGTTGCCCGGCGGCGACCCGGCGCGCGATCTCGCGTGCGGCGTCGGCGATCTCGGCACGCCCTCCGTAGTTGACACACATCGTCAGGTTCATGACGGTGTTGTCCTTCGTCATCTCCTCGGCGACCTCGAGTTCACGGATCACGCTGGCCCACAGTCGAGGTCGACGACCGGCCCACCGGACGCGGACGCCCATCTCGTGCATCTCGTCCCGACGACGCCGGATCACGTCGCGGTTGAAACCCATGAGGAAGCGCACCTCCTCGGGGCTGCGCGACCAGTTCTCGGTGGAGAAGGCATACGCCGAGAGCCACGTGACGCCGAGTTCGATGCACCCGCACACCGAGTCCATCAACACGGCCTCGCCGCGCTTGTGGCCCTCGGTCCTCGGCAGTCCGCGGTCGGTGGCCCACCGACCGTTGCCGTCCATCACCAGCGCGACATGCCGCGGGATGAGCTCGGTCTGCAGCAGCGGCGGTCGCGCTCCGGACGGATGCGGGTCGGGTGGACGGATCACCCGGTCGGCGACCGGTTCAGCGGACCGCTTCACGGGGCGACGTAGAGCCATCACGGTTGTCCTCTCCGAGTCGGTGCGGCGCCTCGCGTTCGATCAGGGGCAGCGTGCGCAGCTGACGCTCGAGATGCCACTGCAGGTGCGCCGCGGTCAGGCCACTGGCCTGGCGGCGCAGCGAGTCGTTGACATCGACGGTGTGCTCCCAGCGCCCACGGTAGAGGTCGTCCATGAGGTCCATCACGCCCGGTGACGGCGTCGCCGACCCCGCCGGCCGGCAGTGCAGACACACCGCCCCGCCCGCGGCGACGTGGAACGCGCGGTGCGGTCCCGGCGCACCGCACCTCGCACAGGTGTCGAGCGCGGGCATCCATCCCGCGAAATCCATGGCCCGCAACAGGAACGCGTCGAGGACGAGGTCGCGCGGGCGGACGGCGTCGGCGATGGCGCGCAGCCCACCGACGGTGAGTTCGTGCAACCGGTCCGCGGGTGCGCGTTCCTCGCCGGCGAGGCGTTCGGCGGTCTCGAGCACCGCGCACGCGCTGGTGTAGCGCCCGTAGTCGGCGACGATGGACGACGCGAACGCGTCGATGCTCTCCACCTGCGTCACCACGTCGAGGTTGCGACCGGGGTAGAGCAGCACGTCGACGTGGGCGAACGGTTCGAGTCGGGCCCCGAACTTCGAGCGGGTCCGTCGGACGCCCTTGGCGACCGCGCGGACGAGACCGTGCTGATGGGTCAGGAGCGTGACGATGCGATCGGCCTCGCCCAGCTTGTGCTGGCGCACGACCACCGCCTGATCCCGATACAGCCTCACCCGGTCATTCTCGCACCGTCGGCGACTCCCCTGCCGCCACCGACACTCCTCCGGCGGCGACGGAGGGGACGTCGTCGGCCCGCGGAACGCGCTGCCACCCCTTCGCGTCGTAGACCCGCACGGCCACCGACCCCAGGATGAGGCCGATCGCGAGCCCGACGAGGGTGGCGACCAGGGAGTGCCCGAGCCCGGCGGCGAAGTCACCGTTGAAGTAGAGGATCGACCGGACTCCGAGGTAGATCTGGCGCATCGGTTCGACCTCGGCGAGCCACGCGAAGATCCGCGGACTGGCCTCCAGCGGCACTGCACCACCCGAGGAGGGCAGGCCGAGGATCACGAAGAAGACGAGGTTGACGATCATGCCGGGCGTGCCGAACAGCGCCATGATCGACGACGCGGTGACCCCGACCGCGGTGACGGCGAGCGTCGAGTACATCCACAGCGTGAACGGTGCGGGGTTGTCCATCCCGACCGCGGCACACACCGCGATGTAGAGCGCCGACTGCACCATCGCGATGAGGAACATGATCCACCACTTCACGACGAGCGTGCCGCGGCGCGAGATGGGCAGTCGCCTGCGCAGTCGGTACAGCGGCCCGATCTCGATGGGGATCGCCCCGAGCATCCCGTCGACGAGCGAGTGCACGATGAGCGCGCCGGTGAACCCGGCGAGCACCAGCAGGATGGTGAAGTAGAACGCCGACAACCCGTTCGCGGCGCCGCCCGGGAGCGGTTGTGCATCCGACACCGAGAACACCACCGGCGCGGAGAACGCGTACGACGCCAACCCCACGAACGGGACGTCGTTCTGCGCCAAGCGGTCTCGCACCGTCTTCGTCAACTGTGCGCCGAACCGCTCGTTGACCGACGTCTTGATCCGGTCGACCGCGGTGGTGAGGATCGACGAGGCGAACGTCCCCGACCGACGGTTGGTGAGCACGTCGATGGTGGGCGGCGACGGCGTGTCGCGGCCCACGACCGACCCCGCGAGATCGATGGCCGACTGGGAGAAGTCGGCGGGGATGATGATCACGCCGTAGGTCTGCGCCGAGGCGAGGCGATCCAGCGCGGTCCCGCGGTCATTGACGCGCAGCGTCAAGCCGCTGTCACGTGTGCCGTCGACGATGCCCTGGGCGACCTCGTTGCCGAACGCGGCGCGCGGCGCGTTCGCGCCCTGGGAGGCGCCGGTGTCCTCCACGACGAGGTCGACGGAGAACTCGTGGAGATTCTTCTCCGGGTTGACGATCGCACCCATGTACATCGCGGCGAGCAGACACATGATGCCCACGACGGCGGCGATCGGCGCGACCCAGAACCGCGGGGTGGCCAGCAGCGCGCGCACCGCGTGCGTCGACCCGCCGTCGGCCGCCGCGGTCTCGATGACAGGAGCGGCACCGTCGGCCTCGGTGGGGTCGGGCTCAGTGGGTTCGGGCTTCTCGTGCGCGCCGGACACCGAACTAGAAGCCCATCTTGCGAAGCTGTCGGGGGTCGCGCTGCCAGTCCTTGGCGACCTTCACGTGGATGTCGAGGTAGACACGGGTACCGAGCAGCCGTTCGATCTGTCCGCGGGCGGTGGTCCCGACTTCTTTGAGACGAGAACCCTTGTGACCGATGACGATCCCCTTCTGACTGTCCCGCTCGACGAACAGCGTCGCGTGGACGTCGACCATCGGGGGACGGTCGTCGCGGGTCTGCTCGCGCTCGATGACCTCCTCGATGACGACGGCGAGCGAGTGCGGCAGCTCGTCACGCACGCCCTCCAGCGCGGCCTCGCGGATGAACTCGGCCATCAGGACCAGCTCGGGTTCGTCGGTCAGTTCCCCGTCGGGATAGAACGCCGGACCGGGCTCCATCATGGAGACGATCACGTCGGTGAGGATGTCGAGTTGCTGCCCCGACTTCGCCGACACCGGCACCACCTCGCCCTCGGGCCCGAGCAGCTTCGACAGCGCCAGCAGCTGCATGCCGACCCGGTCGGGGGTGACACGGTCGATCTTGGTCACGACACCCAGCAGCGGCGTCTTCGGCGCGACCTGCCGGATCTGGTCGACGATCCAGCGGTCGCCGGGACCGATGGTCTCGTCGGCCGGGATGCAGAGCCCGATGACGTCGACCTCGGAGTAGGTGTCGCGCACCAGGTCGTTGAGACGCTGCCCCAGCAGGGTGCGGGGTCGGTGCAGTCCCGGGGTGTCGACCAGGATCAGCTGCGCGTCCGGCCGATTGACGATGCCGCGGATGGTGTGGCGGGTCGTCTGCGGTCGATTGGACGTGATCGCGATCTTCTCGCCGACGAGGGCGTTGGTGAGCGTCGATTTACCGGTGTTGGGCCGCCCGACGAAACACAGGAATCCCGAACGGAAATCGGCATCGTCACGCGTCCCCATCGACGATGTGGTCACGACACCCCTTCCGACGAGCGCGAGCGTCCGCCCGTCGCCTCGACATCGTCCCCGGTCGACTCGACGGCGTCGTCGTCGGGTCGGTGTTCGCGTTCGACGACCACCGAGGTGATGCGCAGACGGCCCTGTCGGTTGGGTCCGCCCTCGGCGAGCAGGATCAGACCGTGCGAGGTGACCCGCGCCCCCGGCAGAGGGACACGACCGAGCGCGAGACCGACCAGGCCGCTGACGGTGTCGACGTCGTCGGCGTCGATCTCGATGTCGAACAGTTCACCGAGATCCTCCACGGGCAACCGCGACGACACCCGGTACCGACCGTCACCCAGATCGTCGATCGGCGACAGCTCGTCGGTGTCGTACTCGTCGTTGATCTCCCCCACGATCTCCTCGAGGACGTCCTCGATGGTGACCAGCCCGGCGATGCCGCCGTATTCGTCGACGAGCAGCGCCATGTGGTTGCGGATGCGCTGCATGTCGGCGAGAACACGGTCGAGCGGCTTGGAATCGGGGATGAACTCCGCGGGGCGCATCGCCTCGGCGACCGCGACCGGCGGGTCGGACCGGTCGGCCCGGATGGATCGCTCGACGAGATCCTTCAGGTAGACGACACCGAGGATGTCGTCGGGGTTCTCGCCGATCACCGGGATGCGCGAGTGTCCGGAACGGGTGGCGAGGCTCATCGCCTGCACCACCGTCTTGTCCGACTCGATCCAGATCATCTCCGGCCGGGGCACCATCACCTCCCGCGCGCAGGTGTCGCCGAGATCGAAGACCGACTGGATCATCCGTCGTTCGCCGGCATCGACCACGCCACGCGCCTCGGCCATGTCGACGAGTTCGCGGAGTTCGACCTCGGTGGCGAAGGGGCCGTTGCGGAAACCCTTGCCGGGGGTGATCGCGTTGCCGAGCAGGATCAGCAACCGCGTGACCGGCCGCAGCAGGAATCCGATGGCCTGCAGGACCACCGCCGACGGCAGGGCGATGGAGTAGGCGTTCTGGCGGCCGAGTGTCCGTGGTCCGACACCGACCATCACGTAGCTGACGACCGACATCGCCAGCACGACGGTGACGATGGCCCACATGCGACTGAGCTGTTCGGCGGCGAGCACCGCCACGAGCGTGGTCGCGGCGATCTCGCAGACGATGCGCATGAGGGTGGTCAGACCCACGTAGGTGGCGCGGTCGACGAGGACGGCCCGCAGTCGGGTCGAGCCGCCGCGGCCCTCTCGGATCATGTCGTCGACCCGGGCCACCGAGACGGTCAGCAGGGCGGCGTCGATCGCCGCGAACAGACCGCCGAGCGGGATCAGGGCCAGGGCGAGCAGCAGGAGCCACACGTCGGTGGGCACGGCCCTCAGAGCTCCTTGCGGTCGGTGGACTCGCGCTCGGAAGAGTGAGCAGAGGTGAAGCCGATGCGGTTGAGCAGTGTGGCGTCCTTGGCCGCCTGGGCCCGCGCGCGGTCGGCGGCGCGCCGATCGGCGTACCACTCGTCGATGATGCGGCCCTGGATGCCGAACATCTCCTTCTCCTCGTCGGGTTCGGCGTGGTCGTACCCGAGGAGGTGCAGCACACCGTGGACGGTGAGGACCGCCAGCTCGTGTTCGACGGGGTGACGCGCGGTGGCCGCCTGCACCGCCGCGAACTCCGGGCACAGCACGATGTCGCCGAGCATGGCCGGGCCGGGATCGGGGGTGTCGGGGCGACCGCCGGGGGTCAGCTCGTCCATCGGGAAACTCATCACGTCGGTCGGACCGGGCAGGTCCATCCACCGCAGGTGCAGTTCGGCCATCGTCTCGTTGTCGACGAGCACCATCGACAGCTCGGCGCCGGGATGCACGTCCATCTGGCCGAGCGCGTACTCGGCGACGTCGACGAGCATCCGCTCGGGGACCTCGACGCCCGACTCGTTGGAGACCTCGATGCTCATCGGGTCACGACCGCCGACCGTTGCCCGCGGCGCGACGCCCCGCGCGGTTGGCACCGGGTGCGATGTCCTGGTTCGCCTCGAAACGACCGTAGGCGTCGACGATGTCGGCGACGAGGCGATGCCGTACGACGTCGGCGCTGGTCAGCGTCGCGAAGTGGATGTCGTCGATGTCGGTGAGGATGCGACTGGCGGCGCGCAGCCCGCTCTCGGCACCCCCGGGCAGGTCGACCTGCGTGACGTCACCGGTCACCACGACCTTCGACCCGAACCCGAGGCGGGTGAGGAACATCTTCATCTGCTCGCCGGTAGTGTTCTGGGCCTCATCGAGGATGATGAACGCGTCGTTGAGGGTGCGGCCGCGCATGTAGGCCAGCGGCGCGACCTCGATGACCCCGGCCGCCATGAGCTTCGGGATCGCATCGGGATCCATCATGTCGTGCAGCGCATCGTGCAGGGGTCGCAGATACGGGTCGATCTTGTCGTGCAGCGTGCCGGGCAGGAAGCCGAGGCGTTCGCCCGCCTCCACCGCGGGACGGGTCAGGATGATGCGGCTGACCGACTTCGTCTGCAGGGCCTGCACGGCCTTCGCCATCGCGAGGTAGGTCTTGCCGGTGCCGGCGGGACCCATGCCGAAGACGATGGTGTTGACGTCGATGGCGTCGACGTAGCGCTTCTGGTTCACCGTCTTCGGGCGGATCGACTTGCCGCGCCGCGAGATGATGTCGAGGCTGAGCACCTCGGCGGGCGACTCCCCCGAGCCGTCGGTGAGCATCGACACACTCTGTCGGACCAGGTCCGGGCTCAGCGCCGTGCCGCGGCGCACCACCGACACCAGTTCGGCGATGACACGTTCGGCGGTCGCGACGTCGGCCGGGGCACCGTGCAGGGTGATCCGGTTGCCGCGGACGTGGACGTCGGCCGCGAGGAGCTTCTCCAGCTCCCGCAGATTACGGTCGCCGGTACCGAGAAGCCCCATGACAACGTCCGGTGCCACCTCCATGCTGGATTCCGCCGACGGTCCGGCGGCTGCGCGGGGGCCATTCCCGGCTGTGTGGGCATCGGTCACGTAGTGGAACTCTCATCTCGTCGGCGAACCGTGGGTACGGTCCGGTCGGGGTGCGGCGTGCGCTGCTTCACTCTATCGCTGATGAACGTGGGATCTCGCGTCGATATTTCGTCCGCGCATCTCGCGTGCACCGGTCCCCGTCGCCGGGAAGGGGCACGTCAGATGCCCAGGCGCCGCAGCGTCTCGCGGTGGACCCGGCTCGCCGGGTCCATGAAGGAGTCGTGTCCCTCACCGCCGACGGTGACCAGTTCGACCGACTGACCCGCCCGTCGCGCCCCCTCGACGTAGGCCATCGACATCTCCAGGGGCACCGAGGTGTCCAGTTCTCCCTGCACCACCGCGACGTGGGCGGGGAACGGCGACAGGTGCGCCGGTGAGGCGTCGCGGTAGCGGTGAGGGGTCGCGGCGTACTCGGCGCCGATGAACGCCGCGAGCGCGGCGTGCCCGTCGGTGCCGGCACGCACGAGGTCGGAGGCGGGCGCCTGCACGACGACGGTGCTGATGGTCGACCGATCGGTGCGGGCCTGCAGCCGGGCCGCCGCCCAGAGTGCGAGCTGGCCACCCGCGGAGTGACCGATCACCGAGACCCGCCCGAAATCGGCTCGGGTCGCGAGGTCGGCGGGCAGGGCTGCGCGCACCGGCCCGTCGAGCGCACGGATGGCGTTGACGACGTCGTAACCCGTTCGCGGCCAACCGCCGTCGGGTTCGCCGACCCGGCGGTACTCGATGTTCCACACGATCGCACCGCGGGCGGCGAGATCGCGCGCGACGGGCGTCTGGACCACGAGTTCGAAATCGGTCGACCAGTAGCCGCCGTGCACCATCACCACGACCGGGACCCGGGGCGGGTCCTCGCCGGCGGCGACCGGCGCGACCGTCGGGAGGTGCAGGTGTCCGAACTGCGAGTTGCGGTCGCCATAGGCGATCTTGACGCGCTCGGCGGCGGTGGACCGCACGCCGGTCACGACCGCTCCCACCGGCTCGTCATCGCACCGATCGCACCCAGGGCGACGGTGCCCGCGGTCGAGGTGCGCAGCACCTCGGGTCCCATCCGCACCGACCGCGCACCGAGCGCGGTGAAATCGTCGAGCTCAGATGGGTCGATCCCGCCCTCGGGCCCGACGATCACGATCACCTCGCTCGCGTCGGCGACACCGATGGCGGTCAACGACTCGACAGCACCCTCGTGCAGGACCACAGCGACTCCTCCGGATTCGATGGACCCACTGATGATCGCGCGGATGTCGACGGTGTGCGCGACACCGGCGATCTCGGGGATGTGCGCACGCCGACTCTGCTTGGCCGCGGTCGCGGCCGCCGACCGCCATTTCCGCAGGCCCTTCTCCTCACGGGGCCCCACCCACCGGCTCACGCAGCGCGCGCTCTGCCACGCCACCACCCGGTCGACGCCCGCCTCGGTGGCCAGTTCGACCGCGAGTTCGGAGCGATCCGATTTCGGCAGCGCCTGCACCAGGGTCACCAGCGGCGACGGCCGCGGCACCTCTCTGCGGTCGAGCGCGGTGAGGCGCAGGCGGTCCTTGGCGAGGGTGGCGACCACCTCGCAGTCGGCGACCGTACCGGCGCCGTCACCGACGGTGATGCGGTCGCCGGCGACGATCCGGGTGACGGTCACCGCGTGGTGACCCTCGGTCCCGGTGAGATCGGCGAGCGCACCGACGGCCGGGACCTCGTCGATCCAGAACAGCGGCGGCGTCATCGTCTCGGCGGTGACATAGGGCGGGCGGACAGAGGGCGGGCGGACATCGGGTGAGGGGTCAGCGACCCGCGAAAGCGTTGCGGAGGCGGGAGAACAGGCCACCGTTGGTGGCCGACTGCGAGTCGACGAGTTCGAGATGCTCGTGCGTCGCGACCTCTTTGTACTGCTTGAGCTTCTGGGTCTGCTTGTGGTCGAGACGGGTCGGGACCACCACGTCGAGGTGGACGTGCACCGAGCCCCGCACCCCGGTGTGCAGGTGCGGCATGCCCTGGCCCTTGATGCGCGTGACCTGTCCGGGCTGGGTGCCCGGCTCGACCGTGACCGTCGCCGTGCCGCCGAGGACGCTGTCGATGTCGAGGCTGGCGCCGAGCGCGGCGTCGACCATGGGGACCTTGACGGTGCAGTGGAGGTCGTCGCCGTCACGGACGAAGACGTCGTGGGGCTTCTGGACGACCTCGACGTAGAGGTCACCGGCGGGGCCGCCGCCGGGGCCGACCTCGCCCTGACCCTGCAGACGCACCCGCATCCCCTCGCCGACGCCGGCGGGGATCTTGACCGTCATGGTCCGACGCGAGCGGACTCGCCCGTCGCCGGCGCACTTGCGGCACGGGTCGGGGATGGTCTGGCCGGTGCCGCCGCAGGTCGGGCACGGCCGCGAGGTCATGACCTGGCCGAGGAACGACCGCTGCACCGACTGGATCTCGCCGGCGCCCTTGCAGGTGTCGCAGTTCACCGGCTTGCTGCCGTCGTGGCCACCGGAGCCCTTGCACACGTCGCACAGCACGGCGGTGTCGACGGTGACCTCCTTGCTCACACCGGCGGCACACTCGTCGAGGTCGAGCTGCATCCGCAGCAGTGCGTCCGAGCCGGGCTGCACCCGACCGCGGGGTCCGCGACCGCCGCCACCGGCGCCGGCGCCGAAGAACGCCTCGAAGACGTCACCGAGGCCACCGCCACCGAAGCCCCCACCGAACCCACCGCCGGAACCGGCGGTGGCGAGGGGATCCCCGCCGGCGTCGACGATGCGTCGCTTCTCCGGGTCCGACAGGACCTCGTAGGCGGTCG
The DNA here is from genome assembly GCF_001424365.1 of Williamsia sp. Leaf354. Classification (NCBI taxonomy): domain Bacteria; kingdom Bacillati; phylum Actinomycetota; class Actinomycetes; order Mycobacteriales; family Nocardiaceae; genus Williamsia; species Williamsia sp. Leaf354. The sequence goes on from NZ_LMPL01000003.1 coordinate 311,620, forward strand.
ACACCTCGGCGAACCGCTGCTGGGCGGCCTCGTCGGGGTTGACGTCGGGATGCAGTTCGCGCGCCAGCTTCCGGTAGGCGCGCTTGATCTCGGAATCACTGGAACCCGGGGCGACGCCCAGGGTCCCGTAGTAGTCACGTGCCACGCGCAGCGGTGTCCTTCACTCGTTCGAATCGTTCTTCGGGTGGTCTCGCGGTCCCGTCGCCGAGCGAGTCAGCGCTCGGCGAGGACCTCACCGACATATCTGGCAACGGCGGCGACCGACGCAATGGTTCCCGGGTAGTCCATGCGTGTGGGGCCCAGAACCCCCAGACCACCGAAAACGGTGCCCGAGGCACCGTACCCCGTGGACACGACGGCGGCGCCACGCAGGTTGGCGGTGTTCGTCTCCTCGCCGATCTGCACGGTGACCGTGCCGGGCAGCTGGGTCGCCGCGAGCAGTTTGAGGACGACCACCTGTTCCTCGAGCGCCTCGAGGACCGAGTCCATCGACCCCTGGACCGGGGTGAAGTCGGCCGCCGAGCGGGCGAGATTCGAGGTCCCGCCGAGCACGAGGCGGTCATCCGAGCGTTCGACGAGGGTCTCCACGAGCACCGAGGCCATGCGGATCACGGCCTGCCGCAGATCGTCGGGCGCGGAGTTCGCCAGTTCGGCGACCGCGTGGGACGCGACCTCGAGCCGTTGACCGTGCAGCGCCGCGGAGAACATGTCGCGCAGGCGCACGATCTCCTCGTCACCGATATCCTCGGGGACGTCGACCATCCGTTGCTCGACGCGACCGGTGTCGGTGATCACCACCAGCAGCAGACGCGACGGGGTCAACGCGACCACCTCGAGGTGACGGACCGTCGCGGTGGACAGCACCGGGTACTGGATCACCGCGACCTGTCGGGTCAGCTGGGCCAGCAACCGCACCGACCGTCGCAGCACGTCGTCGAGGTCGACGCCGGTGTCGAGGAAACTCAGGATGGCGCGCCGTTCCACGCTCGAGAGCGGTTTGACCTCCGAGATCCGGTCGACGAAGAGTCGGTAGCCCTTGTCGGTCGGCACCCGACCGGAGCTGGTGTGCGGCTGGGCGATGTAGCCCTCGGCCTCGAGCACGGCCATGTCGTTGCGGATCGTCGCGCTCGACACCCCCAGGTGGTGTCGCTCCACGAGGGCCTTCGAGCCGATCGGCTCCTGGGTCGCCACGTAGTCGGTGACGATCGCGCGCAGGACCTCGAAACGGCGTTCGTCGGTGCTGGACAAGGGGATCACCTCCGTGGGTAATGCAGACGCGTGGTCTGCGGGGTCGTGCGGACTCGTGTCGACCGACCACGAGATGGCCGGGAGTCCAGTTTACGGAGGAAACAGCTCCCGGTGACCGACCCGCCCGAACGGTCCTCGCGACGCCTACGGTGGTGGCGTGATCTTCAAGGGCGTACGCAACGGCAAGCCGTATCCCGACCACGGGCTGTCGATGCGTGACTGGGCACAGATCCCGCCCCGACAGTTCCGCCTCGACCAGCTCACGACGGTCACCACCGCCCTCGCGCTGGACAAGTTGCTGTCGGAGGACAGCACGTTCTACGGCGACCTGTTCGCCCACGCGGTGCGCTGGCACGGCGAGATGTACCTCGAGGACGGCCTGCACCGCGCGGTGCGCTCGGCGTTGCGCAACCGCCACGTCATCCACGCGCGTCTGCTCGATCTCGACGCCCTGAACATCGATGCCGTCGCCGAGGCGACGCCGGTCGGCCGCCCCGTGGACGGCGACACCGCCGGGGTCGATGCCACCGCGACGACGGCGCCCATCCTCGCCGCGCCGGCCGACACCGGGGCCCTCGACGCCCCCACCGACCCGGCTATCAGTCCGTCAGCACCTGACGGACCACCCCGTCCGCGAGCAGACGCCCACGGTTGGACAGCACCACCCGATCGCCCCCGAGCCGATCGCTCACGAGCACGGTGAGGCCCGCCTCGACGGTCTCGAGAGCCCGCGCCCGCTCGGCGTCGTCCAGTTCGGACAGAACGAGTCCGGAGTCGCGACGGATCGCGAGCATCACGCGCTCGGTGTGCTTCTCGGTCTCGTCGAGCACCTCGACCGCGGCGACCGGCAGCCGACCGGCCGCCAGTGTCGACGCATGGCGCCCCGGATGTTTCACCGTCGACCACCGCACCCCGCCGACGTGCGAGTGCGCGCCGGGACCGATGCCCCACCAGTCGGCGCTGTCCCAGTAGCCGATGTTGTGGCGACACCGCGCCTGCGGATCGTCGGCTCGCGCCCAGTTCGACACCTCGTACCACTCCATGCCGGCGGCGTGGAGACGGGCGTCGATGGCCTCGTACCGGTCGGCGAGCACGTCGTCGTCGGGTGCGGGCATCTCGCCGCGCCGCACTCGACGGGCCATCGCCGTGCCGTCCTCGACGATCAGGGCGTAGGCCGACACGTGGTCGACCCCGGCGGCGAGCACCGCGTCGAGGGTCGCGTCGAGATCGGCGTCGGACTCCCCCGGCGTGCCGTAGATGACGTCGAGGTTGACGTGCGCGAAGCCCGCCGCGGCCGCCTCGCGTGCCGCGTCGACCGGCCGGCCGGGGGTGTGTACCCGATCGAGCGTGGCCAGCACATGCGGTGCGGCCGACTGCATCCCGAGCGACACGCGGGTGAAACCGGCGGCGAGCAACCCGTCGAAGAACCGCGGTGACGTCGACTCGGGGTTGGACTCCGTGGTCACCTCCGCGCCGGGTGCGAGGTCGAAGTGATCACGTACGGCGTCAAGCACCGACGTCAGTCCGGCTGCGCCCAGCAGCGACGGCGTCCCGCCGCCGACGAACACCGTCGAGACCGGTCGGGCGGGGGTCATCGCGGCCGCGGCGAGCGCAAGCTCGGTCGCGATGGCGGCATGCCAGGTGTCCGGCGAGGAGTCCGATCCCAGTTCACCGGCGGTGTAGGTGTTGAAATCGCAGTATCCGCACCGTGTCGCGCAGAACGGCACGTGGATGTAGAGACCCAGCGGCGTCGCCGGATCGCAGGCGGGGAGAACCAGGTCGTGCGCCCCCGTCTCGCCTCTCGTCGCGCCCGTCTCGTCTCTCGTCATCACGGCCACGTCCTCATCATCCCTCTCCGGCGGGGAATGACCGGCATCACGCATGGCGTTGTCACCGAGGACACCGCTGGCCGATCGGTCGAGCTGCGCTCACCGTGAATCCAAATAGTCCCAAGTAGACGCCGTGAGGAGGGCCGTGGCACTATGGCGACCGTGATCTTCCCCGGGGTGTGGCTGGCCGAACGGCGCCACATCGATCTCAAGCGCGTGTGCAGCGCTTTCTGTCTTCCCTGACGCGTCACGCCCGCAGTCTGTCCGCGATCTCGCCCGATCGTGCCCTGCGCCGAGCCACGCGAAACGTCGATGGGTCCACCCTGACCCGCCATCCCGTGAGTGCTCGCATGTCGAGCGGAGCACCGCGACCATTTCCAGGAGCCACTCGATGACCCCGACACCCCCCGCCACCGGAGCCGACGCGCCCGCGCGGCGTGCCCGTCCCACCAAGCGTCGCGCCGAGGGCCAGTGGAAGCTCGGTTACCGCGAGCCGCTGAACGCCAACGAGCAGTCCAAGAAGGACGACAACCCCCTCAACGTGCGTGCCCGCATCGAGAACATCTATGCGCTGCGTGGGTTCGACTCGATCGACAAGAGCGACTTGCGTGGGCGTTTCCGCTGGTGGGGTCTCTACACGCAGCGCGCGCAGGGGTACGACGGCACGTGGACCGGCGACGAGAACCTCGACCTGCTCGAGGACAGCCACTTCATGATGCGGGTGCGCTGCGACAAGGGCGCCCTGTCCGCCGAGCAGCTGCGCACCATCGGTGAGATCTCCACCGAGTTCGCCCGCGACACCGCGGACCTGTCCGACCGCGAGAACGTCCAGTACCACTGGATCCGCATCGAGGACGTCCCCACCATCTGGAACCGCCTCGAGGCCGTCGGCCTGCAGACCACCGAGGCCTGCGGCGACTGCCCGCGTGTCGTCCTCGGGTCCCCGCTCGCCGGCGAGGCGATCGACGAGGTGCTCGACCCCACCGAGGCGATCGACGAGATCGTCCGGCGCTACATCGGCGACCCCGCCTACTCGAACCTCCCGCGCAAGTTCAAGACCGCCATCTCGGGCCTGCAGGATGTCGCCCACGAGATCAACGACATCGCCTTCATCGGCGTCGAGCACCCCGAGCACGGTCCGGGCCTCGACCTCTGGGTCGGCGGCGGGTTGTCGACGAATCCCATGCTGGCCCAACGGGTCGGCGCGTGGGTCCCGCTCGACGAGGTGCCCGACGTGTGGCAGGGCGTCGTCTCGCTGTTCCGCGACTACGGCTACCGGCGTCTGCGCGCCAAGGCGCGCCTGAAGTTCCTGCTCAAGGACTGGGGCATGGAGAAGTTCCGCCAGGTCCTCGAGGACGAGTACCTCGGCCGGAAGCTGATCGACGGACCCGCCCCCGCGCCGCTGACCGCGCCGCGCGACCACGTCGGCGTGCAGCGACTCAAGAACGGGCTCAACGCCGTCGGGTTCGCGGCCATCGCCGGACGCGTCTCGGGCTCGACGTTGACCGCGGTCGCCGACGCCGCGGCCCGGATCGGTTCCGACCGCATCCGTTTCACCCCGTACCAGAAGCTCGTCGTCCTCGACGTCGCCGACGAGCACGTCGACGGGCTCATCGAGGAGTTGGCCGCCCACGGTCTCGACGGACGGCCGTCGCGCTGGCGTCGCAACCTCATCGCCTGCTCGGGCATCGAGTTCTGCAAGCTGTCGTTCACCGAGACCCGCAAGCGTTCCCAGAAACTCGTGCCGGAGCTCGAGGAGCGGCTCGCCGACATCGACGCCCAGCTCGACGTCCCCGTCACGATCAACATCAACGGCTGCCCCAACTCGTGCGCGCGGGCCCAGATCGCCGACATCGGCTTCAAGGGCATGTTGATCGAGGACGACAACGGCGACCACGTCGAGGGTTTCCAGGTCCACCTGGGCGGAAGCCTCGGCCAGGACGCGGGTTTCGGCCGCAAGGTCCGTCAGCACAAGGTTCCCACCGGCGAACTCGGCGACTACGTCGACCGCGTGGTGCGCAATTTCGTCAAACACCGCTCGGAGGGGGAACGCTTCGCGGAGTGGACCCTCCGGGCCCAGGAGGAGGATCTGCGATGAGTACTGCCGTACGCATCGAGGCGCATCTGCGCGAACTCGCCGAGTCCGGCGCCCGTGACCTCGGGCCCGACGCGACCCCCGAGGAGCTGTTGCGCTGGACCGCCGAGAACTTCGGCACCGACTTCGTGGTCGCGTCGAACATGCAGGACGCCGCGCTGGTCGACCTCGCCGTCGACGCGATCGATCCCGCCTCGCTCGATCACGAGAAGCTCAAGGTGCTCTTCCTCGACACCGGCTACCACTTCGCCGAGACCCTCGGCACCCGGGACGCCGTCGAACAGGTCTACGGCGTCGAGATCGTCAACGTCACCCCCGAACAGACCGTCGCCGAGCAGGACGAGTTGTTGGGCCGCAACCTGTTCGCCTCCGATCCGGGCGAGTGCTGCCGGTTGCGCAAGGTGGTCCCGCTGCAGCGTCAGCTCTCGAACTACAGCGCCTGGGTGACCGGTATCCGACGGGTGGAGTCACCCACCCGCGCGAACGCGCCGTTGATCTCGTTCGACGAGGGCTTCGGTCTGGTGAAGATCAACCCGATCGCGGCGTGGACCGACGAGCAGATGCAGGACTACATCGACCGGCGCGGCGTACTGGTGAACCCCCTCGTCGACGAGGGGTACCCGTCGATCGGATGCGCGCCCTGCACGGCGAAACCCGCGCCCGGTTCCGATCCCCGCAGCGGCCGCTGGGCCGGCCGCTCCAAGACCGAATGTGGGTTGCACGCCTCATGACCATCGAGCAGAGCACACCGGCGACACCGTCGCTGGCCGGCACTCCGACGACACCGTCGCTTCACGACGGGGAGCAGTTCACCACCCTCGACGCACTGGAGTCCGAGGCGATCCACATCTTCCGTGAGGTCGCCGGCGAGTTCGAGCGTCCGGTGATCCTGTTCTCCGGCGGCAAGGACTCGACGGTCCTGCTGCACGTTGCGATCAAGGCGTTCTGGCCGGCCCCGATCCCGTTCTCGCTGCTGCACGTCGACACCGGGCACAACCTGCCCGAGGTCCTCGCGTTCCGCGACGAGGTCGTCGCACGCCACAACCTGCGCCTGCACGTGGCGAGCGTCGAGGACTACCTCGCCGACGGCCGGCTGACCGAACGAGCCGACGGCGTCCGCAACCCCCTGCAGACCGTCCCCCTGCTCGACGCCATCAACGACCACCGCTTCGACGCGGTGTTCGGCGGCGGGCGTCGCGACGAGGAACGGTCGCGGGCCAAGGAGCGGATCTTCTCGCTGCGCAACGCCTTCGGGCAGTGGGACCCCAAGCGCCAGCGACCGGAGCTGTGGAACCTCTACAACGGCAAGCACGCCCCCGGCGAGCACGTCCGCGTGTTCCCGCTGTCGAACTGGACCGAGCTCGACGTGTGGCGCTACATCGCCCGCGAGCAGGTGCTGCTCCCCGGCATCTACTACGCGCACGAGCGTGACGTCTTCGAGCGTGACGGCATGTGGATGACCCCCGGGCCGTGGGGTGGACCCCGCGACGGCGAAGAGCTGCGACGACTCTCGGTGCGGTACCGCACCGTCGGCGACGGCTCCACCACCGGCGCGGTGCTCTCCGACGCCGCCGACAACGACGCCGTCCTCGCCGAGGTCGCGGCCTCCCGGCTCACCGAGCGCGGCGCCACCCGTGGCGACGACCGCGTCTCCGAGGCGGCCATGGAAGACCGAAAGCGTGAGGGCTACTTCTGATGACCACCACCGCCTCCCCCGCCGACACCACCGGTGGGCGCGTCGAGAACTCCGATCTGCTGCGCATCGCGACCGCGGGCAGCGTCGACGACGGCAAGTCGACCCTCGTCGGCCGCCTGCTGTTCGACACCAAATCGGTTCTGGCCGACCAGATCGACGCGGTCACCCGTGCCTCGGTGGACAAGGGCCTCGACACCCCTGACCTGTCGCTGCTGGTCGACGGCCTCCGCGCCGAACGCGAGCAGGGCATCACCATCGACGTCGCCTACCGCTATTTCGCGACGCCGCGACGGTCGTTCGTGCTCGCCGACACCCCCGGTCACGTGCAGTACACCCGCAACACCGTCTCGGGTGCGTCGACCGCCCAGCTGGTGATCCTGCTGGTCGACGCGCGCACCGGTGTCGTCGCCCAGACTCGCCGCCACGCCGCCGTCATGGCGCTGCTCGGGGTCCCCCGACTGGTGTTGGCGGTCAACAAGATCGACCTCGTCGACGACGCGGCCACGGTGTTCGCCGAGATCAGCGCCGAGTTCGCCCGACTGACCGGCACCCTCGGCTGGGACGACGCCGACGTGCAGGCCATCCCGGTCTCGGCCCTACGCGGTGACAACGTCGCCCACCGGTCGGCGCTGACCGACTTCTACAGCGGCCCGACCCTCATCGAGCACCTCGAGTCGGTGCCGAACGTGGCCGACCGTGCGCCGGTGGGCTTCCGCTTCCCCGTGCAGTACGTCATCCGCCCCCGCACCGCCGAGTACCTCGACTACCGGGGATACGCCGGTCAGGTCGCCGCCGGTCGCGTGGCCGTCGGCGACGAGGTCGTCGTGCTGCCGTCGGGCATCCGCACCACGGTGTCGGGAATCGACACCGCCGACGGATCGCTCGAGTCGGCGCACACCGGCCGCAGTGTCACGGTGCTCCTCGCCGACGACATCGACATCTCGCGCGGTGACATCATCGCCGCGGTCGCCGATGCGCCGGACCCGATCTCGTCGTTCACCGCGACGGTGTGCTGGCTCGGCGACAAGCCGCTGGCGCCGGGTGCGCGACTGCTGCTCAAGCACGGGACACTGTCGACGCCGGCGATCGTCGGGTCCCTCGACGCCCTGTTCGACGAGCAGGATCTGTCGGTGCACGACGGCCCGGAACGCCTCGAGCTCAACCAGATCGGGCGGATCACCGTGCAGACGGCCGCGCCGGTGGCGGCCGACGACTACCTCGTCAACCGCGAGACCGGCAGCTTCCTGCTGATCGATCCGCAGGGCGGCAACACCCTCGCCGCCGGCCTCGTGGGCGACGCCCTGGCACCGTTGCACCTGTCCGCCCTGGCGTGACCGACGCGCTCGTCCTCGCCGCGCACGGCAGTCGAGATCCCCGTTTCGCCGTCACCGCGCGCGAGGTCACCGACGCCGTTGCCGCGGCGCTACCCGGGACCGACGTCCACCTGGGGTTCCTCGATCTCGATGAGCCGACGGTGGCCGAGGTCGTGGCGAGCGTGTCCGGCCCGCATGTGGTGGTCGTGCCGCTGCTGTTCTCGGCCGCGTTCCACACGGGCGTCGATCTGCCCGCCGCGCTCGATGTCGAACGCGGACGTCGTCCGGAGGTGAGGTTCACCCAGGCACCGCCTCTGGGGTCCGACCCGCGACTTCTCACCGCGCTCGTCGACCGACTGCACGCGGCGGGTCTGGCCCCCGACGACGGTGTCGTGCTGTGCGCCGTGGGCAGCCGCGATCGGGATGCCGACGCCCAGTTCCACGCGGTCGCCTCCGATCTCGCCGACCACGTCGCATGCCGGGGAATCGAACCGCTGTTCGCCACGCGTCTGGGTCCCGAGGCCCGATACCTGCGCGAGGCCGTCGAACGACTCGAGGCGACGGGTGCCCGCAGGATCGTGGTGGGCCCGTACTTCCTGTCGGCGGGAACACTCACCGATCGGGTCGAGAACGCCCTGGCCGACCTGAGGGTCGGTGTCGCGATCGCCGAGCCGATCGGCGCGCACCCGGGACTGATCGACATCATCTGCGACCGCTACCGCGCCTCGGCCACCGGGAATCCTGGGCAAAGCCTCAGCTGATTCCGGTCGGAACACTCGGGCTGCGCTCAGGTTCGGCGCGGACGGTGGTGTCATGCACGAGAACCCGAACGACCACCAGAACCCGCACGACCAGAACGCGGACGACACGCGCCCGTACGACCGGCAGACGAACGAGTCGTCGTCGCAGGAGCCGACGTCCCCGGACGAGCAGACCCAGCGGTGGGAGAGCCGTCCCGCACACGCCGCCGGCGACCCGTACCACTCGAACCCGGCATACGCGGCACCGCCGTCGTACGGGAGTTTCCCGACATACGTTGCGCCACAGCCCACCCCGGGCGCGAACGCTCCCTTCGGGGCCACACCGTCGGCCACCGCCCCCACCCCGGGTACCCCGACACCCCGGCATCGCTCCGGCACCCCGATCCTCGTCGCCGTCCTCGCGGCCGGATTGATCGGCGGCGGTCTCGGCGCCGGCGGTGTCGCACTCCTCGATCATCGCGACTCCACCCCGGCGGCCCTGACCTCGGTCCCGTCGTCGCCAGGGACGGTGAACGCGACCCCCGGCTCGGTCACCTACGCGGCCAAGGTCGCCTCGAAGTCCACCGCCGACATCGCCGTCTCCGGGGCGCAGGGCACCGCGGTCGGCAGCGGGATCATCCTCACCGCAGACGGATACACGCTCACCAACAACCACGTGGTGTCCGGCGTCGGCGACGGCGGACGGATCCAGGTCACCCTCCCCGACGGCAGCACCCACGCCGCGACCGTCACCGGTGTCGCACCGTCCTACGACCTCGCCGTCATCAAGGTCTCCGGCGTCAACAACCTCACCCCGGCCACCCTCGGACAGTCGAACGGACTGCAGGTCGGCCAGCAGGTCGTCGCCGTGGGCAGCCCCGAGAACCTGTCCAACACCGTCACCTCCGGCATCATCAGCGCCCTGAGCCGCACCGTGACCGCCGGCGACGAATCCGGTTCGCAGGTCGCGGTCTACAACGGTCTGCAGACCGACACACCGATCAACCCGGGCAATTCCGGTGGGCCACTGGTGAACCTGCAGGGGCAGGTGGTCGGCGTGAACTCCGCCGTCGACACCGGGCAGGCCGCCAGCGGCGGCGTGCAGGCCTTCGGACTGGGGTTCTCGATCCCCGTCGACACCGCCAAGCGTGTCGCCGAACAGCTCATGCAGGACGGCACGGCCACCAAACCCGTTCTGGGCGTGTCCGGTTCCCTGTCGCAGACCACCAACGCCTCGCAGACGAGCGTCAACGGAGCCCGCGTGGGATCGGTGTCGGCCGACGGTGCCGCCGCCCGCGCCGGTCTGCGCGCCGGCGACGTCATCACCGCCATCGACGGCAGCCCGATCAGCAACTACGCCGACCTGATGGCGCAGGTCCTGCGCCATCAGCCCGGTCAGCAGATCCCGATCACCGTCACCGACGCGAGCGGGAAGTCGGAGAAACTGACCGTGACGCTGGGCAGCGCCAAGGACGACGCCACCACGACGGTGTCGACGCAGTCGGCCCCGTCGCAACAGGGGTCGCCCGACCAGGGTTCGCCCCAGCAGGGGTCGCCGTTCGGGGGACTGGATCCGTTCGGGCAGTGACGCGGTGGGCCCGCTCAGCCGGCGATCGTCGGGACGCGTGTGGCGCGGACGTAGACCTCGTCTCCGTCCGACAGCGACAGCGCCTCGGCGTCGCCGCGGGTGATCTGGGCGTGGAAATCGTCGCCGGTGGCGGCGTTGACGAGCTCCACCCGCACCTCGAAGCCCAGGTGCACGACGCGCGCCACGGTGGCCTTGAGGACACCGGTCGCGGCGGCGGCCGAATCCGCGCCCGACAGGGCCAGATCGGGTGAGCGCCCCACGCGGATGTCGTGGGGCCGCACCAGAGAGCCGTTGAGCCGGGCGACCGAGCCCAGGAATCCCATGACGAACTCGTTGGCCGGGCGGTCGTAGAGGTCGTCGGGGCTCCCGACCTGCTCGATCCGACCGCGGTTGAGGACAGCGATGCGGTCGGCCACGTCGAGCGCCTCCTGCTGGTCGTGGGTGACCAGCACCGTCGTCACGTGGACGTCGTCGTGCAGTCGCCGCAGCCACTTGCGCAGATCCTCGCGGACCTTCGCGTCGAGCGCGCCGAACGGCTCGTCGAGCAGCAGCACCTGCGGGTCGACGGCCAGCGCCCGCGCCAGCGCCATGCGCTGACGCTGACCGCCGGAGAGCTGTGCGGGATAGCGGGTCTGGAACCCGGCCAGGCCCACCACCTCGAGCAGTTCGTCGACCTTGCGGGTCACCTCGGCCTTCGGCCGCTTGCGGATCTTCAGACCGAACGCGACGTTCTCGCGGACCGTCATGTGCTTGAACGCCGCGTAGTGCTGGAACACGAACCCGATGTCGCGGTTCTGCGGCGACACCCGGGTGACGTCCTCGCCGTTGATGCTCACCACACCCGAGTCGAGGGAGTCCAGGCCCGCGATGGACCGCAGCAGGGTGGACTTGCCCGAACCCGACGGGCCGAGCAGCGCGGTCAGCGACCCCGCCGGGATGTCCAGCGACACGTCGTCGAGAGCGGCGAAATCGCCGTAGCGCTTGTTCGCGCGGGAGACCGAGATCGTCATCGTGCGTACTCCTTGTCGGCGGGGGTCGTGTCCGGCACCTGATCGGCGGCGGGGTCGATCGTGGGAACGGGGTCGTCGGTGCTGCCGCGCCGGGCACCCTTGGCCAGGCGACCGGCGAGTCCGCGGCGTTCGATGAGCGTCATCGCCACCAGCACCAGCAATGCGATGAGCATGAGCAGGGTCGCCGCGGCGTAGGCGCCGTACTCGTTGTAGTCGTCGGTGTAGCGCGAGGAGACCAGCAGCGTCAGGGTCTGGGAGATCCCCGGGAACCCCGACGACACGATGATCACCGCGCCGTACTCGCCCAGGCTGCGGGCGACGGTGAGGACGACCCCGTAGGTGAGTCCCCACCGGATGGCGGGCAGGGTGATCCGGCGGAAGGTCTGCCATCCGTTGGCACCGAGGGTGGCCGCGGCCTCCTCCTGCTCGGTCCCGATCTCACGGAGCACCGGCTCGACCTCCCGCACCACGAACGGGAGCGTGACGAAGATGGTGGCGAGCACCATGCCGGGCAGGCCGAAGATCACGCGGAAGCCGAGACTCTCGACACCGCCGAACCATCCGCCATAACCCCACAGGAGCACCAGCGAGACACCCACGACGACGGGCGAGACGGCGAACGGCAGGTCGATGATCGCCTGCACGATGCCGCGGCCGCGAAAACGACCGCGCACCAACGCGATGGCGGTGGCGATGCCGAACACGACGTTGAGCGGCACCACGATCACGACGATCAGCAGACTGAGCTGCAGCGCCGAGATGGCCGCCGGCGTGGTGATCCAGTCCCAGAACTGGCCGAGGCCGTGTTCGAAGGATCGCCAGAAGATCAGCGCGACGGGGACCACCAGGAGGACGAACAGGTAGATCAGCGCGAGGGCGCGCAGACCGTAGCGCGAGGTCGGCGACAGTTTCATCGGTCGGCCCCCTCACGCTTGGCCGAGCGACGACCGACGATCCGCAGCACGAAGAGCACCACGAACGCGATCAGCAGGAGCACCACCGACACCGCCGAGGCGTCGACCGGTGCGTCGACCTCGAGTTGCTGCTGGATGTACTGCGAGGCGACCTGGGTGTCGCCGGGGATGTTGCCGCCGATGAGGACGACCGACCCGAACTCGCCGATGGCGCGGGTGAAGGCCAGACCGGCGCCGGTGAGGATGGCCGGCGCCAGCGACGGCACCACGACCTTCGTCCAGATCGTCCAGTTCGAGGCGCCCAGCGACGCGGCGGCCTCCTCGACCTCGCGGTCGACCTCGATGAGGACCGGCTGCACCTGGCGCACCACGAAGGGCAGGGTCACGAACGCCAGCGCGATCACCAGGGCGGGTTGGGTGGCGTTGAGCTGGATGTCGATGGGGCTGTTGGGTCCGTAGAGCGACAGCAGCACCAGGCTCGCGACGATGGTGGGCAACGCGAACGGCAGGTCGATCAGCGCGTTCACGATCCCCTTGCCGGGGAACTCGTCACGGACGAGCACCCACGCGATCACCGTGCCCATCACGACGTTGATCAGCGCGACCACGATCGACACCAGCACGGTCACCCGGATCGACGCGATGGCGTTGTCGGCGGTGACCGCGGTCCAGAAACCGCTCCAGCCGTCGTCGAACGACTTCGTCGTGATCGCCGCGAGCGGCAGCAGCACGATGACGGTGAGCCAGAGCCCGGCGACACCGATACCCAGGGGGCCTGCGCCGGTGATGCGTCGGCCGCCGGCGAGTTTCGGCGCGGGCGGGGTGTCGGGCGGTTCGACCTGCACCGTGGTCATGCCTTGCCTCCTGCGTCGTAGATCTTGCTGATGGCGCCCTTGGTGCCGAACAACTCCGAGTCGACGGCCTTCCAGCCGGTGAGGTCCTTGCCCGCTTTTCCGGTGTCACTGTTCTCGGCGGCGGTGCCCTTGCCGAGCACCTTGCCGAGGGCGGAGATGGTCCACAGCTTGTCGATGGTGCCGGGGAACAGCGAGCGGGTCGCGGCGATCACCGACGGCGTGACCGGCCGGAAGCCCTGCTGGGCCCAGATGCGTTGTCCCTCATCGGTGAAGAGGAACTCGACGAACTTCTCGGCCGACGCCTTGTCGTCACTGGTGTTCACCACCGCGACCGGGTTCTCGATCTTGAACGTCTGCGGCGGGATCACGTAGTCGACGCGTTGGGACGCCGGGGCCGTGCCGTTCTTGCGCTGCAGCATGATGGCCTCGTTCTCATAGCTGATGAGGACGTCGCCCTGACCCTGCTCGAACGTGGTGGTGGCCTCGCGACCCGACTTCGGGTTGACGCGGATGTGGTCGCGCACGAGGTCGCTCACGTAGGCCAGGCCGGCCTTCTCGTCGACGCCGCCGTTGCTCTTGGCCGCAAACGGCGCCAACAGGTTCCACTTGGCCGAACCGGAGCTGCCCGGGTTCGGGGTGATGACCTCGACGCCGGGCTTGAGCAGGTCGTCCCAGTCGCGGATGTTCTTCGGGTTGCCCTGGCGGACCACGAGTGCCACCACCGACCCGAACGGGGTGCTGTTGTTGGGGTGCTGGGTCTTCCAGTCCTCGTCGACCACGCCTGCCTTCACCAGTCGCGTGATGTCGGGCTCGACGGAGAAGTTGACGACGTCGGCGGGTACCCGTCGGGCGACCTTGCGCGACTGGTCACCCGAGGCCCCGTAGGACTGGGAGAACCCGATGTCGGATCCGGCGTCGGTGTCGCGGAACGCGGGGATGATCTTGTCGAAACCGGGTTTCGGGGTCGCGTAGGCGATGAGGTTCACGTGGTGGGAGCCGCTGGAGATGTCACGGCCGCCGGGGGTGTCGGTGGAGCCACCCCCGCAGGCGGTGAGCGTCACCACGAGGCCGACGGCCACGAGGCAGGCGGCGTACGCACGTCGGTGTGCACGCCATCGGTGGCGGTGCGAGGGACGGAGTTCGGGCACGGACACACCCTTCACGAGTGGGACGGGATTCGGCGGGGCCGGATGTCGGCGGGGGCGGCCACGTCCGAGAGGAGATGGACGCCGAGGGCAGCATGCGCGGGGCGCGGGGAGGACCGGGCGTCAGCGACAGTGAATGTCTGCGACACAGCGGTATTCCACTGCGAAGAGGGCCATCCGGAGGTGTGTCCGGTAGCGCGGCGATGCGATCACAGCCGGAAGATTATCAGCAGAGGAGTACGGCGCCCTGCGCTGCGAAGGCGGCGACGGGCAAGCTTCTGAGCAGGACTAACGGGTGGCGAGCCAGGCGACGAGCACCAGCACGAGGAGCGCTATCAGCGCGAGGGTGACGCGGGAGCGCGGCATGTCAGGGCTCACCCCGGGTGGTGCGCGTCGGCGCGAAGCGGTCGACGAGGTGCAGCACGCCGTTGACCAGTGCGTTGAGCACGACGGCGGCGAGGATCGCGAGCGGGATGAGCACCGCCAGGCTGACCAGCAGCTGGGGGACGAACGACAAACCGGTCAACCACGCCTCGACGCCGTCCCACCACGTCCGGATCCCGTTCACCGCCACAGCGTAGCGCGAACGATTTAACTCACCGTGGGTCTAAAGCGGACGCGACCCGCACCCGGCCGACCCGACGAGGTCACGCGACTCCGACGCCTTGCTGTGGCGCACGGCGTGCCCCCTCACCCATGATGGACCGATGACAACCCCTGCCCACGAGGGCGCGGCCACTGCGGTCCCCGGTGCCACCGACTCGGGCCGTCCCGTGCCCGGCACCCCGGGACTCGCCCACGCCTCCGACATCAGCGGTTTCACACCGGCGACGGCGACGCACAACGCGTTCCCGCCGATCGACGACTACGCGTTCCTCTCCGACTGCGAGACGAACTGTCTGATCGCCCGCAACGGCGCGGTCGAGTGGATGTGCGTCCCCCGACCGGACTCCCCGAGCATCTTCGGCGCGATCCTCGACCGCTCGGCCGGGCATTTCAAGGTCGCGCCGTACGGCGTCAACGTGCCGGTCGATCGCCGCTACCTGCCCGGCAGCCTGATGGTCGAGACCACATGGCAGACCGACACCGGCTGGATGATCGTGCGCGACGCGCTCGTCATGGGCCCCTGGCACGACAACGACACCCGCTCGCGCACGCACCGGCGGACACCGACCGACTGGGATGCCGAGCACATCCTGCTGCGCACGGTGAGGTGTGTCAGCGGCACCGTCGAGGTGGCGTTGAGCTGCGAGCCGGCCTTCGACTACCACCGCGGCACCACGACGTGGGAGTACTCGGGCCCGGCCTACGGCGAGGCGATCGCCACCGCGTCCGACACCACCCACCCGTCGCCGACGCTGAAGCTGACCACCAACTTCAAGCTCGGACTCGAGGGCCGCGAGGCCCGGGCCCGGTCGCGACTGAACGAGGGCGACAACCGGTTCATCGCGCTGAGCTGGTCGTCGCAACCCGCGCCGCAGAACTGGGAGGAGGCGGCGCAGAAGATGTGGGCGACCTCGGAGTCGTGGCGCCAGTGGATCAACATCGGCTCGTTCCCCGACCACCCGTGGCGGGGACACCTGCAGCGCAGTGCGTTGACGCTCAAGGGCTTGACCTACTCCCCCACCGGCGCACTGCTCGCCGCAGCCACCACGTCACTGCCGGAAACGCCCGGCGGCGAACGCAACTGGGACTACCGCTACGCCTGGGTACGCGATTCGACCTTCGCCCTGTGGGGGCTCTACACCCTCGGACTCGACCGCGAGGCCGACGACTTCTTCTCCTTCATCGCCGACGTGTCCGGCGCGACGAACGGCGAACACCATCCCCTGCAGGTGATGTACGGCGTCGGGGGCGAACGCACCCTCGACGAGGAGGAACTGCACCACCTCTCGGGATACGACGGCGCCCGACCGGTCCGCATCGGCAACGGCGCGTACAACCAGTCGCAGCACGACATCTGGGGCACCATGCTCGATTCGGTGTACCTCAACATGAAGTCGAACGAGACGATCTCGGAGACCCTGTGGCCGGTGCTCAAGGCGCAGGTCGAGGAGGCGGTCAAGCACTGGCGCAAACCTGATCGGGGTATCTGGGAGGTGCGTGGTGAACCGCAGCACTTCACCTCGTCGAAGGTGATGTGCTGGATCGCGCTGGACCGCGGGGCGCGGCTGGCCACCATGCACGGCGAGAAGTCGTACGCGCAGACGTGGGCTCGGATCGCCGACGAGATCAAGGCCGACATCCTCGAACACGGCGTCAACGACAAGGGCGTGTTCACCCAGCGTTACGGCAGCGACGCCCTCGACGCGTCGCTGTTACTGGTGCCGCTGCTGCGTTTCATGCCGTCCGACGACGAGCGGGTCCGCAACACCGTCCTCGCCATCGCCGACGAGCTCACCGAGAACGGCCTCGTGCTGCGCTATCGCGTCGAGGAGACCGACGACGGGCTGTCCGGCGAGGAGGGGACGTTCACCATCTGCTCGTTCTGGTTGGTGTCGGCGCTGGTCGAGATCGGTGAGCTGACCCGGGCCAAGCACCTGTGCGAGCGGTTGCTGAGCTACTCGAGTCCATTGAAGCTCTACGCCGAGGAGATCGACTCCAACACCGGTCGCCACCTCGGCAACTTCCCGCAGGCGTTCACCCACCTGGCGTTGATCAACGCGGTCATGCACGTCATCCGCGCCGAGGAGGCCGGCTCGCACGGCACGTTCGTGCCCGCCAACGCCTGACATCCGGTCGAGCGCGCCGCCGTCAGTCCAGACGCCACGGCTCGTAGGCGCGGGGGTCGCCGATCGGTTCGAGGTGGATCGCGACGTGCAGGTGCTCGAGGGCGTCGACGAGGTCGGTCTCCACCCGTTCGACGAGGTCGTGGCCGCGTTGCACACTCCACTCGCCGGGAACGAGCATGTGCAGCTGCAGGAATCGCTCGTGGCCGGCCTCCCGGGTGCGGACGTCGTGGAAGTCGATCTCGTCGCTGCGGTGGCCGTCGAGGACGGCATCGAGTTTCGCGCGTTCGTCGTCAGGGAGCGCGGTGTCCATCAGTCCGGCGCCCGACTGCCAGACCAGTCGCCCTCCGACGACGAGGATGTTCACCGCGACCGCGATCGCGATGAGCGGGTCGAGTGGCAGCCACCCGGTGAGCGCGACGAGCAGGACACCGATCACGACCCCTGCAGTCGTCCACACATCGGTGAGCAGGTGCTTGCCGTCGGCCTCCAGCGAGAGCGAACGATGCCTGCGGCCGATGCGGATGAGGTACAGGCCCACCACCCCGTTGATGACCGTCGCGACCACCGAGATCACCAGACCCAGTCCGACGGACTCGAGTTCGGCCGGCGACAGCAGTCGATCGACCGCGGCGACGATGATGATCCCGGCCGCGACCACGATCATCACGCCCTCGAACACCGCGGAGAAGTACTCGGCCTTGGTGTGGCCGAAGTTGTGGTCGTCGTCGGCGGGCTTCACCGCGACCTTCAGGGCGACGAACGCCGCGACGGCCGCGACGACGTTGACGAGCGACTCGGCGGCGTCGGAGAGCAGGCCCACCGAACCCGACACCTGCCAGGCGATCACCTTGAGGGTGATGACGACGAGCGACGCCGCCAGACTCAGCAGGGCGAATCGCGACAGGTCTGCGCGGGCTTCGGTGGTCACGCGCTCATCATGCCGCAGCGGTACGCCTCCGAACGGCCCAGCCGCGCCCGCGAAACAGCACGCGCGCTTCCGGCGAATGCCCGCGGCCATCGGCGAGTGATCGGCATCACCATTGCATACGTTCGTTAGGGTTTGTAACTTTATCTCCATTCGTACACCCGAACGGAGACGTCGATGAAGATTCGCACCAGATCCAACTTCTTGGCAGTGGCGCTCATTGCCGCCAGCCTGCTGTTCGCAGCACCCTCGCAGGCAGCGCCACTCCCTCATCCCGAAGGCGGTCAATCCGCACCCGTCAGCGCAAGAATCTCCATCTCACCGCCAGTACATGCACACGTACGGAACCAGTCGATCGGGCCGGTCTTCTGCGCGTCGCGAATCGCCACCTGCACGGATTCACAACTCACGTATACGAGCCTCGATGACAAGGGCGAGGTGACCGGCGTGACCGTCTACGATGATCGCGTATCCCAAACCACCAGCCCCACAGGCGGATCTGTACAACTGAAGTACGAACTCGAGCGAATCAGCACCGCAGGCAACATCTTGTCCGGCAACCTCGTCGTCAGCGTTGGCGGAGGCGGAAGCATGTCGCTGCTGATCTCGCCGGCGGCTGTGTACAGCGTGGGAACCACGTCCTACGTGCCGCCGATCTCGCCCGGGGTAGACGGAACGCACGCAACGCTGACCGGCGAAATCGAACCCTTTGACGGTACTGCGATATCCGGCTTCACCTTCATCGACCCATCGGTCGTCCGATGCGACACCACTGTGCGCGCGACTGCCGGATGCGTGAACCCCGAAGTGACGCCAACTTTCGACATGACCGGTTACCCCAACATCACGCCGAATGTTGTGCGTTATCAGGCGGCAGGCCAGCCAGGCGCGCCCGGCGGAGTTCCCCTCACCAAGATTCCCGGTGAGGAGAGCGACGCCAACCGCGCGGACGGACCGTGCAAGGCGTTCCCCTCTCCGCGACCCGACGGGGAACAGTGCGATGAGTACCCGTTCGCTTCCACCTTGGAAGGTGGACCCACCGCTTTGGCAGACCTGGTACCGGCCACCGAGAACCGAAGTCAAGGTGGGAATATCAACAACTTCTATTTCCAGAACCGAGTTGTACCCGGCGATAAGTTCTTCGTGAAGGTGCAGTGACTTGAGCCAACACGCACCACTCCATCATGGGTACGGACGGCTCATCACCGACGGAACGTTCATGCTGTGCTCCCTCTACTTCTCCGACGGCATAGCTCGGGTTTACGATCCGTCACGGCCTGACCCCTGGCCCCTGGCGTTGTCTGGTGATGACTTGGCGGTTATCACTGTGGAGGGCCAGAACATCTGGTGCGGAGTCGAATTGGCTCTGTGGTCAGCCGAGGTGGATGTCCCCGAGGGCGCCTGGGAAGCCAGCGCGACCGTGGACGTCGCGTACCGCGCGGAGGCGGAGGTGAACACAATCGGGCAGCTTTATCAATTCGATGGCACGATCGGTGATTTCAAGGTCCCCGCCGGTTCATATCGGCTTCGAGCGGTCGCCCGCGGACGCGAAGCGGTGCGACACATCGCCACCGAGATCGGCCAACCTACCGATCCGTCGGAACTGGTGGAACAGATCAGGATCGACCTTTGGCCCATCGAGGCGAGCTGAGGACGTCGCAGCATCCTACTGACGGTCGGTGTGTGAGGCGCTGACGAGACCCTTGCGGGCGAGCAGCGGGGCGATCTCGGCCGGACGGCCCAGCAGCGCCTGGTGTGCGGCGATGGGGTCGACGCTGTCGCCGCGTGAGAGCGTGGCCTCGGCGAACCGACGGCCGTTGGCGCGCGTGAGACCGCCGTGGGCCAGGAACCACTGTTCGGTCTCGGCGTCGAGCACCTCCGACCAGATGTAGGAGTAGTACCCGGCCGCGTAACCCCCGCCGAAGATGTGGTTGAAGTAGGCACTGCGGTAGCGCGGCGGTATCAGTTCGCTCGCGACACCGGCGCGGCTCAGCGCGTGGGCCTCGAACGCCTCGACGCCCATCTCCAGTGCGCCGGCGGCGATCTCGTCGTGGGTCACCCGGTGCCACGCGAGGTCGAGGGCGGCGGCCGCGAGGTACTCGATGGTGCTGTGCGCCGATTCGACCGAGGTCGCGGCGCGTGCGGCCTCGGCGAGTTCGGCAGGGATCGGTTCACCGGTCTCGTGGTGCCGTGCGTAGTTGGCGAGGACATCGGGGTGCAGCGACCACATCTCGTTGACCTGTGACGGGAACTCGACGAAGTCGCGCGGCACCGAGGTACCCGACTGCGCCGGGAAACGCACCGCCGACAGCAGCCCGTGCAGGGCGTGACCGAACTCGTGGAACAGCGTGGTGAGCTGATCGAAGCTGAGCAGGCACCGTTCGTTCGCCTGCGGCCGGGTGAAGTTGCAGACGTTGACCACGATCGGCTGCTCGCCGAGAAGCGTGGACTGGTCGACGATGGTGTTCATCCACGCGCCGCCACGCTTGCTGGATCGGGCGAAGTAGTCGCCGAGGTAGAGACCGATCGACACACCCTCGGCGTCGAACACCTCCCACGTGCGCACATCGGGGTGGTAGGTCGGCAGATCGTCACGTTCGACGAACTGCAGGCCGTAGAGCGATCGCGCCGCGAAGAATACGCCGTCGGTGAGCACGCGGTCGAGATCGCAGTAGTCGGCGAAGTCGTCGAGCGAGACCGCCGCACCGCGTCGTTGCTCGACACCGAGCCAGTAGGTGATGTCGGACGGTTCGATGTGCTCGCCGGCCAGCGCGCGCAACCGCGTCAGCTCACGCCCGCCGGCGCGCATGGCCGACGAGATCAGTTCGCCCAGCATCGTTTCGACCGCCTCGGCGTCGGGCGCGGTCTGCACGGCGATCACGAACTCGGCGTGATCGCGGTACCCGAGAAGCGCGGCGCGGCGGGCCCGCAGGGTGACGATCTCGATGATGGTCGCGCGGGTGTCGTGGTCGTTGCCGCGCAGGCCGCGGGAGATCGAGGCCTCGAACACGCGCGCACGCGTGGCGGCATCGGTCAGGGACGCGACGGCGGACTGACTGCTCGGCAACTCCAGCGCCAGCAGGTGACCGCTGTCGTGACCGGCGGCGCGCGCGGCGTCGGCGGCCGCGGCGATCGACGACGCCGACAGGCCGTCGAGTTCGGCGGCGGTCTCGACGAGGACCGCGGCGTCGTTGCTCTCGTCGAGCACGGCCTGGGTGAACGTTGTCGTCAGCACCGACAGCCGTGAGGAGATCTCCCGCATCTGCCGCTGATCGTCGGGGGCGAGCCCGGCACCGGCACGGATGGCCTCGCGATATCGCTTGTCCAACAGCCGGATCGACGACTCGTCGAGACCGAGATCGTCGCGACGGGCGTGCAGCGATGCGATGCGGGCGAACAGCTTCGGGTGCAGCGCGATGGTGTTCTGGTGATCGGTAAGCAGGGGCGCGAGTTCCTGCGCGATCGCGTTGCGCTGCGGGTTGGTGTCGGGGCCGACGAGGTTGAAGAACGTGCCGGCCGCGCGTCCGAGGAGCCGACCGGACCGTTCGAGGGCCTCCACGGTGTTGGCGAACGTCGGGTCCTGGGTGTCGGTCGCGATGGCCTCGATCTCGACGAGGTGTTCGGCCATCGCGGTGGTGAACGCGGGCAGGAAGTCGTCGTCGGAGATCGACCCGAAATCGGGCAGCCCGTGGGGGTGTCGGCTGGGCGCGAGGACCGGGTTCGTTGCCATGACCTCGAGCCTAGTGCGCGGCCCCACCGGCGTACCGGCGGCGAGTCACTTGCCTTTCGGCTTGTCCCCGCCCGCCTCCGACGACAGCGCGGCCACGAAGGCCTCCTGCGGGACCTCGACACGACCGATGGTCTTCATCCGCTTCTTGCCCTCCTTCTGCTTCTCGAGGAGTTTGCGCTTGCGGCTGATGTCACCGCCGTAGCACTTGGCGAGAACGTCCTTGCGGATCGCCCGGATGTTCTCGCGCGCAATGATCTTCGACCCCACCGCGGCCTGGATCGGTACCTCGAACTGCTGGCGCGGGATGAGCTCCTTGAGTTTCAGGGTCATCTTGTTGCCGTAGGCGAAGGCGCCGTCCTTGTGCACGATCGCGCTGAACGCGTCGACGGCCTCACCCTGCAGCAGGATGTCGACCTTCACCAGCGCCGACTCCTGCTCACCCGCCTCTTCGTAGTCGAGGCTGGCGTAGCCGCGGGTGCGCGATTTGAGTGCGTCGAAGAAGTCGAAGATGATCTCGGCCATCGGCATCGTGTACCGCAGTTCGACACGCGTCTCCGACAGGTAGTCCATGCCGCCAAGCTCACCGCGGCGGGACTGACACAGCTCCATGATGGTGCCGACGAACTCGCTCGGTGCGATCACCGTCGTCTTCACGATGGGCTCGAAGATGGCCTTGGCCTTGCCATCCGGCCAGTCCGACGGGTTGGTCACCACCATCTCGGTGCCGTCCTCACCGACGAGTCGGTAGATGACGTTGGGTGCGGTGGAGATCAGGTCGAGGTTGAACTCCCGCTCGAGGCGTTCGCGGGTGATCTCCATGTGCAACAGCCCCAGGAACCCGCAGCGGAACCCGAAACCGAGTGCCACCGACGTCTCCGGCTCCCACGTGAGCGCGGCGTCGTTGAGCTGCAGCTTCTCCAGGGCATCGCGCAGGTCCGGGTAGTCCGACCCGTCGACCGGGTACAGGCCCGAGTAGACCATCGGGCGCGGCTCGCGATAGCCCGTCAGCGCCTCGGTCGCGCCGTTGCGCGCGGTGGTGACGGTGTCGCCGACCTTGGACTGCCGCACGTCCTTCACGCCGGTGATGAGGTAACCGACCTCGCCGACGCCGAGACCCTTGGTGGGTTTCGGCTCCGGGGAGACGATGCCCACCTCGAGGCATTCGTGCACGCTGCCGGTCGACATCATCTCGATCTTCGCCTTCGGCTCGAGCCGCCCGTCGACGACGCGCACGTAGGTGACCACGCCGCGGTAGGTGTCGTAGACCGAGTCGAAGATCATCGCCCGCGCGGGGGCCGCGTCGTCGCCGACCGGCGCCGGGATGAGCCGGACGACCTCGTCGAGCAGTTCACGGACACCCACACCGGTCTTGCCCGACACGCGCAGGATGTCATCGGGGTCACAGCCCACGATGTGGGCGATCTCCGCGGCGTAGCGGTCGGGATCGGCGGCGGGCAGATCGATCTTGTTCAGGACCGGGATGATCGTCAGGTCCTTGTCCATGGCGAGATAGAGATTCGCCAGCGTCTGGGCCTCGATGCCCTGCGCGGCGTCGACGAGCAACACCGCACCCTCGCACGCCTCCAGCGCGCGCGACACCTCGTAGGTGAAGTCGACGTGTCCGGGGGTGTCGATGAGGTGCATCACGTACTCGGTGGTCACACCGTTGTCGGTGACCTCCCACGGCAGCCGCACGTTCTGGGCCTTGATGGTGATGCCGCGCTCACGCTCGATGTCCATCCGGTCGAGGTACTGCGCGCGCATGGCCCGCTCCTCCACCACACCGGTGAGCTGCAGCATCCGGTCGGCCAGGGTCGATTTGCCGTGGTCGATGTGGGCGATGATGCAGAAGTTCCGGATCCGGGCGGGATCGGTGAAGGTCGTGTCGGCGAAGCTGGGAATCGAACTCACTCCTCGTGGGGCGATGACGCGTACCTGCAAGTTTCGCACGTCCGCGCCGAGTGCCCTTCCTCGCGAGTCGTCGCACCCGCCGCGGGACTAGCGTGAAGCCGTGGCCGACCGCGTCCCCGCAGGATCCCCGGGTGCTCTCCCCGCCCCGGTGGATCTGCGTGCCGACGGTGTCGTCGGTGTGCTGCACCGTCCGATCGGCACCCCGATCGCAACGGCCGTGATCACCCACGGGGCGGGCAGCGACCACGACGCGCTGGTCCTGCGACTGCTCGCGGCCGAGCTCGCCGATCGCGGACTCCTCGTCGCCCGCATCGACCTGCCCTACCGCCAGAAACGGCCCAAGGGCCCGCCGAGTCCGTCGGGAGCGGCCGCCGATCGGGCCGGGATCGCCGCGGCCGCGCAGGTGGTGCGCGGCCTGGGCGTCGACGCCGGCTGCACCGGCCCGCTCATCGTGGGCGGGCACTCGTACGGCGGACGGCAGGCGTCGATGGCCGTCGCCGAGGATCCGTCGGTGGCCGACGCGCTGCTGCTCACGTCGTACCCGCTGCACCCTCCGGGCAAGCCCGAACGCGCACGGACCGAACATCTCCCATCGATCAGCTGCCCGACCGTGGTCGTGCACGGTCCGTCGGACCCGTTCGCCACCACCGACGAGATCACGGCGGCGCTCGACCTGATCCCCGGCGCGACCACGCTGGTGGAGATCCCCGGCACCGGTCACGATCTGCGTCCCGACCGCAAGCCGACGGCGGCGATGACGGCCGACGCCGTGCTGGCCCACCTGCTCCACACGGTGACTGACTAGATTCGTCGTATGGCTCCCTGGACCACCACCGCCCTGCGCCTCGCCCGTCAGTACGGCCCGCGTCTGTACCGCGAACTGCAGAAGTCGGGTGCGATCGACAAGGGCCGAGAGGCGATCACGGCACGGATGAACGGTGGCGCGAACACCGGTGCCGGTCGGCCGATCACCGACACCGACCGCCCCACCGCCGACCGGGCGCGCCGGATCGAGTACTCCCCCGCGCTCGACGGCGCGGCCGACCCCGGCGAGATCGTGTGGACCTGGGTGGCGTTCGAGGAGGACGCGTCACAGGGCAAGGACCGCCCGGTGCTGGTGGTCGGCCGCGACGGGGAACACCTGCTGGGGCTGATGCTGTCGAGTCAGGGGCACCGCGCCGACGACGCCAACTGGATGGAGATCGGCACCGGCGGCTGGGACGGCGGCCACAAGACCAGCTACCTGCGCCTCGACCGTGTCCTCGACGTCCCCGAGCAGGGCATCCGTCGCGAGGGTGCCGTCCTCGACCGTGACCGTTTCGACCGCGTCGCCGCCGCCCTGCGCTCCACCTACGGCTGGTCCTGACCCGACCCCTCACCGGGCAGGCACCTCCGCCGTCAGCGGAGGGCGACCAACTCGTGCAGCGTGGTGCCCGTCCGGACGTCGACGCGCCCGTCGTCGCGGGTGACCGACAGTCGGAAGTCGGACTCGAACCGGAAGTATCCGGGATGCCCGACGAGGCGGCTCACCAGCGGTCGCAGCACTTTGCTGCCGACGACGGGGATGTCGCTGAGCAGGTCGTGGCCGTGCAGGACCGTGCGCACGTCGAGTCGCAGCTCGAGTCGCCCCGGGATGGTCAGCGAGATCCACGACGGGTAGTCGCGGCCGGCGTCGGCGTCGGGCAGCAGGGGCCCTTCCTCGAGGACGGCCTCACCGCTGCTGAGGATCACCTCGGCGCCGTCGGCCACCATCACCGGGGCGATCTGATGGGATCCGTACCCCTCCTGGGTCAACACCACCGCGTAGAGGAGCGAGTAGTCCTCGACGTAGAGGCGGCCCCAGTGCCAGCGGTCGATGACCTTGCGCATGTCCCCGACGCCCCAGTTGTGATCGGCGTACCCGGTGCCGGTCACCTCCCACCGCTTCGCACCGATCGACAGGCGACCGGTGACCTTCGCCCGCGGTCCCCCGACACACCAGCCGAACACCTCGCCGTTGCCGAAATGCGTCTCGCCCTGCCCCGGCATCCAGGGCGCGATCTCGTTCGCGAACTCGAGATCGATCACCACGTCGTCCTCGGCGAAATGCACGGTGTAGGTGGGCAGCTCGTCGTGGAACGTCACGTAGGCGAAGTTCTCCCCGACCGCGACGTCGCATTTCTCGACCGAGAAGTGGCATGCACGCGCCGGGTAGCGCTGCGCGATCTGTCGGCGGCTGCCGTCGGGCCCGTAGAGGATGATCTCCACCCACGGTCGGCTGCGCGGCAGGTCCTCGGGGCGACGCTTGGTGAGGAAGCCGACCACGGTGTAGCCGTTGTCGAGCGCGGCGTCGAAATACCAGTGCTCGAACGCGGTCAGCTTCGTCGACGCGTGCAGCGCATTGTGTTCCGGGCGCACGTCGGTCAACGACCCGTCGGCGCGTCCGGGGCCGTTCCAGGCCTCGACCAGGTCGGTTCTGCTCACGATGGACTCCGTTCGTGGTGGTGTACAGGGGTGGTCATACGATCCCCTCGCGGACGAGGGCGCCGAGGTCGGCGTCGGTGAGTCCGAGCAGCTCGGTGTAGATCTCACGATTGTGCTGGCCCGGTCGCGCCGAACCCGCCGAGCGCACCGATCCCGGCGTGCCGGTCAGGCGCGGTATCACGCCGGGTCCCAGCACCTCTCGCCCCAGCCGCTCGTCCTGGTGTGCGACGAGCATGTCGCGAGCCCGCAGCTGCGGGTCCTCCACGAGTTCGGCGACGGTGTTGACGCGCCCTGCGGGTACGCCTGCGGCGGAGAGCATCTCGACGATGTCCTCGGCGTCGCGGGTGGCGACGCGTTCGGCGATCATCTCGTCGAGCAGATCCTGGTGACGCCCGCGCGCCAGGTGGTCGACGAACCGGGGGTCGGTCGCCCATTCCGGCACACCGAGAGCCGTGCTCAGACGACCGAAGACCGAGTCCTGATTCGCCGCGATCACCAGCCAGACACCGTCTCTCGTGCGGTAGAGGTTCGAGGGCGCGATGCCGTCGAGTCGTGTACCCGACGGCTGCCGGATCACACCGGCGACGTCGTAGTCGGGGATCGTCGACTCGAGGACGGCCAGACATGCCTCGGTCAGGGCGACGTCGACCACCTGGCCCACACCGGTCCGGGTGCGGGCGTGCAGCGCCGCGAGGACCCCGTTGGCGGCGAAGACCCCGGCGAGGGTGTCGCCGAGCGACAACGACAGCCTCGGCGGCGGACCACCCGGGAACCCGTTGAGGTGACGAAGGCCGCTGACCGCCTCGGCCACCGACGCGTACCCCGCACGCTGCGCATGCGGGCCGGTCTGTCCGTACCCCGACACCCGCGCGAGGATGATGCGCGGGTTGCGTTCGGACAGGACGTCGTAGCCCAACCCCCACCGCTCGAGTGTGCCGGGGCGGAAGTTCTCCACGATCACGTCGGCGTGCTCGGCGAGGTCGAGGAACAACCCTCGTCCGGCGTCCGTGCGCAGGTCGAGGGTGGCGGCGCGTTTGTTGCGAGCGTGGACGGTCCAGAAGACGTGCTCGCCGTCGACCTCCGCCTGTCCCCAGGAACGGAGCGGATCGGGTTGGCCCGGGGCCTCGATCTTGATCACGTCAGCGCCCATGTCGCCGAGGAGGCGGGCCGCGAACGGCCCTGCGATCAGCGAACCGAGCTCGAGTACGCGGACACCGGCGAGTGCACCGGTGTCGTCTGTGGTGGTCGTCATCAGAAGGCGAGGTGGACGGTTTTCTCCTCGGTGTGTGCCGTGACCCCCGACAGACCGAGTTCGCGACCGAAACCACTGGCTTCCCGTCCACCCCAGGGCAGATGCGGTTCGGGGACGCCCCATCCGTTGACCCACACCGTCCCCACCCGTAGCCGCGGGATGACCGAGTGCGCGGTGGAGAGATCCGAGGTGTAGATCATCGCGTTGAGTCCGAAGCGGGTGTCGTTGGCGATCCGGATCGCCTCGTCGGTGTCGCGGAAGGTGATGACGGTGGCGACGGGCCCGAAGATCTCCTCACGCGCGATGGTGAGATCGTTGGTGCCGCGGAAGACGGTGGGTTCGACGAAGAATCCCGGTCGGTCCACGCGCGCACCGCCGGTGATGAGTTGCGCACCTTCGGATTTCCCGGTCTCGATGTAGCCGAGGATGCTGTCGAGCTGCTTGGCGTTGACGATGGTGCCCATCGTCGAGGAGGGGTCGCGCGGATCGCCGATCACCGAGCTCTCCGCGATGGCGACCAGCCGCGCCACGACGTCGTCGGCGATGGACTCGTTGACGAGGACGCGGGTGCCGGCGGCACACACCTGACCCTGGTGATAGAAGTTGCCCATCGCGATCCAGGGCATGGCGGCGTCGAGATCGGCGTCGGGGAAGACGATCTGGGGCGATTTCCCGCCGAGCTCCAGCGTCATCTTGCGGAACTTGTCGCCCGCCAGCGGCGTGATTCCGCGCCCGACTCGCGGGCTACCGGTGAAGGTGATCTTGTCGAGGCCCGCGTGTCCGGCGAGCGCGGCGCCGGCGACCGGCCCGAGGCCGGTGACCACGTTCACCACACCGTCGGGCAGGCCGGCTTCGCTGAGCAGTTCGGCGAGGCGGATGGTCGACAACGCCGCGTCCTCGGCCGGTTTCACCACGACGGTGCAGCCGGCGGCGAGCGCGGGGGCGAGCTTCCATCCGGCGATGACCGCCGGGTTGTTCCACGGCGTGATGGCGCCGACGACACCGACCGGTTGCCGCATCGTGAAACCGAACCGGTGCTGGCCCGCGAAGTCGGGCAGTGCGGTGGTCTGGCCGGTGATCTTGTCCGCCCACCCGGCGAAGTGCCGGAACGTCCCCGCCGTGGCGGGCATGTCACCGGCGACGCTGTGCTGGTACAGCTTTCCCATCTCGACGGCCTCGAGGGCGGCCAGGTTCTCGGCGTCGGCCTCGATGAGGTCGGCGGCTCGCGCGAGGATCCGGCCGCGCTCCGATCCCGGGAGTTCCGACCAGACACCGCTGTCGAACACCGCACGCGACGCCGCGACGGCCCGGTCGACGTCGTCGGCCGTCGCCGCGGCGATCTCGACCACCGTCGACTCGTCGGCCGGGTTGATCGAGGTGTAGGTGCCTCCGTCGGAAGCCGCGACCCCGACACCGCCGATGCGCAGTGTCGGATCCGGTAGTACCGGATCGACGACGGGGGCGAGAGCGGGTGCGGTCATCGTGTCCTCGGATCTGTCTCGGCGGCGACTGTGGTGCCGGCGGCCTGGGGGTCGAAATGCGGTGTGAGGCCCGACCAGACGGCGTCGTAGTCGGGTTGACGGTGAGCGGCCGACATGGCCGTCGGGGTGGTGACGAGCGGGAAGCGCGTCTCGAACATGATCGCCATGGTGTTGGCGAGGTACTGCGGTTCGAGGTCGGCGTTCGTGCCCATCTCGAAGGTGGCGAGATCGGGGCCGTGTGCGGCGAACATGTTGTGCAGGCTGGCGCCTCCGGGCAGGAATCCCTCCGCCTTCGAGTCGTGGACGCCGTAGATCAGACCCATGAACTCGGTCATCACGTTCCGATGGAAGTGCGGCGGACGGAAAGTCCGTTCGGCCACCATCCAGCGGGGCGGGAAGGCGACGAAATCGACGTTGGCCTGCCCGGGATGCCCCGACGGTGAGGTGAGCACGGTGAACACCGAGGGATCGGGGTGGTCGACGTTGGCGTTGGTGATGGAGCTGAACGACTCGAGATCGTAGACGTGACAACCGTGGTTGCCGTGCCAGGCCACCACGTCGAGCGGCGAGTGGTCGAGTTCGGTGGCCCACAGGTGACCGCCGAACTTCACGACGAGCTCGACCGAGCGCGTCCCCTCCTCGAATGCCGCAACCGGGTGCCGGAAGTCGCGCGCGTGCGCCAGTCCGTTGGCACCGATGGGCCCGAGATCGGGCAGCACGAACGGGGCGCCGTAGTTCTCGCACACGTAACCGCGGATCGGTCCGTCGAGGACGTCGACCGCGAACTTGATGGCCCGCGAGATCAGCACGATCTCACCGGGCCGGGCCTCGATGACACCGAGTTCGGTCCGCACCCGGATACCGCCGGTCTCGGGCACGATGAGCAGCTCGCCGTCGTTGTCGGCGAGGTAGCGGTCGGTCATGGAGCGTGCCGCGGTGTACTGGTGGACGCCGATACCTGTGCGCGCCAGTACATCACCGTTCGCGCCGATCGTGTACAGGCCGTCGAGGAAGTCTCCGGTCGAGGTCTCCTGCGGCAGCGGGTTCCACCGGAGTCGGTTCGGGTCGGCGTCGCCGGCGATCGGCGCGGTGGCCAGGTGGCGGTCGTCGATCCGGTGGTACGCGCCGTGCGCCGCGGTGGGCATGATCCGGTACATCCAGGTGCGGCGGTTGATCCCGCGCGGCTCGGTGAACGCGGTACCGGAGATCTGTTCGGCGTAGAGACCCATGGGCGCCCGCTGGGGCGAGTTCTGTCCCCAGACCAGCGCACCGGGTACGGCCTCGGAGTGGTGTTCGTTGCCGAAACCATGGAGATAGTCGAGCGACGTGCGCACCCGCGCCGGGGGTTGCGTCGCAGGGCGGTCGGTGATCTGGGTCATCGTGTCGGTTCCTTCACGGGGTGGTGACGGGTGCGGGTCGGGTGCCGGTCAGCGACGGAGGGCACCCGATGCGTCGAATTCGGCTTCGCGGCCGTCCATCTGGGCGCGGTACCAGCTCTCTCGGTGCCAGCGCATCCACTTCTCGTGCACCCGACCGATCGGGGGCACACGCCGCGCGAGCTCGACACCGGCGATGAGCGGTACGCGGCCGAGAACCCACAGCAGCCACGGGAACGCCGAGGGCATCTCGTACCGGCGATAGGTCTGCGGGAACATGAACAGTCGGGCGTAGGCGGCGTAGACGCCGCCGTTGTAGACCTCCCGCAACCGCCGCACACCGGTGTGGCCGTCACGGGCCGCGAACGCCTTCGGGAACGAGGTGATCAGTTCGGCTCCGTGGTCCCCGGCATCGTGGCTGCGCGCGACCGACACCAGCGCCAGCAGACGCAGCGAGTCGGGGATGGTCTGGGGATACCAGCGGCTGCGCACGCCCACCACGTGGCCGAGGTACCGCTGGAAGGCGATGAGGTCGTAGATCTCCGACCGGGTCGTCTGGATACCCGTCGTCCACAGCGCGAGCGCGGGTGCCACGCTGCCGCCGAGAAGCGTCATCATCATGTACGACTGGCTGATCGGGATACCCCACTTCGAGGTGTCCCACTCGGGGTGTTCGGCGACGCGACGCCGGACCGAGACGTGCATGACGCGCACCATCATGGCGGTCGCCCGTCCGGTCGATCCCGGTGTGAGCAGTGCACCCGGCTCGGAAACGTCGATCCAGAACCGAGCGGTCTCGAGGAACCGGCGCAACGCGTTGTCGCCCGCGTACCCGCCCGCCAGCGACAGCGGTGTCGCGACAGCTGCCTCGGTGTACATCTCGAGGGTGATGCCGCCGGCGACGCTGAACAGCATCGTCCCCCACCGCCGCCAGATGCGGGCACCGGCCTCGACCACCTCGGGGTCCACCCAGTCGGGTACCGACTCGAACTCCTCGAACAACGCGACCATCGACGGCGGGGGGTTGTCGATCGACGACAATCCCTCGGCGAGTGCCTTCTTCAACATCGCGCGACCCTCGACCGGGCCGATGTCGCCGTAGAAGACCTCGTCGACGAACCGCTCGGCGACCGGGTCGGCGGTGAACATGTCCGCACAGAACGCGTCGATCTGGTCCTGGGTCGGGAAGATGTCCTTGCCGGTGAGCCGACGCGCGAGCGTGCGTGCGCGACGCATCCCGGGGGTGTTCATGCCTTCGCGGTACGGGAATGCCGTTGCGACGTCGGGGTGTACGAGGTCGTCGAAACCCGAACGTTCGGCCGGGGCCCCCGTCGGGGTGACAGCCGGGGCAACGGTCGGGTCGTCTGCGTGGGTGGTCATGCGATCTCCGCTGCGTGGTGGTCTGGGCGGTGGTTGACGTACTCGCCGACGCCGAATCCCCGCGTGGGGAGCCAGTCACCGATGGTCTCGGCGATACGGGTCACGCCGTCGGGCTGGTCGACGAGGTAGTGGTTGAGGTCGTCGAGTTCGACATGTGACACGTCCGGGTCGCCCGATGCCCGGGCCATGTCGTCAGAGTCGCTGACGAAGGCCGCCTGATCGGCGCGCAGGCACACGACCTGGGTCGGGGTGGTGACCGTGGTGAGGTTGCGCAGGGCATCGGCGTGGGTGTGGTCGAAACTCCAGGTGCTCAACCAACTCCGCGCCGTCGCGAAGCGGGCGAGCCCACCGGCGGCGGAGTTGGCGGCCTGCGGGTCGCCGTACATGCTGCCGACCAGGCGGTCGCTCGGATCGAGGGTCACGTCGACGAAGCGGGGATCGCCCACGGTGCGGTGGACCACGAACGCTCGATCGGACGCTCCCGTCTTCTCGAGACGTTCGATCTGTTCGAGCGCCCACGCGTCGATCCGACGGACACGAGCGAGCTGCGCGTCGCGGTAGGCCGACACCCACTCACGGTCGAGCGGGACCGTCCGATCCGGCGCGTACAGGTCGAGGTCGGGGTCGGTCGCGTACGGATCGGCCTCGTCGGTCACCGCGGCGTCGATCCAGTGCCGGAGCACGCGCGCACGACCGGGGTGCGCACCGACCAGGACCAGTCCGTCGGCCGGTTCGCACTCACCGAGGTCCACCGGATCGCCTGCCGGCGTCCGGGTGACCGTCGGCGAGAGTGCCTGCGACTGATAGAACGACGCGAGCGAGCCGCCCCCGGAGAACCCGAGCAGGATCACCTTCTCGAATCCCAGCTCCTCGCGCATCCACCGCACGCCCTGACCGAGGTCGTCGGCGGCGCGTTCCATGATCAACGCCGGCTCGTTCGTGGTGTAGCGGGTGTTCACCGCCATCATCGGCAGACCGCGCTCGGCGAGCCCGCGGAGCAGGAAGTGGGTGATGAAGCTCGATGCCGGATGCGCCATGAGGATGCCGACCTCGCGCGAATACGTCTCGCCGGCAACGAAGTTCGCCGCGAGGGTCGGATAGTGGCGGGTGAGGCCCGAATGGCTCTCCACGCGACCGTCGTTCGCCGGACGAAACGGTATGCGCTGGAACCGATCGACGAGATCTGCGATCACCGGCGACGTACCTCCCTCTCGATGGGGGTCGCGTTCTGCGACCTGAATCACAGGCAGACTGTACCATACCGGATGGTACGTGATTCGACTTCGAGGAGACCTCCATGACCAGAGCCGGCGCCGCAGAGGCACCCAGCGACGAGACCACCGACGACGAGGCGACCGCCACTGTCGACGGCAGCGCCGACACACTCGACGAGCCCACGCCCGAGCGGGGTTCCGCTCATCGACTCCGTCGTGCGGTGGTGCCGCTGGCGGCCGCGCTGCTCGTCGCCGGCGCCGGTGCGACGACGTGGTGGACGCACGCCGAGACCGTGGCCGACACCGAGCGGGTGGCACTCGACGGGCGCTATCTCTCGGCGGCACGTCAGATGGTGCTGAACCTGATCACAGTCGACCCCGCGGACGCCTCGGCGGTCACCGACCGCATCCTCGACGGCGGGACGGGCGAGTTCCGGTCGGAGTTCGCCTCCCGCGCGGACAGTTTCGTGTCCGTGGTGCGCCAGGCCGCGGTGAGCACCAAGGGCTCGGTCACCGAGGCGGGGATCGAGCGTTCCGACTCCCGCACGGCCAGCGTGTTGATCGCGGCGACGTCCACCGTCACCAACGGCGCCGGCGCCGACAACGAACCCCGCGTATGGCGCCTCCGACTCGCGCTCGCCCACGACGGCGACCGCATCCTCACATCGAAGGTGGATTTCGCGGTATGACCACACACGACGATCTCGACGCGCCCACCATCGACACGACCGACGAGCCCGACACCGACGTGACCATCGACACCGACAGCGCTCCGGACGGAGCCGAGGAAGCGGTGGCCATCGAACGCCCCGAGGCAACCGGGAGAACTCGGCGGCGCACACGACGGCGTGCGGTCGTCCTCACCGGTGGGGTCGGCGCGGTGGTGGTCGCACTGGGTGCCACCTCGCTGTACTTCCATCTCGAACACCGCGACTCGGCCGCGGTCGCCGCCTCCCGCGCCGACGTGATGACCGCGGCGACCGACGGCACCCGCGCGGTCCTGACCTACCGCGCGGGCAGCGTGGATGCCGATCTCGCCCGCGCGGCAACGTTTCTCACCGGTGACTTCCGCGACTACTACACCAAGCTGGGGACCGATGCCATCGCCCCCAACGCCCGCTCACGCGGGTTGTCGTCGGAGGCCGCGGTCGCGGGTACCTCGACCATCCGCGTCGACCAGGGCTCGGCCGGGGCCCTCGTGTTCGTCAACCAGTCGGTGACCCCGGCATCGGGCGCGGCGTCGGTGACGTCGACCGCGATCCGGGTGCACCTCACCGAGGTCGACGGGCGGTGGCTGATCGATCGCTTCGAACCGATCTGACGCGGCCGCCGCCACCGGTCACGTCAGGCCGGTGGGACCAACAGATCGCGGAGCGGGATCGGCCCGTGCGCGCTCACACCGGTCACCCGGGTCACGCGGGCGTCGTCGGCGACGAACTCGCCGCGGCGCGGATCGTATTGGCGCGCGGCGACAACCGGCCGGGGCGCCGACACCGCATCGGACGCAGGCGCCACGACGGGGGCAGTCGGCGTTCGTGGAGCACGCCCGCCCGCGAGTTGCCGACACAGTGTCACCGTCGCGGCCCGGTATCCGGGGTACTCGAGGCAGGGGAGGTTACGGGCACCGCGTACCGACCGCGGATCGCTCGGGTCGACCTTGCAGTACAGGTTCTTCGGGGCCGGAGCCGGTGACAGGTCCGCCGGCGACCGTCGCTGGGACGGGTCGAGGAAGCCTGTGATGCAGGGCGGCGGGTCGTTGAGTCCGGCCGCGGCGAAGAACGTGTTCTGACCGGGATCGTCGGCGTTGACCAACCCGGTTCCCTGGGTGGCGGCGATGAGCGGCGGATAGAGGACGAGCACCTGCTCCAACGCCGGGTTGTACACGGCGAGAACCTGTTCGACGGTGGTCAGGTTGGCCAGGAGGATGCCCACGGTGGGGGCGACGTCGTCGAAGAGTGCGGTGGCCTCCGACGCCGCTCCCGGCGCCCTGGCCAGCACACCGCGCAGTGCTGCGTCCGAACCGGCGAGCGACCCGGTCACCCGGGCCAGCGATGCCGCCCAGGCACCGATGGCGTCGGCGCTGTCGACCTGGCTGTCGAGAACCGGACCCAACCGGTCGATCACCGTGGCGGTCGGGGTGATCGTGTCCGCCGCCTCGGCCATGATGTCGCTGACGGAATCGACCAACGACCGCAGAGCAGGCCCCTGTCCGTTCAGAGCCGTGAAGCTCTCGTCGATGACGACACGGAGATTCGTCGCGTCGACCGACGCGAGCAGCGACTGCACCTGCGCCACCGCGTCGGAGACCGGTGTCGGCAGGCGCACCCGGTCGGCGCCGATCACCGCACCGTCGGTCAGGTCGCGGTGCGGATCCGCCCCGCTGCGCGGATCGAGGGCCACGTACATCTCCCCCACCGCCGACATCGGCGCGATCGTCGCGTCGAGGTCGGCGGCGATGTGGGCGTCGGACGAGATCGACAGCCGAGCACGGGCACCGGTGTCGGTGGCCTCCACGGCGGTGACCCGTCCGACGACGCTGCCGCGGTAGGTGACGTTGGCGTTGGGATAGAGACCGCCCGCCGAGGTCATGTCGACGGTGACCGCGTAGCGGCCGATCCCCGCCTGCTGCGGCAGTTGTGCGTAGAGAACGCCGACGACCGCGACGGCGATCACCGAGATCACCGCGAAGACGACGAGTTTCCACCGGATCGTCCGGGTCAGGTTCACGGTGTGCCTCCCGGCGACGGACCGACCGCCGGTCGGGGTGTCAGCAGATCGGTCAGACCGGGCGCCGGGCGCGACGAGGAGGCCGGCGCCGCACGCCCGACGATGCCCTCGACCCCGGAGAGCATCCCCTGCAGCGGGGTACCGAGCAGCAGCGCGTTGTCGAGGGTCTTGAGCCGGAGATCGAGGGTGACCTCGCCGTTGGCGTAGTCACCGCGGACGGCGTTGGCGTAGGTGTCGATGGGGAACGGATAGGTCAGCAGGTACCGCGTCGACTCGGTCAACGACTTCCCCGAGTCGGCGAGAGAACCGAGAATCGTTGGCAGCGCGGCGAGATCGGCACGCAACGCCGAACCCGACGCCGTGACGATCGACGTCGCCGTGCGGGAGAGGGCACCGAGCGAGTCCAGGGCACGGGTCAGATCGACGCGTCGCGTGGCCAGCACCGACAGCGCCGGTCGCAGCGACTCGATCGCGTCGGCGAGCGTCTCCCGCTGGGCGGCGACCCGGGTCGTCAGGTCGTCGAGACCCTCGATGGCCCGGGTGATCTGGGCGCGTTGTCCGTCGAGATCGCCGAGGAGGGTGTCGAGACGACCGATCACCGACCGCGCCGCCGATTCCCGCCCGCCGAGCGCGGCGTTCACCTCGCGGGTGATGTCCTGGATCTGGTCGATCCCACCCCCGCCGAGCACCATCGACACCGTCGCGAGCGTCTGTTCGGTGGTCGGGTACGCACCCGCGTGGGCGAGGTCGATGGTGTCGCCGGCGCGCAACGACCCGTGCGCCGCCTGCCCGGACGGCACGCCGAGTTCGATGTGCGCCGACCCGAGCAGGGTGGTCTGTCCGATGGTGGCGGTCGCATTGGCCGGCACCCGGGTGTGCGCGTCGAGCGACACCGTCACCAGCGCGTGCGAACCCTGTACCTGGAGATCGGCGACGCGTCCGACCTCGACGTCGTCGACGAGCACCTGCGAGTTCCGTTGCAGCGTCACCACGTCGGGCATCTGGATCCGTACCTCCCAGGCGCCGTCACCGCGGCCGTGTGTGCCCGGTAGTGCGATCGAGTTGATCCCCTGCCATCCACACGCCGACGCGGTGCACGCCAGGACCAGCGCGAGGGCGGCGACGACGGGCGACCGACGCCGGAGTCCGCGGGCCGCCATCATCGACCACCCTGTGGGACCAGCATCGACGGCAGGTCGGGTGTGGACGGCGTGGCACCCTTGCTCGCCGAGGGGTTTCCGGGCCGCAGCGACGGCTCGCTGTAGACGAGTTGGTCGGGTAGCGCGCCGACGCCACGGGTGGGATTGAACGCGATAGGCGGGTAGTCCGCGGTGAGCAGCGACAGCAGTGGACCGAGATACCGGACGCACAGCGAGGCACCGCGTTCGGCGCTGCTCTGTTGGGCGGCCGCGATCGCCGAACACACGAACTGCACCGGGTTGGCGAAGTTGCTCAGCGCCAACGCCGAGGTGATCGAGTTGTGCGCGGGTTGGTAGATGTTGTTCAGGTTCGCCAGTGCGGTGGGCGTGACATGCAGCACCTGGGCGAGATCGTCACGGTGCGTGGCCAGTTCGCCGGCCACCAGGTTCAGGTTCTTCAGCGCGTCGGACAGGCCGGGCCGGTTGTCCTTCACGAAGGAACGCACCTCACCCAGTGACACGTCGAGATCGCCCAGCGCCGAACCGATGTCGTCACGGTTGCGGTCGAGGATCGCGGTGACCGACGCCATCCGTCGGTTGAAGGAGACGATCTGCTGGTCGCTGTCGGACAGTGCCTCGACGAACACCGCGAGGTTCCGGACGACACCGAACAGGTCGGTGCGGCCGTCGGAGATCGTGCGCAGCGCGGCGGAGAGGGATCCGAGGGTCGAGTTCAGCGCGCCGCCCTGTCCGCGCAGGTTGGCGGCGGCGGAGTCGACGAGTGCACCGGCGGCACCCCTGGTCTCGCCGTTGCGGGGTGCCAGTGCTTTCGACACGCGTTCGAGTTGCGCGGTCACCTCGTTCCACTCGACCGGGACCGCGGTGCGTGCGATGGGGACGACCGCGCCGTCGGTCATCCGCGCCCCACTCGTCCATGCCGGGGTGAACTGGACGAACCGACCGGACACCAGCGACTGGTTGAGCACCACGGCGGTCGCCTCGGCGGGGACGGGTCGTGCGCGGTCGAGCCGCAGCACCACCTCGGCGTGGTCGACCCGCGGGTGCACCTCGGACACCTCACCGATCCGAACACCCACCACGCGGACGTCGTCGCCGACGTAGAGCCCGGTGGCCGAGGCGAGTTCGACTCGCACGGCATATGTCGTCAATCGCGGGACCACGGCGTAGGACACCACCGCCGCGAGCGCGACGATCGCGGCGAGAATCGCCCATGTGCGACGAGCTGTCATCGTCCGCCCTGTCGTCCGGGGGTCGGGAGACCCTGCCGTGCCATCGCATCGCGGATGAACGGCTCGATGATCTGGCCCGGGATCAGGTTGGTGATGTACGAGCTGAAGAACGGCCCGCTGGCCACCGCCTCACCGAGTTCGGTGACGTAGGGGCCGAGGTCGGCCAGCGCCTTGCCGATGTTGTCGCGGTTGTCCCGCAACACCCCTAGCACGGAATTGACCCGGGTCAGGGTCGGGGTGAGCTGGGCTCGGTTGTCCCGCACGAGATCGGTGAGGCTGCGCGCGAGCGCGGAGACGTTCGCGAACAGGGTCTCCACCGTCTGGCGCCGGCGATCGAGCTCGCCGAGTATCTCGTCGGCGGCCAGGACGAGTGTGTTGATCTGCTCGCTCTGCTGGGCCAGGACCCCGGTCACCCGCCGGGCCCGGTCGAGCAGGGACCGGAGATCGGCGTCACGGGCGGCGACGGTCTGCGACAGGCGTCCGACACCGTCGACCGCCGAACGCAAGTCGTCCGGGGTCTGCGACAACGTGTCGTCCAGGGCGCGGAAGGAGTCGGCGAGCTGATCGGTGTCGGTCGCGGCGGTGCTGCGCGCGAGGTCACCGAGGATGGTCGACAGGTCATACGGCGACGTCGTCCGCGCCAACGGGATCTCGCTCCCCGCCCGCAACGCGCCGCCACCCTCGCTGGTCAGCCGCAGGTTGCGGGTGCCCAGAACGGTCGCCGTCGCGATGGACGCGCGGGTGGACTCACCCAGGCTCGGGTTGCCGGAGACGGTGAACGCGACCTCGACGTGGGCGCCGTCGAGATCGATCGACCGCACCCGTCCGCTGGCGACACCCGCGACCTCCACCTCGGCGCCCACCTGCAGGCCGCCCGCATCGGCGAACTGTGCGGTGTACTCGCGTTCCGACGACAGGAACGGCAGGGTGGCGACGTTGCCTGCGGCGACGGCGACCAGGACGGTGACGATCAGTCCGACCGCACCGGTGCGTACTGTGTCGACGCGGTCGTATCGGTTCATCATCGCGGCGCGCACCTCCCGTGGTCCTGGCCGATGAGCGGTGTCGTGAGGTCGTTGCCGTCGGGTCCGGTGAGCTTGAGTCGGATACCGCACAGGTAGTAGTTGAAGAAGTTCCCGTAGGCGCCGAGTCGGGTGAGTGCGGTGTAGGTGTCGGGCAGTCGTCCCAGCACGCTGTTCACCGTGTCGCGTCCGGCGTCGAGTTGGGTTGCGGTGCGGCGAAGTTCGCCGACGGTGTCCCGGACGGGGTCGCGGGTGTCGCCCAGGAGGTCGGCGAGTGAGCCCGCAGCCGTGTCGATGCGGGTCAGTGCCGTCCCCACGGTCGCGGAGTCGGCGGCGAGGCCGGCGGCGAGCTGCGAGGCCGACGACAATGCCTGGGAGAAGTCGTCACGGTGATCGTCGAGAGTCCCCAACACCGCGTTGAGGTTGGTGATGAGACCACCGATCACCTGATCGCGGTCGGCGAGGGACGAGGTGAGCGACGCGGTGCGCGCGAGCAGTGAGGCGACGGTGCCGCCCTGGCCCTGCAGGACCGCCAACACCTCCGAGGACAGTTGGTTGACCTGGTCGGGGGCGACGGCACGCAACAGCGGACGGAAGCTGCCGAGGAGCAGGTCGAGATCGAGGGCGGGCGTCGTCTGCCGCAGCGGGATCGTGCCGCCTGCCGGCAGGGGTGTGGGAGCACCGGGACCGTCGAGCAGCTCGAGGTACCGGTCGCCGGTGAGGTTGAGGTAGCGGACCATGGCGCGGGTCCCACGGGTGGGTCGGTAGGAGTCATCGACCCCGAGATCGACACGCACACGGTTCTTCCCTGTGATCCGAACACCCGAGACCGAGCCGACCTCGACCCCGGCGACGGTGACCCGGTCGCCCGATCGCAGCCCGGACACGTCGGAGAACTCGGCGTGGAATCCGCGGGTGCTGGTGAACCGTACGTCACCGAACACCACGAACAGACCGCCGAGGACGAGGGTCGTGACCGTCACGAACACACCGAGCCGCAGCCACCGCCACCGCGTCATCATCGCCGACCCGCCCAGTCACTGCCCAGGAGCAGCTGCAGGATCGGACCGTTGACCAGGCGCGGGGAGGTCGGCCGGTCGGCGTACGGGTTCGCGCCGGTGTCGGCCACGACGTACGGCGCCGGGATGTCGCCGGCACCGAGCCGCGGCAGGGCCCCGCAGCGTGGTCCTCCCCCGGCCGAGACC
This sequence comes from Williamsia sp. Leaf354, assembly GCF_001424365.1. Classification (NCBI taxonomy): domain Bacteria; kingdom Bacillati; phylum Actinomycetota; class Actinomycetes; order Mycobacteriales; family Nocardiaceae; genus Williamsia; species Williamsia sp. Leaf354. Next base: position 351,859 of record NZ_LMPL01000003.1, read on the forward strand.
TTCGGCAGGTTGCCGGGATAGGTGTACGGCGCGGCACCCAGGACGATGGTCGAGTTGAGCAACATGGTCGAACCGTTTCCGCCACTGACCTTCTCGGCGTTCTCCGAGGCGAGGTCGGCGCCCTTGAGGAAGCAGCTGAACTCCGGCGAGTACCGCGCCAGGAGTTCCGCGGTGGGTTGCAGCAACTGGATGGCCGAGACCAGCGCACCCGAGTTCGGTGAGAGCACGCGGTTGCCGCTGTCGCCCAGGCCGATCGTCGACATCAGCACCGCGTCGAGGTCGTCGGATCGGCTGTCGAGGGTGCGGGCGGTCGGCGTGAGGTTCCGCAGGGACGCCATGAGGTCGTCGGCCGAGCCGGCGTAGATCTCCGCGGTCGTCGCCCCCGACCGCAGATCCCGGTTCAGCGCGGGCAGCCGCGCGTTCACCGACCGGACCACCGCGTCGGTGTCGTCGATCGCGGCGCCGAGCCGTGCCCCGTTGCCCCGCAGGGCCCCGGCCAACGCGCCGAGCACGGAGTTCAGCTTGGCGGGTTCCACGGCGCCGAGAACCCGTGTGAGCGACTCGAAGACGGTGTCGACCTCGACGCTGACGGAATCGGCGTCGATCGTCTGGCCGCGGGTGAGTCCCCGGGCCCCGGAGACCGGCGGATCGGTGAGCGCAACGGCTTTCGCCCCGAAGACCGTCGGCGAGGAGATGTCGACCCCGGTGTCGACGGGGACCGAGCGCGCGGCGTCGGCGGCCACCGCGATCCTCACGACGGCGCCGTCGCCGGTGTCGTCGACCGCGGTGACGCGACCGATGGCCACCCCGTGGCGCGTGACGAGCGACCCGGGACTCATGGCGAGTCCCGCACGCGGGGTGTGGACCGACACGGTGACGGTGTCGGCGAGATCACCGCGGAACGCCGCGACGGTGACGTACCCGACGACGGCGAGCAGACATGCGACGAGGAGTGCGCAGGCCCTGGTGATCAGGGTGTCGGAGACCCGAGTTCTCGAGGTCGTGGTGGAGTTCATCGCATCATCCGGCGAGACGCAGTTGACGCGCACTGCCGTAGAGGGCGAGGGCGATGACGAGGGTGACCGTGACGACCGCCAGCAGCGACAGCCGCACCGCCCGCCCGGTCGCCATGCCGACCCCCTCGGGTCCGCCGGTGGCGTGGAATCCGTAGTAGGTGTGGATGATCATGACGATCGCGGCCATCACCAGTGCCTGCAGGAACGACCACATCACGTCGGTCGGTATGAGGAACGTCGCGAAGTAGTGGTCGTAGACGCCGGGCGACTGGCCCATCACGACGACGGTCACCACCCGGCTGGCGAGGAACGACGTGATCAGACCCAGTGCGTACAGCGGGATGATCGTCACCATCCCGGCGACGATGCGGGTGCCCACGAGGTAGGGCACCGACGAGATGGCCATGACCTCCAGGGCGTCGATCTCCTCGCTGATCCGCATGGCGCCGAGTTGGGCGGTGGTGCCCGCGCCGATGGTCGCGGCGAGACCCACGCCCGCGGTGACCGGGACGACGACACGGACGTTGACGTAGGCGGCGAGGAACCCGGTGAGCGCGTCGACGCCGACGTCGCCGAGCGTGCTGAACCCCTGCACGGCGACCGTCGCGCCGGCGAAGAGGGTGAGGAATCCGATGATGACGACGGTGCCGCCGATCATCGCGAGAACCCCTGTCCCGAGGCTCAGTTCGGAGATGATGCGCAGGGTCTCGACGCGGTGGCGACGGACGGCGCGCCCGGTCGAGGCGACCGACACCACGGTGAACCGCGCGAGCGCGCCGAACCGGTCGATCGAATCCCCGACGCGCCGTAGCTGTGTGGTCATCATGCGTGCGGACGGCCGCTGCGCGAGCGTCACAGCACCGTCCCGCCGAGGGCGACGCCGATCGCGGTGAGGACGAGATTGAGGACGAACAGGGCGGCGAAGGCGAACACCACGGTCTCGTTGACCGCGTTGCCGACACCCTTGGGGCCACCCGACACCGAGAGTCCGCGGTAGCAGGCGATCAGCGCCGCCACCAGACCGAACAGGGCGGCCTTCACCTCCGACAACACCAGTTCGGGGATCCCGACCAACAGGGTGACCCCCGACGCGTAGGCACCGGCACCCACGTGTTGTACGTAGACCGAGAAGATGAACCCGCCGACGATGCCGATCGCGCAGACGGTGCCGTTGAGCAGCACGGCGACGACCGTCGACGCGAGGACGCGGGGCACGACGAGGCGGGCGACGGGATCGATGCCGAGGACCTCCATGGCGTCGATCTCCTCGCGGATGGTCCGTGACCCGAGGTCGGCGGTCATCGCGGTCGCCCCGGCACCGGCGACGACGAGAACGGTGACGAGCGGGCCGATCTGGGTGATCGCGCCGAACCCGGCTCCCGCACCGGCGAGGTCTTTCGCACCGATCTCACCCAGGAGCGAGTTGAGGGTGAACACCACCAGGACGGTGAACGGGATGGACATGAGGATGGTGGGGATCAGCGACACCCGCACCAGGAACAGCGCCTGCGCACCGAACTCGTCGACCTGCACCGGCCGCCGGAAGATCGCCCGCGCGGCGTCGGCGGACAGGGCGTAGAACTCCCCGATCGCACTGAAGGCGCCCCGTGTCGCCGCCACGGCCGACGCCGAGGATGACGCCATCAGGCCCTCACGCGGTAGCGCAGCATCATGTCGTGGTCCTCGTGGTCGAGGATGTGGCAGTGCCACACGTAGCCCTGCAACGTGGTCGGGTGCATGTGCGGTCCGGAGGCGGGATGCATGCCGTCGTGCATGGAGTGGTCGGGTGGTGGGGGCGCCGATGGTGCAGGCGCGGAGGACGTCTCGGCCGGCGAGGTGCCGGGAGCCATGGGGGCCGGCGGCGCGGACACGGGTGCCGCGGGCGAACGCCCGCCCGTGGTGTCGAGGGTGCCCGCGAGGGGGTCGGCGGCGAAGGTGGCGTCGGGGTCGAAGCCGAGTTCGTCGGCGGTCGGGAAGCGGACCACCACCTGGGTGACCGTCCCGCCGTCGGTGCGCACGGTGTCCTTCCAGCCGGCCTCCCACGGTGCGGGGCCCTGACTCGGCCCTGCGTAGAACCTGTCGGGGGCCGGCGCCCAACGGGTACCGATCGCCGGTTGTGGATGGGCGGCCTGGTATTCCACGGTGCGCAGGGGTCGCCGCCCGAGGATGCGGAAGGTGACGAGATGGATGTGGATGGGGTGCGGATCCGGGGTGACGTTGATGATGTTCCAGATCTCGGTGGTCCCCTGTCTCGGCATCTCCATCTGCGGGTCGGAGTAGCGGAGATTGTTGAGCGACATGATCGCCGGCGGCAGTCGCAGCGCGTAGGGCTGGCTGACCGTCACGTTGCGCACCGACGTGGCGGTGGCGAGGGGCGGCAACACATCCGGCAGCCCGGGACGGCCACGGAGTCGGCTCGGCACCCGCCCTCGGAAACCCGTGCGGGGCGACGCCACGAACCGTCCGAAGACCGGCATCCGGACCTCACCGAGCATCGCCGCCTGGAACGGCGGGTCCTCGCGGTTGCAGAGGTCGACGGTGGCGCCGGGGCGGAGACCGGAGAAGTCGACGAGGACGTCGTACCGCTCCCCCGGCGCGATGCGGAACGAGCGCACGCGGACCGGCGCGTCGAGCACCCCGCCCTCGTTGCCGATGACCCACATCGGCGTGGCGTCCGAGAGGTGCAGGGTCCACACGCTGTACGACCCGGCGTTGAGGATCCGGAACCGGTACAGCCCGCGGTCGACGGTGATCTTCGGCCACACGGTCCCGTTGATCATGCCGACGTCGCCGACGGCCCCGCCCTCCCAACGGCCCTGTGGCACCACCGGTGTCGAGCGCAGGCTCATGTGGCCGTCGGCGGTGAAGATCTTCTCCTGCAGGATCAGCGGGAGCTCGTACTCGCCGGACGGGAGCCCGAGCCGGTTCGAGGCGTCGCCGGTGTCGTGGTCGTCGCGCAGGAGGAAGTTGCCCGCGAGTCCGGCGTAGACGTTCGTGCGGGTGATGCCCATCGAATGGTCGTGATACCAGAGGTGTCCGGCCTCCTGCCGGTTCGGATAGTGGTGCACGGCGGTTCCGACCCGCGGCATCAGCAGCCGTTCGGGGTTGCCGTCGCTGTCGGGTGCGGTGACCGCGCCGTGCAGATGCAGGCTGTTCGGCGGGCGGTCCCGGTAGCTCTCGCTGACGCCGTGCAGCGTGGTGTCGATGTCGGCGGCGAACGGGTGGCGCAGGAGTTCGTTGCGGTACCTGAAGGTGGTCGGCTCGCCGACCCTGCCGTCGATGGTGGCGCCGAGATAGGGCATGTCGGAGTAGCCGAACGACGGCACCGACGGCAGGTCACGATGCATGCGCGCCCTCCCGGATCGAGCGGTCACCGACAGGTCGCCGACCCCGGATCGCACCGGCGGCGGGACCATCTCGTCGACGAACTTCGCCAGCGGCGGTGAGTGGAAGATCGTGGGCAGCGGGAACGGGTACGCCGGCGGATAGTCGGGACGGGCAGCGGCTCGTGGCGCGAGTCCTCCGACGGCGGCGAGGCCACCGATGGCCGCGGTCGTCCGAAACAGCTTCCGCCGACTGATCTCCTGTGACACCGAACCCTCATCTCGTCGATCCGAACTCGGTTGACAGTACCATTCGGTATGGTCTGGTTCGTGACGTATCGAGAACTCTTCCGTGACCTTCGACGATCCCGCCGGCGCGCCCGCCGGTGGCTGGTGTTGCTCCCGATCGCGATCATCGTCGTCGTGTCGAACCCGTCGGGGTACGGTCCGGCGGCCGCCCGCCCGTCGTCGTGCGACCGCCCGGTGGTCCTCGTCGGCGAGGTCGCATCCGACACCGCATCCCTGGCGGGCCTGCGCCGTGATCTCGACCGAGCCGGTATGTGCGCGACCGTCCTCGACTACGGGAGAACGCCTCTCGCAACAGATCTCGCACGCGCCGGCGGGCCGCGGTTGAACGGCCTGACGTCACTGGAGGACTCGGGCCGCGAGCTGGCCGGCCTCCTGCGGTCGGCGAGTCCCGACCGACCACTGACCGTCGTCGCGCACGGCGGTGGCGCGCTCGCCGTGCAGTACGCGCTGAACCACGGCGTCCCCACCGGACGCGTGGCCCGGCTCATCACCCTCGGACCCCTCTGGAACGGCACCGGGGTCGCCGGGCTGGCTGACATCGAACAGATCAGTCGCCGCCTCGGAACCTACGACACCGTCCTGCGACTCGAACGACCCATCGTCGACCCGATCTGTGCGAGCTGCCGACAACTCGTCACCGGATCGGACTTCCTCGTCGCGATGCGACGCGCCGCGTTCCCCACCCCCGGCGTGTCCTACGTCGACATCGTCTCCCGCACCGACGGTCTCGCCGGCGACCCCCGCACCTCCACCGCACCGGGGTCGCGGGTCGTCGTGCTGCAGTCGATCGACCCGCGGGCGAACGTCGATCATTTCCGTCTCCCGGCCGATACGCTGGTGCGATCGCTCGTCGTCGACAACACGCGCGGGTGAACCACCGACGTGACCGCGACCGAAAGCGAGAGACGTGACCACCGCTCCGTCGACAGGACGCAAGAGCCCGCGGCTCAGCGCCGACGACTGGATCGCGGCCGCTTTCGACCTGCTGACCGAAGAAGGTGTCGCGGCGGTCAAGGTCGTCACCCTCTGTAAGCGGTTGCGGGTGACCAAGGGCAGCTTCTACTGGCATTTCGCCGACATCAACGGATTGTTCGAGGCCATGTCGGCGGCCTGGACCGCCGAGTCCGACGCCTATCTGCGCGGTCTCACCGAACTCGGCGCCGCACCGCCCGCCGAACGCATCGAACAGATGACGCGACGCCTCGTCGACCACCAGACCTGGGCGCGGGAATCGGCCGTGCGCGAATGGGCCCGCACCCACCCGGTCGTCGCCGACGCGGTCGCCCAGCTCGACAACCGGATCTTCGAGGTCGTGCAACAGACCCTCACCGAACTCGGACTGACCCCCGAGGACGCGCGTATCCGTGCGGGACTCCTCGTCTACGCCGGCATCGGCTTCGTCGAGAGCAGGGGAAGTCTTCCCACCCCCACCCCCGAGGACATCCACAAGATGATCGAGGTCATCTTCACCTGACCCGCGCCACCCTCTCCCTACGCCAGACGGGTGATCTCCACTGTGACAACCCTTTCGGTGGAGATCACGCCCGTACCCCGGCCCCTACGCCAGGCGGGTGATCTCCACTGTGACAACCCTTTCGGTGGAGATCACGCCCGTACCCCGACTCCTACGCCAGACGGGTGATCTCCACCACGACATCGAGGTCGGTGGCACCTCCACCGGTGTAGATCCCCTTGAGCGGCGGCACATCCGAGTAGTCGCGGCCGATTCCCACCGACACGTGCTGCTCGTTGATCGGGACGTCGTTGGTCGGGTCGTACCCCCACCACGCGCCGGTCCATGCCTCGATCCACGCGTGGCTCTGCCCCTCCACGACGTCGTCGATCTCCGCGTCACGGTTCGGGTGCAGGTACCCCGAGACGTAGCGGGCCGGGATGCCCAGGCTGCGCAACATCAGCAGCGTCAGGTGCGCGTAGTCCTGACACACACCCTTGCGCTCACTCCAGGCGTCGACCGCGCTGGTGTGCACGCCGGTGGTGCCGGGTACGTACTGCATCTCCGCGTTCACCCAGCTGCAGATCGCGACCACCGCCGCCTCGGGATCGAGTCCCTTGGCGAGCTTGCGGGCGGTCGCGGCGAGCGGACGGTTGCGCGGGACGTAGTCGGTCTTGCCCAACACCTCGTCGAAACGGTCGATCACATACTCCGACTTGAGGTCGTCCCAGTCGGTCTGCTCGGACTCGTTCGGGCGTTGCCCGGCCTCGGTCTCGACCACCGAGGACCCCGACACCTCCAGCTCCTCGTGCGGCGCATGGAGATCGAACGCCGTCACCGCGGTACCCCAGTAGTCGGTGTAGCGGTAGGAACGGGTGGCCGGGACGGTCTCGACGCGGTTGACGATGACGTTCTGTCTGTTGTCGCTGCGCGGGGTCAACCGCGCCTCGTTGTACGACGACGTCACCGGCGCGTTGTAGGCGAATCCGGTGGAATGGACGACCCGCAGACGCCAGCTCACAGTTCACTCTCCTCGATGAAGTGCTCCTCGGCGGAGCTCGCGCGCACGTCGGCCCACGCCACATAGGGCGAGACGTGGAAATACTGCAGCGTGACAGCCTCGTTCAGGTCGCGGCACGCCTCCTGCAGGGCCAGCAGTCGATCCTGGAGGTCGTCGAGCAACAGGCCCGGCTGCATGAACTCCAGTGAGCTGCGGGCACGTCCGAGGACGCGCTGGGCCTCCGCGCGCGCACCCACACGACTGTTCGGCCGGTTGTCGAGTTCCATCAAGGACTGCTCGGCGAGCGTGATCGCATGGAACACCGACCGCGGGAAGAGCCGGTCCAGCAACATGAACTCGACCACGCGACTCGCGTCGAGAGCGCCGCGATAGGTGCGCAGATACGTGTCGTGTGCCCCGGCGGACCGCAGGACCGTGACCCACGCCGGCGAACCCGACCGGTCGCCCGCTCGCGACAGCAGCATCCGGACCGTCATGTCGACCCGCTCCACGGAGCGACCGAGAAGCAGGTAGCGGTACCCGTCGTCGCGGCTGAGCGTCGCGTCCGCGAGCCCGGCGAACATCGCCGCACGGTTCTTCACGTACGAGAGGAACTCGTACGGACCGAGTTTGCGTGCCGAGCGCTCGGCCTCCGACAGCCCGTTGTAGGTGGTGTTGAGGCACTCCCACATCTCGCTGGAGGTGACCTCGCGTGCGCCACGGGCGTTCTCGCGTCCGGCGGCGATGCAGTCGACGATCGAGCCGTGGCCCTTCTTGTCGTAGGCGACCCGCTCGGTCAGCGACCACACGTCGAGCTCGACGTCGTCGTCGGGAGCCTCCATGCCCAACACCTGCAGCACCAGCCGACAGGTGCGGTCGGGGTTGACCGTGGCGTCCTCGAGCAGCTGGTGCACGGCCACGTCGAGGATGCGCGCGGTGTCGTCGGCACGCTCCACGTATCGGCCGATCCAGTACAGCGACTCGGCATTGCGCGCCAACATCATTCGGTGACCCCCTGCGAACGGAAACGGGTCTGCGACCGGCCCTGTTGCTGTTGCTGTTGTTGCTGTTCCATCGGATTGGCCGTTGCCTCGGGACCCTGCTCGGTCTGCTGTGCGGGCGGGAGGTCCTTGCCGCTCACCAGTTCGTCGCCGCCGAGTTCACGTTCGGACTCCGACGCACGCGACGCGAGCACCCAGGTGTCCTTCGATCCACCACCCTGGCTCGAGTTCACCACCAGCGACCCCTCCGGCAGCGCGACACGCGTCAACCCGCCGGGCAGGACCCACACCGACTCACCGTCGTTGACCGCGAACGGCCGCAGGTCCACGTGGCGCGGCTGCAGCCGGTCACCGATCTTGGTCGGCACGGTCGACAACTGCACCACCGGCTGCGCGATCCAGCCGCGCGGATCGGCCCGCACCTTGCGGGCCAGCACGTCGAGTTCGTCGCGGGTGGCGTCGGGTCCGAACACGATGCCGTAACCACCGGAGCCCTCAACGGGTTTCACGACGAGTTCGTCGATGCGGTCGAGGACCTCCTCGCGCTCGTCGTCGAGCCAGCACCGTAGCGTGTCGACGTTGCCGAGGCTGGGCTTCTCGCCCAGGTAGTACTCGATGATCTCGGGGACGTAGGTGTAGACCAGTTTGTCGTCGCCGACGCCGTTGCCCACCGCGCTCGAGATCACCACGTTGCCCGCGCGGGCGGCGTTGAGCAGTCCCGCCACCCCCAGCATCGAGTCGGGCCGGAACTGCATGGGGTCGAGGAAATCGTCGTCGATGCGTCGGTAGATGACGTCGACGCGCTGCTCGCCCTGGGTCGTGCGCATGTAGACGACGTTGTCGCGGCAGAAGAGGTCGCGACCCTCGACGAGTTCGACACCCATCTGCCGGGCGAGCAGCGAGTGCTCGAAGTACGCCGAGTTCGCGACACCGGGTGTCAGCACCACGACGTTGGGATCGGCCTCGTTGAACGCCGCCGAGGCGCGCAACGCCTTGAGCAACTGGCTCGAGTAGTCCGCGACGGCCCGCACCCGATGACTCGAGAACAGGTCGGGGAACACGCGTGCCATGGTGCGGCGGTTCTCCATCACATAGGAGACGCCCGACGGCGACCGCAGATTGTCCTCGAGCACACGGAAATCGCCCTGCTCGTCGCGGATCAGGTCGATCCCGGCGACGTGGATCCGGACACCATTGGGGGGCTTGATGCCGACGGCCTGCCGGTGGAAGTGCTCACACGAGGTGACCAGGCGCTTGGGGACGACACCGTCGCGCAGGATCTCCTGCTCGCCGTAGATGTCGTCGAGGAACATCTCCAACGCCTTCACGCGCTGGGTGATCCCCCGCTCCAGCTTCGCCCATTCGGCGGCCGAGATGACCCGTGGCACAACGTCCAACGGGAACGGCCGCTCCTGGCCCGAGAGCGAGAAGGTGATGCCCTGATCGACGAACGCCCGCCCGAGGGCGTCGACACGGTTGTTCAGGTCGGCGCGGTCCGACGGCGCGAGCGCCTTGTGGATCCCCTTGTAGGGCGTGCGCACTTCGCTGTTCGCGTCGAACATCTCGTCGAAGGCGTTCTCGTAGGGGCCCTTGGCGTAGCCCGAGAAGATGCCCGTCGCACCGCCTGCGGTCTTCGCACCCGACTTCTCGATGCGACCGTTCTTCGGGCCGACCGATCGACGCGCCGCCGGGGCGCTGCTCGGCTTACGGTCGGGGGCGGCGATCTTGCCGGCCTTGGCGGGCGACGCCTTCCTCGCGCCGCCGGACGCCGATGCCTTGGTGGGACGCTGTCGTCCGTCCGAGGACCGTGTGTCGGTGTTCTCGGAGGAGGTTCCGGGGCTCATAACCAACCATGTTGCCCCACATGGGCCGACTCGGCATGAGGTTGCCGCGCGCGCAGGGTCGCGTCGCAGGTGAACACACTGTTCGCGGTGCCGTCACCGGGCGCGGCGGCGCAGCGCGAGGGCCGCGGCCCGTCGCCGGCCACCGCGGACCACCGATCCCACGCGGGAGCGCATCCGACGCCGCTGCGCGGGCATCGGCATCGTCGCGAGGATCCGTGCCAGCGCGGCGGCCGCGACCTCGAGGGTCTCCTCCGGTGTCGGTTCACCCGTCGCGCCGGTGTCGGTGGTGGGGACGACCCGGAGATCGCCGGTGTCACCGACGATGTCGAATCCGGCATCGTCGACGGCCGCGATCATCGCCTCGGACCGTTCCGCCGCCCATCGCGACTGGTCGGCGGTGAGGGTCCGGCCGTGGCGGTCGACACTGTCGAACAGGATGTCGCCGATGAGGTGTCGTTTGACGGCCCACTCGTACCGGTCCCACGCGACGGTGTCGGGTTGCAGGTGGGCGTTGAGTCGGCGCAGCAGTTCCACCTGTGCCGGGGTGAGGGCGGCGTTGCTCGGCGGCACCGGGACGTCGAGGTCCGCGCCGTCCACCCCGAGAACCGAGGTGAACCGGTCCCACAGCGACGGCGTCGGGCCGGAGCCGGATCGCGGCACCGTGACGAGATGGACCCGTTGCGCCGGCAGTCCGTCACCCCACGTGCGCAGGATGCGCACGAAATCCTGGAACTCCCAGAACGGTTCCTGCTCGTCGATCGGGTCGTGGCGCAGCGATCCGATGAACTCGTCGAGAGTGCTGGTGTGCTGGTTCTTGACGTTCTCCTGCCACACCGACGGCAGCTGTCGGGCGAGATCACGCACGGTCGCGACGACGTGGACGTCGGCGAAGTCGAGATCGGCGAGAACCCTCCGCACCTGCTCGGACGTGGCCGTGGAGAACAGCTCGTGCGACACCAGCGACGTCCCCGGCCAGGCTCGCATCTGGGCGACCATGCGCCCCCAGGCGTCGGCGTGCGCCGGGTCGACCCAGTCGAGGTAGCGCTCCGGCTGCAGGTGCACCGCGGCGTGGAAGTGATCGCTCATCTCCACCCCGGGGTAGAGCAGACCACCGACCCGCAGGGCGGTGTCGCGGTTGCGCCACAGTCGGTCCTGCAGATAGGTCGTGCCCGTCTTGGGCAGGCCCACATGGATGACGACGGTGGGACGGCTCATCGGGGCGCGACCCACAGGGTCCACACGGCGTGGTCACCCGACACGGCGAAAGCGGTCGAACCCCGGGAAAAGGACATTGCCCTCGACTGTATCGGACACTCCGGGCCCCTCCCGGGGGCTACGCGGACGCCTCGCGGATTTGGGTGGTCACGCGGCGTGCGGTAAAGTCCATCGCTGGTGCTCACGACGTGTCCGGCTGGTCCGGAGAGGTCGGCGAGAGCAGGTGAGGGATCACCACATTCTTCGCAGTACGACACAGAGTTTTCCGTAACTGATGCGCATCCCGTGGGGCGCCGCATCGAAGATCAAGAGGTAGTGACGCGTGGCAAACATCAAGTCGCAGGTGAAGCGCAACAAGACCAACGAGGTCGCCCGTCGGCGTAACCAGTCGGTCCGATCGGCGCTGCGTACCGCGCTCCGTAACTTCCGCGCGGCCGTCGACGCCGGCGAGAAGGACAAGGCGACCGAGCTCCTCGCCGCCACCGGCCGCCAGCTCGACAAGGCCGCCAGCAAGGGCGTCATCCACGCCAACCAGGCCGCCAACAAGAAGTCGGCCATGGCGCTCTCGCTCAACAAGCTCTGACGCGCCGCGGCGCACCCTCGTCGGGTGCGTCGTCGGTGGGTACGACCCCGGATGGTGCAGGTCCGACCGTCCGGGGTTTTTCGTGTCCGGACGGCGGGGTGACGCCTAGCGGCGGGCTCCCGACGGCTTGAGCTCGGCCACCTCGACGACCGCGCGCTGCAACGCATAGTCGGCGTTGGCGGCCTGACCCTTCACGTCGCCGTTGAGGGTCGCCACCACCGACATCGCCCTCGCGATCGACGGCGCATCCCAGGCCTGGGCCTGCGACTGCACCTTCCGCACCCGCCACGGCGGCATGCCAAGCTCGGCTGCGGCGGAGTTCGCGTCGCGACCGCCCACGCTCTTCACCCGGGCGATGCCGTGCACGGCTTCCGCCAGTGCATCGGCCAGCAACACGTGCGGGACACCGTGATGGCCGGCCCACGCCAACGCCTCCAGGGCGCCGGCACGATCGCCGGTGACCGCACAGTCCGCGATCTCGAACCCCGTGACCTCCGGACGACCCGAGTAGTAGGTGGCGACGGCGGCGGCGTCGACCTTGCCGCCGGTGTCGGACACCAGCTGACTGCACGCGGCGGCGAGCTCACGGAGATCGGCGCGAACGGCCTCGACGACCTGGGTGACGACGTCGCCCGAGACCCGCACCCCGTGGGAGGCGAACTCCTTCTTCACGAAGTCGATGCGGTCGCCGACGCGGGTCGAGCCCACGCAGTCGTGGGTGCGAGCTCCGGCCTTGCGCAGCGCCGCGACCATCGACTTCGCCCGGCCACCACCGGAGTGCACCACCACCAGGGTGATGCCGTCGGGGAGCTCTTCGGCCGCCGAGGTGACCGCCGCGGCGGGTTCCTTGCCGGCGTCGCCGGCCGCCTCGACCACCACCATCCGCTCATCGGCGAACAACGACGGGCTCAGCAGCTCGGCCAGTTCGTGTTCGCTGACGTCACCCGCGCGCACGCGGGTCACCGGGAGGTCGGCGCCCCCGGCCGCGGCGATCGCCTCGGCGCGGACGGCAGCCGTCGCGCGTTCGACCAGGAAGTCGTCGTCGCCCAGCAGCAGGTGTAGTCGGTCGCTCACGCCGGTCATGCTGCCAGACCGCTGCGACACGAGACGAACAGCGGACAGGAGACCATCGACGCTCCCCCGGCGGCGACCCCCGTGCCGACCGCGAGACCGCGCGGGCGACGGACCGCACCGCCAGCACGACGACCAGGACGACCACAGCCGCCAGGGCGGCTCCCCCGACACCGTCGGGCACTGCGATCGTCGCCCCGGGGACGTGCGCGGCGACGTCGGCGACCCGGACCATCCACCACAGCGACGGCTCGCACAGACGGATCAGTACCGCCGCGGCGACGGTCGACACCCCGGCCACCGCCGCGGCGAGGGTCCCCAGGACGGTGATGAGCGGAACCGCCGGGGCGACGGCGATGTTGGCGAGCACGCCGACCGGACCGATCGAGCCGGCGATCATCACCACCAGCGGGATGGTGACGATCTGCGCGGCCACGGCGACCGCGAGGACTTCGGCGAGCACGCGGGGACATCCGCGGTCGCACAACCAGGTTCGTATCGGCGGTGCGAGGGCGATCAGGCCCGCAGTGGCCGCCACCGACAGCGCGAAGCCGGGATCGACGGCCATCGCGGGCCAGATGATCAGAACGCCCAGGACCGCCACGGCGAGGGCGGGCACCGCGGCGGTCCGTCGCTCGGCGACGAGCGCGATCAGGCCGACGAGCCCCATCAACGCCGCACGCACCACACTCGGCGACGGACGCACCACCACGACGAAGCATCCGAGCACCGCCATCGTGAGGAACGCCGCCGGAATCCGCGGCGTGCCGCACACTCGCAACACGAGCAACACCGCACCGGCGATGATCGCGAAGTTCGCACCCGACACGGCGAGAAGGTGAGTCAGGCCCGCGGTCCGGAACTCGTCGGCGACCTCGTCGGGCATGCCCTCGGTGTCCCCCACCGCGAGACCGGGCAGCAGTCCCGATTCGGCGGCGGGCAGCTGCCGTCGGGCGAGGCTCGCCAGTCGCGTGCGGACCCCGGTCGCCCAGATCTGGTGGCGCGGTGGCGGGGCCACGGCCCGGGGCGGCGTGGTGGTGCGCAACGCGGCGGCGGTGAGGTCGGACCGATAGGGACGGTCGACCGCGACGACGGCGACCGCACGCTGGCCCGGGACCAGATCGGCCCAACCGTCCTGCGGTGCGGTGAGTGTCGCGGCGACCGGGGCTCCACCTGAACGCACGGGAGCCGCCCGCACGGCGATCCGCACCCGGGGTGGTCCCGGACCACGCAGGGTCCGGGCGTCGTCGACGACGGTCATCACGGCGGTCACCTTGTGGCCGAGGAGTTCTGGTGCGGCCATGGGGCTTGCCGCGACATACGTCGCGCGGATCGTGATCGCCGTCCCGAATCCGGCGGTGATGCCCGCGGTGGCGACGAGGATCAGCACCACCTCCGCCACCGCCGGTCGCAGACCGCCGCGGCGGACAGCCACCGCGCCCACCCCCGCGACGATCCCACAGACCGCGGCGACCGACCCGGTCACGACGGGTGCGGCGACGACCCCGATCACCGTGACGGCCCAGCACCCCACGGCCGGGGCGATCAACCGGAGGTCGGTGACCGCGGGCGCGGTCTCCGGAGACGACGAGCGGTCGGAGTCGGTCGTCACCCCGCGCCGACGGTGACTCGGTCACGCAGCTTGGCGAGACGTCCCGGACCGATGCCGTCGACCTCGGCGAGCTGGTCGACGGAAGTGAACCGTCCGTTGCGCGTTCGCCATTCGATGATCGACGCCGCGGTGACCGGCCCGACGCCGGGCAGGGTGTCCAGCGCCGCCTCGTCGGCGGTGTTGAGGTCCACGGTTCCCGCCGACCCCGATGCGCCCGACCCGGCGCCCACGGACGGCGCCGTTCCCGCCGTGGCCGTCGGCGACCGATCACCGGGCGTCGCGGGTGACGACGCACCACCGCCCGACACCACCGCACTGCGCAGTCGCGTGCCGCCCGACGGGTCGGCGAACCCGACGAGGATCTGGTCTCCGTCGCGCACCGGTTGCGCCATGTTCAGGCTCAGGAGGTCGGCTCCCGGGCGGCCACCACCGGCCGCGGCGATGGCGTCGGCGATGCGGGCGGTCGTCGACAGGTGCACCAGACCCGGCGTCCGCACGAGGCCCACGACACTCACCACCATGGCCGCGCCGCCGGCGGTGGGCGCGTCGGTCGGAGAGGATCGTGCTGTGCGCGAGGGATTCTGGGCGGCGTCACCCGCGGTGGTCCGACCGGACGGTGCGGCCGCCCCCGCACTGGACGGGAACGCGACGACCGTCGGGACGTCGTCCGACGAGCCGGAGACGACCGTGTAGACGGTGACCACGCACGCGAGCACGCCGACGACCACGAGCGCGATCGCCGCCGGCGGCGCCATCAGCAACCCACGGCGACGCCGACCTCGGGGCCGGGACCGTGGTGTGGCGGGCGAGGTGTCGGCGTCGAGGTCCAGGGTCGGGTCGAGCCACCGCGGCGTCGCCGGCTGATCCCAGCGGGGTGACGGCGCGCGGTCGGGCGTGTCGAACTCGCCATCGGGCTGCCGCGTCAGGTCGTCGGGTCCGAGCGGCCAGTCGGTGACGCGATCGGGGTCGTCGAGGTCGAGATCGGGGCCCGACACCACGTCGTCACCCAACCTCGCCCAGGGCGCGGCGGGAGACTGCAGGCGCGCGAGACCATCGCCGCCACGCGGAGACCGGGAGCTGAGTGCCATGGCACGACGCTAGGACCACCGCGTCGATCCGGAGCGTTCATGACCCGACGCGACCGCCGCAGCTGTGGATGACCACGCAGCTGTGGACGGATCGGTCAGGCCGGGGTCTCGTACCCCTCGACCGGATCGAGCTCGGTGCTGATCACGACACCCACCGCGCCGCTGCCGACGTGGCTGCTCAGCACCGGCCCCATGTCGGAGGTGATGACCGAGACGGTGCGCACCCGTTCACTGATCCGGGCCACGATGTCGGCGGCGGCCTCGGGTGCCTCACAGTGCAGTACGCCGATCGTGGCGGGGCGACGGTGGGTCGCGGCGATGGCGGCGTCGACGAGTTTGGTGACCGCCTTGCTCAGGGTGCGTTGCCGTTCGGCGACCACGAGCGTGCCGTCGACCACCCGCAGCACCGGCTTGATCGACAGCGCCGACCCGAAGAGCTTCGTCGCCGCACCGATCCGACCGCTCGCGCGCAGGTTGTCGAGTTGCGCGACGCAGAGCAGGGTCTCGCTGGTGGAGCCGGCGCGGATGGCTGCCTCGTAGACGCGATCGAGGTCCGCGCCCGCGGCAGCGGCCTGCGCCGCGGCGATGGCCGCGAACCCCACTGCAAGACCCACCGACCGCGAGTCGACCACACGAACCCGGCCCGGGAATTTCTCCGCGGCCACCCGCGCCGAACCCCACGTACCGCTCAGTCGCCTGCTCATCAGCACCGCCACGACACCGTCGTCACCGCTGTCGGCGACCGCCTGGTCGAACGCGGCGGCCAGATCGGCGGGCACGGCACCGGAGGTGGTGGTGGTCGGATCGTTGTAGATCTCGGGACCGATGTCGTCGATGTCCTCGGACAGATCGAGGTCGCCGTTCATCACGTGCAGCGGGACCTGACGGATGTCGTAGTGCTGACGGATCGGCGCGGGTAACCGCGCCGAGGAATCGGTCACCACCACCACGGTCACGCCGCCCAGCGTAGGGGGCGGGGATCAGCGAGGTGTCGGCGGTGCCGAGACGGTTCGATCGTCACCCGTCGCATCGCGCACGGCGTCGGTCACGAGGGCACCGATCGCGGTGTGGCACGCGAAGCCCCAGTGGATGCCGTCGGGGTTGTGGTCGGCGGCGATCATCGCCACCGGTCCGGCGGCGCGGTCCTCGGCGGCGAAATGCGCCGCCGTCACCGGATAGAAGTCGACCGTCGGCATCGCATGGTCGGCCGCCCACCGTCGCATCGCGCTGGTGTGACGGGCGCGGGCGCTGTGCACGAACCCGTAGTACGGGCTGCTGTGCGTCGAGGGCAGACACAGGATGACCGGCAGGTCGGGACGCACCATCGCCAACGCCGACCGGATCTTCTCGAGGTACTCCACGGTCACCGGCGCCGGCAACGCCACGGGCCAGCCGAGCGGCGACAACAGCGGCTGCAGCCGGCCGTACGCGGCACGTACCGCCTGTCGCAGCCACGACGGTCGCAGGTAGCGGATCTGCTCGCGCACCGCGGTCGGCAGCGGCGAGGGCAACGTGTCCATGCCGCCGATCGCGATCACCACCACACGAGCTGTCGGGATCGCCGCCCAGATCCGCGGATCCTGGGTGATCGCCCACCACACGTCACGGGTGGTCCACCCGATCCGACCGAAGAGCTCCGACCGCAGCCCGACACCCTCGGCGGCGATGGTCGGCCAGATGCGCGGATCATCGGCGGGCAATCCGCCCTCGGGTCCGTAGTAGGCGAGGGAGTCCGACAGCACCAGCATGCTGTCGCCACCTCTGGCCTGTGCCGTCATCGCACGGCCGTCACTGCACGGCGGCGTCGGCGATCTCCGCCGAGGCGTTCCACACGTCCAGACGCCAGGTCGGTGCGTCACCGTGGCCGCTGAGCTGCACCCAGCTGGTGTTGGCGAGGCCACCGAAGACCGGCCACGACCGCTGCGGGAGGCCCAGGAGGCCGGCCGTCATGGCCGCGATGACCCCACCGTGCGCGACGAGCACCACAGGGTTGTCCGCATCGGGACCACTGCCCCAGTCGGGGAGGTCCGCGACGAGTTCGGTCACCACCGGGATGGAGCGCTCGGCGACGTCGACCCGGCTCTCGCCCTGCGGCGGACGCCACGTCGAGTCGTCACGCCAGTCGCGTCGGGCGCCGGGCATCGCATCGTCGACCTCGTGATGGGTCAGGCCCTGCCAGTCGCCCAGGTGCGTCTCCCGCAGCCGCTGGTCGGTGGAGATCGGGAGGCCGACGACGTCGGCCAGCGCCTTCGCGGTGTCGTGGGCGCGCCTCAGGTCCGAGGAGATGATCTGACGCGGGGACCGCTTGGCGAGCACCCGGGCCGCCGCGCGCGCCTGGGCGACGCCCACCTCGGACAGGTCGGTGTCGAGCTGACCCTGCATCCGGCTCGCGGCGTTGTAGTCGGTCTGCCCGTGGCGCAACAGGATCAAGCGACGGACCACGGGGGTCATCCGCTCGACAGAACTGTCCCCGGTGTCGGGTCCGCTCACGCGAGGGTCTCGGGGTCGACCACCGGGCAGTCCTTCCACAGGCTGTCGAGGGCGTAAAACTCGCGCTCCTCGCTGTGCTGGATGTGGACGACGATCTCGGAGTAGTCGAGCAGCGTCCAACGGCCCTCGCGGGCACCCTCGCGACGCAGCGGCTTGTGTCCGACCTCGCGGAGCTTCTCCTCGACCGCGTCGACGATGGCGCCCACCTGACGTTCGTTGCCCGCCGAGGCGATCACGAACAGATCGGTGATGACGAGCTGCTCGGAGACGTCGATGATCGTGACGTTCTCGGCGAGCTTGTCGGAGGCGGCGTCGGCGGCGACCTTCGCCATCGCGAGCGCCTCGGGTGTGGCTGTCACAGGTGTCCTCTCGAAGACGTTTGTTCGGTGGCGGGGAACGTGTCCCCATCCCGGGGTGCATCGGTGGGGTCGGCCGTCGCGGGGTGCACGGCCGAGGGGTGGACGGCACCGTCGGGATCGGCCGACGGGCCCGACACCCCGCGCGACTCGGGGCGCGGCACGCGGTAGAGACGCCGCTTGGTGATGTACTGCACGACACCGTCGGGTACGAGGTACCAGACGGGCCGCCCCTGCGCCGCGCGGTCGCGACAGTCGGTGGACGAGATCGCCAACGCCGGCACCTCGATGAGGTGCAGAGCGTCCGGCGACAACGTCTCGAGGTGCGTGCCCAGATGCGCGGCACCGAGTTCGTACCCCGGGCGGCTGACGCCGACGAATCGCGCCAGCGCGAAGAGTTCCTCCCAGTCGTGCCAGGTCAGGATCGAGCTGAGCGCGTCGGCGCCGGTGATGAAGTAGAGGTCGGAATCGGGGTGCAGTCGACTGAGGTCGCGCAGGGTGTCGACGGTGTAGGTGTCGCCCTGGCGTTCGATGTCGACCCGGCTCACCGAGAACCGCGGATTGGCCGCGGTCGCGATGACGGTCATCAGGTAGCGATCCTCGGCCGGGCTGACCACGGGGACCACCGTGCTCTCGCCCTGGCGCACCGCCTGCTCGTCGGACAACTTCTGCCACGGACGTCCGGTGGGGACGAAGATGACCTCGTCGAGATCGAACCGGTCGGCGACCTCGTTCGCGGCGACGAGGTGCCCGTTGTGGATGGGGTCGAAGGTGCCGCCCATCACGCCGACCCGTCGTCGTCGGAGTGCGCCGACCGGTGCGGTCGACTCGACCGGTGCGGTCGGACGGATCTCGGGCATGTCTGCGGAGTCTACGTGCCCGCCAACCGGGGGAACCGACACGCTCAGACCGGCAGCAGGTCGGCGATGACCTGCGCCAACTGGCGCGCGTTGCGGCATTCGTGCATCTCGATGATGGTCGAGTAGTCCTGGGCGACCGAATCACCGGTGTCCCAGAGAGACTCGGATTCCGGGTTGAGCCAGTAGGCATGACGGGCGCGGTCGACCAACGTGCGCAGCGCCGCGAACCGGGGGTCGTGGTAGTTGTTGCGACCGTCACCGAGGACGAGCAGCGCGCCGCGGTGGGTGAGCGACTCGATGTGGTCGTCGACGAACCCGGCCAGGGCGTGTCCGTAGTCGGAATGACCGTCGCGGGTGATCAGCCGGGCGTTGTGCAGCATCTCGGTGACGGCGGTGGAGATGTCGATGTCGTCGGGACGCCTGCTGAAGTAGTCGGTCACCTCGTCGACGGTGTCGACGAACGCGAACACCCGCACCGCGGAGAAATGCTGACGCAGCGCGTGGACCAGCTGCAGTGTGAACTGCGAGAAACCCGAGACCGAGCCCGACACGTCGCACAGGATGACCAGTTCGGGTCGGCCGGGACGGGGGCGGCGGTAGGTGAGGTCGATGGGGACGCCGCCGGTCGACATCGAGGCCCGCAGGGTCTTGCGGATGTCGACGACTCCGCGCCGGGCCCGACGGCGCCGCGTCTCGAGCTTCGCGGCGAGCAGCCGGGCGAGCGGGTCGACGGTACGGCGCAGTTCGATCATCTCCGCACGACCGGCCGAGAGGAACGCGATGTTCTCGGGCAGGGTCGGGACGGCGTACTCCCCCACCCGCTCCCGGCCCGACCGCTCGGTCATGCGGCGTCGCGTCTCCTCCGACACCAGGTCCCCGAAGCGATTCACACGGTCGGCGGCCGAACGCCGATAGCGTGGTCCGACACCACCGTCGGCATCGTCACCGGACGCCGCCGCCATGGCCGCGGCGATGCGCGCGATGAGGGTCTGCGGCCGGATCGACGACATCGCCTGATAGGTCGAGAACGCGTCGCCCCGCGTGGATCGGTAGCCGCCGATCTGATCGACGATCAGCGAGATCAGCTGCGCCAGACGTCCGTCGTTCTCCGCGTCGCCGTCGGCGAGCATCTCGGCGACCATCTCGCGCACCGCATCGATGTCGACCGCGCCGGTGTCGTCGGTGGGCAGTTCGAGATCGGTGGTGCGGGTGCCGGTCCCGAGGGGGAACCAGAGGTCGAACACCGCGTCGAAGACCGGGCGTTGGGTGTGGTCGGTGACGAGCGTGCACGCCAGACCCTCGCGGAACCCGTTGCGGTCGAGCAGGTCCAGCACCTCGGTGGCACACGCGGCGTCGATCAGCGACGCCGGACCCACCACGATCCCCCGGTCGCGCAGGTCGTCGACGAACCCGGTGAGGTGGTCGACGAGGTGGGCCCCCGCGTCACCGCGACGCGGTCCACCGCGGCGGCGACCGACGAGGGGCGACGTCATCGGTCGAGCTTCAACTCCGCCGCCGCGGCCTTGAGGTCGGGGCGGTGCTTGAGAACGACCCCCAGCGTGCGACTGAGGATCTCGTCGTCGAGCCGCCCGCGCGGCTTCTCCCCGATCCCCAACGCCAGCAACGTGTTGCCCCAGTCGATGGTCTCGGCCACCGACGGCTTCTTGCGGAGATCGAGTGACCGCAGCACCCCGATCACGCGGATCATCTCCCGCGCGATCGAGTCCGACAGGGCCGGTACCCGTGACGCCAGGATCTCCCGCTCGCGCGCAGCGTCGGGGAAGTCGATGTAGAGGTACAGACAGCGACGCTTGAGTGCCTCGGAGAGTTCGCGGGTCGCGTTCGAGGTCAGCAGCACGATCGGACGGCGCACCGCGGCAACGGTTCCCATCTCGGGGATCGTCACCGCGAAGTCGCTGAGCACCTCGAGGAGCAGGCCCTCGACGTCGACGTCGGCCTTGTCGACCTCGTCGATCAGCAGCACGGTCGGGTCGGTGCGGGAGATGGCACGCAACAACGGCCGTGGCAGCAGGAACTCCGCGGAGAAGATGTCGGCTTTGGTCTCGTCCCAGCCTCGTTGCCCCGTCGACTGGATGTGCAGGATCTGCTTGGCGTGGTTCCACTCGTAGAGCGCGCGGGCCTCGTCGATGCCCTCGTAGCACTGCAACCGAACGAGCTCGGCGGCCGACGTCTGCGAGATCGCCCGCGCCAGTTCGGTCTTGCCGACGCCGGCCGGCCCCTCGACGAGCAACGGCTTGCCGAGACGATCGGCGAGGAACACCGCGGTCGCGGTGGCGGTGTCGGCGAGATATCCCGTCGCGGCGAGCCGGGTGCGGACGTCGTCGGTGTCGGTGAAAACCGGCGACACGGCCGGACCGCCGAGCCCGGGCGGTGTCGTGGGGGCGGAGGTGTCGGTCACGGGCGCGTCTGTCCCTGGCCCCACACGATCCACTTGGTGGAGGTGAGTTCGGGCAGACCCATCGGGCCCCGGGCGTGCAGTTTCTGTGTGGAGATGCCGATCTCGGCGCCGAAGCCGAACTGCTCGCCGTCGGTGAACGCCGTCGACGCGTTGACCATGACCGCCGCGGCGTCGACCCGGTCGGTGAACTCGGTCGCCACCGCGAGATCGGTGGTGACCACGGCCTCGGTGTGGCCGGTACCGTAGCGATCGATGTGGGCGATCGCCTCGTCGATCCCGGCGACCACCTTCACGGCGATGTCGAGGGACAGGTACTCCTCGGACCAGTCGGCGTCGCCGGCCGGTTCCATGCCCGGTTCGTCGCCGTGGATCACCACGCCGTGCGCCTGCAGCGCCGAGACGAGCCGCGGCAGTGCGACATCGGCGACGGCGGCGTCGATCAGCACGGTCTCGGCGGTGTTGCAGACGCTGGGCCGCCGGGTCTTGGAGTTGACGACGATGCTCTCGGCGACGTCGAGATCGGCTGATGCCGCGACGTAGACGTGGCAGTTGCCGGTCCCGGTCTCGATCGTGGGGACGGTCGCGTCGCGGACGACGGCCTCGATGAGACCTGCTCCGCCACGGGGGATCACGACGTCGACGAGCCCGCGGGCCCGGATGAGGGCGGTCACGCTGGCGCGGTCGTCGGACGACAGGAGCGACACGATGTCGGCGGGAAGGCCTGCGCGGATGAGCACCTCGCGCAGGATGCCCACCAGGGCGGCGTTCGACCGCGCCGCCGACGACGATCCGCGCAGCACCACGGCGTTCCCCGATTTCAGGGCGATGCCGAAGGCGTCGACGGTCACGTTCGGGCGCGCCTCGTAGACCATGCCGATGACCCCGAGCGGCACCCGGACCTGTCGCAGCATCAACCCGTTCGGCAGTGTCTTGCCCGTCACGACGTCGCCGACGGGGTCGGGCAGTGTCGCGACCTGACGCAGACCGTCGGCGATGGCCACCACCCGCGCCTCGGTCAGTCGGAGTCGGTCGAGCAGGCTGTCGGCGGTCCCGCTCGCACGGGCGCGGTCGATGTCCTCGGCGTTCGCGGCGAGGATCTCGGCGGTCCGTGCGAGCAGTTCGTCGGCCGCGGCGAGCAACACGCCGTTCTTCGTGGTGGTGGTCTGGCGGGCGAGCACACGCGCGGCCGCCTTCGCCGCGCCGGCCGCGGCGTGGACCGCGGCGGTGATCGCATCCCCGGCCGCCGACGGGGTCGTCGCGGACGGACTCGTCGGGCGGGCGACCGCGGCGTCGGCGGTGGGTGCGCTCATCGGACCAGCCTAACGCGGGGCCATCACCGCCGGTCAGCAGCGGTCGAGTGACCGACGCAGCACCGGGACCGAACCCGCGTCGACCGACAGCCGGTAGGTCACGAGGACGGTGACGAACTGCACCGCGTACTGGCAGGCGAACGACGTCCGCCGCGGCATCCACGCGGACGGCGGCGAGTCGCTCTTGTCCTGGTTCGAGTCCCCGTCGACCGCGACGAGGTTGGCGGGGTCGTTGGCGAACCGCAGGCGGGTCGAGGCGTCCCAGCCTGCCGCGCCCATGTCCCAGGCGTAGGACAGCGGGACGATGTGGTCGATCTGGACGTCGGCGCCGCTGCCGCGTCCGCGCCGGAAGTCGATCCACTCGCCGGTGTACGGGCTGCGCAGTTCACCGCTGCCGACCGCCCGGGGACACGACGCGACCTCGACGTAGGTCTTGTCGCGGAGATCGCGGTCGAGGATGTCGTTGCGGGTGTCGCAGCCGTTGCCGGCGTCCTGGGCGTCGGATCCGTCGGCCCAGGCCGTCCCGAACGCCGCGCGGTCGTAGTGCTCCGGGCGGGCCCGGTGTGCCACCACCGGAACCGCGGCCAGGGCGACCCGCACCGCGGCGACGTCGCGGTGCGGCATCGGTGGCCGCGTGGGCCACACCGCGATGACGGCGACGGTCACCGTGACCGCCACCCACGCGATGAGGGTCGTCCATGCCCGCACCGACAGTGCCATCGCCCCGGTCACCGCATCGCCTGCGCACGCCGGTCGCAGATGTGCCGGGAAGCGCCGTCAGGGTTTGGCGAGGAACGCCGCGCGTGACGGTCCGAGGACCGACTCGACGAGCAGGGCCAGCGGACGGTGCCGGGCCAACGTGATGTCGCCGGGCACGATCTCCGCGGCCAACACCCGCGCATCGGCGATGACGTCGACGTCGTCGATGAGCGAGAGGAACCGCAGCGAGGACGACTCTCCGGACTGCAGGGCACCGAGGACGTCTCCTTCCCTGCGTGCGATCAGATCGATCCGAGCGAGTTCGAATCCGTCATTGGACGCCTCGACGGCCCTCAACCGTTCCATCGCCGGCGAACCAGCTTTCGTGGCGGTCCGCAGGAAGCACCGACCGGGCAGCCCACCGCGGCCCACGCGACCGCGGAGCTGGTGGAGCTGGCTCACCCCGAACCGCTCGGCGTCGACGATCACCATCGTGGTCGCGTTCGCCACGTCGACACCGACCTCGACGACCGTGGTCGAGACGAGGATGTCGATCTCGCCACGGGTGAACGCGTCCATCACCCCGGTCTTCTCGTCGGCGGGGAGGCGACCGTGCAGGAGTTCGACGCGGTGGCGGCCCAGGGGTCCGGAGGTGATCTCGGCGAACATCTCCACCGCCGAGCGGGTGGGCATCCCCTGTCCCCGCTGTTCGCGTTCCTCCGACTTCGCGCCCGCCGCGGTGCCGTCGTCGCCGATCCGCGAACAGACGACGTAGACCTGTCGGCCCGCGGTGACCTCCTCGTCGACGACCTCCCAGAGTCGGCTCTCGAACTTCGGCAGGTACTGCGGCACCACGTTGGTGGTGATCGCACGGCGCCCCGCCGGCAGTTCGCGCAGTGTCGAGGTGTCGAGATCGCCGTAGACCGTCATCGCGACCGTCCGGGGGATCGGGGTCGCGGTCATCACCAGCATGTGCGGGACGAGGTCGTCGCGGCGGCGCGAGCGCAGGGTGTCGCGCTGCTCCACGCCGAAGCGATGCTGCTCGTCGACGACGACGAGGCCGAGGTTGAAGAAGTCCACCCGGTCCTCGAGCAGTGCGTGGGTGCCGATGACGATCCCGGCGGTGCCCGTGACGGCCTCGAGCAACGCCGCGCGTTTGCCGGCGGTCTTCATCGAGCCGGTCAGCAGGGTCACACGCGTCGCGGGATCCTCGGCGTCGAGTTCGCCGGCCCGCGCGAGCCCACCCAGCATCGTCGTCAGCGTCCGATGGTGTTGGGCAGCAAGCACTTCGGTCGGCGCCAGCAGCGCGCACTGGTAGCCGTTGTCGATCATGCGGAGCATGCACAGCAGCGCGACCAGGGTCTTGCCCGACCCCACCTCGCCCTGCAGGAGCCGACTCATCGGCTCCCCCGACCCCAGTTGATCGCAGATCTCACCGATGACGGTCTGCTGGCCGTCGGTGAGGGTGAACGGCAGCCGCGCCCGCAGCGCGTCCTCGAGCCCGTGCTCGACGTGATCGCAGGTGGGACCGGTACGTCCGGAGTCGGCGAAACGCCGCCGCGCCAACGCCACCTGCAGGGCGAGTGCCTCGTCGAACGTCAGACGTGTTCGGGCGGCGTCGATCTCGTCGGAGGTCTCGGGCAGGTGGATGGCCCGTAACGCCGCATCGGCGGCGATGAGGCCGCGCGCGTCGCGTTCGGCGTCCGACAGCGGGTCCTCGACGGTGTCGACGGCGTCGAGCGCAGAGCGGACCGCCCGCCAGATGTCCCATGTCTGCAGAGCTTTCGTGGCCGGATAGACCGGGATGAACGGGCGGTCGAACTCACCGAGGTCGGCGGGATCGGTGGCGTCGGTCGGCGAGGACGTCGCGGCGTCGCCCGCCATCGACAGCATCATCGCCGACCCGACCGAGTCGACACCGCCGGCCTCGTCGGGCAACACCATCCAGTTCGGGTGGGTCAGCTGCATGGTGTTGTTGAAGTAACCGACCGTGCCGGCGACCATCATCCGCACACCGGGGGTCAACGCGCGGGCGATCGCATAGGGATTGAAGAAGGTGACGCTGAACGACTGTGATCCGTCGGTCGCCTTGACCACCAGCATCTTTCCCTTGCGGGACTTCATCGACCGCATGTCCGCCTTCTCCACACGCGCCACCAGCGTCACCCATTCGCCGGCCTCGGGTCGCGACTGCGCGGAGAGCTGGCCCTGTTTGACGTAGCGGTGCGGGATGTAGCGGATCAGCTCACCGACGGTGTGCACGCCGATCTCCTCGGCGAAGGTCGCGGCCTTCGCGTCCCCGAGCAGACCGCTCAACGGATCGTCGGTACGCGCGCTCATTCGACCCCCACCTGCAGCACCTCACCGGCCTGTCCCGAGGCGAACGAGACGAACTCGACGCCGGGATGCGCCGTGGCGACATGGCGTTCGAGGCCGTCGAGGACATCGGTGCCGATGTCGGCGCCGGCCAGCACGGTGACGAGTTCACCGCCGGTGCCGAGCATGAGGTCGACCAGGGCGGTGGCCGCGGCGAGCTGGTCGGGCCCGATCACGAGCACGTCGACCCCGATGAGTCCCAACAGATCTCCCGGCTCACACGTTCCCGCGAGCGTCAGCGCCGGTTCGGTGGCCGTGGTCACCGAGCCGCGTCGGGTCGAGGCCGCCGCCTCGGCCATCGCGTAGGCATCGGCGTCGGCGTCGGCCGACAGGTCGTGCACGGCCAGCGCCGAGAGACACTGCACCATCGACAGCGTCGGCAGGAACACCACCGCCCGATGCGCCGACCGCGCGTCGGCGGCCACGGTCACGAGGTCTTGCGCCGGGATCGCGCCGTTGGCCATCACGACGACGTGGGCGGCGTCGAGATCGACGATCGCGCGGGCGAGTGTCGCGGCGTCGAGGCCGTCGTCGGCACGCACCACGCGCGCTCCCGCGTCGGAGAACAGTTCCGCGGCACCGTCGCCGGTGACCACCGCGACGACCCCGCGATGACGACTCGGCAGTCGGTCGTCGGGACCGGTGGCCGCCCGGTGGGCGTCGAGCACGAAGCAGCTGATCCGGATGTCGGCGACGTCACCCGCGACGAGACCGGCCTCCACGGCGGCGCCGGGATCGTCGGTGTGGACGTGCACCGAGAACCGTTCGCCGGTCGACTGGGAGCTGTCACCGACGATGACGACCGCGTCGCCGAGCGTCTCCAACGTCGACCGCAGCACCGGGATCCGGTCGGCGACCGCACCGCCGAGCATGTACATGACCTCGTAGTCCATGTCGGAGCCGACGGCATCGCACCCGTCGCCCGACGGCGCATGACCGATCGGATCGCCGCCGCCGGCGAGCACCCCCTGGTAGCGCCGGCGTTGCGCCGAGACCCCGGTCAGCACCTTGACCATCGAGTCGAAGAGCACCAGCAGACCGCGGCCACCCGCGTCGACGACACCGGCGCGGGCCAGCTCGGGCAGCTGTTCGGTGGTCCGTTCCAGGTCGTCGGCGCAGGTGTCGGCGACGGCGCGGGCCAGATCGGCGGGAGTCGAGTCGGCCACCGCGACCGCTGCCGCCGCGGCCGTCCGGAGCAGCGTCAGGACGGTGCCCTCGCGGGGCTCGCTCACCGCGCGGGTCGCGGCCAGTGCGGCGAGACCGAGCCCCGAGGTCCACAGCCGGTTGAAGGACACGTGACCGTCGACGGCGTCGATACCGGCCGCGTCGGCGAGACCCAGCAGCACCTGCGACAGGATGATCCCGGAGTTGCCGCGGGCCTGCCCGACGGCGCCGTCGGCGGCCCGGCGCAGGACCTCCGGCGCGCCGGCGTCGGCCGGGGCGTCCGCGCAGGCCGCCGCGGCCGCGGTCATGGTGTGCAGCATGTTGCTGCCGGTGTCGGAATCGGGGATCGGGAACACGTTCAGGTCGTTGATCTCACCGCGCACCGCGGTGAGGCCCCGCACGCACTCGTCGGCCCAGTCGCGCAGCAGCCGCGGGTCCATCGGGGTCGACCGGCCACCGGACGCGCCGGCCACCGAGTCGGAGGGAGCGCCGGTCGGCGCCGCACCGCGCGGTGCGCGTGCCTCGGCGTCATTTGGCCCGATCGCGTTCATGCGGCTATCCTTGCAGGGTTGTCGTGAGGCCGTTTCGACGCATGTCGCCGCGCACCGACACCACCCTTTGTTCCCACACTTGAGGAGTTCGACGATGGCTGCCGTCTGTGACGTCTGCGCCAAGGGCCCCGGCTTCGGCAAGTCGGTCTCCCACTCGCACCGCCGTACCAACCGACGCTGGAATCCCAACATCCAGACCGTCCGCGCACAGGTCGCCCCGGGTAACCGGAAGCGTCTGAACGTGTGCACGTCGTGCCTGAAGGCCGGCAAGGTCGTGCGCGGCTGACCGAGGTCACCCATGACCTCCCCGGACAGCGACCCCGTCGACCGCGACCTCGCGCGCGTCGTCGACGGGGTTCTGCATGTCCGGATCTCGACCGAACGCGGCGGCAACGCCCTCGACCCCGACGGACTCGACCAGGGCACCGCAGCACTGCGGCAGGTGGCCGCCGGGTCCCTCGATGTCGGCGCCGTCCTCCTGTACGGACCGGGCGCCAACTTCTGTGCCGGCGGTGACGTGCGGTCGTTCGCCGCGGCACCCGACCGGTCCACGTTCATCGCGGCGCTCGCCGATCGATTCCACGGTCTCCTCCTCGCCCTCGCCGATGCCGACACCCCGGTGGTCGCCGCCGTACGCGGCTGGGCGGCCGGTGCGGGCATGAGCATCGTCTGCCACTCCGACATCGCGATCGGTGGTCCGGGGACCTCGCTGCGGGCGGCCTATCCCGGTATCGGTCTGTCGCCCGACGGCGGCATGACGTGGGCGCTGCCGCGCATCGTCGGCGCGGCCCGAGCGCGTCGCCTGATCCTCACCGACGCCGTCATCACCGCGCCCGACGCGCTCGAGATGGGCCTCCTGTCGCAGGTCGTCGGCTCCGACGACGACGTCGTGCCGACCGCAATCGAGGTCGCCACGCGCCTCGCCGCCGGTCCCCGGTCGGCTCTGCGCGCCGCGCGACGACTACTCGCCGACGGCGCCACCGCGCAGCTCGCCGATCAGCTCGCGGCCGAGGCCGCGTCGATCTCCGCCCTCGCCGGCGGTCGTGAGGGCATCGAAGGGGTGGACGCATTCGTCGAGAAGCGCCGCCCCGACTTCACCGCACGCTGAGACCACTACAGACCGCCTCAAAGCAGTCGCCAGTCCACCGGTTCGGCCCCCAGTTCGGCCAGCGCGGCGTTCGCGCGGGAGAACGGCTTCGATCCGAAGAACCCTCGGCTCGCCGACATCGGCGACGGGTGCGCCGAGGTGATCGCGGGCACTCCCGGCATCCACTGCTGCAGCGATGCCGCGTCTTTGCCCCACAGGATCGCGACGAGCGGTGCATCCCGTTCGACCAGTGCAGTGATCGCGCGTTCGGTGACCGCCTCCCACCCCTTCCCGCGATGCGAGGCCGGTGAGCCGGGCGCCACGGTGAGGACGCGGTTGAGCAACAACACCCCGGAACGACTCCAGGGCGACAGGTCGCCGGAGGTGGGACGCGGGAACCCGAGGTCGTCGCAGTACTCGGTGAAGATGTTGTTCAACGAGCGCGGAACGGGTTTCGTCTCGGGTGACACCGAGAAGCTCAGTCCCACAGCGTGTCCCGGGGTCGGGTAGGGGTCCTGACCCACTATCAGCACGCGGATGTCGTCCATCGGGGCGGTGAACGCGCGCAGCACCTGATCGCCCGGCGGGAGGTAGCGGCGTCCGGCGGCGAGCTCGTCGCGCAGGAACCGCCCCATGTCGGTGATGGTGTCGGCCACCGGCGCGAGTGCCTGCGCCCATCCGGGGTCGACGAGCTCGGCCAGGGGCCGACCCGACGACGACTCCGGCGCCATCAGTCGATCCGCCGAAGATGCTCGCGGAAGTGTTGCGCGTTGTGGTGATACATCTCCACGTTAAGATCGACGTGGCCCTCGGCGACCTCGAATCCGGCACGGATCTTCGCCGGGACACCGAGCGCCATCGCCCGCGACGGCACCGCGAAGTCGAACGGCACCACCGCGCCCGCGCCGACGATCGCACCGTCGCCGACCGTGGCGCCGTTGAGGACCACCGATCCCGACGCGATGAGGCAGTTGTCACCCACCGTCGCGCCCTCGACGTGCGCGTTGTGCCCCACGACGCAGCGCTCGCCGATCACCGTCGGGTGAATGGGTGTGCAGTGGATGACGGTGCCGTCCTGGATGTTCGTCATCGCGCCGATGGTGATGGTGCCGTAGTCGCCGCGCAACACCGCTCCGGGCCACACCGACACCCCGGGGCCGAGCTTCACCGCACCGATCACGGTCGCGTCGGGATGGACGTAGGCGTCGTCGGCGAGTTCGGGGACACGGTCGTCGAGTGCGTAGATGGCCACCGGGCCAATCTATCCGGACCGTCGCGGGGAACAGTCAGAAGCTCTGCCATCCGCGGACCCCGGTGGGTGCGCCGTCGACCCGCACGCGGGGTCCGTTGCCGGGGGCGACCACCGCACCGATCGCCGTCCAACCGGCCGGCGGTGCGCCGTCGAAGGTGGCGAGCAGTTGGTGGTCCTCTCCCCCGCCGAGTTGCCATCGGATCGGGTCGGCGCCGACCGCATCGGCGGCGGCTCGTAGCTGCGGATGCGCAGGGATGACGGCGGTGTCGATCTCGAGGGCGACCCCGCTCGCCGCCGCCATGGTCTCCAGCTCGTCGACCAGGCCGTCGGACACATCGGTCATCGCCCGCGCACCGGCGTCTGCGGCGACCGGTCCCTGACGGAGGTCGACGACCGGTACACGATGTGCGGCAACCAGTTCCGGGAAATCGGTGTTGCCAGCGTCGAGGAGCGCCAACCCGGCCGCCGACGATCCCAGCGGGCCGCTGACCGCGACGATCTGACCCACCGCGGCGCCGGCGAGCCGCACGGGCGGGCGGCCGTCGGTGGTGCCGAAGACGGTGACGGTCACCACCATCTCACCGGCCGCCACGAGGTCGCCGCCGACGACACGGGCGCCGAACTCCGCGGCGACGTCGTTCATGCCCTGATCGATGCCGAGGACCACGGCGGCGGGGGTCGTGGGCGGACACGCGATGGACACGACGATGCCCACGCTGCGCGCACCCATGGCGGCGATGTCGGCGCAGCTCTGGACCGCCGCGCGGGCCCCGATTTGCTCGGGCGTCGACCATTCGAGCCGAAAATGCCTGTCCTGCACCAGGCTGTCGGTGCTGATGACCAGGGAACCGGCGAGGTCGAGCACCGCCGCATCGTCACCCGGGCCCACGACGACCACGTCGCCGTGACCGTCATCCGACGGTGCGGCCCGTCGGGCGACCGCGGTCAACCGCTCGATGAGCGCGCGTTCGCCGAGGTCGGCCACGGTCGGCCCGGCATCGCCGGCGACGCCGTCGACAGCCCGTTGCGCAGCGGTTTCACCCGATCCCACCACCGCGTGCCCTCCGGTCTGCGATTCGCGCACCGGCCGGGTTGTCGGTGACAATGGGCCAGTCTATTCAGCGCCCGCGAGGGTGGGTGACCCGCGACCGCGGTTCGATCCACCCCACGTGGGGTGGTCGATCGGCCGCCGTTGCGGGCATCGACACCGACGAAGGGAAGGTCATGGTCGCGGCGTTCATCCTGATCCAGACCGAGGTGGGCCGGGCCGCCCAGGCCGCGAAGTCCATCGCCGAGATCGACGGTGTCGCATCCTCGGAGGAGGTGTCGGGTCCCTACGACGTGATCGTCCGCGTCGACACCGACGACGCCGCCCATCTCGCGTCCGCGGTGGTCCCGCAGATCCAACGGGTCGACGGCATCACCCGCACCCTGACCTGCCCGGTGGTCACCGACGCGCGGCCCTCGTGAGCGACTCCACCGGTCGCCGCAGCCCCGCCCTCATCGCGACCCTCGTCACCATCCCGGTGATGGTGATCGTGCTGTTCATCGCCATCGCGGCGTTCCGTACCGACTCCTCGGGCGACTCGCTGCCGTTGGCGTCGGCCGCCGCACCGCAGTCCGCCGAACCGGACTGCGCGAAGCTCATCGCCGCACTGCCCGCGACCTTCGCCGGTTTCGACGACCGCTCTGAATCCGGCGGACTCGTGCAGTGGCAGCCGACCGGCGACGCCGCCGGTCCCGTGCAGCTGCGGTGCGGGGTCGACCGACCGACCGATCTCGCGCCGACCTCCGCCCTGCAGGTCGTCGACCCCGTCCAGTGGTTCGCCACCGGCAGCGGCGACCCCGACGCCACGGGAACGCTGTGGGTCGCGGTCGACCACCGCCCGTATGTGGCGCTGTGGCTTCCCAGCAACTCCGGGAACGGCCCGATCGCCGACACCTCGCGGATCCTCGACCGGATCCTGCCCCGCGCGTCGATCGACCTCGGGTCCTGACCTGTCGCCCCCGGCCCGGTCGTCGACGACGAACGGGCGTTATTCGGGTTTCGTCGACCGACTGAGCAGCGCGACGATCGCGTCGCGCACGCCGAGTCCGTCGTGGCACACGCGGTGCACCGCGTCGGTGAGCGGCATCTCCACGTCGTGGGCCGCGGCGAGCGCCCGCACCGACGAGCACGATTTCACGCCCTCGGCGACCTGACCGTTCGTCGCCTCCTGCGCCTCGACGAGACTGCGACCCTCGCCCAGTCGGGAACCGAACGATCGGTTGCGCGACAGAGGCGAGGAGCAGGTGGCGACGAGATCGCCGACACCGGCCAGACCGGCGAAGGTCTCGGCGCGCGCGCCGAGTGCCTCACCGAGTCGGATGGTCTCGGCCAACCCGCGCGTGATGATCGAGGCGAGGGTGTTCTCGCCGAGTCCGGCTCCCGACGCCATCCCGCAGGCGAGGGCGATCACGTTCTTGACCGCACCGCCGATCTCGCAGCCGACGACGTCGGTGTTGGTGTACGGCCGGAAGTACGCGGTGCTGCAGGCATCCTGGACCCGCTGCGCCCGCTCCTCGTCGGTGCACGCGATCACCGTCGCGGCGGGCTGACGTTGCGCGACCTCGCGCGCCAGGTTCGGACCGCTCAGCACCGCGACGCGATCGGCACCGGCTCCGGTCACCTCCACTATGACCTCGGTCATCCGCTTGAGGGTGTCGCTCTCCACGCCTTTCGCCAACGACAGCAGCGTGGCGTCGGGACCGATCTGGTCCCGCCACCCGGCCAGGTTGGCGCGCAACGACTGTGACGGGACGGCGCACACCACCAGATCGGCACCGTCGAGCGCGTCGCGGGCCGAGCTGACCGCCGACAGCGATGCGGGCAGGTCTATCCCGGGAAGGTAGTCGGGGTTGACGTGGTCGTCGGTGATCCTCGCGGCCAGCTCCGGTCGGCGTGCCCACAGCACGGTCGGCGTGCCCGCGTCGCAGAGCACCGCGGCCATCGCGGTGCCCCACGATCCCGAACCCATCACCGCTGCACGCACGTCGCGACCTCCTCGTCTGGCGACCCCGCGGCACGGTGCCGCGCCACTCGCGCACCACCCTAGTGCTCGCCGCGCACCGCCGACGTCGCATCATGGGCGGATGCAGGATCGGCGTCCGGCCACGCGGCCCGACCCGCTCGGCGCGTCGGCCGGTGCGGGCGCGGGCGGTCGTGGGCTGGCCGCGGTGCTGGCGGTCAAAGACCTGACCGATGCGAAGTCACGGTTGTCGCCGGTGCTGTCGGCGGCGGCGCGACGCGACCTCGTCCTCGCGATGATGGCCGACACCGTGGTCGCGGCGCGTGCGGCCGGCGTCGACGACGTGGTCGTGGTGACGCCGGATGCGACCGTGGCCGCCGCCGCCGCCGATCTCGGGGCCCGCGCCGTCGACGACGGGGGCGCCCATCCCGCGGCCCACGATGTGTCCGCACGCGACGGGGGCCCGCTGAACCGTGCCTTCGCCCGCGGCATCGCCGCCGCGTCCGGTCGCACGCCCGGCACCCGGGTCATCGTCCTGCAGGCCGACCTGCCGACGGCGCGCACCGACCATCTCCGTGAGGTGCTCGCGATGTCGACCGCACACTCCCGCTCCTTCGTCCCCGACCGGTCGGGGACGGGCACCGCCATGCTGATCCTGTCCGACAACGCCGACGTGACGACACGTTTCGGTCTCGACTCGGCGGCCGCCCACCGCGCCGGGGGTGCGGTCGACCTGACCGACGGCGATCCGGACCGGTGGCCGGACCTCCGCGCCGACGTCGACACCGTCGACGACCTCCACGTCGCCCGCGCCCTGGGCGTCGGGACGGCCACCGCACGAGTCCTCGACGACGGATCGCTGTCGTCCCTGGGCGCGACACCAACCCCTCATGCGTCATGATGGTCGCGTGAGTTCCCCGGAAAGCATGCACACCGACAGCACGCACACCGACGGGGCGCCGGGCACCGACGTCTCGCCCCCGCCGCCCGCACCGACCGACGGGGTCACCGAGGAGTCGATGGAGGCGTCGACCCTTCCCGCGGCACCGCCGGCGGCGACCCTGTTGCCCGACGAGGCGGCCGACCTCCCCGACGACCGCTACCTCAACCGCGAACTGAGTTGGCTCGATTTCAACTCCCGGGTCCTGGCCCTCGCCGAGGACACCTCGCTGCCCCTGCTCGACCGGGCGAAGTTCCTCGCGATCTTCGCCTCGAACCTCGACGAGTTCTTCATGGTCCGCGTCGCCGGGCTGAAACGACGTGACGAGACAGGACTGTCGGTCCGGTCGGCCGACGGGTTGTCGCCCCGCGAGCAGCTGTCGAAGATCGCCCGACGTACCCAGACCATCGCCGAACGCCACGCGCGGGTGTTCCTCGACTCCGTGCGTCCGGCATTGGCGGACAACAACATCCACGTGATGTCGTGGGACGAGCTGACCGCCGACGAGCGGGCACGCATGTCGGAGTACTTCCACGAGGAGGTGTTCCCGGTCCTGACCCCGCTCGCGGTCGACCCCGCGCACCCCTTCCCTTACATCAGCGGCCTGAGCCTGAACCTCGCCGTGACCGTCAAGGACGTCACCGAGGGAGGCGAACACTTCGCCCGTGTGAAGGTGCCCGACAACGTGAGTCGCTTCGTCGAGGTCGGCAAGCTCATGCCGCCGCAGGACGACAACGGCACGCCGCGCACCATCCTGCTGCCGATGGAGACGCTCATCGCGGCGAACCTCGAGCACCTGTTCCCCGGGATGGAGATCGTCGAGCACCACGTCTTCCGCATCACGCGCAACGCCGATTTCGAGGTCGAGGAGGACCGCGACGAGGACCTGCTGCAGGCCCTCGAACGTGAACTGGCCCGGCGCCGCTTCGGTTCGCCGGTGCGTCTCGAGGTCGCCGACGACATGAGCGAGCACATGCTCGAGCTGTTGCTGCGTGAGCTCGACGTCGACCCCGCCGACGTCATCGAGGTGCCCGGCCTGCTGGATCTGTCGTGCCTGTTCCAGGTGTTCGGCCTCGACCGTCCCGCGCTCAAGGACCGGCCGTTCGTCCCCGCGACGCACCCGGCCTTCGGTGAGCGCGAGACCCCCAAGAGTGTGTTCTCCACCCTGCGTGAGGGCGACGTCCTCGTGCACCACCCGTACGACTCGTTCTCCACCAGCGTGCAGCGGTTCATCGAGCAGGCGGCGTCGGATCCGCAGGTGCTGGCCATCAAGCAGACCCTCTACCGCACCTCGGGTGACTCCCCGATCGTCAACGCCCTCATCGACGCCGCCGAGGCGGGCAAGCAGGTCGTGGCGCTCGTGGAGATCAAGGCACGCTTCGACGAACAGGCCAACATCAAGTGGGCCCGTCAGCTCGAGCAGGCCGGCGTACACGTCGTGTACGGACTCGTGGGCCTCAAGACCCACTGCAAGACATGCCTCGTGGTCCGCCGCGAGGGGTCGACGATCCGCCGCTACTGCCACATCGGTACGGGCAACTACAACCCGAAGACCGCGCGGCTCTACGAGGACGTGGGCCTGTTCACCGCCGCCCCGGACATCGGTGCCGATCTCACCGACCTGTTCAACACGTTGACCGGCTACTCACGCAAGCACGAGTACCGCAACCTGTTGGTGGCGCCGCACGGCGTGCGCCGCGGCATCATCGCGCGCATCAACCTCGAGATCGAGCGCCACCTCGCGGGCGACGAGCGGGCGCGGATCCAGTTGAAGGCCAACGCCCTGGTCGACGAGCAGGTCATCGACGCGCTCTACCGGGCGTCGCAGGCCGGTGTGCCCGTCGATGTCGTGGTGCGCGGGATCTGTGCGCTGCGACCGGGTATGCCCGGTGTCAGCGAGACCATCACGGTGCGGTCGATTCTCGGGCAGTTCCTCGAGCACTCCCGGATCCTGCACTTCGGGGCCCTCGAGGAGTACTGGATCGGCAGCGCGGACATGATGCACCGCAACCTCGACCGTCGCATCGAGGTGATGGCTCAGGTCCGCGATCAGCGCCTGACCCGTGAACTCGGTGAGATCTTCTCCTCCGCACTGGATCCGACCACCCGATGCTGGGTGCTGGAGTCCAACGGACGGTGGACGGCCTCGCCGGCGGCCGGGGAGGACGTACGCGATCATCAGCAGCAGCTGACGCGTCGTCACCACAACCGGGCCGACACAGCGTCCTAGCGCCGTCTGCCCACGCGAGCCACGAGCGGACAACCGAGACGATGACATCGCAGAAGAAACTGGTCTACGCCGCCGGAGGGGTGGTGTGGCGACACACCGGATCCGGCAAGGGGAGAGCCGAGAACGACGGGGCCGGACTCGAGGTGGCGGTCATCCACCGCCCCCGTTACGACGACTGGACCCTGCCCAAGGGGAAGCTCGAGCCGGGTGAGACGTTCGTCGCCGCGGCGGTCCGTGAGATCGCCGAGGAGACCGGCTACACCGTCGCGCTCGGCCGACGGCTCGCGAAGGTCGACTACGACCTCGCCTCGTCGTCCGGGCGCAAGCATGTCCACTACTGGTCGGCGAGATGCGTCGCAGGCGAATTCGCCGTCAACGACGAGGTCGACGCCGTCGAGTGGTTGTCGATCCCCCGCGCACGCGATCGGTGCAGTTTCCGGGCCGACCGAAAGGTGCTGTCGGAGTTCAGTCGTCTGCCCGCCGATCTGCACACCGTGCTCGTGGTGCGCCACGCGAAGGCCGGCCGCTCGGCCCGCTACCGTGGCGACGACCGGCTGCGGCCGCTCGAACCCGTGGGGCGTACGCAGGCGCAGCTCCTCGTCGACCAGTTCCTGATGTTCGGCGCCGACGACATCCACGCCGCCGACCGCACCCGGTGCCTGCAGACGGTCGAGCCTCTGGCCCGTCGTCTCGACGCCCCGATCCGTGTGGAGCCGGCGCTGTCGGAGGAGGCCTACCGCGACGACCCGGACGCGGCCCTGACGCGCCTTCGGGAGATCGCCGCGGACCGTTCGGTGGTGCCGGTGATCTGCAGCCAGGGCAAGGTGATTCCGCCTCTGCTCGCGGCGTGGACCGACGGCCACGACGTGTCGCTCCCCCGGACACGCAACCGCAAGGCGAGCATGTGGGCCATCTCGATGTCCGGTGACGCCATCGTCGCGGTCGACCACGTGGACAACCCCCTGCGCTGAACCGGACTCCCCTACAGACGACACGACCCCCGACGGTGGGAAGTCCGTCGGGGGTCGTGTGCGTCGTGCGTCGCGCAGCGAGATATCAGCGTGCGCGGGCCTTGCGGGCCGGAGCCTTCTTCGCGGCGGCCTTCTTGACCGGAGCGGTCTTCTTCGCGACGGCCTTCTTCACCGGAGCGGTCTTCTTCGCGACCGTCTTCTTGACCGGAGCGGTCTTCTTCGCGACGGCCTTCTTCACCGGAGCGGTCTTCTTCGCGACGGCCTTCTTCACCGGAGCGGTCTTCTTCGCGACCGTCTTCTTCGCGGGGGCAGCCTTCTTCGCGGGCGCGGCCTTCTTGGCCGGGGCCTTCTTCGCTGCGGTCTTGGTCGCGGTTGTGGTCGCGCCACTGCCGCGCTTGACCGCGGGACCGGTCGCGCTCAGCTTCTGCTTGCCGGCGACGACGGCCTTGAACTGGGCTCCGGGACGGAACGCCGGCACCGAGGTGGGCCGCACCTTCACGGTCTCGCCGGTGCGCGGATTACGGGCGACGCGAGCGGCGCGCTTGCGCTTCTCGAAGACACCGAATCCGGTGATCGTCACGCTCTCACCCTTGTTCACCGCACGAACGATCGTGTCGACCACGTGCTCGACGGCGTCGGTCGCCGTCTTCCGATCGGTGCCCAACTTGTCTGTCAGCACCTCGATGAGTTCTGCCTTGTTCATTGAATCAACCTCCGCAAGCTCCGATGGCTCACGTTGAGCCAGCTACAGCACACGGTAAACGTCGAGAACGAAAAGTTCCACGTCCTCGCGACAATGAATTTCGGCGTGGCGAGGCGCAATGTCGTTAGACGACATACGATACGCGGTTCTGCGACGCTGTCAGAGCGTCGCAGGTTTCCAATGGGGCCTTACCTTTTCGTACTCGGAAATGGCTTCTACCTGGCGTAATGTCAGTCCGATGTCGTCGAGACCCTCCATCAGACGCCATCGCGTGTAGTCGTCAATCCCAAAGCGCACCACCAGGTCACCAACGGCCACGGTTCGATCCTCAAGGCTGACCGTGATTTCCGTCCCGGGCGTTTCCTCGAGCCTTTTCCAGATCAATTCGACATCGGATTGCTCGACCTGGGCGGCGAGAAGACCCGCTTTTCCGGCGTTCCCGCGAAAGATGTCGGCGAATCGTGACGAGATGACGACTCGGAATCCGAAGTCCGAGAGTGCCCACACGGCATGCTCACGGGACGAGCCGGTACCGAAATCCGGACCCGCCACGAGGACCGAGCCGCGCGACCACGGTTCGTTGTTCAGGATGAAATCCGGGTCGTTGCGCCAGGCGGCGAACAGGCCGTCCTCGAAACCCGTTCGGGTCACGCGCTTGAGGTAGACCGCGGGGATGATCTGGTCGGTGTCGACATTGCTGCGGCGCAGCGGCACACCGATTCCGGTGTGGGTGGTGAAGGCGTCCATCGTTACCTCGCTTCTGGGGGCGTGCGCGGCGCGGCGCGCAGCGCGGGAGTTGGTCAGGCGTTCAGATCGGCAGGGGCCGAGAGGCGCCCGCGGATGGCGGTCGCGGCGGCGACGGCCGGCGACACCAGGTGGGTGCGGCCGCCCTTGCCCTGCCTGCCCTCGAAGTTGCGGTTGGAGGTGGAGGCACACCGCTCGCCCGGGGCCAGCTGGTCGGGGTTCATGCCCAGACACATCGAGCAGCCGGCCTGCCGCCATTCGGCGCCGGCCGCGGTGAAGATGTCACCGAGGCCCTCGGATTCGGCCTGCGCCCGCACCTGCATCGAGCCCGGCACCACCAGCATCCGCATGCCCTCGGCGATGGTGTGGCCCTCGAGGATCCCCGCGACCTCGCGGAGGTCCTCGATGCGCCCGTTGGTGCACGACCCCACGAAGACGGTGTCGATGGCGATGTCGCGCAACGGTGTCCCGGGGGTCAGGTCCATGTAGGCCAGCGCCTTCTCCGCCGAGGACGCCGCGGACTCGTCGGCGATCTCGGCCGGGTCGGGCACCGACGCCCCCAGGGGCAGACCCTGTCCGGGGTTGGTCCCCCAGGTGACGAAGGGGGTCAACGTGGACGCGTCGATGTGGACCTCGGCGTCGTACGTCGCGCCCGGATCGGTCCGCAGCGAATCCCAGTGCGCGACTGCGGCGTCCCAGTCGTCGCCCTGCGGGGCGTGCGGACGGCCCTTCAGGTACTCGTAGGTGGTCTCGTCGGGCGCGATCATCCCCGCCCGCGCACCGGCCTCGATCGACATGTTGCAGATGGTCATCCGCGCCTCCATCGACAACTTCTCGATGGCGGGACCGCGGTACTCCAGGACGTGTCCCTGACCGCCGCCGGTACCGATGGTCGCGATGATGGCGAGGATGAGGTCCTTGCTCGTCACCCCGACCGGCAGCTCACCGTCGACGGTGATGGCCATGGTCTTGAAGGGACGCAACGACAGGGTCTGGGTGGCGAGCACGTGCTCGACCTCGGAGGTGCCGATGCCCATGGCCAGCGCGCCGAACGCGCCGTGGGTCGAGGTGTGACTGTCGCCGCACACCACGGTCATGCCCGGCTGGGTCAACCCGAGCTGCGGGCCGATGATGTGCACGATCCCCTGGGAGGCATCGCCCATGGGGTGCAGCCGGATACCGAACTCCTCGCAGTTGCTGCGCAGCGTGTCGACCTGGGTGCGCGAGACGAGATCGGCGATGGGCTTGTCGATGTCGAGGGTCGGGACGTTGTGGTCCTCGGTGGCGATGGTCAGGTCGGGACGACGCACCGGCCGACCC
Organism: Williamsia sp. Leaf354; assembly: GCF_001424365.1. NCBI lineage: Bacteria > Bacillati > Actinomycetota > Actinomycetes > Mycobacteriales > Nocardiaceae > Williamsia > Williamsia sp. Leaf354. Next base: position 391,854 of record NZ_LMPL01000003.1, read on the forward strand.
GCGAGGCGCAGACCCTCGAACGCCTGGGGGCTCGTCACCTCGTGCACGAGATGCAGATCGATGTAGATGAGGTCGGGGTCGCGCTGCCCGCTCTTGTCGGCCTCGCCGGCCCTCACCACGTGCTCGGCCCATACCTTCTCGGCCAGGGTGCGGGGTCCGCTCGTCTGCGTCTCGGTGCTCATCGGGTGATCTCCACGTTCTGTGCCGTACACATATTCGCCATACCAATATTCGGGAGTCTAGTATCGACCTGTGAGACATTCTAGCCCATCCGACGAGGCCGTAGAAGCGGGTCCCGCCATGGTCGTCAGCGGCGTCGGGGTACTCGACAAATCGGTCGCGGTACTCCGCACGTGCGCCGAGAGTCCCTGCAACCTCAACGAGCTCTGCGCGCGCACCGCGCTCCCCCGGGCCACCGCGCACCGGCTGGCGATGGGACTCGAGACCCATCGACTGCTGGTCCGCGATCCCTCGGGACGATGGTGTCCGGGCCCGGCCCTCGCCGAACTCGCCGCCGACGCCGGCGACGCGGTGCGCGAGGCCGCGCTGATGGTGCTGCCGCGGCTCCGCGAGATCACCGGCGAATCGGTGCAGCTCTATCGTCGCGAGGGCACGCAGAGGGTGTGCGTCGCCGCGATGGAGCCACCCACAGGACTGCGTGACACCGTCCCTGTCGGTGCCCACCTGCCCATGACCGCGGGCTCGGGGGCGAAGGTCTTGCTCGCGTGGGCCGATCCGGCGACCCAGCGGGCGCTCGTGCCCGACAGCGCCTTCAGCGAGCGGGGACTGCTCGAGATCCGCCGACGCGGATGGGCGCAGAGTGCCGGCGAACGCGAGGCCGGGGTCGCGAGCGTCTCGGCGCCGGTACGCGACGCGACCGGCGAGGTCGTCGCCGCGATCTCGGTGTCGGGACCCATCGACCGGATGGGGCGCCGCCCGGGATCACGCTGGGCCGCCGACCTGCTCGCCGCCGCCGAGGCCATCCACAAACGCCTCACCCACGCCTGACCGAACGGTCGCTCGGCTCGACGGTTTATGGTCGGAGCACCGACCGCGACGGGCCACGAGGGCACGCCGACCGACGAGCAGGAGTCATGACGTGGGAAGCAATCAGCGCGGACAGATCGTGATGGGAGACGATGAGGTCGCCGACTTCCTGAGCCGCAGTCGTACCGCCACCCTGGCGACCCGCTCCGCGTCGGGATCGATCCATCTCGTCGCGATGTGGTACGCGCTGCTCGACGGTGAGATCTGGTTCGAGACCAAGGCCAAGTCGCAGAAGGCGGTCAACATCCGACGTGACCCCGCGGTGTCGGTGATGGTGGAGGCCGGCGACACCTACGACACCCTGCGGGGCGTGGCCATCGAGGGACACGCCGAGATCGTCGACGATCCCGACACCCTGCTGCGCGTCGGGATCAGCGTGTGGGAGCGCTACACCGGTGAGTACACCGACGAGATGCGGCCGTTCGTCGATCAGATGATGAACAAGCGCGTCGCGGTCCGCGTCGTCGGTATCCGCACCCGCAGCTGGGATCACCGCAAACTCGGCATCCCCGAGATGCCGGTCGGCGGCAGCACCGCCCAGTTCCTCTGAGCCGCACCCCCGGGCTGCACGCCGCGTGCGCGACCCAGGGCATCACGCCGCGTGCGCGACGACCGTGAAACTGTCGGCCGTGCAGTCCTCGGATCCCATGTCCACAGCCTGACCGCGTTCGTCGAAGACCGCCTCCGGCACCAACCCGGCCTCGGCCAGCGTGTCGCGCAGATCGGGCACCGAGGTGAAGTGCACCACCGGGGCGAAGTCGTGTGCGGCGAGCGGTCCCACCGCCCACCGGCCGTGATCGACCGTGAGTCGACGGTGCGCGCGGAAGTTCCGCACCGACCGGACGGCGCTGCCCGGCTCGAGCATCCATCGCAGAGCGCGAACGGCCAATGCGCGCAGCGACACCGACCGCTGCGTCGGACGGCGCAGTTGGAACGGCGTCTCCCCGAACGACGGGCCGGACTTGTTGAGCGTGGAGAACACGATCACGCCGTCGGCCGCCACGACACGACGGAACTCACCGAGCACCCCCACCCGATCCTCGTGGGCCAGTGCGTCGATGCCGTTGTTGCTGAACAGGATCAGGCCGTGCCGCCCGTCGCCGACATCGACGAGATCGCGGGCATCGGCCACCCGGCAGTCCAGATCCGGGTGGTGGCGGCGGAACGCCGCCACCATGCGCGGTGAGTAGTCGATCGCCTGATAGTCGTCACTGATCAGCTGGAGCAACGCCGTGGTGCGACCCGCCCCGACGCCGACATCGAGGACCGAGGTGCCGCGGCAGCGCGGAGCGACGGTCACCAGCGCCCGCTGTTCCCCGGCGTCGAGGAATCGCGTGGCGCCGGCGTTGAGCCGCTCGTAGCCCGCCGCGATGCGTTCGTCGTCGAACACGGCGTGATTGTGTCGGTATGTGTCCACCCCGGTACCCCACCCCTGCTGCGAGTGCAGCTCGTCGAACTCCCCCACCCACTGTACAAATCTCGACGCCGATACGAACCCGTTGACCGCGATCACCAGCGGGTTCACAGGTACGGCACAGACGGTGCCTACCATCGGCGGACACCCATGACCGACACACTCTTCGCCGACGTCTCCTACTTCCAGGTCCCGGTCGACGACAGCTACCCGTATCCGATCCTGTCGATCCGATCGAACGACGGCACGTTCCGCGATCCCCAATTCGCACAGAACTACGCGTGGGTGCGCCGTTCCCTCGACAGCGGTCGTCTCCGGGTCGGCATCGTCTACTGCTATGTGCGCCCGAACTGGCTCGAGACCGCGAACACCCTGCGCGACATGATCGATTCCTCCGGCGGGCTGCATCCGCGGGTGGTGTTGATGCTCGACGTCGAATCGGGCGGCAACCCGCCCGGCGACGGATCCGACTGGATCAACCGGACATACGCGAATCTCGTCGAGTACACCGGCGGCAACGCCCGCCGCGTCATCGGATACGCCAATGCCGCCGACTTCTTCGGCCTGTGGCGGACCCGGCCGCCGGGGCTGCAGGTGATCGGCGCGGGATACGGAAGCAATCCGAACCTGCCGGGCCAGATCGCCCACCAATACACCGACGGCAGCGGATACGGCGGCGGGCTACCCGAGGGCGCTCCCCCGTTCGGCAACTGCGACATGAACTCCGCCGACGGCCTGTCGGCCGACCAGTTCGCGGCGCGGTGCGGCATAGCCCCGGCGGTCGTCAACGAGATCGACGCGGCGGCGCGGGTCGCCGCGAACTGGCTCGGGCGGCGGATCACCGTCGGTGAACGCACCACCCCCGACGGTCGGGGCCGGTTCGCGGAATTCGAGCACGCGCACATCTACTGGTCGCCGACGATGCCGAGGTCTGCCGACGGACGCATCCACGCGATCCCGATCCCGCACGGCGGACTCTTCGAGTCGTGGGCCGGTGACTACGACTTCGAACGCGGTCCGCTCGGGTATCCCGTGTGGCCGCACCTCGTGCTCCCCGGCGGCGGCGTGCAGGCGTTCGCCGGTGGCGTCCTGTTCCGTCAGAACGGTTCGCCGCGCGGCTACTACGTGCACGGGCTCATCGGCGATCACTACGCGGCGGCCGGCTGGCAGGACAGCGCCCTGGGCTACCCGACGTCGAACGAGTACCCCTGGGCCGGTGGTCGCCGCCAGGACTTCGAACACGGGTCGCTGCTGTGGACCGCCGCGACCGGCGTGACGAGCATCGACGCGGCAGGCCGCGCGGACGACGACGGTGGTTCGAGTCCGCATTCGGAGCCAGGCACGGACCAGCTCTAGGAGCACGGCGCACTCTGGTCAGAAGCAGAACTCGCCCGGGCGGGAGAGGATGCTGACCACGACCGCCGACCCCACGATCGCGGCGACCACGACGAGCACCGTTGTCGGAACCGATCGCTTCCTGACGGCGAGTACGACGAACGGGATCATCCACACCGCTGCCACGATGACGAGGTAGACCGTCCCGAAGGTGGACGCCCGCAGCTCACCACCGTCACAGCTGGTGTCGGATCTGAGGAATCTGCCGAACGAGACATAGATGCCGGCGAATCCCGTCCATGCGGCCAACGCGAGGACGGTTGTCGCAGTCGTGACCGCGGACCGGCTGCGCATGCCCGGCAGTCTAGCGCCGTGCTCGCATCGCGGGCGCGGGTCTGAAGGTGGGCCGCATGGAAGCGAAATGACCCCCTCACCGCATTCGCTGGTGAGGGGGTCATCTCTGTGTAGCCCCGATGGGATTCGAACCCACGCTACCGCCGTGAGAGGGCGGCGTCCTAGGCCGCTAAACGACGGGGCCAGGATCTTCATTTGTCGCACCGACATCTGTCGTTCCCGACAGCGTCGCCGCTATTTTACCGAAGCGACCGTCGAGAACCAAAATCGATTCTCGCCGATCTGCTCGACGCTGGGGTACCAGGACTCGAACCTAGAATGGCGGTACCAGAAACCGCTGTGTTGCCAATTACACCATACCCCAAGGTAGGGCCGCTCGAAGCTGCCGCAGAACCCTGCGGTGGCCGCGAAAAGCGCCGAGAAGGAGGGTATCAAAGGCGGGCACCCGAACCACAAACCGGCTGCTCAGGCCCCACTGCAGAAGCTGTCACGGACCGAACGCAGGCGCGCGAGTGTGCTCTCGCGACCCAGCAGCTCGATCGACTCGAACAGCGGTGGGCTGATGTGCGATCCGGAGATCGCGACCCGCACCGGACCGAAGGCCTTGCGGGGCTTCAACTCCAGACCCTCCACCAGGGCCGCCTTCAGGGCCTCCTCGATGGCCGACGTCGACCACGCCGACACGCCCTCGACGGCGGCGATAGACGCGTCGAGCACCGGCGCGGCGTCGGGTCCGAGGTTCTTCGCCGCCGACCCCTCGTCGATGGTGAGGTCGGCGTCGGCGGTGAAGAGGAACGACATCAGCGGCCAGGCATCCCCCAGCACCTGGATGCGCGTCTGCACCAGCTCGGCGATGACCGGGAACGACGAGGTGTCGGCGGTGGCCGACAGCAACCCCCGGTCGACGAGGTAGCCGAGCAGCCGTGCGGCGAAGTCCTCGGGCGCGAGTCGACGGATGTGCTCGGCGTTGATCGCCTCGGCCTTCTTGAGATCGAAGCGGGCCGGGTTCGAGTTCACCTGTCGCACATCGAATGCGGCGATCATCTCGTCGAGGGAGAACAGGTCGTGGTCGTCGGCGATGCCCCAACCGAGCAGTGCCAGATAGTTCAACAGACCTTCGGGTATGAAGCCACGATCACGATGATGGAACAGACTCGACTGCGGATCACGCTTGGAGAGCTTCTTGTTGCCGTCGCCCATCACGAACGGCAGGTGCCCGAACTGCGGGACCGCCTCCGCGACACCGATACGGATGAGCGCCTCGTACAGCGCGATCTGCCGCGGCGTCGACGACAACAGGTCCTCGCCGCGCAGGACATGGGTGATCTTCATCGCGGCGTCGTCGACCGGGTTCACCAGTGTGTACAGCGGATCACCCGAGGCGCGGGTGAGCGCGAAGTCGGGCACCGACCCGGCGCGGGCGGTGATGGTGCCGCGCACGAGGTCGTCGAACACGATGTCGTGGTCGGGCATCCGCAGCCGCACCACCGAGGGGCGCCCGTCGGCCCGGTACGCCTCGCGCTGCTCGTCGGTCAGATCGCGATCGTGGTTGTCGTATCCGAGCTTCGGGTCGCGACCGGCGGCGCGGTGCCGCGCCTCGACCTCGTCGGCGGTGGAGAACGCCTCGTACGCCTCGCCCGCGTCGAGAAGACGCGCGACGACGTCGCGATGGAGGTCGGCGCGCAACGACTGCCGGTAGGGCTCATAGGGGCCACCGACCTCTGGGCCCTCGTCCCAGTTCAGCCCCAGCCATCGCAGCGCGTCGAGCAGTGCCGCGTACGACTCCTCGGAGTCGCGGGCGGCATCGGTGTCCTCGATGCGGAACACGAAGGCGCCGTCGGTGTGTCGGGCGTGGGCGTAGTTGAACAGGGCCGTGCGGATCAGTCCGACGTGCGGGGTCCCGGTGGGCGACGGACAGAAGCGGACGCGGACCGAACTCGGAGTCGACATGCTCGCTAGGCTAGCGCCCGCCCCAGGAAGTCGATCAGCAGCCGGTTCACCTCGTCGGGCTGCTCGAGATATCCGTAGTGGCCCGCCCGGGCGACCTCCTGGTACTCCGACCCGTCGATCGCGTCGGCGACCTCGCGGGCGAGATGCGGCGGCAGGGTGCGATCGTCGGCGAACCCGATGACCAACACCGGACACCGGACAGCGCGGTAGGCCTCGAGACGGTCGGCCTCGCCGTCGTGGAGCTGCAGCTGCGCCCGCACTCCGGGACTGCGCGCCTGCCCGGAGAACTCGATGATGTCGAGCCAGTCGCGGGCCTGCGCGTCGTCGACGAGGGTGTGCGGCGAGAGGTTCAGATGCGCGGTGATCGCGGCGTGATAGGCGTCGGGCAGGGTGATGTCGCGGTCGATCAGTTCACGCTCGCCGGCGGAGATCGCGGTCTGCATCGTCCCGCTGCGTCCGTAGGTCGCGATCATGGCCGCGCATCGGACGAGATCGGGCCGCGCGAGGGCGAGTTCCTGCACGATGCGCGCGCCGAGCGACGTGCCGATCACCGCGACGGGCCCGACACCGAGGTGTTCGATGAGCGCGGCGGTGTCGGCGACCATGTCGTCGAGGGTGAATCCCTCGGCACACTCACTCGACGGGGCTATCCCGCGGTTGTCGAAGGTGATGACCCGATGGCCGGCCCGGATGAGCGCGGGTTGCTGGTGGGCCTTCCACACGCGCCCGGGGCTCCCGGTCCCCATCACCATCACGACCACCGGTCCGGTGCCGGCGTCCTCGTAGGAGATCGAGATGCCGTTCACACGAGCGGTTCTCGGCGGAGTCGGTGGCACGCTCAGCCCCGATCGGCGACGGGGTTGGTGAGCGTCCCGATCCCCTCGACGCTGACCGAGACCTCCTGGCCGGCGACCATCGGACCGATGCCCTCCGGGGTGCCGGTGAGGATCACGTCGCCCGGCAGCAGCGTCATGACCGCCGAGATCCATTCCACGATCGCACCGATGTCGTGCACCATCAGGCTCGTACGGCTGCGCTGCACGACCTTCCCGTCGAGTTCGGTGCGGATCTCGAGGTCGGCGGGGTCGAGTTCGGTCTCGATCCAGGGTCCGAGCGGACAGAAGGTGTCGTATCCCTTGCCGCGGGTCCACTGCCCGTCGGCCTGCTGCTGATCGCGCGCGGTGACGTCGTTGGCCACGGTGTAGCCGAGGATGGCCCCCGCGGCGTCGCGGGCCGCCACGTCACGACACGGACGTCCGATGACGATCGCGAGCTCACCCTCGTAGTCGACGCGCTGCGAGCTCGCGGGACGCGCGATGGCCACCCGCGGACCGATGATGGAGGTGTTCGGTTTGATGAAGATCACCGGGTCCTCGGGTGCGGTCCCACCCATCTCGGCGGCGTGCGCCGCGTAGTTCTTGCCGATGCAGACCACCTTGCTGGCGAGGATCGGTGCGAGCAGACGCACGTCGGACAGTGGCCAGGATCGTCCGGTGAAGGTGGGGACACCGAAAGGGTGTTCGGCGATCTCTCGGCACCGGGCGTCCCCGCCCTCGACGTCACCCTCCACGGAGACGAATGCCACACCATCGGGACTCGCGATTCGACCTAGACGCATGACGACCAGGCTATCCCACCGCCCGCGTCCGACCGGCCCACGGGCGACGCATCGCCTGTATTAGAATGTGGGCAGTACTTCCCACATTTTGAGAACTACGCCGATCGTCGCAGCAGAGGAGGCCGATCACGATGGACACCGAACCGTCGACCACCCGCAGGTGGGCCATGCTCGTCGCGTCGATCCTCGGCGCGATGGCCACGACCTGCACCGTCAGCGGTGTCGGATTCCTCATCCCCGAACTGCACACCGGCGAGGGGATGTCGATCGCCGCGGCGTCGACGCTGGCCACCGTGCCCACGATCGGTCTGATGCTGACGATCATCCCGTGGGGTGCGGCTCTCGATCGGTTCGGTGAACGCAGGATCCTGCTGATCTCGTTGGGCCTCACCGTCGTCGCGACCACCGGCGCCGCGGTGTCGTCAGCCACCGATCTCGGCCGCGGGGTGCTCGCGGCGTGGCTCCTGATCGGCGGCATGGCCTCGGCCGCGACGAACGGTGCGAGCGGTCGGATCGTCGTCGGCTGGTTCCCACCTCGCGGCCGGGGAACGGCGATGGGAGTGCGTCAGACCGCGCAACCACTGGGAATCGGGCTGTGCGCGTTGACCATCCCGGTGCTCTCGGCGGCCCATGACGTGACCGCAGGCCTGTGGGTCCCGGTGGGGATGTCACTGGCGGGGTTGGTCGCGGTGGCGGTCACGATCGTCGATCCGCCCCGGACGAGTACGGCGACCGACGTCGGTGCGGGCGTCAACCCTTATCGCGCCTCGTCGTTCCTGCCGCGCGTGCACGCGGTGAGCGTGCTGCTCGTGATCCCGCAATCGACGCTGTGGACCTTCGTCCCCGCGTGGCTGATCGTCGCGCATCACTGGGCGCCCGGTACGGCCGGCGTGCTGGTGACCGTCAGCCAGGTGCTCGGCGCGGCCGGCCGGATCGCCGCGGGTCGGTGGTCGGATGTGTGGGGATCGCGGATGAAACCGATCCGCGTCATCGCCCTGGGCGCCGCGGTGTCGAGTGCCGTTCTGGCCCTCACCGACTGGGTGTCGAGTCCCGTCGCCGCCGCGGTCATGGTGGTCGCGACGGTGATCACCGTCGCCGACAACGGTCTCGCCTTCACCGGTATCGCCGAGTACGCCGGACCGTCGTGGAGCGGTCGCGCGTTGGCGGTGCAGAACACCGGTCAGTTCCTCGCGACCTCGGCCACCACACCGGTGTTCGGCGCTCTCATCGGTGCGGCGGGGTTCCCGCTCGCGTTCGCCGTGATGTCGCTCGCCCCGCTGGTCGCCCTGCCGCTGGTGCCGCGTGATCCCGCACCGCGACCGAAAGAGGCTGGCGTCACGGTCGTTTCGCGCTGACCTCACCGGTGCGGGCCGAGATGATGTGGCCACCACCGGATCCGCCGAGCGGTTCGAGCCCGAGGATGCGGCGGATCGCCGGCCGGTCGAGATCGTCGATCACCGTGAACCCTGCGGTGCGCAACACCCCGTGGAGCTCGGCCGGGGCGACCGGTTCCGACAGTGGCTCACCCACACTCGCGGTGCGTGCGCGCAGATCGGACGCGGCGGCGAGCGCCGCGGCATCGGGATCGGTGATGGGCGCGCTGTAGTCGAAGACGATCTCGCAGTCGGCCATGGCACCGAACGCCCTCAGTGTCGTCGCGACCGCAGAGGGCGTGAGATAGGGCATGACACCGAGCCACATGACCACGGCCGCATCGTCGGGTGCGAATCCGCCCGCGGTCATCGCCGCGATCAGGTCGTCGCGCTCGAAGTCCACCCCGATCGTGCGCACCGACGCCGGGATCGCGATCCCCGCCTGCCGCAGTCGTTCTCGCTTCCACTCCCCCGTCGCCGGATGGTCGACCTCGAAGACCGTGACCGCCGGGTCGGGTTGCCGGTAGGCGAACGTGTCGAGGCCGGCGCCCAGGACCACGACCTGTCGGACGCCGCGGGTCGTCGCGATGCGCGCCCGCGCCTCGGCGAATCGATGGCGCGCGGCGATGAACCATCGCAGGCCGTGTCGCGACCCAGCCCGTGCGGACTCGACGATCCGCGCACGGTCGTCGACACCCAGGATCGCCCACGCGAGCGGATCGCTGAACACGACACCACCGTCGAGATCCTGGTGCACCGCGCGGTGTCGCGCCGCGCCGAAGGCCGTCGCGCTCGGTTGCCCGTACCGCATCGCCCCGGCTCCTCAGTTGTCGAGAGTGCTTGCGCTAGAGGCGGGCACGGATGCGGGCGGCGGTCTCCGACGTCGACGACACGGTGTCACCGCGGGTGGCGAGGTCCGCGGCGACCGCCTGCTCGACCCGGTCGGCGGCGCCCGTGTCACCGAGGTGGCGCAACAGGAGCGCGACCGACAGGATGGCCGCGGTCGGATCGGCCTTGCCCTGACCGGCGATGTCGGGCGCGCTGCCGTGCACCGGCTCGAACATCGACGGGTTGGTGCGCGTGGCGTCGATGTTGCCCGACGCCGCCAGACCGATCCCGCCGCTGACCGCCGCGGCGATGTCGGTGATGATGTCGCCGAACAGGTTGTCGGTGACGATGACGTCGAACCGCGCCGGGTTGGTGACCATGTAGATGGTCGCGGCGTCGACGTGACAGTAATCGGTGGTCACATCGGGGTATTCGGCGCCGACCTCGTCGACGGTGCGCTGCCACATCGACCCGGCGAACGACAGCACGTTGGTCTTGTGGACCAGCGTCAGATGGTTGCGGCGGGTACGTGCGAGGTCGAACGCGTGGCGGACCACGCGTTCGATCCCGAAGCGGGTGTTGACGCTGACCTCGGTGGCCACCTCGTGCGGTGTTCCCACGCGGATGGCGCCACCGTTGCCGGTGTACGGGCCCTCGGTGCCCTCGCGCACCACCACGAAGTCGATGTCGGGATCGCCTGCGAGCGGCGAGGTGACACCGTCGTAGCGGTGACTCGGGCGCAGGTTGACGTGGTGGTCGAGTGCGAAACGCATCGTCAGCAGCAGACCCCGCTCCAGGATGCCCGGCGGCACCGACGGATCGCCGATGGCACCTAACAGGATCGCGTCGTGGGAGCGGATCGAGGCGAGGTCGTCGTCGGTGAGCAGTTCACCGGTGCGGTGGTAGCGGCGGGCGCCGAGGTCGTACTCGGTCGTCGACACCCCGTCGACCACGGCCTCGAGGACGGTCAACGCCTCGCCGACGACCTCGGGGCCGATCCCGTCGCCGGCGATAACGGCGAGCTTCACGACAGGTCCACCTGCTCGATGAGGGTGGCCGACACCGATTCACCGATGGCGGAGACGACATCGGACGGGATCTCACGGTCGACGCGCAGGAGCACGGTCGCGCCCTTGCCGTCGGCGTCCTGCGACAGGCCTGCGGCGGCGATGTCGATGCCGGCGTTGCCGAGCAACGTGCCGATCTTGCCCAGAGAGCCGGGCTGGTCGCCGTAGCTCACGACTAGGTTGCGGCCCTCGGCGCGCAGATCAAAGTTGCGTCCGTTGATGTTGACGATCTTCTCGACCTCGCTGGGCCCGCTGAGCGTGCCGGCGACGTTGACCGTGGAACCGTCACCGAACACGGCCTTCAGGTCGACGAGGCTGCGGTGGTTCGGGCTCTCGGTCGCGGTGGTGACCTCGCTGGTCACGCCGCGGTCAGCGGCGACACCGGGAGCGTTGACGAAGGTGATCGGGTCCTCGAGCACCGCCGAGAACAATCCGCGCAGCGCCGACAGGCCGAGGATGTCGACCGAGCTCGCGGCGAGCTCACCGCGCACGTCGACGGTGATGGCCGTGGGCACCTGGCCCGAGATGGCGCCGACGAGCACGCCGAGCTTGCGGGAGAGCTCCAACCACGGCGCTACGACTTCGTCGACGGCACCGCCGGTGATGTTGACCGCGTCGGGCACGAAGTGACCGGCGAGCGCCAGGCGCACGCTCTTGGCGACGTCGGTGCCTGCGCGGTCCTGGGCCTCGGAGGTGGAGGCACCCAGGTGCGGGGTCACGACGACCTCGGGGAGCTCGAACAGCGGGCTGTCGGTGCACGGCTCGGTGGCGAACACGTCGAGCCCGGCGCCGCGTACGTGGCCGGACTTGATGGCCTCGGCCAGTGCGGCCTCGTCGATCAGGCCGCCGCGGGCGGCGTTGACGACGATGACACCGGGCTTGGTGCGGGCCAGTTCGGCGGTGCCGATCATGCCCAGCGTCTCGGGCGTCTTGGGCAGGTGGACGGTGAACAGATCGGCTCGGGAGAGCAATTCGTCCAGCGACACCAATTCGATACCCAATTGTGCTGCGCGCGCGGGGGACACGTAGGGGTCGTAGGCGATGATCTCGGTCTCGAATGCGGCGAGTCGGGCGGCGACCAGCTGGCCGATACGGCCCAGGCCGACCACACCGATGGTCTTGCCGAAGATCTCGACGCCGTTGAAGCTCGACCGCTTCCACTGGTGCTCGCGCAGCGTCGCGTCGGCCGCGGGGATCTGACGGGCGACGGCGAACATGAGGCTGATCGCGTGCTCGGCGGCGGTGTGGATGTTGGAGGTGGGCGCGTTGACCACCATCACCCCGCGCTCCGTTGCCGCAGGTACATCGACGTTGTCGAGGCCGACACCGGCGCGGGCGATGATCTTCACCTTCGGGGCCGCGGCGAGTACCTCGGCGTCGATGGTGGTGGCCGAGCGCACCAGGATGGCGTCGGCGTCGGTCACCGCCTCGAGCAGCTTCGGACGGTCCGGGCCGTCGACCCACCGCACCTCCACGTCATCCCCGAGTGCCTCGACGGTGGACGGTGCGAGCTTGTCGGCGATCACGACGATCGGACGACCGGTTGTACTCACGCGAGATATCTCCTGTGTGGTCGGGAACGACTTCAGCGATCAGCTTAGAGGGCTGTGCAACCGGCAAAACACCGGAGTCCACGCCCTGTACGGGTGTCACGGAGTGGCGGTGTGACAGGCGTTACGGATACATTGCGCTTGGCTCGGGATTACTCGAGTGCATCGGTGGGGTCTGGTCGGCGACGGCCACGGATCGGCGTCGGTCCACGGACCGGGCGAACTGAGGAACTGGAGTACCAATGGTGAAGAAACTGGCGGCCCTGCTCGCGGTCGCGGCAGCAGCGACGATGTTGATGGTCGCCGGTGCCGGCACCGCCTCGGCCAAGCCCGACATCTTCCTCGGCGGCGGCTCGGGCATCGTCATCCTCAAGGGCGGCAACGACGGTGCCGCCTGCACGCTGACCACCATCGGACGCGACTCCGCCGGACGCCTCGTCGGTCTCACCGCCGGCCACTGCGGCACCGTCGGGCAGCCCGTCTACTCCGAGGCCTTCCCGAGTCGAGGACAGGCCGGCCGGATCATCGTCTCGAACACCCCGCTCGACTTCGACGTGATCCAGTTCGACGCCAACCGCGTCGTCCCCCTGCGCTCGGTCGGCGGTGTCACCATCCGGTCGATCTCGACCGCGGCCCCCCAGTTCCCGTCGGTGCTGTGCAAGACCGGTCGCACCACCGGCCGCACCTGCGGTGTGACGTTCTTCTCCGACAACCAGTCGCACTTCAGCGCCGTGTGCGTCGCCGAGGGTGACTCGGGCAGCCCCGTCGTCGTCGGTGACCGCCTCATCGGCATGGTCAACGCCTACTACTTCACCGCCTGCATCGGACCCGAGACCGGCTCGAACATCGGCCCCATCCTCAACGCCATGGCGCGGTCGGGCGTGAACAACTACCGACCGATCTGACCTGACCCGCCCCGCTAGGGGTGACAGACCGACCGAGGCCCCCGACGGACATCCGTTGGGGGCCTTCGTCATCTCCGCCGGTTGGGCACGTAAGGCCACCGGTTGGGCACGTAAAGCCGCCAGTTGGGCACGTCCCGTCGGGCCCGAGCCGGACTGGTGCTCAACTGCGGTCGCTAGGTGCTCAACTGCGGTCGTTACGTGCCCAACTGCGGTCGCTTGGTGCCCAACTGCGGTCGTTACGTGCCCAACTGCGGGAACGGCGAAGGCCCCCACTCCCGTTCGGGAATGGGGGCCTTCGTGGAGCAGGTGGATCAGGCGGTCTCGGTGATCGGCCGGTCGACCCAGCTCATGAGGTCGCGCAGCTTCTTGCCGGTCACCTCGATGGGGTGCTCGGCGTTGCGCTGGCGCAGGTTCTCGAGCTCCGAATTGCCGTTCTCGACGTTGGCGACGAGGCGCTTGACGAATGTGCCGTCCTGGATGTCCTTGAGGATCCCGCGCATACGGTCCTTGGTGCCGTCGTCGATGACGCGCGGGCCCGAGAGGTACCCACCGAACTCCGCGGTGTCCGACACCGAGTAGTTCATGCGGGCGATGCCACCCTCGTACATGAGGTCGACGATGAGCTTGAGCTCGTGGAGCACCTCGAAGTAGGCCATCTCGGGGGCGTATCCGGCCTCCACCATGACCTCGAAGCCGGTCTTGACGAGCTCCTCGGTGCCGCCGCAGAGCACGGCCTGCTCACCGAAGAGGTCGGTCTCGGTCTCCTCCTTAAAGGTGGTCTTGATGACGCCGGCGCGCGCGCCACCGATGGCCGCGGCGTAGCTAAGCGCGAGGGCCTCGCCCTCGCCCTTCGGGTCCTGGTCGACCGCGATGAGGCAGGGCACGCCCTTGCCGTCGACGAACTGACGACGCACGAGGTGACCGGGGCCCTTCGGCGCCACCATCGCCACGGTGATCGAGGCATCCGGCTTGATCAGGTCGAAGTGGATGTTGAGTCCGTGACCGAAGAACAGCGCGTTGCCGTCGACGAGGTTCGGGGCGATGTCGTCGGTGAAGATCTTCGCCTGCGAGGTGTCGGGCGCCAGCAGCATGATGACGTCGGCCCACTTGGCCGCCTCGGCCGCGGTCATCACCTTGAGACCCTGCTCGGAGGCCTTGTCGCGGGACTTGCTGTCCTCGCGGAGACCGATCGCCACGTCGACGCCCGAGTCACGCAGGCTCAGCGAGTGCGCGTGTCCCTGGCTGCCGTATCCGATCACAGCGACCTTGCGGCCCTGGATGATCGACAGGTCGGCGTCATCGTCGTAGAACATCTCGACTGCCACTGAAAACTTCCCTTCGGTTTCGATCGGCATCGCCTACCGATGCTCGTTCGGTTGTGCCGTGCGGTGTCACCGCACGGTCGAGAAACTCAGCGCGTGGCCGAGATGCTCTTGGGTCCTCGGCCGAGCGCGACCGCGCCCGACTGGGCGATCTCGCGGATACCGTACGGGTCGAGCATCCGCAGCAGCGCCTCGAGCTTGTCCGACGTGCCGGTGGCCTCGATGGTCACCGATTCGGTCGACACGTCGATCACCTTGGCGCGGAACAGATCCACGACGCCGATGACGTCGGCACGGCTCGAGGAATCCGCGCGCACCTTGATCATCATCAGCTCCCGCGACACCGACGTGTCGGGATCCTGCTCGACGATCTTGATGACGTTGATCAGCTTGTTGAGCTGCTTGGTCACCTGCTCGAGCGGGAAGTCCTCGACGGAGACCAGGATGGTCATCCGCGAGATCCCCTTGAGCTCGGTCGGTCCGACGGCGAGTGACTCGATGTTGAAGCCGCGACGCGAGAACAGCGACGAGACGCGCGCGAGAACACCGGGACGGTCCTCGACGAGCACGCTCAGGGTGTGGGTGGTCCTCACAGCGACTCTCCTCCGGACTTCGTGCGGGCTCCCCCGGTGGTCGGGGTGGCCGGGTCGGCGACGGCGTTGACGTCGATCGACTCCGAGGCGGACTCGTCGTCGTCGAACAACGGGCGGATTCCCTTGGCCGCCATGATCTCGTCGTTGCCGGTACCGGCGGCCACCATCGGCCACACCTGCGCGTCGGCACCGACGATGAAGTCGATGACCACGGGACGGTCGTTGATGGCCCGCGCCTGGGCGATGATGTCGTCGACGTCGGCCTCGTTCTCGCACCGGAATGCCGCACAGCCCAACGCCTCCGCCAGCTTCACGAAGTCGGGGATGCGACGGGAGTGGGTGGCGAGATCGGTGCTCGAGTAGCGCTGGTCGTAGAACAGGGTCTGCCACTGACGGACCATGCCCAGGTTGCCGTTGTTGATCAGCGCGACCTTGATGGGGATGCCCTCGATCGCGCAGGTCGCCAACTCCTGGTTGGTCATCTGGAAGCACCCGTCACCGTCGACCGCCCACACCTCTTTCTCCGGTGCGGCCATCTTGGCGCCCATCGCGGCGGGCACCGCGTAACCCATGGTGCCCAGCCCGCCGGAGTTGAGCCACGTGCGCGGCTTCTCGTAGGAGATGAACTGCGCGGCCCACATCTGGTGCTGGCCGACGCCTGCGCAGTAGACCGCGTCGGGCCCGGCGGCCTTGCCGACCGAGGAGATGACGAACTCCGGCGACATCGATCCGTCGGCGGGTCGGTCGTAGCTCAGCGGATAGGTCCGACGGATGCCGTCGAGGTAGCTCCACCACTCGGTGAGGTCGGCGGCGCCGTTGCTGGTGACCTGCTCGTCGCGGATCGCCTCGATCAGTTCACTGATGACCGCGCGGCAGTCACCGACGATCGGCACGTCGGCGAACCGGTTCTTGCCGATCTCGGCGGGATCGATGTCGGCGTGGATGACCTTCGCGTCGGGCGCGAACGAGTCGAGCTGACCGGTGACGCGGTCGTCGAACCGCGCACCGAGGGTGATCAGCAGGTCGCTGCGCTGCAGACCGGCCACCGCCGCGACGGTGCCGTGCATGCCGGGCATGCCCAGGTGCAGGTTGTGGCTGTCGGGGAACGCGCCCCGGGCCATCAGCGTGGTGACGACCGGGATACCCGTCATCTCCGCGAGCGTCAGCAGTTCCTCCGACGCGTCGGCCTTGATCACGCCACCGCCGACATAGAGGACCGGGTGCTTGGCCGCCGCGATCATGCGGGCGGCCTCACGGACCTGCTTGCCGTGCGGCTTGGTGACCGGCCGGTATCCGGGCAGGTCGATCTGCGGCGGCCACGAGAAGGTGGTCTGCGCCTGCAGGACGTCCTTGGGGATGTCGACGAGGACCGCACCGGGACGACCGCTCTCGGCGAGGTAGAACGCCTCGGCCATGGTCTTGGCGATGTCGGCGCCGGAGGTGACGAGGAAGTTGTGCTTGGTGACCGGCATCGTGATGCCGGTGATGTCGGCCTCCTGGAAGGCGTCGGTCCCGATCAACGAGCGACCCACCTGACCGGTGATCGCGACGACGGGCACCGAGTCCATCTGGGCGTCGGCGAGCGGCGTGATGAGGTTGGTGGCACCGGGACCCGACGTCGCGATGCAGACGCCGGCACGGCCGGTGACCTGGGCGTATCCGGTCGCGGCGTGTCCGGCTCCCTGCTCGTGGCGGACGAGGACGTGGCGGACCTTCGTCGAGTCGAGCAGCGGGTCGTAGACGGGTAGGACAGCGCCACCGGGCAGGCCGAACACCACGTCGACGCCGAGTTCCTCGAGGGAACGCACCACGGCCTTGGCGCCGCTGACACGTTCGGGTGCGACGGTCGCGGCACCGACGGTGCGGGGCCGGGCCGACAAGGGGGTGGGAGCCACGCGAGTCCCGGGCCCGGTGTCCCCGGAGGGGGAGACGCCGTCCTGGGAACGTGCTGCTGGTGCGCTCACTGCACTTTCCTCTGCTTGGTCGAGATGGAGTCGGACAACAAAAAACCCCCGACAGCTCTCAGCTGGTCGAGGGTGGCGCGTCGATGCTTGGTTCGAGGTCTCGGGAGATCCCGGTCAGGCGTTGACGCGCCGGCCGAGTACGAGAATGTCGTTGTGCATCACGCCTGCAAAGGTAGGTCGCGACCTGCGCGGCAGTCAACTTGCCCTCGAGGCGGTCCCAGATAGTGGGATCGACATGCGCGGATGCCACAATGACGTGGTGCCCGAGAACGACCGGCCCGACCAGGGCGAGAGCGAGACCGTCACCGACCAGCCGGTGACCGTCGCCGACGACGCCACCCCCAGCCGTCCCAGCGAACGGGACACCGTGACGCTGCCGCTGCAGTTCCGCATCGCGCCGATGGCCTACTTCGCGCCGGTGATGATGATGATCAGCGCGGTGGTGCTCGCGGGCACCTCCCTGGCCTACCTCGGGTGGACGCTCGTCGTCCCCGTCCTCGTCGCGGTGTGGATGTTCCGCCTGCGCACCGTGGTCACCGAGAGCGGACTGCGTGCGGTCGGCGCTCTCCGCGCACGGGAGATCACCTGGGATCAGCTCGACGGCCTGTCGTTCCCCCGGTGGGGATCGGTGCGTGCCGTGCTGACCGACTCCTCGCGAATGCGCCTGCCCGCGATCTCGTTCCGGGATCTGCCGCGGTTGTCCGCGGCCAGCTCGGGCCGGATCCCGGACCCGTACGCCGCACGCGACGGCGCGTAGGCTGTTCTGCGCGCGAGGCCCGCCCACGGGTCCGCCCGCACCTGCTCGCCCACGATCGAACCGAGGTCCCACCATGCCGCCGTTGAGATCACGCACCACCACTCACGGACGCAACGCCTCCGGCGCACGCTCCCTGTGGCGCGCCACCGGGATGACCGACGACGACTTCGGGAAGCCGATCGTCGCGATCGCCAACTCCTATACCCAGTTCGTGCCCGGACACGTGCATCTCAAGGACGTCGGCGAGATCGTGGCCGACGCGGTCCGCGCCGCGGGCGGCGTGCCGCGCGAGTTCCACACCATCGCCGTCGACGACGGCATCGCGATGGGCCACGACGGCATGCTGTACTCGCTGCCCAGCCGCGAGATCATCTCCGACTCCGTCGAGTACATGGTGAACGCGCACACCGCGGACGCACTGGTCTGTATCTCCAACTGCGACAAGATCACTCCCGGCATGCTCAACGCCGCCATGCGGTTGAACGTGCCGACGGTCTTCGTCTCCGGCGGACCGATGGAGGCCGGCAAGGCGGTGTCGGTGGGCGGTGTCGTGCACCCGTCGTCGGATCTGATCACCACCATCTCGGCCTCGGCGAACGACGCCGTCGACGACGAGGCGCTCAAGGCCGTCGAAGAGGCCGCGTGCCCCACGTGCGGATCGTGCTCGGGCATGTTCACCGCCAACTCGATGAACTGCCTGACCGAGGCGCTCGGACTCGCGTTGCCGGGCAACGGTTCCACGTTGGCCACGCACGAGGCACGCCGCGCGCTGTTCAGCCGTGCCGGCACCGTGATCGTCGAGGCCGCGACGAAGTTCTACCGCGACGACGATTCCTCGGTGCTCCCCCGCAGCATCGCCACCACGGCGGCGTTCGGCAACGCCATGGCGCTCGACGTCGCCATGGGCGGATCGACGAACACGGTGCTCCACGTCCTCGCCGCAGCGCAGGAGGGCGAGGTCGCCGATTTCGATCTGTCGGTGATCGACGACATCAGCCGCCGGGTCGCGTGCCTGGCCAAGGTCTCCCCCAACTCCGACTACCACATGGAGGACGTGCACCGGGCCGGCGGAATCCCCGCCATCCTGGGCGAACTGCGCCGGGCGGGGCTCCTCGACGACACCACGTCCACGGTGCATTCGCCGACGATGGCGTCCTTCCTCGACGACTGGGACATCCGCGGTGGCACCGCCACCGACGAGGCGATCGAGTTGTTCCACGCGGCCCCGGGCGGCGTCCGCACCACCACGCCGTTCTCCACGAACAATCGGTGGAGTTCGCTCGACACCGACGCCGCGGGCGGATGCATCCGCGATCTCGAGCACGCCTACACCGCCGAGGGCGGCCTGTGCGTGCTCACCGGCAACGTCGCCGCCGACGGCGCGGTGCTCAAGACCGCGGGCATCGACGAGGAGCTGTGGCACTTCGAGGGACCCGCCCGGGTCGTGGAGAGCCAGGACGAGGCCGTGCAGGTGATCCTGAGCAAGACCATCCAGGCCGGCGAGGTCCTCGTCGTCCGCTACGAGGGACCCGCCGGAGGCCCCGGGATGCAGGAGATGCTGCACCCCACCGCGTTCATGAAGGGCACGGGCATGGGCAAGAAATGTGCCCTGGTCACCGACGGTCGATTCTCCGGCGGCTCGTCGGGGCTGTCGGTGGGTCACGTGTCCCCCGAGGCCGCGGCCGGCGGCGTCATCGGCCTCATCGAGGACGGTGACCCCATCCTGATCGACGTCAAGACCCGTGCGCTCAAGGTCCTCGTCGACGACGACGTCCTGCTCGAACGGCGGGCCAAGATGGAGGCCTCCGAGCGTCCGTGGCAGCCCAGGGCCGAACGCGAGCGCAAGGTCACCACCGCGCTGCGTGCGTACGCCGCCATGGCGACCTCGGCCGACAAAGGTGCTGTCCGACAGGTGCGCTGAGCCTCAGCGCACCACGGCGGGATGCGCGCAGCTGTCGGGTACGTCGACGAAAGAGCACAGCACCGGTGCGCGCGTCGGCCGGTATCCCGCGGGCACGCCACGATCGGCGATGATCTGCCGGTAGGCGGCGACCGCCGGGGTCGGCCTGCGGGTCAGTGACGGGTCACCGGCGACGTCGACGGTGTAGAGGCCGAAATGAGCTGTGTAGTCGCCCCATTCGTAGTTGTCGGTGAGACTCCAGTAGTTGTACCCGACGACGTCGACACCGTCGGCGACCGCACGTTGTATCCAGTACACGGTGTCGCGCAGGTGATCGGCCCGGCGGTACCCGTCGGGGCGGCGCCCGGCGCCGTCGGTGGCGAGACCGTTCTCCACCACGTACACCGGCACCCCGGGGAACTCGCGGGCGACATGCCGTAGGACGTAGTAGATCGCTTCGGGCGCCTGGCTACTGCGTGCGAAGTCGCCGGTCGCGCTCGCGGCGGCGCTGACATCGAGCAACGAGACCGAGTAGTACTGGTCGACGCCGATCACGTCGAGCGCGCCCGCCATCCGCCTCGGGAACAGTCCTTCGAGGAAGGCCTGCACACCGGGGATCGGGAAGTAGGCCAGGTTCGAGGTGACCTGCGCCTCGGGCTGCACGGCATGGATGTGGGCGTAGAGCGTGCGGTGTGCGCGCACGATGCCGTCGACCATCCGGTTCACGTTCTGCGGGCGGAGGCCGCCGAAGGTGAGTTCGCGGCGGACGTACTCGGTCGGTTCGTTGAACGTCACCCACGACGGGCGGGCCCAGGCGTAGCGATCGACCACTTTCGTCGCGAACCCGATCAGGTCGTCGGCCATCCCCGGCCGGTTCCACCCGCCCCGGTCGACCTCCCACCCCGGGTGGACCCAGTGGTTCAGGGTGATCATGGGGGTCATCCCGGCGGCCACGATCCCGCCGATCACCCTGTCGTAGAACGCCCACGCGGCCGGATCGTCGCGGCCCGGCGCGGGTTCCACCCTCGACCATTCGACCGACACTCGGTAGACGGCCACCCCCAGCGCCCGGGCGTGGGCGATGTCCTCGGGGTACCGATGGAAGAAGTCGACGGCGTTGCCGACCGGCTCGGCGACCTGCCCGCGCGCTCCGTACCGCGTCCAGTTGGAATCACGGTTGACGCCCTCGGACTGGAAACCCGATGAGGCCACCCCGAAGCGGAAGTCCGAACCGAGCTGCGCGACAGCGGTTCCGGACGACGGCGCGGCGACAGCGGCCGGCGGAACGGCGAGGAACATCCCCGCGGCCACACCGCCCACCATCAGGAGCGAGAGGAAACGACGCCACGTACTCATGAGCAATCCCGTTCGCCGACGGACCCGGACAAGTGACGAGCGTTCCCCGAAAGGGACACACCGGTCACCTCCGGGACACTATCGCTCCCACCGTCCGCGGATCGGTGATCGAGACGGTAGGGTGTCAAATGCTGTACGCCGAGTTGGCGGCAGTGGAGCGGTGAGATCCAGGTCGCACCGGCTCCGAACGGTTTCGCCCGGGGGGACTGCGGCGAACAGACATTCCTGTGGGGGGAATCGGTTATGGATCGCCGCTCGTTCATGAAGCTGTCCGCTGCGTCGATGGCGGCGGCGGGTGTCCCGTCGCTCGCGACGTCACTCGCAGGTCCCGCCTCGGCGGCGCCCCGCCGGTACGGACGCTACGAGAAGCTGGTCCCGGAGATCTTCCGCCCGGTTCCCGCGCCGCGGCAGCACTCCGAGGCCATCGTCATCGGGTCGGGTTTCGGCGGCGCGGTGAGTGCACTGCGTCTGGCGCAGGCGGGGATCCAGACCACCGTCCTCGAGCGTGGCAGCCGGTGGCCGCACGACCCGCGGCGTGAGATCTTCGGCGCCGACGGCCGTCAGTACTGGCACGCGCCACAGTCACTCGCCGACGACTCGCTGGGCCCGAAGGGTCCGTCGACCCTCACCATCCCGGCCTACGGCCAGGCGATCGGCGCGATGACCGGGATCGACGACTTCGGTGGTCTCGCCGAGATCAGCTGGCACCACAACGCGGGCCTGATCTGCGCGGCCGCCGTCGGCGGTGGATCGAACATCTACATCGGCATCACCGTCGCCTCGCGGCGCGAGGGCTTCGACGCGGTCTTCCGCGGTCTGGTCGACCACGACGAGATGAGCCGCCTCTGGTACCCGAAGGCGATGGCAGGTCTCGGGGCGACGGTCGTTCCCGACGACATCTACGCCGACCGCCACTTCGACAACGGGCGTGACTTCGAACGGGTCGCGAAGGCGGCCGGCTACTCGACCTACAAGGCCGAGGGCAACTGGAACTGGGACGTCGTGCGCGACGAGATCGCCGGTCGTGCCGCACCGCAGACGATCACCGGCGCCGCCTACAACTCCAACCGATCGCTGAACTCGCTGGCCTTCAGTTACCTCCCACGCGCCGAGGCGACCGGGAAGGCGACCATCCACCCGCGCCACGTGGTGCAGGGGATCCACGTGGAGCGGTCGGGGCGCTACGTCCTCGAGGTCGACTACGTCAGCCCCTACGGCGACGTCCTGTCGCGCCGCACGCTGACCACCGACCGTCTGGTGCTCGCCGCGGGCTCGCTGGGCACCAACCGTCTGCTGGTGAAGGCCCGCGACACCGGCACCCTGCCGAACCTGAACGAGTACATCGGTGCCGGCTGGGGCAACAACGGCAACGGCAACATCGACGTCGGCGTCGGCCGCAGCAAGAAGGGTCCCCAGTCGGCGGTCGGCACCGTCGCCTTCTACGACACCTCCGGTCCGCTCGCCCGCGTCGTCGTGAACGGCTCGAACGGCCTGGGCCCCCTCGATCCGGTTCTGGCGCAGGCCAACACGTCGGTGTTCAAGGCCGGGATCACCTCCATCGACCCGACCCGCGGGACGTTCGAATACCACGCGAAGAACGATCGCGTGATCCTCGACTGGCCGGGCAACGGCAACAGCCGCGTCGACGACAACTGCCTGCGCATCGGACACAAGCTCGCGGCGCACGCCGATTTCCCGGTCGAGGCCGTCGTCTACGAACCCGACGTCCTGTGGGGTCACATGTGCGGCGGGGCGACCCTCGGTCGCGCGTCGGACTCCTTCGGCCGCGTGAAGGGCTACCGGAACCTCTACGCGCTCGACGGATCGATGCTCCCCGGATCGGCGGGCGCGTCGAACCCGTCGCTCACCATCACCGCCCTCGCCGAGCGCAACATGGCCGAGATCGTCTCAGCCGGAGGCTGAATCGGTGTTCACAGCCGGAGGCTGAATCGGTGTTCACAGCCGGAGGCTGATTCTGGTGCCCGCAGCCGGAGCGTGATCGACTAGCGCGAGCCGACGAGCCCCACGTTCGTCTCGCGTGCGGGCACGGGTGCGAGATCGAGGTGCCCGCGCAGGGTGTCGGAGGTGTACTCGGTCCGGAACAGACCGCGGCGGCGTAGCTCCGGGACGACGTGATCGACGAAGTCGTCGAACGTGCCGGGCGACTGAGCCGCCGAGAGGATGTAGCCGTCGGCCTCTCCCCCGGTGAATCCCGCCTCGATCTCATCGGCGACATCGCTTGCCGTGCCGACGAACTGCGGGAGCAGCACGCCCTGGGCGTAGAGCTTGCCGATGTCACGCAGGGTGAGGTTGTCACGCTCGGACAGGCGCCGCGCCACATCGAACAGCCCCTGGGTGCCGCTGACCGCGATGTCCTCCACCGGCGCGTCGAGATCGTAGGTCGAGAAGTCGTGGTTGGTGTGCACCGACAGGGTGATCAGGCCCGAGATCGGATCGGCCAACTCGTTGTGGAACGCCTGCTTCTCCCGGGCGATCGACGCGGTCTCGGCGACGAACGGGATGAACGACGGCAGGATCTTCACGTCCTCCGGTCGCCGACCGACGTTCACCGCACGCGACTTCACGTCGTCGTAGTAGGCGCGCCGCCCCTCGGGGGTCGGGTCGATCTCGAAGATCGCCTCGGCCCACCGCGCGGCGAAATCCTTTCCCTTGTCCGATGACCCGGCCTGGATCAGCACCGGTCGACCCTGGGGCGACCGGGGGACGTTGAGCGGGCCCTGCACGCGGAAGAAGTCGCCGTCGTGATGGATCGCGCGGACCTTGTCCGGATCGGCGAAGAACCCGTTGGCCTTGTCCTGCACCAGTGCGTCGGCGTCCCAGCTCGACCACAGCGCGAGCGCGGTCTCGAGGAACTCCTGGGCTCGCACGTAGCGCAGGTCGTGGTCGAGATGTTCGGTGGCACCGAAGTTCACCGCTTCGGCGGTCGACAGCGACGTCACGATGTTCCAGGCCACGCGACCGCGGGAGAGATGGTCGAGGCTGGCGAAGATGCGCGCCACCTCGTACGGGTGGAAGTAGGTGGTCGACTTGGTGATCGCGATACCGAGTCGGGACGTCACCGCGGCGATGCTGGCCGCGACCACCGAGGGGTCGAGGGTCGCGCTGGCCTGCGTGCCGCGGCTCAGCGACACGTCGATACCGCTGCCGAAGTTGGTGGGCGTGGCCAACAGATCGGCGAAGAAGACGAAATCGAAGGTGCCCCGCTCGAGCGTGCGTCCGATCCGGTGGTAGTACTCCGGGGTCAGGAAGCCCGGATCGGAACCGGGATGGCGCCATGCGGCGTGGGAGTGGGTGACGTGCGAGGCGATCTGGAATCCACCGAGGTGCAGTTGACGAGGCATGTCGATCGTTCTACGGACCGGTGCCCGGCGCGACAACGCTTGCGATCACCCCGGGCGCAACGACTCTCGACCCGCTCACCGGCGGCGGCGCTACGGTGGACGGATGAGCATCCCCACGACCACCCGTGCGGTCGCCGCGCGAGCACCCGGCCCCGTCGACGCCTCCGAATCGTTCGTCGAGGTCGAGATCCCGCTCGACCCGATCGGCGAGCACGACCTCCTCGTGGAGGTGGCCGCGGTGTCGGTCAACCCCGTCGACCACAAGGTGCGCTCGTCCTTCGACGCCGACGACGCACCGCGCGTGCTGGGGTTCGATGCGGCCGGGACCGTTGTCGCGGTGGGTGACTCGGTGTCGCGCTTCGCCGTCGGCGACGAGGTCTTCTACGCCGGCGTCATCAACCGACCCGGCAGCAACGCGCAGTACCAGCTCGTCGACGAACACATCGTCGGCCGCAAACCCACCTCGCTGTCGTTCGGTGACGCCGCCGCCCTGCCGTTGACGTCGATCACCGCCCACGAATCGCTGTTCGCCCGACTGGGACTGACGGCACAGAGTTCGGGCATCCTCCTCGTGGTCGGCGGCGCCGGCGGGGTCGGATCGATGATGATCCAGCTCGCCCGGGCCCTCACCGACGTCACCGTCATCGCCACCGCGAGTCGCGACGAGTCGGAGCGGTGGGTGCGTGACCTCGGCGCGCACCACGTGGTGCACCCGCGCGAGCTGTCCACCGCCGTACCGACGATCGCTCCCGACGGCGTCGACCACATCTTCTCCCCCTACTCCGAGGGCAACGTCGAGACCTACGCCGAGATCATGGCCGTCGGCGGTGCGGTCGTCGCGATCGACGAACCCGAGGGCCTCGACACCCTGCCGCTCAAGTCGCGGTCGCAGAGCTGGCACTGGGAGCTCATGTTCTCGGTGCCGCTGTACCGGCCCACCGACGACAGTCAGCACCGGATCCTCACCGAGATCGCCGACCTCGTCGACGCCGGGCAGATCCGGACCACGGCGACCACCACGCTCTCGCCCATCGACCCCGACACCCTGCGCGATGCGCACACCCGCTCCGAGTCGGGTTCGGTCATCGGCAAGGTCGTGCTCACCCGGGGATGACGACGGCGGACGCGCTCTCGCTATGGTGCTCCCCATGACCGAATGGACAGCGTTCTCCGTCGACATCTCCGACCACGTCGCGCAGGTGACCCTGCTGGGACCGGGCAAGGGCAACGCGATGGGTCGCGCCTTCTGGACCGAGCTGCCGCAGGTCTTCGCCGAACTCGACGCCGACCCGGACGTGCGGGCGGTGGTCCTCGCCGCATCGGGCAAGCACTTCTCGTTCGGACTCGACCTGGCCGAGATGGGTGGCGATTTCGCCCCGCTGCTCGCCGAGCGCGCCCTCGCCGGACCCCGCAGCCGCTTCCACACACTGGTCAAGTCGATGCAGGCCTCGGTGACCGCGGTCGCCGACAGCCGCACGCCCGTGATCGCCGCCATCCAGGGATGGTGCATCGGTGGCGGCGTCGACCTGATCGCGGCGGCCGACATCCGCTACGCCAGCGCCGACGCGAAGTTCAGCGTGCGCGAGGCCAAGATCGGCATCGTGGCCGACATCGGGTCGCTGCAGCGGCTGCCCGCGATCATCGGTGAGGGTCACCTGCGGGAACTGGCCTACACCGGCAAGGACATCGATGCCTCCCGCGCGGCGTCGATCGGTCTGGTGAACGACGTCCTCGACGACGCCGACGCCGCGCTCGCCGCCGCCCGTGCGACGGCCGCAGAGATCGCGGCGAACCCGCCGCTGGTGGTGCAGGGCGTCAAGGACGTCCTCGATCGTGAGCGCGCGGCGACGGTGACCGAGGGTCTGCGCTACGTCGCGGCCTGGAACGCGGCGTTCCTGCCGTCGGAGGATCTCACCGAGGGCATCACCGCGGTGTTCGAGAAGCGCCCGGCCGCCTTCCGCGGTGAGTGACGTCCGCGGCGAGTGATCGACGCCCTCACGCCTCCAGTTCGCCGGAGACGACACGTTCGAGCTGGGCGTAGGTGACCGTCGGCAACGACACCAACCCGTCGAGCTCCTCACGCGCGCGGCGGTAGGCCGCCTGCCGCTCGGCCGGGGTCGACGCGGTGTCCATGGCCATCCGTAGCAATCCCTGTGCGCGCACGAGTCGTCGCTGCTCGGGTTCGGAGAAGTCTCCGCGACGCCTCCGCCGCGCCTCCGATTCCGCGGTGTCGAACGCGACCGCGTAGTCGTGCACGGCCACCCGGTAGGCCTCCTGCGCATCGGCCAGACCGACGAGGTCCTCGGCGGCGTCGGGACGCAGCGAGTCGGCGGTGCGCTTGGCGCGGTGGAACGCGCCGGTGAGCGGCTCGCGCATGTCGGTGATCATCGGGAACTCGAGCAGGTTGACCACGTCGGTCTCGTAGGCGAACCAGCGGGCGTCGGTGTCGTCGTGTTCGGACAACAATCTGGTGATCGCCCGCAGGTCCTGCTCACGGTCGACACGCGCCACGCCCTTTGCCTGTGCCGCCGCGATCTTGGCCTGCTGTTTGATGCGGTAGCGCTCGAGTCGTCGTTGGGCGCGCCGTTCGTTGGCCGCGGCGACGGCCTTCACACCACCGGCCACGGGCCCGCCCACGACGAACACCAACCACCAGTAGTGGCCGATGATGTCCCCGACGGCGCCCATGGCTCCAACCTAGCCAGTCGACGGCTGCCTCGGGCTCGGGAACGGACCGGACCGTTCCCGAAACGGGGTCGCGGCCGACGCCGCCGTCGAGCCGGGGCGCGTCGGTGAATGGTTCACCTGTCCGAACCGGCTCGTTACCGGGATGTGTACATCTGGACCTCCGCTAATTACTTTGCGTACATAGTTGTTATCGTCCCGTTTGTCGCAACCGCGGCGTATGGACGACTCCCGATGTCTCAGTGAAGGATTCTGCCGTGGGCACACGCTCGACACCCGACCGGACGACCGACGCACCGGTGCGATCCGGCCTGTCCCGACTGCGGATCGGCGCGATCGCGGTGGCGATCACCGCCACCTGCGTTGTGGGAACCGCTCCTGCACTCGCCGCTCCGCCGTCCACGCCGTCGTCGCCCGGCGACGACCTGTCCTCGGTTCCGAAGGAGGTCGTCACCGGGACCGACGGCAAGGTCGCGCAGGCGTCGCCGGACACCCCGCTCCGGCTGGCGACCCCGACCGCCGACCCGAACGCTGCCGCCGACAAGCACGCCCAGGGTGTCCAGAAGACCTTCCGGGCCGATGATGTCGGCACTCTCAAGGTGGAGTCGGTCTACCGCACGGGCAGCGCGAGCACCGTACGTCTGCGTCAGGTGATCGACGGCGTCCCCGTGTACGGCGCGACCGTGTCACAGTCGCTGGACTCCGCGGGAAGTCTGCTGGCCGCCACCGGAGAGACCGCGCAGGCCAAGTCGGGTTCCTACGTCACCACCGCCGTTCCCACATCGGTCGTCCCGGCTGCGATCGCCGGGATCGCGAGCACCTACGGGAAGAAGCCCGAGAGGCTCAAAGCCTCGGCAGCGCGGGCGAACTGGTACGACCCGACGTTGGCCGGCAAAGACGGCACCAGCGTCGCCGTCCCCGCCTACCGGGTGAAGGTGAAGGCGGGTGCCAAACAGTCGTGGTTGGCCTTCATCGGACAGGACGGCGCGTTCCTCGACAGCATCTCGCTGACCGCCGAGGCGCTCAACCGCGTGGTCTGCGACGCCAACCGCCGGGCGATCTCGACCGCCACCAGCACCGGCGACTCCCACTGTGGCGGCACGTCTCCGTTCACGCCCACGCGCATCGAGGGACAGGCCGCGTCGTCCGTGGCCGACGTGAACTCGGTGTACGGCTTCCTCTCCGACACCCAGACGTTCTACTCGCGCACCACCGGACTCGCCGATCTCACCGATCTCATCGGTGCCGACACCGGCGACGGACGCGGAAAGGCGTTGCGCGCCACCGTGCGGCTGTGTTCCACGGAGGAGGGGTGCCCCTTCACCAACGCCTACTGGGACGAAGACCACATGGCCTACGGCGAGGGCGTCACCACCGACGACATCACCGCGCACGAGTTGTCGCACGGCGTCACCCAGAACGTCAACGGGTTGCAGTACCGCAACGAGTCCGGCGCGATCAACGAGTCGATGTCCGATGTGTTCGGCGAGCTGACCGATCTCACCAACGGGAGTGCCGACGACACCGCCGCGAACCGATGGCTGATCGGTGAGGGCAGTTCCCTCGGAGCGATCCGGAACATGAGGAGTCCCGGTTCGTCGTCGCCCGCGCAGGCGGAGATCTACAAGGGCACGAACTGGTATTCGGGCACCAACCAGAGCGCGTTCGTCCACTACAACAGCTCGGTGGGCAACAAGGCCGCGTACCTCATCGCCGACGGCGCCACGTTCAACGGCCAGACGATCACCGGGATCGGCGTCACGAAGACGGCCCAGTTGTACTGGACGACGCAGACGCTGCTCACGGCGAACGCCACGTACAGGACCCTCGGTGCCGCGCTGAAGGCCGCGTGCTCACAGAACGTCGCGGGATCGGTGGCGGCCACGACGTCCACCGACTGCGCGCAGGTCGCCAAGGTGGTCACGGCGACCAAGATGTGAGCGCGGGCGGACTCGTTCCCGGAGGGCTATCGAAGAGGCGGATTCCCCGGGGACTGGAAAGGATTGGTGCCGTTGAACAGGATCCAGATCGCAACCGGTGCCGCGATGCCGACCACCAACCACGCGACCGACCCCACGAACGGCCGCGTCGCCCACCCGCGTCCGAAGTCCAGGGAGATGCGACCGGGTCCGGCGAGGATGATCGACGCCGCGGCGATGCCGAGGAACAGTTCGTACTCGATGCCGGGTCCCGCCGATCCGGAGGCGAAGAACCAGACCCCGCCGGCCAGCGTCGCCTTGTAGGTGGCGGCGATGATCATCACGCCGAGTACGGCCGACCCGGCGATGGGGGTCAGGAGTCCGAGTACGAGCATCAGTCCGCCGAGTGACTCCGACAGCGCGCCGACGATGGCGAGCGGTTTGGCGGCGTCGGCCGAGAACCCGATGTTGGTGTTCGGTGCGTTGAGGAGGAAGTCCTCGAACCCGCTCAGGCGCGGTCCGTTCCACCAGCCGAACAGTTTCTGTGCGCCGTGCGCCATGGCGATGAGACCGACCGCCACGCGCAGCGCGAGCAATCCCAGATCGGTCGTACCCCGGCGGCGTGCGGCCTGCGCGGCGACGAGTTCGTCGTCGAGGGCGTCACGATCGAGCCGCTCGGGATCCGACCTGCGGCCCGACCGGGAGAAGCGGCGGGCGCGACGATCCGACACCGGGTCGTCGAGGTCGTCGCGACCGGTGGTGTCGAGCGCCCGGGTCTGCGAATCGTCGGCGTCGATGTGGTCTGTGTCGCGTGCGTCCGCGTCGAGGTCGTGGTCGGCGACCCGGTCCGCACGGTAGGTGGGGACCGCGTCGTCGTCGGCATAGGCGGCGCGACGATTGTGCTCGCGATGGAAAGCGTCGCGGTCGACCGGGATGGCCGTGGTCTTGGGTGCGGTCTTGGGTGCGGTCTCCGGCGCGGCGTCGGACAGCCCGCCGGCGGCCGGGATGGCTGCCGTGGCGTCGTCGTGACCGTCCGCGTCGCCACCGTCACGCCGGTACGGCTGGTATCCGTGGACACCTGTCGAGCTCTCGTCGGACCCGGGTGGGGTCTGCGGCATGCGGAAGGTCTCGGTCGGCTCGTCGTACGGGCTCGAACCCTGCGGACGCTGCTCACGATCTCGTTCACTCACCTGGCTCACCCTAGGTGGTCGAGCCGCCCGCGCCGGTGACGTGACGCCGCCGCGTCGCGCCGATCACCTACCCTGGGGCGCATGTCCGACCGATCGCGCCGCACACGTATCGCCGTCGTGGCGACGGTGCTGCTGATCGCCGCCACGCTGCTGGGTGGCTGTGCGGACTTCAGCGATCAGGACCGTGCGCGAGCAGCAGGTGACTTCTCCTCGGAGACCGTGACGCCGGCCGTCCCGACACCGACGCCACCGAGTGAATCCCCGCAGGAAGGGCCGGCACCGACGGGTCCGTGTGTCGATCCCGATCCAGCTGTCATCGCGACCTGTCTGGGCGCCACGAGCGCGGTGATGCCCGGCGGTGACGCCCAGGGCGAGTCGACGGTCGTCGCCGAACGCGCCACCGGGCAGATCATCGCCACCCGTCGCAACGGACCCAAGAAGGTCATCGCGTCGATCCCGGTCGACGCCGACGGTGACGGCGGTCTGATGGATTTCGCGCCGTCCCCCACCTACGACCAGGACCGCCTGATCTACGCCTACATCTCGACCGCCTCGGACAACCGGGTGGTCCGGATCGCCCCCGGTGACACACCGAAACCGATCCTCACGGGCATCCCCAAGGGCGCGACGGGCAACGTCGGTTCGCTGCACTTCCGTTCGCCCACCGAGCTGCTGGTCGCGACCGGCGACGCGGGGAACCCGGCGTCGGCAGGCGACCCCGGTTCGCTGGCGGGCAAGCTCCTCTCGGTCACCGCCCTGACCTCGGGCAGCACCGCCGCGCCGCGGGTCCTGGCGTCCGGGCTGGGGGCGAACGCGACCATCTGCGCGAACGCGAGCAGCGGTCAGCTGTACCTGACCGATCGCGCGCCGACCGAGGACCGCCTGCAGATCATCGACACCACGGGCACCCTGCGCCCGCTGTGGACGTGGCCCGGCCGACCGCAGATATCCGGTTGTGCCGCAGCCGGATCGAGCGTGCTCGTGTCGACCGCGCGCACCCAGCGGGTCGAACTGCTCGGCGAGCCGACGCGCGAGAAGCCGACCGTGTCCCCGCCGGTCGTCGTGTTCGAGAAGCGCTACGGCGCATTGGGGCGGATGACGGCGCTGCCGTCGGGACTGTTCCAGGTGGGAACGATCAACAAGCAGGGCGGACGTCCGGTGGCCACCGACGACCGCGTCGTACGATTCCTGCCGCCGACCAGCTCCGAGAGCAACGTCTGACCCCGAGAGATCTCGCCGGGAGCGGTCTCAGCGCGAGAGTCGCTGCCGGACCAGCATCGAGGTGACGAGATCCCGACGGCGCGCGAGATCGGCCATGGCGTCGTCGATGTCGGACAGTTCGTCGCGGATCAGCGCCGCCACCTCCGGGCACATCTCGACCCGGTCACCGTTCACGCAGGGCAGCACGTCGCGAATCGTCTCGAGGGTGAACCCGGCCGCGATGAGCCTCTTGATCCGGACGACCTGGTGCACCGTCCCCTCGGGGAACTCGCGATAACCGTTGCCGCGGCGGCTCGTCGCCAGCAGACCGAGCGCGTCGTAGTGCCGCAGCGATCGCGCGGAGACGCCCGTGAGTCGTTCCACCTCACCGATTCTCATGTACCGACCTCCGTCCGCGATGTGGGTCGGGCCACATTCTCCGCGTCGATGCGCGGTTAACGCTTGACCTTCACACCGGTGTCAGAGTTTAGCGTCGGTCACCATGACACGCGCAGCAGAACTCGGCCGTCCCGACGTGATCGTCGCCGGTGACGGCGGTCCACTCGTGCTCGCCCACGGCGCCGGCGGCGCGGTGGACCTCAACTTCGGTCAGGTCATCGACACGTTGTCCCCGAGGCGTCGACTGATCGGGGTGAACTATCCGGGCTCGGGGGCGACACCGCGGCAGTCGCGTCCGCTCGAGCTCGAGGAGCTCGCCGACGGACTGGTGGCCGCCGCCGTCGCCGACGGGCACGACCGCTTCCCGATACTCGGGCTGTCGTTGGGGTGTGCGGTGGCCATCACCGCGGCGCACCGCCACCCCGACCGCGTGTCCGGGCTGTTCCTCACCGTGGGCTTCGCCCGCGCCGACGCGCAGATCCGCCTCGTGGTCGATGTGTGGCGACATCTCGCGGCGACGGATCCGACGAAGCTCGCCCGGCTGCTCGTCGCGCTGTCGTCGCCGGACGTCCTGAGCACCCTCGACCTCGTCGCCACCGAACGCGCGGTCGCCGACACCGTCTCGGCGCTTCCCGACGGCGGCCCCGATCAGGCCCTTCTCGCCTCCACTGTCGACGTCACCACAGCTGCCGAAGCGGTGGCCGTCCCGACGACGGTGGTCGTGGCAGGGCAGGATCGCATCGTGCTCCCGACGACCACCCGCGCGCTGGCGCGGACGATCCCCGGCGCCAGGGTTCTCGAGTATCCCGACGCCGGCCACATCTTCACGCCGTCGGAGGCCTCGGCCTGGATCGACGACATCGGCTACTTCCTCGACACGCACGGCCTGTGAGCGCCGAGCGTCGCGACGGGCCCGGTGACGCGGGATGGAACCGCGCGTCGATCACGCTGACCGGCGCGTTGTTCGTCTACATGACCGCGGAGATGTTCCCCGTGGGCATCGTGCCCGAACTCGCCCCCGGACTGCGGTGTTCGCAGGCCGCCGCAGGCACCTTGCTCGCCGTCTACGCCATCGCCGCCGGCGTCGCGATCATCCCGGTGGTGGCGCTCACGCGTCGTCTGGACCGACGCCGTCTCATCGTCGCGTCGCTGCTCGTACTGGCGGTGTCGCAGGTCGCCTTCGCGCTCTCCGACAACCTGTGGTGGGCCTACGCCGCCCGGGCGGTCGCGGCCGTCCCGCACGGATTGCTGTGGTCGGTGGTGCCCACGGTGGCAGCGTCGATGAGCCCGGGCGCACCGGGTCGGGCGACGGCGCGCGTGTTCGTGGGCGGGGCACTCGGACTCGTCGTGGGGGCACCGCTGGTGACCGCGACGACCGGTCTGGTCGGGTGGCGACCGACGGCGATGGCGGTGGGTGTGATGGCCGTGGTCCTCGCGGTCGCGGCTCGTGCGACCCTCCCGGCGGCCGAGACCGGGCCCCACGTCGGGTCCTCCGGTTCCCGTGGCCCCCGCGCGCGTCGACTCCCGACCATTCCGGCGCAGGTGTTCGGCCTCAGTACGGCGACGGTGGCGGTGGTGGCGGCGTGCTACATCCCCTACACCTATCTGTCGCTGCTCGCCGACGACGTCGGTATCCGATCGACCTCGCTGTCGGCCCTGCAGATCGGTTACGGCGCGGCAGGTCTGGTGACGGTGTCGCTCGTGGGGCGATTCCTCGACCACCGCTTGCGCGCCGTGCTCTGCGCGATCCTCGGCGGGATGGCCGTTGCCATGGTGATGATCACGACCGGCGGCGCGGCACTGTTCATCCTGGCGGTGCTCCTGTGGGGCGCCGCGTTCGCCTGCGCTGCACCGGCACTGCAGAGCGCGGTGTTGCGAGCGTCGCATGCCGACCCCCGGGTCGACCCCCTCGCGGCGTCGGCGGTGTACGTGCTGGCGTTCCAGGTCGGGATCGCCGGCGGCTCGTGGGCCGGGAGCGGCATCCTCTCCAGGATCGGCGAGGCCTGGTTGGCACCAGCCGGCCTGATCGCGGTCGCAGCGTCGGCGATGGTGGTCCTCGCCCTGCGTTCGCCGACGACCGTGACCGACACCGCCTAGGAGCAGGCGGCGATGACCAGTTCCTTCACCCGGGCCGGGTCAGCTTGTCCCCGTGTCGCTTTCATGACGTCGCCGACGATCTTGCCGGCCGCCTGGACCTTCCCAGATCGGATCTTGTCGGCGATGTCCGGGTTGGCGGCGAGGGCCGCGTCGACGGCGGTCTGCAGGGCGGTGTCGTCACGGACGACCTCGAGGCCCCGGTCGGCGACGATCTGCTCGGGCTCGCCCTCGCCGTCGAGCACGGCGAGAGCCACCTGCTGGCCGAGCTTGGTGGTGAGCGTGCCGGCCTCGACGAGGCCGATGATGGTCGCGACCTGTGCCGGGGTGATCGCGAGATCGGCCAACTCCACCCCGCGCGAGTTCGCCTGCTGTGCGAGGAAACTGACCCACCAGCTGCGCGCGGTCTCCGCCGGTGCACCCGCGTCGACGGTGGCGATGATGAGATCGATGGCACCGACGTTGACGAGGTCTCGCATCACCTCGTCGGACACCCCCCAGTCGGACTGGATGCGCGCGCGACGCAGCCACGGCAACTCGGGCAGCGTGGTCGCGAGGTGCTCGACCCAGGCACGGTCGGGCGCCACCGGCGCGAGATCGGGCTCGGGGAAGTACCGGTAGTCGTCGGCGGTCTCCTTGCGCCGACCACCTGACGTGGTGCCGTCGACCTCCTGGAAATGCCTTGTCTCCTGGATGATCTCGCCGCCGGCGTTGAGGATCGCGGCCTGTCGGCGCATCTCGTACCGGACGGCGACCTCGACGCTCTTGAGCGAGTTCACGTTCTTGGTCTCGGTGCGCGTCCCGAACTCGGTGGCGTCCTTGGCCATCAGCGACACGTTCGCGTCACAGCGCAGTGATCCCTGGTCCATCCGCACGTCGGAGACCCCGAGGGCCTTGAGCAGGTCGCGCAATGCGCCCACGTAGGCGCGCGCGACCTCGGGGGCGCGCTCGCCGGCACCGGTGACGGGTCGGGTCACGATCTCCACCAGCGGCACGCCTGCCCGGTTGTAGTCGAGCAGTGAATGACTCGCACCGTGGATCCGGCCGGCGCCGCCGATGTGCAGCGACTTGCCGGTGTCCTCCTCCATGTGGGCACGTTCGATCTCGACCCGCCAGGTGGTGCCGTCGCCGAGCACCACGTCGAGGTATCCGTCGTACGCGATGGGCTCGTCGAACTGCGAGATCTGGTAGTTCTTCGGCTGATCGGGATAGAAGTAGTTCTTGCGCGCGAACTGGCTCGACTCACGGATCGAGCAGTTCAACGCGAGGCCGATACGGATCGCGGACTCGATCGCGGCGGCGTTGGCGACCGGGAGAGCACCGGGCAGACCGATGCAGACCGGGCAGACCTGGGTGTTCGGCTCGGCCCCGAACGCCGTGGGGCATCCGCAGAACATCTTGGTCTCGGTGCCGAGTTCGACGTGGACCTCGAGGCCCAGGACGGGATCGAAATCACGGATCACGTCGTCGTAGTCGACGAGGTCGACGGTCGCAGCAGTCATGAGCCCAGTTTAGGCCGACGCGATCTGGTCGGGCGAACACGACAAGTCGGTCTTTAGTTACGCAAGGCACTGGTCCTCGTGGTGAGATTCCCGGACACCGTCCTTCCGAGACGGTCGAGGTCCACCGGCTTGGGGGTTCGTGGTGTCGATGTCTCTTCGTGGTGTCGCAATCGCAACGACGACGTGGTGCGTCGCCGCGCTCGCGGTGACCGGCGTGGTCGCCGGTGGCGCGAACGCGAGCACCCGACTCCCCGACAGTCGCCCGTCGTGGGCGACGCCCACGGCCCTGCGGGCGCCCGTTCCCGACTCCGACATCGTCCACGCCCGGGTCTATCTCCCGTGGCGCGACACCGCGGGCCTGGCCGCGCTGACCCGCGCGGTGAGCACGCCGGGCACCGCGTCCTTCGGCCGATACCTGACCCCGGAACAGTTCCGGGACCGGTTCTCCCCCACGACACACGACGTCGCCGCCGTCACCGACTGGCTGCGCGGAGCGGGCCTGCGAGTCGTCGACGTGCCGTCGGACCGCCAGTACGTGGCCGTCGAGGGCACGGCCGGCGACGCGACGGCGGCCTTCGACACCACACTGTCGACGTACGGCGCCTTCGGTCGGATCATGCGCGCACCCACCCGCGCGCCGGCTGTTCCCGCCGCGCTGGCCGGGAAGGTCAGCGCGGTCGTCGGTCTCGACGACGGCGCCGAGGCGATCCCCGCCGTCCGTCCCCCGAACGAGAGCCCGAACGGCACCACCCCGGCCAAGGTCGCCGATCCCGGCGTCGGATTCCGCGCGGGCACACCGTGTTCGACCTCCTGGGGCGAGAAGACCGTGACGCTGCCCACCGCCGTCGACGGCAGCACGACCAAACCGCTGGCCCCCTGCGGCTACACACCGGCTCAGGTGCGTGGTCTGTACGGACTCGGCTCGGGCGACACCGGCGCCGGTCAGACCGTCGCCTTCGTGGGCGCCAACGCAAGCCCGACGATCGTGTCCGACGTGACCCAGTACTCGCGGCTGCACAACCTGCCCGATCCGCAGATCAGCCAGATCGTGCCGCCGGGCATCTACCAGCACCCGACGACGCCGAAGAACGATCCGGGCGCCTTCTTCGGTGAGCAGACCCTCGACGCCGAGGCCATCCACACCACCGCACCGGCCGCGAAGATCCTCTACGTCGCGTCGTCGAACGCCAACCAGGACTTCGATCGCAGCGTGAAGGCGATCGTCGGCAAGCACCTCGCGCCGATCATCTCGATCTCGTACGGCTTCGGCGGGGAGTCGGTTCCCCAGGGCTTCGTCAACAGCCTCAACGGGATCTTCGCGCAGGCGGTGGCGACCGGTATCGGCATCTTCGTCTCCAGCGGCGACAACGGCGACGAGCAGACGACACTGGGCACGACGTCGGTCGACTTCTACGCCAACACCCCGAACGTGACCGCGGTCGGCGGCACCTCGGCGGCCATCGTCGCCGGTGCGGGTGGCTCGGTGTTCGGCTCCGGCGCGAAGCCCGCGGCGGCGGCGCCGACGTCGTCGACCGCAGGCGGCGGGATCTACGGCATCGACGACCCCGCGAACCCGGTCAACCAGCCCGGGTGGACTCGCGCGTTCGAGGTCGGCTGGCAGACCGGTTTCACCTCGGCGACAGGCACTCTCGCGCCGTTGCCCAGCGGTACCGCACCCCCGACCTCGACCCGCTACACGTTCACCGGTTCACTGGATCCCGCCGGGCCGTCGTTCTCCGGCGGTGGCGGTGGCGGGATCAGCAAGGTGTTCCCCCAGCCGACTTACCAGAAGGGCATCACCGACGGTGCCCGTGACGGCAGCACCGGCGCGACCGGGACCACGGGCCGCGCGCTCCCCGACATCAGTGCACTCGCCGACCCGAACACCGGATTCCTCGTCGGTCAGACCCAGGAGTTCACCGACGGCAGCTATTACGACGAATACCGCATCGGCGGCACGTCGCTGGCGGCGCCGCTGATCGCCGGGATGGCTGCGGTGGCCAACCAGAAGGCGGGGCGTGACCTCGGGTTCCTCAACCCGCGGATCTACGCGGCGTACCAGCAGAAGACGGCGAGCCTGTACGACGTCGACGAGGCGGACCTGAACAGCGCGGCGGAGTTCGGGACCACGCCGTCGGTGTTCCGGGTCAACTTCACCGACACCGAGTCCGCGGCGGGCGGTCGTCAATTCAGCCTCCGGACACTGGAACTGCCCACCCAGAGCCTGCAATCGACGCGCGGTTACGACACCGCCACCGGTGTCGGCTCCCCGAGGGACTCCTCGTTCCTCACGGTTCTCGGTTCGGTGACGCCTCTGCCGTACACCCCGGACCGGAAATCCCCGAAGGTGCCCTGAGGACCTCGGGGCGGCGATCCCCGGGTCGAAGCCGGGGTGAACCCCGATGCCGCGCGGCCGGTACATCCCTACCGTCGAGGGTCCGGGGTCGGCGAACCACGCCGGCCCCCTGCATCCGAGGGAGAGCCATGAGCTTCCACGCACCCGTACCGTCCGCCCCGCGCCGCCTGCGGCGGTCGAGAACCCACTCGTGGTTCGGTGGAGTGTGCGGCGGCATCGCCGAACGTTTCGGCATGAGTGCGGGACTCGTGCGACTGCTGTTCGTGCTGTCGATCGTGCTGCCCGGTCCGCAGGTGCTGGTCTACCTCGCGCTGTGGATCGTCATCCCGCGGGGCTGATGCGGACGACGCCGTCGCCGGAGAGGTCGGCGAGCGCGACACGACGCCCTGCGCGCGCCAGCAACACGGCCTCCGCCGGACCCCGGACCTCGGGCGCGCCGGGACGGCCCGAACGCCAGTCGAGATCGGTGGCGACCCACGCCACGTCGGCCCGGGTGGCCCCGAACGCGAAAGCGCCACGGGTGGAGAGGAAATCGAGCGCCACCCGTAGTCGTGCGGGGTCGAACGCGCGGTCCAGACCGAGGGGCCTGCGGATGTCCTGACCGTGGACGAGCAGGTCGGTCAGCGGCGCCTGCGGTCCGCCGAACGGTGGCGTGAAACGGCTCTGCGCGTGCGCGCGCAGCAGCGACGGCAGCTCGTCGCGATGGTCGTCGGCGACCTGCCGCGACGAGATCACGTTGGCCCGGGCCAGGTTCCCGCGGGCACGCACCACGGTGCGCGCAATGGTCATCGGCCCGGTGATCAGCGGCATCACCAGGTGCCCGGCGACGTCCCGCACGGTCCATTCCGAACACAGGGACCGCGTCGCCCACTGAGCGTTGACGAGACCGTCGAGCACGTCGGCGAGTTCCCGTCGCTCGGCGGCGATCGCGGCGAACATGTCGTCGCGGTTCATCGGTCCTCCTCCCGGGGTCGTGCGGCCGCGTCGGCGCGGTCGGCTCAGCCGAAGATGACGCGGATCTCCTGGTATTGGTCCTGCGGCACGGTCTTGTGGTTGGCCAATGCCTCGCCGAAGTCGACCCGCACGATGCGTGTCCCGCGCAGGGCGACCATGTGGCCCCAGTTCTTGTCGGCGATGAGGTCGGTCACCGCCATCCCCAGTCGCGTGGCCAACACGCGGTCGAATCCTGTCGGTGACCCGCCGCGCTGGATGTGACCGAGCACGGTCGCGCGGGTCTCGATGCCGGTGCGGTCCTCGATCAGCGGCGCCAACACCTCGGCGATACCGCCGAGGCGGGGCCGGTTGAACCCGTCGAGTCCCTTGGTGGAGTGGGCCACGTCCATGTCCGGGAGACGGAACCCCTCGGCGACCACCACCATCGGCGAGCGTCCGCGGTTCTTCACGCTGGTCACCCAGGCGCAGATCTGGTCGAGGCTCTCGGGCTGTTCGGGGATCAGGATGGCGTGGGCGCCGCCGGCGATCCCGGAATAGAGCGCGATCCACCCGGCGTGACGACCCATCACCTCGAGCACCATGCAGCGCTTGTGGGAGTTGCCGGTGGTGCGCAGGCGGTCGATGGACTCGGTGGCGATCTCGACGGCGGTGTCGAAGCCGAAGGTGTAGTCGGTGGCGTCGAGGTCGTTGTCGATCGTCTTCGGTACGCCGACGATGTTGACCCCGTCCTCGTACAGGCGCTTGGAGGCCGATGCGGTGCCCTCACCGCCGATCGCGATCACCCCGTCGATGCCGAGATCGGCCAGCACGCCCTTGACGACGTCGGCGCCGCCGTGGTCGGCGTACGGGCCGACGCGGCTCGTCCCCAGGATGGTCCCGCCCTCACGCGACAGACCGCGGACCGAACTGCGATCGAGCGGCATGGTGTCGCCCTCGATCAACCCTCGCCACCCGTCACGGAAACCGACGAACTCCTGCCCGTACACGGTCTCGCCCTTGAGGACGGCGCCGCGGATGACGGCGTTCAGGCCGGGGCAGTCACCGCCGGAGGTGAGGATGCCGAACTTGCTCACGTGTGGGTGTCCCTTCAGCGCGCATCGGTGCGGCGGACCGTGTGGTCCGCTCCGGCACCTGCGTGCACTGACAATCTAGGGAATCGACGGCGGCGGCGCGCGACGGCCGACGCGCGGGCGATGTACACCCGGCGGTTTCGATACCGGTGGGTTTCGATACCACCGGTAGAGTCGGTCCGATGACCACCGGCCGACTCGACACCCTGCGGGCGTGGTTCGGCCGTCTGCTGGTGTCATCGGTGATCATCGCGGCCGGCGTGGTCATCGCATCCCTGTCGACGACGTCGTCGGCACCCATGATGACCACGGCGCTCACCGCACCGACCACCCTCTCGGCCCCCGACGTCGATTCCGCACGCCTCGGCGCGAACACCCCGACCGGCGCCGCGGTGGCCGCACTGACCGGTCCCCGCCCGGCCGATGCGATCGCCCTGATCCCGGCCGGCTTCGCCGAGGAGATGGGATACCGACCGGTGCTCATCGACGGCGTGCCGGCCAACCCCGACGGCGGTTGTTCGTCACCCATCGCGATGCCGATGTCGTTCGACGCACCGTGCAAGACCCATGACCTCGGCTACGACCTGCTGCGCTACGGCGCGCTCACGGGCAGCCCGCTGGGCCCCTGGGCCCGGGAGTCCCTCGACGGTCAGCTCTCGACCCGGATGCACGCGAGCTGTGTCGACGACGGCTGTCAGACCGCGGCCGATCTCGCCGACGCCGGCGTCGGGGCCAACTCCCGCCGGCAGGGCGACGGCGTGCCCGTGACCGAGACCGACTCGCAGATCGTCACCTCGACGCTGCGGATGATCTGGGCACCGGTGTCACACGCCGCCGGCGTGCTCGGCACCGCGCCCGGCCGCGCGACCGCTGCCGCGCTCCTCGCCGTGGTGGCCCTCCATCTCCGACGCCGGTCGCGCCCGCTCGCGCTCGGGCCCTGGTCGCCTCGGTGGTCCTGGTTCGCGGTGCGGCCCAGGCCGGCGGTCTTCTCGGCGATCACCCGTCGGCGCGTGCCCGCCCGTGACGGTCAGCGCACGCCGTTCTCGAAAGCGAAGACCACCGCCTGAGCCCGGTCGCGGAGGGACAGTTTCGCCAGCAGGTTGCTCACGTGCGTCTTCACGGTCTGCTCGGCGACGAACAGGTCGGCCGCGATCTCGGCGTTGGACTTCCCCTCGGCGAGACACTCGAGCACCTCACGCTCCCGACCGGTCAGCGACCGCAACGCCACCGACGGCCCCGACGTGGTCGACGGTGTGCGCCGCCGACCGGTGACCTCGGCGATGAGACGGCGCGTGATCGACGGTGCGAGCAACGCGTCTCCGGCGGCCACCACGCGCACCGCACGGATCAGTTCCTCGGCCGGCGCGTCTTTGAGCATGAACCCCGAGGCACCGATCCGCAGCGCCTCGTAGACGTAGTCGTCGATGTCGAAGGTGGTCAGCATCAACACCTTCGGGCCGTCGCCGCCGCCGTCGGCCAACACGATGCGGGCCGCGGCGAGACCGTCCATCTCGGGCATCCGGACGTCCATGAGGACGACGTCGGGACGTGTGCGTCGGATACCCGCCACGGCGGCGACCCCGTCGGCGGCGTCGCCGAGCACCGAGATGTCGGGCTGCGCGGACAACAGGGCCCCGAACCCCTGCCGCACCATCGCCTGATCGTCGGCGATGAAGACGGTGATCGGCACGCGATCAGCCCGCCGTGATCGCGGCAAGGGGCGGTCGCGACGGCAACACGGCGGCCACGCGGAACCCGCCGTGGCCGTCGGGCGCGGCATCGACCGAACCGCCGACCGCGTGGGCCCGCTCGACCATGCCGGGGATGCCGTGGCCACCGGCCGGATGGGTGTCGGAGGGGGCCGTCTCTCCGGGCCCGTTGCGCACGGTCACGCTGACCACCGTCGCCGACACGTCGACGGCCACCGACACCGGGGCCGACGGGGCGTGTCGGGCGGCGTTGGCGAGCCCCTCCTGCACGATCCGGTAGGCGACGACGCCGACGGTCTCGGGCACGGGGGCATCGCGACCGGTCAGCGTGTAGTCGACGGCCACCCCCGCGCCGCGCGTGGCGGCGACGAGACGGTCGATGTCGGCGACACCCGGCGTCGGGGCCTGCGGTGCCGCGTCGTCGTCGACACGGAGCACCCCGAGCATCTGGCGCACCTCGTCGAGCGCCTCACGGGCCATCCCCGCGATCGACTGGAACTCGGCGTCGACGGTCTCGGTGACCCCGTCGACGCGGTACCGGGCGGTCTGCGCGGCGACGACCACCACCGACATCCGATGCGCAACGACGTCATGCAGATCCCGTGCGATGCGAGCGCGTTCGGCCAACACCGCGCTGCGGGAGGCCGCGA
The DNA here is from genome assembly GCF_001424365.1 of Williamsia sp. Leaf354. Lineage (NCBI taxonomy): Bacteria > Bacillati > Actinomycetota > Actinomycetes > Mycobacteriales > Nocardiaceae > Williamsia > Williamsia sp. Leaf354. The sequence continues at coordinate 434,277 of NZ_LMPL01000003.1, forward strand.
CATCCTTCAGCTCGGTCTCCTGCGCCAGCTGGCGGCGGGAGCGGATGAGCACGCGCACCAGGACGCAGATGACGAACAACACGGTGACCCCGGCGATCCACCCCGCACGAGCATCGACGGGCGCGCCGAGGAGCGTGATCAGACACGTGGCGGCCCACGCGATCGGCGTGAACCGGATCGGTCCGCGCAGGAACGTCGCGGTGGTCAGCACCAGGATCTCGATGACGTGGACGACCTGGATGTGCCATTCCCATCCGTTCACCGGTTCGAACGCCAGACCGATCACCACCGCCGAGATCACCGAGACACCCAATGCCGGTGCAGGTCTCGCCCACGCCAGCATGATCGGCAGCGACGCGAAGGCCGCGACGACGGGAAGCAGGACGGTCAGCACGTGGTGTGTGACCGACAGCGTCGGCCATGCGACGGAGAACATGATCAGTGCGGTGACGGTGAGCACGACGTTGATCGGGCGGGCGAGGAACGCGACCACCGCGGGATCCGATGCCAGGGGCACCCGTCGCAGCACGGCCACCACGGACTGTCGTCGTGTCATGTGGACTCCTTCATCGTGACCAGGCTAGGTCCCGACCACGGTCGACGTCCTCATACCCGCGAGGGACTTCTCCGGTGCCCCGCAGGTATGACACGGCGGCCGGACACCCACCGGAGCACCGGCGACGAATGGCGCCACAGGGTGATGTGGTGGGGCGCACCGCGTTCCTACGGTGACGCCCATGACCACCGTGAGACGTCGAATCCTCCTGCCCCTGATCACCTTCGGACTCCTGCTGTGCCTGCTGATGGTGGCTGCGCAGGCCGGACTGTGGGGGTCGCGTGACGCGGCGACGCGATGGACCCCGCCACCGGCCGATCTCCTGACCCCGGCCGGAGCCGCGGTGTCGGCCCTCACCGGACCCGACCCGATGGGTGCCCTCACCGCGTTGGGTCCCGATCCGCGCGCGGCCCTGGGGTACACGCCGGTGATCATCGACGGTTCGCCCGCGGCCGGCGGCGGTGGGTGTTCGTCGCCGATCCCACTCCCCCGACGGTTCGAACCACTGTGCAAGATCCACGATCTCGGCTACGACCTCCTGCGGTGGGGTGCGCGTACCGGGCACCCGCTGGGGACATGGGCACGACATCGCATCGACCACGACCTCATCGAGGGCATGCATCGGGTGTGCGACGACCCGATCTGCACGGCCGCAGCGGATCTCGTCGACATCGGGGTCTCGGGCAACACCTGGCGCCAGCGCGGGCGGGATCCCGTGGGCGGCGAGGACCTCGGCGACATCGGGGTCTCGATCGCGGTCGCGGTGGCGCGACGATGACGGCCGGCTTCCGCAGGCCCCGACGCGCCGGGATCCTCGGCGCCGCGATCGGCGCGGTGGTGGCCTCGGCACCGGGATCCCTTCCGCGGGATCCGCTCGTCCACGCCGCGACCCTCGGGATCACCATGACGGTCGGATTCCTGGCGGGGTCCGCGATCGGCCGTCTCGCCCGCCTGATCGGTGTGGGGCGAGGCGCGAGAGTGGGGCGTCTGTCGGCCACCGCGGCGGCGGTCGTCGTGGCAGCGTCGATGTCGATCTCCGTGTGGTGGCAGAACGTGCTCCGTGGCGCGATGGGGATGCCGGAGATCGGGACGGGCTGGGCCGCACCGTCGGTGGCGGTGGTCGCGATCGGCGTGGCGGCGCTCGTCGCACCGCGGCCCACCACGCTGCTGGCCTCGGTGGTCGTCCTGACGGGAATCGGTGTCGCACAGGCCGCGGCCGCACCGGTCGCACCGATCGCGTCGTCGATCGAGGGGGCGTCGACGACCGCGGATCGACTCGTGATCAGCGGACCGTTCGACGCCCGGCCGGTCGCCGAACGAGCCCGAGACCTCGTGGCGCGGTGGCGCGCCGCGGGCGGTGCGCGACGCGGCGCGGTCGTCGTGGCGGTACCCACCGGTTCGGGATGGGTCGACACCGACGCCGCCATCGGGTTCGAGACCCGCCTCCACGGGGACGTCACGACGATCGCCCTCCCCTACGACGACGCACCGAGTTGGCAGGCCTTCGTCGGCGGGGCGGCCGACGTGGCGCGCAGCTCGTCCGTCGCGACGCTGAACGCCCTCGCGGGCGACCTCGACGACCATCCGACGCACGCGCGGCCGCAGATCTACCTCTACGGCCAGAGCCTCGGTGCGATCGGCGCCGACGCGGCGCGCATCTGGGCGCGACACCACGGCGTCGCGGTCTGCGCCACCCTGCTCGCCGGTCCGCCCGCGCACACCGTCGCGCCCCGGGCCGACCGTCGGGTGGTCGTGGTCAACGCCAGCGATCCGGTGGGCCGGTGGTCGCCGTCGCTGCTGTGGCGACCCGCACCGCGGTGGCCCGGCCACGACGACCTCCCGCGACCGGTGTGGCTGCCGGTCGCGTCGTTCCTCCAGACGAGCGTCGACCTCCTCGGCGCGTTGTCGTTCCCGGCGGGCCACGGCCACCAGTACGGGCCGGAACAGTCCGCGAACGCACCGATCTGCGCCCCGAACCGGTCCGCCCACCCCGGCAGGGCTTGACCAATCAGTTGTCTGGACTAGTGTCTGATCTGTTGTTCACCCCCCCTGCGACCGAACAGGAGAAGCCGATGACCATCCGCGTCGCCCTCGTCGGGACGGGCAATGTCGGTCGGCTCGCACTGCGGCAACTCATCACCGACGAACGGTTCGACCTCGTCGCGGTGGGTGTGGTCACGCCCGAGAAGATCGGGCGCGACGCCGGTGACCTCGCCGGACTCGACATCACGACCGGCATCACGGCGACCCAGGGCCTCGACGGCGTCATCGCCGCCGGGCCCGACTGCGTCGTCCACTGCGCCATGGGCGACACCCGGATGGGCGAGGCGACGAAGGACTGCCTCCGCCTGCTGTCGGCGGGTGTCGACGTGGTGGGGTCGTCGCCGGTGTCGTTCCAGTACCCGTGGAAGACGATGCCGGACAAGCTGATCGACCGGATCGAGGAGACCGCCGTCGCACACGGTGTCAGCATGTTCGTCACCGGTGTCGACCCCGGCTTCGCGACCGATCTGCTGCCCATCGCGCTGGCCGGCACCTGCCAGGAGATCCGCCAGATCCGCTGCATGGAGATCGCCGACTACGCCACCTACGACGGCGCAGAGGTGATCTACGACGTGATGGGGTTCGGCTCCCCCGTCGACGACCCGCCGCTGTTCCTGCAACCCGGCGTCTTGAGCCTCGCGTGGGGATCGGCGATCCGTCAGTTGGCCGACGCGCTCGGCATCACGCTCGACGAGATCGTCGACCACAACGAGCGCGAACCGGCACCGGAGGACTTCACCATCGCCGCCGGACCGATCGCACAGGGCACCACCGCGGCCATCCGGTTCGAGATCCGCGGGATGGTCGACGGCCACCCGGTTATCGTGGTCGAGCACGTCACGCGGTTGCGGCCCGATCTGCGACCCGATTGGGCGCAGTCGGCGCAAACCGGTGGTTCCTATCGGGTGGAGATCACCGGGGAGCCGTCCTATGTCGTCGACATCTGCCCGACCAGCGTGCACGGTGACCACAACCACGCCGCCATCGTCGCCGCGGCCGGGCGCATCGTGAACGCGATCCCCGCGGTCGTCGACGCACCGCCGGGGCTGCGCACCACGCTCGACCTCCCGCTGGTGAACAGCCGTGGCGTGTACCGCCCCGACCCCCGGGATCTCTCGACCACCACGACCGAGCACCACATCAGCCACACCGGACAGTGAGGAACACACACCATGGGACGTGTTGACGGCAAGGTCGTCGTGATCAGCGGTGGCGCACGGGGAATGGGCGCGGCCGATGCCGCCGCGCTGGTCGCCGAGGGCGCCTCGGTCGTGATCGGCGACATCCTCGACGACGAGGGCCACGCGGTCGCCGCCGATCTCGGTGACGCGGCCACCTATGTCCATCTCGACGTCACCAGTCCCACCGACTGGGCCGCGGCCGTCGAGACCGCGGTCGGTACCTACGGCTCGTTGACCGGATTGGTGAACAACGCCGGTATCGCCAACGGCTCGACCCTGCAGGGCTTCCGCCTCGACAAGTGGCAGCAGATCGTCGACGTCAACCTCACCGGCACGTTCCTGGGGATGCAGGCCGCGGCCGACGCACTGATCGCCTCACAGAACGGTTCGATCGTCAACATCTCGTCGATCGAGGGGATGCGCGGCACCCCGTGGGCCCACGGCTACGTCGCCACCAAGTGGGCCGTTCGCGGACTGACGAAATCCGTTGCCGCCGAACTCGCCCCACATGTACGGGTCAACTCGATCCATCCCGGACTGATCCGCACGCCGATGACCGAGGGCATCCCCGACGACATGCTCACCATCCCCCTCGGGCGACCGGCCCGTCCCGAGGAGATCGCGTCGTTCGTCCTGTTCCTGATCTCCGACGAGTCGTCCTACGCCACCGGATCGGAGTTCGTCGTCGACGGCGGTGTCATCAACAACATCCCGCACAAGTTCTGACCGGACGCCCCGGCGCCGTCGGGTTCAGGCGATGTCGCCGCGCGCCGCCTCGTAGGCGGCGCCCACGCGGTACAGGCGGTCGTCGGCCTGCGACGGCGCCATGATCTGCAGCCCCACCGGCAGCCCGTCGTCAGCCGACAGCCCCGACGGCACGCTCATCGCGCAGTTGCCTGCGAGGTTCACCGGCAGCGTGCACAGGTCGAACAGGTACATCGCGAGCGGGTCGTCGACCTTCTCGCCGATGTTGAACGCGGTCTGCGGCGTGGTCGGCGAGATCAGCACGTCGACCGATGCGAAGGCGGTCGCGAAATCGCGGGCGATGAGCGTGCGCACCTTCAACGCCTGCCCGTAGTACTGGTCGTAGTACCCGGCCGACAGGGCATACGTGCCGATCATGATGCGGCGCTTGACCTCCGGGCCGAAACCCTGCGCACGTGTCAACGCCATGACCTCGTCGGCGGAGTGGGTGCCGTCGTCGCCCACGCGCAGGCCGTACCGCATGGCGTCGAAGCGCGCGAGATTCGAGCTGACCTCGGACGGCAGGATCAGGTAGTACGCACCGAGGGCGTAGCCGAAGTGCGGGCACGAGACCTCGACGATCTCGGCGCCGCGCTCACGCAGTGCGTCGACGGCCGCGGTGAACGAGGCGAGCACGCCGGGCTGATAGCCGTCGCCCTGCAGTTCGGTGACGATGCCGACGCGGACCCCGGCGAGGTCGCCCTGCGCACCGGCCCGTGCCGCACCCACGACATCGGGGACGGGGGCGTCGATCGAGGTCGAGTCACGCGGATCGTGTCCGGCGATCACCTCGTGGAGCAGTGCGGTGTCGAGAACCGTTCGCGCACAGGGGCCGCCCTGATCGAGCGACGACGCACAGGCGATCAGTCCGTAGCGCGACACCGTGCCGTAGGTGGGCTTCACACCGACGGTCGCGGTGACCGCGGCGGGCTGGCGCACCGATCCGCCCGTGTCGGTGCCGATGGCCAGCGGCGCCTGGAACGACGCGAGCGCCGCGGCGCTGCCACCGCCCGAGCCGCCGGGGATCTTCGAGGTGTCCCACGGGTTGCGGGTCAGCTGGTAGGCCGAGTTCTCGGTGGAACTGCCCATCGCGAACTCGTCCATGTTGGTCTTGCCGAGAATCGGGATACCGGCCTCGCGGAGCCTGCGGGTGACCGTGGCGTCGTACGGCGGGATCCACCCCTCGAGGATCTTCGACCCGGCGGTGGTCGGCGCATCGGTGGTGGTGAACACGTCCTTCAAGGCCAGCGGGACGCCGGCCAGCGACGATGCCGGGGCGTCGCCGGCGGCGATCGACGCGTCGACGGCCTCCGCCGCGGCGAGAGCGGCGTCGGACGTCACGTGCAGGAAGGCGCCGAGGTCACCGTCGATCTCGGCGATCTGATCGAGGTGGGCACGGGTGACCTCCACAGACGACAGTTCGCGGGAGTGGATCTTGTCGGCGAGGTCGGCCGCGGTGAGCCCGGTGATGGGTCCGGCGGGACGGATCGCGGTCACTGGTCCTCACCCAGGATCTGCGGGACGGCGAAGCGGTCCTGTTCGACCGACGGGGCGCCGGACAGCGCCTCCTCGGGCGAGAGACCGGGTACCACGACATCGGGGCGGAGCACGTTGGACAGACCCGCGGGGTGTGCGGTGGTCTCGACACCGGAGACCTCGACCTCGGAGATCTGCGCGACGTGGCTCAGGATCGAATCGATCTGGCCCGCATACTGATCGAGTTCGGAGTCGGACAGGGTCAGGCGCGACAACCGCGCCAGGTGGGCGACCTCGTCCCGGGAGATGGCAGACACCGATGGATCCCTTCGACGTGCGACGAAACGCCACGACCCACGGTCGCAGCCCGCTCAAGACTAGTGGCCGCTACAACCAACGCCGGAGACGGGCGGTGATCCACGGCAACACCAGGTAGACCATGAGCGGGGTGTTGATGACGGTCGCGATGAGGGTCTTGGCGGCCAGCGGGACCCCGTCGAGGTGGGCGATGACCCCGAAGTTGATCGCCAGGCTCAGCGGGAAGAACCCGAGCCAGATGGTGATCGCCTGCTTCCAGCGCGGCGGCGGCCCGCCGACCACCCGCACCGCGTGGGTCAATGTCGACTGCGGTTCGAACCATCCCTCGACCCCCGAGAGTCGATGGACCACACGCTCGACCGCGACACCCTCACCGCGCGAGAGCCAGGCACGCCGGATCGGGGACGCCATCCAGTCCTCGAGGTCGCTCTCGCTCGCGAACCGGAACAGCACGTAGTACTCGCACGGATCCGACGGCGACCGCAGCCACCCTCCCCCGAGGAATCCGGGGAAGGTGCGCACCAGGGCGATGCCCGCATCGGTCCAGGCGAGGAAATCGTGTTCGCGTCCCGGTTCGATCCGCCGCGCCACCGACGTCGTGACGTGCGTGGTCCCGACACCCGTGGTCCCGGGGTCGGGCGCGGACTCCTCGTGCACCGATGACATGGCCCCATCGTCGCACCGAAACGACCTACCATCTCTCCATGATCATCGTCACCAGCAACGAGATCCCGGGCTACCGCATCGGCTTCACCTTCGGTGAGGTGTTCGGACTCACCGTGAGGTCACGCAACATCGGCTCGAACATCGGTGCCGGTTTCAAGGCGATGGCGGGCGGTGAACTCAAGGGCGTCACCCAGCTTTTGCACGACTGCCGCCAGGAGGCGTTGTCGCGCCTGGCCGCCGAGGCGCAGCAGAAGGGCGCCAACGCCGTCGTCGCGTTCCGCTTCGAGACCACGGAGTTCGGCGGCACCGGTATCGAGGTCTGCGCCTACGGCACCGCCGTGGGCATCGAGCCTCTCGATCCGGCGCAACCGGGTCGCGTCCCGACCGCCTGAGCGGCCCCTCGCGTCCAGCGGGGCCGCGACCGCGGTGTGACAATGTCGGACGTGTCGTATCTGTTGCGGGTCTACCTGGCCGACCGACCGGGAAGCCTCGGCCTCCTCGCGGTGTCGCTGGGATCGGTCGGCGCCGACATCCTCTCCCTCGACGTCGTCGAACGCGGTGAGGGCTACGCGGTCGACGACATCGTCGTCGAGGTCCCCCGCGGATCGCTGCCCGACACCCTGATCACCGCCGCGGAGAACGTCGACGGGGTCCGCGTGGACTCCATCCGCCCCTACACCGGGGTCCTCGAGACCCACCGCGAGCTCGAACTGGTCGACGAGATCGCCTCGGCCGACGGACCACGCCGCCTGCAGGTCCTCGTCGACAACGCCCCGCGCGTGCTGCGGGTGTCGTGGAGCACGGTCATCACCACCGGCGGCGACGGTGTCATCCAGCTGTTCGCCAGTTCGAGCGCACCCGAGACCCGGCTGACCCGGGTCGATTTCCTGCCGATCGGCGCGGCCACCCAGCTCGATCCCGACGCCGCGTGGGTGCCCCAGTCGTGGCGCGACTCCGACACCCGCATGGCCGCCGCACCGGTCGGGGTGGCCGCCGACGGGGTCGCGACCAAGGCACTGCTGCTCGGGCGATCGGGCGGACCCGATTTCCGCCCGTCGGAGATCGCGCGGATCGGCTATCTGTGCCGGATCGTCACGACCGTGCTGGCCCTGTCCTAGTCGTCGGCCGCGTCCGTCTCGGCCTCGGTCTCCGCGTCGGATTCGGGTTCGGGAGCCGGGGGTGGTCCGTCACGCAGCAGCGCGGTGAAACCGTCCTCGTCGAGGATCGGTACCCCGAGTTGTTCGGCCTTCTCGGCCTTGGTGCCCGGCGACTCACCGACGACCACGTAGCTGGTCTTCTTCGACACCGATCCCGACGCCTTGCCGCCGCGCACGAGGATCGCCTCCTTCGCGCCGTCGCGGGAGTAGTTCTCGAGGGAACCGGTGACCACGATGCTCAGTCCGGTCAGGGTGCGTGGCGTGGACTCGTCGCGTTCGTCGGCCATCCGGACGCCCGCACCGCGCCACTTAGTGACGACCTCACGGTGCCAGTCGACGGCGAACCAGTCGACGATGCTTTGGGCCAACGTCTTCGCCAGGCCGCCGGTCTGCGCGAGCTGGTCGACGTCCGCGTCCGCGATCGCCTCGAGGGTGCCGAACTCGGTGGCCAGTGCGCGTGCAGCCGACGGTCCGATGTGCCGGATGGACAAGGCGACCAACACGCGCCACAGTGGCGCCTTCTTGGCCTTCTCGAGATTGGACAGCAGGGCTCTGCCGTTGGCGGACAACTCGCCGTCGTTGGTGACGTACAGACCAACCTTCGCGAGGTCGTCAGCGGTGAGCGAGAACAGATCACCTTCATTCGCCATGACCGGCGAGGAAGAAAGTGCGGTGGCTCCTTCGTAGCCGAGCGCCTCGATGTCGAACGCACCGCGGCCGGCAACATGAAACAACCGCTCTCGGAGCTGCGCCGGACAGAACTGCGAGTTGGGACAGCGGATGTCGGCGTCGCCCTCTTTCTCGTGTCGCAGTTCGGTGCCGCATTCGGGACACCGGGTGGGCATCTCGAATTCCCGCTCGCTCCCGTCACGCAGATCGACCACCGGGCCGAGCACCTCGGGGATCACGTCGCCGGCCTTGCGGATGGTGACGGTGTCACCGATCAGCACACCCTTGCGTTTGACCTCTGAAGCGTTGTGCAGGGTCGCGCGCGAGACGGTGGAACCCGCTACCAACACGGGTTCCATGAACGCGAACGGCGTGACCCTGCCTGTGCGCCCTACGTTGACCTTCACGTCCAGAAGCTTCGTGGTCGCCTCCTGCGGCGGGTACTTGTAGGCGATGGCCCAGCGGGGAGCGCGCGAGGTGGAGCCCAGCCGACGCTGCAGTGCGGTGGTGTCGACCTTGACGACGATGCCGTCGATCTCGTGCTCGACGTCGTGGCGGTGTTCGCCCCAGTAGGCGATCTTGTCCAAGATCTCCTGCGCGCCCGACAGCTTCGTGGTGTGGGCCGAGACCGGCAGACCCCACGCCCCCAGCGCGAGGTAGGCCTCGTGCAGCGACTCGGGCGCATACCCCTGCAACTTGCCGATGCCGTGACAGATCATCCCGAGGCGACGCCGCGCGGTGATCTGGGGGTTCTTCTGACGCAGCGATCCCGCGGCCGAGTTGCGGGGGTTGGCGAACGGGGGTTTGCCCTCGGCCACCAGGGAGGCGTTGAGCGCCTCGAAGTCCTCGACCCGGAAGAAGACCTCACCGCGCACCTCGATGATCTCCGGCGTCGGGTGGTCGTCGCTGGGGGTGAGCCGGTGGGGGATGTCGTCGATCGTCTTGGCGTTGAGGGTGACGTCTTCTCCGGTGCGACCGTCGCCGCGTGTGGTGCCGCGCACCAGGACGCCGTTCTCGTAGACCAACGCCAACGCGACGCCGTCGATCTTCAGCTCGCACAGGTAGTCGAGGCCGGTGCCGGCGTCGGCCTCGACGCGGTCGATCCAGGTGCGCATCTCGTCGGCGTCGAAGACGTTGTCCAGCGACAGCATCCGTTCGAGATGGTCGACGGCGGCGAACTCGGTGGCGAAGCCCCCGCCGACGAGCGCGGTGGGCGAGTCGGGCGTCGCGAGTTCGGGGTGGTCGGCCTCGAGTTGCTGCAACCGGCCCAGCAACGCGTCGAACTCGCCGTCGGTGATGACCGGGGAATCCTTGACGTAGTAGCGGAACTGGTGCTCGCGGACCTCCTCGGCCAACTCCGACCACTGCGTGCGCACGCCCGCATCGGCCGAGCCCCCGTCGGTCGAATCTGCGGTGCCCTGGGTGCTGTCGTCCACCTGCGTGAGATTAGTCGACGGCACCGACACCCCGAGTCCGCTCGACCGGGCGCGGGGGGCCGTGCGTCTGTGCGATCGTCGACCGCATGCCGCACCCGATCATGTTCGATGACGACGACCCGGTGCTGGGTCGCGTCCGCGACATCGCGAGGGCGTTCCCGGAATCGACCGAGGTGATCGCGCACGGCCGGCCGACGTTCCGCTGCGGTCGGGTGTTCTGCCACTACGGCGGGTCGATCCGGGGCGGCGAGCGCAGGGAACAGTCGATCCTGTTCCACCCCGATCCGGCCGAGGCCGACGCGTTGCGGGCCGATCCGCGGGTGTTCGTCCCCACCTACCTCGGTCCGGCCGGGTGGCTGGGCCTCGATCTGTCGGGAGGTCCGGACTGGGACGAGGTGGGCGAGCTGATCGACACGAGCTACCGCCGCATCGCCCCCGCGCGACTCGTGCGACAGCTCGACCAGCGCTGACATCGCCGGGCCGCCCCTTGTGCCATCCTGGTGGCCATGCCCCTTCGCCTGCGAAACGACCTCACGGGGTGGTCGCGCGACTACTGGTGGGCGTTGATCGTGGTGCCGCTGGCATTGATCGTGTCGGGTGTCCTGGTCGCAGGATCCTTCTCCACGTCACCGTCGCCCCGCGCGGTGACCGCCGCCGTCACCTCGGCGGCACCGACGAGCGCGGCTCCGAGAACCTCCTCGATCGACGCGGCCGACAATGCGGTGTGCCGGAACGCCGCCGGGGGCAAGTCGATCGTCGTGAGCATCTCCGAGCAGCGGATGCGGATGTGCGACACGTCATCGCTGGTCGAGGCGTCCTACATCACCACCGGGATCGACAACCGCACCGACCGCACCCCGACCGGGACGTGGGAGATCGTCGCCGAGGAGACCGACCGCTACCTCGTCGGCACCGACTATCGGGTGTTCGTCCATTACTGGATGCCGTTCTTCGGCGATTTCGGGTTCCACGACTCGCCGTGGCAGAACTTCGACTACGGCAGTCCGCGCTACCGCACCAACGGCTCACGCGGATGTGTGCACGTCCCGGGCGCGACGATGGCGTCGCTGTACAAGTGGGCCGGCGTGGGGACCACGGTCACCATCCGCGCCTGAACCGCGCCTGCCCGCGACGGGGTTGCTACTGCTGGGGCAGGGCCTCGGCGACGGCGGTGGCCATCGTCAGCGCGGCGCGTGCCCAGTCGGTGTCGGCGCCGGCCAGCCCACAGGTCGGGGTGATGATCATCTGCTCGGTGAACACGTCGTGGGAGATGCCGATGGTGTCGACGAGAGCGGTCACCGCGTCGACCACGTGCTCGACGTGACGTTCGGGTGTGGGCCGGGTGCTCGGCACGGCGCCCAGCGCCACCACGGTGCCGCGGTCGATCAGCTCGCCGAAGCCGTCGAGGTCGGCCGTGGATCCGCGGCGGACGCCGATCGAGTCGATGTCGAGCGAGACCCCCCAGAGCCGCGTCTGGGCGGCGACCTGCCACGGGAACCGGCGCCCGCAGTGGTGCAGGATCACCGGGCCCCCGACGACGTCGACGAGGGTGTCGAGATGTTCGGCGACCGTCGCCGCCGGTACCGGGTCGATGACGTCGAGGCGCGACAGCGGAGTGATGCTGCCCTCGATGACGCGGTCGATGAGGGGTTCGTCGACCTGGACGATCACGTCCGCCCCGAGCCGGCGGCGCAGTTCCGCGGCGTGGTTCGCCGCGCCTTCGGCGATGGAGCCGACGAGATCGGTCCACGCCCCGCGGTCGTGTAACGCCTTGTGCCCGTTGGCCATCTCCACCGACGCGGCGAGGGTGAACGGGCCGCAGATCTGCACCTTCACCCATGGTCGGTCGCCCTGGAGACCGCGGGTCTCCCAGATCTCCTCGAACGCGTCGAGGTCGGCGGCGAGCATGTCGCGGGCGCGGCGGGCCATCATCGATGTCCCGGTCGCGAGGCGGTATCCCGACGCGCTGGTGTCCATCGGGATCCCGACGAGCAGGGCGGCACAGCGACCGATCATGTCCGCGCCGATGCCGCGGTCGGGTAGCTCGGGTAGCGCCACGAGTTCGACCTCACCGGCCACCACCTCGGCCGCGGTGCGGGGATCGCGCCCGGGCATCGAACCGACGCCGGTGGCCACACCGGTGGGGGGACCGGACCGGTCGGCGGCGCTCACGCGCGCACGATGCGGCCGCAGCCGATGACCTCGTCGCCGCGCGCGGCGTCGGGCCGGTAGAGCACCGCGGCCTGGCCGCGCGCGACACCGGTCAGCGGTTCACCGAGTTCGACGGTGAATGCCGTGCCGTCGGCGGACGGGCGCACTCTGGCGGGGGCCAGCCCGCCGTGTGCGCGCACCTGCACGACGCAGTCGATGTCCTCGTCGGGGACGGTGCCCGTGGTCCACACCGCGCGTTCGGCGTCGATGGACCACACGTCGAGACGATCGCGGGGACCGACGGTGACCGTGGCGGTCGCGGAATCGATGGCCGTGACGTAGCGCGGGGAGCCGTCGGCGGCGGGGGCGTCGATCCCGAGTCCCTTGCGCTGACCGATGGTGAATCCGTGCACGCCGTCGTGGTCGGCCAGCGACTCGCCGGTGACGGCGTCGACGACCTTGCCCGTCCGGATCCCGATCCGCGCCCCGAGGAACGCGCGGGTGTCGCCCGAGGGGATGAAGCAGATGTCGTGGGAGTCGGGCTTGTCGGCGACGGCGAGGCCGCGGCGTGCCGCCTCGGCCCGGATCTCGCTCTTGGGGGTGTCCCCGATCGGGAACATCGCGTGCGCGAGCTGTCGCGCCGTCAGCACCGCGAGCACGTACGACTGGTCCTTGTCCTCGTCGACCGCGCGACGCAACTCGCCGTCGACGAGGCGCGCGTAGTGCCCGGTGGCGACGGCGTCGAAACCGAGTGCCTCGGCGCGTTCGGACAGCGCCGAGAACTTGATCTTCTCGTTGCACGTCAGGCACGGGTTGGGGGTGTCGCCCGCGGCGTAGGCGCCGACGAACTCGTCGATCACGTCTTCTTTGAACCGGTCGGCGAAATCCCAGACGTAGAACGGGATGCCGAGGATGTCGGCGACGCGGCGGGCGTCGCCGGCGTCCTCCTTCGAGCAGCAGCCGCGGCTGCCCGTGCGCAGTGTGCCCGGCGCGGTCGACAGCGCCAGGTGGACCCCGACGACGTCGTGGCCGGCGTCGACCGCGCGTGCGGCGGCCACGGCCGAGTCGACACCGCCGCTCATGGCGGCCAGGACGCGCATCAGTACTCCCCCGCCGAGACGCTGGCCATGCCGGCGGTGCGCGCGCGGTCGACGACCTCGTCGATGACCGCGGCGACGCGGTCGACGTCGGCGGTGGTCGTCGACGGCGAGAGCGAGAAACGGAGGCTGCTGCGGGCGTCCGCGGTCGACATCCCCATCGCCAACAGGACGTGGCTGGCGCGCGCGACGCCCGCGGTGCACGCCGAGCCGGTCGAGCACTCGATGCCGTGGGCGTCGAGCAGCATCAGCAGCGAGTCACCCTCGCAGCCGCGGAAGGCGACATGGGCGTTGCCGGGCAACCTGCGGTCACCGAGCGGACCGTTGACGATGCAGCCCTCGGTGCCCGACAGCGCGTCGAGCAGCCGGTCGCGGAGCGCGGCGACCCGCACCATCGAGGAGTCGAGCCCGGCGACGGACACCCGCAACGCGGTGGCCATGCCGACCGCGGCGGCGGCGTCGGGGGTTCCCGAGCGGATGTCGCGCTCGTGGCCGCCACCGTGGAGCAGGGGTACGCACTCGACGTCGCGTCGCAGCACGAGGGCGCCGGCGCCGTGCGGGCCGCCGAACTTGTGCGCCGCGATGCTCATGGCGGCCAGGCCCGCGGCGGTGAAGTCGACCGGGATGTGACCGACGGCCTGGATCGCGTCGGAGTGCATGGGGACGCCGAACTCGGCGGCGACCGCGGCGAGGTCGGCGACGGGTTCGATGGTGCCCACCTCGTTGTTCGCCCACATCACCGACACCAGCGCGGTGTCGTGGGGATGGGCGGCGAGTTCCGCGCGCAGGGCGGCCGGCGACACGGTCCCGTCGGCGTCGACGGGCAGGAGCACGAGGTCGGCGTCGCCGCGGTCGGCGAGCCACTGGGCGGGGTCGATCACCGCGTGGTGTTCGACCGCGGAGATCACGATGCGGCGCCGACGGGCGTCGGCGCGACGACGGGCCCAGAAGATGCCCTTGATGCCGAGGTTGTCGCTCTCGGTGCCGCCGGCGGTGAAGATGACCTCCGACGGTCGCGCCCCGACCGACGCGGCGACGGATTCGCGCGCCTCCTCCAGGTGGCGCCGGGCGCGGCGGCCCGATCCGTGCAGCGACGAGGCATTGCCGGGGTCGGCCATGATCCGCGTCATCGCCTCGACGGCCTCGGGCAGCATGGCTGTCGAGGCGGCGTTGTCGAGGTAGACGGGGGCGTCACCGGATGTGGGCATGGTCGTCCAAGGATAACGGTGCGCAGGCCCCGAACATTTCGGCCGTCGGTGTGCCGCGGGCCACGGGCGGCCCGCGGCGCTCACCGGGTCATCCGGCAGGGGTCATCCGGCGAGGGTCAGCGCGTGCACCCGATCGAGGTCGGCGGCAGCGGGCGGCAACGACACCGGTCCGAACACGAGGCGTTCGCAGCGCCCCGCCAGCTCGCGGCGGTCGGTGCCGGGGAACTGCAGTTCGTGCAGGCGTACGCAGACGGTGAGATCGCGGGTGGTGAGGATGCGCCGCACCGTGTCGAGGAGGTCGTCGTCACCGATGAACGCCGGGATCGTCGAGATGTCGACTCCACCGGCGCGGAATCCGACGTGCATCGGCAGGACCGACGCGCCGGTGTCCACGGCCGACTGGAACAGCGCGGGTCGGAATCGTCCGCCCGACCGACCGCACCACGTGGTGCCCTCGGGGAAGACACCCACCGCGTCGTCGGCGTGGAGCCCGGCGACCATCTGTTCGAGCACGGTGGGCAACTGCCGCAACGACTCCCGGTGGATGCCGATCACGCCGAGCCGTCGCGCCAACCCGCCGATCACCGGCCATCCCTGCAGTTCGGACTTCGCGACGAAGCGGGCCGGGACGACCGTCGCGATGGCGACGATGTCGAGGAACGAGGTGTGGTTGGCGACGACGAGCCCGGCTCCGCGGCCGGCGAACGGCCGTCGATCGTCGATCTCGACCCCGATGCCCAGTGCCCCCAGCAGCGAGTGTGCGGCCACCCGGATGAACCGGCGTCGCAGCGGACGCGGGAGCAGCTGCACCATCGCGCCGACGGGCACGAGCCAGCCGACGGTGGCCGCCACCGCGGCGATGCGCAGTGCGACGGCGCCCCGACCGCGTGTGGTGGGCGCGGCGGTGATGCAGCCCGCGCCGCAGGGGCTCGAGGGGAACCAGGCGTGCCGGGCGGGGGCGGGGTCTGTCGCCTCGATCGGGGTGAACTCGTCGCGGGTGATCCGGTGGTGCGTGACGTCTGTCATGACTGCCTCTCTGCTCACGCCTGCGCGGCGTCGGCGGCCGACCGCAGTCGGTCGAGATATCGGGTGTTGGCCCGCGTGGTGTCGAGCACGGTGACGAAGTCGGCGACCCCGAAGTCGGGGTCGTGCGACGGTTCGCCGCAGATCTGCGCCCCGATGCGCAGATACCCCGACAGCAGCGGTGGTGTGGGGGTGCCGACCGCGGGGGCGATGTCGACGAGCGCACGGCCGTCGATCACGACCGGCCGCAGCGGGTGGACCTCCCACGGTGCGCGGTGGCGGGCGTTGACGAGGTCGCGGACCGCGCGGACGACCGAGCCCGGCGCGGTGCCGTCACCGGGGTCGACCGGTACCGAGGTGCACCCGACGACGAAGCGGTAGCCGGCGAGGTCGAGGTAGCGGAGGATGCCCGACCACATGAGCGACATCACCGCGCCCGAGCGGTGTTCGGGTGCCACACACGCCCGACCCATCTCGACGGTCTCGGCGGCGATCGGCTCGAGCGCGCGCAGGTCGAACTCGGTGGCGGTGTAGAGCCCGCCCGCGGCGATGGCGCCGGGCGGCGGCAGCATCCGGTAGCACCCGACGACCTCGTCGCTGGGCAGGTGTCGCACGACGACGTGGTCGCAGTGCTCGTCGAAGCGGTCGCGGTCGCGTCCGTCGACCGCGTGGTCCATGGAGCCACCGAAGCCCGGCTCGGTCGAGAACACGGCGTGGCGCAGACGCTGGGCGGCCTCGACATCGGCGGGTGCCGACGAGACCGACAGCGCGTAGCGCGACCCGGCGAGCAGGGGCTGCGCCGTCCCGCGGAGCGGTCGCCGCAGCGTGGAGATCGGTGAATTGCCCATGGCCACAGGTCTAGTTGCCGAACCGGACACGGCAGCACCGGTCGAGTGTCGTGTCGATGGAGACCCGATGAACTCCCCCGGCCAGGGTGAATGGGGCCTGACATGCATGTGACCCCCGGCCGAGGCCGGGGGTCACATGGTGGAGACGGTGATGATCAGGTCATCACTTGCGCTTGTTGACCGCCTCGGTCAGCTGCGGCGCGACGTCGAACAGGTCGCCCACGATGCCGTAGTCGGCGATCTCGAAGATGGGTGCCTCTTCGTCCTTGTTGACCGCGACGATGGTCTTCGAGGTCTGCATGCCGGCGCGGTGCTGGATGGCACCGGAGATGCCGAGTGCCACGTAGAGCTGCGGCGACACGGTCTTGCCGGTCTGACCGACCTGGAACTGGCCCGGGTAGTAGCCGGAGTCGACGGCGGCGCGCGAGGCACCGACGGCGGCACCGAGCGAATCGGCGAGGTCCTCGACGACCGAGAACTTCTCGGCGCTGCCGACGCCACGGCCACCGGAGACGACGATCGACGCCTCGGTCAGCTCGGGGCGGTCGCCACCGACGATGGGCTCGACCTTGGTGATCTTGACGGCGTTCGCGGCCGGGGCGGGAACCTCGACGTCGACGCGCTCTCCGGCGCCGGCCTGCGGTGCGGCCTCGACGCCACCGGGGCGGATCGAGTAGATCGGGATGTCGCCCTTGGGCTGCGCCTCGACGGTGAACGCGCCACCGAAGATGGAGTGGACGCCGGTCTTGTCGTCCTTGATCTCGACGACGTCATAGAGGATGCCCGAGCCGAGGCGCACCGCGAGACGGCCCGAGATCTCCTTGCCGTCGGCGTTGGCCGCGACGATGATGCCGGCCGGCGAGGCCTGCTCGGCGACGGCGGCGAGGATGTCGACCTTGGGGCTGATCAGGTAGCCCTCGACGTCGTCGGACTCGGCGACGTAGACCTTCTCCGCGCCGGCCTCCTTGAGGCCGTCGATGACGGCGTCGGCGGTCCCGGGCTTGCCCGCGACGACGACCGACGGGCTACCCAGCGAACGCGCCGCGGTGATGAGCTCGGAGGTGACCTTCTTGAGTGCACCCTCGGCGTCCAGCTCGGCGAGTACCAGTACTTCTGCCATGTTCTTACGCTCCTGTGTGTGTCGGGTGTCGGGGGTCAGATGATCTTCTGGCCGACGAGGTACTCGGCGACCTTGGTGCCACCGTCGCCTTCGTCGGTGACCCGCTCACCCGCGGTCTTCGGCGGCTTGGGGACCGACGACGTGACCGTCGAACCCGCGTTGTCGAGGCCCACGTCGGTGGACTCGACGCCGATCTCGGCCAGGCTCACGACCTGGACTTCCTTCTTCTTCGCGGCCATGATCCCCTTGAACGAGGGGAAGCGCGGCTCGTTGATCTTCTCGTTCACGCTGACGATCGCGGGCAGCGACGACTGCACGTGGGTGATGCCCTCGTCGGTCTCGCGCTCACCGGTGAGAGTGTCGCCCTCGACGGTCAGCTTGCGCAGGTGCGTCAGGTGCGGGAGCTCGAGGTACTCGGCGATCATCGACGGCACCGCGCCGCCGCGGCCGTCGGTCGCCTCGTTGCCGGCGATGACCAGCTCGACACCCTCGACGGTGCCCAGGGCACGCGCGAGGACGTAGGCCGTCTGGACGGCGTCGGAGCCGTGCATCTGGTCGTCCTTGATGTGGATGGCCTTGTCGGCACCCATCGACAACGCCTTGCGGATGGCGTCGGTGGTCCGCTCGGGACCGGCGGACAGGATGGTGACCTCGCCACCGCTGGACTCCTTGATCTGGAGCGCCTCCTCGACGGCGCGCTCGTTGATCTCGTCGAGCACCGCGTCGGCGGCCTCGCGGTCCAGCGTGTAGTCGCCATCGGACAACTTGCGCTCGGACCAGGTGTCCGGAACCTGCTTGATCAAAACGACGATGTTCGTCATGGTCCTCATCGACCTCCAGCTCGGAAATTCGTGAACTCACCGTAAACTTACTGCCCGGTAAGGTAAAGCGCTCCCTTCCACTGTATCCCCATATCCGGCCCTGTAGGACACCGCGTAGTAGCAGGTCGGGCGGCGGTCGGAGACATCGCTCACACCACCGGCGACAGGGACACTCGCAACGTCGACGAGACCGATGCCATTAGGCTCCCCCGAATGACGAACGCCCCGACGACGAACACCAGCGAGGACGTCGGCGCTGCTGCCCGGACCGCGGCCGCGCCGCCGTCTGCTGCCCAGACCATGGTGCTGACCGGCGAGCGCACCGCCCCCGGCATCGCCGAGGAGAACTACTGGTTCCGCCGCCACGAGATCGCCTACGCCCACGTCCTCGACGCGTGCACCGGGGCCACGGTGCTCGAGGCGGGCTCGGGTGAGGGGTACGGCGCGGACATGCTCGCCGACGTCGCCGCCGAGGTCATCTGCGTCGACTACGACGCCAGCGCCGTCGATCACGCCCGCGCCCGCTACCCGCGCCTCGTCGTGCACCGCGGCAACCTCGTCGACCTGCCGCTGCCCGACGACTCCGTCGACACCGTCGTCAACTTCCAGGTGATCGAACACCTCTGGGATCAGCCGTTGTTCGTCCGCGAGTGCGCGCGCGTGCTGCGCCCGGGCGGCGCCCTGTTCATGAGCACCCCGAACCGCATCACCTTCTCCCCCGGGCGCGACACCCCGCTCAACCCGTTCCACACCCGCGAGCTCGACCCCACCGAACTCCGCGATCTGCTCACCGACAACGGTTTCGAGGTCACCTCGATGCTCGGTGTCCACCACGGACCTGCCCTGCGCGCGCTCGACAAGCGCTGGAACGGATCGTTCATCGACGCCCAGATCAACCGCGCGCTCGCCGGCGAACCGTGGCCGGTCGCGCTGACCGCCGACGTCGGCAGCATCCTCACCAGCGACTTCGAGATCCACCCGGACGACATCGAGGCCAGTCTGGATCTCCTCGCGGTCGCCGTCCTGCGGTGACGCCGCGTTCCGGCGCCGACGAGGTCCCCGGGCAGTTCACCCTCGTCGCCCATTCGCATCTGCCGTGGTTGGCGAACCACGGCCGATGGCCGGTGGGCGAGGAATGGCTCTACCAGTCGTGGGCCGGGTCGTATCAGCCGCTGTTCGCGGTGCTGCGCCGATTGGCCGCCGACGGGTTCACCGGTCAGCTGAGCCTCGGCGTCACCCCGGTGCTGGCCGCCGCGCTCGACGACCCCCACTGCCTGTCGGCGATGCACGAGTGGCTGGCGTCGTGGCAGTTGCGTGCCGCCGAGGCCGCGACCGCGGGCCCGGCGTCGGCGGAACTGGGCCGTCGTGAGTTCCGGGACGCCGGCGCCGCGCTGGCCGACTTCGAGACCCATTGGCGCCACGGCGGATCAGGTGGTCTGCGCGCCCTCGTCGACGCCGGCACCGTCGAGGTGCTGGGCGGTCCACTGGCGCACTCGTTCTCGCCGCTCCTCGATCCGCGGATGCGTCGCTTCACCCTGGCCGAGGGTCTCACCGACACCGCCGCCCGGATCGGCTCGACGCCGCAGGGGATCTGGGCTCCCGAGTGCGCCTTCGCGCCGGGTATGGATACCGAGTACGACGCCGCGGGCGTCTCCCACTTCATGGTCGACGGACCGGCCCTGCACGGCGACACCGCACTGGGTCGCCCCGTGGGCGGCTCCGACGTCGTCGCGTTCGGGCGGGATCTCGACATCAGCTACCGCGTGTGGTCGCCGCGGTCGGGATATCCCGGCCACGCCGCCTACCGCGACTTCCACACCTACGACCACGATTTCGGGCTCAAACCCGCCCGTGTCACCGGTCGCGGTGTCGCCGGGCCGGACAAGGCTCCCTACGACCCGGCGCGCGCACAGGTCGCGATCGCCACCCACGTCGAGGATTTCGCGCAGCGTGTCCGGGAACGGCTGATCGACGAGTCGGCACGCATCGGACGGCCCGCCCTCGTCGTCGCCGCCTTCGACACCGAACTGTTCGGACACTGGTGGCACGAGGGACCGCAGTGGCTCGAGGCGGTGCTGCGGCGGCTCCCCGAGATCGGTGTCCGCGTCGGCACCCTCGCCGACGCCCGCACGGGCGGATTCGTCGGCACCCCGGTCGATCTCGGTCCGTCGTCGTGGGGGTCGGGCAAGGACTGGCGCGTGTGGGACGGACCCGCGGTCACCGACCTCGTCGAGCTCAACCGCGACGTGGTCCGCACCGCGCTCGACACCGTCGACAAGCGACTCGACGCCTCCCGCGGCACCCGCGACCGGGTGTCCGACCAGATCTTGCGCGAGGCCCTGATGACGGTGGCGTCGGACTGGGCGTTCATGGTGTCGAAGGATTCCGCCGCCGGCTACGCGCGCGACCGCGCCCACAAGCACGCCCACGCGACCCGGGAGATCGCCCGCGCGGCGGCCACCGGGCGCGAACGGCTCGCCGCGCGCCTGGCGCAGGACTGGCACCGCGCCGACAACCTCTTCGGAGGTCTCGACGCCAGGCGGTTGACCCGATGACCGCAGCGCACACGAGCACGGGGTCGCGATGAGGATCCTGGTCGTCTCGTGGGAGTACCCGCCGGTGGTGGTGGGCGGACTGGGGCGCCACGTCCACCAGCTCAGTGTCGCGTTGGCCGCTGCAGGCCACGACGTCGTCGTGCTGACGCGTCGACCGACCGGCTCGGACGCGGTCAGCCACCCGCCGACCGACGTCGTGGCCGAGGGGGTGCGCGTCATCGCCACCGCCGAGGACCCGCCCGCCTTCGACTTCAGCGACGACATGATGGCGTGGACACTGGCCATGGGGCACAGCATGATCCGTGCCGGGTTGCGGATCCGGTCCCGCGACGGGGAGGCGTGGCGGCCCGACGTCGTGCACGCCCACGACTGGCTCGTCGCCCATCCCTCGATCGCTCTCGCCGAGTTCTTCGACGTCCCGCTCGTCGCGACCGTCCACGCCACCGAGGCGGGGCGCCACAGCGGCTGGGTCAGCGGGACCATCAACCGTCAGGTGCACTCGGTCGAGTGGTGGCTCGCGCGGGAATCCGATGCGCTGATCACCTGTTCGGCGTCGATGCACGACGAGGTGACCCGACTGTTCGGGCCCGACCTCGCCGAGATCCACACCATCCACAACGGCATCGACATCACCACGTGGCCGTACGCGCCGCGCCGTGTCGGCGGTGGCCCCCCGTCGCTGCTCTACGCCGGCCGTCTCGAGTACGAGAAGGGAATCCAGGACCTCATCGCGGCCCTGCCCCGGATCCGTCGCACCCACCCGGGGACGACTCTCACCATCGCCGGCGACGGCACCCAGGAGGCGTGGCTGCGTGAGCTGACCCGTCGCCACCGGGTGTCGCGTGCCGTCGCCTTCGCGGGACCGGTGGGCCATGACGGGTTGATCACGCTGATGCAGGCGTGCGAGGCCATCGTGTTGCCCAGCCGCTACGAGCCGTTCGGGATCGTGGCCCTCGAGGCCGCGGCGACCGGCGCCCCGCTCGTGACGTCGACCGCCGGAGGTCTTGGCGAGGCGGTCACCGACGGGCTGACCGGTTCGAGTTTCCGGCCCGGCGACATCGCCGGGTTGGCGACCGCGGTGCGCGGGGTGCTCGACGACCCGGCCGCGGCGCAGCGTCGGGCCCGCAACGCACGCGATCGGCTCACCGAGGAGTTCTCGTGGCCGCTGATCGCCGAACGCACCGCGGAGGTGCTGACCGGGGCCAAGCGCAGGATCCGTCACAACCTCGGTCGGCCGACGATTGTGGAACGTCCCTTACCCGATCGGGATGTCGAGAAGCCGTAGTCGTGCGGCCGCCACAGGCGGATAGCCTGCACGCATGGACTTCGACATCGACACCACCTCGCCTGTTCTGGTCACCGGGGCCACCGGCTATGTCGCCGGGTGGCTGATCTCCGATCTGCTCGACGCCGGGGTGACCGTGCACGCCGCGGTCCGCGACCCCGGCAACGAGCGCAAGACCGCGCATCTGCGTCGACTCGCCGACAACGCCCCCGGTGAGATCCGTTTCTTCGCATCCGATCTGCTCCGCGACGGCTCCTACGACGAGGCCATGGCCGGATGTTCGATCGTGTTCCACACCGCCTCGCCGTTCACGACGGCGGTGAAGGACCCGCAGAAGGAACTCGTCGATCCGGCGGTGGAGGGCACGCGCACGGTGCTCGAGTCGGCCAACCGCACCGAGTCGGTCCGTCGGGTCGTGCTCACCAGTTCGGTGGCCGCGATCTACACCGACGCCGTCGACTGTGAGCGCGCCGGCGGCACCCTCACCGAGGACGACTGGAACACCTCGGCGACGCTCGCCTACGAGCCGTACAACCTGTCGAAGACCCTGGCCGAGAAGAAGGCCTGGGAGATCGCCGAGGCGCAGACGCGGTGGGATCTGGTGGTGATCAACCCGTCGCTGGTGATCGGGCCCGCGATCGGACCGAACCCCACGTCGGAGAGCTTCGCGATCGTCAGTCAGCTCGGCAACGGGATGATGGCGTTCGGGGCGCCGCGGATCAAGATCGGCGTCGTCGACGTGCGCGAGGTCGCCGCCGCGCACGTGCGTGCGGCCTTCCTGTCCGACGCGAAGGGACGTCACATCCTGTCGGCCGCCGACACCGATCTGCTGGAGATGGGCAAGGCGCTGCTGCCCCGTTTCGGTCGCCGCCGTCCGCTCCCGCGCTTCCCGTTGCCGATCCCGGTGCTGGTGGCCGTCGCCCCGTTCGTGGGTCGCGATCGCCGTTTCGTGAAGCGCTGCTCGGGACGGCCGCTGCGGCTCGACAGCTCGAAGAGTCGTTCCGCGCTGGGGATCTCGTACCGTCCCATGCAGGAGTCGCTCGAGGAGATGTTCGCCTCGATGCTCGACGCCGGTCAGATCAAGCTGCTCCGCTGAGCGGTCGACGCGGCCGGAGGGAGCCGGTCTAGGAGGGGCGGGCCGCGGCCTTCTTGCGCTCGATGTCGGCCAGCGCGCGTTCGAGTTCGGCGCGCTGCTGCGCCCCCTGCTCCCAGGCCTCGGCGCGGTTGCGCACCACCTTCGCCGGCGCACCGACGGCGATGGAGAAGTCGGGGACCACACCGCGCACCACGGCGTGCGAGCCGAGCACGCAGCCGCGTCCGACGATGGTGTTGCGCAGCACCGACACCTTCGCCGCGATCCAGGTGTCGGGGCCGATGCGGACCGGGCCCTTCACGATGCCC
The DNA here is from genome assembly GCF_001424365.1 of Williamsia sp. Leaf354. Classification (NCBI taxonomy): domain Bacteria; kingdom Bacillati; phylum Actinomycetota; class Actinomycetes; order Mycobacteriales; family Nocardiaceae; genus Williamsia; species Williamsia sp. Leaf354. The sequence continues at coordinate 458,032 of NZ_LMPL01000003.1, forward strand.
TGGTCCTTGATGGGGACGGTGATGTCGTCCATGCGGTGGTCGAAGTCGCAGATGTAGCACCAGTCGGCGACGAGCGTGGAGGCACCGATCTCGACGTCGATGTAGGCGTTGACGACGTTGTTCGCACCGAACACCGCCTTGTCGCCGATCCGCAGCGACCCCTCGTGGCATCGGATGGAGTTGCCGTCGCCGATGTGCACCCACCGACCGATCTCCATGCGGGACAGTTCGGGTGTCGCGTGGATCTCGACGTTGCGGCCGAGGAACACCATGCCGCGCAACACGATGTGCGGGTTGGCCATCCGGAAACGCCACAGGCGCACGTATCGCACCAGGTACCAGGGCGTCCATGCGCGGTGGGTGATCACCCAGCGCAGCGAGTCGAGGGTGAGAAATCGCGTCTGAGCAGGGTCGCGACGCCGTCCGGCGCGTCGGCGCGAACGCAGCGAGGCGTTCCACATGCTCGTCATGGCCTCACACCCTAACTCCAGGCGTGTCACCGCCTGAGCCGGGGCCGACGCACCTCGCGATAGGCTCACCGTCGATCGATCAGACAGGAGCACCATGCGACACCCCCGAACGCGACGGTCCGTCCGGGCCGCGGCAGTGGCCCGTGTCGCAGCGGTGCTCGCCGTCGCCGCGGTGGCCATCAGCTCGTGTTCCGACGGCACCGACGACGTGCGGTCGATCCCGAGTGCGGGGTGGTCGAGTTACGGCGGCAACGCCTCGAACTCGAACTTCGCGTACCCGACGTCGCCGAACGACCTCACGTTGTCGTGGACCAGGCCGACCGGCGGACCGATCTCGGCGCCGCTGACCATCTCGGGTCGCCAGAACGTCGGTGTCACGTCCCGAACCGACAACGGCTGCAATGTCTTCGTGCTCGATTCGCGCGCCGGTCGGAAGAACTTCTGCAAGCGGATGACCGCCGGGGTCGAGCTGAACTCGATGCTCGTCGACCAGTACGACAACGTGTACCTCGGTGAGGCCGGATTGTTCCTGGCCTACACCGGCAGCGGTGGGATCCGGTGGCGCTTCCCCACCGTCGGCGTACCCGTGTCGGCGAAGTTCGCCGGGCCCGGCACGGTGCTGGTCACCACGACCCAGGGTCAGGTGCTGCTGCTGGATTCGCAGACCGGTCAGGCGGTGGCGCCGGGGGTGTCGTTGCGACCCGACGCCGACGCGTCGCAGCCGTCCTTCGGTCTCGGCGACTGTGTCTCGGCCGGTCCGAACTGCGCGATCGGGGCGAGTCCCGCCGTCGACGAACAGGCACAGCGGTTCTATATCAATTTCTGGCCGCAGGGCGCGATCGCCTCGGAGGTGCGGGCGCTGAGCTACAGCGAGGTCAACGGCGACCGCGCACTGCGCGACAGCTGGACGACGCAGATCCCCAGCGGCGTGATCGGGACACCCACGCTGTCGGCCGATCGGAAGACGCTGTACGTGTTCGACCGGCTGGGCAGCATCTACGCACTCGATGCGGCGACCGGGAAACGCAAGTGGGACTTCTTCATCGGCGGGTACGGCTTCGGCACGATGACGGTCTCTCCGGACGGCACCATCGTGCCCACCGGGGTGATCGGGGCGCCGTTGCGGGCCATCCGCGATCGCGGCGACAGGGCCGAAGCAGCCTGGCAGCGTACCGATCTGCAGACCGTGAGCCTCTCGGCGTTGACGTCTGCGAAGACGCTGTGGACGGTGGTCCGGGCGGGCGACGACAAGGCCCTCAAACTCCTCGAGGTGTCGGCGACCGACGGCACGACGAAGCGGACCCTCGATCTCCCGCAGGCGGTCGGGTTCGCGACCGGTGTGGCGGTGTCGTCGTCGGGTCGTGTCGCGACGGCCACCAACCTCGGCGAGGTCTACTTCTTCGACGCGCCGAAGAGCTGATCGGTCTCACGCCGCCCAGGTGGTCGGCCTCCACAACCGCCGACTGTGCCGAAACTCGTCGTCGAGTGTGCACAGTGTCGTCGTCGACTCAGGACGCGCGACGTGCACACTCGACTCGACTTTCGTCACAGTCAGCGTCGCCGCCTCACAACTCGACCGGATGAGCTACGCGGGCTTCCGGCCGGTGATGACGATGTTGTAGAAGCACTTCGGAGGGACGACCTTGCGGAGGACGTTCTCGTCGAGCCAGGTGAGGCGCTTCCAGCCGCCGAACGCGAAACGCGCCCAGCCCCAGCCGAGCTTCTCCGGCGGCACCGCGGCCTCGAAGGTGCGCACCGGCCACCCGAGCATCGCCGCGGCGAACTCCTCGGTGGTGGTCGACACCTCGACCGCACCCGCACTGCGCGAGATCGACTCCAGGCCCGCGGGATCGAAGGTGTGGATGTCGACGACGGCCTCAAGCGCGGCGGCGCGTGAGGACTCGTCGAGTTCGGCCTGCGGTCGCCGCCACGACTGCAGTGGGCCCAGCTTGGTCACGGTGGTCGTCGCCGCCCAGGTCGCGCGACTGAGCCAGCGCGCGTAGAAATCGCCGATGGTCGACGGCTCGCCGGCGAAGATGAACCGCCCACCCGGCTTGAGCACGCGCAGCACCTCGCGCAACGCCTGCTCCACGTCGGGGATGTGGTGCAGGACAGCGTGCCCGACCACGAGGTCGAAGGTGTCGTCCTCGTAGGGAATGGTCTCGGCGTCGGCGACACGACCGTCGACATCGAGGCCGAGGTTCTTCCCGTTGCGCAACGCGACCTTGACCATGCCCGGCGACAGATCGGTCACCGAACCACGCTCGGCGACACCCGACTGCATCAGGTTGAGAAGGAAGAAGCCGGTGCCGCAACCGAGTTCGAGCGCACGCCCGTAGGGCAGCGACTCGGTGGCGCCGGCGGCGTCGAATCGCCCACGCGCGTAGTCGATGCAGCGCTCGTCGTACGAGATCGACCACTTCTCGTCGTAGGTCTCGGCCTCCCAGTCGTGGTAGAGCACCTGGGCGAGCTTGGTGTCGGCGAGCGCGGCCTGGACCTGCTCGGCCGAGGCGTGGGGATTGGGCGCGGGGTCGTGCGGGGAGGCGGTCATCTGCGGCTCACTTACCGGTGAAGGAGGCCTTGCCCGGCCCGTTGTCGACGAACGATTTCATACCGATGGCGCGGTCCTCGGTGGCGAACAGCGCGGCGAACAGGTGCGCCTCGATCTTGAGTCCGGTGTCGAGGTCGGTGTCGAGACCCTCGTCGATGGCGGCCTTCGCCGCGGCCAGCGCGACGCTCGCTGCTCCTGCGAACTTGGATGCCCACGCGAGTGCGGCGTTGTAGACCTCGTCGGGCGCGACCACCTCGTCGACCAGACCGATCTGCAGGGCCTCCTCGGCGCCGACGAACCGACCGGTGAACACCATGTCCTTGGCGCGGGGCGCGCCGATCAGACGGGCGAGGCGCTGCGTCCCGCCACCGCCGGGGATCACACCGAGCAGGATCTCGGGCACACCGAGCTTCGCATTGTCGCCGGCGATGCGGCGATCGGCGCCGAGTGCGACCTCGAGCCCGCCGCCGAGGGCGTATCCGGTGATCGCCGCGACGGTCGGCTTCGGGATCGAGGCGATCGCCCCGAGGCCCGACTGCAACCGCCCGGCGACCTTGCTCATCTCGGCGAACGTCATGTCGTTCATCTCTTTGATGTCGGCACCGGCGGCGAGCACCTTCGGTCCGCCGTAGACGACGACGGCCTTGATCGCGTCGTCCTCGGTCGCGGCGAGCGCGGCGTCGGCGAGCTCCTGCTGGACCTGCCGGTTGAGGGCGTTCATCGGCGGCCGGTTCAACAGGATCGTCCCGACTCCGGGGTGATCGGCGCTGGTCTCGAGGGTGACGAATTCAGGCATGGACGCAGGCTACCGGTAGTGCGACTGGTTCGACATCGTCGGGTGGCGCGCCCCTCCACCCCGCGACGACACCTGTCGAACGCTCCCCGGGACAACTCCCGACCGGCGATGATGGCTCCCATGCCCACCCCACCGGAACCCACCGCCGCACACCCCGATCTGCCCCGGTGGACGCGCGCGTTGCCCGCCAACCCGATCGGACCGACGTCGAGCCGTCTCATCCGTGCGGCCACGGGACTGGTGAAGCTCATCCCCGACCGCCACGTGGAGACCGTGGCGGTGTCGGGAACCGCGTCGGTGCGCCTGTTCGGCCTGCGCACCCCGGGGACGACCACACCGGCCTTGGTGTGGATGCACGGCGGCGGTTACGTGATCGGCACAGCGCGACAGGACGACGCCATCTGCCGCACCTACGCAGAGAGACTCGGGCTGCTCGTGGCGTCGGTGGAGTACCGGTTGGCGCCCGATCACCCCTACCCGGCGGGCCTCGAGGACTGCTACGCCGCCCTGACGTGGCTGGCGAAGCAACCGACCGTGGATCCCGCGCGCATCGTCGTCGCGGGGGCCAGTGCCGGCGGCGGGTTGGCGGCCACACTGGTCAACCTCGCGCACGACCGCGGCGAGGTGGCCCCCGCATTCCAGCTGCTCGTCTACCCGATGCTCGACGATCGCACCGTCGACAGTCCGCCCGAGCGGGCAGGTTCGCACCATCTGTGGAGCGCGCGCAGCAACGTCTACGGCTGGTCGGCCTACCTCGGCGACGCCGATAGGGCCGCGGCCGTACCGGCCCGCCGCGCCGACCTCGCCGGGCTGCCGCCCACCTGGATCGGGGTCGGTACCCACGACCTGTTCCACGACGAGGACCTCGCCTACGCCCGCCGCCTCGCCGACGCGGGCGTCCCGGTCGAGACCGAGGTCGTCCCCGGCGCCTTCCACGCCTTCGACGTCTTTGCGTCGCGCACCGCGGTGGCGCGCTCGTTCGTCGACTCCCAGATCGCGGCCGTGCGCCGGGTGCTCGGGTAGTTCGAGACGGTCACGATCTGACGCGTCGGCCCTCGACGCCGGTCGCCGTCGCCTAGGGTCGATCCATGGCAGCCGAATCCGCCGGCTCTCCCGTCGAGCTGACCGTGGGTGACCGGACGGTGCGCGTCTCGAGCCCCGAGCGTGTCTACTTCCCCACCCGCGGCGAGACCAAGCTCGATCTCGTCGAGTACTACCTGTCGGTGGGCGACGGGATCGTCCGCGCGCTGCGCGACCGCCCGTGCATGCTGCACCGGTATCCGAAAGGTGTGTCCGGACAGAAGGTGCATCAGAAGCGCATCCCGGCCGGCGCCCCGGACTGGCTCGAGACCGTCGAGATCTACTTCCCGCGTTACGGGCGCACCGCCGACGAGGTGTGCGTGACCGAGCTCGCGTCGGTCGCATGGGCCGTGCAGATGTCGACCGTGGAGTTCCACCCGTGGAACTCACGCAGATTCGACACCGAGAAGCCCGACGAGTGGCGGATCGACCTCGACCCGATGCCCGACTGCGACTTCGACAAGGTCCGTCGCACCGCCCATGTCGCGCACGAGGTGCTCGACGAGCTCGGCATCCGGGGTTTCCCCAAGACCTCGGGCGGGTCGGGCCTGCACATCTACGTCCGCATCGAGCCGGAGTGGTCGTTCACCGATGTCCGCCGCGCCGCGCTCGCCTTCGCCCGAGAAGTGGAGCACCGCAACCCCACCGACGTCACCACCACCTGGTGGCGCAAGGACCGCGACCCGACCGCGGTCTTCGTCGACTACAACCAGAACACCCGCGACCACACCATCGCCGCCGCCTATTCGGTGCGCGGCAACCCCGACGCGACGGTGTCGACACCGATCGAGTGGTCGGAGATCGACGACGTCGACCCGCGGGACTTCACCATCGCCACCGTGCCAAAGAGATTCGCGCGTCTCGGTGACCTGCACGCCGAGATCGACGACGTCGCACACCGTCTCGACACCCTCCTCGAGTGGGCCGACCGTGACGGCGTGATCGCCGAGTCGCCCGATCCCTCGGATCCCGAGACACACACGTCAACCAGCACGTCCACACCAGCGAACGGAGAACACCACTCGTGATGCACCCCCGCGCCGACCTGTCCGCCGCACCCGTACGGGACCCCCTCGTGCTGGGACGCCGGGCCTTTCTCGCCTCGGTGGGCGGTGTGATGGCCGCCGGGTTCCTGGCCGCCTGCGGTGACGACCCGGCCCCGCGGCGCACCATCACTCCCGACCTGTCCGGCGCCGACAACGCCGTCCGCGTCCAGAACGATCTGTACCGCCACGTGAACGGCAGCTGGTTGACGACCTACCAGATCCCCGCCGACAAGGCGGGTTTCGCGACCTTCACCGAACTCGACGACACCGCGCGGGAACAGTTGCGCGCCATCATCGAGAAGATCCCCGCCTCGGCCACCGGTGAGGACGCGAAGGTGCGCGACCTCTACGCCAGCTACATGGACACCGCAGCGATCACCGCGGCCGGGGTCACACCCCTCACCCCCCTGCTCGACGCCCTCTCCGCGGCACAGACGAAAACTCAACTGACGCAGGGTCTCGCGTCCCTGTCGACCGCGGGCGGCTCGGGGATCATCGACTTCTACGTGGCGCCCGACCAGGAGAATGCCACCCGGTACGTCGCCAACATCGTCCAATCCGGCATCGGACTGCCCGACGAGTCCTACTACCGCGAGGACAGCTACGCCGAGACACGGGCCCAGTACGTCGCATTCCTCACCACCCTCGCCCGCGAGGCCGGCCTGGCCGATCCCGGCGGTGTCGCCGCCCGCGCCATGTCCGTCGAGACCGCGGTCGCCAAGGGACACCTCACCACCGTCGAGAGCCGCGACGCGAAGGCGACCTACAACCCGAAGACCTGGGCGCAGTTCACCGCCGAGGCACCCGGCATGGACTGGGAGGCATGGCGTTCGGGCCTCGGCGCGACCGAGCAGCAGTTCTCCCGCGTCGTGCTGACCGGGAACAAGGTCAGTGCGACGGTGGGCACGGTGTGGCGCGACACCCCCGTCGAGACCCTGCGCGACTACATCCGCACGATCGTGCTGCGCAGCTATGCCCGCTATCTGTCGCCGCCGTTCGCCGACGCCTACTTCGACTTCTTCAGCAAGACCCTCAACGGCGTCGAGCAGCAACCCGAACGCTGGAGGCGCGGTGTGGCCGTGGTCGACACCCTGCTCGGGGAGGCCCTGGGCAAGAAGTATGTGAAGCAGCACTTCTCGTCGAACGCCAAATCCGACGCCAAGGAGCTCGTCGGCAACCTGCTCGAGGCGTACAAGCGCAGCTTCGAGAAGATCGACTGGTTCAGCGACGCGACCCGCAAGGAGGCGCTCGACAAGCTGGGCAAGATCAACGTCAAGATCGGCTACCCCGACAAGTGGCGCGACTATTCCGACGTCACCATCAGCCGGACCGACATCATCGCCAACTACCGCCAGGGTTACGCCTTCGAGTCGAAGCGCCAGGTGGCCAAGCTCGGGACGACGGTCAACAAGGACGACTGGCAGATGACGCCGCAGACCGTCAACGCCTACTACGACCCGACGTTCAACGAGATCGTGTTCCCCGCCGCGATCCTGCAGTCCCCCTTCTTCAGTCCTGACGCCGAGATCGCGGTCAACTACGGCGGTATCGGCGCGGTCATCGGCCACGAGATCGGCCACGGTTTCGACGATCAGGGCTCGCAGTACGACGGCGACGGCAACCTGCGTGACTGGTGGACCGCGGCCGATCGAGCGGCGTTCACCAAGAAGTCCGACGCCCTCATCGCCCAGTACAACGTGCTGGTGCCGCAGGGACTCAAGCCCGATCAGCATGTCGACGGCGCGCTCACCGTCGGCGAGAACCTCGCCGACCTCGGCGGGTTGTCGATCGCGTTGTCGGCGGCGTCGATCGCTGCGGAGAAGGACGGGCAGAAGGACTTCGACCGGACCGACGTGTTCCTGTCGTGGGCGCGCATCTGGCGGAGCAAGGACCGGCCCGCCGCCCTGGCCGAGCAGCTCGCCACCGACCCGCACTCACCCGGCGAGTTCCGATGCAATCAGGTGGTGCGCAACCTCCCCGACTTCTACTCCACCTTCGGCGTGACCCCGAGCGACGGGCTGTATCTGCCCGAGGCGCAACGGGTTCGGATCTGGTGAGCCGTCTGCGGCGTCACAGGTCGCCGTAGCGGTCCGATCCGTCGAACTCGATGCGCACCGCGCTGCCGTCGGAGATCAGTGTCGGCGTGATGGTCTCGATCGCGCGGGGCGCGGCCATGAGGTCGGCGACGGTGTCGAAGCGCGCGAGGTGATCGAGTTGAGCCCACGTCGGCGGCAACAGGAACGCCTCGCGGGCCCGCCAGCGCGCCATCACGTCGTCGATCCGGTGCCAGCCGGCAGAGGCGGCCTCGGTGGTGCGGTCGTCGGCGACCTGTCCCGGCGGCAGCACGGCGAGGAAGAAGCGGGTGTCGTAGCGGCGCCGCTCCCCCAGCGGGGTGATCCAGTGCGCCAGCGGCGCGAGGAGATCGGCCCGCAGCACGAGGTCGTTGTCGCGCAGGAAACCCGCCAGCGAGATCGTCTTGTCGACGAGGTCGCCGCGGGCCGGATCGTGGGCCGAGGTGTCCGAGAGCACGTCGTGCGCACCCGACCCCGCGAGCAGGACCCCGCACTCCTCGAAGGTCTCGCGCACGGCGGCACACACCAGCGACTGGGCCAACGGTTCGCTGTCACCGGAGCCGAATTGTGCTGCCCACCAATCGGGTTGGGGTCCGGTCCACGCGATGTCGGCCTCGGCGTCGCGCGGATCGACGCCTCCACCGGGGAACACCGTCATCCCGCCGGCGAACGCCATCTGCGCCACCCGCTGGATGAGGAACACCTCGATGCCCGCACCGTGGGTGTCGTCGGCGGGAGCATCGCGGACGAGGACCACGGTCGCGGCGTCGCGGACCGGTACCGACTCGGGATCGTCGACCGGCCGGAAGTCGCCGGGGCCGCTCATTCGCGGGCCCGTCGATGGCCTCCAGCACGGCGGGCGCGACGCGCGAACCACCGACCGTCGATGCGGTCGAGGGCGATGGTCTGACTGAAGGCGGCGGTCAGGTTCTCGGCCGTCAGCACGTCGTCGAGCAGTCCCTGCGCCACCACCGCGCCCTGCGACAGCAGCATGGCGTGGGTGAAACCCTCGGGGATCTCCTCGACGTGGTGCGTGATGAGAACGGTGGCGGGTGCGTCGGGATCGGCGGCCAGCACACCGAGCCGGGCGACGAGTTCCTCGCGCCCACCCAGGTCGAGACCCGCGGCCGGTTCGTCGAGGAGGAGCAGTTCAGGGTCGGTCATCAGTGCCCGGGCGATGAGAACGCGTTTGCGCTCCCCCTCCGACAGGGTGCCGAAACGCCGGTCGGCGAGGTGCTCGGCACCCATCGACTCGAGTGTCTCGACCGCCTGCGATCGGTCGACGTCCTCGTACTCCTCGCGCCACCGGCCCAGCACCGAGTACCCGGCGGAGATGACCAGGTCGGTCACCACCTCGTCGTCGGGGATGCGTTCGGCCAGCATCGACGACGTGACGCCGATCCGGGTCGAGAGGTCGCGGATGTCGGTGTGGCCGAGGCGTTCACCGAGCAGGTTCGCGGTACCCGAGGTCGGGTGCGTCTCGGCCGCGGCCATCCGCATCAGCGAGGTCTTGCCGGCACCGTTGGGGCCCAGGACGACCCACCGTTCGTCGAGTTCCACCTGCCAGGTGATGGGCCCGACGAGCGTCGTCCCTCCCCGGACCAGCGTGACGTCGGTGAAGTCGACGAGCAGGTCGGGGTCGGGCGTGGGCGGCGGGGTGACATCGGTGTGGGGCGCATCGGGGTCGGGCACGTTCCCATCGTGCCGCACCGCGGCGCATGTGTCGGGTTCCGACTCGGGTCGGCGACGGTTTCGGCGGTGATCGTCAGGCGAGGGCGAAGTCCGCGAAATCGAACCCCGGCACCACGACGCAGCTCACCAGGGACGCCTGGTCGTCGAGCGACCGCGCGCGCTGCCAGACCCCCGGCGGGACCACGTGCTGCGGGGTCTGACCACCGACGACGTCAGGTCCGAGGACGATCGCCGTCTCGTCGGCCGGGGCCTCTCCCGAGCCGCCGAGCACCAGTTCCACCGGCGCGCCCCGGTGGTGCAGCCAGATCTCGGCGCCGCGCACCGTGTGCCAGGCCGATTCCGCGCCCGCGGGCAACAGGAACAGGATCGCGGTGCCGGCGGCTCGGTCACCGACGTATCCCCCGGGGGTCGCAGCGGCCAGAACCGACTCGGGCAGCACGAGATCGCTGCGCCACGTCTCGCGGAACCAACCGCCCTCCGGGTGCGGCTGCAGATCGAGCTGGTGGGCCCAGTCGGGGAGTTCGCTCATGCCCCGAACCCTCTCATCCTCGGGGCACGGATGTGTGACCGCGGTCTGCGACGCGCGCGGCGACGACCGTGACCGATCCGGGCTCCACCTCGGTGAACCCCGCGTCGCGCACCGCGATCGTGTCGCGGCCGTCGGCATCGAGGGCACGCGCGAAGATCTCGGGTGCGGCGACGGCGACCGTGAGCGGACACCCTGCGCGCCACCACGTCTCGCATTCGTCGACCGGGTACAACGCGGCCGCGAGCATCGCGCCGTGACCCACCTGGGCGGCGAGCTTGCCGACGGTCATGTCGAGACCGGGGTTGACCCACAGCACGAGGTCCTCGATGTCCGCAGTGGTCGACATGAGGTCTCCCTCGACGTCGGTGCCGCCGATCTGCAGTCGCGCGATACGACGGTCGAGGTCACCGACGGGTCCCGGCACGATCGCTCGGGCCTGCGCGACACCGGAGGTGACGGTGAGTCCGTCGACCTCCTGCGCTGCGACCCACTGCGCGCCACGGGCTCGGCGGCTGATCTTGCGGATCCTGGCCCCGCACCAGCCGGCCACGGGATCGTGCCACGGCCCCGGTCGAGGTGCGGCGTCGGTGTCGATGTCGGCGGCGGGTCCCGTATCCAGCACGGGGTCGACGCGCTCGTCGAGGCAGAGAAGCACGCTCGCCCGGGCGGCCGCGGTGAGCAGGTCGCGGCGGGGCGGCGGATCCCCCTTCTCGATGCGCAGCACGATCGGCATCGCGAGTACCCGACTCGGATCGGCGGGGTCGGGTGCACCCCCGTGTCGCCGGGACAGCAGTCGATACCGGTCGGCGAAGGTCATGGGTGTGCGAGGGCCGTGTCAGGTGAGGGGGACGCGGCGCAGCATGCCGTCGAGGGCGTCGGCCGCCTCGATCTCGTCGCGGGTGACACCGAGGATGAACAGGACGGCGTCGAGGAACGGGTGCGACAGGGCGGCGTCGGCGACCTCCTGCAACGCGGGTTTGGCGTTGAAGGCGATCCCGAGGCCGGCCACTGTCAACATGTCGATGTCGTTGGCGCCGTCGCCGACGGCGACGGTCTGCTCCATCGGCACACCCACCTGATCGGCGAACGCGCGCAACGCGATCGCCTTGCCGGGGCGGTCGATGATCTCGCCGATAACGCGTCCGGTGAGCTTGCCGCCGACGATCTCGAGGGTGTTCGCGCGTACGAAATCGAGTTCGAGGTCGTGGGCCAGCGGGTCGATCACCTGGCGGAAACCACCCGAGACCACACCGCAGTGGTAGCCGAGGCGGTGCAGCGTCCGGATGGTGGTCCGCGCGCCCGGCGTGAGTTCGAGCGAGGCCGCGACCTCGTCGATCACCGCGGCGTCGAGCCCGGCGAGGGCGGCGACCCGTTGGTGCAGGGACTCGGCGAAGTCGAGTTCACCGCGCATGGCCGCCTCGGTCACCGCGGCCACCTCGGCCTCACGGCCGGCCTTCGCGGCGAGCATCTCGATGACCTCGCCCTGGATGAGGGTCGAGTCGACGTCGAACACGATGAGCCGTTTGGAGCGGCGTGCGAGACCGGCGCGCTCCACGGCGACGTCGATGCCGTGACGCGTGGCGATCTTGGCCAGTCCCTTGCGCAGCGCAGCGTCGGCGGCGACGTCGTCGCGGCTGACGCTGATGAGCAGTTCGAGACCGGTCAGCGGGTAATCGGCGATCCCGCGGATCGAGTCGATGTTGCCGCCCTGGGCGGCGAGATCGGTCGCGACAGCGCTGAACGCCTTGGCGGTGACCGGGTTGCCCAGCATCACCACCGCGTGCGACGACACCGTGCGCACCCCGGGATCGGCGCCGACATCGACGCTGACGTCCATGTCGATGGAGCTCATCGCCTGTTCGACGGTGTCCTGCAGGCTCTCGGGGTCACCGGAGCACAACACCAGGACACCGAGGGTGAGCCGCCCGCGGATGACGACCTGCTCGACGTCGAGGAGGTCGACACCGTGTCGGGACAGAGCCCCGAGCAGCACCGAGGTGACGCCCCGACGATCCGGACCGGTCACGGTGATGAGCACGGCCGTACCCGGCGAGGTCATCGGAGTGTCTCCATCGGTGCCCGACGCGGGGTCGGGTGACATGTCAGCTCGGGTCGGCGTCCGCCGACGACTCGTGCGAGCCCACGGTGACCGGATCGCGCTTGGCCTCTTCCATGTGCTTGCTCGCCTGGCCGACGTGCGCCTCGGCGTGCATCCGCTCGATCATGTGCGGATAGTGCAGCTCGAACGCCGGACGCTCCGAACGGATCCGGGGCAGCTCGGTGAAGTTGTGGCGCGGCGGCGGGCAGCTGGTGGCCCACTCGAGCGAGTTGCCGAAGCCCCACGGGTCGTCGACGGTCACGACCTCGCCGTAGCGGTAGCTGCGGAACACGTTCCAGAGGAAGGGCAGCGTCGACAGACCCAGGATGAAGGCACCGACGGTCGAGAACACGTTGAGCGTCGTGAAGCCGTCCGACGGCAGGTAGTCGGCGTAGCGGCGCGGCATGCCCTCGTTGCCCAACCAGTGCTGCACGAGGAACGTCGCGTGGAAGCCGATGAAGGTGAGCCAGAAGTGGATCTTGCCCAGCTTCTCGTCCATCATGCGGCCGGTCATCTTCGGGAACCAGAAGTAGATGCCCGCGTAGGTGGCGAACACGATGGTGCCGAAGAGGACGTAGTGGAAGTGCGCCACCACGAAGTAGCTGTCGGACAGGTGGAAGTCCAGGGGCGGGCTGGCGAGCAGCACACCGGTGAGTCCACCGAAGAGGAAGGTCACGAGGAAGCCGACGGAGAAGAGCATCGGCGTCTCGAACGTCAGATGCCCCTTCCACATCGTGCCTATCCAGTTGAAGAACTTGACCCCGGTGGGCACCGCGATCACGAATGTCATGAAGGCGAAGAACGGCAGCAACACCGCGCCGGTGGCGTACATGTGGTGCGCCCACACCGCGACCGACAGCGCCGCGATGGCCAGGGTCGCGTAGATCAGCGTCGAGTACCCGAAGATCGGCTTGCGGGAGAACACCGGGAAGATCTCCGACACGATGCCGAAGAACGGCAGTGCGATGATGTAGACCTCCGGGTGACCGAAGAACCAGAACAGGTGCTGCCAGAGGATCACGCCACCGTTGGCGGGGTCGTAGAGGTGGGCGCCGAACTGTCGGTCGACCTCCAGACCCATCAGCGCGGCGGTGAGCAGCGGGAACGCGAGCAGGATCAGGACGCTGGTCACGAGGATGTTCCACGTGAAGATCGGCATGCGGAACATCGTCATGCCGGGTGCACGGAGGCAGACCACAGTGGTGACCATGTTGACCGCGCCGAGGATGGTGCCGAGACCACCGACGGCCAGGCCCATGATCCACAGGTCGGCGCCGGCGCCGGGCGAGTGGATGGCGTCGGTCAGCGGGGTGTAGGCGGTCCACCCGAAGTCGGCGGCACCACCGGGGGTGATGAAGCCGGCGAGCACGATCAGGCCACCGAACAGGAACAGCCAGTAGCTGAAGGCGTTGAGGCGGGGGAACGCGACGTCGGGCGCACCGATCTGCAGCGGCAGCACCACGTTGGCGAAGCCGATGACGATCGGGGTCGCGTACAGCAGCAGCATGATCGTGCCGTGCATCGTGAAGAGCTGGTTGTACTGCTCGGTGGAGAGGAACTGCATGCCCGGGTGGGCGAGCTCGCCACGGATCAGCAGGGCCATGAGGCCGCCGATCAGGAAGAACGCGAAACACGTGACGAGGTACATGATGCCGAGCATCTTGTGGTCGGTCGTCGTGATCATCTTGTAGATGAACGACCCCTTGGCACCCGTGCGGTCGGGGTAGGCCCTAACCGGAGCCACCTGGGTGGGCTGGTCTACGGCGGTCACAGATCCTCCTGCCTGCGCGCGGCCCGAGAGCCCGCGACAACAAAGTGCACTGGGTTGATCGTAAACCCTCAGACCCCTCTGAGCCGAGCGGGTCCTACGTTCTGTCGTACTACGGAGGCGACCCGCGCGGCGAAGCCACGGGACGATCCGGACACGGTGCTAGCGTGAGCGTCGACATGAGGGTGGTCGACCCTCGGGCCCGGAGCGGAAGACTGCAGGTGAACGGTATTTCCAAGCGTCGATCGACGATCGTGGCGGCACTCGCGGTCGCGACCGCGACGGCCCTGACCGCGACGGCGTGCGGCGACACCGGCACCCCGCCCGGCGAGGGCAGCGTCACCACCACGACGACCAAGATCGCCAACGCGTACCTCGTGGCACCCGAACGCAACTTCGACAACGCCTGCGGCGCACCGTCGACACCCGACTCCGGGCAGTCCGATGTCGCCCGCATCGCCGTCACCGATCCCGCCCTGCTCGACGCCGTCTGCGCCCTGGGCATCCAGTCGAAGGTGGTGGCCGTCGCCGCCGAGCGCGGATCCATCGCCCGCAACCTCGGACCCTCGGTGTTGTCGCTGCCCACGATCGGCACGAACCCGTCGCCTGCCGCGGCGCGCGCCGCCGACGCCGACGTCGTCCTCGGATACGACGCGTCCCGCGCAACCGCGTTCGGTGGCCGGGCGGTCACCATCGACCGCAACCTGGGTTGGCGCGAACAGTTCGCCGCCGTCGCCGACGGTCTGGGACGCGGGGAGACCGGGCAGCGGCGCCTCGACACCTTCGCCGAGCAGGCACGCCGCGCCGGACTGCGGGTCGACGCGTCGCACTCGCAGGTCGGGCTGGTGCGGTTCGGCGAGAACAGCGAGACCATCGAGGGAACCGGATCGTTCGCAGGCACCATCCTGTCGGCAATGGGTGTCCAACGTCCGGCGACGCAACGCGGCGCCGGCGCGATCACGGTGAACGACGACAACTTCACCGACGCCGACGCCGACCTCATCTACGTCAGTTTCCGGACGAAGGCCGCCCAGGAACACGGCTCGTCGGTGATGCGCAGCGACCGGTGGCTCGACATGGGCGCTCCCGGTTACAACCGCGTCCTCGTCGTCGACGACGACATCTGGTACGGCACCGGCGGTCTCGCCGCGGCGGCGGTCGTGCTGGGCGACGCCACCCGGTCGCTCAACTCCTCGAGCTGACCCCACCTGCGGCCCGGACACCCTTTCACCCCGGGTGACCACAACGGTGTCGCAGAACACATGCACGCATCAGCATGAACTCATGACTGTCACCGATGACCTGCTGAGCAACAACGCCGACTACGCCGCCGACTTCTCCGGACCTCTCCCCCTGCCGCCGAGCAAGCACGTCGCGGTGGTGGCCTGCATGGACGCGCGACTCAACGTCTACGGCATCCTCGGCCTGAACGAGGGTGAGGCGCACGTGATCCGCAACGCCGGTGGCGTCGTCACCGACGACGAGATCCGCTCGCTCGCGATCAGCCAGCGACTGCTCGGGACCACCGAGATCATCCTGATCCATCACACCGACTGCGGGATGCTCACCTTCACCGACGACGAGTTCAAGCGCGGCATCCAGGACGAGATCGGTCAGAAGCCGAACTGGTCGGCCGAGGCGTTCCCCGATCTCGACGAGGACGTGAAGCAGTCCCTCACCCGTATCGAGAACAGCCCGTTCGTCACCAAGACGACGTCGCTGCGCGGATTCGTCTTCGATGTCGCCACCGGCAAGCTCAACGAGGTCGTCCGCTGAGCCGACTCACGCTCGCCGCATTGGGCGTCGGGGTCGGTGCCGCGTGGGCCGCCGCGGCGTGGCTCGGCGCGGGGGTGTCCTCCGCGGATGTCCTGCGGCCGGATATCTCCCAACCCGCGAACGGGGTCGGCGTGGCCGAACGGGTGGTGACGCCGCCCTTCTCGCCGATCCAGGTGCCCGCTCCGGTGGTGACCCGTTCGGGGGAGTCGATCTCGGTCACCGCGCACCCCTACCTCTCACGCGCGGTGCATCAGGCGATCGTCGCCCCACCGGGCACCGCGATCGAGGTGCGCGGGGCGGTCCGCGCTGATCTGCGGGCGGTCGGCGGTCCGATCGTGACCCTCTTCGGCCACTGCCTGTTCGACGACGCCCGCGGAACCACCACCCATCACGCGGTGTCCCCGCCGCCGCTGCGCGGCAACACCGCGCCGTTGTCGTTCGTGATCGAGCCCGTCGTGCATCGCCACTGACAGAGCCACGCGCCCAACATTTCCCGCACACGCTCCGGTTACGACGAGACGCTCCGCTTGCAAGCGGAGCGTCTCTGCAGAAGTGGAGCGGGTGTCGTTCACTCGGCGAGAAGCGACTCGAGAACCGACGCCAATGCCGCTCGCTGATCCGCCGTCAGCTTCTCGGTGAGGTGCGCGCGGATCGATGCGGCGTGAGTAGGGCGGGCCGGGCCGAGCGCCCGTCGCCCCGCCTCGGTGATGCTCACCGCGACCGTCGACGACTCCTCGCTTCTGCGTGCGACGAGGTCCCGCTTCTCCATCCGGGTGATCTGATGCGACAGCCGACTCTTGTTCCAGCGCATCGACGTCGCCAACTCCCCCTGGCGCAGTGTGCCGCCGCCGAGATCGACCAGACGGGTCAGCACCCCGAACTCCGGCCCGGTCAGGTCGGATGCCGCCAGGATGTCGCGCTCCACTGCAGTGTTCACCTTCTCCCCCACCAGCTTGAACTGGTGCCACAGGGCGAGTTCCGTCGAGGTGAGGCGCGCGCTGGAGGTCATGGGACCACCGTATCGACCGTCTGGTTGTCATGACAACCAGGGCGGTCTACCGTGGTTGTCATGACAACCTTTGACTGCCCCGCCGCCATCGTCACCGGAGGATCCCGCTCGATCGGCCGCGCCATCGCAGAACGACTCGCCCGCGACGGACACCCGGTGGTGGTGAATTACGCCCACGGAGCGGCCGCTGCCGACGCCACCGTGCAATCCATCGTCGAGGCAGGCGGCAGGGCCATCGCGGCGCAGGGCGATGTCGCTTCGGCCGAGGACGTCGAGCAGCTGTTCGCCACGGCTCGAACGGAATTCGGCGACGTCGGGATCCTGGTCAACAACGCCGGCGTCAGCGTTCTGGGTGAACTGTCCGAGCTCGACGACGACGCGTACGACCAGGTCTTCGACGTCAGTGCGCGCGGCACGTACAACGGACTGCGCTCGGCAGCGCGTCACCTCGCCGACGGCGGGCGGATCGTGAACCTGTCCAGCACCGCGATCGCGGTGACCACTCCGCGGATGGGCATCTACCTCGCCGCGAAGGCCGCGGTGGAGACGTTCACCCGAGTCGCGGCGAAGGAACTGGCGCCACGCGGGATCACCGTCAATGCCGTCGCACCGGGCCTGGTCCGGTCGGAGATGTTCGCCGCCGGCAAGACCCCCGAGCAGCTCACCGCGATCGAGAAGGCCTCCCCCGCACGCCGACTCGGCGACGTCACCGAGATCGCCGACGCCGTCGCGCTGCTCACGTCACCCGATGCGAGCTGGATCAGCGGGCAGATCATCCGCGTGAACGGCGGTGTCGCCTGAGTCCCTTCGCAGACGCTCCGGATACGAAGAGACGCTCCGCTTGCAAGCGGAGCGTCTCGTCGAAAGTGGAGCGTGTGTCGCTGGGGCCCAGAAGTCCCAGCCGAAAGCTGCCTAGAAATCCCAGTCGTCGTCTTCGGTGTTGACGGCCTTGCCGATGACGTACGAGCTGCCCGACCCCGAGAAGAAGTCGTGGTTCTCGTCGGCGTTGGGTGAGAGCGCCGAGAGGATCGCCGGGTTCACGTCGGTCTCGTCGCGCGGGAACATCGCCTCGTAACCCAGGTTCATCAGGGCCTTGTTGGCGTTGTAGCGCAGGAACTTCTTGACGTCCTCGGTGAGGCCGACCTCGTCGTAGAGGGTCTCGGTGTAGTCGGTCTCGTTGTCGTACAGCTCGAACAGCAGCTCGAAGGTGTAGTCCTTGAGCTCCTGGCGACGCTCGGGGGTGCACACCTCCAGCGCGCGCTGGTACTTGTAGCCGATGTAGTACCCGTGCACGGCCTCGTCGCGGATGATCAGACGGATCAGATCGGCTGTGTTGGTGAGCTTTGCGCGGCTCGACCAATACATCGGGAGGTAGAAGCCCGAGTAGAAAAGGAACGACTCGAGCAGCGTCGAGGCGACCTTGCGCTTGAGCGGGTCGTCGCCACGGTAGTAGTCCATGACGATGTTGGCCTTGCGCTGGACGTTGACGTTCTCCTCCGACCAGCGGAACGCCTCGTCGATGTCCTTGGTGGAGCACAACGTCGAGAAGATCGAGCTGTAGCTCTTGGCGTGCACCGACTCCATGAACGCGATGTTGGTGAGCACCGCCTCCTCGTGCGGGGTGGCCGCATCGGGGATCAGCGACACCGCACCGACGGTGCCCTGGATGGTGTCGAGCAGCGTGAGGCCGGTGAACACCCGCATGGTCAGCTGCTTCTCGACCTCGGTGAGCGTGCCCCACGACGGGATGTCGTTGGACACCGGCACCTTCTCGGGCAGCCAGAAGTTGCCGGTCAGGCGCTCCCAGACCTCGGCGTCCTTCTCGTCGGGCACGCGGTTCCAGTTGATCGCCGAGACCCGGCTGACCAGCTTGATGGGCGCGCCATCGGCAGGCGAATGGCTCTGGGTGGACGTCATCGTGCGCTCCTGCTGATCGAGTCGGTGGTGAGAGAGGTTGCGGGACAAACGGTCACAGCATGCACGAGACGCAACCCTCCACCTCGGTGCCTTCCAGCGCGAGCTGGCGCAGGCGGATGTAGTACAGCGTCTTGATGCCCTTGCGCCACGCGTAGATCTGCGCCTTGTTGACGTCGCGCGTGGTGGCGGTGTCCTTGAAGAACAGGGTGAGGCTCAGGCCCTGGTCGACGTGCTGCGTCGCCGCGGCGTAGGTGTCGATGATCTTCTCGTAGCCGATCTCGTACGCGTCCTGGTAGTAGTCCAGGTTGTCGTTGGTCATGAACGGCGCCGGGTAGTACACGCGGCCGATCTTGCCTTCCTTGCGGATCTCGACCTTCGCGGCCACCGGGTGGATCGAGCTGGTGGAGTGGTTGATGTAGCTGATCGATCCGGTCGGTGGCACGGCCTGCAGGTTCTGGTTGTAGATGCCGTGCTCGCGCACCGACGCCCGCAGCTGACGCCAGTCGTCCTGGGTCGGGATGTGCACGCCTGCCTCCGAGAACAACTCGGCGACACGGGCGGTGGCCGGCTCCCAGGCGCGGTCGGTGTACTTGTCGAAGAACTCGCCGCTGGCGTACTTCGACTTCTCGAAGCCACCGAAGGCGTGTCCGCGCTCCTTGGCGATCAGGTTCGAGGCACGGATCGCGTGGAACAGCACCGTGTAGAAGTAGATGTTCGTGAAATCGATGCCCTCCTCGCTGCCGTAGTAGACGCGCTCACGGGCGAGGTAGCCGTGCAGGTTCATCTGGCCGAGGCCGATCGCGTGAGAGCTGTTGTTGCCCTCCTGGATCGACGGCACCGAGGTGATCGCGGTCTGATCGCTCACCGCGGTGAGGCCGCGGATGGAGGTCTCGATGGTCTGACCGAAGTCCGGCGAGTCCATCGTCTTCGCGATGTTCAGCGACCCGAGGTTGCACGAGATGTCCTTGCCCACGGTCGAGTACGACAGGTCGTCGTTGAACGTCGACGCGGTCGAGACCTGCAGGATCTCCGAGCACAGGTTCGAGTGCGTGATCTTGCCGTCGATCGGGTTGGCGCGGTTCACCGTGTCCTCGAACATGATGTACGGGTAGCCCGACTCGAACTGCAGCTCGGCGAGGGTCTGGAAGAACTCACGCGCCTTGATCTTGGTCTTGCGGATCCGACGGTCCTCGACCATTTCGTGGTACTTGTCGCTGACGTTGATGTCGGCGAACGGCACCCCGTAGACGCGCTCGACGTCGTACGGGCTGAACAGGTACATGTCGTCGTTGCGCTTGGCGAGCTCGAAGGTGATGTCGGGGATCACGACACCCAGCGACAGCGTCTTGATGCGGATCTTCTCGTCGGCGTTCTCGCGCTTGGTGTCGAGGAAGCGGTAGATGTCGGGGTGGTGCGCGTGCAGGTACACCGCGCCGGCACCCTGACGGGCACCGAGCTGGTTGGCGTAGCTGAACGAGTCCTCGAGCAGCTTCATGATCGGGATGACACCCGAGGACTGGTTCTCGATCTTCTTGATCGGCGCACCGTGCTCACGGATGTTGCTGAGCAACAACGCGACTCCGCCGCCGCGCTTGGACAGCTGCAGCGCGGAGTTGATCGACCGACCGATCGACTCCATGTTGTCCTCGATGCGCAGCAGGAAGCACGAGACCGGCTCGCCGCGCTGCTTCTTGCCCGAGTTGAGGAAGGTCGGGGTGGCCGGCTGGAAGCGGCCCGAGATGATCTCGTCGACGAGGTTGCGCGCGAGGTCGGTGTCGCCGTCGGCCAGGGTCATCGCGACCATGCACACGCGGTCCTCGAAGCGCTCGAGGTAGCGCTTCCCGTCGAACGTCTTCAGCGTGTACGAGGTGTAGTACTTGAACGCCCCCAGGAACGTGGGGAACCGGAACTTCTTCTTGTAGGCGTAGCCGAAGAGGTCCTTGACGAACTCGCGGTCGTAGCGCTCGAGGACCTCGGGCTCGTAGTAGTTCTCCTCCACCAGGTAGTCGAGCTTCTCGTCGAGATCGTGGAAGAAGACGGTGTTCTGGTTGACGTGCTGCAGGAAGTACTGGTTCGCCGCCTCGCGATCCTTCTCGAACTGGATCTTGCCGTCCGCGTCGTACAGGTTCAGCATCGCGTTGAGCGAGTGATAGTCCATCTCGGCCGGCTCGTGCCCGGCCGGACCGGGATGCACACCCGAACTGCTCGCCGAGGCGTCGGTCGCGTCTTTGACGGGGGTAACGGTTGGCGACACTGGAGAACTCCTGTTTTCGGGGATGGCGTACGAGGTCGGGACATCACGCGGGGGGACGTGACGAGAAGCTGTGTGTGCGAGGCGATCTGATCGGCGACGGCGGCCCGGATCCTCGGGGCCCGATGTCGGCGGTCAGCAGGCGGTGGGCACGCCTGCGAGCAGTGGTTGCCGGTCGGCGGCGAACCGCGCCAGACCGGCGCGAACACGCTCGACGTCCTCGGCGGTGCCCATCAGTTCGAAGCGGTAGAGATACGGGACCCGGCACTTGGCCGCGATGACATCTCCGGCGTGGCAGAACTCCTCGCCGAAGTTCGTGTTCCCCGCGGCGATGACACCGCGGATCAACGAACGGTTGTGCTCGTCGTTCAGGAAACGGATGACCTGCTTGGGCACGAAGCCCCCGGTCGCACGGATCGGGCCGTCACCGGCGCTCGACGGCTTGCCGCCGCCGTAGGTCGGACAGATCAGCACGTACGGCTCGTCGACGGCGATGACGCCGGCGGTGACCGGGATCCGCACCGAGCGCATCCCCAGTTTCTCCACGAACCGATGCGTGTTCTCCGAGACGCTCGAGAAGTACACGATCAGCGGGTCGGGCGCGATCGCCGACGACTCGGTGATCACCGGGAGGTCGCGGGTCGTGACAGACACGATGGACCTCCTCGAGCGGGTGGGGCGACGGACGTGGGAAGCGATCAGGCAGCGACGGTGGCGAGCGCCTTGATGCGATCGGGACGGAAACCCGACCAGTGATCGTCGCCGACCACCACGACGGGCGCCTGCAGGTAACCCAGCGCCATCACGTAGTCGCGGGCCTCGTCGTCGACGCTGATGTCGACGATCTCGTACTCCAGGCCCTGCTTGTCCAACGCCTTGTAGGTGGCGTTGCACTGAACACATGCCGGCTTGGTGTAGACGGTGATGCCCATGGATTTCTCCTCGAGATAGTGACGCTGCGGTGGTCGCGACGGTGATGACAACGGCCCGGGGGTGTAGCAGTGATGACAGTTATGTGATTCGGGCGAGAGGTGGTCGTCGTGACGCGTAGCTGACGTGCTCTCTCGGTCTGCAAAACACTACACCTAGTGGGTGACATCTGTCAGCAACACAACAGGTTGCGAATGACATTCATGGAAGTCCCAGGTCGCAGCCCTTTCGTCCGGTGCGCCATCGGCGTGTCGCAGGTCACAGTAGGCCGGACATACGACAGTGGCGGCACCACATGTCGTGATGCCGCCACAGCGTTCACACTCACGACCCCCATCGCGTGCGCGACAGGGGACGAGAGGAGGCTCGGATCAGGCCGCGACACCCACCGCGTCGGCGAGGTCGGCGACCGCGCCGCGCACCTGCTCGACGATCTCGGGGACCTGCGAGACGGTCCGCTCACCCAACTCCGAGGTCGCGATGCCCACCTCGACACTCTCGACGACACGGCCACCCGCGACACCCAGCGACTTGCGCGCATCGTCCTGCGACCACTTGCCCGCGTAGCGCCCGAGCGACGCGCCGATGGCGGCCACCGGCTTGTCCTTCAGCGCGCCCGCGCCGTACGGCCGCGACGTCCAGTCGATGGCGTTCTTGACCACCGCGGGCATCGTGCCGTTGTACTCCGGGGTGACGATCAGCACCGCGTCGGCGGCGTCGATCGCCGCGCGCAGATCGGCCACGGCCGGGTCGAGTGGCTCGACGTCGAGGTCCTCGTTGTAGAACGGCACCGCCGCGAGTCCCTCGACGATCTCGACGTGCACCGATTCCGGCGCGGTCGCCGCGGCGACCTCTGCCAGCTCCCGGTTGATCGACCCTGCCCGCAGGCTTCCCACCAACACCGCGATCCGCGTCGTGTTCTCCGACACAGCCACCACTCCTTCGTCGTATCCGGCCGGCGATCGTTGTCCGGCCCCTGGACTCTTCGTGTTCCCGATGCAGACGTTCCGCGCTGCACCGTCGAGTAAACGGACCCAGGTCCGAATACATTCCACGCGGAGGGGACCGATACGCTCGGGGAGTGTCAGGTGAACGCACGTCCAGTACCGGGGGCGCCATGGGCGACCCCGCGCAGCGACCTCGTGCGCGCTCCGCGGCCCCCCTGCCCGACCTGCCGATGGGCCTCACCGCCTTGCCGATGGCCGGGCCGGGCGCGGGCGAACGGGCCGACGCCGGCCGCAACCGGCTGCTGCTCCTCGACGCCGCGAAGCGCCTGATCGACAACCACGGTGCCGCCGCGGTGACGATGGACGAGGTGGCCCGGGCCGCCGGGGTCGGCAAGGGCACGGTGTTCCGTCGTTTCGGCAGCCGCGCGGGCCTGATGCTCGCGCTGCTCGACCACTCCGAATCGGAGATGCAGCGGGCCTTCATGACCGGCCCCCCTCCCCTGGGTCCGGGCGCCGCACCGCGCGACCGACTCGTCGCCTACGGCCTGGCCCGACTGGCCATGGTCTGCGCCCACCTCGACGTCCTGGTCGAGGCCGACGACGCGGCCGGGCCCGACCGCCTGTCGCACCCCGCCCGCCAGGTGTCGGTCATGCACGTCCGGGCACTGTTGCGCGACATGGGTTTCGCACCGGTCGACGAGGCGTTGAGCCTCGCGGTGCTCGCCCCGCTGGAAGCCGCCTCCATCCATCACCTGACCGAACACGAGGGGCTGACCATCGACGAGATCGGTCACCAGTGGGAACGGTTCGTCGGCGCGCTCACGCCCGCGAGCTGAGCCCCGCACCGCCGGAGGACCGCTCGGCGTCGGCCCTGTCACCGACGCCGTCGGCCACGGGACGCGACGCGGGCACCAGCGCACGGAAGAAGACCGACGAGCTCGACGCCGCGCGCACCACCACGTCCGGGTCGGCGTCACCCAGCCACAGCGAGTGGCCGGCCGAGACCGACACCACCTCACCGGTGTGTGAACGCACCTCGATCGCCCCCTCGATGACGGTGAGGATCTGCGGGCCCGAGGCATCGAGCGATATCGACGACGATCGCTGCAGACCGGTCCCGTCGAGGTCGATCCGCGAGAGCCGGAACTCGGGCGCGGGTGTGGTGTAGATCTTCTCGGCACCCAGCACGTGGATGTGCGGGTGCAGGTCGGCCGGGGCCGACGTCGCGAAGTCGAGGACCGCGAGCAGCTCGGGCACGTCCATGTGTTTGGGGGTCAGCCCGCCACGTAACACGTTGTCGGAGTTGGCCATCACCTCCACCGCCGTGCCGCGGAGGTAGGCGTGCAGGTTGCCCGCCCCGAGGTACACCCCCTCGCCGGGGCTCAGCCGCAACCGGTTGAGCAGCAGGACGGTGAGCACGCCGGGGTCCATCGGATAGGCCTCGCCGAGTTCGAGGACGGTCTGCAACTCGGTGGCGAACCGGCGGTCACCGCGGTTGAGGTAGGCGATCGCGCCGTCGAGGACGGCCGGGATGAGTGCGTGCAGGATCGCATCGGGCAGCGTGATCCACGTGGTGAAGAGGGCGCGCAGACCGTGTGAATCCGGTTGTCCCGCCAGCAGACCCAGATAGGGGTCGAGCTCGGCGACCTGCAGGTCGCGCAGGAGGTCGACCGTGATGGCAGGGTCCCGGAATCCGGCCAGCGCGTCGAACTCGGTGAGCGCCACCACCAGCTCGGGCTTGTGGTTGTCGTCGCGGTAGTTGCGGTCCGGCGCGTCGACGGGGATGCCGGCCGCGTTCTCCCGGGCGAATCCCGCACGTGCCTGCGCCAGGGTGGGATGGGCCTGCAGCGACAGCGGTTCATCGGCCGCGAGCACCTTGAGCAGGAACGGCAACCGGTTGCCGAAGGTGCCCGCGCACGCCGAACCCAGTTGCGCGGCGGGGTCGGTGTCGATCACCGACAGCAGATCGATGTCGTCGTCCACTGCGCGCGCCGGGGCGGCGGGATGGGCGCCGAACCAGAGTTCGGCCTCGGGATGCGCCGACGGTGTCGGCAGACCGCGCAGTGCGGCCAACGCGGTCCGCGACCCCCAGGCGTAGGGCCGCACGACCCCTTCGAGCACGTGCATCACACCGCCCCGATCAGCCGCAGGTAGACCGCCGCCATCTCGATCCGCAGCGCCGTCACCAGCAACGGCGCGATGTCCTCGGGCGTGTCGATCCCCTCGACACCGCCCGGCGCACCGGGTTCGAGAGGGGCGGCGGGCCCGGCACCGGCGGTGGGGCCGACCTCCACCACGTCGGCGTCGACGAGCACCGACATCCGCTGGTGCAGCGACCACTCGCGGCCCGGGGTGGTGATGACCTGCACGCGGACAGCGGGACCGCCTGCGGGACCGTCGAATTCGGGATCGTGGAAAATCGAGTCGGCGACCACGCCCGAGGACTCCGGTCGCGCGGCCTGAGCGGCGACGGCCTCGACGAGGTCGCATCCGACACCCCCGACACCGGCCACGGCGTGCAGTGTCCGCGAGGCGTGCACGGCCAGCACCGTCGAGGCCGGGGTGTCCCCCGCCCAGGTGACCGGCCGCCCGGTGATCCGCGAGGCGAGTCCCTTCGCGGCGTTGTGGAAGACCTCGTTGTCGGGATGGGCGGCGCCCGCCTCGTCGTCGAGGGCCTCGGCCAACGCCGTGAGGTCGAGGGCGGTGCCGGCGGTGCGCACCGCGCGCAGGGAACGGATCACCGCACTCAGCGCCACGACGTGGCCGATGAAGCGGAACTCCGGGCGGACCGGGACCCGGGGCGACAGGTCGAGGGCCGAGCCGGCCGCGGCGTCCCGGATCGGGCCCTCCATCGGCGCGTCGACGACGACCTCGGCGCGTCGACGGACCGAACGCGCCACGGCATCGGCCAAGGCCATGTCGCCGGCGTCGTCGCCGGACACCACGACGACGTCGAGGGGACCGATCCATCCCGGGAGGCTGTCGGCGACCACGACCGGCACGTCGGTGCGGGCGGCGAAGGTCGCCACCACGAGGTCGGCGGCGCGGCGGGCCGTCCCGTGGCCGGTCACGATCACCAGCGCGCGGGGCCGCAGATCGGCCAGCGGCGCCAACACCTGTTCGTCGACGGCGGCCGCGACGGCCCGTACCTGCGCGCCGGCGAGCGCGGCGGCGCGCAGCAACCCGTGGACGTCGGCGGACTGCAGCCGGGTGACGTCGTCGAGGTCGGGTGCGCCGGTGAGCATCAGATCAGCTTATCGGCGCTCACCGGCGGACGATGGCGAGAATGCGGTCGACGAGCTCGGTGACACGCGCGGCGTCGGCGGCCTCGGCGTTGAGGCGCAGCAGGGGTTCGGTGTTCGAGGCACGCAGGTTGAACCACGATCCGTCGGCGAGGCTCACCGTGACACCGTCGAGCGAGTCGACGTCGGCGGTCTCGGCGGTGAAGTCGGCGACCACCGCCTCGGTGCTCGCGGCGGCGTCGGCGACGGTCGAGTTGATCTCACCGGAGGCGTGGTAGCGCTCGTAGGAGGCGAACAACTCCGATGCGGGCACGTCGGTCTCACCGAGGGCGGCGAGCACGTGCATCGCGGCGAGCATCCCCGAGTCGGCACCCCAGAAGTCACGGAAGTAGTAGTGCGCGGAGTGTTCTCCGCCGAATACCGCGCCGGTCTGCGCCATCTGCGCCTTGATGAACGAATGGCCCACGCGTGTCCGCACGGGCGTCCCACCGAGTTCGGAGACGAGCT
Source organism: Williamsia sp. Leaf354 (assembly GCF_001424365.1). Taxonomy (NCBI): domain Bacteria; kingdom Bacillati; phylum Actinomycetota; class Actinomycetes; order Mycobacteriales; family Nocardiaceae; genus Williamsia; species Williamsia sp. Leaf354. The sequence continues at coordinate 484,713 of NZ_LMPL01000003.1, forward strand.
CGGGGACGGCGCGGGAGGTGATGAGGTTGTGGATGATCGTCGCACCCGGGTTCTTGGCGAGTTCTCGCGCGGCGACGAGCCCGGTCACCGCCGACGGCGAGACGGGATCGCCCTTCTCGTCGACGACGAAGCAGCGGTCGGCGTCGCCGTCGAACGCGAGTCCGATGTCGGCGCCGGTCTCACGGACGTAGGCCTGCAGGTCCACGAGGTTCGCCGGGTCGAGCGGGTTCGCCTCGTGGTTGGGAAAGGTGCCGTCGAGTTCGAAGTAGAGTGAACGCACGGTGAACACCGGGGAATCACCCAGGACCGCCGGGACGGTGTGGCCCCCCATGCCGTTCCCCGCGTCAACCGCGACCGTCAGCGGTCTACTACCGGAGAGATCGACGAGTTCGTGCAGATACGCCGCATAGTCCGTGAGGACGTCCTGCTCGCTGATGGTGCCGCGCTCGCCGTCGTACGGGTCCGTCCCGGTGACCAGCTCGGACGCGATCGTGGCGAGTCCCGTGTCCTGGCCGACGGGCTTGGCCCCGGCCCTGCAGAGCTTGATGCCGTTGTAGGCGGCGGGGTTGTGGCTCGCGGTGAACATGGCGCCCGGTTGATCGAGGCGACCCGAGGCGAAATACAGCTGATCGGTCGACGCGAGACCGATGAGGATCACGTCGACACCCTGCTCGCACACCCCGTCGGCGAACGCCCGGGAGAGCTCGGGCGAGGAGTCGCGCATGTCGTGTCCGACGACGATCGACGTCGCGCCGTCGGCGCGCACCAGGCGGGCGAACGCGCGCCCCACGTCGGCGACAAACGGCACGTCGATCTGCTCGCCGACCAGGCCACGGACGTCGTAGGCCTTCACCACCGCGGCGACGGACTCGGTGGTCCGGTCGGTGGCGGCGCTGCGGTCCCCGGTCGGGTCAGGCACGGTGGCTCTCCTCGGTGTGACATCGGTGGTGCGTACTTCGGACTCGCAGGGGTCAGCCTAGTCGCAGGATCCTGCCGATGACCGACCTGCGATCGGCGCCGCAGAGCGGGCTCGACACCGGTACCGGGACATCGTCGCCGGGAGCGGTGAGGTTACGGCGGGCCGCGATCGCCGTGTGGGCGTTGGTCGTTGCGACCCTCGCCGGCACACGCGTGATGTCCTTCGGTTTCGTCCCGATCATGGTCGTGGTGGTCACCGGACTCGCCGCGGCGAGCATCGGGCGCCGCAACCCTCTCCTGGTGCTGCGCGACTGGCTCCCGTTCGGCCTCGTGCTGTTCGCCTACGAGAGCACCCGCGGCACCGCGGCGTTCCTCGGGATGCCCACGCAATGGCATCTGGCGGTCGACGCCGATCGCTGGATGTTCGGTGTGGTCCCCACGGTGTGGCTGCAGGAACATCTCAAACACGCCGACCCGCAGTGGTGGGAGATCATCACCAGCGTCGTCTACATGTCGTACTTCATCGTGCCCTACGCCCTGGCGGGATGGCTGTGGCTCCGCGACCGGATGGCGTGGAAGAAGTTCGTGACGCGTTTCGTCGCGCTGTTCTTCCTCGGTCTCATCGGTTACATCCTGGTGCCGGCCGCGCCGCCGTGGGCCGCGGCGCAGTGCACGGCCGAACAGGTCGTCGGTGGTCCGGCGTTTCCGCCGTGCATCACCGGTACACCCGAGAACGTTCCCGGCGGTGGGGTGTTGGGTCCGATGACCCCCGACGATCCGGCCGCGAAGCCCTTCATCGAGCGGATCTCCAGTCGCGGCTGGGACGTCCTGCACATCGGGCCGGTGCGCGACGTGATCGAGGTCGGCCAGGAGCGGTCGAACCAGGTCGCCGCGATCCCCTCGCTGCACGCCGGGTTGACCGGGCTGCTGGCGATGTTCATGTGGCGACGGGTCGGTCCGCGCGGTCGGATCCTGTGGGTGGGCTACGCCGCGGCGATGGCGTTCACGCTCGTGTACTCCGCCGAACACTATGTGTTCGACCTGATCCTGGGGTGGTCGTTGGCCGCCCTGGTGATGGTCGGGTGCGCCGCCGTCGAACGGTGGTGGGCGCGACGCTCAATTCGTCGCACCGTGGACGACGGCCCTGATCACGACGGCCCGGTCGGTGCGACACAGACCGCGGGGGAACCCTCAGTCGATCGGGTCGGGTAGCACCCGGAGATGACCGCGGCGGCCCGGACGCGGCCGTGAACGCGGCGATCCGGATGCGGTCGACCCGGTGTGGGCCGATGCCGACGATCCCGCCCCGGTGGACGTCGACCCCACGAACGGCGACCACGAACGGATCGAATCCGACGCCGAGCCCGCCGCTCGCAGCCCGCCGGCCTCGCGCACTGCCTCGGCGAGCGCGGTGAGATCGTCCTCGTCGCCGGCGGGGGTCGCCCATCCGCCGGTGCTGCGCATCATCTCCCAGCCGCGCGGAACGGTGATGCGGCTGGCGTGGTCGTCACAGAGATCCCAGGAATGCGGCTCGTCGGTCGACGCGAGCGGCCCGACGACGGCCACGGACTCGGCGTAGACGAAGGTCAACGTCGCGACAGCGGGTTGGGCACAGCCGGGCCTGCTGCACTGACGGGGGAGCCTCACCACGCGAGATTATCCCGACCGACCCCGCCGGGGCAGCAGACACACCGCCGCGCGCCGTGTCGACAGGTCTCGATCACGGCACGCTTACACTCTCGCCATGGCACGCAGGGTCCCTCCGGTCGTCTCCCGGCATCGCGGCACCACATCGGGCCCGGGCCCCACGCGGCGCCGACGCCGTGACCGTCGCGGACGGGGATTGCGATCGAGTCTCCTGCCGCCGCAGGTCCCCGCGGCGAACACACGCTCGGAATCGTTCGATCTCGTGGTGCTGGAGGCGTTCGCCGAGATCGACGCGCGCTGGCACGAACAGCTCGGCGATCTCGACCTCGCGGTCGACGAGATCCCGCGGGTCCTCCCCCGCGATCCCGAGACGGTGCAGTGGCCCGACGAGGTCACCGCCGACGGTGCCATCCCCCTGGCCCGGCTGCTGCCGGCGGGTATCGACGCGAACGGGCGTCCGTCACGGGCGCGGATCGTCATCTTCCGTCGGCCGTTGGAGAGTCGCGCGGACAAGGGAGCCGATCTGCTCGACCTCGTCCACGAGGTCCTGGTCCATCAGGTGGCCACACATCTGGGGCTCGACGAGGACACCATCGACCCCGAACCGCACTGACCCGAGAAGCGCGGCCGCCGAGAGGTTCTCGAGGCGGTCAGGCGCGCGGTGCGGGGGTGTGCAGGACGATCAGATGATGCCGCGCTTGAGGCGCCGACGCTCGCGCTCGGACAGTCCGCCCCAGATGCCGAAACGCTCGTCCTTGTGCAGGGCGTACTCGAGGCACTCGGCCTTCACCTCGCAGCCCGAGCAGATGCGCTTGGCCTCGCGGGTGGAGCCGCCCTTCTCGGGGAAGAACGCCTCGGGGTCGGTCTGCGCGCACAGGGCGCGGTCCTGCCACTGGTCCTCGATGTCGTCGAAGAGGGCATCGAAGTCGTCGGTGACGAGGCTCAGGTGCGGGGTGGACGGCATGGCGGGTGCGAACGCGGGCGCGGACTCCGCGGCGCTCTCCGCCGACGGGTAGGCGTGGTTCGACGGGAATCCGTCACCCATCCGGTGCTCGAAAGTCATCGCCGGGCTCCTCGTGAATTCGTTTGCGGCCGCAGGGCGACCGAGGTGGGTGATGACCGTCGCCGCAGGGGCGCAGCCGGTGCGAGAATCGTGGTGCATGGGTACAGCCGGTGCCACCGCGTACGAACCGGGCCGTCAGACCCGTTCGAACGTGTGATCGAACACGAAGTCGCTCAACGATTCTCGATCACAAAACGCTAATGACACTGGTGTGATTAGACACGTACGCCGGTGTCTCGGTCAAGCGAAACGGCGAAATTGCCAATACCACTGCCGGTCCGGTATTCCGCGACACGACACCACCGGAGTGTCGCACCACTGGCGTGTCGCATGTCTCGGTCGGGTCTCGATGGCCACGGGCCGGTCACCACGACGCCCATTAGAGTGGGCGGTCGTGAAGGCAACGGTTCTCGTCGGTGGCGTCGGTGGCGCCCGATTCCTGCAGGGTGCGCGCCATCTGTTCGGCCGCACCCCGTTTCCCGCCGGAGCCGAGACCACGTCGTCGGACTCCGGCGTCACCGCCATCGTCAACGTCGGCGACGACGCCTGGATGCACGGTGTGCGCATCTGTCCCGATCTCGACACGTGCATGTACACACTCGGCGGAGGCATCGACCTCGAGCGCGGGTGGGGTCGCACCGACGAGACCTGGAACGCCAAGGAGGAACTGGCCGCCTACGGTGCCGACCCGGACTGGTTCGGGCTGGGTGATCGCGATCTGGCCACCCACCTGATCCGCACGCAGATGCTCGACGCCGGCTACACCCTCGCCGACATCACCGAAGCGTTGTGCAAGCGGTGGCAGCCGGGCGTGCGACTGCTCCCGGTGACCGACGATCGCCACGAGACCCACGTGGTGGTCAACCGCAGCGGCGATCCGGACGACGCAAAGGTGGCGATCCACTTCCAGGAGTGGTGGGTCCGTTATCGGGCCCAGATCCCCACCCACGGCTTCGCCCAGGTCGGCTCGGAGAAGGCGACCCCGGCCGCCGGTGTCCTCGACGCGATCGCCGACGCCGACATCGTGTTTCTGGCGCCCAGCAACCCCGTCGTCAGCATCGGCGCCGTCATCAGCGTTCCCGGAATCCGCGCGGCCCTGCGCGCGACGAAGGCTCCGGTGGTGGGGATCTCGCCGGTGATCGGCGGGGCTCCGCTGCGCGGCATGGCCGACGAGTGCCTGTCGGTGATCGGGGTCGAGACCACGTCGGAGGCCATCGGCGCCCACTACGGTGCGCGGTCGGGCACGGGCATCCTCGACGGCTGGCTGGTCGCACCGGGCGACGGTGCCGACATCCCGGGCATCGCCACCCGCGAGGTCCCCCTGGTGATGAGTGATCCGGAGACGACGGCCCAGATGGTCCGTGACGCCTGCGATCTCGTCGGTGTCGCCCATGACCGCTGATCCCCGTCCGCCTGCGACCGGCGATCACGCGGCGACCGGCACGCTCGAGATCATCGGGGTCCGCGGCCTCCCCCGCTTCGTCGAGGGCGACGATCTGGCCGCCGCGATCGCCGCCGCCGCACCGGATCTGCGCGACGACGACGTCGTGGTGGTGACGAGCAAGGTGTTTTCGAAGACCGAGGGCCGCATGGTCACCGCACCGACCGATCCCGAGGAACGGGATGCATTGCGGCGCACGTTGATCGATGCCGAGTCGGTGCGTGTGCTGGCGCGCAAGAACCGCACGCTGATCACCGAGAACGCGCTCGGCATCGTGCAGGCGGCGGCCGGGGTGGACGGGTCGAACATCGACACCGACCAGTTGGCGCTGCTGCCCGTCGATCCCGACGCCAGCGCCCGCCGGCTACGCGATCGACTGGCCGCCGACCCCGGTGTGCGCGTCGCGGTGATCGTCACCGACACCATGGGACGCGCCTGGCGCAACGGCCAGATCGACGCGGCCATCGGCTCGGCCGGCATCGCGGTGACCCACCCCTACGACGGCAGCGTCGATCCGCACGGGAACCCGCTGATCGTCACCGACATCGCCGTCGCCGACGAGATCGCCGCGGCCGCGGATCTGGTGAAGGGCAAGCTGATCGAGACGCCCGTCGCCATCGTGCGCGGCCTACGCCTCCACGACGACGGTTCCGGCGCACGCGATCTCGTCCGCCCGGGTGACGAGGACCTGTTCTGGCTCGGGACCGCCGAGGCCATCGACCTCGGTCGACGTCAGGCGCTGCTCACCCGCCGCTCGGTGCGCGCCTTCACCACCGAACCCGTGGAGCCGGAGATCATGGACGCGGCGTTCGCCGAGGCGCTGACCGCCCCCGCTCCGCACCACACCCACCCGGTACGTCTGGTGTGGGTCCGCGACCGGGAGCGTCGCATCCGACTGCTCGACGCGATGGCCGATCGCTGGCGTCGGGACCTCGCGGCCGACGGACGCGGCGAGGAGTCGATCGCACGCCGCGTGGCGCGCGGACAGCTGCTCTACGACGCCCCCGAACTCGTGATCCCCATGCTCGCCCTCGACGGCGCACACGACTACCCCGACGCCGCACGCACACGTGCCGAACACACCATGTTCACCGTCGCCGTCGGGGCCGCGGTGCAGGGGCTGCTCGTCGCGCTGTCGGTGCGCGGGGTGGGCAGTTGCTGGGTGGGGTCGACGATCTTCGCCGCCGACATCGTGACCGATGTCCTCGAGGTGCCTGCCGACTGGGAACCTCTGGGCGCCATCGCGATCGGACATCCGCAGGAAACCGACACCGGCCCGCGCCCGCCGGCCGACCCGGCCACCGCCGTGGCGATCCGATGAGCGCGGCGAGCCTGCACCGCTCGGCGGTGGAGATGCTGACCGGGTGGTCGACGACCGACCCGCATCAGGACTCCATGCGCCACACCGTGCTCGCGTTCCTCGCCGCGCGCGCCGACGCCTGCCTGCGCGCCTGCGCGCCCGGCCATCTCACCGCGTCGACGATGATCCTCGACCACACCGGCGACTTCGCGCTCCTCACGCTGCACCCGCGCGTGGGGGCGTGGATCCAGGTCGGTGGGCACTGCGAGCCGGAGGACGACGGCATCGCCGACGCCGCGATGCGCGAGGCGACCGAGGAGTCCGGGATCGCCGGACTGACGTTGTCGCGCGAGCCGATCGCGCTGCACACCCACCCGATCACGTGCTCGCTGGGAGTGCCCACCCGTCACCTCGACGTGCGATTCCTCGGGGTGGCCCCACCCGGACCCGACGGCGGCCTGCCCGAGATCATCCGCAGCGACGAATCGGTCGACCTGCGGTGGTGGCCGGTCGATGCGCTGCCCGAGGGCACCCACCACGCGGAGATGGCCGCACTGGTCGCCGCGGCGCGCCGGGCGAAGGGCCTCAGCCCAGCCTGACGCCCTTGCCGACGGCCACCACGCCGCCGGCGCTGATGGCGTATTTCTCGCGGTCCCGCTCGAGTTCGACACCGAGGATCTCGCCGGGGCCGACGACCACGTTCTTGTCCAGGATCGCCTTGCGCACGACCGCACCCCGACCGATACGCACTCCGGGCATGAGGACGCTGCCCTCGACCGTGGCGCCGTCCTCGATGATGACGTTGGAGCTGAGCACCGAATTCCGCACGGTCGCAGCGGAGATGATCGACCCGGCGCCGACGACGGATTCCTGCGCGAGACCCCCGTGGACGAACTTGGCGGGCGCGAGGTTCTCGGCCGCGCCGCGGATCGGCCAGCGGCGGTTGTAGAGGTTGAACACCGGGTGCACCGACACGAGATCCATGTGGGCGTCGTAGAACGCGTCGAGGGTTCCGACGTCGCGCCAGTACCCCTTGTCGCGCTCGGTGGCGCCGGGGACCTCGTTGTCCTTGAAGTCGTAGACGAACGCCTCGCCGCGGTTGACGAAGCCGGGGATGATGTCGCCACCCATGTCGTGGTCGGAGTCGCTGTCCTCGGAGTCGGCGCGGATCGCCTCCACCAGCGCCGAGGTGGTGAACACGTAGTTGCCCATCGAGGCGAAGGTGGCCTCGGGATCGTCGGGGGTGCCGGGCGGGTCCTTGGGCTTCTCCAGGAACTGCGTGATGCGACCGGACTCGTCGGCGTCGATGCAGCCGAACGCGAACGCCTCGCTGCGCGGCACGCGGATCCCCGCGACGGTCGCCGCGGCACCCGAGGCGATGTGCGCCTCCACCATCTGCTCGGGATCCATCCGGTACACGTGGTCGGCGCCGAAGACCACGATGTAGTCGGGTTCCTCGTCGTAGACGAGATTGAGCGACTGGAAGATCGCATCCGCGCTGCCGGTGTACCACCGCGGCCCGAGACGCTGCTGCGCCGGGACGGGCGTGATGTATTCACCGTTGAAGCCCGACATGCGCCACGTCTGCGAGATGTGGCGGTCGAGGGAGTGCGACTTGTACTGGGTGAGCACGCACAACCGCTGGTATCCGGCGTTCACGAGGTTGCTCAGTACGAAATCGATGAGGCGGTACGCCCCGCCGAACGGGACCGCGGGCTTCGCCCGGTCCATGGTCAAAGGGAACAAACGCTTTCCCTCACCGCCGGCGAGAACAATTCCGAGCACGTGCGGCTGTGATCTCACCCTCACAACCTATCCGCGATCTGTGCCATCGGCCACCGGTTCGGCGCCCGGCGATCCGCCACACGTGCCCGACGCCGAGACGACGGCCAGGGGTGCGGGTGACGGCGCGCGGGTCTAGCGTCGTCGGTATGCGAGTGGCGATGATGACCCGCGAGTACCCACCGGAGGTCTACGGCGGCGCAGGGGTCCACGTGACCGAACTGGTGCGGCATCTGCGACCGCTGGCCGACGTCGACGTGCACTGCATGGGCGCTCCCCGCGACACGGCTCACGTCTACACCGCCGATCCCGGATTGACCGGTGCCAACGCGGCGTTGACGACGATGTCGGCCGATCTGCGGATGGTCGCCGGCGCGTCCGAGGCCGACATCATGCACTCGCACACCTGGTACACCGGGCTCGCCGGACACGTCGCCGCGCAGCTCTACGGGGTGCCCCACGTGCTCACCGCCCACTCGCTGGAGCCCCGGCGCCCCTGGAAGGCCGAGCAGCTCGGCGGTGGGTACCGCCTGTCGAGCTGGGCCGAGCGCAACGCCGTCGAGTACGCCGACGCGGTGATCGCGGTCAGCGCGGGCATGCGCGTCGACGTCTGCGACGCCTACCCCCGACTCGACCCGGCGCGGGTACACGTGGTGCGCAACGGCATCGACACCGCGACGTGGTTCCCCTCCGACGAACCGTTCGGCGAACAGTCGGCCCTGCGATCGCTCGGCGTCGATCCGGACCGCCCGATCGCGGTGTTCGTCGGCCGCATCACCCGGCAGAAGGGCGTGCGGCATCTCATCGCCGCGGCACACTCCTTCGATCCCGACCTGCAACTCGTGTTGTGCGCGGGTGCGCCCGACACCCCCGAGATCGGTGCACAGACCGCCGAGGCCGTCGCCGAGCTCTCCCGCACGCGCGACGGCGTGTACTGGGTGCAGGAGATGCTGCCCACCGAGCGGGTACGCGAGATTCTCTCCGCGGCAACGGTCTTCGTGTGTCCGTCGATCTACGAGCCGCTGGGCATCGTGAACCTCGAGGCGATGGCGTGTGGCACGGCGGTCGTGGCGTCCGACGTCGGCGGCATCCCGGAGGTGGTGCGCGACGAGGTCACCGGCCGACTCGTCGCCTACGACGAGTCCGATGAGTCGGGTTTCGAGGCGGGACTCGCCGCCGCGGTGAACGCCGTCGTCGCCGACCCGACACGGGCCGCCGAGATGGGTGCCGCCGGACGGTCGCGCGCGATCGAGGAGTTCTCGTGGGAGTCGATCGCCGAACAGACCATCGCGGTGTACCAGGCCGCGCTCGCGGGACGGTGACCGGAGCGGCCGCTGTGCGACGCGGTCAGACGCGCCGGTAGCGCGACACCGTCACCGAGCACGTCACCTCGACGTGCTCGGGCAACACCGTTGCGCGCGCGGCGATCTCGTCGACCGACGCGTGATGCGCCGACGGTCCCATCGTGACGAGGTCGGCGACGTCGGATCGTCCGAGGGTCATCGTGTGCTCCACTGCGATGCGGTCCTCTCGCTCGAACACCCCGGTCAGGGAGTTGCCGATCCGCTCGGGTTTCGTGGGGTCGACCCCGATCATGCCCATGGGCGTGACGATCTCGGCGAGGTGGCGGGGCGTGGGCGCGACCACCACGAGGACTCCGTCGTCGGTGAGCACGCGGGCGAACTCGGCGACGTTGCGCGGCGCGAACACCGACAGGACGGTGTCGATCACGCCGTCGGCGACGGGTAGCCGCTGCCAGGCGTCGGCGACGACCGACCCGATCCGATCGTCGACACGTGCCGTCGCGCGCGCGCACGACTTCGACAGGTCCAGACCGATCCCGCGGGCCGCGGGATCGGTGTCGTCGAGGGCGTGGGCGAGATAGTGACCGGTGCCCGCCCCGACGTCGAGGCAGACCGGGCCCGAGGACGCGTCGGCGACCGCGTCGGCGATAGGGGCGTAGAGACCGGCACCCAGGACGCGTTCACGCGCGGCGACCATCGCGGTCGTGTCCGAACGCAGGCCCCCGGTGGAGCCTGCGAGCAGGGAGACATAGCCCTGACGGGCGATGTCGAAGGTGTGTCCACGGTCGCAGATCACCGTGCCCGCATCGATGTCGAGCTCGCCGGTGCACACCGGGCACGCGAGCAGATCGATGATCGCCGACAGCATCGGACTCGAGGGCTATCGGCGGACGGTCGCGGCGGGGTCAGCCGGCGACGACGCCACGCAGTTCTTCGCCGAGGGCTGCTGCCTCGTCTGCGGTGAGCTCGACGACCAGACGGCCGCCGCCCTCGATGGGGATGCGTACGACGATTCCTCGCCCTTCCTTGGCTGCTTCAAGGGGACCGTCTCCGGTCCGTGGCTTCATCGCCGCCATGTCACAAGCTCCCTCCGACAACGTCGCCGACAATCGGCGCCGGTTCACGATTCTATGCGCTGCGCCACACCCGACGAATTCGGCCGTCGGACGCAGACGCAGGTCAACCTCACAACGATGATACGGCTCAGACGTCCTCGGCCCGGGATGCGTCGGTGTCGGCCCGCGAGAAATCGTTCGCGTCACGCCCCTGGAGGTCGACGATGACCATGCGGAGTTCGTCGATCTCGCGGGCCAGTTTCTCGAGCGCCCAGTCGACTTCGGACTGCTTGTATCCCCGGGCCACGAGCGCGAACCGCAGGGCGCGGACGTCGTCGCCGGCGACGCCGGCCCTCGGCAAGCGGGTGAGTGTCGCGTCGCGTTCGAGCGGCGGGAGGTCTTCGCCGCGTCCGAAGACGAACCACACCACGGCGAAGACCGCGCCGATGACGAGCACCATGACGACCAGGTAGAGCAAGAGGGTCTGCACCCCGCGATCATCCCAGACCGGGTGCCGGGACCGGTCCCGACGCAGCCGACCCGGACACCACGACGGCGTCGCCGAAGGTCATCGACAACGCTCCTATCGACGACGCGAGCAGCGTGCGACCCGGCCGGAGCGCGCGCAGTTCGTCGGCCATCGGGTGGTCGCCGAGCTCGAGCCGTGCGCCCCCGGGACGGGTCCGCACGTCGGCGGCGCGCATCGTCCAGGGTGTCGCGCGTGTGACGCCGTCGAGGTGGGCGTACGCGGTGAGCGTGGTCGACGAGTCGGTGTCGGGCACGGCGACCCCCGGGCGCACCCGCAGCGACAGCACGGTCGAGGAGTCGGCCCGCAGCGTCCCGGTACGGACCGGACCCCGATGGTCGACCTCGAACGCGGCGAGCGTCTTCGGGAAGCCCCAGATGCCGCGACCGGCCGCCAGGGTGAAGTCGCCGTCGACCGGGAGACGGTGGATGAGCGCACACGCCTCGTTGCGCACCACCGACCGGAGGTCGCCGACGATCCCGCCGCGGCCGGCGTCGTGGGGACGGACCAGGAAGCAGACCCCGAACTCGTTGTACGGCCCGAGATCGCCGTCGACGTAGTCGACGAACACCAGCACGCACACCGCACGGCCGGGTCGCCACCGGATCACCGAGAGGCCGGTGTGATCGATCGCCCGTTGCGCCGCGGCAGCCGACACCGACACCATCGCCGCGAATGCGGTCGCCGTCCGGATCTGCACCGGCATCGTGACCGTCCGGCCCGCCACCTGGTGGACGGCCGGACCCGGGATCGCCACGCCTCAGCCCTCCGTCGCCGGGGCGACGACACCCCGCAACCCGTCGGCGCCGAACACCGGCTCGAGCATCGACCCGTAGTCAGGACCCCGGCGCAGCATCTGACCGCCGTCGACGTTGATGACCTGTCCGGTGATCCAGGTGGACGCGTCGCCGAGGAGGAACGCGGCCAGCTCGGCGATGTCGGTGACCTCGCCGACCCGCGGCAGCGGTGTCGCCTCGCGGTAGTCGGCGCTCAGTTCCGGCGAGTCGAGGACCAGCGCCACGAGTTCGGTACGTGTGAGACCCGGTCGGATGCCGTTGACGCGGACGTTGCTCGCGCCGAGTTCGTCGGCGGCGAGCGCGACGAGGTGATCAACGGCGGACTTGGTGACCCCGTAGGCCCCGAACCACCGGTGGGTGTTCGACGCGGCGATCGACGAGATGGCCACCATCGACCCACCGCCACCCGACACCAGTTCGCGGGCGGCGTGCTTGAAGGTGTACATCGTGCCGTTGACGTTCAGGTCGACGGTGTTGCGCCACGCGTTGCTGTCGATCTGGGTGATCGGGCCGATGGTTTCGCTGCCACCGGCGCACGCGACGACGCCGTCGAGTCGGCCGGTGTGGCCGACCGCGGTCGCCACGGCCGCGACGACCTGGTCCTCGTCGGTGATGTCGGCGACAGCCACGTGGACGCGACCACCACCGGTGATCCCCGAGGTGATCTCGTCCGCGGCCGCCTCGAGGCGGTCGCGGGTGCGTCCGACGATGGTGACCACGGCGCCGTCGGCGGCGAGCATCTCGGCGATACCGCGACCGATGCCGCTGCCCCCGCCGGTGACGAGGATTGACTTTCCCCGCACGGAACCGTCACTGACCGAACCACCGGGCATGCCGGCCTCCATCCGTCGCAGAACTAGAACACGTTCTACTCATGGAAGCACATCCGTCGGATCGACGGCACGGGTTGACCTAGGAGGCGCGGACCTTGTCCACCGCGCCGGGGCGCAGGGTGTCCATCGGCGGCCGGTCGGCGAGGTAGACCTCGGTCGTGTGCGGCGTGAAGGTGCCGTCGGTCTTGGCGGTGAACTGCGTGAGCCCGACCCCGGAGTCGGCGATCCCGCACCGGTTCATCAGGGTGCCCACGATCTGCCTGCTCATCACCCCGAGCTCGATCAGCGGTCGGTTGCGGTGGGTGCGCACACCCAGGTTGACCTGGCCGATGCCGGCCATGCCGTAGCGGTCGTAGGTGTCGACCAGCAGACCGATCTCGACGCCGTAGCCGGGCGCGAACGGCACCGCCGACAACAGTTCGCGGGTGCCCGCGTATTCGCCACCCAGCGGCTGCAGCACGGCGGTCAGATCGGGCTTGAGCGACGCCAGCAACGGGCGGGCGACGAGTTCGGTGACCCGGCCGCCCCCGTTGGGGTCCTGTGCGCCACCGGTGCGCAGCGGTCGGCGGTAGTAGCCCTTCACGAGCTGGATCTCCGGGTTCATCAGCAGCGGACCGAGCAGCTTGGGCACGAACATCGGGTCGGGGTCGATGAGGTCGGAGTCGACGAACGCGATGAGGTCGCCGGTGGTCGCGGCGATCGAACGCCACAGCACCTCGCCTTTGCCCTTGACCGGCGACAGCTCGGGGACGGCCTGCTCGCGGCTGACGACCCGCGCGCCTGCGGCGATCGCTCGCTCGGCGGTGGCGTCGGTGGATCCGGAGTCGAGGACGATCAGTTCGTCGACGAGGGTGCCCAGCAGCGGACGGATCGAGGCGATCACGTCGGCGACGGTGTCCTCCTCGTTCAGCGCGGGCAGCACCACCGAGACGGTGCGGCCACGCTTGTGGGCGACGAGCTCGTCGAGGTCGAACACGGGGTGCTCGAAGGTGTGTGTCTCCGACCAGGCGAGGGTGGTCGGGTCGGCGTCGGCCGGAGCGGGCCACATCTGCGTCGCGCGGCGCGGCGCGGACCCTGTGTGCTTGGCGGTCATGCGAGTCCCCTGACTGTTCGTTGGGGCGGACGGGTCCCCGCTATCGCGGCGACCATGTCCACCACACGCCGGGTGGCGGCAACCTCGTGGACCCGGAACACCCGCGCGCCCTGTGCGGCGGCGAGTGCGGTCGCGGCCAGAGTTCCCTCCAGCCGGTCCTCCAGACCCACACCCAGAGTCTCCCCCACGAAATCCTTGTTGCTCAGTGCCATCAGCACCGGCCAGCCCGTATTAACGAGATTGTTCACATGCCGTAACAGGGCGAGCCCGTGGTGGGTGTTCTTGCCGAAATCGTGCGTCGGATCGATGAGGATGTCGGCGCGCGCCACCCCGGCCCGCTCGGCACGACGGGCACCGGCCACCACGTCGGTGAGCACCGCCTCGACGACGTCGGGGTAGCGCACGCGGTGCGGTCGGGTGCGCGGCACCGCTCCCCCGGTGTGCGAACACACGATGCCCGCTCCGGCGTCGGCGGCGGCGTGCACCAGGTCGGGGTCGGTGCCCGCCCAGGTGTCGTTGATGAGGTCGGCGCCGGCGGCACACGCGGTCACCGCGACCTCCGCCCGCCAGGTGTCGACGCTGATGATGACGTCGGGGTACGCCGAGCGCACCCACTCGATGAACGGCACCACACGGTCGGCCTCCTCCGCGGCGTCGACCGCCACCCCGGGACCGGCCTTCACGCCGCCGATGTCGACGAGGTCGGCACCCTCGGCGACCACCCGGTGCACGCGGTCCATCGCGGCGTCGTCACCGAAGTCCGCACCCCGGTCGTAGAACGAGTCGGGGGTGCGGTTGACGATCGCCATAACCAGCGCCCGGCCGGTGTCGACCGGTCGGCCGCACAGGGTCGGGAACCACGACGACGGCACCCCGGCATCGGGTGCGGCGACGGCCGCGTTGTCCATACGTCTAGTTGCGCGGGGCTTTGGCGCCCGACACGTCGTCGACGTATCCGTCGTAGTACTCGACGTAGCCGTCGGACTTTCCGGCGAGGACGTACAGCGGGTCCTCTCCGACCTCGGAGTAGCCCTGATCGCGCAGCTCCACCTTCATGGTCTTGAACGTCGAGGTCTGCTCGAGCTGCTCGACCACGCGCACGAACAGCGGCAGCGCGTACGAGGGCAGGGCGTCGTAGAGGTGCTTGGCCAGCTGCGACCCGTCGAGCTTGTCGCCGTTCTTCAGCGTGACCGCCGCCATGCCGGCCTTGCCGTCGGTGTCGGGGATCTCGACACCGAACACCACCGACTGCCCGATCTGTCCGTCGGCGTCGAGCGCGCCCTCGACCTCGGTGGTCGCGACGTTCTCGCCCTTCCACCGGAAGGTGTCGCCGAGGCGGTCGACGAAGGCCACATGCGAGAAGCCCTGATCGCGCACCAGGTCGCCGGTGTTGAACCACCGGTCACCCTCGGCGAAGGCGTCCTTGACGATCTTCTTCTCGGTCGCCTTCGGGTCGGTGTAGCCGTCGAAGGGGATGCGGTCGTTGATCTCGGAGATCAGCAGACCCGGCTCACCCTTGGCGGCCTCCATCGCGCGGCCGGCGTCGTTGCGCAGCGGCTCACCGGTCTCGCCGTCGTACTGCACGATCTTGTACGGCAGCGGGCAGAAGCCGACGGTGCGCTTGACGTTGAAGATGTTGATGAACGCGAGGTTCGACTCGCTCGCCGCGTAGAACTCGACGATCCGGTCGATGCCGAAACGCTCGGCGAAGGTGTCCCAGATCTCCGCGCGCATGCCGTTGCCGACCGCGACGCGCACCGAGTGGGCCCGGTCGGTGTCCTTCTCGGGCTGCGCCAGCAGGTAGCGGCACAGCTCACCGATGTAGCAGAAGGCGGTGGCGCGGTTGAGGATGATGTCGTCCCAGAACTTCGACGCCGAGAACTGCTTGCCGATCGCGAGACAGGCACCCGCGCCGAGCACCGACGACAGCGACACCGTCAACGCGTTGTTGTGATACAGCGGCAGACAGGCGTACATCGTGTCGTCGTGACGTAGACGGACACCCATGCCGCCGATGCCCGACAGTCCGGTCAGCCAGCGGAAATGCGACATCACGCTGGCCTTGGGCATGCCCGTCGTGCCGGAGGTGAAGATGTAGAACGCCTTGGTCGACGCGGGCAGCGTCTCGGTGATCGAGGGGTTCTCCTGCGAGAGGTCCGCCGACTTCGCGTCGAGGTCGTCGAAGGAGAGCACGTTCTTCGGGACGGCCTTCTCGGGCACCGAGTCGAGCGCCTCGCGGGCGTCGGGATCGACGACGATCACGTCGGCCTCGAGCACCCCGAGGCTGTGTTCGAGCACGGCGCCGCGCTGGTTGTAGTTCAGCATCCCGGCGACGGCGCCGAGCTTCACGATCGCGAGCATGGCGAGCACGGTGTCGGGCTTGTTCTTGGCGAGCACCCCCACCACGTCTCCGGCGACGACGCCGGAGTCGGCGAGCAGTGCCGAGTAGCGGTTGACCCGGCGGTTGCACTCGCCGTAGGTGAAGGACTTGCCCTCGAAACGCAGGAACGGGCGATCGGGATGGGCCCCGGCCTTCTTCTGGAACAGGCTGCCGATCGTCATCGTGCTGGTCGGCTTGCGCAGCGCCAGGCCCGGCGCGTTGCGCAACATGACCGTCGCGTCGGAGGCCAGCCCGACGACCCCCTTGGCCATGTCCTTCAATCCGACGCGCGAACGAGACTCAGTGCTCACTAGTGCAGCTCCCCAGGGCAAAGGCGATTGGTGTCGAGGTGAGGTTACCGGCTGGTACACCATTCGATGGCGCGGGTCACAGAATCGGTGACCTGCAGGCGTTCGAGGGCGTGCGCGGAGACGAATCCGTCGCCCTGCAGCGCGGTCAGCCACGACATCAGCGGGGCGTAGAAACCGAAGGGGTCGAGCACCACCACGGGCTTGGCGTGCATACCGAGGTAGCCGCCGGTCCAGGTCTCGAACAGCTCCTCCAACGTCCCGATGCCGCCGGGCAGCGTCACGAACGCGTCGGCCCGTTCGTCCATCAGCTGCTTGCGCTGTCGCATGGTGTCGGTGACCACGAGTTCGTCGGCGTCGGTGTCGGCGACCTCGCGGTCGACCAGGGCGCGGGGGATGATCCCGACGGTCCGGCCCCCCGCCTCGCGGGTTCCGCGCGCGACCGCACCCATCATCGACACGTTGCCGCCGCCGGAGACCAGGGTGTGTCCCCCCGCACCGATCGCGGCACCCACCTCCGACGCCAGGGCGAGGTACTTCTCGTCGACCGGTCCCGATGCGCAGTACACACAGATGGCGGTCATCGGTTCGACGCCTCCATCTGCGTGCCCGCACGGGTGATGATGTCGACGGTCTCGGCGACGCTGTCGGTGACGTGCAGCAGCGCGACGTCGCTCTGCGACACCGTGCCCGCGGGGACGAGCGTGCCGGTGATCCAGTCGAGCAGTCCCTGCCAGTAGTCGGCGCCGAGCAGCACGATCGGGAAGCGGGTCACCTTCTTCGTCTGGACGAGGGTGAGTGCCTCGAACAGTTCGTCCATCGTCCCGAACCCGCCGGGCAGACACACGAACGCCTGCGCGTATTTCACGAACATCGTCTTGCGGGCGAAGAAATAGCGGAAGTTCACCCCGAGGTCGACCCACTCGTTGAGCGACTGTTCGAACGGCAGCTCGATACCGAGACCGATCGACCGGCCACCGGCCTGCGCCGCACCACGATTGGCCGCCTCCATCGCCCCGGGACCGCCGCCGGTAATCACCGCGTAGCCCGCGGCAGCGAGCGCCCCACCGAGCTCGACCCCGAGCGCGTACTCCGGCGAGTCGGGGGTGGTGCGCGCCGACCCGAACACCGTCACCGCGGCGGCGACGTCGGACATCGCGTCGAACCCGGCGACGAACTCGGACTGGATGCGCAGGACCCGCCACGGGTCGTGTTCGAGCCGATTCGCGCGACGCGCCCCGTCGGGATCGGAGTCGCCGGTGTCGAGCAACCGGCGGTCGGTCGTCGACTCCATCGACTCGGGATCGAGACGTCTGCGGGTCGCGCCGGAGTAGCAGAGCGGCTGGTCGTGATCGTCGGCTGGCACGCCGCCGACGGTATCCGACACCGGCGTGGAACGAGATCAGGCGGGCGTGCGCAGGTGACGCCGCAGGATGTCGGTCACCTCGGTGATCTGCGCGGTCGGCACGCGTTCGTCGCGGCGGTGCGCGAGGTTCGGGTCCCCCGGACCGAGATTGACCGCGGGGATGCCCAACGCCGCGAACCGGGCGACGTCGGTCCAGCCGTACTTGGCGCGAACACGACCACCGGCCGCCGCCACGAGCGCCTGCGCGGCGGGGTGCGACAGGCCGGGCAGGGCGCCGGGTGAGGAGTCGGTGAGCTCGAGACCGATTCGGCCGGAGGACAACTCGGCCGCGAACACCTCACGGACGTGGCCGAGGGCGGCGTCGACGGTGCGGTCGGGGGCGAAGCGGAAGTTGACGTCGACCGACGCGAGGTCGGGTACCACGTTGCCGGCCACACCGCCGTCGATGCGCACCGCCGAGAGCCCCTCCCGGTACTCGCATCCGTCGATGTCGACGCGCCGGGGCGCATATGCCGACAACGTCGCCAGCACACCCGACAGCGCGTGGATCGCGTTGTCGCCCATCCACGATCGCGCCGAGTGGGCGCGCGTCCCGGTGGCGGTGAGGCGCACCCGAAGTGTCCCCTGACAGCCTGCCTCGATCTGGCCCGCCGTCGGTTCGCCGAGGATCGCGACGTCACCGTGGAGCCAGTCCGGGAGTTCGCGTTCGATGAACCCGAGCCCGTTGTGGACCGCGGCGATCTCCTCGCAGTCGTAGAAGATCAACGTCAGGTCATGTGCGACATCGGTCATCGTCGCGGCGAGATGCAGGAACACCGCGTCGCCGGACTTCATGTCGACCGTGCCGCAGCCGTGCAGCACGTCGCCCTCGACGTCGTCGACGGTGCGGCGACTTGGGACGTTGTCGGCGATCGGGACGGTGTCGAGGTGGCCGGCGAGGATCACCCGCGACGGCAGTCCGCGATGGGTCCGGGCCAGCACACGGTCGCCGTGCCGGAGGATCTCGAAGTCGGTGGTCTGCGCGCGCAGTGCGTGTTCGACGGCGTCGGCGAGAGCGGCCTCGTGGTGCGATTCGCTCGCGATGTCGACCAGCGCCGCGGTCAGGTCGATCGGATCGGCGGTCAGATCCAGCGCGGCGGTACCCATGACCGTCGAGGATACGACGAGCGGTCGCCGCCTCGCCGGTGCGGCGGCGCCGCCGGGAATAGTCGCCGTCGATCCACCCGTTGCACCGGGCATGACGACTCTCGCGATCATCGGTGCAGGAGCAGGACTCGGAGCGGCAGTGGCACGCAGGTTCGGTGCCGAGGGGTTCTCGGTGGGGCTCATCTCGCGCAACCAGTCGCGGGTCGACGCGCTCGCCGACACCCTCGCGAAAGACGGTGTGTCGGCACGGGGTTTCGCCGCCGACGTGCGTGATCCGGCGTCGATCGCGTCGGCACTGGAACAGGTGACCGAGACGCTCGGGCCGATCGAGGTGCTCCAGTACAGCCCGCTGCCGCAGAAGGACTTCATGCGACCGGTGCTCGAGACGACCCCGGCCGACATGGTGGGGCCGGTCGAGTTCTCGATCTACGGACCGATCGCGGCGGTGCACCAGGTGCTGCCCGGCATGCGGTTCCTCGGCGAGAACACGGGCACCATCCTGTTCGTCAACGGCGGATCGGCGGTCAAGCCCGGTCGCACCGTCACCGGCACGTCCATCGCGTTCGCCGGACAGGCCGCCTACGCCCAACTGCTCCACGAGGAGTTGAAACCGGAGGGTATCCACGTGTCGCAGTTGATCATCGGGGGCGCGATCTCCGCCGATGACCCGCGCAAGAGCCCCGAGGCACTCGCCGATCACCTGTGGGACCTGCACACCGGTCGCGACCGCTTCCGTCTGCAGATCAGCGAGGACTGAGCACGCACGCGTCGATGACGTCCGAAATGTTCATGACCGCGGGGTGCGGGCGGTCCTAACGTTCGTGCCATGACCACCTCCGCACACGTCATCGGCCTCTCCGTCGTCGTCTCCGACATGGCCCGGGCCCTCGCCTTCTACCGCGCCGTCGGCATCGATGTCCCCGACGACCAGGACGACGCCCCGCACGCCGAGGTCGTCCTCGCCGGCGGCTTCCGGTTGATGTTCGACACGGCCGAGGTGATCACCTCGTTCGATTCGGGCTGGACACCGCCCGCGGGCGGTCATCGGGCTGCGCTCGCCGTCGACTGCTCGGACCCCGCGTCGGTGGATGCTCTCTACGCCTCGCTGGTCGACGACGGGCACCGGGGGCACCTCGCGCCGTTCGACGCGGTGTGGGGTCAGCGGTATGCGGTGGTGCTCGATCCGGACGGCAACCCGGTCGATCTCTGCGCGACACTCGCGTGACGCGGGGTCGGGCCGGTGACGTCGGACGGCGTCGACCCGACCATCGCCCGGAACTCCCGGAACATGTGGGAGTAGTCGGAATATCCGTGGCGGTGCGCGGTGTCGGTGAGCGAGAAACCCTCACGCAGTGAGCGACTCGCGTCCTCGACACGCAGGATGCGGTGCAGCGTCTTGGGTCCGTAGCCGAAGGCGTCGTCGCATCGGCGGCGCAGTTGACGGGCGCTGAGTCCGAGCCGATCGGCGACGTCGTCGAAGCGGTCGCCGGCCCGGATCGCGGCAACCGTCGGACCGATCCAGTCGGGCACGCCGTCGCGGCGACGCAGTGCCTCGGCGGCGAGCGACTCCAGCATTGCGCCGGGCGTCGTCGAACCCGCGACCGACTCCTCCCACCGCGATGCGTCCGCACCGAGGACGTCGGTCAGCGTCGGCTGGCGATCCCGCAATTCGACCGCGGGCAGCCCCGTCACCGTCGGCGCGACACCGGGCGCGAGCCGGATGGCCGTCAACGTCACCGGTGCGGTCGTCTCGTGCCGCCGCGCGACGGTGTCGGGGCCCGCGACCAGTACACGCGAGCCGTCCCAGATCAGGTCGATGCAGCCGTCGGGTCGCACGATCGACGGGCCCGGTTCGCACCAGCGTTTCCACACGGTCGCGGGCAGCGCCGTGGAGCGTCGCTCGCGGTAGCCGGTGGCGTGATCCACCACCCCAGTATCGCCGGTAGGGTGTGCTCCCGTGAGTGAAGCGACATCAGCAGCCGGAACCGGGATCGCCACCATCACCGACAGCGGTCAGGTGCTCGACACCTGGTTCCCCGCTCCGGAACTGGGCGCAGGGGGCGGGTCGGGGACCGTGCAGCACAGCGGTGACGACATCCCCGCCGACCTGCGTTCCCTCGTCGGCAGCGACGAGGCCCGCGGCGTGCGGACCGTCGCGGTGACGACCACGATCGCCGATCTGTCGCAGGCCCCGACCGACGCGCACGATGTCTACCTGCGTCTGCACCTGCTGTCGCATCGGCTCGTCGCACCCCACGGCCTCAACCTCGACGGCCAGTTCGGGCTGCTCGCCAACGTCGTGTGGACCAACCACGGCCCGTGTGCGGTCGAGGGTTTCGAGCTGACCCGCGCGCGGTTGCGCGCCCGAGGCCCGGTCGCGGTGAACAGCATCGACAAGTTCCCGCGCATGGTCGACTACGTGGTGCCGTCGGGTGTGCGGATCGGCGACGCCGACCGCGTCCGTCTCGGTGCGCACCTCGCGAACGGCACCACGGTGATGCACGAGGGATTCGTGAACTTCAACGCCGGCACACTCGGCAACTCGATGGTCGAGGGCCGTATCTCGGCCGGCGTCGTCGTCGGTGACGGCTCCGACGTCGGTGGTGGCGCGTCGATCATGGGCACGCTGTCCGGTGGTGGCACACAGGTGATCTCGCTCGGCGAGCGTTGTCTGCTGGGCGCCAACTCGGGCTGCGGGATCTCCCTCGGCGACGATTGTGTCATCGAGGCGGGGCTCTACGTCACCGCGGGCACCAAGGTCACCGGGCCGGATGGCACCGCGGTCAAGGCACGCGATCTTTCGGGCACGAACAACCTGCTGTTCCGTCGCAACAGCGTCAGCGGCGCCGTCGAGGTCGTGCCCTGGAAGGGCGACGGCATCGCCCTCAACGCCGCCCTGCACGCGAACGACTGACCCGAGCCCGGGAGCATCACCGATCCGATGCGATTGTTCTCGCTGAGCGGGCACAATCGCATGGGATCGCGTGGTGGATCCTGCCGCGTCAGTCGACGGTGAGACGTGCCGCGGCAGCGGCGATGCGCTCGTCGGTCGCGGTGAGCGCCAGGCGCACGTGCTTCACACCGGCGGGGCCGTAGAACTCCCCCGGCGCGGCGAGGATGCCGCGCTCGGCCAGCCACGCGACGGTGTCGCGGCAGGGTTCGTCGCGGGTGGCCCACAGGTACAGACCGGCCTCGGAGTGGTCGATCCGGAAACCGGCGTGGCGCACGGCGGTCGACAGCACGACGCGACGGTTGAGGTAGCGCTCGCGTTGCACGGCGACGTGGTCGTCGTCGCTGAGTGCCGCCAGCATCGCGGTCTGCACGGGGTACGGGACGATCAGTCCCGCGTGCTTGCGCACCGCGAGCAGCTCGGCGACGAGCGCGGGGTCGCCGGCGAAGAACCCGGCCCGGTAGCCGGCGAGGTTGGAGATCTTCGACAACGAGTGCACGGCGAGCAGGCCGGTGGTGTCGCCGTCGGAGACGCGCGGATCGAGGATCGACACCGCCTCGGCGTCCCACGCGAGACCGAGATAGCACTCGTCGGAGATGACGATCGCGCCCCGTTCGCGGGCCCAGGCGACGACCTTGCGCAGGTGATCGACACCGAGAACCGCTCCGGTGGGGTTCGACGGCGAGTTGATGAAGACCGCACCGGGATTCGTCGGACCGAGGGCGAACAGCGAATCCGAGCGCACCGGACGGGCACCGGCGAGCAGGACCCCGACCTCGTAGGTCGGATAGGCGACCTCGGGGATCACGATGTCGTCGCCGGGGCCGAAGCCGAGGAGCGACACGACCGAGGCGATGGCCTCCTTGGTCCCGATGAGCGGCAGGATCGACGACGCGTCGACGTCGGCGATGCCGTACCGGCGGATCAGTGCGGCGGCCGCGGCGGCGCGCAGCGCGGTCGTACCCGAGGTGGTCGGGTACCCGGGGAACCCGGCGCCGTCGTCGAGACCGCGACGGATGACGTCGGCGATCTCGTCGACAGGTGTCCCGACCGACAGGTCGACGATGCCGTCGGGATGCGCTGCCGCGGTGTCCTTGGCCTCGGTGAGGGTGTCCCACGGGAAGTCGGGCAGCGTCGCCGCCACCGACCGCCGCGCGGTCTTGTCGGTCACTCTTCGGTGTTCATGGGTGGCAGACCCTTGATGAACGACGGATCGTTCGAGGTCTTGCCGACCTTGCTGGCGCCGCCCGGCGACCCCAGATCGTCGAAGAAATCGACGTTGGCCTTGACGTACGGCTCCCACTCGTCGGGGACGTCGTCCTCGTAGAAGATGGCCTCCACCGGGCAGACCGGTTCGCAGGCACCGCAGTCGACGCACTCGTCGGGCTGGATGTAGAGCATCCGGTCACCCTCGTAGATGCAATCCACCGGGCACTCCTCGACGCAGGCCCGATCCAGCAGGTCCACACACGGCTCGGCGATGATGTACGTCAACTCGGTCACTCCTTCACTCACGTGGTGCTCTCCGCACTCGCGTCGCGGCACCCGCCGCACGACACCTGAGCTCCAGTATCCCGCCTGACGGGCCCACGGTCACATCCGGGGCGACGGACCGGAGGGCAGCGCCGACACGATGCCCACGAGTTACTGAGCCCAACTAACCGCAAACGGTCAGAATGACCCCATGCACTACGTGATCGGGGTCGTCGGACTCCTCGTGTTCGGACTGCTCGCATGGCTGCCGAGCACGGACCGCTCCCAGGTGAAGCGCAAGCTCCGGCCCATCGCGGTCATGCTCCTCATCGAGGTCGCGTTGAGCCTGGCGCTGCTGAAGACCGGTGTCGGCACCGACGTCATCCGCGGGATCGAGAGCGGCTTCGACCACCTGCTGGGGTACGCCGCCGAGGGCACGACGTTCGTGTTCGGCGACCTCACCGATGTCGACAAGAACCCCTCCACGTCACCGCCGTTCCTGCTCAGCGTGCTGATGCCGATCGTGTTCATCTCGGCGCTGATCGGGATCCTGCAATACACGAAGATCCTGCCGTTGGTGGTCACCGTCATCGGCACCGCGCTGTCGAAGGTGAACGGCATGGGAAAGCTGGAGTCGTTCAACGCGGTCGCCTCGGCCCTGCTCGGCCAGTCCGAGGTGTTCATCTCGGTCAAGAAACTGCTGCCGGTGCTCCCGGCGCACCGGATGTACACCCTCGCCGCGTCGGCGATGTCGACGGTGTCCGCGTCGATCCTGGGCGCCTACCTCCAGCTCATCGACGCGCGGTTCGTCATCACCGCGATCGTGCTGAACCTCTTCGGCGCGTTCATCGTGGTGTCGTTGATCAACCCCTACGATCCCGCCCCCGACTCCGATGTCGACGCGCTGGTCGCCGGCGGTGGACGCGACACGCGGCCCCGGCAGTCGTTCTTCGAGATGCTCGGCGAGTACATCCTCGACGGGTTCAAGGTCGCGTTCACCGTCGGCGCGATGCTGATCGGGTTCATCGCGCTGATCGCGATGCTCAACGGCATCTTCTCGGGCCTGTTCGGCGGCACCACGTTCCAGGACGTCCTCGGCTACGCGTTCTCACCATTGGCCTGGCTGACCGGGATCCCGTGGGACGAGTCGGTGGCGGCGGGGAAGTTCATGGCCACCAAGCTCGTGGCCAACGAGGTCGTGGCGATGCTGCAGCTCACCTCCGGCGACGACGACCTCTCGGCGCGGACGATCGCGATCGTGTCCACGTTCCTGGTGTCGTTCGCGAACTTCTCCTCGATCGGCATCATCGCCGGCGCGGTGCGCAGTCTCGACGAGAAGCAGGGCATCAACGTCGCCCGGTTCGGGCTGCGCCTGCTCTACGGGGCGACGCTGGTCAGTTTCATCAGCGCCACCATCGTCGGCCTCGTCTTCTGAGTTGTCCGGTTCTTCTGAGCGGTCCGGTCGCATCGAGTCCGCCTTCGAATCAGCGGGCCTGTAACCCTCCCCCGGTGGGCGGATCGGCGGGATGGTGCATGGGTGCTTCATCACCCCACCTCCCGACGCTGTCGCGGCTGAGAACACCTCGCCCCCGACCCGCGACCTGAGGAGAACCCCGATGACCACGACCATCTCCCCCTTCACCGCCTCCCCCCTCACCGCCCGCACGCTCCCGCGCCGGCCGGTCCCGACGAGGGTGCTGCCGACGCGACTGTGCCCGGCCGACCTGCTGCGACTGACCGACCAGACTGCCGCCGACATCCTCGACGGCAAACACGACACCGCGCTCCCGGACCAGTGGGACGACGTCGCGCGCTGGTCGACACGGCTGCACTCCGACGACGACGTCGACATCTGGCTGATCAGCTGGACCGAGGGCGCCTCCACCGAACTCCACGACCACGCCGGTTCACTCGGCGCGCTGACGGTGCTGTCGGGGTCGTTGACCGAGTCCCGCTGGACCGGACGCGGTCTGCGCGACCGCGTGCTCGACGCGGGCGATCAGGCCTCGTTCCCCCTGGGCTGGGTGCATGATGTGATGCGCACACCGGGCACCGCACCGTCGTCCGACCCGACCTTGAGCGTGCACGCGTACTCGCCGCCGCTGAGCGCGATGAGCTACTACGAGGTCACCTCGGAACAGTCGCTGCGCCGGGTGCGCACCGAACTGACCGACGTGCCCGAGAAATGAGTGCTCACCCACGATGAGACGACACAGGACAGGTGTCACCCCGTGACGACGATCGACGACGTGCTCGCCGCGGCCCGCTCCCGCATCGACCGTCTGCCCGCCGAGCGGGTCGCCGACGAACTCGCCGCGGGCGCGATCCTCGTCGACATCCGACCCGCCGCGCAGCGCGCGGTCGAGGGCGAGTCCCCCGACGCGATCCTCATCGAGCGCAACGTGCTCGAGTGGCGCTGCGACCCGGCCAGCGACGCGCGCATCGACGCCGCGGTGGACCACGACGTGCGCTGGATCATCCTGTGCCAGCAGGGCTACACCTCGAGTCTCGCCGCGGCTGCCCTGCAGGAACTCGGCCTGCACCGTGCCACCGACGTCATCGGCGGTCACGAGGCGCTCGCCGCCCTGCGATGACGCCCACGGCGCCGCAATCGCTCGCGCAGGCGGCGTCGTCATCGTCGGCCGACCTCCTCGCGCTCCACCGCGATCTGCCCGCACCGACGATCGACGAGATCGTCGGCGAACACCCGAGCGCGTTCCCCCACGACACCGACGCCGCCGCACGGGACTTCTTCGCGCGGCAGGGTCGTGGGCTCTGGCTCGGCAAGGCCTACGGCGCCCCGTGTCACGACGGCGTCGACGGCATCGGCGAGGGGTACAACCTCTGGCGACGCGGGGACACCGTGGTGCGCGAGGAACGCTTCTCCTGGCGGATCGAGCCGTCGGGGTTCGACGGCCGCGATGCCCTGGTGATGCGGTACCGGGCGTTCGGATCCGTCTCGGGCGCACTCGATCTCGTCGACGAGGTACGCACCCTCGTCCCGGGGTCGTTGTTCCTCGGGATCTATCACACGCGGATCGCGCTACCGGGCTTCACCGGTCCGCAGCGCGGCCCCCGCAGCGGGCCCGCGGTCTTCCTCCTGGGCCCCGCCACCGAGCCCACCCGAGGCGTCGACAAAGCGTCGGCGGAGACCGGACACCGGTCGCTCGCCCACGTCGCACTGGGCGCGCTCACCGCGCCGCCGCGCACCCGACCGTGGGTGGCACGGGCGGCGCGACGCCTCGTCTGAGTCCCGGCGTCGGCGACGGCCGCGTGAGAACGCGAGAGCGGCGCCGACGGGCCTCGTCGGTCAGGTTGTCGCCGAGGCGACCGGATCAGACACGCACGGGGGCACGGAGGCTGGCCACCGCGGCCTCGGTCGCGCGTCGCAACGCCGACTGCTCCCCTACGTAGTCCGCGACCGCGCCGACGACGGGCAGCGCACTCAGCAGACGCCACGGTTGTTTCGGCGACGGGCGGTGCGAGAGGACGTCGGTGATCGAACGCAGCAGGCCCACCACCGAACCGACCGACCTCACCAGTCCCATCGGGGTCAGGTCACGGTGCGGATCGGCGTCGCCCTGCACCGCCTTCTCGACACGGGCCACGCCGCGGGCGTCGGCATCGGTCGGCGTGTGCGACAACACGACCCGCGAGTCGATGATCCGGTCGCACAACACCGCGATGAGCTGGTCGGTCTGATCGAAGCGGTCGTGCACGCCGTGCACCCGCTGGACCGCGCAGATGATGAAAGCCTGGTGGGCGAAGCCGAGCAGATCCTGGACGGGCAGACGGTCGGCGAGCACGCCGAACACACCGGGATAGGCGACCAGTGCGGTGCTCAGGCGTCCCACCCGGCCGACCCACCACTCGGTGCGTTGTTCGACGCTCCACTTCTCCCACGTCCGCGTCCCCGGGACACCCGACGAGTCGGTGAACCACTGCAGGGCGCGTGTCGCCGTGCCCAGCAGCGAATCGTCTCCCGGTCGCGGGTCGAACGTCATCCGCTTGATGCCGAAGGCATCCCAGTGCTCCACCGCGTCGAGTACCGGGTTGATCACGCCGGTCGCCGTGTAGAGCACCCGCGCGATGTCGTGATCGGAGATCGACGGGTGCGGCGAGAGGGGGGCCATGGGTCTCCTTGCGAGGTCAGGCCGCGGATTCGCGGCGCGCGTGCACGGTGGTCCGTTCGCGGGCGGGGCGCCCGATGTCGGTGGCGATCTTCCGCAGTTCGGCGACGGTCTTCTCCGACCCGTGCTGCGAACCGGCCATGCGCGAGATCGTCTCCTCCATCAGCGTGCCGCCCAGATCGTTCGCTCCGCCCTGCAACATCACCTGGGTGCCGGCGGTGCCGAGCTTGACCCAACTGGTCTGGATGTTGTGGATCCGACCGTGCAGCATCACCCGCGCGAGCGCGTGCACCGCACGGTTGTCGCGGTGCGTGGGGCCCGGCCGGGATGCGCCCGCGAGGTACAGCGGCGAGCTCTGGTGGACGAACGGCAGCGGCACGAACTCGGTGAAACCGCCTGTGCGGTCCTGGATCCCGCGGAGAATGTTGAGGTGGCCCACCCAGTGCTTCGGGGCGTCGACATGGCCGTACATCATCGTCGAACTCGAGCGCAGACCCACCTCGTGGGCGGTGGTCACCACCTCGATCCACTCCGCGGTGGGCAGTTTGCCCTTGGTGAGGACCCAGCGGACCTCGTCGTCGAGGATCTCCGCGGCGGTGCCGGGGATGGTGTCGAGGCCGGCCTCACGCAGCGCGATCAGCCACTCCCGGATGCTCTGGCCACCCCGCGAGGCGCCGTTGACGATCTCCATCGGCGAGAAGGCGTGCACGTGCATCGACGGCACGCGGGCCTTCACCGCGCGCACCAGGTCGGCGTACCCGGTGACGGGCAGCTCGGGGTCGATACCGCCCTGCATGCAGACCTCGGTCGCCCCGGCCACATGCGCCTCCCAGGCACGGTCGGCGACCTCCTCGGCCGCCAACGTGTAGGCGTCGGCGTCACCCTTGCGCTGGGCGAACGCACAGAACCGGCAACCGGTGTAACAGATGTTGGTGAAGTTGATGTTGCGGTTCACGACGTAGGTCACGTCGTCGCCGTTGACCTCCTTGCGCAGCGAGTCGGCCAGTGCCACAAGCGCTTCGAGGCCGTCACCGTCGGCGGTGGCGAGCGCCAGGTAGTCCGCGTCGCTGCACGCGGCCGGGTCGGACTCGGCGTGGCGCAGCGCCGTGAGGACCTCGGAGTCGAGGCGGGCGGGTGCACCGGCGGCGTCGGCCGACAGCGCGAGCACCTGCTCGCGCACGGTGTCCCAGTCTCCGAAGGCGCTTCCGAGATCGCTGCGGGTCTCGGTGTTGCGACCGTCGGTGTCGATGGCGGTGTGCAGATCGACCCGTCCACTCGACTGCCAGTCCTCGTCGGGTTCCTGCCACGGTCGGCCCACGGGGATCACGTCGGCGGCGAGGCCGGTCACCGGGTCGGCCAGCGCCTGCACGTGTCCGGTGATGCGCGGATCGATCCACGGCTGTCCCGCCAGCACATACTGCGGTTGCGCCGCAACACGTTCGGTGAGGCGATAACCGGCGGCCGCGGTGATCTCGGCGAGCGCGTCGAGGTTGGGCCACGGTCGTTCGGGGTTCACGTGGTCGGGGGTCAACGGCGACACGCCGCCCCAGTCGTCGACCCCGGCACCGATCAGCGCCGCGCACTCGGCGGCGGAGACGAGGTTCGGCGGGGCCTGGATGCGCATCGACGGACCGAGCAGGACACGGGCGACGGCCACCGCGGCGACGAACTCGTCGATGTCGGCATCGGGTACCGACCGCATGGCGGTGTCGGACTTGGCCCGGAAGTTCTGGACGATCACCTCCTGGATGTGACCGAAGGCCTTGTGGGTCGACCGGATCTCGAGGATGGACTCGGCCCGCTCGAGGCGCGTCTCACCGATGCCGACGAGGATCCCGGTGGTGAACGGCACCGACAGACGCCCGGCGTCGACGAGCACCCGCTTACGGACCTCGGGATCCTTGTCGGGGCTGCCGTAATGGCACTCACCCTTGTCGGTGAACAGCCGCCGCGAGGTGGTCTCGAGCATCATGCCCATCGACGGGGCGACGGGCTTGAGCCGTGAGATCTCCTGCCAGCTCATCACGCCGGGATTGAGGTGGGGCAGCAGACCGGTCTCCTCGAGAACGCGGATCGACGCCGCGCGCACGTAGTCGAGCGTCGAGTCGTAACCACGCTCGTCGAGCCACTGCGCGGCCTCCGGCCAGCGGTCCTCGGGACGGTCACCGAGGGTGAACAACGCCTCCTTGCAACCGAGTTCGGCGCCGCGGCGCGCGATGTCGAGCACCTCGTCCATCTCGAGAAACGGGCCGTGCCCGTCGCGCGCGAGCTTGCCGGGCACGGTGACGAAGGTGCAGTAGTGGCAGCGGTCGCGACAGAGTCGGGTGAGCGGGATGAACACCTTGCGCGAGTAGGTGACCTGGCGTTCGCGCCCGGCGGCCACCAGACCGGCGTCGCGCACGCGGGCCGCCGAGGCACACAGATCGGCGAGATCCTCGCCACGAGCCGCGAGGAGCACCGCGGCCTCGTCGGCGTTGACCGTCGCACCGTCGCGCACCCGACGCAGGGCGCGGCGCATGGCCGAGGCGGTCGGCGCGGGTTCGGCGGGTGTCACCGCGGTCGCGATGGCGTCGGGGAAGCTCGGAGCGGGCAGAGCGGTGGACTCTTGGTGTTCGGAAGTCACCTGACGATCATGCGCCATTCGCCGTCGACGGAGGCGGTCGAGGCCACCATCACCCGCGCCCCACGGGCAGGCGACCACTCCACGACAGCACGACGGGGACCCCGACACCCACCGCCACCAGCAACAACGTGCGCCAGTCGCCGAACAACAGCGCGTCGCCGCCGGGGCCGCCGAGCAGCCCGATCGCCACGGCCAGGAGCCATCCGGCCAGCGGCAGGTAGCGCAGCGATCCACCGTCGAGGCCCGACGCCAGCCAGATCAGCAGGCCGTTGACCGCACCGCCGATCACCGCGGTGACCGGCATCGGCACCGAGCCGACGTAGGAGTTGACGAACGCCAGCGACAGCAGGCCGACGACGAACCCGTCCACCGCGAGCGCGCCGAGCAGCAGTCGGTCCCGGGTGTCCACGGAGTTCACGCCTCTCGAGTCGACGGCCCGAACAGGTCGTTCTCGCGTCCGCCCGGCTCGGTCGGTTCGAGGTCGCCGTCCACGAGGATCAGGTGCTCCTCGGCGAAGATCGGCTGCAGGATGTCGTTCGACAGGGCGTATTCGGTGCGCGACGGCGACACCGTGACCTGGGTGGCGTGTGCGGCCAGGGCGTCGACCTTGCGGTCGAGGACCGTGCTCACGTCGATGGCGGTGGTGATCTCGTCGTCGCGGTAGCGGGGCAGTTCGCCGTGCAGCGGCATCCGCCAGCCGTCGGGGACGCGGTCGACGGCGGCATCGAGACCCTGTGCGAGGGCCGACGCCTCGGTCACCGACCAGTAGTGCTTGGCGACCGACCATCCGCGCTCGCGGGCCTCGGTGATCGCGGCGCCACAGATCCGGTGGACCGTGAGGTGATCGGGATGGCCGTAGGTCCCCGCGGGGTCGTAACCGACGACCACCTGCGGCCGTCGCGCCACGATGACGTCGGCCAGCGCCGAGACAGGTTCGGCGATGGGGGCACCGACGAAGGCCCGCGGGTGTGACGCCGAGGGCGCCCCGGCCATGCCGGAGTCGCGCCAGCGGCCGGCGCCACCGAGGAACAGCGGTGTGAGGGGTTCGGCACCGGACGGGCTCAGTGCGGCGAGCGCGCGGGTGAGTTCGGCGATGCGGTAGCCGCCGAGCTGATCGGCGCCGCCGTCGGCGGCGAGCATCGCCCACTGCTCGCCGATGACCTCACCCTCCTCACCGAGCGTGCAGGTCACCACGGTGACCTCGGCACCCTCGTCGAGGTACCGGGCGATGATCCCGCCGGTCATGATCGACTCGTCGTCGGGGTGGGCGTGCACCACCAGCAGGCGCTGTCCGGTGCGATCGAGGGTGCTCATTGGTCCGCGAGCCGCCAGCCGCCGGTGGCACTGAAGATGGCCGTCCCGACCGGGCCCTGCAGCGGCACATCGCGCACGCCGGGTCCGATCGCGGTCAGCATCGAGTCCTGGTAGACGGGCAGATAGACGTGCTGCTCGGCGATCACCGCAGCGGCGGTCCGCAGGTCGGCGATCGGGTCGACCGATCCCATCGCCCGGGCGGCGAGACCGACCAGGGTCGGGTCGCACAGCCCCGACACGTTGCTGGGGAAACGCACCTGGTCGCTGTCGCTGCCTCCGGCGCCCTGATCCGGGGTCGAGGTCCCGGTGGTGGTCGGCACCGACGACGGCGTCGCGCCGCCCGACGCCGGGGCGCCGCTCGAGGCGGTGCCCGACGCGAGTGCGGCATCGGTCTGGTCGCATTCTACGGACGAGGCCAATCGCGTCGCGGGTGTCACCGACGCGGTGCGCCAGCCGACGACGAGATCCACGTCGCCACCGGTGAGGGCCGGGCCGTAGAGCTCCGCCGACGTCAGCGCACGCACCTCGGTGGCGATGCCGGCCGCCCGGAGCTGGTCGGCGACGCTGTCGGCCGCGGCGCGGGTGCGCACGTCGCCGGCGACCACGCCGACGCGGACCGACAGCGTCGACCCGCCGCGCTGCACGGGCACGACCCCGCTGGGCAGGGACGGTCCCGAGGCTGCGTCGGTCGTCGAGGGTGTCGTGGTGGTGGTCGGGGTCGCTGTGGTGGGGGTGGCCGTTCCCGTCGGGGTGCCGCTGCCGGCGGGGGTCGTCGAGACCGCGGACGGCACGGGGAAGTACCCCGCCGACGACAGCAGCGACGAGATCGCCTCGGGAGACGGACGCGCGGAGTCGACGGGTACATAGCCCGGATCGGTGGGTACGAGGACCGCGCCCGCGAAGGGGGTCACGGTGGACTCCCCTGCACTGGCGTCGGTCAGCACCTGCGGGTCGATGATCCCCAGCACGGCCTGACGGACGGCCGGCGCCGACATCGATGGGGTCCGCGTGTTCACGGTGACACCCAGCGAACGACCGACCGGGGTACGCCCGGTGGCGACACCGGGGATCGCGGACAGGGTGCCCGCGAGCGCGGGTCCGCCGGCGAGCGCGACGACGCGGGTGTCGGTCGAGCGGATCGACTCGGCGAGCTGGCTCGCGGTGCCGACGCGGTGCAGGACGATCTGATCGACCACCGCCGGTGTCCGCCAGAAGCGGTCGTTGCGCTGGAGACGGACCTCGTCGCGGCTGGTGTCGATCACGGTGATCGAGTAGCGCCCCGCCGACACCGGGAGACCGACGTCCATCCCGGTCTGGAACCCCTGGGGCACTCCCCGCAACACGTGCGACGGCAGCATCGCCGAGAACAGTTCACGCCACGCCGGATACGGGGTGCGGAAACGCACCACCGCCTCCTTGCCGCCGGCGCGCGAGGCGACGTCGTCGATCAGTCGGTACCCGGCGGGCGCGATGGTGCCGGGCTGCCGCGACATCTGTTGCCACAGGTAGGAGAAGTCGTCGGCGGTGACCGGGAGGCCGTCGGACCACTGCGCGTCCTGCGCGATCCGGTAGGTCACGGTGAACGGTGACTGCGAGGTGACCTCGGCGCTGTTGAGGACGGCGGTGTCGAGCGCCCACGACACCCCGCCGGGTCCGGCTGTCGGGGTGAAGGCGCTGGGCAGGGTCATCGCCGCCACCGCCGCGGTGACCGGACTCTGATCGGCCGACAGGTGCGGGTTGAGGCCCACGCCGATGCTGTCGGTCGCGACCGAGATCGTCTGTCCCTGCGGCACATCGGTGGCCGGGGGCGGGGTCTCGGACTGCTGGACCGGCGGGGGCGGGTCGGCGGTGCAGGCCGCGGTCGAGAGCACCGCGACACAACCGAGCACCACCGCCCACCTGGGCGCGCGTCTGCGCATCGCTGCGACGTCCACCGCCACCGGCCTCGAGATCAGCTGACGCTCTGGTTGCGTGCCTTGGCGCGCGAACGCTCACGGCCGCGGGCGGTCGCGTCGAGTTCCACCTTGCGGACGCGCACGACCTCCGGCGTCACCTCCACGCACTCGTCACCGGCACAGAACTCCATGGCCGCCTCGAGATCGAGCTGCATGGGCTTGGCGAGCGTCTCCATCACGTCGGCCGAGGACTGACGCATGTTGGTCAGCTTCTTCTCGCGGGTGACGTTGATGTCGAGGTCTTCCTGGCGCGGGTTGATGCCCACCACCATGCCCTCGTAGGCGTCGGCGCCGGGCTCGACGAAGAACGTCCCGCGGTCGGCGAGCTGGATCATCGCGAACGGGGTCACCGAACCGGAGCGGTCGGAGACGAGCGACCCGGTGTGGCGTGCACGGATCTCCCCGGCCCACGGCGCGTAGCCGTCGAAGACGGCGTTGGCGATGCCGGTGCCGCGGGTCTCGGTGAGGAAGTCGGTGCGGAAGCCGATGAGGCCGCGCGAGGGCACCACGAACTCCATGCGGACCCAGCCGCTGCCGTGGTTGGTCATCTCCCCCATGCGTCCCTTGCGTGCCGCGAGGAGCTGCGTGACCGCGCCGAGGTACTCCTCGGGCACGTCGACGGTGAGGTGCTCGAACGGCTCGTGCAGCTTGCCGTCGACCTGGCGGGTGACCACCTGCGGCTTGCCGACGGTCAGCTCGAAGCCCTCGCGACGCATCTGCTCCACGAGGATCGCCAGCGCGAGCTCGCCTCGGCCCTGGACCTCCCAGGCGTCGGGGCGACCGATGTCGAGGACACGCAGCGACACGTTGCCGACCAGCTCCTGGTCGAGGCGCGACTTGACCATGCGCGAGGTCAGCTTGTGGCCCTTGACCCGGCCGACGAGCGGCGAGGTGTTGGTGCCGATGGTGACCGAGATGGCGGGCTCGTCGACGGTGATGCGCGGCAGGGCGACCGGGTTCTCGAGGTCGGCGAGGGTGTCACCGATCATGATCTCGGGCATGCCCGCGACGGCGACGATGTCGCCGGCGACGGCCTTCTCGGCCGGGGTGCGCTCGACGCCGACGGTGGCGAGGAGTTCGGTGATCTTGGACCGCTCGATGACCGGCGCGCCGTCGACCTCACGCATCCACGACACGGTCTGCCCCTTGGTGAGGGTGCCGTTGTGGATGCGCACGAGCGCGAGGCGACCGAGGAAGGCCGAGGCGTCGAGGTTGGTGACATGGGCCTGCAGCGGGGCGTTCACGTCGCCCTTGGGGGCGGGGACGTAGCTCATCAGCACGTCGAAGAACGGGTCGAGGTTCTCGCCCTCGGGCACGTTGCCGTTCTCGGGTGCGACGGTGCTGGCGATGCCCGCGCGGCCCGACGCGTAGAGCACCGGCAGGTCGAGCGCGAGTTCGGCGGCCTCGGCCGCTTCGTCGTCGACGTCGGAGGCGAGGTCGAGCAGCAGGTCGTGGCTCTCCTCGACGACCTCGGCGATGCGGGCGTCGGGGCGGTCGGTCTTGTTGACCAGCAGGATGACGGGCAGCGACGCGGCGAGCGCCTTGCGCAGCACGAACCGGGTCTGCGGCAGGGGGCCCTCGGAGGCGTCGACGAGCAGCACGACACCGTCGACCATGGACAGTCCGCGCTCGACCTCACCACCGAAGTCGGCGTGGCCGGGGGTGTCGATGACGTTGATGATCACCTCGGTGCCGTCGGGCTGGACCCGGTGCACCGCGGTGTTCTTCGCGAGGATGGTGATGCCCTTCTCGCGCTCGAGGTCACCGGAGTCCATCACCCGGTCGACCACTTCCTCACGCTCGGTGAACACGCCGGATTGGCGAAGCATCGCGTCGACCAGGGTGGTCTTGCCGTGGTCGACGTGGGCCACGATCGCGACGTTGCGGAAATTCGGAACAGCAGTCACTGAGATTTCTTTCGGGTGGTGGACTCGAGGGTCACGACATGGCAAAGAAGGCCGGACTGGTGCGCGACCGCGTACCAGGGTATCGGTACCGCGGGTGAGATGACGCTCACGCCCACATCGCAAAGGTAAGCCTCTGCTAACCTGACGCTCGTGTCGAAGAAGATCACGCCGACGACGCTGCACACGGCGAAGTCCAAGAAGAAGTGCTGCCGCAAGTCGATGCGGTGCACCAGCTGCCCCGTCGTGCTGCACCGTCTGCGCAAGATCGACGCCGACGAGTTCACGAACAAGCAGTTCTCGAAAGCCCTGAAGAAGGCGCGCGCTGCCTGACCCGACCGCAGAAGTCCGCCGAGAATCCCGTTCGCTTGGGTAACATCGCCCCGACGTTTACGGGGAGGGTCTCATCGTGCGATCACGTTCGTTTCTGGCTGTCATCACCACCGCCTGCCTGACCGCATCGCTCGCGGCGGCGATCGGCGTGGCCTCGCCGGCCTCGGCTGCCCCGTGCGGCAACAAGGGCATCTTCGGATCCAGCCTGGCGTTCGGGAGCAGTTTCGGCGGGCTCCTGGGCAGCCGTAGCGACCAGAAACCGTTGCCGCGCATCAGCACCGGCACCAGTCGCACGATCGGCTGGGTCACCGGCGCTCTGTCGAACAATCGCACCGACACCCGCTTCGGGATCTCCGGGACCGATCTCGGCATCTCGTGGAACAACGGTTCCGGCCAGACCCTCATGGCCTTCGGTGACACCTACGGCGACTGCAACGCCCCGGGTCAGCAGTGGCGCCACAACACGATCATGCGGACCACCGACACCGATCCCGACAACGGGCTCGTCATCGGCCCCGGCATCCCCGGTGACATCCGCTCGGGCGCATCGGTGTCGGCGGCCGCGCCACGTAGGGCGTCGGAGGCCGTCGGCTCGCCGGGCGTGCCCGGCGTCGCCATCACCTCCATCCCCACCGCGGCCATCGCCATCAACGGCATCCAGTTCATGAACTACATGTCGGTGCGATCGTGGGGCGCGGCCGGACGATGGGTGACCAACTACTCGGCGATCGCGGTGTCGCGCGACAACGGGCAGACGTGGACCACGGCGCCGAACACGGTGCGCCCCAATCTCCCCGCGCCGTCGCCGGGGGCCCGTGTCGTCGACGACAGCAACGGGAAGTTCCAGCAGAGCGCCTACGTCGACGGGCGCGACGGCTTCATCTACCAGTACGGCACACCCAACGGCCGTTTCGGCGCCGCCTTCCTGGCGCGCTTCCGTCCCGCGGACATCCTCGACCTCGGCAAGTACGAGTACTTCACCGGCGATCGCACGACCCCGTGGTCACCGGACAAGACGAAGTCGAACTCGGTGGTGCGCGAGCCGGTCGGCGAGCTGTCGGTGGCGTGGAACGCCCGGATCGGGCGCTTCATCATGCTCACCGGCGACGAGAACCGCGGATCGATCACCCTGCGCACCTCGCGGACACCGCAGGGCCCGTGGAGCGGCCCGACCACGCTGCTCACCTCGCAGCAGCTCAGCGGCGTGTACGCCCCGTACATCTACGCCGGGACCTCGCCGGACAGCCCGTACCTCTACTTCACGGCGTCACGGTGGCAGGACTACAACGTGATGATGATGCGGACCGATCTCTCGCTCATCCGGGTGCCCTGACCGATCCCCCCGCGGCCGTAACGATCCGATGACCGTTCGGCCGCAAACCGATCCTGGGTTCCCGCTGCCGTACGGATGTCGGGGATAGTCGGCGGGTAAACCCCATCCGCCTCATCAGTCACACACGCACCACGATCGGTGTCGGCTTGTGGCCTGGGGACCCCGCCTCTCGAGGAGCGTCATGCCCGTCCTGCGCCGCAGTGCTGTCCTGTTGACCACCGTCTGCACTGCTGCGGCGACGCTGGCCGGGGTCGGGTTGGCCGGCACCGCGTCGGCGGCGCCGTGCGGCAACGCCGGACTGCTCGGATCGAGCCCGCTGGGCAACGCCATCGGCAACGCGTTCGGCAGTTTCGGCAGCAGCGGCGGCCCTCTGTTGGGCAAGAGCAGCTCGCAGGGACCGCTGCCGACGGTGAGCGGCGGCAACACCACACCGGTCGCGTGGGTGACCGGGGCGAAGTCCCCCAACAACACCGAGGCGCGCTTCGGTATCTCCGGCACCGACCTCGGGATCTCCTGGGACAACGGCACGGGTCAGACCCTCATGGCCTTCGGTGACACGTTCGGCAACTGCAACGCCGCCGGCCAGCAGTGGCGCCACAACCTGATCCTGCGCACCACCGACACCAACCCGGCCGACGGCGTGACCATCGGCAACGGCGTCCCCGGCGACGTCCGCTCGGGCGCCGTGGTGGGTTCGGGCGCACCCACTTTCGCGACCGAGTCGATCCCCGCGCTCGAGATCGCGGGGGTCGAGGTGACCACCATCCCGACCGCGGCGATCGCGATCGACGGCAAGCAGTACATGAACTACATGTCGGTGCGGCAGTGGGGCGGGCCGGGGCGGTGGGTCACCAACTCGTCGGCCATCGCGGTCTCGAGCGACAACGGGCAGACATGGGCGACACAACCGCAGACGGTGCGCCTGAATCTCCCGGTCACCGTTCCGGGGGTCGAGCAGGTCGACGACAGCAACGGCAAGTACCAACAGAACGCGTACCTCCGCGGGCACGACGACCCGTACATCTACCAGTACGGGACACCCAACGGCCGCTTCGGTGCCGCGTTCCTCTGTCGATTCCTGCCCGGGAACATCCTCGATCTGAGCAAGTACCAGTACTACACCGGCGACAGCGACCCCACCAAGACGTGGTCGCCCGACACCACGAAGTCGAAAGCCGTTGTCACCGAACCGGTCAGCGAGCTGTCGGTGGCGTGGAACAACCGCCTCAAGCGCTACGTGATGCTGTACGGCAACGAGACCACCGGCAACCTCGTGATGCGTACCGCGACGGCACCGCAGGGACCGTTCAGCGCACCGACCACCCTGCTCACCAGCCAACAGCTCGGCGGGGTGTACGCGCCGTACATCTATCCCTCGAACGGCGGCAACGACCAGTACCTGTACTTCACCGCCTCGCGGTGGCTCGACTACAACGTCCTGATGATGCGCACCGACCTGTCGCAGATCCCCGTCGGCTGAACCGACGCCGCCCGTTCGGCGACAACCGTTCCTAGCAGGGGTTGGGCTCGTCGGTCTTGACCACCGACAGGACCGCGTCGCCCTCGCCGATGCGTGCACCGGCCGCCGGTGACTGCGCGACGACGATCCAGTTGCGGTCGAAGATCTGCGCGCGCCCGGCCCCGGTCGCGTCGCGGCTCCGGGAGTAGAAGACACCGCTGCGCTGGATGAGATCCTGGGCCGCCTGCAGATTCATGCACACCACCTGCGGCATGATCCCCTCGCCGGATGCCGCGGTCGTCGACCGTGGGACGTCGGTGGTCGACGATGTGGGGGTCGACGACGGTGCGGTCGAGGTGGTGCTCGGCGCGACGGTGACCGTCACCGGCGGTGCGGCGACCGGGTCGTCGGATCCGCCCGTCCCCACCACGACGGCGATCACGATGACGAGCAGGATCACCGCCGCTCCCAGGATGATCCAGGCACCGGTGTTCGGCGACCGGCTCGGGGGTTTCGCGAACGGATCGGTGTCGTCGCCGGGCTCGAATCCACGTGTCGGGGGCAGGGACATGGTCGGTGATCCTTACTGGGCGTCGGGCGCGTCGAGGAGCGCGAGGAGGTCGGGCAGCCACGCGGTGTCGGCGGGGACCACCGCCCCGGTGTCGGCGAGGGCACGTAGTCCGTCGGCGTCGACCCACCGGACGGCGAGATGTTCGGTCGCCGTGGGTGTCCCGTCGCGGAGCACACAGCGCATCGCGATCAGGTCGACACCCGGCGCCACCTCGACGCGACCGCCCATCGTCTCGTGGACGGTCACCTCGATGCCGAGTTCCTCGACCAGTTCGCGGGCCAGTGCCTCCTGCGGCGACTCCCCCGGCTCCACCTTGCCGCCGGGCAGCTCCCACAACCCCGCGAGCTCCGGCGGTCGCGAGCGCTGCGCGACGAGCAACCGCGGTCCGTCGATCACCGCGCCGGCCACGACCGTGCGGGTCATCCGATCACCGCGACACGGTCGGGATCGATGGCGACTCCGACGGTCTCGCCCACCGTCACCGCGAGTGTGGACACCGCCGACACGATCGACCCGTCGTCGAGGGCGACCGACAGGAGATGCTCCTCGGGCAACGCCGCGACACTGCGCACGATCGCATGTACTCCGCGCTCCTCGCCGCACACCACCACCGATCGAGGTCGCAGACCCACGACGACCTCCCCGCCCGCAGTGTCGGATCCGGCGTCGAGCAGTCGCTCGGCGAGGGCGACGGTCCCCAGCACGGTCTGCACCGTCGCCGAACCGGAGTCGGCGTCGTGCACGAGGTGCCCACCGATCACCGTGGTGCACCCGACGAACCGGGCCACCCACTCGTCGACCGGCCGGCGCCAGATCGTCTCGGGCGCACCGGATTGCACGATGCGACCCTCCGACATGACCGCGATCCGGTCGGCGATGACGGCGGCCTCCTGGTGGTCGTGTGTCACGAGGATCGCCGGGGTCCCGGCGGCGCGCAGGATCTCCGCGATCTCGACGGCGAGCCGTTCACGCAGTCGGCGGTCGAGCGAGGAGAGCGGTTCGTCGAGCAGCAGCAGCCGTGGTCGCGGCGCCAGTGCGCGGGCCAGCGCGACACGTTGGGCCTGCCCGCCGGACAACTCGGTCACCGCGCGGTCAGCGAGACCGTCGAGCCCGACGAGGTCGAGCAGTTCGGCGACCCGCTCGGCCGTCGCCGCGCGGGACCACCGGCGCGCGCGCAGCCCGTACGCGATGTTCTGTCCGACCGTGCGTCCCGGCAGCAACTGACCGTCCTGGAAGACGACACCGAAGTCACGCCGGTGGGTCGGTATCTCCGCGAGATCGACGCCGTCGAAACGCACACTGCCGCCGGCGATCGGTTCGATTCCCGCGATGGCCCGGATGAGCGTCGATTTCCCGCACCCCGACGGGCCCAGCAGAGCCGTCACCGGCGCGTCGACGGTGCCGATGTCGAGGTCGATGTCGTCGATGACCACCTCGCCGTCGTAGGTCACGCGCAGCGAACGCACCTCGAGCGTCACAGGTCACCGCCCGAGACGGTGCGGAACGACTCCATCACGACCACGGCGATCGCGGTGGCCGCGATCATGAGCACCGAGCACGCCATCGCGGTGGCGAGGTTGTCGGCGCCGGGCCGGTTGAGCGCCGAGCCGATCAGCACCGGCAGCGTGGTGGTGCCCGGCCGGGCGAGGAACCCCGTCGCCCCGAACTCGCCGACGGCGATGATGAAGGCGAACGCCCCCGACGCCGCCAGCGGACGCCAGATGAGCGGTAGGTCGACCGTGCGCCACACCCGCCACGGTCCGGCACCCAGGGTGGCCGCCGCGTGGCGCAGGCGTGGCGGGATCGCCGCGAGCGCGGGGGCGATCACACGGATCACCACCGGCACCGCGATGAGTGCCTGCACGGCGGGGATGAGCCCCGGCCACGATGCGACATCGGCGGGCAGCGAGGCGAGCACGATGAGATAGCCGAAACCGACGGTCACCGCGCTCACACCGAGCGGGACCAGGGCGAGCGCCGACCCCACCGTGGCTGCCGTCCCGCGGGCGCGTTGCAGTGCGATCGCCGCGAGCAGGCCGATCGCCACCGACAGCACCATCGCCCAGAGAGCACTGACGACGCTGTACTGCAGTGTCTGCAGGGGTGTCTGACCGTTGACCGCGCGACTCAGCGACCGATAGCCCGACAGCGTCCACTCCCCTCCCGCGGTGGGACGCAGCGATCGGATCACCACCACCGACAGCGGTCCGGCCAGGACGACCACCGCCCACACCGCGACGAGAGCGGCCATCACCCGCGACCCGCGGCCGCGGACACGCGCCGCGGCCTCACGCGCGACGACCGCGACGGTCCGCGGTGTCAGCAACCCGGAGATCGCGACGACGACGATCACCACGACGATCTGCAGCAGCGACAGGGTCACCGCCGCGGGGAGGTCGAAGTAACCGATCGCCTGGGTGTAGACGGCGGTCTCGATGGTCTGCCAGCGGCCGTTGCCGAGGATGAGGACCACACCGAAACTGGTGGAGCAGAAGAGGAACACCAGCGCCGACGCGGACAGGATCGGGACGATCAGACGCGGCAGCACCACGGTGGTGAAGGCGCGCCACGGGGTGGCGCCGAGGGTGCGGGCGGCGAGCTCGGCGCGAGGGTCCAGGGTGCGCCACGCCGACCCGACCACGCGCACCACCACAGCGATGTTGAGGAAGGCGTGGGCGGCGAGGATCGAGGCGACGCTGCCGTCGAGGCCGAGACCCGACAGCGGCCCACCCGGGGAGACGATGGCGCGAAAGGCCATGCCCACCACCACCGTCGGCAGTACGAACGGGATGGTCACCCCGACCATCAGCACGGTCGAGGTGCGGGAGCTGCAGGTGGCGACCAACCAGATGATCGGTGCCGCGACCACGAGGGTCAGCAGCGTCGAGCCCGCAGCCTGGGCGAGGGTGAACCCGAGCAGACCCCAGGCGTCGGTGCGCCGGGCCAGGTCGAGCAGTCCCTCGCCGTCGGACACGCCGACCGCGCGGACGACCAACGCGCCGACCGGCCACACGAAGAAGACGCCGATGAAGGCCAGGGGGATGACGGTCAGGATCGCGACGACCCGGCGGTGGCCGGTGTCACGCGTCCCGCCGCGGCGGCGCCGGACCGGTCGCAGCCGTCCCGCGCCGGTCACCGCGTTCGCGGTGGCCGTGACGTCAGCGCCCCAGGATCGTGCGCCACTGCTTCTGCCAGTCCTCGCGGTTTCGTGCGATCGAGGCCGCCGACAGGTCCACCGTCGAGGTGGGCAACGGTGCGTACTTCTGCCACGTCTCGGGCAGCGTGACGCCGTCGCGGACGGGGTAGACGTACATCGAGTCCGGCAGCGCCTGCTGTACCTGCGGGCTCAGCATGAAATCGACCAGTTTCTTCGCCCCGTCGGTGTTGGCCGCGCCCTTCAGCACGCCCACGTACTCGACCTGGCGGAAGCAGCCGTCGAGGAGAGCCTTCGTCGCGGGGTTCGCCGCGGGCGACGATGCGTACGACACGACGATCGGCTTGGGGCCCTTGCCCTCGCCGCCGGAGAACTGCTGGTTGTACCCGATCTCCCACCCCGACACGACGGTGACGTCGTTGGCACGCATGGCACGCCAGTAGTCCTGCCAGTTCGACGGGTTGGCGGCGATCGTGGCGAGGAGGAATCCCATGCCCGGCGAGGAGGTCGCGGGATCCATCACCACGGTGTCGCCGCGGTACCGGGCGTCGGTGAGCTGGTCGATCGAGGTGGGGGCGGGGATGTTGCGCTGGGAGAACCACGCGGTGTCGACGTTGACGCAGACGTCGCCGCGATCGACCGGTGTCAGTTCGTCCTTGCCGCCGGTCAGTGCGTACTGCGCGGCACCGCCGACCAGCGCCGGTGACCGGTAGGGCTCCAGGGCGTCGGCGTCGACGGCGCGCGAGGCGAAGGTGTTGTCGATGCCGTAGACGGCGTCGGCCTTGGGGCGCCCGGGGGTCAGCGACACCTCCGAGGTCAGCTGTCCCGCGTCGCCCGACTGCGACACCTTCAGCTCGAGCCCCGTCTGCTTGCGGAAGTCGGCGATCACCGAGTCCGGCAACGAGAAGGAGTCGTGCGTGAGCAGTGTGACCGACGCCGTCGAGTCGGAGTCACCGCACGCGGTCGCCATCGACGCGGTCAGCGCCGCACCCAGTACCACGATCATCGCCCTGCGACCCCACCGCTGCACCCCGACCGACCTCCTCCACCCGCCAGCGCTCCGGACACGGCGTCCGAGCGCGGAGTTGTTCTCCCGCGATCTAACCAGCCCGCTGCAGGCGGGGCGGGGTGCACCATGGGTCCATGGCATCCGACGACTCCGCAACCGGACCTCGACCGCTCGATCCCGACGAGATCGACGCGGCGCGCCCGACCCTGCCCCTGTGGGAGTGGGGCGACGGCGTGATCCGACGGTCGGTCGAGGCACCGTCGTTCCCCGCGGCGATCGATTTCGTGCGGCGGGTGGCCGAGGTGGCCGAGCGCCGCGACCACCATCCCGACATCGACATCCGCTGGCGCACGGTGACCCTGGCCCTGAGCACGCACTCCGCGGGCGGATTGACCGTTCTCGACCTGGAAT
Source organism: Williamsia sp. Leaf354 (assembly GCF_001424365.1). Lineage (NCBI taxonomy): Bacteria > Bacillati > Actinomycetota > Actinomycetes > Mycobacteriales > Nocardiaceae > Williamsia > Williamsia sp. Leaf354. Next base: position 528,291 of record NZ_LMPL01000003.1, read on the forward strand.
CGGCGCGGGAATACGACTCCCTCGCGCCGGAGCCGAGTGTCTGAACTGCCGGTGTCGATCGTGTGTGCGGCGCGTAACAATCGCATCACCAGTCACATGAGTCACTCCGGTATCACGCTATGGTCCCTGGACGGTTGTCGACACGCGGTGACCGCCTAGACTCACCCGCGGCGCCCCTCGAGGTCGCCGACGGGGACGACAAGATTCGACGGCGACCACGGTTGTGTCGCCACAGACGGGAAGTACCACGCTGTGAAGGGTGTTCTAGTGCGAAACGCAGGCGCGCGTCCCGGGTCGTTGACCCGCCGGGCCGTCTCCACCACGGCATTCGCCGTGATGACCGCCCTGGCCGCACCGGCGATCGCCACTGCCGCGCCGGTCGCCGCGCCTCCGGCCGTCGCCGCGCCGAAGGTCGACCAGCAGACCCTCGACTCGGTGGGCGCCTTCTTCCCCGCGATCATCGGATCGGTCGCCACCCCCGGTCCCGACGGCAAGGCCAACCCGGCCCTGATCTCGCAGGCCACCGCGCTCGCGACCGCCAAGGGCGTGCCCCCGCAGGTCGGGGCCATCTGGGACCAGGTCGTCGGATTCCTGAACAACACCACCAAGCCGTCGCAGGTCGCCAAGGTCGCCGCCGCGAACAACAAGGCCGCGAACAACGACCCCATCATCCCGACGGGCCCGAACGCCCCGAAGATCCAGCAGTTCCTCTACCCCACCATCGGTTTCGGTTGCACCCCCGCCGGGAACTCGGTCGGCACCGCACTGGTGACCGCAGGCCCGCAGGCCGCCCCGGCTCCGGGGCCCGCGCGCGGCCAGGCCGGCTACGTCTACACCAGCCTGGGCACCGGCCCCGCCGTCGACAACGCACGCAACCCGCTGATCGCGATCTGGATCAACATCGACACCGGCAGGACCGGGCAGATCAACCTCAAGCGCAACGCGAAGATCAACGCCGTCAACGGTCCCGGCACCTTCACGGCCATCGCGAACACCGGTCGGGGTCGCGTCCTCTCCGCCATCTACGGCGCGGTGACGACGAAGAACAACAACCGCGTGAACAGCTGCACCATCGTGCCGACCGTGGGCCTGTCCTACATCTGACCCGGCGCTCGACGAGCTCGCATTCACCCGCCACGGCACACGCCGTCGGCGGGTGAATTCGTCTGCGCACCATCACCAAACGCGATTCGGTCCCGGTCGCGTCTCATCTCGATCACGTGCATTGCGGCTCGCGGACGCCCGTGCGAATGTTCACTCGTACCCCCCTGGCCACTTCTGTCACAGAGCTCGGCGCGTCGACCGACGACCTCGCCGGGACCGGCCATGAGCTTCGAGGAGCCCGATCCCATGCCGATCACCACCCGCGCGCGCCGCGCATCTCTGCGCACCGGTGTCGCCGCCACGATCAGTGCCGCGGCCATCGCCGTCGCGGCCGCCCCGGCGGGCGCCGCCCCCACCACCACCGTCCCGGCCGGCCAGAGCGCGCCCATCGACTCGGTCGCCGCGGCCGCGCTGTCGGCGTTGACCGGCAACTCCACCGCGACCCAGCAGCAGACCCCGACCGCATCGGGTCAGGACATCGGCGCCCTTCTCGCCCAGGCCAACGACACCCTGCGCAAACTCGGCATCCAGCCGTTCCTCAACCCGTCGGTGGCGTTCAACTGCGTCGCGCCGACGTCGACCAACCCGTTCGGTCTGGCACCCGCCGTGGGCGGCGCGGTCGCCGGGCCGTACTCGGCTCCGGGGCTCCCGGCGCTGCCGATGATCAACGGGATCGATCCGAACATCGTGAAGAGTGGCGAGACGCTCTACGGCTTCGTGCCCGCCGGCATCACCCCCGACGCGAACACCGCGGGCATGCAGGTCGCCTGGTTCAACATCAACTCCGGCAAGGGCGGTTTCGCCCAGATGGGTGACGCGTCGCAGACGATCATCGACCGCTACCTCGCGGGTGTCCCGGCCGGACCGATCCGCGACGTCGCCGTCGCCACGGTGAAGACCGTGCTCACCACCATCGCGCCCGCCGGCACCCGGCTCGCCCCGGTCGCCACCGGCAAGGGCACCGTCCTCTCGGCGGTGTTCGGAACGGTGAACAGCGGCGGCCGCAGCTGCTTCTTCCTGCCGATGGTGGGCATCACGAACGCCTGACGCACACCGATCCGACGACGACGGCCGGTCGAGGGAATCCCCTCGGCCGGCCGTTGTCGTGTGATGTCCGGATGCGGGTCAGGAGACCTCGGTCGGGATCGTCTTCCCGCTGCGCAGGTCGCCCATGTCCTCGAGCTCCATGCCGTTGGTCTCGGGCACCTTGAACTGCACGTAGAAGTACGAGATCGCCGCACACAGGGCGAAGAACCCGTAGACGTACGCCAGGCCCAGGGTCTCGCTCAGCTGCGGGAACAGCAGCGAGATCGCGAAGTTGGCGATCCAGTTCATGGCGGTGCAGACGCCGAGCGCGACACCGCGAATGCGGTTGGGGAACATCTCGCCGAGCATCACCCACATGACCGGGCCCCACGTCGCGGCGAAGGCGACCACGAAGAGGTTGGCACCGATCAGGGCGAGGGTGCCGTAGGTGTCGGGCAGGGTGACCGAGTCACCCGAGCCCTGCTGCTGGGTGAACGCGATCGCCGCGAGCACCAGCCCGATGAACATGCCGACCGAGCCGATCTTCAGCAGACGTCGGCGCCCGATGCGGTCGACGAACAGGATCGCGCCGAAGGTCATCACGACGTTGATGACACCGGTGATCACCGACGTCTTGAACGACTCGCTCTCGGAGAAGCCGACCGACTGCCACAGGGTGGTCGAGTAGTAGAAGATCGCGTTGATCCCGACGAACTGCTGCAGCACGGCGATCCAGATGCCCACCCACACCAGGGGGTGCAGACCGAACGACGGTCCGCGGATGTCCTTCAGAGACACGTTCGATTCGCGCTTGAGCGTCAACCGGATCTCCTTGACCCGGTTGAGCGGATCCTTCTCACCGGTCACATCGCGCAGGATGCGGGCGGCCTCCTCGTCGAGATTGTTGCCGACGAGGTAGCGCGGTGACTCCGGGATCATCAGGGCGAGGACGCCGTAGACGATGGCCGGGATGACGCCGACGAAGAACATCCAGCGCCACGCCTCGATGCCGAACCACAGATCGTTGGCCGCGCCACCGGCACTGTCCTGCAGCAGCGAGTCCGAGAGCAGGGCGATGAAGATGCCGATGGTGATGGCGAGCTGCTGCATCGAGCCGAGCGCGCCGCGGAACTTCGCGGGCGCGATCTCGGCGATGTAGGCGGGCGCGATCACCGAGGCGATACCGATGCCGAGGCCGCCGAGGATGCGCCAGACGATCAGATCCGGGACGCTCCAGGCGAATCCGGTTCCGATCGAGGAGATGGTGAACAGGAACGAGCCCACCAGCATCACCGGTTTGCGGCCCCATTTGTCGGCGAGGCGACCGGCGAACCACGCGCCGAGCGCGCAGCCGAGCAGCGCCACGGCGACGGCGAAACCCTTGAAGAACTCGCCGAGCTCGAAGTGTGACCCGATGGAGTCGACGGCGCCGTTGACGACCGAACTGTCGAATCCGAAGAGAAAGCCGCCGACCGCTGCGGCGACGGTGACGCCGATGACCTTGGCGACGTGCTGGTCTTGTCTGGTGTCCGGAGCCGTTGCGCTCACCTGACCACCCCGATCTGCCTCGTGGAGAGTGGAATCGGCGCCGAGGATCCCGTCGGAGGGAGCACCCTGCGCCGGGAGGAACGCTACTCCCCGAACACCCCGCCGAGTCGGGGATCGGCGCAGGTGTCGCGCGGCAGACCGGTGCGGCGGCAAAAGTTAGACTCCCCGACATGGTCACACTGCAGATCGCCCAGGACCCGGCCGCCGACGAGCTGTTGTCGAACGATCCCTTCGCCCTGTTGGCCGGCATGCTGCTCGATCAGCAGTTCCCGATGGAACGGGCGTTCGCCGGGCCGGCGAAGGTCCTCGACCGTTTCGGCACGCTCGACCCGGAGAAGATCGCGACGGCCGATCCCGACGCGTTCGCCGACCTGTGTGCCACTCCCCCGGCGATCCACCGCTACGGGCGGTCGATGGCCAAGCGTCTACAGGACCTGGCGAACGTGATCGTCGCCGAATACGACGGCGACACCACGCGCATCTGGACCGAGGCCACGAGCGGCGCCGATCTGGTGAAGCGGATCAACGCACTACCCGGATTCGGTGAGCAGAAGGCCAAGATCTTCACCGCCCTGCTGGCCAAGCAGCTCGACGTCAAGCCCAAGGGCTGGACGACCGCGGTCGGCGACTACGGAAAGAAGGGATTCCGCTCGGTCGCCGACGTCGTCGACGAGGAGTCGCTGAACAAGGTCCGGGCCTTCAAGAAAGAGCAGAAGGCCAAGGCGAAGTCGGAGGCCTGAGCGCGCGCTTCCGCGTGCCCGGCACAGGAACCCCCTGATGAGTTCTCCGTCACACCGCTATGGCATAACCTGTCATTCATGGATGTGAGAGTCGGTTACACGCTGCCGTTCAAGGTCGGCTTCGCCGTGACCGGTGTGGCACTGGCCGCGGTCGAGTCGAGCGTGACCATCGCACGCCTGACCTTCGAGAACGTCGCCCACGAGGTCAACAACGTCTTCGGCGTCGAGGACACCACCAACTTCTCGGCACGGACGCCGCTCGCCCTCATCGGGCAGATCGCGGAGATGCTCGGACCCGACCGGCCGATCGGCAAGATGCTGGCGCAGGACGGCGCTCTCGACCGCCTGCTGTCGCCCGGCGGCGTCGTCGATCGGCTCACCGAGGCCGACGGCTCACTCGAACGCCTCACCGCCCGCGACGGTCTCCTCGACCAGATGGCCGAGGAGGACGGGATCCTCATCCGCCTGGCCTCCAAGGGCGGACCGCTGGATCGTCTGTCCCGTAAGGGGGGCGTGATCGACCAGTTCACCGAGAACGAGGGCATCCTCGAACGCCTCACCGGCGAGGGCGGGGTGGTCGACAAGCTGACCGCCGAGAACGGGCTGCTCAACAAGATGACCGAGACCGGCGGCATCATCGACCGACTCGTCGACGACGGCGGGCTCCTCGATCAGCTCGTCGGCGAGGGCGGCGCCGTCGAGCGCGCGATCGCCCCGGGCGGCACCATCGACCGCATCACCGAACTGACCGAGGTCATCAGCCAACTCGCCCCCAGCATCGTCGCGATCCAGGAGACGGTGCACGAACTGCGCGACGCCGTCGACGTGCTGAACAACGCGGTCACCCCGCTGTCCGACCTCGCGGGCCGCCTGCCCAAGCGCCTCGTCCGCGGCAACGGCAAGCAGGGCGAACTCAACGGGCACCAGCACTGAACGACACCGACGCTTGACCTGAACAAAGGTCGAGGTTGCATCGTGGTCGCATGACCACTTCGACACCCCTGGGTCGCCGGGATCTGGCCTCGCTGATGGCGCGGATGACCGGCGACGAGAAACACGACGCAGCCGCTCTGTCCACCCTCGACGTGGTGTGGACGCTCTACCACCACGTCCTCGACATCTCCCCCGACCGTCTCGACGATCCCGATCGCGACCGGTTCTATCTGTCCAAAGGCCATGGGCCCATGGCGTTCTACGCGACGCTGGCCGCACACGGCTACTTCCCGGTCGAGTGGCTCGATCACTGGACATCAATCGACTCCCCGCTCGGCGCCCACCCCGACCGGGCGCTGATCCCCGGATGCGAGATCTCCTCGGGATCGCTCGGCCACGGTCTGCCGCTGGCCGTGGGCACCGCACTCGCGTTGCGTGCGCGCCGGAGTCGTGCGCGTGTGTTCGTCCTCGTCGGTGACGCCGAACTCGACGAGGGCTCCAACGACGAGGCCATCGCCTTCGCCGGCGCCATCGGGCTCGACGGTCTGACCGTCATCGTCATCGACAACGCCTCGGCGACCCGTCGCCGGCCACATCGCCTCGCGGCGCGGTTCGCGCTGGAATCGTGGTCGACCGCCGAGATCGACGGTCACGATCCGACCGCGATCCTCGGCGCGCTGCAGCCGTCCGAGCCGGGTCCGCGGGCGGTCGTCGCGAGGGTGGAGGCGAAGTCATGACCGATCCACGAACCCGCTTCGCGGACACCGCCGTCGACCTCGTCGATCGCGATCCCGAGACCGCACTCGTCTACGCCGAGATCGGCGGACAGTTCTTCGGCGGCGCAGCCGAGCGCCACCCCGACCGCGTCGTCAACGTCGGCATCCGCGAGCAGCTCCTGGTGAACGTGGGTGCCGGGATGTCCCTGGCCGGCATGTTCCCGATCGTGCACACCTTCGCGCCGTTCCTCGTCGAACGCGCCTACGAGCAGATCAAACTGGGATTCGGCCACCAGGACGTCGACGGACTGCTGGTCTCGACGGGCGGATCGGTCGACATGTCGACCACCGGACGCACCCATCAGACCGACGCCGACGTCGCCCTGATCGACGCAATCCCCGGCGTCTCGATCCACGTACCGGGCACCGCCGCCGAGGTCGAGGCGGTGATGCGTGCGGCCCACCAGCAAAGGGGCCGACACTACGTTCGCGTGACGGCACAGCAGAACTCGACGACCTTCGACGTCGCCGACGGACGCCTGCACATCGCGCGGCCCGGATCGTCGAATCTCGTGATCCTCGCCGTCGGCCCCACTCTCGACGCCGCACTGGCCGCCGCGACGGAGATCGCTCACACCGAGGGCATCGAGGCGACCGTCTGCTACACCGCGACCGTCCGCCCCCTCGACACCGACGGGTTGTCGAGAGCACTGGCGCACACCACATCCGGCGAACACCCCGATGTCGTGGTGGTCGAGCCATACCTGGCCGGCACGTCGGCGCACGTCGTGTCGAACGCCCTCCTCGACCGGCCGCACCGACTCCTGTCGCTGGGTCACGGCCGCGCCGAACGTCGGCTCTACGGAACCCCCGAGCAGCACCTGCAGGTCTCCGGGCTCGACGCGACAGGCATCGCTCGATCCGTCCGCGCCCTCATCAGGGCACACGCGGCGTAGCGTGAACGGCACACGCCCGCGACGGGAGATCCACATGGGACAACCGATACCTGCGCCTTCGCCACCGGAACCGCCGGATCCCGGCCCGCCGATACCGACGCCCGTGCCCGAGCCCGGCCCCCCGATGCCGGATCCTCCTGCGCCCACTCCTCCTGCGCCCACTCCCCCTGCGCCCACTCCCCCTGGGCCCACTCCCCCTGCTCCGCCTTCCCCGGGGCCGACGCCGGATCCGGCTCGGCCGACGGTGATCTGACCGACGTGGTCTAGGCGTTCAGTCGCGCGGCCAGACGATCCCGGTAGGCGTCGACGTCGGCGAGACCGGTCGGTGACGAACAGATCGAGATCACCACGCGGTCACCGATGCCGTGGACGCCGTGCGTCAGCGTCTGCATCGGCGACAGCGCCGGGAAACCCGTCGTGAACACCACGCGCCCGCCGCCGAGAACGAGGTCGGCGGCTCCGCGGTGCACGCTGGACACCACGACGTTGCCGGTCATCGTGTCGGGAACGACGTCGGCGTCGAAACCCGCCACACCCCAACGGATCACTGCCGCCGGTACCGACGCCATGGCTCGCGACTCGGCCACGGTCGCGGGGTGGGCGGCGCGTTCCACCGCCGCGGCGACCTCGTCACCGATACGTCGCGCACGAACGGCGCGGTCGGACTCGGTGATCCACAGATCGATTCCCGCGTTGCGGAAGTGGTTGCGCGCCAGACGGACACCGGGTTTGGCGATGGTGATCTCCGCGCGCAGACCGCCCGACGGGTCGACGTCGAGGTGCTCGGACAGGGCCTCGGAGATCACCACCAGGGCGCCGCGGGTCACCGATCCACCGATGTCCCGCAACGTATCGCGGTCGGTGTGGACCGTGCGCAGCTCACGGCGGTGGTCGGGTCGGGTGTTGACGGCCACCAACCGACCGCCGGCGGGGGCGGCCGACACCCGACCCGCGGCGATGTCGTGCTCGCGCCGGCGATGCGCACGGTGGGCACCGACGGCGGCCACGACCAGACGAACTGCGCGTACCGGCACCGAGACCACCGCTCGCGCGGCCGCCTTCGTGGGCGAGAAGGTGCGGACGTCCCGTACGGACACGAGGGGGTCCGATCCGAACAGTCGTCGTGCGATGTCGGAGGCGAGCGCGCCGTCGGCCAGGGCGTGCGCGATCTGCAGCACCGCGACGACCGCGGGGCCGTCCACCCCGGGGGCATCGGCGATCGGATCGAACAGATGCACTCGCCAGCCGTGGTCGCGGAGGTCGATCTGGTCCGCCATCTCCGCACCCAGGATGCGTAGACAGTCGTCCCATCCCCGCGCCCGATGCCGTCGCAGCTGCCGCGTCGACACCGGCGCGTGCACCCAGTAGGGGAAGTCCAGGCCGCGGGGCACCTCGGCGATCCGCACCGTCAGATCGTCGATCTCCGCCGCGCGCTCGAGAAGGTCCGGCCCGATCTCCTCGATCGAGGCGCCGCTTCCCGCACCGCGGTCGAAACAGTAGAGCAGGAACTGGTCGCTGGGGATCGTGGCCGACATCCAGTACGCCTGGGCGTCGGTCGCGGTCATCAACTCCACGCGCCGCACGCTAGCAGCGCGGTGAACCGATCAGCTGGTGGGACGCTTGCCCGCACTCCACGCGTACGGCAGGTCGTCGCCGTTGAGCTCGAACGCCCCGACGGCCTGCAGCTTGTAGATGAGCGGGTTGTGCGTCGCGATGGTCCGCGCGTTGCGCCAGTGCCGATCGAGACGCAGCCGCTCGGACACGATCGAGGCGCCGCCCACCTCGAACAGCTGCGTGGTGGCCTCGAGGACCTGCGGGATGACGGTGGCCTGCGCCTGCGACGACGCGAGTTCGGCCGCGTCGAGGAGGGCGTCGTCGAACTGCCCACGGGCCAGCGCGTCGTCGAGCGCGACGTCGAGGGTGTCGGCGACGGCGAGCACCGTGGCGCGCGCGGAGAAGGCGGCACTCGACAGCCGGCCGATCACCTGCTGGACCAGCGGATCCTCGCGGGGCAGGTCGGCGGCGGCGTGGGTGTAGCTGCGGGTGCGCGAGCGCACCCAGTCGATCGCGTCGTCGGTGGCGCGGCGGGCGATGCCGGCGAGCACCGCGAGCTGCACCAACTGCAGGTACGAGGTGCCGTAGGTGCGCCCCGCCTGGCCGTAGCCGGCACCCAGGAGACGATCCTCCCCGACGCGGACGTCGGTGAACTCGGTTGTGCCGCTGGCGGTCAGGCGCTGGCCGAAGCCGTCCCAGTCGTCGTGCTGGCTCACGCCGTCGGCGTCACCGTCGACGAGGACCGACACCCGCTCACCGTCGAGGTCGGCGGCGACGAGGATGTGGTCGGCGTAGAGGCTGCCGGTGCTGTAGTACTTCGTCCCGTTGACCACCAGTCCGTCACTGTCGCGGCGCACGGTGGTGCGGTACCGGTCGACGGCCCCGACACCGGGCTCGGTGATGGCGTTGCCGACGAGTCGACCGTCGGCCACCGCCCGCAGCCAGCGCTCACGCGCCTCGGTGTCGGTGGAGAGCCGCTGGTCCTCCACGAAGCTCCAGTGCACCCGAAGGGCCTGCGGCAGGTTCGATTCCGCGGCCGCGAGATCGATGAGCAACCGGAACAGCTGGCGAACCGTCGCCCCCGAGCCGCCGAACTCGACCGGCACCCGCAGCGCCCCGAATCCCGCCTCCTTCAGCCACCCCGCCTCATCGAACGCGAGGCGGCGATCCACCTCGCGCTCGAGTGCACCGGAGGCGATGCGGGCGAAGATCGGTGCGAAGCGTGCGTCGAGATCGGCGTCGGACGTGGTGGTCGCGCTGTAGGCGAGAGAGCTGGTCACGCGACCACCCAACTCCGGTCGCGCGGGTGCGGGAAGATCTGGACTCACGGTGGGCCGAATGATCCCCACACCCCGTGCCGGCCGGGCGGTAGCGTCGGGACCCATGCGCCACGGAATCGCCATCCTGCCCGAACACCCCTGGCGCGAGGCCCGTCCACTGTGGGTCGAGGCCGAGGAACTCGGGTTCGATCACGCATGGACCTACGACCACGTCGTGTGGGGCGGTCTCCCCGAATCGCGGTGGTTCGGGGCGATCCCCACCCTCACCGCCGCCGCGACCGCGACCTCGCGCATCGGGCTGGGCGTCTTCGTCGCGTCGCCCAACTACCGGCACCCCGCGCCGTTCGCGCGCGACCTCCAGGCGCTGGCCGACATCTCCGATGATCGACTCCTGCTCGGACTCGGTGCCGGTGGCGACCCCGACTCGACCCTCCTCGGCGGCCCGGCCCCCAGTCCCCGCGATCGCGTCGACCGCCTCCAGGAGTTCACCGATCTCCTCGACCGGGTGCTGCGCACCGACCACCTCACCACGACCGGACGGTGGTTCTCCACCACCGACATGCGGCTGCGCGACGAGCCGATCCGCCCCGGCAACCCGTTCCTGTTGGCGGGCAACGGCCCCCGGTCGATCGATTACGCGGCACGCACGGGCGACGGCTGGATCACCACCGGACCGAAGGCCGACGACATCGAGGCGTGGTTCGCAGGCGTCGCGACCTCGGTGGGCCATCTCGAGGCATCCCTGGAACGCGCCGGTCGCGACCGAGCGGAGTTCCCGACCTACCTGAGCATCGACACCTCACCCGTCGTCTCCCTGTCGAGCACCGAGCTCTACATCGAGATGGTCGGGCGGGCAGAAGAACTGGGCTTCAGCGACGTGATCTGCCACTGGCCGAGGGACACCGCGCCGTACGACGGCTCGCTCGAGGTGCTCCATGACATCGCCGACCGAGTCATCGGGAAGTGACACCGATCGGGTGTCGATGATTCCGCGACGCGCGAGCCCATCGGGTTGACACGACCCCGCGTTACCTGTTGACTTGTCGTCGGTACAAGTTTTTGTGTTCGATAGTCGCTCGCAAGAATTTACACGCGAGGGCGTCGGGACATTCGCAAGATTTCCTTCCGCACCCGTAGTTGTAACCCGAGATGGCGTGAGCTGCGCCTTCTCGCACACTGGAAACAAAGGAAATCTCCCATGACTCAGGGAACTGTCAAGTGGTTCAACGCTGACAAGGGCTTCGGCTTCATCACCCCCGACGACGGCGGCAAGGATGTCTTCGTCCACTACAGCGAGATCCAGGGCGGCGGATTCCGCAGCCTCAACGAGAACGATCGCGTGAGCTTCGAGACCGAGCAGGGCAACAAGGGCCCGCAGGCCGTCGGCGTCACCGCGCTCTGATCTCCACCTGATCTTCCAGTCAGCCCCGTCCCGAACCGATTTCGATCGGTGGACGGGGCTGACTGCTGTTCGGGGTGCTCACCGCGCCGCGGGGAGCCGATCGGCCAGATGGACGAAGGCCGCGGCGCCGGCGAGCGGCGCCTCGTCACCCAGACCGGCCTCGATCACCCGGACTCGTGACACGTAGTCCAACGGGTGTCGCGCAACGTGCGCCCCGATCCGGTCGATGAGATCCGGCGCCACCCGCGAGAACCCGCCCCCGATCGCGACGACCTCGATGTCGAGCAGTGCCGCGGCACTGCAGACGCCCTGGCCCACCAGCGCCGCCAACCGTTCCACGGCACGCACCGCGACATCGTCGCCCGCGGCGAACGCGGCCGCCAACTGCTCACCGGTGGTCCCCGGCCATCCCTGCCCGCGAGCCCACGCCACGGTGTGCGGCCCCGAGGCGACCGATTCCAACGTTGTACGACTCCCCAGGCTCAACTCCCCTGTCGCACCGGACACCTCGATCTGACCGATGTGCCCGGCATTGCCCGTGACGACCCGGCCGTCGAGGATGATGCCGCCGCCGATACCGGTCGAGATCACCATCCCGATCATGTTCGCCACACCGTGCGCCGCACCGACCCAATGCGCGGCGAGCGCGATCGCCACGCCGTCGCGATGGAACTCCAGCGGAACACCGGGTAAACGTTCCCCGACGCGTGCGGCGATCACCGAGCGCAGCGGATGCTCGCGCCAGGCAGGGAGATTGATCGGACTCACCGTTCCCGCCCGCTCGTCGATCGGCCCGGCGACACCGACCCCGACGCCCACGATCGAGCCGTCGGCGACGCCTGCGGCCGCCGCGCGATCGAGGGCACCGTCGACGACCTCGAGCACCGACACGTCGAGCTCGGCCGCCGAACGTTCTCCGCCGGTACCCGCTCGGCATCGCGTCGCACCGAGCACGGCGCCACGGTCGTCGACCAGCGCACCCTCCACCTTGGTCCCGCCGATGTCGATCGCCAGCGCCCACCGATCCGTCATGCGCCCAGTCTCGCATCGCGACGTCCACCTGTGGACAAACGACGTGGTGACCCCGGCGCCGGCACCGTCGGTGTCGTGCGTCGCCGGTAGCGTCGGAAAGCGATGGACACCGAAGCGAACACCTGGACCACGGCGCGCGCCGCCACCGCCACCACCGTCATCGAGGCCCTGGCCGGGCCGGGCGCCACGCTGCGTGAGGACCAGTTGACCGCGGTGTCCGCGCTCACGACACCGGGGTCGCGGGTGTTGGTGGTGCAGGCCACCGGGTGGGGCAAGTCGGCGGTGTACTGGGCGGCGACGGCCATCCTGCGTTCCGAGAGTGCCGGTCCGACGCTCATCGTCTCGCCTCTTCTGTCCCTCATGCGCGATCAGGTCGCCGCGGCCCACCGGGCGGGTCTGCGGGCGGCAACGGTCAACTCCGCCAACATCGGTGACTGGTCGGCCATCGAGGATGATCTCCGCAGCGGTGCGCTCGACGTGTTGTTGGTGTCGCCCGAGCGCCTGGCCAATCCGGGGTTCGGTCGGCGCGTCCTCGACGCCGTCGCCGACACCCTCGGCCTGCTGGTGATCGACGAGGCGCACGCCATCTCCGACTGGGGCCACGACTTCCGTCCCGACTACCGCCGCGTCGCCGATGTCCTCAAGACGGTGAACCCCGCGATGCCGGTTCTGGCGACCACGGCCACCGCCAACGCCCGCGTCACCGACGACGTCGCCGGTCAGCTCGGTTCGGCCACCCTGGTGCTGCGCGGCCCGCTGGCGCGCCGCTCGTTGCAGCTCAACGTCCTCGACGCGATGACGCCGATCGAGCGCTACGGCTGGGTGGTCGACCACATCGACCGACTGCCCGGATCGGGCATCGTCTACGTGCTCACCGTCGCCGACGCGCAGCGGCTCGTCGACGCGATCATCGCGGTGCACGGTGAGGGGATCGGTGTCGCCGCCTACACCGGACAGCTCGATGCCGATCGCCGCCACCTCCTCGAGGACGGTCTGCGGGACAACGACCTCAAGGCGTTGGTTGCGACGTCGGCGCTCGGGATGGGCTACGACAAGCCCGATCTCGGGTTCGTCGTGCATGTCGGTTCGCCTCCGTCGCCGGTGTCGTATTACCAGCAGGTCGGTCGTGCCGGTCGCGCCATCGACGACGCCGTGGTGGCACTGCTGCCGTCCGGGGCCGACGCAGGCATCTGGGACCACTTCGCGACCGCGACGATCCCCGACCCGAAGCAGATGGCGACGGTGCTCGACGAACTCGGACGGTCCGACGAGGCTCCGTCGGCGATCGCGATCGAGGCCTCGACCGGCATCCGGCGCACGCGGGTGGAGCTCATGCTCAAGCAGCTCGCGGTCGACGGCGCCGTCGAGCGCGTCGACGGCGGGTGGCGATCGACGGGCACGCCGTGGACCTACGACGCCGAGCACTACGACGGCATCATCGACACACGCCGTCGCGAGGCCGACATCATGCGCGCCTACACGCGCGGCGAACGCTGCCTGATGGCGTTGCTGGTCGAATCACTCGACGATCCGGAGGTCGCCGCCTGCGGGCGATGCTCGGTGTGCCGCGGGGCTCTGTCCGACGGGCTCACGGCCGCCGCCGACCCCGAGACGGTGCGCGCGGTGTCGGCCACCCTGCGCTCGGGTGCCCACGATCTCGACCCGCGAAAGATGTGGCCGGGTGGCGCTTTCGGCGCGAAGGGACGCATCCCGAGCCATCTCGCGACCGAACCGGGGAAGGTCCTCGTCCACGCGGATGCACCGGAGTGGACCGACACCCTGACCGCGGCGCGACGCGGCGACGACGATGCCCTCGGTGAGATCTCCTCGGCCGCCGTGGCGGCTCTGTCGGCGTGGCGCACCACCTGGGTGCAGCGACCCGAGATCGCGGTCTCGCTCACCACCGGCGGATCGGGACGGTCGATCGCCGACCACGTGGCCGACCACCTCGCGTCGGTCGGTTCGTTGGACCGCGCGACGCAACCGATCGACACCTCGGGCGATCCGGGTCGTGACGCCTCCGGCGCCGACGAGGCCGCGCACTGGCGGGCGGCGATGCAACCTGCACCCGACGTGGCGGGCAGAACCGTTCTGCTCGTGGTCGATTCGTCACGGTCGGGGTGGCCCATCACCGTGGCGGGCGCGCACCTGCGTGACGCCGGCGCCGCCGCGGTCCTCCCCCTGCTCATCCACCGACCGGCCTGATCGGACGCCGTCAGTCGCGCCAGGCGCCCCGCTGATACTGCGGACGGTACGGCGCGTCGTGGTGTCCGATGCCGAGGTCGTGGGCGGCACGCAACGGCCAGGCCGGGTCACGCAGCGCACCACGGGCGAGGAACACCGCGTCGGCCTGTCCGGTGGCCAGGATCGTCTCGGCCTGCTGGGGGTCGGTGATCATCCCGACCGCGGCGGTCGCGATCCGGGCCCCGCTGCGGACGCGCGCGGCGAACTCGACCTGGTACCCCGGCCCGACCGGGATGTCGGCGAGCACGTTGCCGCCGGTCGAGGCGTCGACCAGGTCGACGCCGTGCTCACGCAGCACCTGCGCCAGCGCCACCGAATCCTCGGCGCTCCAGCCACCCTCGGTCCAGTCGGTCGCGGAGATGCGGAACAGCACCGGCATCGCGTCGCCGACCGCGGCGCGCACGGCGTCGGCGATCTCGATCGCGAGTCGGGTGCGGCCGGCGACGTCGCCGCCGTAGGCGTCGTCGCGGTGATTCGACAGCGGCGAGAGGAACTCGTGGATCAGGTAGCCGTGGGCGGCGTGGATCTCGACGGTGTCGAAGCCTGCCGACGACGCGCGCCGGGCCGCGTCGCCGAATGCGGTCACCACGTCCCCGATCTCGTCGACCGTGAGCGCCCTCGGGGTGGCGTATCCGTCGAAGGCGATGGCCGACGGCGCCACCGCCTCCCAACCACCCTCGGACTCCGGAACCGAACCCTCGCCATCGGCGAACGGCGAGTACGTCGAGGCCTTGCGCCCCGCATGCGCGAGCTGGACGCCGATGAGCGAATCCTGGGCGTGGACGAAATCGGTGACTCGACGCCACGCGGCGGCCTGCTCGTCGGTCCACAGGCCCGCGTCCTCGGGACTGATCCGTCCGTCGGCGGTCACCGCGGCCGCCTCGGTCAGGATCAGCCCGAACCCACCGATGGCGTGCGAGCCGAGGTGCACGAGATGCCAGTCGGTGGGCACGCCGTCACGGGCGAAGCAGCTGTACTGACACATCGGCGACAGCCAGACACGGTTGGGGACGGTCAGCGACCGCAGGGTGAGGGGCTCGAACAGCGCGGGGGTGGTCACGGGAGAGGTCAACGACGGCATGCGTGCGGATCATTCCGCCTGTGAGACATCTCCCCCGGGCGTCCTTCCCTCGGACGTCCTCGCTGTGTGCGCCTGCGCTCAGTTGTCGGCCCGGAACCCCACGTCGGTGTCGTCGGCGAGCACGACGTAGGCGCGGCGCCACGCGGTGTCGGGGTCGAGGTGCCACACGTGACCCGTGCCGGTGGTGTCCTCGGCGAGCAGCACCACCCCCGGGCGGAGCGTGAAACCCTCGTCGTCGCGGGTCCGGAAGTGCAGCACCCCGCTGAGCGTGATGACGAGTTGGCGTCGCGGCGCCGGGTGCCACCCGAGGTCGGCCCCGGGAGCGGTCTCGGCGAAGTGCACACTCGTCGCCGATGCCGTACTGCTGGTGAGGCGCTCCGGATGGAGGTCGATGACCCCGCGTTCGGTGTGCGAGTCACCGTCTTCGCCGGTCCACAGACGCCAGGTCTCGATCACGACTCTCCCCTTCCACGACACGCGGGTGCGACGCGGTCAACGATAGGCGAGCTCGGAGATCTCCATCGCGATGCGGTGCCGGATCGGTGGGACGCTCAGGCCGGCGCGGATGACGGTGTTGCGGACGGCCCGGGCACCGGTCACGTCGACGGTCGCCGCGCGGGTCATACGGTCGGTGAGCCGCAACACGCGGCGGGCGACCGGGCGACGACGACGTTCGTAGGAATCCGGATCGGCTCCCGTGGTGAGGATCTCGGCGAGCACCAGCGCGTCCTGGATCCCGGTGTTCATCCCCTGGCCGCCCGCCGGCGAGTGGACGTGTGCGGCGTCGCCGGCCAGGAAGACCACGCCCCGACGGTAGGTCTCGGCCAGACGGTGGTGGACCCGGAACCGACCGCTCCAGGCGACGTCCCCGACCTCCGCGGCGTCCGCGCGAGCGCGCAGCAGCGACTCGATGTCGGCGCCGGTGGGATGCTCGGGCGGATCATCGACCGTCGCGACGACCCGGAATCGATTGTCGGGCAGCGGCGCGACGACCGCGAGACCCTCGGGCGCGAAGGTCAACGACACGGTGTCGCGGGGAACCGGCCACGCCATCGACACGTCGGCGAGGACGAACGACTGCTCGTACCCCGATCCGGGGAAGCCGATCGCGACAGCGTCGCGCACCGCGCTGCGCATCCCGTCGGCACCGATCACCGCGTCGAACCGCGCGGTCCGCGACACCCCCGCCGGATCGCGCAGGCGGGCGTGGCCGTCCGCGTCGAGGTCGTCGAGTCGGGTGTTCCACTCGACCGCGACACCACCCTCGGTGAGCCGGTCGCGCAGGATGGCCTCGGTGTCGGCCTGGGAGATCATCGCGGTGAACGGGTAGTCGGTGCGTAACGTCGAGAAATCCAGCTGCGCAATCGAGTTCGACCCGTCACGGATGTCGAAGCGGGGCACGCGTACGGCGCGTGCGAGGATCCGACGCGTCACGTCCACCGCCTCGAGCACCTCGAGGGTCCGAGGGTGCACCACCGCGGCGCGGGAGGTGTTGGCGCCCTCGCTCGCGGCGTCGACGATCCGGACGGTCACGCCGCGTGCCGACAGAGCCGTTGCCGCGGTCAGGCCGGTCGGGCCTGCGCCCACCACCAGGACCGACGACTGCGTGGAAGTCAACATGCGTTGACTTTAGCTCCGACCCATCGCCGGAGTCAACGGTCGTTGACATACACTTCGTCCCATGCCCGATACGACCACTCGCGGCGACACCGCCCGCAACGCCGAGCGCACACGCGCCGCACTCATGTCGGCGGCCCGGCGGCGGTTCGCCTCCGAGGGATTCGCCGCGACGACCGTGCGGGCGGTCGCAGGCGACGCCGGCGTCGATCCCGCGCTGGTGATGCGCTACTTCGGCAGCAAGCGCGGTCTCTACGAGGCGGCGACGTCGGTCGACCTCCACCTGCCCGACTTCACCGAGGTCCACCGGCGCCGCCTCGGCGCGGTGATCGTCGAGACGTTCCTCGACCGCTGGGAGGGCCCGCACGGCGAGTCCCTACAACTCCTGCTGGCGTCAGCGGCCACGGAACCGGCTGCGGCCGAACAGATGCGGACCATCTTCGCCGCGCAGGTGCGGCCGGCGGTCGACGCGGCGGGCGCCGACACCGACGTCGCCGTCGAGGTGATCGCCTCGACCCTCATCGGGATGGCGATGATGCGCTACGTACTGCGCGTCCCCAGCATCGTCGACCTCACTCCGGCACAGGTGGTGTCGGTGTACGGTCCGGCGCTCCAACGCCTGCTGGCCCGGCGCTGATTCAGATCTGGGGCCCCTTGGCGCGGAGCGTGTCCACGGAGTCCATCGCCTCCCGCAGTTCGGCGAGCCAGGCCTCGGTGTGCTCGCCGACGAGCTTCACCGACCACACCACCGCGTCGGCACGCGACCGCGCCACCCCGGCGTCGACGAGGGTGTCGAGGACCTGCCGCTCGGACTGACGCAGCCGCGTCATCACCGGAACGGCCAGGTGGGTGAACAGGATTCGCTGCTCGCCGACCTGCACGCCCCACGACACCTTCCGGGCGTAGCGGGCCTGGGCCTCGTCGGCGATGGTCATCCGCTGTTCACGGGTGTCCTCGCGGAATCGGGAGGCACGACCTTCTGCGGCCGCGCTGCCCCCGTCACCGCTCGGCGCCGTCAGCGTGCCGACGACGGTGATCTCGTCACGATCGACGACGACCTCGGGCGCGCCGTCGAACCATTCGTCGGGCAGCCGCCCGACGAACCAGGCCGATGCGTCACCCGCATCCGGCAGCTCGGCCTGTTGCCATCCACCACGACGTCCGCCGCGATTCTGTTCTTTCATGTCACCACTCCTTGGTTGGGTGATTACATGATTACACGCTTACAAAGACTGAGATCCAGCACTTCGCTCACAGCAGACCCCGGTGTGGGCACGTAACGACCACAGTTGGGCACGTAACGACCGAAGTTGGGCACGTAACGACCACAGCTGGGCACGAGATCACCGAGGCAGCCGACCCACCGGGACCGACGTGCCGTCGGGTGTCCAACCGGGGCATTGACGTGCCCAACTGGCGGGTTTACGTGCCCAACTGGCGGGGTTACGTGCCCAATCGAGGGCCGGGACCGCATGGAACGGTCGTGTCGGGCGCGGCCGAATACAGTCGTCGGCATGCCGACACCCGACTTCATCGTCGACCTGCGCTCGAAGATCGGCCATGCGCCGCTGTGGTTGTCGGGGGTGACCGCGGTCGTCCTGCGCGACGGGCACGTCTTACTGGTCAAGCGCAGCGACAACGGGGCCTGGACCCCGGTCACCGGCATCATCGACCCCGGCGAGGAACCCGCCGTCGCCGCGGTGCGCGAGGTGCTCGAGGAGGCCGGGTGTGTGGTGGAACCCGAACGGTTGGCCTCGACGCACGTGACGAGACCGGTGACCTACCCCAACGGTGACGTGTCGCAGTACCTCGATCTGACGTTCCGCATGCGGTGGGTGTCCGGTGAACCGACCGTCAGCGACGACGAGAACACCGACTGCGGGTGGTTCCCGCTCGACGATCTGCCGACCATGTCCGACGAGATGACCTACCGGATCGACACCGCGGTCGCCGACCGTCCCGACACGCAGTTCCGCACCGGGCCGGCCTGACCTCGACGCGTCAGTTGACCGGCGCGCACGTCGGCACTGCGGACGTGTTCGCAGCGACGGTCGCCGACGGGTCGACCGAAGCACACACCGGTGTGCTCGCCGCAGCCGAGGCCGGGGCCGAGGTGTTCGACGGTGCCGGGGCGGCCGACGGGGTGGTGCTGACCGAGGCGTCCGAGGACGACGGCGAGGTCGACGAGGACGAGGCGGCAGCCGAGGAGGACGACGAGCTCGCCGACGGCGCGGCCGACGAGCTGCTCGACGACGACGTCGTGGACGCGGCGGACGAGGACTCCGACGACGACGGCGCCGAGGCGATCCGCGCGGCGTTGAGCACCATGGTCTTGTTCGTGACCGGCGGTGCCGCCTTCATCGCGTCGATGACATTGGTCTTGCCTGCCTGGAGCGCGCGGTTCCAGTTCTCCCAGTCGTGACCGCCGTAGTTCGGGATCGTGATCACCGAGACGCCGGCCTGGGCGGCCTGCAGCTGGAAGAGGATCGTCGACACGGCCGAGAGCGCCTCGAGCAGGATGGCGCTGATCTGATCGGCCGGCTTGAGCTTGCGCATCTCCGACGGCGACAGGAACGCGTTGCCCGACGAGACGATGAGGACCTGGCCGTTCTCCTTGAGCTTAGCGAGGTTCTGCGAGGCGTCGTTCTGCTGCCACTGGGCGCTGCCGGGCGCACCCCACATGTTGAGGATGCCGTTGGTGTAGTTGGACACCATCGTCTGCGTCGCGAAGACGCCGAGGGCGCCGAGCGGGTTGTTGGTCTGGTAGTACCCCGACATCGCCTGCACGACCTTGAACTGCTCGGGGTGCTTCTCGGCCAACGTCACCGCGGGACCCGCCGACATCGACAGACCGACGATCGCGTTGCCGCTCTTGGCGACACCGAACTCGCGGTTGAGGTAGTCGGGCAGCTCCGAGGTCAGGAAGGTCTCCTGCTTGATCGGGGTGTTCGCGGCGCCGGCGCCACCGTTCCAGTCGGTGTAGAACGACGACGCGCCACCGACCGGCATCACCAACGTGGTGTCGGACTTGCCGTCGTAGACCTTCGCGGCCTGCACGTCGGTGGTCCACGCCGAACGGTCGTCGCGTGCGCGCATCCCGTCGAGGAGGTAGACGCCCTGGGTGCTGGTGTTCGAGGCCCGGATCTGCACGATGACCCACCGGTTGTTCGACGGCGACCACACCTTGCAGTTCTGGACGTAGTTGCCCGACGAATCCCACGTGCAGCCCGGGCGCAGCTTCTCCGGGTGCCCGATGAGCGCGCCGGCCTTGTTGTTGCTGACCAGCAGTGCGGCGAGCGCGAACAGGACGACACACACCGCGAGGACGATGGCCACCGGGCGGAGGACCGCCGGTCGCAGCCATGCCGGTCGCGTCGCGGCGCCCGTGGAGTCGGGTGCCGGGAAGTGGTCGGTGGGGATCCAAGCCATGCGTGGTGTCCTTCGAGATAGAGAGCGCGTCGCACCTATCTCGTCGCGAGCCCGGAGAACGTTACCGACGAGATCGAAACGTTCTCCGCGCGCAGGTCAACCGGTGGCGGACCCCGCCAGCAACGACACGGCGCGCTCGAGGTCGATGACGTCGGCGTACTTCGCCTGCAGATCCATCAGGTTGGCGGCATGGATCTCCACCGTGCGGTCGCCGCAGGCGTCGGCGACGACGATCGGACGGAACCCGAGCTGCAGGGCGTCGGTCGCGGTCGCGCGGACGCAGCCGCTCGTCGACAGACCACAGATCACGAGGGTGTCGATCCCCCGCGAGCTCAGGGTCGCCGCGAGCGACGTTCCGCTGAACGCGCTCGCGTACTGCTTGGTGACCACCACCTCGGCCCCGACCGGCCGCGGGTCGTCGACGAAGTCGGCCAGCGGCGAACCCTCGGCGAACACCCGCAGCGAGGGGATCTTCTCGACGAACAGTCCGCCGTCGATGATCTCGCCGGTGTCCGGATCGACGCGATAGCTCACCCGGGTGAAGACGACGGGGACCGACAGGTCACGCGCCGTCGCGACCAGCCGGGCCGACGCCGCCACCGACGACTCCACCGGCGCACGCAGCGGCGAGGAGTCGTCGACGTAGGCGCGGGCGAGGTCGATGACCAGGACCGCGGGCCGCGTGCCGAACCCCACCGAGCCCGCGAAGCCGGACCGGCGGTAGTCGTCGAGCGGATCGGACCCCTCGGCGGTCATCGCGCCGCGGACCGGGCCACGCTCACCGGCGGCGCGCTCACCGGGACGCCGACTTCGCGACGCTCACCGGCGGACGTGGGGCCGGCAGACCGGTCTCGGCCTCGCAGCGTTCCAGGATCTCCGAGATCGACGGACCCATGTCGAAGGTCTGCAGTTCCCCGCGCCCGGCACGGATCTCGCCGCGACGGGAGTCGGTCGCCGCGGTGTCGACGACACCGTTCTCGTCGCACACCACCCCGTAGCCACCGACGGCCCCGTCGACGGTGACCAGTCCGCGACGTACCTCGAGGGCGACCAACTCCGGATCGCGCTCGAGTGGATCGCCCCATCCCCCGCCGCCCCAGGTGACGAAGTGCAGCACGTCACCGGGATACACAGGTGCGTCGTGGATCTTGCTGGGCAGGATGTCGACGTCGCCGTTCGCGCGCACGATCCACTTGCGGCCGCGCGCACCGGGCTTTCCGCCGTTGACGCCCCACGGATAGGTCAGCCAGCGGTCGTCGTGGATGGCGATCGTGCCCGGCTGCTCGAAGTGGTACGCCACGTCGACGCCGTTGCCGCCGCGGTGCACACCCGCTCCACCGGTGTCGGGCAACGTCTCCCACCGCTCGACCCGCAGTGGGTAGTACGACTCGAGGTACTCGCACGGGATGTTGACGAACGACGGCCACAGTGAATGACCGTCCGGGCCGTCCCCGATCGGCCGACCGGGGATACCGCCGAAGCCGATGGAGTACAGCTGGAACCACTCTCCGTCACGTGGGCCGCCGTCGTAGTGGCCGGAGTACATGAAGTGCGGTGACGACGAGAACCCGGCGGCGTTGAGGATCTCCGGGTTGTTCTGTCCCAGAAGCCCTCCGAACAGGTCGAAGACGCGACCGATGCCGTGGTTGCGGCCGTTGAGCGCCGCCGGGTAGGCCGGTTTCCAGAACGAGTTGTCCGGGATCGTCACGTCGATGAGCGGATAGAACCCGTCGTTCCACAGGATCTGCGGGTCGGCGATGGTGATCACGTAGATGCCGAAGAACATCCGGACGAGGTTCTCGTTGATGAAATAGTTGATCGGCCCCACGGCCTGTGGCGCGTGTTCGGAGAAGTCGAGGTGGATCTTCTCTCCGTGACGGGTCAGCTTGATCGTGAGTTCGTAGGGCCCGTAACCACAACCGTCGTCGCAGATGTAGTCGCTGAACTCGATGGTCTCGCCGTCGACGAACAGTGTCGCGAGCAACACCTTCATGGCCTGGTAGTTGCGGTCGAGCAGGGCGTCGAGAGCCGAGAGGTACACCTCGACACCGAACCGGTCGCACAGCTCGACGATGCGTCGCGACGCGGTGGTGCACGCCGCGACCAGGCCGTTGAGGTCGGCGCGATTCCAGTCGGGCATGCGCACCTGGTTGAGGATGATGTCGAGCGCGGTCTCGTTGAGCGTGCCCTGGTCATAGAGCTTGAAGGGCGGGATCACCACGCCCTCCTCGAAGATGGTGCGTGCATCGGCGGGCATCGACGACGGCGTCTTGCCACCCACGTCGGACATGTGGCCGAACATCGACGACCATCCGACGACCCGCCCGCTGTGGAAGATCGGCAGCACGATGAGCCAGTCGTTGGCGTGGCTGATCGCAGCGCCACACGCGTACGGGTCTGAGGTGAGCAGGATGTCGCCGTCGCCGACCGTTCCGTCGAAGTTGTCCAGGAAGTCGGGCACCGAGAGTCCGAACTGACCGACCACCATCTTTCCGCTGGGGTCGGCGATGAGCGGGAACTCGTCGTGCTGTTCACGGATGCCCGGCGACAGCGCGGTGCGGAACAGCACCTCGTCCATCTCGTACCGGGCGTTGCGCAGAGCGTTCTCGATGATGTCGAGGGTGACCGGGTCGACCGAGGTCTTCTCGACCGGATCGGTGGCGGTTTCGATGATGGTGGCCATCGTGGTTCTCCTGTGGTGGGAGGGAGGTGTGTCGGGGTGGGGAGGGTCAGACCGGTCGGATGATGAGGCTGCCGCTGGGATCGACGGTGGCTGCGTGGCCGGAGAGCACCAGGGTGGTGGAGTCCATCTCGGTGACGATGGCCGGGCCGGTGATCACGTTGCCCGCCAGCAGCTTCGCGCGATCGAAGACACCGGCGCTCGTGTGGGCGCCGTCCATCCACACCAGCGTCTCGTTGAGCAGGGCGGCCGAGGGATCCTCCGACCCCTGCTCCAGTTCGGTCCACGCCACCTCGGGACGGGGACCACTCACGGTGACGCGCAGGTTGATGACCTCGCGCTCGTTGCGGAGCAGGAACGAGAACAACCGCTTGTGCTCGGTGTCGAAGGCGCTGCCCAACTCCGCCAACAGGTCTCCGCCGGCGGTCAGCACATCGGGATCGAGGTCGACGGGGATCTCGAATCCCTGTCCGTGGTAGCGCAGGTCGACCTGATAGGTCGCCGTCTGTTCGGCGCGCGGCACCCCCTCGGTCTCGAGCCGTTCGGTGGCCACCTCGGCGAGATCCGCGATCACCGAACGCAGTTCGTCGCTGTCGAGTTCGTTGAAGGCCCGCACCAGGGTGCGCGCGCTCTCGGCGCGCAGACAGGTCGTGGCGTCACCGTAGGCGCAGAGCACCCCGGGTGACGGCGGGATGATGACCGGCCACGCACCGGTGAGTCGACCGAGCGCGTTGGCGTGCAGGGGTCCCGCGCCACCGAACGACACCAGCGCGAAATCACGCGGGTCGTAACCCTGTTGGACACTGACGAGTCGCAGTGCGCCGAACATGTTCTCGTTGACGATGTCGATCACTCCGGACGCCGCCGCCTCCGGGGAGTCGAGACCCATGGCGTCGGAGATCGTCGCGACCGCGGTGCGGGCGGCGTCGACGTCGAGCGTCACCTCGCCGCCGGCGAGGTCGCTGGGCAGATAACCGAGCACGACGTTGGCGTCGGTGACCGTCGGCTCGGTGCCGCCGTTGCCGTAGGCGGCCGGGCCGGGATCGGCACCGGCCGACTGCGGTCCGACGCGCAGGGCCTTGGTCAGCTCCGGCACGTGGGCGACCGAACCGCCACCGGCGCCGACCGTTCGAACGTCGACGCTGGTCGCACGCACCGCGAGGTCGCCCACCTTCGTCTCACGACCGATCCGGGGTTGACCATCGAGGACCAGCGCGACGTCGGTGGAGGTGCCGCCCATGTCGAACGTGAGGAAGTCGGAGTACCCGGCCTGCTGGGCGAACCAGACCGCGCCGGTGACGCCGCCGGCCGGACCCGAGAGCAGCAGCGACACGGGGTCCTCAGCGGCCTTGCCCGCCTGCACCAGCCCGCCGTCGCTGCGCAGGATCGACAGCGGGGCACTGATCCCCTTCTCCTTGAGCGACGAGTCGAGGTTCTTGACGTAACGCGAGACCTCGGGCTGCACATAACTGTTGGCGACGGTGGTCAGCGTGCGTTCGTACTCGCGCATCTCCGGCAACACGTGCGACGACAACGAGATCGGGATGTCGGGCAGCTCCTCGGCGACCCACCTGCCGACCTGCTCCTCGTGCGCGCTGTTGGCGTAGGAGTTGATGAGCGACACCGTGATCGCCTCGACTTCGGCGCCTTTGAGCTTGCGCAGTTCGGCGCGGGTCTGCTGCTCGTCGAGCGGGGTGATCTCACCACCGTCGGCGCCGATGCGGCCGACCACCTGCACGGTGTGTTCGAGCTTGGCCAACGGCTCGGGTTTCGGCCAGATGATCCAGCCCGCGAGTCCACCCGGGACGAACGATCGTGCGATCTGCAGGACCTGACGGAAGCCGTCGGTGGTCACCAACCCCACACGGGCGCCACGGCCCTGCAGGATCGCGTTGGTCGCGACGGTGGTCCCGTGCAGCACCTGATCGATCTGTCCCGGGTCGATGCCGGCATCGGTGCACACCTTGGTGACGCCGTTGAGGACTCCGACGGACTGGTCGGCCGGCGTCGACGGGGTCTTCGCGCGGAAGGTGCTCCCCGACGTCTCCTCCAGCAGCAGGACGTCGGTGAACGTCCCGCCGACGTCCACTCCGAGTCGGTATCGCATGGTGTCTCCTAGGTGTCGTGTCGCCGGTTGTGGGGTCGAGGTGGGGTGGATCAGATGATCGATCGGGCGGCGAGATCGGCGGTGCGCTCGTCGGACAGACCGAGCAGACCGCGATAGATCTCGTCGTTGTGTTCGCCGAGTTCGGGTCCGAGGTGCCGCACCGCGCCGGGGGTGTCGGAGAGCTTCGGGAAGACGTTGTGCGTGGGGAACTCGCCGAAGTCGCGATGGGCCAGACGCACGATGGCGTCGCGGGCGGCGAAGTGCGGGTCGTCGAACATGTCGCGCGCGGTGTAGATCCGACCGGCGGGCACACCGCCGGCGTGGAGGATCTCGAGCAGTTCGTCGGTCTCGAGGTCGGCCGTCCAGGCGGCGATGATGTCGTCGAGTTCGACCATGTTCTCCCCGCGGGCGGCGTGATCGGCGAAGCGCGGCATCGACACCAGGTCGTCGCGGCCCATCACCGCGGCCAGGCGCGCGAAGACGGTGTCCTGGTTTGCCGCGATGAGGATCATCTCGCCGCCACGCGTGGGATAGACGTTGCTGGGTGAGACGTTCGGCAACACCGATCCTGTGCGCTCGCGTTGATAGCCGGCCACCGCCCACTCGGGCAGCATCGACTCCATCATCGCCAGCACCGACTCGTAGATCGCCGCGTCGACGAGTTGTCCGCGACCGGTGACCGAGCGGCTGTGCAGCGCGGTGAGGACGCCGATGGTGGCGAACACCGCGGCGAGCGAGTCGCCGAGAGAGATCCCCGCCCGCGACGGGGCATTGTCGGGATCCCCGGTCACGTAACGGATCCCGCCCATGGCCTCGCCGATCGACCCGTATCCCGCGCGCGTCGAGTACGGACCGGTC
Organism: Williamsia sp. Leaf354; assembly: GCF_001424365.1. Lineage (NCBI taxonomy): Bacteria > Bacillati > Actinomycetota > Actinomycetes > Mycobacteriales > Nocardiaceae > Williamsia > Williamsia sp. Leaf354. The sequence goes on from NZ_LMPL01000003.1 coordinate 554,598, forward strand.
TGCCCGTAGCCGCTGACCCGCGCCATGATGAGACCCGGGTTGTCCGCGCGGAGCTCGTCGAAGCCGAGATTCCACCGCTCCAGGGTCCCGGGCCGGAAGTTCTCGACGACGATGTCGGAGCGGGAGATGATGTCGCGGGCGAGTTCCTGCCCGTCGGGGGTGCGCATGTTGCACGTGACCGACTTCTTGTTGCGGGCCACCACCGGCCACCACAACGACTTGCCGTAGGGCTTCTCCCGTCCCCACTGCCGCATGGGATCCCCGGTCCCCGGGGCCTCGAGTTTGATGACCTCGGCCCCGAAGTCGGCCAAGAGCTGTCCGCAGAACGGTCCGGCGAGCAACTGGCCCATCTCGACGACCCGGAGATCGGCGAGCGGGCCGGTCCGGGCGACCGTCGTGTCGGGTGCTGTCTCGGGGGCTGTGGTCATCGAAGGACTCCGCTCTGAGCCGGTGGGGCCGTTGTGTGCATCGGTGGGGTCGTCGTTCCCGCCCGCTGAGCCGTCGTCGCCGTCGATGGGGCTGCCTCCTCGTCGGCGCGGATCGACGCGAGCAGAACGGCCTTGGCCGCCCGGACATGCGACCTCATCACCGCATCGGCCCACACCTCGTCCCGGGCACGCAGGGCGGCGATCAGCTCGCGGTGATGCCCAGCGCTGCGCTGCAGATCCTCGGGCGCATAGCGGTGAAAGGTCCGCATCATCAGTGGCAGCTGGATCACGGCGCTGAGCATGGAGGTGAGCCGCGTACTCGCCGAGGCGGTTCGGACGATGGCGTGGAACTCCATGTTGGCCGTGGCGACGATCTCGAGGTCGTCGACACGCGCGGCCGCCTCCATTCGATCGCACAGCTCGGCCATCTGATCGAGCTGCGCCTGCGTGATCCGGGACGCCGCACGACCGGCCGCCAAGGCTTCCAGGGTCATCCGCAGGTCGTAGATCTCCTCGAGATCGTCAGAGGTGAACTGGTAGACGCGGGCGCCGCGGTGCGGCAGCACCTCCACGAGTCCCTCGACCTCGAGTTGCCGCAGCGCCTCACGCACCGGTGTGCGGCTCGCGCCGGTCACCTCGGCGAGCTCCGCTTCTCCGAGACGATCGCCCGGCCGGTGCCGCCCGTCGAGAATGGCGGCACGGATGTGGGTGTACACCCGGTCGACTGCTCGTTCCACCGATTCCTCGATTCCTCAGTTGTATGCAAAGTAGGCCATACACCTTGGACATCCGCCGCTTTTTCCCAGAATTAACAGAGTCCAGCCACATCCTTGTATGCAAAAGCTGGAGGGGCGATGATGGACACATGGCAACTGCAACGGGCTCGGTCGCACATGTGGTGGAAGTGGGTCCCCGTGACGGACTCCAGAACGAACGCAAGGCACTGTCGGTGGACACGCGCGTCGAGTTCATCCGTCGGGCGGTCTCGGCGGGGCTCAAGCGCATCGAGACCGTCAGCTTCGTCAACCCTGCGCGTGTACCGCAGATGGCGGGGGCCGAAGAGGTCATGGCCGCGCTCCCCCGCCTCGACGACGTGAACTACATCGGGCTGGTCCTCAACGAACGCGGGCTCGACCGCGCGCTGGCCGCCGGCGTCGACGAGGTCAACGTCGTGGTCGTGTGCTCCGACGAGTTCAGCCTCCGGAACCAGGGCTGCGACGTCGCCGAGGGCCTCGCCCGGTGGGAGCGGATCGCCGAGAGGTCCCGCGCCGCAGGCGTGTTCACCACCGCGACCCTGGCCGTGTCGTTCGGCTGCCCGTTCAGCGGCGAGGTTCCCGCCTCGCGCGTCATCGAGATCATGGACCGCGTGGCGCAGTCGGGCCCCGACGAGATCGCGATCGCCGACACCATCGGGGTGGGTGTGCCCGCCCAGGTGCGTGACCTCGGGGCCGGTCTCGCCCGTGTCGCACCGGGTGTCGCCCACCGCTGGCACTTCCACAACACCCGCAACACCGGGTACGCGAACGCTCTCACCGCACTCGACCTCGGTGACTGCGCCCTCGATTCGAGCATCGGCGGGTTCGGTGGTTGCCCGTTCGCCCCCGCCGCCACCGGAAACATCGCCACCGAGGATCTGCGCTATCAACTCGAGAGGTCGGGCGTCTCCACGGGGATCGACGGCACCAAGGTGGTCGACACCGCGACGTGGATCAGCACGGAGCTGGAGTCACCGGTGACCGCGCTGCTCGGTCGCGCCGGTCCGTTCCCCGGCTGAGCGGTGTCGCCGACACCGGCGGCAAAAGGGCCCATCTCGCTGGTGCTCACCGCCGACACCCATCTCCCCAAGCGTGCCAAGCAGTTACCGCCCGCACTCCTCGAGGCGATGGACGCGGCCGACGTGGTGTTCCACGCCGGCGACTGGGTCGACGAGGCCACCCTCGACCTGTTCGAGTCCCGCTCCGCGCGCCTCGTCGCGTGCTGGGGTAACAACGACGGCCCCGAACTGCGCGCCCGAATCCCCGAACGAGTCGACGTGACGCTCGGCGGTCTGCGGTTCACCACGGTGCACGAGACGGGTGCCGCGGCAGGCCGCGAGAAACGCATGGCGGCGGCCTACCCCGACACCGACGTCCTCGTCTTCGGGCACAGCCACATCCCGTGGGACACCCTCGCCGACAACGGACTCCGCCTGCTGAACCCCGGTTCGCCCACCGACCGGCGACGGCAGCCGTTCTGCACCTTCATGACCGCGACCATCGCCGCGGGTGGGCTCTCCGACGTGGCGCTACACCGAGTGACCCACACCGCGACGACGGCACGGAGCTAGTCGGCGAGCACCTTCTGCACGGCGGCGGCACGCGACGTCGAGCCGAAGTCGAACACCGGGTTGGTCAGGTGCACGTCGAGCGTGTTGTTCGGTCCGGCGATCAGCGCGTTGATGATCGGCGCGAACAGACCACAGTCGCCCTGGAACTCCGGGATCGTGTAGCTGCCCTTGACGTGGGTGTCAGCGGTGTTGTCCTGGAACAGCTTCGCGGCGTCGATCGACCCGGTGAGGTTCGCTGTCGTGGTCTGCGTCGCGCAGTTGCCGCCAGCCGGGACCAACGTCAGATCCGACGAACCCAGTGAACCGATGCCCAGCGGGGCAACCTTGTCGAGACGGATCTTGAACGACTGCGCGACTTTCAGATCGAGTGTGGTCCGGCCGTCGACCTCGCCCTGGGCGATGGTGCCGGTGACCTTGGTCGGCTCCACGATGGAGATGGTGAACGTCGCGAGGGTCAACGGACCGAGCTTCAGGGCAGCGGTGGTCTGTGGCAGGTTCAGCGTCCCCACCAGGTTGGTGAGATCGGTGCGGCTCGACAGCGTCGTCTTCCCGAACGTGATCGGCTGGCCGGTCTTGGAGATGACCGACACCGTCTCGGCGTCGAACGCGAGGCCGACCGGGTAGTCGTCGCCGACGTCGGCCTGCGCCGCCGCCGCGCCGACACTCGACAGCACCGATGCTGCCACCGCCGCGACCATTGCGCTGGTGAGGTACCTGCGAATCTTCATGCTGTATGTCCGATCTCGAGTGTCGACGTCCCCGTTGGCGCCGATGCGCGAGCAGAAAAATAACAATGGCGTGCATCAATAGTTCTCGATTCGACACCTTTGCTTTGACTCACTACAAAGAATCGGGTCGGTGGTTGTTCCGTGTCCCAATTGCCGGATCGTCGCCGACTAACCTCGTGGTCATGAGCCTGTTGACCCGCGCGATCGACACCGCGCTCGATGTCACCGTCATCCCCGGTTACTCGGCGATCGGGTCGGCTGTGCGGAGACGCTTCTGGGCACCCGACCCCGAGCCGTTCACCTCCCCCACCGAGATCGTCGTCACCGGGGGCTCGTCCGGACTCGGCGCGGCGACCGCGGCGGGGCTCACCCGACTCGGAGCGCGGGTGCATCTGGTGGGACGGTCCACGGAGCGCCTCGAGTCGTCCGCCGACACCATCCGGGGCGAGGTGCGCGACGCCGACCTCGTGATCCGCGAGTGCGACATCAGCGACCTCGACGCCGTCGCACGGCTCGTGACCGACCTGCGCGCCGATCTGACCGGCATCCACGCGGTGGTCCACTGCGCCGGTGTGATGCCACCGGAACGCACCGAGTCGAAGCAGGGCCACGAAGCCGCGTTCGCCACCCATGTGCTCGGGCCGGTCGCGATGACGATCGGCCTGCGCGAACTCTTCGACGCGGACTCCCGCGTGGTGTTCGTGTCGAGTGGCGGGATGTACCCGGTGCCGTTGACCACGACCGATCTCGAGTTCACCGAGGGTGACTACTCCGGACTCACCGCCTACGCACGCACCAAGCGGATGCAGGTGGTGATCACCGAGCAACTCGCACAGCATCTCTCACTCCCCGACGACCCGAAGGTGCACAGCATGCATCCGGGCTGGGCCGACACCCCCGGTGTCACCGACTCCATCCCGGGCTTCGGCAAGGTGATGAAGCCGATCCTGCGCACCGCGCACGACGGCGCCGACACCATCGTGTGGCTCGCCGCCTCTCCCGAGGCGACGAGCACGAACGGGAAGTTCTGGCACGACCGCGCACCCCGACCCACGCACTACCCGTCGTGGCGCAAGGACTCACCGCAGGCGCGAGAGGCACTGTGGCAGGCGGTTGTCGCCGCCACCGACATGTGACCCTGATCGTCGGTCACGACAGGGCGCGGGCGTGGGTGAGGTCGAGGACGAACAGCGCCGCACCCTGCACCATCACCGCCGTACCGTGCCCACGTGCCTGATCGGCGGTGATCCGGCCGCCGAAACTCGGCGTCCGGGCGACGATATGCGCACCGCCCGCGACATAGCCGACGTCGAGACCGGTGTTGACGAGCAGCAACCGGCGCAGCTTCGATGACGTCGGCGGCGTCGACTGACGGGTCGAGATCGCGGCGATGGCCACGTCGATCGCGCCCCACATCGCGTTCTGGAGTCCGAAGGCCCGCGACCGCGGGGTGGGGCCGGCCACCGCGAGCGCACCACCCGCCACCGTCGAGATCCCGCCCCACACGGCGAGTCGACGGGCGAGACGTCGGGAGACCTCGGGGGCGCGATCGATGCTCATCGCTCCATCATGCCGCGCGGTCCGGCGAGTGGACCCCGAGCGACCTACGCACTTCGACGGGTCCGACCCCGCGCGCGAGGGCGATCATGAGCACCGCGCAGCCGATGCCGGACAGGACGAACGCGGAACCGAACATCGCCGTGTACCCGAACACATCGCCCACCACGCCGGCGGCGAAACCGGCTGCGCCCTGGGAGAACACGACCGCACACGCCATGAGGGTGTAGTCGCTACCCGCGTACTCACGCTGACAGGCGTCCATCATGAGCGCGAACACGACCACCGTGGCGGCGCCGCCGAGGACGTGTTCGGCGACACTCGCCGACACGAGCAGGGGCAGTCCGCCGACGTCGAACGACGCGACGACGTAGAGCACCAGCGCGACGGTCTGCGCGATCCCAGCGACTGCGAGGGCGTGCCTGCGGCCGTGCCGGAAGGCGTACCACCCGCCGAGCGCCGCACCGAGCAGTGCCGACACCGACGACAGCGCCCCCTCGATGAGCGCGATCTGCGACAACGTGAGGCCGGCGTCGGACAGGAACGGGCCCACCAGAGCCGATCCCATGGAGTTGCCGAACTTGTAGGCGGCGACCAGGAGGATGAACGCGATCATCCCGGGACGGCGAAGGCGCGCGATCCACGCCACCGACATCGCCGCGGCCGACGGCCTCGTCGACTCCTTCGCGGCATCGTCGGCGGTCTCGGTCTGCGCGCGCAGGAACCACACCGGGATCGTCGACAGCACCAACAGTGCGGCCATCGCGACGAACAGCACGCGCCACCCGCCGAGGGAGAACAGCCACAGCAGCGCTCCTCCCCCGACGATCATGCCGATGCGGTAGGCACCGACCTGGATCGCGTTGCCGAGACCGCGTTCTCGCTCGCCGAGCAGCCGCACCGCGAGGCCGTCGGTGACGATGTCCTGCGTCGCGGAGCAGACGTTGACCACCGCGATGCCGATGAACAGCCATGTCAACGTCGTGGAGAGATCCAGGCACGCGAGGATCAGAGCGACTGCGGCCGAAGCGGATTGGAGGGTGAGCAACCATCGACGACGAGATCCGTAGCGGTCGACGTAGGGCGCCCACAGGAACTTCAACGCCCAGGGCGCGAAGAGGATGCCCGTCGCGCTGATGGTGACGAGTGAGTAGCCGGACCTGCGCAACACCACCGGCAGCGCCTGGGTGAAGAACCCGAACGGCAGACCCTGCGCGAAGTACAGGGCGGTCAGCAACACCAGGGCGCCGGCGGTGAGCGATCGCGCCCCGGCTGCGGGCGTGACGGTCACTCCGGCCACCACCGCGCGGCGTCGATGTCGACGATCCCCCGCCGCAACGGTGTCCCCTCGGTGTGCCAGTGCTCCTGCGCGTCGATCATGAGGTGCGCCGGCAGCGTCCCGTTCGCGCGGACCACGCGCCACCACGTCACCGCCTCGCCGTCGCGGGCCATCACCCCGCCGACGCCGCGTGGACCGCCGCGCTGCAGGTGTTCGGCGATGGACCCGTACGTCATCACCCGCCCGGGTGGGATCTGGTCGACGACATCGAGCACCGCCATGGTGAAGTCGTCGCGGTCGGCGCTCACGGCAGTCCGAGGAAGTCTCGTAGCCATCCGTCGACTGCTCGCATGGTGGCGGCATCGACAGTTCCAGCGGGATCGAAGAGGCGTTCACGCGAGACAACCCGGGGCTGTTCGGTCATGGCGAACGCCGCACGGCTCAGCGCCAGATCGGGTCCACTCAGGGATATGTGATTGGGCCAGCCACGGTCCGTCGTCGTGACGGGCACGATGATCGCGAGGGTGTCGGCCTGCTCGAGGTACAGATCGCTCGCGATGACAAGCGCTGGACGGCGGCCCGCCTGCTCACGTCCGCGCACAGGGTCGAGTTCGGCCCAGACAACCATCCCGCGCCTGAGGTCACCCACCGGTACGACTGTCTCCGAACGTGATGTCCCACGAACCGAATTCGTCCCAGTAGGCGTCGTCTGCGTCACGGAACGCACGTCCGAACGACTCCATCCGTCTGCGTCGCTCATACCCGTCGATGAGGCCCTCGATGAGACCCGCGGCCGTCAGACCCCGTTCCTGCGCATCGTGATTTATCCGGTCACGCAACTCTTCGGACACCTTGATCGTTGCCGCCACACGGCAAGTATACTCGACGGTATCCCATTGTGGATACCTTGAGGCTATGGTCCGCCGACGTGTATCGGTGCGAGTTCGTGTCACAGGGCGACGCGCAGTGCAATCGACGAGAAGGAGACTTCCAGCATGGATGCGATCGCCACCGCACGCCGCGCGATGGATTCGGTTCGTACCGACCTCGTCGGCACGACGCACGGGCGAGTGACGGTCGATTCGGTTCTGCACTACGGCGCCGTAGACCTCGACCCCGACAACCTGGTGGTGTGGGTTCTGCTGACGGGACTCGACGACGAGGAGTTGCCCGAGTGGCTGACTCTCACCCTTGACCGTTGGGACGTCTGGCAATCCGCTGCCGTCGACCGAACGTGGCTGGCCCAGGTGCGGGACGCGGTGATCACCAAGTTCCAGGCCCTCGATTGGCCGAATGCCCGCGCGATGATGATCAACGTCGACAGTGCACGCAGAGTCGGGATGAACGGCGGTTGGAACTACTTTCGCGGTTGAGTCGTCAAGCCGTCTGCTCGATGGACGGCAGCTCAGGGGAGCACGCTCGCCGGTCGGTGTCGTCGAGGGTCTGCGTCGAGGTCACGTCTGTATGCGTAGCAGTTCGTCCCGCACAGCGGGAAGAACTGCTACGGATCTGTGCGATGGTGAGGCGCATGGACGCCGAACGAATCCTGACCGGTGCACGGCGCCTCCGACGGGCGTCGTGGTGGGTGTACGTGGTCGTCGCCCTGGCCGCAGGGCGGGTGTCGTGGCTGGACCTCGGCAACGAACGGACGGTCACCTACCACGGTTCGTACGAACCGCTGGAGGGTGTCGAGCTGTCGAAGGCCTACTCCACCTCGCTCGAGATCGACTACGCGGTGCGCGGCGGACTCGAGTGGACGGGGATCGTGACCGCCTGTGCGGCAGCACTCGTGGTCCTCGCGGCGCTCGTGCAGGCCGCTTACGCCAGACCGCGACCGATGGTGGCCGTCTTCACGGTGCTCGCGTCACCTGTCGCGATCCTCGCCGTGGCCGTGGCCGTCGCCGTCAATGGCATCGGCGGCATCACGTTCCGCCTGTCCCTGGCCGTACTCATCGTCCTCGTCGCCGCCGCGGTGCACGAATACGCGACCACGGCCGCACAGCGCCGTCGCGATCCGTAGCAGCTGGTGTCGCTGGGCGACACGAACTGCCACGGACCAACCGATCGATCAGACGTTGAAGCGGAACTCGACCACGTCGCCGTCGTGCATGACGTAGTCCTTGCCCTCCATGCGGACCTTGCCCGCGGCCTTGGCGGCGGCCATGGTGCCCGCGGCGTCGAGGTCGTCGAACGACACGATCTCGGCCTTGATGAAGCCCTTCTCGAAGTCGGTGTGGATGACGCCGGCGGCCTTGGGCGCGGTGTCGCCCTTGTGGATCGTCCACGCGCGCGACTCTTTCGGGCCCGCCGTGAGGTAGGTCTGCAGGCCGAGGGTGTGGAAGCCGGCACGGGCCAAGGAGTGCAGGCCGGGCTCGGTCTGACCGATCGAGTCGAGGAGCTCTTGCGCGTCCTCGGCGTCGAGCTCGAGCAGCTCGCTCTCGACCTTGGCGTCGAGGAAGACCGCGTCGGCCGGCGCGACCGCGGCACGCAGTTCGTCCTTCTTGGCGTCGTCGGTGAGCACCGACTCGTCGGCGTTGAAGACGTAGAGGAACGGCTTGGTGGTCATCAGGTGCAGATCACGCAGCGAGGCGAGATCGATCGAATCCTGCTGCGAGAACAGGGTCTTGCCGCTGTTGAGCAGCTCCTGCGCCTTCTGCGCCGCGGCCAGGGACTCGGCGAGGCTCTTGTCCTTGCGTGCGTCCTTCTCCAGGCGCGGGATCGCCTTCTCGAGGGTCTGCATGTCGGCGAGGATCAGCTCGGTCTCGATGACCTCGATGTCGGCGAGCGGATCGACGCGCCCGTCGACGTGCACCACGTCGTCGTCGGCGAACACGCGGACCACCTGGCAGATGGCCTCGGCCTCGCGGATGTTGGCGAGGAACTGGTTGCCCATGCCCTCACCCTCCGACGCGCCCTTCACGATGCCGGCGATGTCGACGAACGACACCGTCGCGGGCAGGATCTTCTCGCTGGAGTGGATCTCGGCGAGGCGACCCAGGCGGGAATCGGGCAGTTCGACCATCCCGACGTTGGGCTCGATGGTGGCGAACGGGTAGTTCGCGGCCAGCACATCGTTGCGGGTCAGGGCATTGAACAGGGTTGACTTGCCGACGTTGGGCAGTCCGACGATTCCAAGGGTGAGGCTCACGAGGGTCCAGTCTAGTTTTCGCCGGTCCCCCAGCTCACACCCGTGGGCGTCGGCGGCTACTCCGCGGGACCGTCGGCAGGCTTTTCTGCACGATCGACGGTGTTATCTGCCCGATCGACGGTGTTTTCTGCCCGATCGACGGCGTTATCTGCACGGTCGACGGTGTTATCTGCCCGATCGGCGGGGTCGGGGGCCGCGGCGTCGACGATGGCGGTGTCGTCGGCGAGAACCTTCACGTCGTCGGGGTCGGTCTCTCCGGTGCGCAACGACACCTGCTCGCCGTAGTACCGGATGATCACCGCGGCCGAGGCGGCGACAGGAACCGCGAGGAAGGCACCGATGACTCCGAACAGGGTGCTGCCCAACGTCACCGACAGCAGCACGATGACGGCGTGGAGGTTCATCGACTTCGACTGCAGCCACGGCGAGAGCACGTTGCCCTCGAGTTGCTGCACCGCGAGGATGATCGCCAACACGATCAGCGCGGTGACGACCCCGTTCGAGACGAGTGCGATCAGCACCGCCAGGCCGCCGGCGACGAATGCGCCCACGATCGGCACGAAGCCGGCGATGAAGGTGATGACGGCCAGCGCGTAGGCCAGCGGCACCCCGAGGATGACCAGCCCCAGCCCGATGAAGAACGCGTCGACCAGGCTCACCAGGGCCTGTGTGCGGATGAACCCGCCGAGGGTCTTCCAGACGCGGGTCAGCATCTCCGCGAGATGCGGCGCGGCCGGGTTGCCCACCGATCGCCGCAGCCACGGGAGGAAACGCGGGCCGTCCTTGAGCAGGAAGAAGATCACCACGAGCATCGTGAAGACGGTGACCAGAGCGGAGGTGACCGCCCCGACGCCGGTGAACAGTCCGGCGGCGATCTGCTCGCTGCTCGACTGCAACCGATCGGTGAGTGCGCTGACCGCGGTGTCGAGTTGGTCGTCGCTGATCCGTAGTGGCGGGCCCTGCAGCCAGTCCTGCACCTGCACCACGCCGGCGGTGGCGCGGTCGCCCAGCTCGGTCGTCTGTTCGACGATGGAGGGGGCGATCGCGGCGACCACTCCGGCGATCACGAGTGCGGCCACCAGCAACACGAGCAGCACCGCCCCCGCGGGTGGGATGCCCTTCGAACGCAACCACCGCACCGGCGGCCACAGAACGGTGCAGGCGATGATCGCCAACACCACCGGCAGGAGGATCACCCACAGCTCGCCGATCGACCATCCGACCAGCCACAGTGCTGCGGCCACGGCGACGATCTCCACGCCGGTGACGGCGGCGAAGCGGAGATGTCGCGCGTACACCGAACCCCGAGTCGGACGATCCCCTACCTCTGCGCCATGCGGCATGGGTCAATCGTCACATATCGCCGCGCGCGCCACCGACTCGCTCAGCCCGCCACCGACCGGATCTTCCCGATGAGGTCGGACTCGCAGACGGCGAGGAACGCGTCGACATCAGGCCCGGCGTTGAGCAGCGTCAGATGATCGAACCCGGCGTCGGCGAACTCCTTCGCCGACGCGACGTGAGCGTCGATGTCGGGCCCACACGACATCGCGTCGGCGACGTCCGAGGGGCGGACCAACGAGGTGGCCGCCTCGAAGTTGATCGGATTCGGCAACTCCGACTGCACCTTCCACCCCGTGACACCGAACCGGAACTTCTCGTGGGCCGAGGCCACGGCGGTGTCGACGTCGTCGGCCCACGCCATCGGGACCTCGGTGTAGAGGGCACCGGTCCCCCCGGCGTCGCGGTAGGCGGCGATCAGATCGGCATCGGGCTCGGTGGTGAACAGCCCGTCACCGGAACGACCCGCGATCTCGGCGGCGTTGGTCCCACCCGCGGCCACGACGATCTCGGGCAACTCGTCGGGAAGGTCGAAGACGCGGGCGTCGTCGAGGGTGATGTGCTTGCCCTGATAGGTGTGATAGCCACCCGACCACAGCAGGCGGATCACCTCGATCGCCTCGCGCAGCATCTCGTGACGGATGTGCGCCGAGGGCCAGGTCGCCCCCGTGACGTGTTCGTTGAGCCGCTCACCCGATCCGAGACCGAGGGTGAAGCGGCCGTCGGACAACAGGGCCGTGGTCGCCGCGGCCTGCGCGATGATCGCCGGGTGGTACCGGATGAACGGACACGTCACACCGGTTGCGAGACCGAGGGTCTCGGTCTGCACGGCGATCGCCGCGAGCATCGACCAGGCGAACCCCGAATGCTTGTGGCTGTAGAGCCAGGGGTGGTAGTGGTCGCTGATCTCGACGAAGTCGAAACCCGCGCGCTCGGCGGCCACGGCCTGACGGACGATCTCCTTCGGATCGAACGTCTCGGCCATGAGCTTGAACCCGATCCGGGTGGCCATCGGTGTCAGCCCGCCGCGACGACCGAGGTGAGACGCTCGCAGAACGCCGGCAGGTCGTCGGGATTGCGGCTGGTGACCAGGGTGTTGGGGCCGGCGGTGCACTCGACGACCTCCTCGTCGACCCAGGTCGCGCCGGAGTTGCGGATGTCGGTCTGCAGGCTCGGCCACGAGGTCAACGTCCGGCCGGCCAGGACCCCGGCCTCGATGAGCGTCCACGGCGCATGGCAGATAGCGGCGACGGGCTTGCCGAGATCGAAGAACTTCGCGGTGAACGCGACGGCAGACTCCACGGTGCGCAGGTAGTCGGGGTTGGCGACACCGCCGGGCAGCACCAGGGCGTCGAAATCGGCGGCGCTGACCTCGCCGACGGTGGCGTCGACGTCGAAGGTGTCGGCCTTGTCGAGATGGTTGAACCCCTGCACGGTTCCCGGGTCGGTCGACACCAGCTTGGGCGTGCCACCGGCCTGCTTCACCGCATCCCAGGGCTGCGTGAGCTCCACCTGCTCGATGCCCTCGGGAGCCACCAGGAACGCGATCGTCTTGCCGGTCAGGTCATTCGACATGTGTTGTCTCCTTTAGTGCGAACGGAGCAGATCGATGAGATCGCTCTTGTTCTTGTCCGAATAGTTGTGCAGGCCCAGCTCTTTGGCCCGGTCACGCAGTTCCGCCACGGTCCACTCGTCGTAGGCCGGTGATGTTCCGCCGGAATGCCCCACGGCCGAGCGTCCGCGCTTGGCGGCCGCATTGGAGATGCGCGCGGCCTTCTCCTTGGAGTTGCCCTCGTCGCGCAATTCCTCGTACAGGTCAGGGTCTTTCAGCGACGGGTTGTCCTTCTCGGATTTCTTGTCGGCCATGAGGGGCCACCTCCACGACGGATGCGGTTCGACTTCGAGACATCGCTGCGCGCCGGGCGAGCCGGTCCGCGGACAGTCCTCAGCGCGGGTTCTCGGCTGCGTAGCCGACGCTACACGACGGGGCTCGACGCCCGGGCGCGGTTCGCGGCCATCCGGTCGACGGCCGCGCGCGTGTACCTTCGAGGAGGTGATCGCGTATCGGACAAAGCCGACCACCCTGTCCCGCCGGGCTCTGCCCGTCGCCGTCGCGGCCCTGTCCGCCGGCCTGCTCCTCGCCTCGTGCTCCGACGCCGACCCCACCTCGTCGTCGACCTCGAACGGCACCCCCGCCTCCGGGTCGTCGACCGCGGTGGTCGACGGCCAGGTCCGGGTCACCGAGCTCATGACCGGGCTCGACCATCCCTGGGATGTCGCGATCGACCGCGCCGGCAACATCGTCACCGGCGAGCGCGGTGGACGTATCGTCGTGCGACACAACGACGGTCGTGTCGCCGACGTCTCCGCTGACACCTCCGATGTCCGTGCGCGCGGCGAGGGCGGGTTGATGGCGCTGACGCTCGCCACCGACTTCGACGCCTCGCGCACCGTCTACACCTGCGCGGCGAGCAACGCCGGCGACGTCCGCGTGGTCCGCTGGAACGCCGCGGCCGACTGGTCGTCGATGCGGCAGACCGGCACCGTCCTGGCCGGGATCCCGCTCGGCGCATCCGGGCGACACAGCGGATGTCGCATCCTCCCCGCGCCCGACGGCACGCTCTGGGTGTCCACCGGTGACACCGCCGATCCCACCGCCTCGCAGGATCTCCGGAGCCTCGGCGGCAAGGTCCTCCACATCACGGCCGACGGGACACCGGCATCGGGGACCTTCCCCGGCACACCCGTCCACAGCCTCGGGCACCGCAACCCGCAGGGCCTCGCGTTCGCGCCCGGTACCGATCGGCTCTACACCACCGAACACGGGCCGACCATCGACGACGAGCTGAATCTGGAACGCCCGCAGGCGAACTACGGGTGGGACCCGAACACCGGCAGCGGTTCCTACGACGAGAACGTCCCCATGACCGACGAGACGCGCCACCCGGGATCGGTTCCGGCGGTGTGGTCGTCGGGAGATCCGACGCTCGCCGTGGCCGACCTCGAGTTCCTCGGCCCGTCGTGGCGGCAGTACAACGGGATGATCGCGGTGGCCACCCTGAAGGCGCAGCGCCTGATGCTCCTGCGTCTCGATGCCGCCGGTACCTCGACCACCGAGCGCGTCGACCTCCTGCAGGGTTCGCAGGGGCGACTGCGGTCGATCACCACCGCGCCCGACGGATCACTGCTCATCACCACCGACAACGGTGACGACCAGGACAAGGTGTTGCGCGTGCGCCTCGGCTGACGCCGTCAGCGACGACGCAATCGGCGCACCCGCGCGAGCATCGAGGTGACCGCCTCGAACTCGGTCGCCTCGGTCGAACCGGCCGACGTCACATGATCGGCCGCGGGGGCCGCATCGGAGACCGGTTGTCGCGGTGCCTCGTCGGCACATTCGGCGGCGAGTGCGTCGCGCACCTGCTGTTCGCCGTAGAGACCCATCATGATCTCCAGGCCCCACCCCGGGAACTCCGCGAGAGGCCGCTCGTCCCTCTTCTTCCGTGTTACGCGCATGTTACGAGGATGACATGCAGGGCCGGTGGGTGTCCGCGATTTCGCCTCGCCTGGCCGAAATGCCCGCCCTCGTCGGCGCCCGCCGGGCCGTCGGTATAGTGACGCGCGCCACACAATGGCCCGCGTCGATGCCCACGGCATCGGTTGCGACATCGGAGAGGACCCACGGTGACAACCACCCGAGAACGCCCGCACCACCCCGACATCGAACTCATCAGCAACGACCCCACACAGCCGCCCGTCGCGATCGTCGACCGCTCCCCGATGACCGTCGGGAAGCGGATCCTCTTCGCGATCATCGGCCTCGTCGGCGCCGTGTCGTGGGCGGTGATCGCCATCGTGCGCGGCGAGAGTGTCAACGCCGTCTGGTTCGTCCTCGCCGCGGTGTGCACCTACGTCATCGCCTACCGCTTCTACGCGCGACTGATCGAGACCAAGGTCATCAAACCCCGCGATGACCACGCGACACCGGCGGAGATCCTCGACAACGCCAAGGACTACATGCCGACCGATCGGCGGGTCCTCTTCGGCCACCACTTCGCGGCCATCGCCGGCGCCGGCCCTCTCGTGGGACCCGTGCTCGCCGCGCAGATGGGCTATCTGCCGGGGACGATCTGGATCATCGTCGGCGTCGTGTTCGCCGGCGCCGTGCAGGACTACCTGGTGCTGTCGATCTCCACGCGGCGCCGCGGCCGCAGCCTGGGCCAGATGGCGCGCGACGAGCTGGGCAACGTCGGCGGCATCGCGGCGATCGTCGCGGTCTTCGTCATCATGATCATCCTGATCGCCGTCCTCGGACTCGTCGTGGTCAACGCACTGGCCGAGAGCCCCTGGGGCGTCTTCTCACTCGCGATGACGCTGCCGATCGCGGTGTTCATGGGCGTGTACCTGCGCTACCTGCGACCGGGCCGGATCTCCGAGGTCTCCGCGATCGGGTTCGTACTCCTGATGCTCGCCATCGTCTCCGGCGGCTGGGTCGCCGAGACCAGTTGGGGCGAGGACTGGTTCACGCTCTCACCGGTCTTCCTGAGCTGGGCGATCATCATCTACGGATTCGCCGCAGCCGTGCTTCCGGTGTGGCTCGTGCTGGCACCGCGCGACTACCTGTCGACGTTCATGAAGGTCGGCACGATCGGACTGCTCGCGGTGGGCATCCTCATCGCGCGACCGGTGATGAACGCACCCGCGGTCAGTGAGTTCGCCTCCAACGGGCAGGGTCCCGCGTTCGCGGGTTCACTGTTCCCGTTCCTGTTCATCACCATCGCGTGCGGCGCGCTGTCGGGATTCCACGCGCTCATCGCCTCCGGTACCACCCCGAAACTGCTGGAGAAGGAGAGCCAGGCGCGCATCATCGGCTACGGCGGCATGCTCGTCGAGTCGTTCGTGGCCATCATGGCGCTGATCACCGCCTGCATCCTCGACCAGCACCTCTACTTCGCGATGAACGCCCCCAAGGGTGTGACCGGTGGAACCGCCGAGACCGCAGCGCAGTACACGAACACCAAGCTCGGGCTGTCCGGGCCGCCGACCTCGGCCGAACAACTGCAGGCGTTCGCCGACGGCGTCGAGGAACCGTCGCTGATCTCGCGCACCGGTGGCGCACCGACGCTGGCCATGGGTATGTCGGAGACGCTGCAGCAGGCGTTCGGCGGTGCGTCGCTCAAGGCGTTCTGGTACCACTTCGCGATCATGTTCGAGGCACTGTTCATCCTCACCACGGTCGACGCCGGTACCCGCGTCGCGCGGTTCATGCTCTCCGACGGTCTGTCGAACGTGAAGGGCGGCAAGCGGTTCGCCGACCCGTCGTGGCGGGTCGGGGCGTGGGTGTGCACGTTCATCGTGGTCGCCGGCTGGGGATCGATCCTGCTGATGGGTGTCACCGATCCACTCGGCGGCATCAACACCCTGTTCCCGCTGTTCGGCATCGCCAACC
Organism: Williamsia sp. Leaf354; assembly: GCF_001424365.1. Classification (NCBI taxonomy): domain Bacteria; kingdom Bacillati; phylum Actinomycetota; class Actinomycetes; order Mycobacteriales; family Nocardiaceae; genus Williamsia; species Williamsia sp. Leaf354. Next base: position 570,854 of record NZ_LMPL01000003.1, read on the forward strand.
AGCTGCTCGCCGCCGTCGCCCTCACCGTGGTGCTGGTGGTCGTGGTGAAGAAGGGCCTGTTCAAGTGGGCCTGGATCCCGGGCCTGCCGCTGGTCTGGGACCTCGCGGTGACCATGACCGCGTCGTACCAGAAGATCTTCTCCTCGAACCCGGCGATCGGGTACTGGGCGAACCACGATCTGTTCCAGGAGGCCAAGGACGCGGGGAAGACCACCTTCAAGACCGCCACGACACCCGCGGAGATCGACGCCGTCATCCGCAACACCTTCATCCAGGGCACCCTGTCGATCGTGTTCGCGGTCTTGGTCATCATCGTGGCGCTCGCCGGAGTGTGGGTGTGCATCAAGGCGTTCCGCGCCGGCGGACTGCCGACCACCGAGGACGAACCGGTCCCCTCGAAGCTGTTCGCGCCCAGCGGCATGATCGCGACCCCCACCGAGAAGGCGATCGAGAAGGAGTGGGCCGAACACCGCGCGTCACCGACACACGACGACCGCCCCACGGAGTCGTTGCGGTGACCGCACGGGAAGAGCGAGCCGCGGGCAACGGGCAGGCGACGTTCGCCGCCGCGGTCCGCACGGCGTGGTCCTACGTCGGCGCGGTGATGGGCGATCACGACTACCGCCGCTACGTCGCCCACCACACCGCCCGACACCCGGGGACACCCGCGCTGTCCGAACGCGACTACTGGCGCATGCGGCACGACGAGCAGGAGGCGAACCCGCAGGGGCGGTGCTGCTGAACCGCACCACCGACACCCGTCGTGACCGCCGTGTCCGAAACCCGCCAGTGAGTGTCCGCGCGGGCTGACACAGTGGAGTCATGACACCTGCGGTGGCCACCTCGCCCGACCTCGACTTCGAACGCTGCTATCGCGCGGTGTCGGCTCGCGACAGCAGGTTCGACGGCCAGTTCTTCGTCGCCGTCCGCACCACAGGCATCTACTGCCGCCCGTCGTGTCCAGCCGTCACACCACGCGCCGAGAACGTCGACTTCGTGGTGACCGCCGCCGCGGCGCAGCAGGGTGGGTTCCGCGCCTGCCGGCGATGTCTCCCCGATGCGGTGCCGGGATCGCCGCGCTGGAACGTCTCCGGCGACCTCGCCGGACGGGCGATGCGGCTCATCGGCGACGGGCTCGTCGACCGCGACGGCGTCGACGGGTTGTCGGCGGCCCTGGGCTACTCGCCGCGCCAGCTCAACCGGGTGCTCACCGAGGAACTCGGGGCCGGACCGCTGGCCCTGGCCCGCGCCAACCGGGCGACGAACGCGCGGATCCTCATCGAATGCACCGCGATGCCGATGGCCGACATCGCCTTCGCGTCGGGGTTCGCGAGCGTACGGCAGTTCAACGACACCGTGCGCGAGGTCTTCGCGAGCACGCCCAGCGAGATGCGGCGCCGCCGTGCGGGCACCGTCGCCGCCACGCGTGACACGACAGTCGACACCGACCGCCCCGCCTTGAACGTGCGGCTCAAACTATCGGTGCGGCAGCCGTTCTCACCGGAATGGCTCACCTGGTTCCTCGCCGGGCACGTGATCGAGGGCCTCGAACACTTCGACGGCACCACCTACCACCGGTCGCTGTCGCTGCCCGCCGGGGCCGCGACCGCCTCGCTGACCATGCACCCCGATCACGTGAGCGCCGACATCAGCGGAGTCGACGTCCGCGATCTCGGCACCGCGGTCCACCGGTTGCGACGGTTGCTCGACCTCGACGCCGACATCGTCGCGGTCGACGAGAGCCTGGGCGGCGACGCCGATCTCGCCCCGCTGGTGGCACGCCGTCCCGGCATCCGGGTACCCGGCGCGGTCGACGGATTCGAGACCCTCATGCGCACCATGCTCGGCCAACAGATCAGTCTCGCCGCCGCGCGCACCCACGGTCGACGACTCGTGGCCGCCCTCGGTGAACCCCTCGGCCCGGACATCGGGACCGCGCCGGTGACACACCTGTTCCCCACGCCCGCCGCGGTCGCCGAACACGGCCACACCGTACTCAGCGGACCGAAGCGACGCGTCGCCTCCATCATCGCCGTCGCCCGCGCGGTCGCGGAGGACGCGGTCCCCCTGCACACCGGGGTCGCGGCCGACGAGATGCGCGAACACCTCATGGCCCTACCCGGCATCGGACGGTGGACCGCCGACTACGTGGCGATGCGCGTGCTCGGTGATCCCGACGTCCTGCTCGACACCGACCTCATCCTGCGGCGCCGGGCCGACCACCTCGGTCTCGATCTCACCGACACGCGGCGATGGTCGCCGTGGCGGTCGTATGTGTCGATGCACCTGTGGCACGACGCGCTCAGGGAGACGGAACCGTTGCTGCACGGCGAACGTCCGAGTACGACAACCACGACACACGAGGAGACATCATGACCACCGCCCACTGGTCGACCACCACCCTGAACACGGGCGCGTTCACCACCATCGTCCGCGCCGGTACCGTCCTCGCCTCGGGCTGGACCGAGGACCCGGAGTACCTGCTCGCACTGATCAACTCCGAGCTGCGTCCCGACGAGCTCCTGCGCGTCGACGATCTCGGCGTCGTCACCACCGCCCTGCTCCGCTACGACGAGGGCGATCTCGCCGCGATCGACGAGATCCCGGTCCGCCAGCTGTCGGGCCCGTTCGTGACCCACGCGTGGGACGTACTGCGGAAGGTCACGCCCGGTGCGCAGGTCACCTACGCCGAGCTCGCCGAACGCGCGGGCAAGGGTTCCGCCCACCGCGCGGCCGCCGCCACCTGCGCGCGCAACGCCGCAGCACTCTTCGTGCCGTGCCATCGTGTCCAACGCCGCGACGGCAGCCTCGGCGGGTTCCGCTACGGGCTCGAGCGGAAGGCCGAGCTCATCGCCCACGAGGCGAAGTACGCGAAGGCCGCGGCGGCCTGATCGGTCACGGGGACGGGCGTCGTCAGGCCGGTTCCCGCATCACGCCGATGTGGTGGGCCCGACCCGACAGCCCGGGTACCTCACGCGGGGGCGAGAAGGTCCGCAGGCCGTCGTTGCTGTCGGAGTAGAAGTACTTGTTCTCCCGGTAGGCGTCGTAATAGACGCGGTACGCGCCGTTCGGGAGCTGGGTGACCGCGGGTCCCTCACGGAACGTCCCCCAGTTCCCCGACGGCACATAGACATAGGGGCCCCACAGAGTGGGGGCAATCGCGTGGTCGATGACCTTCTTCGTCTCGTTCTTCGTGAAGGCGTGATAGACCGCCCCGACCTTCACCACCGTGGTGTCGATGTGATCGGCGTTGATCCCGAACATCAACTGCGGCGCACTCCAGCGCTGCAGAGAGGAGTCGAGCGCGGTCATCACGTACGGCACGAACCCGCCACCGGTCGACATCGACAGGATCACACTGACGCGATCGCCCTCGACGAACCAGTCCGGGGCCCACGCCTTCGTCGTGAACGGCGACAACGACGGCCCGTTCTTGAAGCCGGCCGAGCCGCTGAGCAACGGGATGTCGGGGCCCTTCTGGTCGCCGGTGCCGGGAAGGAATGCGCAACACAGCGGAACCGGGTAGTCGCCGGTCGAGGTCCAGGTGATGCGGTCGGTACTCCGAGCGAAGCCGATCTTCGCCCCGCCCGTGGTGTAGGTCAGGTGATAGACGCCGTCGGCGCTGCGGAAGATGCTGGGGTCACGTACGACACCGGCGGACGGCCGGTACGCGCCCTTCGCGGCCAGGGTGAAGGTCGTCGCGTCACCCGACTCGTAGACATCCATGCTGTTCGGGGTGGCGGCGCCGAAACCCACCACCGTGTAGCGCACGGCCGCCGGCGCCGCAGCGCCGGTCCCGGGGACACCACACAGGGTCGCGACGACGAGCGCCACCGATGAGACCACCGCACACCGAACTGCTCTGGACCGGATCATCGGGCGAGTATTGCCCATCTGGTCGCCCCACGCGTCCCTTCCGTACCGAATCGATACCGGGGGTCTGTCGGACGCAGGAGGCACGATGACGCCATGAGTGTCACCACTGTCCTCGCCGCGGTCGTCGGCATCGTCATCGGATTCGCCGCCGGATGGTGGGTGTACGCGGCGCGCTCGGCGGCGATCCGCGAGAGCCACGCACTGCTGTCCCAGGCTCTGGCCGCCGCGAGCGAGGACGCCGCCCGCCGTCAGTCCGGGGCGATCGGGACGCAGGTCGCCTCCATCGTCGGACCCCTGCACGACACCCTCGGCCGTCTCGCCGAGGAGCTCGCACGCACCGAGCGTTCCCGCATCAGCTCGTTCGCCGGATTGAGCGAACAGGTGAACGGGGTGCGGGCCGCGTCGACGCAGCTGGGGTCGTACACGCAGCGACTGGCCAACGCCCTGCACACACCACAGCTGCGGGGTCGGTGGGGCGAGATGCACCTGCAGAAGGTCGTCGAGGCGTCCGGCATGACGCGCTACTGCGATTTCTCGCCGCAGTTCACCACCGAGTCGGGTCTGCGTCCCGACCTCGTGGTGCACCTGCCGTCGGACCGCGACATCGTGGTCGACGCGAAAGTGCCCCTGCAGGCGTACCTCGACGCCGTCGCCACCGACGACGTCAGTCGCGAACGGCGCCTGCTCACCGATCACGCCGCGGCCCTGCGCGCCCATGTCACCGCCCTGGCGGGCAAGCAGTACTGGCGGGCGGTGGCCCGCACCCCCGAGATGGTGGTGCTGTTCGTCCCGGGTGACCCCATCCTGGAGGCCGCCTGTCGGATGGATCCGGACCTCGTCGAATACGCCTTCGGCCGCAACGTGGTGATCGCGACGCCGTCGAGTCTCATCGCACTGCTCAAGACCGTCGCGCTGACCTGGCGCGACGACGCCATGGCCCGCGACGCCGAGCAGATCCATGCGCTGGGCCGTGAGCTGTACCACCGGCTGGGCACCCTCACCGGGCACCTCGACCGTCTCGGCGGCTCGATCGGGAAGGCGGTCGAGTCGTTCAACGCGACCGTCGGTGCGATGGAGTCCCGGGTGCTCGTCACCGCGCGCAAACTGGGCGAACTCGACGCCTTCTACGGCGCGGCCGACGACGCACCGCACACCACCCCGGCCGTCGACGCGACCATCCGGGCGGTGCGCAGCAGCGACGCGGGCTGACCGCACACCGCTCCCGATGCCGCGAACGGCCACGCCACGCGGGTCGGCCGGAACCGTCATCGACGATCCACCCGGTACCGTCTACCTGTGTTCTCTGCCCAACAGACGCGTTCGGGGATCCCCACCGAACAGCAATCGGTACTGCCGACGGTCCGCGGTGTGCCCTGGTGGGGTGCAGTCCTGATCGCCCTGGTGCCGACCGTCGCGGGCGCGATCATCGACGCATCGAACACCGACGGACTCTCCACCACCTACCGGATCCTCTACTTCATCGGCTGCGTGGTCGCCGTTCTCGCCGTGCGTCGTCGTTCGCTGTTCACCGCGATCTCGCAGCCACCGCTGATCGCGTTCGGCGTCGCGCTCATCACCCTCTATCTCCTCAAGGCCGACTCCGGTTCCGGTCTGCGGCAGCTGATCCTCAACGTCATGCTCCCGATCGCGAAGACCTTCCCGTTGATGGCCTGGACCTTCATCGCGGTCGCCGTGCTGGGTGTCGGTCGCGCGCTGCTGACCCGGGGCCGCACAGAATCGACGCCCAGGCGCTCGGCTCGCCACCACGCGACGAAGGCGACCACACGCACCCGGACCCGTACCACCGCCGCCAAGGGCGATGACGCAGCGACCGATGCCGGCGCCCGCACGACTCGTCGGACCGCCGCCCGCGGTTCCGCACCCCGCTCCGACGACGCCGAACGCTCGCGTGCGCGGCGCATCGCCGACGAGCCCACGCGCGTCACCAACCGCAGGCCGGGCGCCGAGCGCGCCTCCCGGTCCGACCGCACCCCGACCGAACGAGGACGGTCGACACCCGCACCCCTCACCGGACACCGCCGCACCGACGTCGCACCGACACCGGCGTCGCGATGGGACGCACCTGCACCACGACGATCCGCAGCCGAGGACGCTGCGGCGCGCCGCCGTGACGACGAGGCGGCCCGCCGCCGGCCGCCGCCGCGGGGAGAACGCGACCTTGCCGTCCCCCGCAGCGAACGCGAGGTCCCGCCGCGCAGCGACGGCACCGGTCGTCGTCGCCCGCCGCCGAGCCGTGAGGAGGCACCGCGTCCCGGCGATCTCCCGCCGATCCCGCGTGCCCGCTACCGCGGGGTCAATCCCTGATCGTGCTCACGACCTGAGCACCGCACGCGCCGCTTCACCCAATGCTTGCCCATAACCCGGCCCGTGGCCGGCAGCGTGCACCGCGAGTGGGTGCAACTGATGCAGGGCAACCCGGTCCCGCCAACCCACCCGGAGCGGATGCACCTCCCCGTAGCCCCCGACGATCGCATCGAGCAGCGGGCACCCGAACAGCGCGAGCATTGCCAGATCGGTCTCGCGATGACCGCCGTGCGCGGCCGGATCGATCATGACCACACCCTCGGGCGTCCACATGACGTTGCCGTTCCACAGGTCGCCGTGCAGACGCGCCGGAGGCTCGTCGTCGTCGAATTCCCCCGAGGCGACACGGTCACAGGCCGCCCGCGTGTCCCGCTCGTCGGCGGCGGTGAGGTTGCCCGCCTCGACGGCGATGTCGAGGAAATCGGCCACCCGTTGGGTCGCGTAGAACTCGCCCCACGATCGGGCGGGACGACACGGCATCGGACGGCTGCCGATGAACACCTGCCCCTCGAACCCGTCCGGCTTCGCGCCGAACGACTCCGCTCCCGCATCGTGGACCGCAGCCAGCGCACGGCCGAACCGCTGCGCCGCGTCACGGTCGGGTCGCGCCTGCGACAGGCGCGACAGCACGATCCGATCCCGCGCCACGTCGATCACCTCGACCACGGGCGCACCGGCAGACCCGAGCCAGCGCAACCCCGCGGCCTCGGCGGCGAAGAAGTCGGGGTGGGCGTCGGCGCGGGTCTTGGTGTGCACCGACCCCGGGTGATCTGCGTTCACGACCTCAGCGTGCCACGCCGACACTGGTTACCATGAAGCGATGCGGCCTCTCCAGAAGTCCATCATCGCCGAACTCGAGGTACTCCCCGAGATCGACCCCGACGCCGAGATCAGGCGTCGCGTCGACTTCCTCACGGGCTACCTCGCAGCGAGCGGCGCGGCCGGTTTCGTGCTGGGAATCAGTGGTGGACAGGACAGTTCACTGGCCGGGAAGCTGTGCCAGCAGGCCGTCGAGGAGATCCGCGCAGGCGGCGGCGAGGCCACTTTCGTCGCGGTCCGCCTCCCCTACGGCGAGCAGGCCGACGAATCCGACGCACAGATCGCCCTGCGGTTCATCGCCCCCGACCGCACGGTCGTCACCAACATCAAGCCCGGTTCCGACGCCATCGGTTCGGTCGCGGGCGATGCCCTCGGTGAACCGTTGCGAGACTTCGTGCGCGGCAACATCAAGGCGCGGGTGCGGATGGTGACGCAGTACGCCCTCGCCGGGCAGGACTCGCTGCTGGTGGTGGGGACCGACCACGCCGCCGAGGCGGTCAGCGGGTTCTTCACCAAGTTCGGCGACGGCGGTGTCGATCTCACCCCGTTGACGGGACTCACCAAGCGACAGGGTGCACAGATCCTGCGCCACCTCGGTGCGCCGGACTCGGTGACCGCGAAGGTCCCGACCGCCGATCTCGAGGACGACCGTCCGGCGCTTCCCGACGAGGAGGCGTTGGGCGTGACCTACGCCCAGATCGACGACTACCTCGAGGGCCGCGACGTACCCGACGACGTCGCGGAGACCGTCGAGGGACTGTTCGTCCGCACGCGCCACAAGCGGACCGTCCCGGTCACGCCGTTCGACACGTGGTGGTCAGCGTCGCAGTGACCGGTCGTCCCGCGGCGCCGACGTCGCGGTGACGCGGGCGAGTCGATCGAACTGGTCGTTGGCGATCCTCATGCCGATCTCGTAGGGCCACGCGAATTTTCGCGACAACCAGTATCCGAGACGGATGTCGGTCGAGGTGTAGACCATCCACCGGTTGCGGGTGACGCCGGCGATGATCGCCTCGGCCGCACGCTCGGGTGTCACGGCGCGCTTCTCGAAACGACGCACGGCGGCCACGATCCGGGGGTCGCTGGTGTCGACGCCGGCGATGTCGACGGTGCCGACCAGCGGTGTGGCCACCGCACCGGGACACACCAGCGAGACGCCGATCCTGTGGCGGCGGAGGTCGAAGCGCAGGACCTCCGAGACGCCCCGGATGCCGAACTTGCTGGCGCTGTAGGCGGCGTGCCACGGCAGCGCCATCAGGCCCGCCGCCGACGACACGTTGACCAGGTGGCCACCGGAACCACGTCGGACCATCTGCGGCACAAAGCATTCGATGATGTGGATGGGACCCATCAGGTTGATGTCCACCATCTTGCGCCACGTCTCGTGGCGCAGATTCTCCACCGTCCCCCACGCCGAGACCCCGGCGATGTTCATCACCACGTCCATCGTGCCGTGGTCGGCCTCGACCGCCGCGGCGAACTCACTCACCCACTCGTGATCGCTGACGTCACCGGACCGCGAGAACAGGACCTGTCCGCCGCGTCCGGTGATCTCGGTGACCGTCTCGGCCAGGCGGGGGCCGTCGATGTCGGTGAGGACCATCCGCGCACCGGCGTCGGCCGCGGCGATCGCGGTGGCCTTGCCGATCCCGCTCGCCGCACCGGTGACGAGAACCGCGCGTCCGGCGAGGGTCGGAACGGGCGTGCGCATGACAAGCAGATCCCGGACGCTCATGGGCCCAGCCTATCGGCACCGACCGCCCTCAGAAGGGGAGCTTGCCGCCGAAGATCGAATAGACCACCGACAGCAGCGACTTCAGGATCTGCGACGACGCGTCCTGTCCCTGGCCCTGCAACAGGGTGAGGATCGCGGTCGGGTCCTTGCTGTCGATGAGCTGACCGATGAGCGGGACGATCGCCTGCAGGCCGCTGAGGTCGATGCCGTTGGCATTCGGCGCGGCCGGCGTCTCCCCGGTGGCGGGCGAGTTCTGGCTGCCCTGAGGAAGACTCGGGCTCAACCGGTTCGCCGACGGGGTGGACAGCAGGTACTTGACGATGCCGTCGATGATGGCCACCGCGTACTTGACCTGACCCGACTTCGCGGCGAGGGCGTCGGCCTCCTGCGGGTTCGAGAGGTTACCCATCTCGATGAACACCGCCGGGACCTTCGTGAGGTTGACCGCGGCGATGTCGGCGCGGGTCTGGATGCCGTTGACGACACCGGCGTAGTTGGCGCCGGGGAAGCCGGCCTTCAGGAACGCGTCGCGCATCAGGTTCGCCGCGGTGCGACCGGTGGTCGCCTGCACGGCGCTGACCGTGGCGTCGGGCACCGGGAGCTGCGGCACGATGATGTGGAAGCCCTTCTTGGCCGGGTCGGCGGCCGCCGAGGTCGAGTCGGCGTGCACGCTCACCGCGACATCGGCCTTCGACGCGTTCGCCGCGGCGGCGCGCTCGTCGACGCAGCCGCCCCACCCGGTGTCATCGGGCCGACTGAGCACGACCTTCGCACCCTGACTCTCGAGGCCCGCCTTCACCAGCGACACCACGTCCCAGTTCACCGTGTGCTCGGCGGCCTTGTTCACGCCGGTCGCACCGGTGGTCTGGCAGTCCTTCTTGCCGCCGCGTCCGTCGGCGACCTGCTTGCGCAGGTCGTGACCCGCGGCCGATCCCTGATGTCCGGGGTCGAGGAAGACGGTCTTGCCGGCGAGCGCGTCCTTCTTCTCCGGCGCGGGCGCGGCCGGCGCCGGGCTCGAGGGCGCCGGGGCGGGTGTGGCCGGGGCCGCCGAGGCGATGGACGGCACACAGATCATGCTCGCGGTGATCATCACGGCGGCCGCGCCGATCGCCGAACGCCGCGTGCGAGTGAACTGGAGGGGGGAAGAGATCATGGGCGGGTGCGCAGCGACTCGAGCACGGTCGACTGCGGCGCTCCTCTCGTCGATCACGGTTGCCGTCGGCACGCATGAGTCACACGCGCCACATCAGTAACAGTGAACCAGTAGTCGAGACTTACTCCCCCACCCGTTCGGCGACCGCGGGGTTTTCGTTGCCCGGACGTGACCGAGACGATGCACGATCGTTGGACGCAGGCGAGGGATCGGCGTCAGTCGCGCGGTCGGCGGATGCGGATCGGACCGCGCGCGGTCGTCGGGTCGACGACCTCACCACGCTGGGTGATCTGGACCTCGCCGGCCTCCATGAGCCGTGTCGCCGCCTGCCTGACCGGTTCCATCAGCGGCCGCCAGTCGTCCGGTCGCACCGCGCGGGCGACGTCGGACGGACAGATCGACGAGGTGACCGCGCGACGATCCAGCAGGTCGCGGATGGCCTGCTCGAGGTCGGGTCCGCGACCGGCGGAACTCACGACGCCCGCCTCCGCGGCGCCCGGTAGCGGGTGACGGCGAGCATCGACTGTCGGTCGACGGGATCGTCTCCACGGACCACCGTCGCGAGGTCACGGCGGACCGCGGCGACGTCGAGCCCGGACCCGATGACGATCAGGTCGGTCGACCGCGGGTGATCGGCGGGCATGTCGGCGACGGTGACGTGGCCACCGACGGCGTGCACCGAGAAGGCCCCGCGGTGGCCCGCGACATCGAAGTGCGTCACGCCCTTCACCCGGTAGGTCCCGGCCGGCGGGCGCTCGAGGAAGGCCGCGAGTCGCCGGGGATCGAGCGGATCGTCGACGGTCAGCGCGACGGACTGATAGCCGTCGTGGAGATGCCGGTGGTCGTGGGTGGTGTCGTCGAGCAGGTCGGCGAGCTCGAGTTGTCGCGGACCGGTGTCGGCGGCGCGTTCGACCGGGTCGAACAGCATGGCCGCGTCGACGGCGGCGTGATCGGTGACGTGCAATGCCGCCGTGGGGTTCAGTTCCCGGAGTGAGGCCCTCACGTCGGCGAGCACATCGGCCGCGACACGGTCGGACTTGTTGACCAGGACGAGGTCGGCGATCGCGATGTGGCGATCGATCTCGGGGTGGCGGGCCCGCGTCTGCTCGACGTGTTCGGCGTCGACCAGATAGATCAGGCCGCCGTAGGCGATCCGGGGTCCGGCGGCGGCGGTCACCATCCGCACGAGCGTCGTGGGTTCGGCGAGTCCGCTGGCCTCGATGACGACGGCGTCGAGTCCGGCCGACGGTGCCACCAGTCCGGCGAGGACGGTCTCGAGGGAGTCGGCGTCGACGGTGCAGCAGATACACCCGTTGCCCAACGTGACCGCGCCGTCGACGGCGCCGGCGACCAACAACGCATCGATCGAGACGGCGCCGAAGTCGTTGACCACCACACCGATTCGACGGCCGGCAGCGGTCCGCAGCACATGGTTGAGCAGTGTCGTCTTGCCGGCGCCGAGGAAACCCGCGACCACGATCACCGGGACGGCCCGGTTCCTCTGCGCGCTCACAGCGTCGAGGATACAAACGACATCGGCCTATGCTCGCAGGCACCAGGCCAGGTCATCCACGACGTCCGAGGAGGACGACATGACATATCCGCCCTCCGACCCCGGGTCCGACGACGCGGCGTATCGCCCGTCACTGGACAAGCAGCCCGACGCCGGTCGCGACGAACAGCCGACCGAGCAACCCGGATACGGATATCCGCCACCGGCGGACACCGGGTACGGCTACCCCCAGAACCCCGGTGCCGGCCAACCGAACCCCGCCTACGGTCAGTCCCCGTACGGGCAACAGCCGTATGCGGGAGCGCCGTACCCACAGGCCGGTGGCGGCGCACCGGCGTACCTCAACCCCTACGGCACACCGATGGGGTCGACGACCAACGGCAAGGCGATCGCCGCGCTCGTCTGCGGCATCGCGTCGTTCCTCACGTGCCTGCTGTTCGTCGGCATCCCGGCGGTCATCCTGGGCAACATGGCCATCGCGGAGATCGACGCCGCCCACGGGTCACAGGACGGCCGCGGCATGGCGGTGGCCGGTCGTGTCCTCGGGTGGATCGCGATCGCCTTGACGATCATCGTCCTCGTCATCGTGCTGATCGCACTGATCGCGGCGTCGTCGAGCGCCTGAGCGCAGCGTCCTCGAGCGCCTGAGCGCAGCGTCCACGAGCGCCTGAGCGCGACGACCCACCGGCACAGACGACGAACGCCCGGACCCTCGCGGGGCCGGGCGTTCGTCGTGCGATCTGTTCGCGGGCGATCGATCAGGCGGTGCGGGCGTGATCGGGGCGACGTGTGCCCGATCCGCCACCGTGGGACGACGCCGACCGACGGCCGCGGCCACCGGCAGAGGACCCGCCACCGCCGCCGCCGCCGCGACGACCGGAGCCACCACGGGCACCGTTGCGCGGCGCGCCACCCTGACGGGGACCACGACCGGCCGCGACCTGGGTACGGATGGGCTCGGGCGTCGGCGCGATGCGCTCGGCGATGTCGCCCACGAGATCGGTGACGGCCGCCGACGATGCGGTGACACGACTGGGGGCGACGTCGATCGCGGCCCGCTTCAGCAGGCGACGCAGGTCGGCCCGCTGCTCGGGCAGGGCGATGGTGACAACGTCGCCGGCGTTGCCCGCACGCGCGGTACGACCCGAGCGGTGCAGGTAGGCCTTGTGCTCGGCCGGCGGGTCGACGTGGATGACGAGCTCGACGTCGTCGACGTGCACGCCACGCGCGGCGACGTCGGTCGCGACGAGCACCTTCACCGAACCCTCACCGAACGCGGCGAGGTTCCGGTCGCGCTGTGGCTGAGAGAGGTTCCCGTGCAGGTCGACGGCCGGGATGCCCGCGCTGGTGAGCTTCTTCGCGAGCTTCTTCGCCTGGTGCTTGGTGCGCATGAACAGGATCCGGCGGCCGGTTCCCGACGCGAGCACCTCCACGAGGTCGTTCTTGGCGCCGGTGTCGGCGACCTCGAACACGTGGTGGGTCATCGCGGCGACCGGTGAATTCGCCTCGTCGACCGAGTGCATCACCTGGTTGTGCATGAAGCGCTTGACGAGCTTGTCGACCCCGTTGTCGAGGGTGGCCGAGAACAGCAGACGCTGTCCGTTCGACGGCGTCTTCGACAGGATGCGGGTGACCGCGGGCAGGAAGCCGAGATCGGCCATGTGGTCGGCCTCGTCGATGACGGTCAGCTCGACCTCGTCGAGGGTGAGGTGCCGCTGCTCGAGGAGGTCCTCGAGGCGTCCGGGGCAGGCGACGACGATGTCGATGCCGCCGTTGAGGGCATCGACCTGTCGCTTCTGGTTGATGCCGCCGAAGATCGTGGTGGCGCGCATGCCGTACACGGCGGCGAGCGGTTCGACGACGGCCGAGATCTGGGTGGCGAGTTCGCGGGTCGGCGCGAGCACCAGAGCGCGCGGACGGCCGCGACGACGGGTGCCGCCGGTGCCTCCGGCCGCGATGCGGGCGACGAGTGGGATCGAGAACGCGAGGGTCTTGCCGGATCCGGTCTTGCCGCGGCCGAGGACGTCACGGCCGGCGAGGGTGTCCGGGAGGGTGTCGACCTGGATCGGGAATGCGGTGGTCTTCCCGTCGGCCGCGAGTGCGGCGACGATCGGGGCGGGCACGCCGAGCGTGCTGAATTCGGTGTTGCTCACAAAATGCCTTTCGGGCAGTGGACTCCACGGCGGCGCAACGGTGCGCTGGTGCGCACATGAAGTCAGTGGCGAACACGCAGGTGTGCGCGTCCGTTCGCCGTACGAAGGAATCGACTCACCGAAGAATCGGCGGTGAAGAAGCGTTCTACGACGCAAGTCGCCCGCTGACGGGCGAAGCTTTCCTCACCACGATAGCCGACGATCGTCGCGATCCGTGATCTCCGGGGAGTCGTGTGCGACACACCGCGGCGCCCTCCGCTATTCGAGAGAACTGAGCATTGGTCCAGTTATCTCCATCCGTTTCGTACGATTCGCACACGCATAGATCAATTGTTGCCGATCGTTCTCGGACGCTTCTGCAGCAACATCTCGAAGATCGGCGACGCGCGATAAAAGCAATTGATTGCCGAAATGATTGTGGTCATCTAATCTTTTCCATGACCGACCAGAGAACTTCGAAGGGATCCACCCGAGCATGGCCAAAAAGCAGATAGTTCAGTTCATTGACGACATCGACGGCAAGGTTCTGGACGAATTCGAAACGGTGCGGTGGTCACTCGACGGTCGCCAGTACGAATTCGACACATCGCCCAAACATGCGCAGCAGTTCCGCGATTCCCTGGAGAAGTACGCCGAGGTCTCGCGCTCGGTTGCAGGGCGGCGTGCACTGAAGCGTCCGACCGCCACCGGCGGCGCCGCACGTTCCAAAGAGCAGACACAGGCAATTCGCGACTGGGCCAACAGCAATGGCTACGAGGTCAGCAATCGGGGCCGTATCCCCATCGAGGTCGTCGAGGCCTTCGAAGCCGCCCACTGAGACTCACCACAATCGCGAACCATCGGCGACTGCCGAGGTCGCACACATCGGCCATCCGGCATCGTCTAACGATGCGGATGGCCTTTTTGTCGGGCAGTTCTTTTCGCGTCGGACAGCGCGATCGCCGATCCGCCGACAATGCACGCGTCCACCGCCACGTACACGCCGACGATTCTCAACAGATGATGAGACCGGACGAGCGGGAGATCGGTGACGACACCGACGACATCACCTGCAGTACATCTGCGGTGACGGGTGAGTGAATCCGACGAAAAAACGTCGGAGAAGTGGAGCTAAGGGGACTCGAACCCCTGACCCCCACACTGCCAGTGTGGTGCGCTACCAGCTGCGCCATAGCCCCGTGTTCAGTTGTGTACACGCACCGTTTCCATCGCCGTTGCGTCCGTGAAGAAATTACACCACCGCGAGTCGGGCGACCAAATCCCCGCCGCGCGCGACCGGTCGCCCGCTCAGCTCTGCGATGTGCCGCCGACGAGCTGTGCCACCCACTGCGGACCGTCGAGGATCCCGGAGACGGCCTGGCCGCCGGAGAGCACCGTCGGTGTACCCGCCTGCCCGCCCAGGGCCTTGCTGAGCTGCGTGAGCGACTGTTGGGCAGAGGTGTTCGCCTCGGAGACGGCAGACCCGTTCGCGATGCACTGCTGGGTCTGTGCCGAGGCACCGACCGCGGCCGCCTTCTGGGCGAGTGCGGCGTTGTCGGGGTCGTCACCGCCCTCGGCGGGCTGTTCGTCGTAGAGCTTGGTGTGGTACTTCAGGAACGTGTCCTGATCGCCTGCGCGTGCCACACACAGCGCCGCCCCGGCCGCCCGCGAGGAGTAGTCACCCGAGCCGGAGTTGCGGTTGAGGAAGGTCAGCAGGTGGTAGCGGACCCGCAGTTTCCCCGCGTTCGCGGCGTCGACCATGGCCTGGCCCGACGACGCCTCGAACTGCTTGCAGTACGGGCACTGGAAGTCCTCGAACACGTCGATGGTGTGTGGCGCGTCGGCCCGTCCGATGATGAGGCTCGCGTTCTGGGCGAGCACGTTCTGATCGGCACTGCCCTTGTCGCGCTGACTGTTCCAGATCACACCGCCGATGACGACCACCGCGATGACGACCACCGCGACCGCGACCAGGAGGTAGGTGCTGCGGCTCGAGGTCGCGCTGGGCTTGTAGCTGGGACCCCGCTTGACCGGCGGCCGGTTGGGCTTGCTCATGCCCACACGATAGACAACACCGACTGAGAAGAATCTGAGTCCTCGCCTGCGGCCGGCCGGCACGCGGTGGCGGGGTCTCGCACCGCGCCGCTCAGGCCTGCAACACCGAATCGACGAGCGCCTGGGCCTCGGACTGCACCGTCGCGAGATGTTCGGGACCGGTGAAGGATTCGGCGTAGATCTTGTACAGGTCCTCGGTGCCCGACGGTCGCGCAGCGAACCAGGCGTTCTCGGTGACGACCTTGAGCCCACCGATCGCGGCGCCGTTGCCGGGCGCCTCGGTGAGTATCGCGGTGATCGGTTCACCGGCCAGCGACGTCGCCGACACCTGTGAGGCCGACAGTTCGGCGAGCACCGCCTTCTGTGCGCGGCTCGCCGGCGCGTCGATGCGCGCGTACGACGGGCTGCCGAACTCCTCGACCATCTCCGCGTACCGCTGCGACGGCGACTTCCCCGTCACGGCGAGGATCTCCGACGCCAGCAGCGCCATGATGATGCCGTCCTTGTCGGTCGACCACACGCCGCCGTCGCGCTGCAGGAACGAGGCGCCGGCGCTCTCCTCGCCGCCGAACGCGATGTCGCCGGAGATGAGCCCGGGGACGAACCACTTGAACCCGACCGGCACCTCCACGAGGCGGCGGCCGATCGACGCGACGACGCGGTCGATCATCGACGAGCTCACGAGGGTCTTGCCGACCGCGGCCGAGGGGTTCCAGTCGGGCCGGTGGGTGAACAGGTAGTCGATGGCCACGGCCAGGAAGTGGTTCGGGTTCATCAACCCGCCGTCGGGGGTGACGATGCCGTGCCGGTCGGCGTCGGCGTCGTTGCCGGTGGCGATGTCGTAGGTGTCGCGAACGGCGATCAACGACGCCATGGCGTTCGGCGACGAGCAGTCCATCCGGATCTTGCCGTCGGTGTCGAGCGTCATGAAGCCGAACTGCGGGTCGACGGTCGGGTTGACGACGGTCAGCTCGGCCAGGCTGTACATGAAGCCGATCTCGGCCCAGTAGCCGACCGACGCGCCGCCGAGCGGGTCGGCGCCGATCCGCACGCCCGCCGACCGGATCGCGTCCATGTCGACGACCTTCTTGAGGTTGTCGACATAGGTGGTGCTGTACGGGTACTTCACGACCAGGTCGCCTGCGATCGCGCGCTCGAACGGGACGCGGGCGACAGCGCCCACACCCGAGCGCAGCAACTCGTTCGCGCGGGCGGCGATCTGGGAGGTGATGGTGGAGTCCGCCGGACCCCCGTCGGGTGGGTTGTACTTGAACCCGCCGTCTCGGGGCGGGTTGTGTGACGGCGTCACCACGATGCCGTCGGCCCGCGGACCGGTCCCCGCGTTGTGCACGATGATGGCGTGGCTCAATGCCGGTGTCGGGGTGAAGCGGCCGAGGTCGTCGACCATCACCGTCACCCCGGCCGCGACGAGGACCTCGATCGCCGTACGCCACGCCGGCCGCGACAGGGCGTGGGTGTCGAGACCGATGAACAGCGGCCCGTCGATACCCGCACCGCGCCGGTAGTCGACGATCGCCGCGGTGGTCGCGATGATGTGCGATTCGGTGAACGCGGCGTCGAAGCTCGATCCGCGATGGCCCGAGGTACCGAACACGACCTGCTGCAGCGGATCGTCCGGATCGGGCACCGTCGAGTAGTAGGCATCCTCGAGCGCGCTGACGTCGACGAGATCTTCGGGGAGTGCCGGTGTGCCGGCCCGCTCGTGCGCCATGGGGAGTCTGGTTCCTTCGCTCGTCGTCCGCGCGCGAACACAGCTGCGCTGGCGAGGATTCTGCCAAAGATCACCACTCGGTAGTGTCGCCACAGAGATATGTCCGGCCAACGACAACCGGGGATGGTTGTGACCGTTCACGGTCGGAGCGCACACGAGGGGGCGGCGATGGCGCCGGAGGCGATCGTTCTGGTGCTGCCGGGAGGCACCGATGTCAGTTACGCACCGTCGTCGTGGCGGTCGCCGTCGGCGCTGCGGATGTACCCGTTCACCGGCTCCATCGCCGCACGGTTCGGCCGACGGGTCGCGGTGCATCAGGTCCGCTACCGGGTGTACGGCTGGAACGGCGGACAGAACAGTCCGATGCCCTACGCACGTGCCGCGCTCGACCGCATGACGCAGCGTCACCCCGGTGTCCCCGTGCACCTCGTCGGGCACTCGATGGGTGGCCGGGTGGGCGCGCAACTCGCCGCCGACGAGCGCGTCCACGGGCTCCTCGCACTGGCGCCGTGGTGGCAGTTCGCCGACTGGCGCCGCATCCACGCCGGTGTCCGGGTGGTCGCGATGCACGGCACCGCCGACACCCGCACCTATCCCCACCGCACCGAACGCGGCGTCGCCGAGCTGCGCGAACGAGGGCTCGACGCGACGTACATCCCGGTCCCCGACGGCGGTCACGCGATGCTCGACCACCTGTTCTGGTGGCAGCGGACCGCGCTCGACTTCGTCACCGAGGCACTCGATTGACGCTTCTGTGGCACTCGACTGAGGCCTCTGCGGCGCTCGACTGACGCTTCTGCGGCACTCGACCGGGACTCCGAGGCGGGCGTCCGTCACCGACGACGCGCGGTGTGATCAGCCCCACCGGTGATGACCGCGTTTCCTTCTCGGTTTCACAGCATCCGGGCAGCTGACGGTTGCATCATCATCAGGTGAGTTCTGTGGTCACGGTCGGCGCCGACCGTTCGGTGTCGGGTGGTCCGACCAGCGTGCTGGCGTGGTCGTACACCCCACCGGGGCACAGTTCGGGCCTCGTGATCCACCTGCTGTCGGGCTGGTTCCCGACCGTCGCCGAGGTCGTGACCGTGGCGGTGGTCCTGGCCGCCATCGGGTGGCGGACCCGGCGGTGGCGCGTGCTCTGGGTGCCCGTCGCGGCCGCGGTCGGCGCGGTGGTCGCGGTCATCGTCTACGTGATCCTCGACGCGCGCGGCCTGTCGCCGGATTCGGCGCCGACGTTGTTCTGGGTGTGGACCGTGGTCGGGTCGGCGGTGGTGATCCTGACCATCGTCGGTATCCGATCGGGTCGGTGGTGGCAGCACGTGTCGATGGCGTTCGCGATCGTGCTGGCGGTGTTCTGCCTGGCCCTGTCGGTCAATCAGTGGTCGGGTTACTACCCCACCCTCGATCGCGCGGTCGCCGGCCTCACCGCGCAGCCGCTGCCGAACGAGACGACGGTCGCGAAGCTCGTCACCTTCCGGAATCGACCGGAGACGGTGAAGAACGGGCGGGTGGTCGCCATCCGCACCCCGAGTGCGATCAGTCGGTTCCATCCCCGCACCGAGTACGTGTACCTCCCGCCGGCGTGGTTCACCGGCGCGACTCCCCCACCCCTGCCCGCGGTGATCATGATCGGTGGCGTCGTGAACACCCCGCAGGATTGGGTGCGCAGCGGTGACGCCCTCGCCATCTCCGATGCCTATGCCCGCGACCACGGTGGCCGGGCGCCGATCCTTGTGCTGGTCGATCCGAGCGGGAACCTCACCACCGACACCGAGTGTGTCGACGGTCCGCGCGGCAACGTCGACACCCACATCACCGACGAGGTGCGCCCCTACGTCATCTCGCATTTCGGGGCGGCCTCGGCGGCACGGAACTGGGCTGTCGTCGGATGGTCGATGGGCGGGACCTGCGCGATCGATCTCGTGGTGCGCCACCCCGAGAAGTTCGCGACGTTCGTCGACATCTCCGGCGACATCGGTCCGAATGTCGGCAACAAACAGAGCACCATCAAGGCCCTGTACGGCGGTGACAGCCGGGCCTGGGACCGCTTCGACCCGGCCACGGTGATGCGTGCCCACGGGCGCTACACCGACGTCGCCGGATGGTTCCGCTCCGAGGGCCACCGCAGCAAGAAGGACGGCGCGATCGTCTCGAGCCAGGCCGAGGCGGCGCGAGAACTGTCGGCCATCGCCCGGTCGGTGGGCATCAGCACCTCCGAGCGCTACTCCGTCGGGCCGCACACCTGGGCTTTCGGCGCGCAGTCGTTCGCCGAGGCGCTGCCCTGGCTGCACAACCGGATCGACCCCGGAACAGTGGGCTGATCCGGGGTCGATCGGTGGTGCGGGTCCTCTGACCTATAGGTCAGTCGGGGATGTAATCGAACGTGTCGGGGTTGGGGCCGGTGCGGCCGTCCTCACCCTTGTCGAGTCCGTCGAGCTTGGCGATGTCGTCGGAGGTCAGCTCGAAGTCGAAGATGTCGAAGTTGTCCTTGACGCGCGACTCCGTGACCGACTTCGGGAACACGATGTTGTCGTGCTGCAGGTGCCACCGCAGTGTGACCTGCGCGGTCGACTTGCCGACACGCTCGGCGATGGCGCTGATCGTGTCGTCGTCGAGCACCTTGCCCTGAGCGATCGGCGACCATGCCTCGGTCGCGATGCCGTGGTCGGCGCCGTACTTCCGAGCCTCGGTGTTCGCGAAGTAAGGGTGCACCTCGATCTGGTTGACCGCGGGCACGACGTCGGTCTCGGCGGCGAGGCGGTCTAGGTGCGCGGGCTGGAAGTTCGAGACGCCGATGGACTTGGCACGTCCCTCCTTCTGGAACTCGATGAGGGTCTTCCAGGTGGTGACGAAGTCGCCGTCGTACTGCGTGGGCAGCGGCCAGTGGATGAGGAACAGGTCCACGTGGTCGAGGCCGAGCTTTGACAGGCTCTCGTCGAACGAGCGCTTCGCGTCGTCGGGACGGTGGAAGCCGTTGTTGAGCTTGGTGGTCACCCAGATGTCGTCGCGGGCGATGCCCGAGTCCTTGATGCCCTCGCCGACCTGCTTCTCGTTGCCGTACATCTGCGCCGTGTCGATGTGGCGGTAGCCGGTCTCGAGCGCGAGGCGGGTGGCCTTCGCGGTGTCGTCCGGCTCGATCTGGAAAACACCGAACCCGAGCTGCGGGATCTGTCGTCCGTCGTTGAGGGCAATGGTCGGAACCGAGGTCATGAAGCGTCCTCCAGCAATTCTCTGCCCGCACGGATCTCGCGGGGCACCTGTGGTCCAACACGCTCACCCGGTCGAGACATTCCATCACCGCCGCCGCCGGTGTCCTGATGCGGCAAGACGGACATCGTCCGGCAGGAACGTCGCCTCCGGCGATACGCCGGAGGCGGGCCTGTATTCGGACGATGTCGGTTCGGCGGTCCGGAGAAGCAGAACGGACCAGGACTGGTGTCCTGGTCCGTTCTGTGGTGGAGCTGCCGGGAATCGAACCCGGGTCCTTCGTCATGTCAGTAGGGCTTCTCCGTGTGCAGTTCGCTACGTCTCTACTCGGATCTCTCGGTCCCGCGAACAAGCCGAGATGACGATCCCAGTCGCTGTTGGTTGTCCCGTCCGACTCCGCGACCGAGCCGGACGGTGAGCCCCCTTGATGATGCCGGTACCCGGGGCGGGAGCACACCCGGGCCGACAGACCAGCACTCGCTCAGGCGGCGAGGGCGTAGTCGCGCTGATTGGAATCGGCGCTTAATTGGTTGCGATGACGCTCACGGTGGTCTCTCGCCTGCACCGACACGCTTCCCCTACTTAGATGAACCAAGTCGAAACCGTTCAGCCCCGTAGGTGTCCGCTCCTGACGCAGCGAACGCTTCATCCTAACAACCCGGAACGACGAATTCATTCCGATTTCACCGCCGGCCGCGCTCGTCGGCCCAGCTTCGCGCGCCCACCGATCGGCGAAAATTCGCTCGCACGGCAGGAAGGGGCCCAGATAGCGTCGCGGCGTGCTGATCAGACCGCTCGACACCCGTGAGCAGACGAGCGCGCTCACCGTGATCGCGGCAGCATTCGCCTCCGAGACCTCCCCCGACTCCGAGCCGGCGGAGGTCGAACTCACCCGACGTCTGCTCGTCGGGCCCGACGTCGTGGCCGGCCTGACCCTGGTGGCGGTCCGCCCCGACTCCGACATCGTCGGGGTGGTGGTCTGAACGCGGGCGCGCGTCGGCTATGTCGATGCGATCGGGCTCGGCCCTCTCGCGGTGAGGCCCGACGCCCAGTCGGCCGGCGTCGGCTCGGCGCTGGTGCACGCGGTGGTCGCCGCGACCGACGCACTCGGATACCCGGTGGCCGCGCTGCTGGGCGATCCCGCCTACTACTCCCGCTTCGGATTCCGCACCGCAGCCGACCTCGACGTCGTGGCACCGGATCCACGGTGGGGCGAGCACTTCCAGGCTCGTCGCCTGAGTGCGTGGACCGACGCGGCGGTGGGCAGCTTCCGCTACGCCGCCCCGTTCGCCGAGATGTGACGGCTCTCAGCCGGGCATGCCCTTGACGCGGCGACCGAGTTCACGCGTGACCTCGCGTGCGGCGGTGCGCTCGGCGATGGCGCGGCGTTTGTCGTGGGCCTGCTTGCCCTGGGCGAGCGCGAGTTCGACCTTCACCTTGCCGTCGTTGAAGTACATCGACAGGGGAACCAGGGTCAGGTTGCCGGTCTGGATCTTGCCGGTGAGACCGTCGATCTCGCGTCGGTGCAGGAGGAGCTTGCGGTTGCGGCGCACCGCGTGGTTCGTCCACGACCCGTTTCCGTACTCGGCGATGTGCAGTCCACGCAGCCAGACCTCACCGTTGTCGATGGTCGCGAACGCGTCGACGAGCGAGGCCTTGCCCTCGCGCAGACTCTTCACCTCGGTGCCCAGCAGTGCGACGCCGGCCTCGTAGGTGTCGATGATCGAATAGTTGTGCCGCGCCTTGCGGTTGGTCGCGATGGCCTTGCGGCCCTTCTCCTTCGCCATGACACCTCCTTCGGGTCGTTGTCCGGATCGACAGTCCAGCCTACGGCGGACACCGGGGCCAGGCGAATTCTTTGTCGACCACAATCGTTACCATCGCGAACATGACCGACGGTTCACCCTTGCGGCTCCCCGAGTTGCGCACCGCCACCGACACCGACGCGCCGGCACTCGTGGCGCTGCGCGACGGTCTCGCGCGTTGGCTCGTGGCGTCCGGTGTGAACCAGTGGCAGGAGGGTGAGCTCACCGTCGATCACATCGCCAGAGGCGCCCGTCGCGGCGAATGGCATGTCGCCGAGGTCGACGGCGAGATCGTGGCGTGTGTTCGACTCTGCTGGTCGGATCCCGATTTCTGGGGCGCCGACGACGCTCCGGCCGGGTACGTCCACGGGCTGATGGTGCGCCGCGATCACTCCGGCCACGGGTGGGGCCGCGCCCTCGTCGAGTGGGCGGCACAGGCAACCCGCGACGCCGGCCACGATCGGCTCCGACTCGACACCGCCGCCCACAACACCACGATGGTCGACTACTACCGATCGCTGGGCTTCGAGGTGATCCGCGAAGCGGACCTACCCGCCCAGTTCGGTCGCGACATGCGCATCGTCCTGTTCGAACGGGCGGTCTAGATCCGCACGTAGAAGCGCAGCGTCGCGTAACCGGTGATGGTCGCGAGCCCGATACCGGCGATCACCAGCCACGGCGAGACGAACACGACGTCGCCCAGGGTGATGCGGGCGAGGATGTTGACGCCGTAGAGGTCGCCGAGTGCGCGGTCGAAGAAGAGGATCTTCGCACCGAACAGTCCGGCGACGGCGAGCAGCGACCCGACGAAGGCCGAGACCACGGCCTCCAGGAGGAACGGCAGCTGGGTGTACCACCGGGTCGCGCCGACGAGCCGCATGATGCCGACCTCGGTGCGCCGGGTGTACGCGGCCACCTGAACCATGTTGGCGATCAACAGGATCGCGGCGAGCGCGAGCACCAGCGCGATGGTGAAGGCGGCGTTGCGGGCACCGTCGAGCACGCTGAAGATCCGTTTGACGAGCTCGCGCTGGTCGAGCACCCCGTCGACCCCGTTGGCCGTCCGGAACTTGTCGAGGACCGCGCCGAACCGGTTCGGGTCGGACATGCGCACCTTGAACGACGCGGGCAGGGTGTTCTCGCGGATCATCGACGCGATGTCGGGACTGTTGGCGAAGGTCTTGGTCTTCGCGTCCCGGAACGCCGCGGCACGGTCGACGTACGACACCGACTCGACACCGGGTTCGTTCTCGATCTGCTTGCGCAGGCTCGCGCACGGATCGGCCCGGCACTCCGGGTCGGCGTCGGCGACGGTGTCGGAGATGAAGAACTGCATCTCGACGCGGTCGAGGAAGATGTCCTGGCTCTTGTCGGCCATCTGCACCACCAGGAGTCCCCCGCCGAACATGGCGAGCGTGATGGCGGTGGTGAGCATCATCGCCAACGTCATGGTGACGTTGCGGCGCAGACCGTTGAGGACCTCGCTGAGGATGAAACTGGCGCGCATCAGCCGACCCCGTAGACGCCGCGCTGGTCGTCGCGCACGAGCCGCCCCATGTCGAACTCGAGGACCCGCCGACGCATGGCGTCGACGATGTGGCGGTCGTGGGTCGCCATCACCACGGTGGTGCCGCGGCGGTTCACCCGGTCGAGCACGTCGACGATCTCCTCACTGGTGGTCGGGTCGAGGTTTCCGGTCGGCTCGTCGGCCAGCAGCAGCAGCGGGCGGTTGACGATGGCGCGGGCGATGGCCACGCGCTGCATCTCACCGCCGGACAGCTCGTAGGGCATGCGGTCGGCCTTGCCCGCGAGTCCCACGTACTCGAGGACCTCGGGAACCACGCGTTCGATGGTCGAGCGCGGTTTGCCGATCACCTCGAGCGCGAACGCCACGTTCGCGGCGACCGACTTCTGCTGGAGCAGCCGGAAGTCCTGGAAGACGCATCCGATCGACTGGCGCAGCAGCGGCACCCGGCGACTGGGCAGCTTGTTGACGTGGAACTGACCGACCTGGATGTCGCCGCTGGTGGGCTTGTCCTCCTTGAGCAGCAGCCGGAAGAAGGTCGACTTCCCCGATCCCGACGGGCCGATGAGGAAGGCGAATTCGCCCTTGTCGACGTCGAGGGTCAGGCCCTGCAGGGCGGGTCGGCCGGAGGCCTTGTACTTCATCGTGACGTTGTCCAGGCTGATCACGGCGGCCAGTCTAGCCACAACAGTCACACCGAACCGGTGTCCCGCACCGTACGGGCGTCGGGCGATCGGGGGCGTGCGGGTCAGCGCACCGCCGTGGTGGTCGGTGTCTGCCCGGGCAACACGAGGCCGGGGATGGTGGGCAGTTGGAAACCCGGTGTGGTGGTCGTCGTGGACGGCGACCCGTCGGTCGGCGACGTCTGCTGATCGCCGGTGGTCGACGAGCTCGACGGGGCACTGCTCGACGACCGCGGTGTGCTGCGTGTCGTGGTGGGCTCGGTGTACTGCTGCGTCTCCTCGGTGGTGCGCGGCGCCGCCGTGCGGGTCGCCGACGCCGCGGCGGCCTCCTCGTCCAGACGGCTGTAGTAGTCGGCGCGCTGGCCGTAGAGCAGCAACAGTCCCAGGAACACGAGGAGCAGCACCACGGTGCTCGTCCGCGCGCGACCGCCGAACAGGTGGCGCGGCACCCGCGACAGCAGCGTGCGACGGGGAGGCACGGCCGGGTCGGCCTTCGTCAGCGACACCTGCTGACCCGAGGTGTCGGAGCGCTTCTCGCTCATTCGCTGCCCTCCCGCTGCGTCGTGGAGACCATCGCGCCGGTCTCGATGCTCTCGCCGGGGGCCAGCGAGATGCCCGCCCGCCCGAAGGCCCGCACGATCCGGGCCCGCAGATCGCGACTCACCTCGAACTGTTTGCCCGGCAGGGTGCGCGCGACGATGCGCACGGTGACGCCGTCGACCTCCATCTCGGTGACGCCCATGGGCGTCGGCTCGTCGAGGAGCAGCGGCCGCATCCGGGGATCGGCGAACGCCTGCTGGCCGATCCGGTGGAGGATCTCGTTGACGCGGCTGATGTCGGCGCCCACCGGCAGCGGGATGTCGACCACCGACCGCGCCCAGTCCTTCGACAAGTTGGTGGCCTTCACGATCTGGCCGTTGGGGACGGTGATGACCTCGCCGTCGGCGGAGCGGATCTTGGTGATGCGCAACGTGACGTCCTCGACGGTGCCCTCGGCGGTCGCGACCGACCCGACGATGGTCAGTTCCACCACGTCACCGAAGCCGTACTGCTTCTCGGTGATGATGAAGAACCCGGCGAGGAGATCCTGCACCACGCGCTGCGCGCCGAAACCGAGCGCAGCGCCGAGGACCGTGGCCGGTGCGACGAATCCGGTGATGGGCACGCCGAGTGCGCGGATGATGTTGAACACCGCGATGACGTAGACGATCACGATGGCGACCCAGGAGATGACCTGGGCGACCGAGTGCCGGTGTTTCGCCGATTCGGAGCGGACGAGTTCGTCGCTCTCGGTGAACGACTGGTCGATCCGTCCGGTGATGCGGGCGGTGCCCCACTGGATGAACCGGGTCATGATCATCGCGCCGACGATGAACAGGGCGATCTGCACTCCCTGGAGCGACAGGAAGCGGACCAGTTTGTCGGTGCCTGCCGGGGTCGGGGCGGCGAGGAGAACTGTGTGCACCACGGCTCCTAGCTGTCTGCCGAGGCCATCCGCCACCGGATGCCCGACTCGATGAAACCGTCGAGATCGCCGTCGAGGACCGCGGTCGGGTTGTTGACCTCGTACTCGGTCCGCAGGTCCTTGACCATCTGGTACGGGTGCAGGACGTAGGAACGCATCTGGTTGCCCCAGCTGGAGCCGCCGTCGCCCTTGAGGGCATCCATCTCGGCGCGCTCCTCCTTGCGCTTGACCTCGAGCAGCTTGGCCTGCAGCACCTTCATGGCGGCGACCTTGTTCTGCAACTGACTCTTCTCGTTCTGACAGGTCACCACGATGCCGGTGGGGACGTGGGTCAGACGCACCGCGGAGTCGGTGGTGTTGACCGACTGACCACCCGGACCCGACGACCGGTAGACGTCGACGCGCAGGTCGTTCTCGTCGATGTCGATGTGGTCGGTCGTCTCGACGACGGGGAGCACCTCGACCTCGGCGAAGGACGTCTGGCGCCGACCCTGGTTGTCGAACGGGCTGATCCGCACGAGGCGGTGGGTGCCCATCTCGATCGAGAGGGTGCCGTACATGTAGGGGCCCTTGACCGCGAAGGTCGCGCTCTTGAGCCCGGCCTCCTCGGCGTAGGAGGTGTCGTAGACCTCGACGCCGTAGTCGTGCTTCTCGGCCCACCGGATATACATGCGCATCAGCATCTCGGCCCAGTCCGCGGCGTCGACGCCACCTGCGCCCGAGCGGATGTTGACCAGGGCGTCGCGGGCGTCGTACTCGCCGGCGAGCATGGTCTTGACCTCCATCGCCTCGATGTCGGCGCGCAGCGATGCTCGCTCGGCGTCGGCGTCGGCGAGGCCGGTGGTGCGGTCGTCGCCCTCTTCGTCCTCGGCGAGTTCGTAGAGGACGGGCAGGTCGTCGAGTCGGCTGCGCAGCGCGGTGACCCGACGGAACTCACCCTGCGCGTGCGACAGCTCACTCGTCACCTGCTGGGCGTGTTCCTGGTTGTTCCACAGTTCGGGATCGGCCGCCTGGTGCTCGAGTTCGTCGATGCGGCGGGCGAGTTCCTCGAGATCGAGCACCTTCTCGACCGTGGTCAGGGTGGTGTCGAGGGAGTCGAGGTCGGTCTGTACGTCGGGTTGCACGGTTCACCAGGCTACGTGTTGGGCGGCGATGCGCCGCCCACAGCGGGGTGAGGGGCGCGGGGACGACGGGCGACTCACGCGGCGGGCGGGACCTCGAGGCTGCCGAATCGCCAGCTGGTGTCGGTCTTGCCGGGCTTGTAGACCACCGGCATGTCGGCACCGATCTGTGGCCACGGCGTCTTGCCGGTGACGACCATGTGTCCGTAGACGTTCGTGGGCGCGGTGTCGGGGCCGATGATCGTGCCCGAGACGGTGCAGTACATCTGGTCGTTGCGGTCGCCCTCGTCGGGACGGTCGCTGACACCGGTGACCGTCAGGGTGCCCTGGACGAAGCCGGCACCGACTCCCCCGCCGCCGAACAGACCGCCGGTTCCGCCGGCGCGACCCCGTCGCCACTGGAGCACCATGAACGTCAGCAGCACCGCGAACATGACGAACAACACGACCGAGACCATCTGCTCCCGTACTCCTCTACTTCGTCGCTCCGGCCGATGACCGGAGGAGAGATTCGGACAATTCGCCTCGCCCGAACTGCCCAGTAGCCTACCGGGCATGGCATCGCACCCGTCTGATCTGCAGCTGGCCCTCGAGATGGCCGACCGCGCCGACGCGATCACCGCGGCCCGTTTCGGTGCACTGGATCTGCAGGTCTCGGACAAACCCGATCTGACGCCGGTGTCCGACGCCGATCTCGCGGTGGAGACCGACGTGCGCGCCGTCCTCGCCGAGCGTCGACCCGACGACGCCGTACTGGGCGAGGAATTCGGCGGCGCGGTCCGTCTCGCAGGTCGGCAGTGGGTGGTCGACCCGATCGACGGGACGAAGAATTTCGTCCGCGGCGTCCCGGTGTGGGCCACGCTCATCAGCCTGCTCGTCGACGGCCGACCCGTGCTCGGGGTGGTGTCGGCTCCGGCACTGCACCGGCGGTGGTGGGCGGCCGAGGGCGAGGGCGCGTTCGCGACGGTCGGCGCCGGTGAGCCGCGACGACTCGCGGTGTCGGGGGTGGCCGAGATCGGCGCGTCGAGCCTGGCGTTCTCGAGCTTGAGCGGGTGGGCCGATCGCGGCGCCCGGGACCGGTTCATCGCCCTCACCGATGCGGTGTGGCGGGTCCGTGGTTACGGCGACTTCTTCAACTACTGCCTGGTGGCCGAGGGTGCGGTCGACGTGGCGGCCGAGCCGGAGGTGTCCCTGTGGGATCTCGCGGCGCTCGATGTGCTGGTCCGCGAGGCGGGCGGGGTGTTCACCGACCTCACCGGTGCGCCAGGACCGCACGGCGGCAGCGCGGTAGCCACGAACGGCCTGCTGCACGACGCGGTGGTCGACGCCCTCGGTGTCACCGCACCGGTCAGGTGACGGGCGGGAACCAGCCGGTGCCGACACCTGCGTCGATCGCGCGCGCCACGCCGTAGGCGATCCAGAGCCCGGCGACGAGCCACACCACCGGATGGCGCGCGACCCCGGCGACCCGCCCGATACGCGCGGGTCCGGCGGCGGCGACCGCGAGGGTGAGCACGACCATCGCGGCGACGAACGCCATGCTGATCGGCCCGAAGGCGTTGTAGGAGAACGCCGTCGCGACATCGCCGTGGCCGAGCGCGATCCAACTCCGCGTGAGGCCGCATCCGGGGCAGGGCAGACCGGTGACCATGCGGAACGGGCACAGCACCGGCCCCGACGTGCTCATCGACCGCGGCAGCGCCACGGCGGCGGCGATCGCCCCCGCACCGGCGGCCGCCGCGATCAGCACCGACACCCTCGCACCGACACCCTCGTCGCCCTCGGCGGGTCGACGGGTGGGCGCGGTGGTCGGCGCGGACGTCACCGCAGCGGGACGCCGTTCGAGTCGGGCACCTTGCGCAGGATGATCAGGATGAAATCGATCAGCGACCACACGCCGAGTCCACCACAGGTGATGAGCTTGAGGATGCCCAGACCGGTGTAGCCCAGCCAGAAGCGGTCGATGCCCAGGGACCCGAGGAAGAAGGAGATGAGGACGGTGGTGAGCCAGTCCTTGTCGGAGAACAGTCCCGGCACCTGCGAGACGGGGAACCACGAACTGGTGGTGGTGCGCACCTGCATCTCTGGCTTGAGCTGGCCGGTGCGGGTGAGGTTCTGCAGGTCGAAGTAGGTCATCGGACCCTGCTCCTGACCGAGGATCGCGGCGTAGAAGGTGTCGTTCTGGGGGCCCGACGGCGGCTGCATCGGCGTACCCATGGGTGGTTGCGTCATGCGCAACAGATTAGGTCACACAACTCGGCAAAACGGCCTGGACGACACATTGGATCCCACCCAGATCAGCCACGTCGTCGAAATGGGTGGTGACATCTTCCTTACCGGTCGGTAAGGTGCATCTTACTGCCGAGTAAGATCGGCATCGCCGCAAGTCGGAGCCCTCGGGCCACCCGACACTGCGTCGTCCAGCCCTGAACATCGACCACGAAACTGTAGGTGCGAAATGTCTACTCACACTGAGCCGCGCGACACCTCCGCGGTGGGCAAGAACGCCCCTAAGACGAACGCGATCGGTGCCGCGATGCGGTTCCTGACCGTTCTCACCGGATCGGACATCGCCGAGCGCTTCGGCCTCCGCGAGCCGATCAACCGCGTCGCCTACCAGGGCACCAAGAGCGGATTCCAGACCCTCGGCGCGGCGACCCGCGCGTTCAAGACCGTGCAGGGCGGTGGCTCACCCAAGCGCCTCAGCACCCCGGGCAAGGATTACTTCAACATCGCCCCGGACGACGAGCAGAAGATGATCGCGGACACCGCGCGCGAGTTCTCCGAGGAGATCCTGCGTCCGGCCGCGCACGACGCCGATGAGGCCGCCACCGCGCCCGAGGAGCTGCTGACCCGGTTCGCCGAGCTCGGCATCACCACCATCAACGTGCCCGAGGAGTTCGACGGCGCGGCCAGCGAGCGCGGCGTGGTCACCAACGGCCTCGTCGCCGAGGCGATGGCCTACGGCGACATGGGTCTGGCGATCCCGCTGCTAGCACCGAGCGGTGTCGCGACCACGCTGACGCAGTACGGCAGCGACGCGCAGCAGAAGACCTTCCTCCCCGACTACGCCGGTGAGAACGTCCCGCAGTCGTCGGTGATCATCGCCGAGCCCCGCGCTCTGTTCGACGCCTTCGACATCAAGACCAAGGCGACCCGCGCGCCCAGCGGCTACAAGCTCGACGGCGTGAAGTCGTTCGTGCCCGCCGCCGGCTCGTCGGAGCTGTTCGTCATCGGCGCGAACCTCGACGGCCGCCCGGCGCTGTTCCTCGTGGAGGCCGACACCGAGGGCCTCATCGTCGAGGCCGATCCCGGCATGGGAGTGCGTGCGGCTGGGATGGGTCGCGTCGTGCTCAACAACGTGTCGGTCCCCAAGTCGGCTCTGCTCGGCGAGGAAGAGGGCGACGCGGCGTTCGCGGCCTACCGCGACGTGGTCCGGTTGTCCCGCCTCGGCTGGTCGTCGCTGGCCGTCGGCACCTCGCAGGCCGTGCTCGACTACGTGGTCCCCTACGTCAACGACCGTGTCGCCTTCGGCGAGCCGGTCTCCAACCGTCAGGGCGTCGCGTTCCCCGTCGCCGTGATGGCCACCGAGCTCGACGCACTGCGCCTGGTCACCCAGCGCGGCACCTCGCGCGCCGAGCAGGGACTGTCCTACGCCCGTGAGGCGGCACTCGCCCGGAAGCTGGTGTCCGACAAGGGCATGCAGATCGGTTCCGACGGTGTGCAGCTCCTCGGTGGGCACGGCTTCACCAAGGAGCACCCCGTCGAGCGGTGGTACCGCGACCTGCGCGCGGCCTCCATCGGCGAGGGCATCGTCGTCCTGTAACCGTCCCGACTCCCCCAACGACTTCTTCCTCGAAAAGAGAAAACCATGGCAATCAATCTCGAACTGCCCAAGAAGCTCCTGGTGACCGTCGACCAGGCGCACCAGGCGGCGGCGAACATCTTCCGGCCCGTCTCGCGCAAATACGACCTGCGCGAGCACGATTACCCCATCGAGCTCGACACCCTGGCCAGCCTGTACGACGGTCTCACCGAGACCGGTCAGGCCGGCGCGGGCGCCGACGGCGGACGCAAGCAGCCGCAGAAGGAGCTGCCCGAGGGCGCCGTCGCCAACGGCGGCAACATGGCGGCCTGCCTCAACGTCCTCGAGACGTCCTGGGGTGACGTGGGTCTGGTACTCAGCATGCCGTTCCAGGGTCTCGGCAACGCCGCGATCTCGGCGGTCGCGACCGACGAGCAGCTCGAGAGCTTCGGCAAGGTGTGGGCCGCCATGGCCATCACCGAGCCCGGCTTCGGCTCCGACTCCGCCGCCGTGTCGACCACGGCCGTTCTCGACGGCGACGAGTACGTCATCAACGGCGAGAAGATCTACGTGACGGCCGGCTCACGCGCCACCCACATCGTGGTGTGGGCGACGGTCGACAAGAGTGCCGGTCGCGCCGCGATCAAGAGCTTCGTGGTCCCGCGTGAGCACCCGGGTGTCACGATCGAGCGTCTCGAACACAAGCTCGGCATCAAGGTCTCCGACACCGCGCAGATCCGGTTCGAGAACTGCCGCATCCCGAAGGAGAATCTGCTCGGTTCGCCCGAGGTGGACACCAAGAAGGGGTTCGGCGGCGTCATGCAGACGTTCGACAAC
The DNA here is from genome assembly GCF_001424365.1 of Williamsia sp. Leaf354. Classification (NCBI taxonomy): domain Bacteria; kingdom Bacillati; phylum Actinomycetota; class Actinomycetes; order Mycobacteriales; family Nocardiaceae; genus Williamsia; species Williamsia sp. Leaf354. Next base: position 602,642 of record NZ_LMPL01000003.1, read on the forward strand.
ACCCGTCCGATGGTGGCCGCGATGGCTGTGGGCGTGACGCGCGCCGCCCTCGAGGAGATCCGTCGTCTGCTCGAGGAGGCGGGTGTCGAGATCGATTACGACAAGCCCGCGCACTCCCAGCACGCCGCAGCGGCGGAGTTCATCCGCCTCGAGTCCGACTACGAGGGGGCGTACCTGCTGATGCTGCGCGCCGCCTGGATGGCCGACAACAAGGAGCCGAACTCCAAGGAGGCGTCGATGTCGAAGGCGAAGGCCGGACGCACCGTCGTCGACGTCACCACCCGCGCGGTGGAGCTGGCCGGCACCTTGGGCTACTCCGAACACCTGTTGCTGGAGAAGTGGGCGCGCGACTCGAAGATCCTCGACATCTTCGAGGGCACCCAGCAGATCCAGAACCTCGTCATCGCACGTCGCGTGCTCAACAAGACCAGCGCCGAACTGAAGTGAGGACGTGCTGTCGCCGCCGCCGGTGACAGCAGCAGAGGGCCCGGACACACCGAGGGGTGCGTCCGGGCCCTTCTTCGTCTGCGCGCACGGCGATCACACGCCCACGCGTCGGGTCAGCCGACCTCGACCGGGGTCGCGATCGATTCGGTCGAATTGTCGACGGCACGCTGACGCCGCTCGCCCTGCGTGAGGGCCATCAGCACCATCCCGGCGCCCAGCAGGATCGCCGAGGCCCAGAACGTCTGCTGCACACCGGCGGTGAAGGCGTGCAGCGGCGTACCTCCGGCCGCCGCACTCGCCGACCCGAACACCGTCACCAGAACCGCGAGGCCCAGCGTGCCGCCGAGTTGCTGCATCGCGTTGACCATGCCCGAGGCCGCGCCGGCATCGGCCGGGGCCACCCCGCGCAGCGCCGCAGTGGTCAGCGACAGGAACGACGTCCCGCCGCCGAGGCCGATGAGGATCATCGGGCCGATCAGCTCGAGGTAGCTCGAGCCCTGGTGGATCTGGGTCAGCCACAGCATGCCGGCGATCGCCAGACCGAAGCCCACCATCAGCAGTGCCCGACCCGAGAACCGCACCGATGCGTATCGCGCCGAGAACTGGGTCGCCGCGAATGTCGACGCGGTCATCGGCAGATACGCCAAACCGGTCTGCAGCGGGCCGTAGTGCAGCACGTCCTGCAGGAACTGCGTGAGGAAGAACATCATCCCCATGAAGCCCGCGACCATCACCAGACGTCCGGCGTACGACGCCGAGCGCGGCACGCTGGCGAACAGACGCAGAGGTGTGATCGGTTGGGCCGCCCGGCGTTCGGCGACAACGAAGGCGCCCAGCAGAGCGACGCCCACGATCAGGGAGACGAGGGTGACCGCGTCCGACCACCCCTTCTCCGCGGCGTTGACCAGGCCGTAGACGACCATGCCGATCCCGACCGTCGAGTAGAGCGCACCCTGCAGGTCGAACGGCTTGCGCGAACGCTCGGTGGCGGGCAGGGACAGCGCGCCGGCGATGAGCACGACGATGCCGATCGGCACGTTGACGAACAGCACCCAGCGCCAGTTCAACCACTGGGTGAGCGCACCACCGAGCACGAGGCCGATCGAGAAGCCGCCGATGGAGACGGCGGTGAACAGCCCCAGGGCCCGATTGCGTTCCCGCCCTTCGGGGAACCGCGTCATGAGCAGCGCGAGGGCCGCAGGCGCGGCGACCGCGGCGCCCACGCCCTGCGCCGCCCGGGCCACCAGGAGCGCGACACCGTCGACGGCGAACCCGCCGGCCATCGAGGCGACGACGAACAGCGCGAGTCCACCGAGGAAGGTGCGGCGGCGTCCGAGGATGTCGCCCATGCGGGCCCCCAACAGCAGGAGCCCTCCGAAGGTCAGGGTGTACGCGTTGAGCACCCACGACAGCGATGTCGACGAGAAGCCCAGTGCGCGTTGAATGTCGGGGAGTGCGACGTTGACGATGGTCGCATCGACGACCACCATCAGCTGGCACCCCAGCACGCTGATGAGCACCAGCGTGCCGAGGTGGCGGGACAGTGCGCCGGGCACCCGGCCCGATGGGGCCGGGGAACGGCGAACAGAGGGAATGGACATGTGTGGTCTCCCTAGAGGGTCGGAGTACACTCGAGCGCGAAACGGAAGCTTCCTCCGGATACGATACGGAGGCTCCCTCCGTTTTGCAACACCTCATGCTGCCCGCATCGACAAGGAGGTCGGAGTGACGAAGGCGACCCCGGCCGTCTCCCGCGCCCCCCGCGCCGACGCCGTCCGCAATCGCGACAAGCTGGTCGCCGCGGCACGTGCACTGTTCGCCGAGGGTGGTGTCGACACACCGCTCGAGCGCGTGGCCGCCGACGCCGGTGTCGGGATCGGCACCCTGTACCGCAACTTCCCCAGTCGCCAGTCGCTGATCGAGGCCGTCTACCGCAGTCAGTCCGAGGAGATCGTCGCCAACGGCAAGCAGTTCGGCGAGACCATGGCTCCCGACGACGCGCTGGTCGCCGTCTTCGACGAGTACCTCCGCACGGCGGCGTCCAAGCGTGGGATGAAAGAGGTCATCCTCGCCGAGCTCGGTGCCGACGCCCCGGTGTTCGTCGACTCCCGGGAGAACTCCCGCGCCATGATCGAGACGATCCTGGTCGCGGGACAGGAGCAGGGTCTGTTCCGTGACGACGTGACCGCCGATCAGGTCTTCCGGCTCATCGGCGGACTGTCGATGACCTGTCACGTCAACGGCGACATCGCCGACAGTCGCCCGCTCGTCCGCGTGGTCATCGACGGGCTCCGTCGCACGCGCTGAGCCTCGGATCGACAGGCTCGCGACCGTCGCCGACGCCGTTCCGGACCCTCGGTCGGGACGTGTCCCCGTTCACATGAACACGGTGTTCCTCGTCACGAGAACACCCGGCTGGGCACCCGTCCACCCCCTTTCCGACACGCCGCGATGACCTGCTCCGACGACGGCCCGACGGCGTCGCGAGCCCCGTCTCGCCGACCCCCCACCACCCGGTTTCTCGATGTGACCGCACGCCGTGTCGGTTTGTAGCGTCGCCTCCGGTTCGAGATCGAGTGCTCTCGTCGCCCTGCGATGACGGCCTGCCGAGCAGACCTGCATTCGATCTCGACGACCGCCCGAGCGAGTCCACGGGCGGGAGAGAACACCCAGCGCCGCGCACACCGACATCTCGACCGCGGCGCGTTGAGGAGACACCATGAGCACGACCATCCGCACCCTGACCCTGCGCGCAGGAGTCACCGGCGTCCTGGCCGCTGCATCGTTCGGCCTGATGGCCGGCACCGCGTCCGCCGAGGGCGGGCACGACTGGGACGCGGTCGCCGCATGCGAGAGTGGCGGCAACTGGGCGATCAACACCGGCAACGGCTACTCCGGTGGCCTGCAGTTCACCCAGAGCACCTGGGAGGCCAACGGTGGTAGCGGCAGCCCCGCCGCCGCCAGCCGCGAGGAGCAGATCCGCGTCGCGGAGAACGTGCTCGCCTCGCAGGGACCGGGCGCATGGCCGGTCTGCGGCAGCAACCTCTGATCTGAGGATGTGACGCCCGAAGGGGCGACACGAGAACCCGGCTCCACGCGCGGAGCCGGGTTCTCGCGTGTGTGGGGCAGAATGTGTGCAAGTGAGCAGTTCGCGGTGCACACTGTGGATCAATATTGATTCATTAGATATTGTCAACGTGGACCGCAGTCCACATCGGCTTGCGTGAGGGTGAGGGATCGACAGATGAACACAGGCCGTTCCACGGTCGCGCGGGGTACCGGCCGCGATGTATTGCTCGACGCGACCTTGCGGCTGATCGGCGAGCGGGGGCTCCACGCGATCACGCTGCGTGAGGTCGCGGCGGCGGCGGGTCTGTCGCTGGGGTCGACCACGTACCACTTCGCCGACCGCGACGCCCTGCTCATCGCGGCCCTGTCGCGCTTCGCCGACTCGGTCGTCGAGCAGTGCGACACCGCGCTGGCCCGGCCCGAGCTCGACACCATGACCCCGCGCGAACTGATGGCCGCGGTGTTCGCCGATTTCAGTGCCTCGTACTGCGAGCCGAACCGGATGCTGGCGCAGCTCGAGATGTACACCGAGGCCGCACGCAATCCAGCCGTCGCCGCGATCTCCGACCGCTGCATGGCCGCCTACCGGCGCCTGCTGGTCCGCGCGTTCGCCGCGGCCGGCCTACCCGACGCCGAGACCGACGCGCGCATCGCGCACGTGATGGTCTACGCCGACGGTCTCGCGCTGCAGAGCGCCGCCATGGGCACCCCCTGCGCACTGCAGGCGGATGCACCGGCGGTCATCTGGGCGCTCGCCACCGCCTCCCTCTGATCAGGGGCCGCGCCGTAGGGCGCAAGACGGTCAGAAGGCGACGCGGGTGATGGTCTCGGCCACCAACGACGGCTTCGGGGCGTCGCGCACGGTCAGCGTCTGCGTGACCACCATCTCGACCATCCCGTCCTTCGTGGCCTGCGCCGAGGTCAGCACCGCGGTCAGGGAGACCTCGGAGCCGACCGGCACCGGAGCCGGGAAGCGCACCTTGTTCGAGCCGTAGTTGATACCCAGCTTCGCATTCTCGATGCTGTAGAGCTGCCACGCCAGCATCGGCACCAGCGACAGCGTGAGGTAGCCGTGGGCGATCGGCCCGCCGAACGGGCTCTCGGCCTTCGCGCGCTCGACGTCGACATGGATCCACTGGTGATCACCGGTCGCCTCGGCGAACTGGTTCACCCGTTCCTGGGTGATCGTCAACCAATCGGTGGTGCCCAGGGTCTCCCCTGCCGCACCGAGGATGTCGTCTGCAGATGTGAACACTCGCATGGGGCAAACCTACCGCCGCGACCGCAGGGCGACCGGTGATCAGCTGTTCGCGTAGGCGCGCAGTGGGCCCTGCGAACCGCTGTACCGGTTCATGTCGGTGCGTCCCGGGATCCCGGGGACCGACGCGCTGCTCGTGTACTGCCAGAACGCCCACCGGGTCCAGCCCCCGGGCAGCGGCCCGGGCGCCGAGCGCCCGTTGTAGTCGGCGATCCACAGCGGGTAGCCGCGGAAGGCGTTCGTGTTGGCCATCGCCGTACGCCAGAAGTTCGGATAGGTGTAGATGATCGGCGTCCGCCCGGTCAGCAGGCGGACGGTGTCGAGATACTGCTGCGTCCACGCGATGAGCGCGCCGGGCCCCAGGCCGCCGGTCTTCTCCAGGTCGAGCACGGGTGGCAGGTCGCCGTATCCGTTGATGCCGAGCGTCACCGTGGCGAACAGTGCCGCCTGCGGCGCGGCGGGCAGCGCGGGGTCGGCGTAGTGATAGGAACCGCGCGCGACGCCGGCCAGCCGCATGCCGATCGAGTCGGGCACGAAGTACGGGTTGACGTAGCTCAGTCCCTCGGTCGCCTTGACCATGGCCATGTCCTGCCCCGAGGCCTTCACCGCGAACCAGTTGATGAGGGTGCCGTTGACGTGCTGCCAGGACGACACGTCAGGGCCGGTGTCGGCGGCCGCCACCGCCGCGGGTGCCGCCCCGACCATCGCCGTCGCCACAAAGATCGTCGCGACACACCGTCGCAGTCGTTGACTTCGCATCACTCGCATGCTGTGACGGTAGGGCATGAAGTGGCCCGAGGTACAGGTGTGACCCCGTCGAGCGGTCGCGTTCTCAGTAGGGTGACGGCATGGACGAGGACTTCTGGAACGCCCGATACGACGAGGACGATCGCGTGTGGAGCGGCGATCCGAACGGCGCCCTGGTCGACGAGATGACCGACGTGGCCCCCGGCCGCGCGCTCGACCTGGGCAGCGGCGAGGGCGACGACGCCCGCTGGCTCGCCGCCCGCGGGTGGGAGGTCACGGCGGTCGACATCTCGAGCGTCGCCATCGACCGGGCACGCGCACTCGGCGCGGCCGGCTCTATCACGTGGGAGCGACGTGACGTCGCCGTCGACGGTCCGCCGTCCGGCCCGTTCGATCTGGTGTCGATGCAGTACTTCCCGATGATGCGGGTCGAGGGCGACGGACCGATGCGCGCGCTGCTCGACGTCGTCGCTCCCGGCGGCACCCTGCTGTGGGTCGCACACGACATGACCGACATCCACCGTCACCAGGCCGAGCACGCTGCGAACGCGACCGACGACGAACCCCGGTGGCGCGGGCCCGATCTCGACAGCATGTACCACACCGAGCACGTCGCAGCCCTGCTCGGCGGCGGATGGACGCTGGTGCGCAACGAGTTACGGCCGCGCCGACACAGCGGCGTCGGCGGCGGAGCCCATCACGTGAACGACGTGGTGCTGCGGGCCGTGCGCGGGTAACCCGGCCCGGGGTCGGTCAGCCGAGCGGGTTGGAACCCGGTGTTGCCGCGGTCATGTCGGTGACGGTGGACCACTGCGCGCGCAGGTCGTCGACCGAGGGCGGGGTGTCGAAGTGCACGCCCGCGTTGTGGAAGATCTGCGCGCGGGCCACCTGCCCGCCGCCGACCTCGAAGATCGACCCGGTGTCGGTGCACTCCTCGCTCATCAGGTGCGCGACGACCGGTGCGACGAAGGCCGGGGAGAGCTTCTCGAGCATCTCCGCGGGCGCGATGTCCTCGGTCATACGCGTGGCGGCAAGCGGCGCAACCGCGTTCGCGATGATGGAGTACTTGGCGCCCTCGACCGCCAGGGTGTTGATCAGCCCCACCAGTCCGAGTTTCGCGGCGCCGTAGTTGGCCTGCCCGAAGTTGCCGTAGAGACCGCTGGTCGAGGTGGCGACCACGACGCGACCGAAGCGCTGCTCGCGGAAGTGCGGCCACGCCGCGCGGGTCACGTTGTACCCGCCGTAGAGGTGGACCTTGATGACGGCGTCGAAGTTCTCGTCGCTCATCTTGTGGAACGAGCCGTCGCGCAGGATGCCCGCGTTGTTCACGACGCCATGGATGGCGCCGAAGGTGTCGAGTGCGGTCTGCACCAGCGCCTGCGCGCCCTCGGCGGTGGCCACGGAATCGTAGTTGGCGACGGCGCGGCCACCGGCGGCGGTGATCTCGGAGACCACGGTGTCGGCCATCGCCGAACCGCTGCCCGACCCGTCGCGGGCTCCGCCGAGGTCGTTGACCACCACGAGTGCGCCTTCGGCGGCGAGCAGCGTCGCGTACTCACGACCCAACCCACCTCCGGCGCCGGTCACCACGACCACCCGGTCCTCGACTCCACTCACTGTTCGCTCCTGCCCTCGCCCGACATGTCGTCGCGACGTGTCTACCACCCGAGGTGACCGGCGACACCGACACCTCGCCGACGGCGACACCTCACCGACGGCGCGTCACTCGCGCAGGATCGCCTCGAACGCCACGCGGTCACCGCGGTAGAGCGAGCGCACCTTCTCGATGGGGCGCCCGTCGACATCGAGGCTGCGGCGGTGCATCAACAGCATCGGCATCGCGGTGGTCGTCTCGAGCAGGGTGGCCTCGCGGGGTGAGGCGAGGACGGTCTCGATCCGCTCGTTCGCGCTGCCGAAGGTGACCCCGGCCTCGCGGATCGCCGCGTACAGCGAGGTGGTCGGATCGAAGGTGTCGGTGAACGTTCCGAATCGATCCCAGGGCAGGAAGGTGCTCTCCAGCCCGAGCTTGGCGCCGTCGGCGAGCAGCACCCGCTCGAGGTGCATCACCGTCGACCCGCGGGCGATCTGCAGTTCGCCGCAGAGTTCGTCGTCGCCGACGATGTCCTCCCACGTCACCAGCAGACGTCCGGGCACACGTCCGTGGCTGATCGCCCCCTCGGTGTAGGACAGCAGCGACAACGGTTGGACGAGCTTGGGTGCGGCGACCACGGTTCCCCGACCTCGCCGCTCGATACGACCCTCCACCAGCAACTCGTGGAAGGCCTGGCGGACGGTCTCGCGCGACACCGCGAACCGTTCGGCGAGGTCTCGCTCGGCCGGGACCGCGTCGCCCACCTCGAGGGTGTCGACGATCCGCTCCAGCTCGGTCCGCACCGCGTAGTACTTGGGGACCTTGGGCGCGGCGGTCATCTCCGGGCCACCCGTCGCGCGACGTCCAACGCCTCGTCGATCGACAGTGCCTGTGCACCGGGCACTTTGGCGGCGTCGTCGTAGCGGCGCAGCCGGAGCGCGTCGGGCCACCAGACGTGACCGGTGCGAGATGATGTCGCGAGTGCCCCACCCTGATACGCCAACGAGCGGACCGACGTCGGCGACAGCGCGCGCGCATAGTCCTCGTCGGTGGCGGCGAGATACTGCTTGGCCTCCACGTGCGCCCCGGCGAGCCAGCCGACACGAGCGCCGAACCGTGCGGTGAGCCATTCCTGCGCCGCGTCCTCGTGATGCACCGAGGGATCGGTGAGCACCAGCGGACTGTGTCCGACGTCGTGCAGCACGCTCGCGAGGGCCAGCTCGTCGTCGGCGTCGTCGTCGGCCGCCCGACGTCCGGCCTGCAGCGCGTGGTCGAGTTCATCGACCTCCACCTCGTCCCACACCCCACGCAGCGACGCCAGTACCTGCGCCGTCTCGTCGATCACGTCCACTCCGCGAGCCTAGCGTATTGGTCTATACCAATTGTTAACCCAGCGTTATCGCCGCGGTCATTGATTGGTCTAGACCAATAATGCAGGCTGGCACCCATGAGAATCGTCATCGTCGGCGGAGGCATCCTCGGCACCTCCCACGCCCGCTCGGCCGTGCTACGCGGCCACCATGTGATCCACCTCGAGCGTGAGCCGGAGGCCCGCGGTGCGACCGTCCGCAACTTCGGCCTGGTCTGGGTGTCCGGGCGTTCCGCGGGAGAACTGGCCGTCGCCAACCGATCTCGCGACCTGTGGGAGGAGATCGGCCGCTCGGTCCCCGGCGTGGGTTTCCGTCCAGCCGGATCGATGACGCTGCTGCGCACCGCGGACGAGGTCGCCGTCGCCGAGGATGTCGTCGCCCGGGCCGACGCCGCCGACCGCGGGTTCCGGCTCCTCGATCCCGACGAGGTGATCGCCGTCAACCCCGCGCTGCGCGGCAAGTACCTCGCCGGGTTGCACTGCACCCGTGACGGAGCCGTCGAATCGCGCGTCGCGCTCCCGGCGATCCGAGATGCGCTGAGCGCCACCGGCCGCTACGAGTTCCATCCGGGGTGTGAGGCGCGCGAGGTGACGTCGTCATCGGACGGGGTGAGCGTGCGTGACGACGCCGGCCGGGTCCACCGCGGGGACGCCGTCGTGCTCTGCGCCGGCGCAGCGCACGGCGGGTTGGTGCGCGAGGTGGCGGGCGACCTGCCAGTGCGTCGCGTGCGACTGCAGATGATGCAGACCGCCCCGCTCGACGAACCCCTGACCACCGCCATCGCCGACGGCGACAGCTTCCGCTACTACCCCGCCTTCGCCGGCGACACCCTCGACGAACTGCGAACACGCCAGCCGCAGCCCGAGGTCGCCGCCGAACACCGCATGCAGCTGCTGTGCGTCCAACGCCTGCACGGCGGACTCACCATCGGCGACACCCACCACTACGACGAGCCCTTCGACTTCGACGTCGCCGAGGCGCCCTACGACCACCTCCGCGGCGTCGTCGAGGAATTGCTGGGGCGCGATCTCCCGCCGATCGTCCGGCGCTGGGCCGGCGTCTATTCGCAATGCACCGATCCCGACGAGATCGTCTGTCGCCGTGAGGTGTCGCCCGGCATCTGGGTCGTCACCGGACCAGGCGGCCGCGGCATGACCCTCGGCCCGGCCATCGGCGAGGACACCGCCGACACCATGGCGCTCTAGACAATCCGTCACCTCTGACCACGAAAGGGACACCCTTGTCCTCCACCACGCCCCCACCCATCGCACTCGCCGTGCTCGACATGGCCGGGACCACCGTCGAAGACGGTGGACTCGTCCTGGCGGCGTTCGACGTCGCCGCGACCGCCATCGGCATACCCGCCGACGGCCCCGAGCGCGACCACGCGCGGCAGTACGTCGTCGACACCATGGGCCAGTCCAAGATCACCGTCTTCCGCGCCCTCACCGGCGACGACGAGGAGCGTGCCCAGCTCGGCAATCGCGCCTTCGAGGCGGCCTACGACGACCTGATCGGCACGGGCGACATCCGACCGATCGAGGGGGCCGAGAAGGCCATCGCCACACTGCGCGAAGCGGGCGTGAAGGTGGCTCTCACAACCGGTTTCAGCCGTGCGACCCAACACCGGCTGCTCGACGTGCTCGGGTGGGCCGATGTCGCCGACCTGACTCTGTCCCCCGAGGAGGTGGGCCGGGGACGGCCCTACCCCGACCTCGTCCTGCACGCGGTCCTCGACCTCGAGATCGATGACGTCCGCGCCGTCGCCGTGCTCGGCGACACCTCCAGCGACATCCTCAGCGGCCTCCGGGCCGGTGCGCGCATCGTCGCCGGAACGCTCACCGGCGCCCACGACCGACAGCAACTCGACGACGCCGGTGCGACCCACGTCGTCGACTCCGTCTCCGACCTCACCCATCTCGTCCTGCCCTGATCACCCGTCACACCACACCGCAAAGGACTTCCCATGTTCACTCCATCCCGCCGACACCGTCTCCGACACGTCGCCGTCGCGATCTCCTCCACCGCCCTGGTTCTGGTCACCGCCACCGCCTGCGGCGGGACGGGGACGGCCACATCGGGCTCCGACACCGTCACCGTCTACAGCGCCGACGGCCTCGGCGACTGGTACAAGACGGAGTTCGCAAAGTTCACCGCCCAGACGAAGATCTCGGTGAACTACGTCGAGGCCGGCTCGGGCGAGGTGGTCTCCCGCGTCCAGAAGGAGCGCTAGAACCCACAGGCCGACCTCGTGGTGACCCTGCCCCCGTTCATCCAGAAGGCCGACGAGTCAGGCCTGCTCGCCGATTCCGGCGTCGACACCTCGGCCGTCGCTGCCGACAACAAGGACGCGGGCGGCAAGTACGTCTCCATCGTCGACAACTACCTGTCGTTCATCCGGAGCCCGCGGGCGACGCCCGCCCCCACCACCTTCGACGATCTGCTCGATCCGCGCTTCGCGAGCAAGATCCAGTACTCGACCCCCGGCCAGGCCGGCGACGGCACCGCCGTCCTGCTGTTGCTGCAGCACCTGCGCGGACAGCAGGGTGGTCTGGACTACCTGAAACGCCTGCAGGCCAACAACGTCGGGCCGTCGAGCTCCACCGGCAAGCTGCAGCCCAAGGTGAGCAACGGTGAGATCATGGTCGCCAACGGCGATGTGCAGATGAACCTCACGTCCATCCGCGACGACAAATCGGCCTTCGAGGTGTTCTTCCCATCCGACGCGAACGGGACGCGCACGACGGTGTCACTGCCGTATGTCGCCGGTGTGGCGACGGGCGCACCGCACTCCGAGAACGCCAAGAAGCTTCTCGAGTTCCTGCTGTCGGCCGATGTCCAGAAGACCGTCGGGCCCGACGCACTCGGCGTGTCGGTGCGCTCCGACGTCCCCGCCGACACCTCCGCGAACTCACCCGCGCGGGCCATCGCCGGGGTGACCGTCTGGCGACCGGACTGGAACTCGGTGCTCTCCGGTCTCGACGCGAACATCGCCGCGTACCAGAAGGCAACGGGGAGTTGATGATGTCCGACCCCCGAGTGTCGGTGACGCGGCGGATGCGCGGTTCGGTGTCCTCGACACCGACACCTCCCACCTCGACGACGCCGGCGATCACCTTCGACCGTGTCACCGTGACCTATGGCCGCGGTCGATCCGCCTCGGAGGCGTTGTCGGACTTCAGTCTCCGGGTCGCACCGGGTGAGACGGTGGCCCTGCTCGGTCCGAGCGGGTCGGGCAAGTCGACCGCCCTCAAGGCTCTCGCCGGTTTCGTGCACCCCTCCTCGGGTCGGGTCCGGCTCGGCGACCGCGACATCACCGATCTCCCACCGGCCCGACGCGGGATCGGTGTGGTCGTCCAGTCCTACGCACTGTTCCCGCACCTGCGTGTCCGCGACAACGTCGCGTTCGGGCTCCGCGCCCACCGTGTGGCCCGGTCGGAGATCGGTGACCGGGTGACCGATGCGCTGTCGATGGTGAGCATGTCGGCGTTCGCCGATCGGTTGCCGCGGGAGCTGTCCGGTGGCCAACAACAGCGGGTGGCGATCGCCCGCGCGCTGGCGATCCGTCCCGGTGTGTTGTTGCTCGACGAACCGCTGGCCGCACTCGATGCCGCTCTACGACAGTCGATGCTGACCGAGCTGCAGCAGCTTCGGGCGGCACTGCCGGACACCGCGATGCTCTACGTCACCCACGACCAGAGCGAGGCGCTCGCGCTGGCCGACCGCGTGGCGGTGATGCGCGACGCACGCCTGGTCGACGTCGATACGGCCGACACCCTCTGGACGCGTCCGCCGTCGACGTTCACCGCCGCCTTCCTCGGTGGCGCGAACCTGATCCCCTGCACCGTCGGTCGGGTCTCGGGGACGACCGCGCTGGTCGCGGTCGGCGATCGGATGCTCAGCGTGACCGCACCACCGACCGGTGTCGGTGCGCCGGGCTGGGCGCCCGGCGCCACCGCGATGGTGTGTATCCGACCGCACGAGGTCGCGGTCGCCTCGGCGCCGGGACACGGATCGATCCGTGCACGGGTCACCTCCACCGTGTGGCAGGGGTCGACCACCCGGGTGACGCTGGCGGTCGACGGCCTCCCGGACGTGCTGCTCGACGCGGACCTCCCCGGACGCACCGAGCACGACATCGACTCGGCCGTGTGGGTGACCATCGCGCCCGGCACCGGGGTGTTGGTGTCGACGAACGGCGCGCCATGACAGCCGATCTGGCCGAACGCCCGGTCGAGGAGTCGACACCGGAACCCAACCCGGTGATCGGTCGCAGCGCGGCGGCGTGGTGGACGATCGGTCCGCTGGTGATCGTCGCCGTCGTGGCGGTGTATCCCCTGATCCGTGTACTGGTCAACTCCACCGCGGGACACGGTGCAAGTTCGTGGTCGGGGGTGCTGTCGTCGGAGCTGTTCCGGAACTCTCTGCTCACCACGGCGCGGATCGCGGTCTACGCGACGCTCGGGTGTCTCGTGCTCGGCACCTTCATCGCGGTGGTCCTCGCCTTCGTGCCGTTCCCCGGTTCACGGGTGGTGGGGCGTCTCATCGACACCGTGCTGACGTTGCCGTCGTTCCTCATCACCCTGGCCTTCACGTTCCTCTACGGCAGCGCGGGCATCGTCAACGCGGCCTTGTTCGAGATCATCGGCTCCCGCCCGGTGAACTTCCTGACCACCGAACTCGGTGTCATCGTGGCCGAGATCACCTTCTTCACCCCGTTCGTCGTGCGACCGCTGCTCGCCGCGTTCGCGATGGTCCCGCGCGACCAACTCGACGTGGCAGCCAGTCTCGGCGCATCGCCCTGGCGTGTGCTGCGTACGGTCGTGATGCCCGAGGCCTGGCCCGCACTGACCGCAGGCGGAGGCCTGGTGTTGCTCCTCACGCTCAACGAGTTCGGGATCGTGCTGTTCACCGGGGCCAAGGACGTCACGACCCTGCCGGTCCTCATCTACACCCGCGGGATCGTCACGTTCGACCTCCCCGGCGCCGCGGTGATCGCCACCGTGCAGATCGCGTTGTCGATCTGCCTCTATCTGCTCTACCGGCAGGCCTTCTCACGCCTGAGCTCGCGGCGCGGCGCGCCCCACCGAAAGGACGACGGCGATGCTGTTCTGGACCCGACGTAGTCGCGCCGCGGTATGGGTACTGTTCGGCGTCGTCGTGGCGATCGTCTTCGTCGCGCCGATCGCCACCGTGGTGCTGGCGGCCTTCTCGGGGTCGTGGAATGGTCCGCTACCCACCGATCTCGGGCTGGCGCGGTTCGGCGACGCGCTCTCCGGTGACGATCTCGCCAGCCTGTCGGTGAGCCTGCAGACCGCGGTGATCGCCGGTGCACTGGCGTTGATCGTCGGGACCTGGGCCGCACTGGCCGCGCGGTCGGCACCGTCGTGGCTGCGCCGCGTCACCGACGCGGCGTTCCACATCCCGATCGCCGTCCCGTCGGTGGCGATCGGTCTGGGACTGTTGATCTCGTTCAACTCGCGGCCGCTGCTGCTCGGGGGGACGAAGTGGATCGTCATCGTCGCCCACATGGTGTTGGTGCTGGCGTTCGCGTTCAGTTCGGTGTCGGCGGCCGCGGAACGTCTCGACCCCGCACTGCGTCAGGCCGCGGAGTCACTCGGCGCCGGCCCTGCGCGCGTGCTGTTCGGTGTCGAGTTGCCGCTGCTGTTGCCGGCACTGGGCGCGGCCGCCGGCCTGGCCATCGCGCTGTCCATGGGTGAGTTGGGGGCCACCATCATGGTCTATCCGCCCACCTGGAAGACACTTCCGGTCAGCATCTTCGGGCTGTCGGATCGCGGGCAGGCCCTCTCTGCGGCCGTGTTGACCACCACGCTGCTGGCGGTGACCCTGGTGGTGCTCGCCGCTGTGAGCAGAGTGCGCACACGGGCATCTCTGCGCTGACGGTCGCTACATTCGTCGACATGCGACTGTTCCTGACGTGCCTCGGTGTCGATGGACACGACGACCTGCTGGTGTCGGTGACGGGACGCGGCGCGACGATCGGGGTGGTGCTCAACGCCATCGACGACCGGCCCTCCGATCGTGCGCTCGCCGGGGAGATCGAACACGGCGAGATGACGCGACTGGGTCTGCGGCCGGTCGAGATCGATCTACGCGAACCTGCAGACGTCGCGCGTCTGGCCACGGTCGACGCAATCTGGGTGCGCGGCGGCAACACGTTCGCACTCCGATCGGCGATGGCCGCGCACGGCGCGGACACCGTGATCGCGCGACGCATCGGCGACGGCTCGCTCGGGTACGCGGGGTACAGCGCGGGTGCCGCCGTGCTCGCCCCCGACATCACGGTCGTCGCCGCGGTGGACGACCCGTCGGTGGTCGCGGCCCCGATCATGAGCGGGCTCGGCGTGCTCGACCGACCGCTGATCCCCCACGTCGACGGGACGTATGCCGAGGGCGCCGCCTGTACCGAGCTGAGCCGGCGACTCAGCTCCGAGGGTGTCTCGCACCATGCGCTGCGCGACGGCGAAGCCCTGGTGACCCTCGGCGGCCATCTGCGACGGGTCGCAGGTCGTTAGCAGCGCTCGCTACGATATATTCGCAATTCCGTACGGGATCGGACAGATGGAGGGGCCGTGGTCACGAAATTCTCTGTGGAACCCGCAGCGTTGACCGGACTGGGATTGCTGTTCACCGACCTGGGTGCGGGGGGAGCAAAGACCTCACGGTATGTCCGGAGATTCTCCGAGCCGAAAGCCGCGGATTTCAGCGGACTCATACTTCCGCAGCTCGTCGACCCCCTGAACACACTTCGAAATTCGACCGCGGACCGCTGGCAAGTGATTGGTACCGATCTCTCGACCACCGGAACTCATCTGACCAGTGCGGCTTGGGATTATCTGGCTCAAGACCAGCGCAATGGAGCGCAGATCGCCAACGCGGGCGGCGGAAAGTCGTCGGGAGGGACCGCAGCTCCGTCACAACCGGTGTCGATTGGCGTCGCCACCGAGCTGAGTTTGAGTCCGCCACCCAACCAAGAAGTTGACACCCGCTCGATTGCCGAAGCCGCTGCCGATTGGCTTGCGGACTGCAACGACGCGATCAAGTCACTGACCGGATGGGATCCTGTCGGACAGGTGCTCCACGAGGTTGCCGGAAACTGGATGGCACTGAAAACGATTGGTGCCGCCTACGACTCCGGAGCGAATGCGCTCGACACGGTTGGCAGAGATGCCGCACGAGGTACCGGCGCAGTGGATCCGCATTGGGACGGCCACGCATCCGCCACCTTCAACGAGTACTCGTCGCAGCTGACGCGAGGAATCGAGTGGGAGAGCAGCGTCGGCCGTTTGATCAATCGCGGCTTGATCATGGTCGCCGACGATCTGAACAAGGCTGCGATCCTGGCCGTCGACATCCTGGTGAAAGGGCTGTCGAAGATCGTCAAGGTCGACAGCTTCGTCGGACTTCTCAAGATGGCCGCGCGCTTCGTTCCTTATGCGGGTCAGGCGGCAACGGCCGGGCAGATCATCCAGTTGATCAAAGAGGTACACGACCAAGTGATGCCGCTCATCGGCGAGATCAAGCGTGGCGTCGAGGCTTTCATGGCATTCCTCAAGGTGGTCCAGGACCCGATGGGCGCGGCTCAGGACAAAGCCCAGCAGTCGGTCGATGACAAGCTTGCGCCGTACCGCGAGAAGCTCGAGAAGGGCAAGCAGGCGGGACAAGATCTCAGCGACGTCGCGACTGCGGTTCAGATAGATCGAGTGACCGGCCAACCGAAGGTCGCGTGGGACGTGGGCGACCGCGGAAAGATGCGCGACGATGAGTGAGTTCCGGTTCGCGGAGGACGCGTTGGCTGCCGCCGAGCGCCGGCTCGACGACGACATGGCTCGGCTCCGACAAGCGACCATTCGCGCTTCTCAGATCACGTTCGAGCCGGTTGATCTCACTCAGAGTGACAAGCAATCCGGCGGCGAGACACGGGATCGGGAGTTCCAGAATCGGCTCTCAGATTTGATGAACGAGTGGCACGAGGACAATGGTTGGGCAGCGGTCATGCCAGACGAGGTCCGAACGGAGTTCGTCGAGCGGGTCCGTGCCAGCATCACAGAAGACATAGCAAAGGGGCGGTTGCAGTGAGAATTGTTCGTTTCGCACAGGTCGGCACACTTGCGCTGACGATAACCGCAGTCGCGGCATGTGGAAGCGGCAACGGTTCGCCGACAAAAGTCACGGCCGGACCGTCAACGCCTGTCGCCGCACCAGCAGCACCGCTCAAACCCACTGCGGTCACCGGTGATCAACTGTGCGCCATGCTCGGCTCCAACGAGTTGGCCACACTCGTCTACGGGAAATCTAGCGCCAAACCGACGCCAGAAACCGCGAAAGGACTCGCTGGCTGCCGTTGGCCGGTTTCCGGCGTCGGTAAGGATTTCTCGATCTTCATCGATAAGGACACCGGGGGATCGAAACGCGAGGATTTCGGTGAATTCGCTGAAGTGAAGTTGGGGGTGAAGGGGCAGGCCCTCTACCGAACAACAACCGGTTCATCGATTTGCGACGCCGCTGTGTACGGCCCGCAGGTACCGGCGACCTACTACCTGAGCGTGAAATACGAAACCAACAAATCTCAGCTCAAAGGACAGGACCCCTGCGCGCCAACCCTGACCGCCGTCGGGACAGTGCTCACCAAACTCGGATGGGCCGCCTAGTCCGACCGAGTTAATCAGGCCCCGAACAAGTCGACGAGGTCGTCGTGGCCGAGGTGGCGTGCCCACTGCGCCGGCGTCGCGTCGAAGCGGGCGTCGCGGATCGCGGGAGCGGCACCGAGTTCGAGGAGACGCGCGCACATGGTGGCGTCGTCGCGTTCGACGGCGGTGTGCAGGGCGGTCTGCCACGGCTGATCGACCTCGACATCCGAACGGCCCATCGCGTCGATGTCGAATCCGTTGTCGATCAACAACTCCACCGCGGCAACCCGCCCGTGGGCCGCGGCCCACACCATCAGGGCCGGGCGGGCGTCACGTACGGCCGACACCACCTCGGTGGGCGTGGCGGTGACCGCGGCGGCATCTCCGGCCAGCACCGCTGCGACGAACGACTCCTCCGGTGACAGCGTCGGCATCGCGGCACCCAGTGCGGCGAGGCGGTGGGCGAGCGCAGCGTGACCGTGTCCGACCGCCACATCGATGGGGAGTCGGCCGTCGGGAAGCGGCGCACCGACGTCGATGCCGTGGGAGGCGAGCAGGTCGACCCGGTCGCGTTGATCGTGGGTGACCGCCCACGCGAGCAGTCCGCCCACGATGTCGGCGGGTGCCGGCAGCACGTCGGGAAGTGCTGCGCGCCAGGGACCTCCGTCGCCACGCCCGAGGCCGTGGTCGAGCAGAAGTGTGTACACGGTGTCGTCGGTGTCGAACATGCGGTTGTAGACGGCCTGGCCGTCGTTGGCCTCGGCCCCCGCCTCGAGCAGCAGACGCACGAGGTCGAGGACGTGTGGATGCGGCGGCTGGTCTCGCTCTCCCCCACCGCACACCCCGGTGAGGATCGTGAACGGGGTGGCCAGACCTGCGAAGAATCGCCCGTCGTTCACATCCGCTCCGGCCTCGATCAACAGCCGTGCGGCGGCCAGGCAGTCGTCGAGGTCGGTGTCGAGGCGACCGTAGGCGAGGTACATCAGGGGCGTCCAACCAAACGGGCCCACCGGTTCACGTGCCGCTGAGGTGTTGTCTGTCAGCATCTCTCGCAACGCAGCCAGATCGGCGGTGACCGCCGCGGTCGCCGTGTTCGCCCGGCTCAGGCTCGGCTGCGCAGCGAGAAGCTCCTCTGCGCGGACGGCGTTCTGTGACTCGTCGCGCTGATAGGTGAGACACGCGAGGTCGAGGAGCGCATGCGCGGCGGAGTCTGTGCTGCGGTCTGCGAGAGTCCATCGACGACTGGTGATGGCCTGCACGTGCCGCACGAGGCGTGGCCAACTGGCGAAGCCGTATTCGCGGGCCAGGTCGCGCTGCGCGGTGGTCAGCGGATACCCCGGGTCGTCGTGGCGCACCGCGCGTTGCAGTTCGCGTGCGCGCGTGCGCAGTTGATCGAGATCGGGGTTGTCGGGAAGGTGTGCCACGGCAGGCTCCTCTCGTTGCCTGCGGTCCGCGGGACAGGCCGAAAGGAGGTGGGTGGTCGATACTCCGGTGACGCCTACCGAGTGGGCTCAGCCCTGTCCGCGGACCCGGAGGCGCCTCGGCGAGCGCCTGGGATCGATGATAACCGGTCCGCGACCGGTTATCGAGGGCTCGCGGCGGGTTCGCTGCCGGCGAGCAGGATCGACGCGATCAACTCCGGATTGTCCGACATGGGAACGTGTCCCACGCCGGGCACCGAGATGATGCGCGCGTGTGGAAAGTGTGTGGCCACGTTGTGGCGGTCGCGGTGCGGGAGGATCAGGTCGCGCGTCCCCCACGCGACGGTGACCGGCACCAGCGGTGAGGTGACCGGCGGCAGCTCGAACGGTGCATCCACACCGCCGGCGAGCGTCGTGTTGGTGAGCAGCGAGCCGACGTCGATCACCGCGTTCTCGTAGGAGATGCGGCTGGGGTGGGCGAAGAACGGCGCCAACGACGGGTAGCGAACCAACTTGCTGCGGAACGCCTTCGGCGCCTGGTCCCCCATCGCGCCGGCGGCCGCACGCAACGCACGGAACTTGGCCAACCCGCGCGCCTGGGCCGCCGGGGTCTTCCAGAACCCGGCCGGCGACAGCGCGGTCGCCGAGGCGACGTCTCCGCGCGCGGCCAACGCCATGGCGAGGAAGCCGCCGAGTGAGTTCCCGGCGATGTGCACCGGCTCGTCGGGCCCGCCGACCTCGGTGACGAAGTCGGAGAGTCCTTCGATGAACGCAGCCAGCCGCTCGGCTCCGAATACATCGACGTCGTCGGATTCGCCGTGACCGGGCAGGTCGACGGTCACCACCCGCCGGTATGGCGTCAGCAGGTCGAGCACCGGATCCCAGGCCTGCCTGCGATGGACCACGCCGTGGACCAGGACCAATGTGGGGCCGTCACCGGCCACGTCGTGTCGCAGACTCATGCGCAGAAGAGTAGACGCACGGCTGTGCGCCACCTGCCGCACGTCAGAACGGTGGTGGCCTGTCGTCCTCGGCGTCGCGTGCGGCTTGCTCTTCCGCCTCTCGGGTGCGTCGGTTGTGTTCTCGTTCTAGCTGTCGGCGGGCGTGTTTGTCTGCCAGGCGTGGTCGGCGTCTGGTCGGTGCGGGTTCTGCTGTTGGGTTGGCCAGTGGTGGTGCGTTCTGTGGTGCGGTGAATTGGATGTCTTTGAGGGCGGGGAACAGGTCGGTGCCGTCGAATGCGGGCCCGTCGACGGTGAGGCCTTCGGGGGTGATGATCACCGATTGGATGCGTCCGTCGCGGCCGATGGTCTGGTCGTCGAGGAACGCGGTGTGGGTTTTGAGGTTGTGGTGCAGCCGGCATTTCGACCCGGTGTTGCCCGGGCACGTCTGCCCGCCATGGGCGGGATGGTCGTGGTCGTACTCGTGGATGTGGTCGATGTCGCACACCCAGGCGGCGCGTTCACATCCGGCGACGTCGCAGTACAACGACCGCGCCCGGACCACGGTGTCCAACGCGGTCGACGGCCGATACGGATTCCCCGGGGTGTGTGGTGCGAGCGGATCATCGGAGTGTCCGATCGGGGCGATCTGTACGCCGGGTTCGGTGAGGAGGTCGTCGAGGTGGGCTGGGGAGATCACCCCGTACCCATCGAGAAAACACGGTGTCTCCCCGTCCCCGGCGACGGTCTCCAGATCACAGATGACATGCAGGGTCATGTGTGTCCCGGCGCCGGGTAGATCCCGCACTGCAGGCGCTTCGGGGTCGGGAACCGTAGGGGCATCGCACGACTCATCGCCGCCGCACTGGCATTCCCACGCCACCCCCATGACGAGACAGAAATGCGCATCCGACTTCCTCGCCGCCAACGACCGACCGTCCTTGTCGCAGACCGCGCGGGCCAAAGCGTCAACCCGTCGGGATATCTGGATGGCCTTCTCAGCGGTGGACGTGGCCTCCACCCGCGCCATGCCGTCCTCGAGACGTTCGGTCCAGAACCCCCGTGCATCGACCGCCGCCTTGCGGCGAGCCCGCACGGCATCAGGGTCGACGCGGTAGACGCTGCGGTCGACCATGTC
Organism: Williamsia sp. Leaf354; assembly: GCF_001424365.1. Classification (NCBI taxonomy): domain Bacteria; kingdom Bacillati; phylum Actinomycetota; class Actinomycetes; order Mycobacteriales; family Nocardiaceae; genus Williamsia; species Williamsia sp. Leaf354. The sequence continues at coordinate 623,272 of NZ_LMPL01000003.1, forward strand.
CCGGATCCGCGACGCCGAC
>NZ_LMPL01000004.1:0-534168 GCF_001424365.1 Williamsia sp. Leaf354
CGATCGAGGTCGTAGAAGGCCACCAATCTTCCACAATCTTCCCAGCAGAGAAAAAATCCCAACCAAAAAAACAACTGACAACCACCCCCAAAAGGGCGGCATCAAAAAACAGTGCCGGACTCAAAACCGACACCACAAAAAATGGCATAAACAATCCATCAACACACTATCGAGTTCTCAAAGAACACACACCCACGTCGTCAGAACCTCGTCGAGGCCGTCCGTTCGTGGACTTGTTCAGATGTTGTCGCTCCGTCTCCGGGGCAACTTTTCCAGCCTAGCAGAGGTTTTCCGTGACGCCAACCCGGTGTTCGGGAGGCCATCTCGACTCTGCCCACCGCAGCCGCGACCGCCGCTCTCGCGGTGATCAGTCGATCTGTGGTGGTCTGCGCTGAAGCCCGGTTTCCTTCTACCCGGTGATCTCTCTCCGGGGCGGCGCCGTGGCGCGCTGACTTGGAAGAAGTTACGCGGATCGCGGCGCCGGCGTCAAATCGCGTGGTGACGAGCGTGTCGCACCCGACGTGACCTGCGACGTTCCTGGTACGTCCGCCCCGTTTTCGGTCGAATTCGACTGCTGGACAGCAATACTGAGACCCACGCCACACGAATCGACCCTCAGGTGCCGGTGACCCGCTCGATCTCGGCACCCAGGCCGCGCAGCTTGTCGATGAACTCCGGGTACCCACGATCGATGTGGAAGACGTCGTGCACCTCGGTCACACCGTCGGCGACCAACCCGGCCAACACCAGTCCGGCGCCGGCGCGGATGTCCGAGCACCACACCGGGGCACTCGAGAGCTGCTCGATCCCCCGGATCACCGCGTGGTGACCGTCGGTCCGTGCGTCGGCCCCGAGTCGGATCATCTCCTCCACGAAACGGAAGCGTGCCTCGAAGACGTTCTCGGTGATGACCGACATCCCCTCGGCGACGGCGGCCAGTCCGATCGCCATCGGCTGCAGGTCGGTCGGGAACCCCGGAAACGGAAGTGTGGAGAAGTTGACCGCGGTCGGTCGCTCGAGCTGACGCACGCGGAATCCGTTGTCGAAGCGATCGACCTGCGCGCCGGCATCGCCGAATTTGTGGAGCACGAGTTGCAGGTGTGCCGGGTTCACACCGGTGACGGTGATGTCCCCCCGTGTCATGGCCGCGGCCACTCCCCAGGTGGCGGCGACGATCCGGTCCCCCACCACCGAGTGTGTGGTCGGAGTCAGCGTCGTGACGCCCCGCACGGTGAGCGTCGAGGTCCCGGCACCTGCGATGTCGGCGCCCATCTGGATCAGCATCTCGCAGAGATCCACGATCTCCGGCTCGCGCGCGGCGTTGTCGATGGTGGTGACACCGTCAGCCAACACCGCCGCCATGAGGATGTTCTCGGTGGCGCCGACCGACGGGAACTCCAGAGCCACCGCCGCGCCGGTGAGCCGGTCGGCCTCGGCGACCACGCATCCGTGCTCGATCGTGCTCTGTGCACCCAGCGCGCGGAGACCGGCCTGGTGCATGTCCAAGGGTCGTGACCCGATGGCGTCGCCACCCGGCAACGCGACGACCGCCCGGTGACATCGGGCGAGCAACGGTCCGAGCACACAGACCGACGCGCGGAACTGCTTCACCGCGTCGAAATCGGCGTGGAAGCTCGGCTGCGCCGGTGTGTCGATGTGCACGGTCTCGCGGTCGAGAACCACCGTGGCACCCAGTCCGCGAAGCACTTCCGCCATCAACGGGACATCGGCGATCAGCGGGCAGTTGGTGATGGTCGTCCGCCCCTCTGCGAGCAAGGCAGCGGCCATGAGCTTCAGGACACTGTTCTTGGCTCCCACCACGGACACCTCACCCTGTAGGCGGGCACCTCCGGTGACGAGAAAGCGATCATTCACACCCCGAGCCTATCCACCCCCCGGCTACGGTCGGCCCCGGGAGCACCGGCGACGCAGACGGTAGGTTGACCTCCATGGCCGTTCACCTGACCAAGATCTACACACGCACCGGCGATGACGGCACCACCGGTCTCAGCGACTTCTCCCGCGTCAGCAAGACCGACACCCGCGTGGTCGCCTACGCCGACTGCGACGAGGCCAACGCCGCGATCGGGACCGCCGTTGCACTCGGTGCACCCGACGACCACGTCCGAGCGGTCCTGGTCACGATCCAGAACGATCTCTTCGACGCCGGCGCCGACCTCGCGACGCCCGTGGTCGCCGACCCGGAGTACCCGCCGCTGCGTGTGCAGCAGTCCTACGTCGACGCACTCGAGACGTGGTGCGACGAGTTCGCCGACGGTCAGCCGCCGCTCGACTCATTCATCCTGCCCGGCGGCAGCGTTCTCAGTGCGCTGCTCCACCAGGCGCGCACGGTGGTCCGTCGCGCGGAACGATCGGCGTGGGCCGCGATGGCGGCGCACCCCGACGACATGTCGGAGCTGCCGGCGAGATATCTGAACCGCCTGTCGGATCTGTTGTTCATCCTCTCGCGGGCGGTCAACACCGACGGGGATGTGCTGTGGACTCCCGGCGGGAAACGTCAACGTCCGTCGGCGAAGGACTGAGCCGTCAGGCCGAGCGGCGACGCTGCGACCGCACCGGCGGCCGGGACTCGACCCACGACTGGAACGCGGTGATCGCGCCGGGGGCCATGGCGAGCTCGTAGTCCGCCCCGTCGGCACCGATCTCCACGATCGTCATCGCGTCGATCACGTCGACCTCGGTGCCCTGGGGACGGCGGCGGCCCCGGGTCTCGATGGACTGCCGGGCGATCACCTCGCTCGGTCCCGTGCGGAGACTGCTCAGCCGGTAGAAGACCATCGTGTTGTCGTCGTAGCGGACGATGCCGTGCCGCCAACCCTGATCCGGTCCGGCGGGAAGTGGGCGCAGGAGTACCGCGGTTCCGCTGTTGCGCAACCGGTTCACGCGGGAGCCGACGACCACGACCATCCCCACCGCGAGGACGGCGAGCGCGACAGCGATGGTCACCACGACCGTCGTCGTGTTCATCGCCACCTCCTGTCCGAGCCCCGCCGACCGCAGGGCATCGTGTCCGCACCGGTGTGTCGTGCGCCGGATACAGCGATCCCCGCAAACACCAAGTGTTTGCGGGGATCGGCACCGTGTCGGCGCTGACCTCCCCAGAATGCCACGGCGACAACACCGTGGACATCTGGCGAGGTGGAGATCACTTCTCCTGGTTCAGCTGTTCCACCGCTCGGATCCGAGACAGCGCACGCTCGTGCTCCTCGGTGCCCTCCTCGGACGACTCGAGATCGGCGCGCGCGGCGTCGACATCGATGTCACGAGCCCATTCGGCGGACTCCGCCAGCACCGTGACCGTCTCGCCGGTGACGGAGAGGAACCCTCCCTGTACCGACGCGACGCGACGTTTGCCGTCGGACTGCTCGATCATCACGAACCCGCCGGGGATCAACTGTCCCAGGAGCGGCTCGTGATGGTTGAGGATGCCGAGTTCGCCCTCGGTGGTCTGAGCGATCACGAAGGTGGCCTCGCCCGAGTACAGCCGTTCCTCGACGGAGACGACCTCGACCGGAAAGCCTGTGTCAGCCATGGGCGTCGATCACTTCCCCGAGATCTTCTGGGCCGCGGCCTCCACGTCGTCGAGACCACCGCAGCTGTTGAACGCCTGCTCGGGCAGGTGATCGAACTCGCCCTTGGCGACACGGTCGAACGCCTCGATCGTGTCCGACAGCGGGACGACCGAACCCTTCTGTCCGGTGAACTTCTCGGCGACGATGAAGTTCTGGCCCAGGAACTTCTGGATGCGGCGGGCACGCTGAACGGTGACCTTGTCCTCTTCGGACAGTTCGTCCATACCGAGGATGGCGATGATGTCCTGCAGTTCCTTGTACTTCTGCAGGATGCGCTTGACCTCGTTGGCGACGCGGAAGTGCTCGTCGCCGACGATCGAGGCCTCGAGGATACGCGAGGTCGAGGTGAGCGGGTCGACGGCCGGGTAGATACCGAGCTGCGAGATGGGTCGCGAGAGCTCGGTGGTGGCGTCGAGGTGCGCGAACGTGGTCGCGGGCGCCGGGTCGGTGTAGTCGTCGGCGGGGACGTAGATCGCCTGCAGCGAGGTGATCGAGTTACCGCGCGTCGAGGTGATCCGCTCCTGGAGCTCGCCCATCTCGTCGGCCAGGGTCGGCTGGTAACCGACGGCCGACGGCATACGACCGAGCAGGGTCGAGACCTCGGATCCGGCCTGGGTGAAACGGAAGATGTTGTCGATGAACAACAACACGTCCTGGTGCTTCTCGTCGCGGAAGTACTCGGCCATGGTCAGGGCCGACAGGGCAACACGCATACGCGTGCCCGGCGGCTCGTCCATCTGACCGAACACCAGGGCGGTGTCCTGGAGGACGCCCATCTCCTCCATCTCGAGGTGGAGGTCGGTGCCCTCACGGGTGCGCTCGCCGACGCCGGCGAACACCGACGTACCGGCGAACTCGCGGGCGATACGGGTGATCATCTCCTGGATGAGAACCGTCTTGCCGACACCGGCACCACCGAACAGACCGATCTTGCCGCCCTTGACGTACGGGGTGAGCAGGTCGATGACCTTGATGCCGGTCTCGAGGATCTCGGTCTTGCCCTCGAGCTGATCGAAGGGCGGCGGCTTGCGGTGGATGCTCCACTGTTCGCCGTCGCGACCGGTTCCGGGGGCGTCCAGGCAGTCACCGAGGGCGTTGAACACGTGACCCTTGACCACGTCGCCGACGGGCACGGAGATGGACTTGCCGGTGTCGCTCACCTCGGTGCCGCGGGTGAGACCGTCGGTGGGCTGCATCGAGACGGTGCGCACGAGGTTGTCACCGAGGTGCTGCGCGACCTCGAGGGTCAGGGTCTTGGCGACAGACTTCAGTGCGATCTTCGCGTGGAGGGCGTTGAACAGTTCCGGAACCGACCCGCGCGGGAACTCCACGTCGACGACGGGGCCGATGACGCGGACTACGCGCCCCGCCGACTCGGTCGCCGAGGAGCCGCTGGGCGCTTCGGTTGTTGCTGTGCTCATGGTGGTCACTTCCTGGCTTCGGGGGCCGTTACGTCGTTGTCGTGTGTTCGTGGCCCCGACGAGCGATGCTCGCGCGCGGCCGTTGCGTCATTTCGCGAGTGCGCTGGCTCCGCCGACGATCTCGCTGATCTCCTGGGTGATCTGTGCCTGGCGGAGCTGGTTGGCCTGCCGCGACAGATCGGTGATCAGTTCGTCGGCGTTGTCGGTCGCCGCCTTCATGGCGGTGCGTCGTGCCGCCGACTCCGAGGCCGCGGCCTCGAGCAGCGCCGCGTAGACGCGCGTGGCGATGTACTTGGGCAGCAGGGCCGAGAGCAACGTCTCCGCGCCCGGCTCGAACGAGTAGTTCCGATCCGGGTTCGCATCCGAGTCGTCCACGTCGTCACCCTCGTCGTCGCTCGACACCACCAGCGGTGCCATGCGACGGACCTCGGGGACCTGGCTCAGCATCGACGCGAAGCGCGTGTAGACGATGTGCAGTTCGTCGACGCCCTCGGTCGACGGCAGATCCTCGTCGCCGTCGGCCTCCACCTGCTCACCCGAGCCGGCGACGAACAGGTCGACCAGTCGGTCGGTGGCCGTCTTGGCGTCGGAGTACCGCGGCTGCTGACTGAAGCCGGTCCACGAGCCGGCCACCTCGATGTCGCGGAAGGTGAAGTAGAGCAACCCCTTCCGTCCCATCACGAAGATGATCGGCTCTTTGCCCTCGTCACGCAGCAGGGAGAGCAGCTCGCGCGTCTCCCGCAGCACGTTCGAGTTGTAGCCACCACACTGGCCGCTGTCGCTGGTGACCACCAGCACGGCGGCCCGCTTGGGCTCGGGACGCTCGACGAGCAACGGATGGTCCAGCGTGCTCGACTTGCTCGCGAGCTCGGTCAGGACCGTCGTCATCTCCTCGGCGTAGGGCTTCGACGCGGTCACCCTGGCCTGGGCCTTGGTGATCCGGGACGTCGCGATCAGCTCCTGCGCCTTGGTGATCTTGCGCGTCGACTGCACCGACCTGATGCGTGAGCGCAGTTCACGGATGCTTGCCATCGGCTGCCTCACACCCCTTTCGGATTGGTCGTACGGACATGGTTGGTCACCGGTCTACTTCTTCTTGAGCTTGATCTCTTCGTTGGTGACCTCGTCGGGATCCAGCGAGCCGGACTCCTCCTCGTTCACCACACGCGAGCCGTCGCTCGTCAGGTAGCCCTGCTTGAACTTGTTGACCTCGGCGACCAGGGCCTCGGCCTGATCGTCGGACAGCGCCTTGCCGCCGGCGATCGACTCGTACACACCCGACGCCGCGTGGTGCAGGTGGCTGACGAGCTCGCCCTCGAAGCGCTTGACGTCGTCGACGGGAACCGAGTCGAAGTGACCCTCACCCGCGAGGTAGATCGTGATGATCTGGTCCTCGACCGACACCGGGCTGTACTGGTTCTGCTTGAGCAGCTCGACCCACCGGGCGCCTCGCTCGAGCTGCGCCTTCGACGCGTCGTCGAGGTCGGAGGCGAAGGCCGAGAAGGCCTCCAGCTCACGGAACTGCGCGAGCTCCAGACGCAGCGAACCACTGACCTTCTTCAGGCCCTTGGTCTGCGCGGCGCCACCGACGCGCGACACCGAGGTGCCGACGTTGATGGCCGGGCGGACACCCTTGTTGAAGAGGTCGGACTCGAGGAAGACCTGGCCGTCGGTGATCGAGATGACGTTGGTCGGGATGAACGCCGAGACGTCGTTGGCCTTGGTCTCGATGATCGGCAGGCCGGTCATCGAGCCGCCGCCGAGCTCGTCGGACAGCTTGGCGCACCGCTCCAGCAGACGCGAGTGCAAGTAGAAGACGTCGCCGGGGTACGCCTCGCGGCCCGGCGGGCGACGCAGCAGCAGGGAGATGGCGCGGTAGGCCTCGGCCTGCTTGGTCAGGTCGTCGAACACGATGAGGACGTGCTTGCCCTCGTACATCCAGTGCTGGCCGATCGCCGAGCCGGTGTAGGGCGCGAGCCACTTGAAGCCGGCCGAATCCGAGGCGGGAGCGGCGACGATGGTCGTGTACTCCAGCGCACCCGCGTCCTCGAGCGCCTTCTTGACGCCGGCGATCGTCGAACCCTTCTGACCGATGGCAACGTAGATGCAGCGCACCTGCTTGGCCGGGTCACCGGTCTCCCAGTTCGCCTTCTGGTTCAGGATCGCGTCGATGCAGACCGCGGTCTTGCCGGTCTTGCGGTCGCCGATGATGAGCTGGCGCTGGCCGCGGCCGATGGCCGTCATGGCGTCGATGGCCGTGATGCCCGTGGCGAGCGACTCCTCGACCGGCTGGCGCTCGAGCACGCTGGCGGCCTGGAGCTCGAGCACGCGGTCCTCGGCGGACTCGATCTCGCCCTGACCGTCGATGGGCTGGCCGAGCGGGTTGACCACGCGGCCGAGGAACTTGTCGCCGACCGGGACCGAGAGCACGTCGCCGGTACGCGAGACCTGCTGGCCCTCTTCGATGGACTCGTAGTCACCGAGGATGACCACGCCGATCTCGTCCTCGTCGAGGTTCAGCGCGACGCCGAGCACGCCGCCGGGGAACTCGAGGAGTTCGTTGGCCATCGCGCCGGGCAGGCCGCTGACGTGCGCGATGCCGTCGGAGGTGTCGGTCACGACGCCGACCTCCTCGCGGGATGCCTCTGCTGTGAACGACGAGACGTACTGCTCGATAGCGCCCTTGATCTCGTCAGATGAGATCGTCAACTCCGCCATGGGTTTTCGTCTTCCTTGCGTAGGGGTGTGATCTGTGGTTGGTGGGTCGCCGGTCGGCGACTACGTGGGCAGCTCGTCGGCCGCGCGGGCCAGACGGGTTGCGATGTCGGCGTCGATGACCTCGTCGCCGATGGCGATCCGCAGTCCACCGAGCAGGTCGGGGTCGACCTCCACCTGGGTGGAGATCTCACGGTCGTAGATCCGACCGAGGACGGTGGTCAACTTCTCGCGCTGATCGGCGGAGAGGTCGGTCGCGGCGACGACGTGCGCCACCGATTCCCCGCGCCGCGCCGCGGCCAGCTCGGCCAGGTCCGACACCGCCGAGGCGGCCGACTGGCCACGGAGCAGGCGCACGGTCTGGGTGATGAGGGCCGCGGTGGTCTCGTTCGCCTTGCCCGCCAACACGGTGTCGAGCAGTCCGAGACGTCCCTCGATCGGCGCGTTGACGTCGGACAGCAGTGCGCTCAGCTTGGGCTCGGCCACCAGCAGCCGACCGAAGCGGAACAGCTCGTCCTCGACGTCGTCGATCGAGTTGGCCTTCTCCGCCACGATGAGCAGCGCGTACCGCGCCAGACGCTCGATCGCGAAGGTGAAGTCGCTCGTCGCCGACCACCGGCCGGTCACCGCACTGCGCAGGAGCGCCCGGGTGTCCTCGCCCGAGGTGGCGAAGATGCGGTCGGAGAGTCCGGTCTTCGCCTCGGTGTCATCCGAGGGTTCGGCGAGATGCTTGCGCAGGACCGGTTCGCGGCCCAGGAGGTCGACGACGTCGGCGAGCTCCCCGGCGAGCCGGGTCAGTCCGTCGGCGTCGAGCGAGCCGGTGCGTGTCTCGAATTCCTTGCTGAGTGCGCGGACCGAATCACGGCTCGCCGCACGCATCGAGTGGAGTCCGACGAGATCCGACGGCGCGGAGATACGCGAGTCGACATCGTCCGGACCGGCCATGCCCTCGAGTTCGGAGATGACCCGGTCGATGGACTCCTGCTGGGCCGAGACGTCGCCGAGGTGCCGGCGGACGATCTGACCCGCGAGGTCGACCGAGGCCAGACCCAGGTCACCGCGCAGCTGGCGGACCAGGCTGGCCCGGTTGAGCGCGACCTGCGTCTTGCCGTGTTCGGTGATGCGCTTGACCTCGGCGTCGGCCTGCGCCGCCATCTCCTCGGCTATGGCCTGGGCGTCGCCGCGGGCCTCCTCGCGGATCTGACTGGCCGAGGCACGAGCCTCTTCCACGGCGTTGGCGTGGGCTTCTTTCGCCTCGACCAGACGCTTCTTCGCCTCTTCGCTCTCGGAGAGCTGGGTGGCGATGGTGTCCTGCTGCTTCTTCATCGCGGCCCGTACCGGTGGCGCGACGTAGCGCACCAGTACGAAGACGATGACGATGAAACCGACGAGCTGTCCGATGAAGATCCCCATGGTCAGCTCACCGTCCCGCTGGTCGCGGCCTGCTTGTCGAACGCCGCGTCGTCTGCGGAGACCTCGAAACCGAGGACCCTGCTCGCGAGCTCCGACGAGAGGCGGCCGACGTCCTCACGGGCCGCGGTCGCGGCCTGTTCGCCCTCCGACCGCAGCTGCGTGGTGGCCTCGGCGAGCACACCGTCGGACTCGGCGGTGGCGCGCTGGCGCATCTGCTCCAACGTCTCGCGCCCCTTGGCCCGGGCCTCGTCACGGATACCGGTGGCCTCGCCGCGAGCCGACTTCATCGCCTCGCGGTACTCCGCTTCGGCGTTCTCGAACTCCTCAGTGGCCGTCCGGTTGTCGTGCCCGGTCTGTGTGACCGTCTCCTCCCGCTCCTCGAGCACCGCCTTGATCGGCGGGACGACGAACTTGCCGATCACGGCCAGCACGATGAGGAAGATGATCAGCACGACGAAGAACGTGCCGTTCGGTATGAGGAAGTTCTGTGCGGCGAGCGCCATGGTGTCTACCTGATTCCGTGTCTACCCGGGCCCCGTGGTCAGGAAGCCGAGATCGGCGTGGCGAAGACGAACAACGCCATGAATGCCAGGTTGATGAAGTACGCGGCCTCGACGAGGCCGACGGTGATGAAGAAGGGCGTGAACAGGCGGCTCTGGGCCTCCGGCTGACGGGCGATTCCCGCGATCAGCTGAGCACCGGCCAGGCCGTCGCCGATGCCGGCGCCGATGGCACCGCCGCCGAGGATCAGGCCGCCGCCGATCAGTGCGCCCATTCCAATCGTTGGATCCATGTGACTTTCCCTTTCGCTGTACTGGCACTCACGGTGCCAGTTCTGGTGCCGGCCGATGCGGTCATCAGCCAGGTCTGGCGATCGACGCGGTGTCGACCGTCGTATTTCGTGGCCGTGGGGTCCGGCCTCGCGATCGAGGCCGGCCTCTCGGCGGTCCGGTCCGGTCCGGCGGGTGCCGAACGGAGATCTGGGTGCGCGGTGGAGCTAGTGCGCGTCCTCGGACTCCATCGACTGACTGAAGTAGAGGATGGTCAGCAGGGCGAAGATGAACGCCTGGATGAGTCCGACGAAGAGGTCGAACAGCTTCCAGATCGAGTTCGGCGCCCACATGATGTACGGCGGGAACAGCGTGATCAGCGAGACCATGATGCCACCGGCGAAGATGTTGCCGAAGAGTCGCAGCGACAGCGAGACGGGCTTCGCGATCTCCTCGATGATGTTGATCGGGGCCAGCCCGATCACGTGGCCGCGCACCAGTTTCGCCGGGTATCCGAGCGGACCGCGCTTGCGGAAGCCCGCGGCGTGGTACCAGACGAACACGGTCAGCGCTAGCGCGTAGACGTAGTTGATGTCCGACGCCGGGGGCTTGAGCCACTCGCCGGCGACACCCTCGGAGTTGCCGTACTGCGCGGGGAGCACGGCGAGCCAGTTCGAGATGAGGATGAAGGTGAACAACCCGACCGCGAGCGGGAGCACGAACGGCGCGACGCGCATGCCGATGGAGCTCTCGATCTGACCGCGCATCTGGTTGGTGACTGCCTCGAAGAACAGCTGCACACCGTTGGGGACGCCACGTGAGGTGACCTTCGCCCGCAGGATGAACGCCAGGCCGATCAGGATGATGGCGGCGACGGCGGTGCCGATGATGGTGTCGATGTTGAACGACATCCCGAAGAAGTCACGGACGATGTGGTGTCCGACCTCGATCTTGGAGTCGGACTCGGCCCCGGATTCGGCCTCTGCGGCCCATGTGGATACGGAGGTCATGACTGCTTGCGGAGTCCTTTCATGACGGGGATCACCGTGGAGAGGACCACGATCACCTGACACAGCGCCAGCCCGAACATCACGCCGAGTCCCTCGGGCCGGAAGATGAATGCCACCGCGAGCGCGGCGACGGTGATGATGCCGAGACGCACTGCCGTGTTGAGCACGACGGGCTTCTTGCGGGGGTTCTCGTCATCGGCGGTGGCGGCACCGACCGAAGCCTGGACCATCTTCGCGTTGGCGAGGGAGAGCACCATGCCGACGGCGAACCACACGCCGAAGAACACGTGTCCGACCACCGCACTGATGACGAGGACAGCGGTGGCCGCGACGCCGGCGATGATCGCCGGGCGCGCCAAGCTGAGCGGGATCTCGGGATAGAACTGTGTCGACTCGGGGGCTGACATCGTCATCTGCCTCTCCTCGGGTCGGGAGCGCGCGGTGCTCGTCGTCGAGCGCCGCGGTCGTGCGGGCGGGTGGCCTCACGGTCGGTCGTCCACTGCCCGTTGCCAGAGCACTGTCCATCGAGCGTGCGTGCCGCGCAAAGTAAAGCGGACGTAAGCTCACCGGTTGCTGTGACCATATCAACCTGCCGCCGGGGGTGTGACGTGGGGTGGGGCTCGGTGGAACAGGTCCCGGCTGAGGTCGACTGACCTACTACGCGCCATAGTACTACATTGGTTAATATGTCCGGTTCACCGCGTCCGGCGTCGGCGTCGCGGCGGGTTCCCCACGACGGTCGACAGCCCGTCGACGCAGTCGCGGCACGATCGTGGCGATCATCGCGAGGACCAGACCGGCGGCGAGCGCGGGCGCGACCACGGTCACCGGGAACACCGTGCTGGCGGCGACGCTGAACGCCAGGACCGCGACCCACAGGTAGATGACGAGCACCACGCGTCGCTGCGAGTGTCCCAGTTCGAGCAGCCGGTGGTGCAGGTGCATCTTGTCCGGCGTGTAGAAACCGACGCCCGCGCGGGTCCGACGGATGACCGCGAGCAGCATGTCGAGCATCGGGATGAACATGACCGCGGCGACGAGGATCAGCGGCGAGAGCAGCGAGAACAGGTCGGCCGGACCGTAGGCGTTGACCGCGATGCGCCCCGAGGCACTCGTCGACGCCGTGGCCAGCATCAGGCCGATGAGCATCGATCCCGAATCGCCCATGAAGATGCGTGCGGGCTGGAAGTTGTGCGGGAGGAATCCGAGGCACGCACCGGCCAGGCTGACCGAGATCAGCGCGGGCGGGTAGTAGCTGACGTCTCCCCCCTGGTCGCGGAGAAGACCGAGCGAGAACATGAGGATGGCCAGGGCGGCGATGAAGGCCAGGCCCGCGGCGAGACCGTCGAGGCCGTCGACGAAGTTGATCGCGTTGATGGTCGCGACCGTGATCGCGATGGTCAGCAGACCCGACTGCAGCGGGTCGAGCACGACGGTCCCGGTGTCGCCGATCGGGATGGGGACGACCGTCCAGCTCACGCCCATCAGCACCAGGACGCCCGCGGCGGTGAGTTGGCCGACGAACTTCGTCAACGCGTCGAGACCCCACCGGTCGTCGATGATGCCCACCGCGACGATGACCAGACCGGCGACCAGCACGGCGTTCATGTCGTCGGTGTAGGCGAAACCGCGCGTGAGCGCCGGGAGCTGTTGGGCGAGCACGATCGCGGCGAGCACTCCGAGGAGCATGCCCACCCCACCGAGACGGGGCGTGGGAATGGCGTGGACGTCGCGCACACGGGGAACGGCGACCGCGCCGACCCGTGTGGCCACGACACGGACGAATCCCGTCGCGAGGTAGGTGATGACGGCAGCGGTGAGGCCGACCAGCATCAACTCACGCAGGGGCACACCGGCACCGCCGGTGGACACATCTGCAGCCGCGAGAAACACGGCTCAACGGTACTGGTGCGGGACCACGATGTGGTCATCCGCACGCGCCCGTCGCCGGTGTGGCGCCCGGGGCGTCAGTCGAGGAGCGTGGCCGTCTCAACGCCGAGCACCTCGGCGATCTCCTCGGCGGCGACGGCCCCGGTCCGCAGGATGCGTGGGGCCGAACCGGTCAGGTCGACGATCGTCGATGGCGTGGCGTGGGCGGCGGGACCGCCGTCGAGGTACACCGCGACGTCGTCGCCGAGTTGGCCGCGGGCCTCCTCGGCGGTGGTGGCCGGCGGCTGTCCTGATCGGTTGGCACTCGACACCGCCATCGGACCGACCTCACGCAGGACCTCGATCGCCACGGGGTGCAGGGGCATGCGCACCATCACCGTCCCGCTGGTGTCACCGAGGTCCCACGCCAGCGACGGGGCCTGTTCGACGACGAGACTCAACCCGCCCGGCCAGAAGGCGCGGACGAGTTCGCGCATGCGGGTGCTGACCGACAGCACGAGGCCGTCGATGGTGTCCCAGGAACCCACGAGCACCGGCACCGGCATGTCGCGGCCCCGGTTCTTCGTCGCGAGGAGGGCGGTGACTGCGTCGGAATCGAAGGCGTCGCAACCCAATCCGTAGAGGGTGTCGGTCGGCATGACGACGAGCCGACCCTGCCGCACCGCACCGACGGCCGCGTGGACCCCTGCGCTGCGGGAATGGTCATCATTGCAATCGAACACCGTGCTCACGCAGTCATCCTTGCACGTGCCCGCGGGCGCCATCGGTCGCGCCCGTGCCCACCGACCCGGGGTCGTCGGACACCCGGCGGGCGGTCACGAAGCGCGGGCGACCGGCCAGATCGGCGTGCGCGGTGATGTCGGTGAAGGCACCCGAGGCGGCGAACGCCGCCACGACGGCGTCGGAGGTGGAGTCGTCGTGTTCGATGCCGCACGCTCCCCCGGCGCGCAGGATGCCCGCGATCACGCCGATCATCGGCGTGATCACCGACATGCCGTCGTCGCCGCCGAAGAGCGCGACCGCGGGGTCGTGGTCGACGACCTCCGGGTCGAGGGGAGCACCGAGCGGGACATACGGCGGGTTGCTCACCACGACATCGGCACGCAGGTCGCCGATCGCGTCGGGGTCGAGCACGTCGGCGCGCCGGGTCGTGATCCGTCCGCGCACCGCGTCGGTGGCCTCACCGGCGTTGCGCAGCAACCACGTCCACGCCCCGGGATCGTTCTCGACGGCGGTGACCGATGCATCGGGGACCGAGGCCGCCACCGCGAGGGCGAGGGCACCGCTGCCGGCACACAGATCGACCACCGCCGGCGCGGGGGCGTGGCGGGCGCACTCCCCCACCGCCCATTCGAGCAACGCCTCGGTCTCCGGGCGCGGCACGAAGACCCCGGGCCCGACGGCGAGGTCGATCGGGCCGAAGGCCGCTCGACCGATGATGTGCTGCAGGGGTTCTCGGGCCGCGCGGCGCGTGATCAGGCGCTCGAGGCGGTCACGTTGCCCGATGTCGATCGCGTCGACGACGAGCAGACGCCCGCGGTCGACGCCGAGCACGTGTGCGGTCAACAGCTCGGCGTCGACCCTCGGCGACGCGACACCCGCGGCGAGCAACAGGTCCGTCGCGGCACGCAGCGTCGCGCGCAGGTCGACGGTCGGCGAATCCGACCCGGTCACTGCGCCTCGAGCCGGGCCTGCTTGTCGGCGGCGGTCAGGGCGTCGAGCAATGCGTCGAGATCGCCGTCGAGGACCGAGTCGAGGTTGTTCGCCTTGTACCCGATCCGGTGGTCGGTGATCCGGTTCTCCGGGAAGTTGTAGGACCGGATCCGCTCGGAGCGGTCCACGGTCCGCACCTGGGCGGTCCGGCCCTCGGAGGCCTCGGCCTGGGCCTTCTCCTCGGCCGCGGCCTGGAGGCGGGCGGCCAGCACCTGCATGGCACGGGCCTTGTTCTGCAGCTGCGACCGCTCGTTCTGGCACGTGACCACGATGCCGGTCGGCAGGTGGGTGATGCGCACGGCGGAGTCGGTGGTGTTGACCCCCTGCCCACCCTTGCCGGAGCTGCGATAGACGTCGATGCGCAGATCGGATTCGTCGATCTCGATCTGCTCGACCTCGTCGGGCTCCGGGTATGCGAGGACGCCGGCGGCGGAGGTGTGGATGCGGCCCTGGGATTCGGTGACCGGAACCCGTTGTACGCGATGGACTCCGGCCTCGAACTTCAGTCGGGACCACACCCCGTCGGGGGAATCCCCCGCCGATTTGATCGACAGCGTCGCGTCCTTGTAGCCACCGAGGTCGGACTCGGTGACGCCGAGGATCTGCGCTTTCCAGCCGTGGCGTTCGCAGTACTTCAGGTACATCCGCGCGAGATCCGATGCGAACAGAGCCGATTCCTCACCGCCCGCCCCGGACTTGATCTCGAGGACCACGTCGTCGCCATCGTGCGGATCGCGCGGGGCGAGAAGATCGGTGAGGGCGGCGTCGAGGGTGGCGACCGCGAGTTCGAGTTCGGGGATCTCCGCGGCGAACGAGGGGTCGTCGGCGGCCAGTTCCCGCGCGGCCTCGAGATCGTCACGCGCGCTGGACAACCGGGTGTGGGTGGTCATCACCGGGGCGAGCTCGGCGAAGCGCTTGCCGACGCGCCGCGCGGTCGTGGGGTCGTCGTGCAGCGACGGGTCCGACATCTGCGACTCGAGGCCGGCGTACTCGGCCAGCACGTCGTCGATCGCGGTACCCGCGGGCTTCTCGGTCACGATGCGACTCCGTTCTGGCGATGAGGTGTGGAGAAAGCGAAGACGCCCGCCCCGTGCGTGTGCACGGGACGGGCGTCGACGGACGGGCTACTTCGAGGCGTCGGCCTCGGTGGCCGCGGCGCCCTTGGGGCTGCGCTTGCCGTAGCGCTTCTCGAACCGTGCGACGCGGCCGCCGGTGTCGAGGATCTTCTGCTTGCCCGTGTAGAACGGGTGGCACTGGGAGCAGACCTCGACCGTGATCTGGCCGCTCTCCTTCGTGCTCCGGGTCTGGAAGGTGTTCCCACAGCCGCAGACCACATTGGTCTCGACGTACTGGGGATGGATGCCCTGCTTCATCTGGTGTCCCTCTCATGGTCGCCGGGTCACCGATCTCCGCGTGTGCGGGGGCGGTGTGAACCGGAACCGGACTGTGATGATGTGCACCGGGGTGGTGCACAACCGTGACGAGTATGCCAGAACGACGCCTGCGGACCGAATCGGTGCCGCCGGTGCCGATCGCACCCGACATGGGCTTCAACCGGCGCTCACCTGGGATAATTCCCGCGGCTGCATACGCCACTACAGTGGCGGCCGGCGATGGGCGATCGCCGCGGACCGAGGGGACATCGATGGCGCACACACGACACGGACGCGTATTGGACGCGGTGATCGGTGTCCTTGTGGCCGCCGTGGTGGTCGGCGTCGGCGCGTTCGCGCTGACCCGCCCCGGCATCACCGACGACTCCCCCGCGTCGGCGTCGGGATTCGTGCCCACCACCGACGACCCCGATCCGGCGATGCGCATCCCCGGTGTGGTGAAGAAGTTCTACGTGGGCGGCCACGTGGGTCCGGGCAAACGCGTCCGCTACCAGTTCTCCCCGCCCATCGGGGGTCGTCACGACGCGGTCTGGGCGACCTGCACTGGCATCGTCTACCCCGTCGCCCTACGCAGCGAGAACGCCGTGCACTCCATGGAGCACGGCGCTGTGTGGGTGACCTATGACCCGGCGCGGGTCGACGCGGCGGGAGTGGCGGCGCTGGCCGGACGGGTGCAGGGACGCGACCACACGCTGATGTCGCCGTATCCCACGTTGGACCGACCGATCTCGATCCAGTCGTGGGGCCACCAACTGAAGGTCGACCGCGCCGACGACCCGCGCATCGACGAGTTCATCACCGCGACACGGCAGAACGGACAGCTCGGCGTGTATCCCGAGGACCGCCGCTACGCCGGACACCCGGAGGTCGGCGGGACGTGCGCGGCGACCGGCGTCTACGACGTCGCCGACCCGCCGCGGTTCGACACCTCGCCGCTGCCGGCCGACGCCGTCCCCGACGCCTGAAGCGACAGCCGAACGGCCGTCACCGGCGGCGGATCACTCCTGTCCGGGGACGTTCGGGGTGTTCTTCTGCACCTGCATCAGGAACTCGATGTTGGTGGTCGTCTTCTTCAGCTGCGAGATCAGCAGGTCGATCGCCTGCTGCGAATCGAGCCCCGACAGGACGCGACGGAGCTTGTGCACGATGGCGAACTCCTCGCGCGACATCAGCAGCTCGTCCTTACGGGTGTTCGACGGGTTCACGTCGACCGCGGGGAAGACGCGACGCTCGGCGATCTTGCGATCGAGCTTGAGCTCGGCGTTGCCGGTGCCCTTGAACTCCTCGTAGATGACCGTGTCACCCGTCGATCCGGTCTCCACCAGCGCCGAGGCGATGATCGTGAGCGACCCACCGTTCTCGATGTTGCGGGCCGCGCCGAGGAACCGCTTCGGCGGGTAGAGCGCAGTGGAGTCGACACCACCGGACAGGATGCGGCCCGATGCCGGCGACGCGTTGTTGTACGCACGCCCGAGACGGGTGATCGAGTCGAGGAGGACGACGACGTCCTTGCCGTTCTCCACGAGGCGCTTCGCGCGCTCGATGGCCAGCTCGGAGACCGAGGTGTGGTCCGACGGCGGCCGGTCGAAGGTCGAGGCGATGACCTCGCCCTTCACCGATCGCTGCATGTCGGTGACCTCTTCGGGCCGTTCGTCGACGAGGACCACCATGAGGTAGCACTCGGGGTTGTTGATCGAGATCGCGTTCGCGATGTCCTGCATGATCGTCGTCTTGCCCGCCTTGGGCGGCGAGACGATGAGGGCGCGCTGGCCCTTGCCGATCGGCATGATCAGGTCGATCACGCGGGTGTCGAGTTGCTCGGGACGGGTCTCGAGACGCAGTCGCTCGTTCGGGTACAGCGGGGTGAGCTTGCCGAACTCGGGCCGGTTGCGCGCCGATTCCACGTCGGCACCGTTCACCGAGTCCAGACGCACCAGGGGGTTGAACTTCTGGCGCTGGTTGCTCTGCTGCTCACCGTCGCGCGGCAGCTTCACCGCACCGGTGAGCGCGTCGCCGCGGCGAAGACCGTTCTTGCGCACCAGGTTCATCGACACGTAGACGTCGTTGGGCCCGGCGAGGTAGCCGGAGGTCCGCACGAAGGCGTAGTTGTCGAGCACGTCGAGGATGCCCGCGACCGGCTGCAACACGTCGTCGTCGTTGACCTGCGGCTCGCGCTCGTTGTTGCCGCCGCCCTGACCGTCGCGATCGCGTCCGCGACGACGCTCGCGGAAGCGACGACCCCGCCGACCCCGGCCCGTGCCGTCATCGTCGTCGTCGCGAGGACCGTTGGTGCGGTTGCCGTCACGGTTCTGGCTGCCGTCGCGATTGGTGTTGTCGCCGCGGTTGCCGTTCTCGCCGCGGTTCCCGTTGTCTCCGCGGTTGCCGTTGTCGCCGCGGTTACCGTTGTCTCCGCGGTTGCCACCGTTGGCGTTCTCACCTCGGTTGCCGCCGTTGGCGTTGTCGCCACGGTTACCGCCGTTGGCGTTGCCCGACCGGCCGCCGCCGTCGCCGCGGTTGGCGTTGCGTCCGCCGTCACGCGTGCGACCGGAGCCGTCCTGCTCGCCGCGGTCGTTCGCCGCACGATCGTTCGCGGGGCGGTCGGCTCCGCCGTCACGCTGGGTGGTGTCCCGTTCGCCGGCGTCGCGTCCGGAAGCATCACGGTTGCGGCGTCGGGTGCGGTCACCTGCGGTGTCGCTTGTCGCCGTCTCGCCGTTGCGGGACCCGTCGTTCTTCCCGCTGTCGTCCTTGGCGCCGTCGTTCTTGGCGCTGTCGGTCGTGCCGCTGCCGTTCGAGGCGCCGTCGTTCGAGGCGCCGTCGTTGGTCGGGGCGCCGTCGATCGTGCGGCCGGACGCGGCATCGGTGCGCACGGTCGTGTCGCCCGGCGCCTCGGTGGCCTTCGCTGCGGCGGGTGCATCTGCGGTCCGCTCCCGGGAGGCGCGCGAGGAATCGCCGCCCTGACGGTCGGCGATGGCCGCCACAAGGTCACCCTTGCGCATGCCCGAAGTCCCCTTGATGCCGAGCTCGCCGGCCAGTTGACGCAGTTCGGTGAGGACCATCGAGCTCAGTCCGCCGCCGCGGGCGGGTTTGGTCTTGGTGGGTGCGGCGGTCGCCGTCGTCCCCGACGACGCGTCGGCCGCAGGTGTCGAGATGAGGTCCGTATCGGTCACGGATTTCCTTTCGTTCCCCCGCAGGTCTTCGGCCTGCGCCGGGGGTGGCGATCATCCCCGCCATGGCGGCGCGGATCTCGTGCCCGTCGAGAAGGACGGGGTCAAGTGTGGTGGGTCTGCCGCCGTGATGGCGTCTGCAGGTGCGCCGTCGTCGATCGAGTCCCGATGGTGTGCCGGCACGCCCGATGGTCGGGCAGACACCGTGTGCAGGAATATCGGCGAAGAGGCGCAATGTGGACAGACGTCCGCAGCGAGACCTCTTCATGCTAACCACGAACCCGACGTCGGGCAATACCGGGCCTCCCGGCGCGTCGCGGTGGCCGGGTGTCGATGCGCGGTCGCGGTCAGCGCACGTCGACGGGACCGGCCACCCGCAACGACCGGGCCGCGAAGCCCACACGCGCGGCGTTTTCGACGGCGGCCGCGGGAAGCGGTTGGTCGTGCAGTGCGAGGACCGAGGGCCCCGCGCCGGAGACGAACGCCGCGACACCACGGCCGCGCAGTTCGTCGACGACGTGGGTGGTGTCGGGGAGCACCGGGGCGCGATAGTGCTGGTGGAGACGATCGGCGGTCGCGGCGTGAAGGCACCCGGGATCGCTGGTGAGCGCCACGACGGCCAGCGCGCTGCGGCTCACGTTGAACACCGCGTCGGACCGCGGGACCGCGTCGGGGAGCAGTCCGCGGGTCAGCGACGTCGACGACTCGGTCGTCGGGATGAACGCGGTCACCGCGATCGCGGGGTGCACGGCCAGCGGTCGGGCGTGATAACGCGCGACACCGTCGACGAACTCGGTCCACGACACCACCGCCGACCCGAGGACGCTCGCCGCGGCATTGTCGGGATGACCTTCGAACTCGCTCGCGAGCTGAATCAGCTCTTCAGTCGAGAATGGTTGCCGTAACCCGCTTTTCGCCATCAGACCCGAGGCCGCGGCGAGGCCCGAGACCACCGCGGCGGCCGAGGATCCGAGGCCCCGCGCATGGGGGATCGCGTTGCGACAGACGATCTCGAGTCCGGTCGATCCGATCCCGCCGGCATCGAGTCCGCGCAGCAGCGCCCGGACCACCAGATGGGTGTCGTCGAGGGGGACGGCACCGTCACCCTCGCCGTCGACGCTGACCCGCACGCCCGACGGGATGGTCGTGACGGTCAGATCGTCGTAGATGTCGAGCGCGAGACCGAGGGAGTCGAAACCCGCTCCGAGGTTGGCCGACGACGCCGGGACCCGTACCGAGCACGAGACGCCCAGCGGCAGTGGCTGATTCATCGCCGCGGTCAGCTCAGGTCGAGTGCGCGCGCGACGGCGGCGGGGTCGACGTCGATGGCCTGGACCTCGGGCATCCCGGCCAGCGCGGTGTCGGGGTCCTTCAGTCCGTTGCCGGTGACCGTGCACACCACCATCTCACCGGCGGAGATCCAGCCGTCGGCACGTGCGGCGAGCAACCCGGCGACGCTGGCCGCCGAGGCCGGCTCGACGAACACGCCCTCGCGTCCGGCCACGAGACGGTATGCCTCGAGCAGCTTCTCGTCGGTGGCGGCGAGGAACTGCCCGCCCGAGGAGTCCTTCGCGTCGACCGCCTGCTGCCAGCTCGCGGGCGAACCGATACGGATGGCGGTCGCGACGGTCTCCGGGTTCTTCACCGGGTGTCCGCTGACCAGCGGCGCCGCTCCCGCGGCCTGCACCCCGAGCATGCGGGGACGCGAGGAGGACACGCCGTCGGCGTGGTACTCGGCGTAACCCTTCCAGTAGGCGGTGATGTTGCCCGCGTTGCCGACCGGCAACGCGTGGACGTCGGGGGCGCGACCGAGGACGTCGACGATCTCGAACGCAGCGGTCTTCTGACCCTCGATCCGCGCCGGGTTGACCGAGTTGACGAGCTCGATCTCGGAGAACTCCGCCGTGGCCTTGCGCGCGAGCTCGAGGCAGTCGTCGAAGTTGCCCTTGACCTGGATGATCTTGGCCCCGTGCATGACGGCCTGGGCCAGCTTGCCCATGGCGATCTTGCCGGTGGGGATGAGCACGGCGCAGGTGATGCCCGCCCGGGTGGCATACGCCGCGGCCGACGCCGAGGTGTTGCCGGTGGAGGCACACAGGACGGCGGTCTTGCCCTGGTTGACGGCGTTGCTGACCGCCATCGTCATCCCGCGGTCCTTGAAGGACCCGGTCGGGTTGGCGCCCTCGACCTTGAGGTAGACCTCGCACCCGGTCAGCTCCGACAGGTGCGGCGCGCTGATCAGCGGGGTGCCACCCTCGAGCAGGGTGACCACCTTGCCGTCGGGTTCGACGGGGAGTCGGTGCCGGTAGGCCTCGATGAGCCCCGGCCAGGCTCGGTGAACGGCCCGACCTTGCGTTCCATTGTCAGTCATCTGTTCCCTCCAGGCGCAGGACGCTGGACACACTCAGCACGGAGTCGAGGTCGTTGAGTGCGTCGACCGTCTCCGACAGCGCCGAATCGGGCGCGCGGTGTGTGACGACGATGAGACGGGCGTTCTCCTCGGCGCCCTCCTGGCGGACGGTCGCGATGCTCACGTTGCGCGCGGAGAACTCCCCGGCCACGGTCGCCAGCACACCGGGCCGATCGGCCACCTTCATCGAGACGTAATAGCGGGTGTTCACGTCGCCCATCGGTGCGATCGGCAGGGACGCATAGGTCGACTCGAGCGGGCCACGGCCACCGTGCACCTTGTTGCGGGCGGCCATCACGAGGTCGCCCAGGACCGCCGACGCGGTGGGGGCACCGCCCGCGCCCTGTCCGTAGAACATCAGTCGACCGGCGTTCTCCGCCTCGACCACGACGGCGTTGAACGCGCCGTTGACGCTCGCCAGCGGGTGTGTCAGCGGCACCAGTGCCGGGTAGACCCGCGCCGAGATCCGTTGCCGTCCTGCGGAATCGACGATCCGCTCGCAGATCGACAGCAACTTGATCGTGCAGTCCAACGTCGCCGCCGACGCCAGGTCGGCGGCGGTGATCGACGAGATGCCCTCGCGGTGCACGTCGCCCGCGGTGACGCGGCTGTGGAACGCGATCGACGCGAGGATCGCGGCCTTCGCCGCCGCGTCGTACCCCTCGACGTCGGCGGTCGGGTCGGCCTCGGCGTACCCGAGGCGCCCAGCCTCTTTGAGCACGATGTCGTAGTCCTCGCCGTCGGCGTCCATGGCGGAGAGGATGAAGTTGGTGGTGCCGTTGACGATCCCGGCCACGCGCTGCACGGTGTCGCCGGCCAGCGACTGCATCAACGGCCGGATCACCGGGATGGCGCCGGCGACCGACGCCTCGAAGTAGAGGTCGACCTTGGCCTCGGCGGCCAGCGTCGCGAGTTCGCCGGTGTAGTCGGCGAGCAGCGCCTTGTTCGCGGTGACGACCGACTTGCCGTGCTCGAGTGCGCTCGCGATGAGCGCGCGGGGGATGTCGATCCCGCCGATGAGCTCGACGACGATGTCGACGTCGGGGCGCTTCACCAGGGCGGTGGGGTCATCGGTCAGCAGCGATGTCGCACACGCGCGCGCCTTGCCGAGGTCAGCCACGGCGATGCCGCGGATCTCGATGGGCGCGCCGACGCGGGCCTGGAGGTCGTCGGCGTTCTGCAGCAGGATGCGGACCACCTCGGCCCCCACGTTGCCCATGCCCAGTACCGCGACCCCGATGGGTCGTTGCGAGTGTTCGGTCATTCGGTCACCTCCAGACTCAACAGATCCGCGACGGTCTCCCGCCGCAGCACCGGCCGCGACACACCGTCACGCACGGCCACCACGGCCGGACGCGTCGCCATGTTGTACCGACTCGACATCGTGTAGCAGTACGCCCCGGTCGCCGCGACGGCGAGGAGGTCGCCGGGCGCCACGTCGGACGGCAGCCAACAGTCCTTGACGACGATGTCGCCGCTCTCGCAGTGCTTTCCGACGACGCGGCTCACGACGGCGGCGGCCTGCGACGTGCGCGACACCAGCCGGACGTCGTACTCGGCCTGGTACAGCGAGGTGCGGATGTTGTCGCTCATACCGCCGTCGACCGACACGTAGCGACGGTGTGCGCCACCGCCGATGGCGACGTCCTTCACCGTGCCGACGCGGTACAGGGTGACCGTGCCGGGCCCCGCGATCGCGCGTCCGGGCTCGACGGCGAGGATCGGGGTGGGCAGTCCGAGCTGGGCCGACTGGCGGGTCACGATGTCGACGAGGGTCGCGGCGACCTCCGCGACCGGCGGCGGGTCATCGCTCGGGATGTAGGAGATACCCAGTCCCCCACCGAGATCGAGCACCGAGAGCTGGGAGGTCTTGTCGACGCCGAACTCCGCGACGACATCGCTGAGCAGACCCAGCACCCGGTGGGCGGCGAGTTCGAAGCCGTCGAGATCGAAGATCTGCGAACCGATGTGGCTGTGCAGGCCCACGAGTCGGAGGTTGTCGGCGGCGAAGACACGGCGCACGGCGTCCATCGCCACACCGCCGCTGAGCGAGAACCCGAACTTCTGGTCCTCGTGGGCGGTGGAGATGAACTCGTGCGTGTGGGCCTCGACACCGACGGTCACGCGGATCAGGACATCGGCGACCACCCCGGCCGCACCGGCGGCGGCGTCGAGACGTTCGATCTCGATCGCCGAGTCGACCACGATGTGTCCGACACCGCTCTCGACCGCCTGCTGCAGTTCCTCGGGCGATTTGTTGTTGCCGTGCAACGCGATCCGATGGGCGGGGAACCCCGCGCGCAGCGCGACGGTGAGCTCGCCGCCCGAGCAGACGTCGAGCGAGAGACCCTCCTGCTCGACCCATCGCGCGATCTCGGTGCACAGGAACGCCTTCGAGGCGTAGTGCACCCGACCGGTCGCGCCGAACGCGGCGAGCATGTCGGCACAGCGCGAACGGAAGTCGGCCTCGTCGATGACGAACAGGGGTGTCCCGTGCTCGGCGGCGAGCGCGTCGACACCGACTCCGGCCAGGGTCACGACACCGTCGTCACCGCGGGCGGCGTTGCGCGGCCACACCGCGGCAGGCAGCTCGACGAGCTCGTCGGCCGACGCGGGACGCTCCGACGGGTGTGCGCGTGGTGTGTCCTCGGCGTGGCGGGGACCTGCGGGGTGGGCCATCACATCCGCTCCGGTGCGGTGACGCCGACGAGGGCGAGGCCGTTGGCGATCACCTGGCGCGTCGCCGAGCACAGGGCGAGGCGGGCGGCGTGGATGTCGCCGGGCTCCTCGTCGCCCTGGGGCAGCACGCGGCACCGGTCGTAGAACCGGTGGTACGACGCGGCCAGGCTCTCGAGGTACCGACAGATCCGGTGCGGTTCGCGCAGGTGCGCCGCGGTGGCCACCACGCCGGGGAAGTCTCCGAGGGTGCGGATGAGCTCGCCCTCGGCCGGTTCGGCGAGCAACTCCAGGTGCTCCTGCGACGCGGTGATCCCGAGGTCGGCGGCGTTGCGCGCGATCGCCGAGAGGCGTGCGTGCGCGTATTGCACGTAGTAGACCGGGTTCTCGTTCGACTGCGTGGTCAGCAGATCCAGATCGATGTCGAGGTTGACGTCGACCGACGACCGGATCAGCGAGTAGCGGGCGCCGTCGACCCCCACCGCGTCGACGAGGTCGTCGAGGGTGATGACCGTGCCCGCGCGCTTGCTCATCCGCACCGGCACGCCGTCACGCACGAGGTTCACCATCTGACCGATGAGCACCTCGACGGTGGCCGGGTCGTCACCGAGTGCGCCCGCAGCCGCCTTGAGGCGCTTGATGTATCCGTGGTGGTCGGCACCGAGCATGTAGATGCACAGGTCGAACCCGCGCCGCCGCTTGTCGCGGAAATAGGCGATGTCGCCGGCGATGTAGGCGGCCTCACCATCCCGTTTGATGACGACGCGGTCCTTGTCGTCGCCGAAGTCGGTGGAGCGCAACCACCACGCGCCGTCGTTCTCGTAGAGATTGCCGTTGGCCTTCAACTCCGCGATGCACTCGTCGACGCTCCCGGACGTGAACATCGAGTTCTCGTGGGTGAACACCTCGAAGTGCGTCCCGAAATCGTCGAGACTCCGCTTGATGTGGTCGAACATGAGCTCGACGCCGGTCGACCGGAAGGCCTCGAGTCGATCGGCCTCGGGGCGTTCGAGCACGCCGGGGTTCCCGGCGACGACCTCGGCGGCGATCTCACCGATGTAGGCGCCCGCGTACCCCTCCTCGGGGGTCTGTTCGCCCAGGGCCGCCGCCTCCAACGACCGCGCGAACCGGTCGATCTGGGTGCCGTGGTCGTTGAAGTAGTACTCGCGCGTCACCGCCGCGCCCTGCGCATCGAGGACACGGCCCAGGGCGTCGCCGACCGCGGCCCAGCGGGTGCCCCCGAGGTGGATCGGCCCGGTCGGGTTCGCCGAGACGAACTCCAGGTTGATCGCGGTGCCCTGCAGGTCGGTGCCCCGCCCGTAGGCGGACCCGGCCGAGAGAACGGTCGCGACGGTGGCGTTCTGGGTCGCCGCGGCGAGCCGCAGGTTGACGAATCCCGGACCGGCGATCTCGGCCGAGGCGATGCTCGGCTGCGACCGGAGTTCCTCGACGAGCCATCCGGCGAGATCCCGCGGCGCGGTGGCGACCCGCTTGCCGATCTGCAGGGCGATGTTGGTGGCGTAGTCGCCGTGGTCGGGGTTGCGGGGCCGCTCGACCACCACCGTTTCGGGGACCACCGAGGTGTCGAGCCCACGTCGGGTGAGCACCGTCGTGGTGGCATCACGCAACACGGTGGACAGATCGGTGGGAGTCACGAGGCATCATCCTATTGGCCTGTCACGGCGTGGCGACAATCGCGGTCACCCGTCCGCCGCGTTCGCGATCGACCGGCGCTGCGTCGGTGCCCAGTAGACTGTGGCGCGCATCCTCGAACCGAAAGGCAGTGATGGCGACCGAGAGCCCCCGGCCGGCACCGAACACGAGCTCGACGAACACCCCGTCGGCTCCGCCGGTCCCCCGCACGCCGTCCTCCCAGAAGAAGAAGAAAACCAAACCCGGCACCGTTCCCGTGGTCAAGGCCGGTGGACGCCGCCCGATCCCGTGGATGACGATCGCCGCGGTCGTGGTGGTCGTGGCCATCGTCGGTGGTCTCGCGGCCTACCTGGCCCCGAAGTACATCGACCGCGAGGAGACGCAGAAGTTCGTCCCCTCGGCGTCGAACCCCGACCCCTCCGACGACATCCCCGGTGTGGTGAAGGTCTTCTATCCCGCGGGCCAACACGTCTCCCCCACCCAGCGCGTCGCGTACGACCAGTCGCCGCCGTTCGGCGGGCCGCACGACGCGGTGTGGGCCACCTGCACCGGGATCGTCTACCCGAACCCGCTGCGCACCGAGAACGCCGTCCACGCCCTCGAGCACGGCTCGATCTGGATCACCTACAACCCCCAGACGGTGAAGGCCGGTGACGTCGACATCCTCAAGAGCAAGGTCGAGGGCAGGCCGTACACCCTCATGTCGCCCTACCCGGGTCTGAGCACACCGATCTCGCTGCAGTCGTGGGGACACCAGCTCAAGCTCGACTCCGCGAGCGACTCCCGTGTCGACCACTTCATCACCGCGCTGCGCCGCAACTCGCAGACCAACGTCTACCCCGGCCAGCCGCAGCAGTCGTCGTATCCCGAGGTCGGTGCCGAATGTGCCGCCATCCCCGGCGCGTTCGACCCGAGCAACCCCCCGCCCGCCGACTCCGGACCCGTACCCGCGAACGCGGTGCCCATGAACGGCGCGGGCACCCAGCAGGCGACCGACGAGACCGGCGCGACCGGTGGCGCCACGGTTCCGGCCCCGACCTCGACGCCGGCGGGCTGAGGCCATGAGCACCGACACGACCGTCGTCCACGACGACACCGACACCGAACCGGACCGGCGATCGTCGCTGCGCAGGCAGCTGCCGGCACTGCTCGTCCTCGGCGGCGTGGCGCTGCTGCTGATCGGTGTGGGTCTCGGCCTGCTGGTCGGTCGGACGGTGGACTCGAGCACCGGCTCCGACGCCACACCCGCCTCGAACTCCGCGGCCGTCGGTTTCGCCCAGGACATGTCCACCCATCACTCCCAGGGCGTGGAGATGGCGACGATCGCCCTGAGCAAGGGATCCGATCCGCAGGTCCGGTCACTGGCCTACGACATCCTCACCCAGCAGACCAACCAGATCGGTCAGATGCAGTCGTGGCTGACCCGGTGGGGCTACCCGTTGGACAACCCGTCGACGGCGATGGACTGGATGAGCGATCACCACGACATGTCGGGTGGGTCGATGGGGGCCTCGATGTCGATGACCGCGGGCAACGGGACGACGACGCCACTCATGCCGGGCATGGCGACCGCGAGCGAGATGAACCGTCTGCGGACCATGAGCGGGACCGAGCTCGACGCATATTTCCTGCAGCTGATGCTGCGGCACCACCAGGGTGGTCTGCCGATGATGGAGTACGCGTCCGATCCCGATCACGTCTCGCAGGATTACGTGCGGACTCTCGCGCAGCAGATGATCAACACCCAGGAGAACGAAGCACAGACGATGACGGCGATGCTCACCGAACGCGGTGTCGCACCTCTGTCGATGAACTGAGCACCGCCGGCCGCGTGCGGCCGCGGGTCGCGTCGATCGTCGTCGCCCGCGCACGTGTGCGACGATGATCGGCGATTCTTCGCCCCATCACAGTTGATCGCCAACCACCGAGGAGATCGTGAAGCCCGAGGACGTCAGCTCCGAAGATCGTGACTGGACGCAGTACTACCGCCCCGACGACCACTATCAGATCGGTCGCGAGGAGATCCGGGAGTTCGCCCGCTCGATGAAGGACGGCCACATCGTCCACTGGGACGAGAAGGCCGCCGCCGAGCAGGGACACAGCGGCCTGGTCGCGCCTCTGACCTTCACCGCGCGCCTCGCAGGCAGCGGCCTGAACTGGCTGCTCGACAACGTGCTCCTCGAGTACGACACCAGCGCGTTCGTGCAGACCGACCAGGTGTTCACCTATCACCGCCCCATGCACGCCGGCGACCGTCTCTCGCTGACCATGGGGCTGACGCCCATCCGCCAGAAGGCCGGCGGCGACACGATCATCGTCGAGGGTCTGCTGGTCAACGACAGCGGTGAACTCGTCGCGACGCTCCTGACGACCGCGGCGGGGCGACGCGGCGCACACGCCGAACCCGAGCTCGCCGCCGCGCTCTCCGACGTGATGATGGGCGACTTCTCACCACCCACGACGACCGGCTGGCAGGAGATCGACGGGGTCCCGACCCCACCGATCGGCACCTGGGACCATGAACTCGACGCCGCCGTTCCGCGGTTCGAGGATGTCTCCGTAGGAGACGCCCTGCCGCCGAAGACCGTCACCCTGCGTCGCGGCGACCTGGTCAACTACGCGGGCATCTCCGCCGACTGGAACCCCATCCACTGGAGCGAGCGGGCAGCGGGTGTCGTGGGACTCGACACCTGCGCCGCGCACGGGATGTTGACGATGGGCATCGGCTCGTCGTTCGTCACCGGGTGGGTGGGAGATCCGACAGCCGTTCGCGATTATCGTGTGCGGTTCACCGGAATCGCCTACGTCGCCGAGGATGCCCCCGCCGAGGTCGAATACACTGGACGCGTCAAATCGCTGGACGACGAGGCGAGGACGGCTACGATCGCGCTCGGTGCGACCTTCCGGGGCAAGCGGATCTTCGGTCGCGCAACCGCCACGGTGGCGCTGAGATGACCGCGGCGCCGGTGTCACCACGCCGGCGCGCAATCACCGATCGAGCCCACCGCAGTGTGGGCACCACACGACCACTGGCTCCTCGCTGGTGCGAGCACACGAAAGAGGTTCACCTGTGACCACCGAAACACCGTTCTTCGAGGACGTTCAGGCCCACTACGACCTGAGCGACGACTTCTTCGCCCTCTTCCTCGATGAGTCGCGCACCTACAGCTGCGCGTACTTCAAGGAAGAGGACTACACCCTCAACCAGGCCCAGATCGCGAAGATCGACCTGTCGCTGGGCAAGCTGGGTCTCGAGCCCGGCATGACCCTCCTCGACGTCGGCTGCGGCTGGGGCGCCACCGCGCTGCGCGCCATGGAGAAGTACGGCGTGAACGTGATCGGCCTGACGCTGAGCAAGAACCAGTACGGCCACGTCAAGCAGCTGGTGGAGGCCAAGGCCGCCGAGACCGGTCTCTCGGGCGACATCCGCCTGCAGGGCTGGGAGGAGTTCGACGGCAAGGTCGACCGCATCGTCAGCATCGGCGCGTTCGAGCACTTCCGTTTCGAGCGTTACGAGCAGTTCTTCAACTTCGCGTACAACGCGCTGCCCGCCGACGGCAAGATGCTGCTGCACACCATCACCGCCTACGGCCTCTCGCACCACCACGAGACCGGCAACAAGATCAGCAAGGACGATTTCGCGTTCCTGCGCTTCATCGCGACCGAGATCTTCCCGGGCGGGCAGCTCCCGCTTCCCAAGCAGGTCACCGACGGCGCCACCGCCGCTGGTTTCACCGTCGAGAAGATCCAGCCGCTGCAGCTGCACTACGCCCGCACCCTCGATGCGTGGAGCAAGGCTCTCGGCGAGCACCGCGACGAGGCCATCGCCCTGTGCGGCCGTGCGAACTACAACACCTACGTGAAGTACTTGAGCGGCTGCGCCGCGTCGTTCCGCAAGGACATGATCGACGTCATGCAGTTCACCTGCGTCAAGGGCTGATCACCCGGCGGTGAGAACCGCCCGAGAACAGTGCGACCATCGAGTCGGCGTCTCACACCGCGATGCGGGTGAACGCCGACTCGATGCGTTTCGCGGCATCGCTCACCGCGACGCCCGGTGCCGTCAGCTGTGTGCGGAGAGCGCGTGCGCGCCCCACCGTGGCCGGATCGGCCAGCACGCGCAGTCCCGCGGCCAGTGTGTCGGCGTCGAGCCCCGACAGCCTGGTCGCCGTCCCCACACCCAGCCGGGTGATCTGCGCACCCCAGTGGGCCTGGTCGGCGCCGGCCGCGCAGACCATCGTCGGCAGGCCCGCGCGCAGGGTGGCCGCGGTGGTGCCCGCCCCGCCGTGATGCACCGCGGCGGCGAGTCGGGGCAGCACGGTGGGATGGTCGAGCCGGCGGGCGACGAAGAGGTGCGGGTTGTCGGGATCGACGCCGACGGGTCGGCCACCCACACCCACCAGCGCGCGCACCCCCTCCCGGCGCGTGGCCTCGGCGACGGCACGGTGTACCGCCTCGGGGTCGCCGACGGGCGCACTGCCGAAGGCGATCAGCACCGGCGGCGCTCCCCCGTCCAGCCAGCCGTCGAGACCGTCGTCGCCCGACGGGGTGTCGCCGGCAGGGCGGCTGCCGGCCGGGAGGTCGAAGAAGCCGACGACGGGTTTGCGGTCGTCCCATTCCGCGGCCAGGCCCGGGAACAGCGCGGCGTCGTAGGCCTGGATCTGCAGCGTGTTCGACCGCCGCAGGCGCTCCGGCATCGACTCCGACGCCGCCGGCAGCCCCAGCGACGCACGGAACCGGTTCTGCGACGACCGTGAGAAGGTCCACGTGAGGGTGTCCACCAGGCGCCACGACGCGCGGTTCACCACCGGCGGCAGCCGGTGACGGGTCGGGACGGCACAGATCGCGCCGTTCTCCGACATCGCACACAGTCGCACGGTAGCCATCTCGACATCGAGGTGCTCGGCGAGATCGGCGACGCGGTCCTGGCCCAGCGGGCCGCTGATGAGACCGTCGAGGGCGGTGGTGTCCGCCAGGTCGCGCACGAGTGCCACGAGGTCGGCGTCGAATCGGGCGAACCCCTCGCGGACCTGCGCCTGCGCCAGACGGAATTTCGTGACGGGATTGCCGGTCGACAGGATGCGACGGGCGCGGTCGGACTCCCAGTACGACTCGCTGTCGAGTCCCACCGGGTGAGCCCGCAAGCCCATCGCCTCGGCGACGTCGACGTAGTTGGGGGGCAACGCCATCTCGACGTCGTGGCCGCGGCGGAGGAGTTCGAGCCCCAGGCACAGGCCCGGCTGCACATCGCCTCGACTGCCGTAGAAGGACAGCAGCATTCTCATGGGATGAGCCTAGATTCGCCCGGATACGACCGCAGGGCGAGAGATGTGTGGTGCCCCCGGCAGGATTCGAACCTGCGGCCTTCCGCTCCGGAGGCGGACGCTCTATCCCCTGAGCTACGGGGGCTCGATGGGCGATGGAAAGACTATCGCACCGGCGACCCCGCCCCCAAAGTCGGTGGTGGGGAGTGCCACGACGGGTCAGACCGCCGCGCCCACCATGGCCAGACGGGAACCGGCCTCGGCGCGGATCACGTGGAGTTGCGCAGGTATCCGCGCCTTCATCTCGTCGACGTGACTCACGACACCGACCACCCGCCCCCCGGAACGGAGGTCGTCGAGCACGCGCATCACGAGATCGAGCGCCTCGGGGTCGAGGGTGCCGAAGCCCTCGTCGATGAACATGGTGTCGAGGACGCGACCACCGGACTCCGCCGACACGACGTCGGCGAGGCCCAACGCGAGCGCGAGCGACGCGAAGAACGTCTCACCGCCCGAGAGTGTCGTGGCGGGGCGTACCGCGCCGGTGTACTCGTCGCGTACCTCGATCCCGAGCCCGCTGCGTCGGCCGCGCGATGCCGCGGCGTCGGTATGGGCGAATTCGTATCGCCCCGAGGACATCTCGCGCAGTCGTGTCGACGCCGCGACGAGCACCTCCTCGAGTCGTGCCGCCAGCACGTAGGAGCGCAGCGACATCTGCCGGGAGTTCTGTCCCCGGCCGGCGACCAGGTCGGCCAGTCCCTGGACCTCGCGGTCGCGTTCGAGCACCGGAGCGAGCACCGACAACGCCGACCAGTACCCCGCCGCGAGGTCCTGCAGTCGGGCGAAGCGGTCGGCGGCGCGCGAGTGTCGATGTGTGGCCGCGTCGAGTGCCGTCGCGCTCGCCTCGCGGTCGCGTGCACGCTGCGCGAGGTCGACAGGGTCCCCGCCGGCGGCCGCGGCCACCTCCGGGTCGTCGAGGGTCGCCACCGCGGCCGCGCGGATCGCCGACGCCTGCCGGATCTGCTCATCCCACGACGTGACCGTCGCCGGATCGGCCAGGGCCGCACAGGCCTGCCCGACGTCGACGAATCCGGCCTCGGCGGCGAGGGTCTCGATCCGCCGGGTGATCTCCCGCGCCCGGGCGTCGGCGTGCTCGGCGGCGACGCGCGCGTCCCGCAGCGCCGTCGACGACCGACACAGGGCCGCGAGGTGGTCGCGCCGCTCGTGCACCGTCCCGGTGCCGTCGGTCGCCGCCGACACCTCTGCGTCAAGGTCGGCGAGGTCGGCGCCCAGGGTCGCGATGCGTTCGCGTCGACCGGCCTGCGCCTCGCGTGTCGCGGCGGCGCGTGAGCGGAGATCGTCGACACGTGAGGCGATCTCGTCGGCGACTGCGATACGGGCGTCGAGGTCCGCGGCGATCGTCTCGACGGTGTCCGCCTCGTCGGCGATACGGGCCACCTCGGCTGCCGCGTCGGCGAGCGACACCCCGCGACAGGCCTCGCCCACCACCGCACGTTCCCGTTCGGCCGCTGCGAGTCGCTCGACCGTGGCCGCCCGGCGGTCGGCGGCCTGCTTCTCGGCGTAGTCCGCGTCGATCTGTTCCGCCTCCGACACCGGATGACCAGTCGCGACCGCGGGAGCCGGGTGCTCGAGGGCACCACACACCGCGCAGTGCTCGCCCGCGCGCAGACGCCCGGCGAGTTCGGCGGCCATCCCGTCGATACGGCGTTGCTGCAGCGTCAGCTGCCGCTCCCGTGTGGCGAGGTGACGCTCGTGGGCCCCCGCGGCGGCGGTACGGGCACGGGTCAGCGCTTCGTCGAGCGCGGGAAGACGTTGCGCCGCTGCGTGTCTCGACCGCGCCGCGGTCAGCCGCTCCCGCAGGCCGGGAAGTCGGGAGCCCGTCGTCCGGGATGCGTCGACCGCCTCTCGCGCTTCCAGCAGTGCGGCCGGCAGCGACACCGAGTCGCGGTCGATCTCCTCGAGGGTCGCGACCGCGGCCGCCGATGCGGTCTCGAGCGAGTCGATCGTGGCGACGATCTGCGGACGCCGACCCGCACGCTCGGCGATCGGGGCCAGGCGACCCGACTCGGCCGACCAGCGATCGATGTGGGCGTCGATGGTCGCGGTGTCGGAGTCCGCCGGGGGCCAGGAGAGTTCGCTGAGCAGACCCGCCCCCTCGGGGACGTCGCCCAGTGATCGGGTCGCGTCGGCGAGCGACGCCTGTGCTCGTCCACTGAGCTCCTGGGCGCGGTCGCGGTCGTCGATCAGGGGCCGGATCGGCTCGGCGCGCCGGGCCGCGTCGAGGGCGTCGCGCGCGGAGTCGAGAAGTTCGCGGTTGCCGTCGAGGGCGGCGAGGCGGGTACGGG
The DNA here is from genome assembly GCF_001424365.1 of Williamsia sp. Leaf354. NCBI lineage: Bacteria > Bacillati > Actinomycetota > Actinomycetes > Mycobacteriales > Nocardiaceae > Williamsia > Williamsia sp. Leaf354. Next base: position 33,453 of record NZ_LMPL01000004.1, read on the forward strand.
CGAGTGCGGCACGCGACTGCAGGTCATGGGTGCGGGTGTCGGCGGCGAGTGCGGCATCGGCCATCTGCGCGGAGTCCCGGGCCCGCTGCAGTTCGGCGGCGGCGTCGGCCGCGTCGACGCGGGCGGCCTCGAGATGGGTCTGCGCCCAATCGGGATCGGCCTCCACCGGTTGCTCGTCACCGACGAGCCCGGCGATCTGCGCGGCGATCCGATCGACGGTCTGCTCGCGCTCGCTCCGTTCGGCGCGGGTCGACCGCGCCCGATCACGCAGCCACGCCTCGAGATCGTTGAAGCGATCGGTCTCGAACAGCTTCTCGAGCAACTTCTCCCGGTCGTCGGTGGCGGCGCGCAGGAAGCGGGCGAAATCGCCCTGGGGCAGCAGCACGACCTGGAAGAACTGCTCGGCGCTCATCCCGAGGATGCGGGAGATCACCTCGCCGATATCGCTCAGACGGCTCAACGACGGACCGGACCCGTCGAGCCACACCAGCGTGCCGGCGGCGGGAACGGTCGTGAACCCCTCCCCCCGCTTCTTCCGACGGCGGTGCTCGGGCGACCGGGACACGCGCATCCGTCGACCACCGATGGTGGCCTCCAGCACGACACGGGGGATGTCGCCCGCCGGTGCATGGTCGGACACCAGCCGCCGATCCTCGTCCCGTGCACCCGGTACGCGCCCGAACAGGGCGAACGCGACCGCGTCGAGGACGGTGGTCTTGCCCGCGCCGGTCTGGCCGTGCAACAGGAACAATCCGTCGCACCCGAGGGCGTCGAAGTCGACCACGGCCTCCTCGGCGAAGGGGCCGAAAGCACTCATCTGCAGTGTGTGCAGCCTCATGCGGTGAGGCCGGGGTCGAGCTCGAACAGCGTCAGTTCGACCGGGCGGTCGGACTCGGGTTCGCCGACGACGGCGCGGATCGCGAGGTCGAGCAGCGCGCGCTCACCGGGCGTCGGGGCGCTGCGCACGTCGGCGACGAACGACCGCACGATCTCGGTGTCGGACCGGTTCACCACGCGGCTGCGATAGTCGATGCCGTCAGCGGAGTGCGGACGATCCCACTCGACGTGGACGACCCGCGGGAACCGGGTTCGCAGGCGGCGCAACGCATCCACGGGCCGGATCGCATCGGTCAGCGACGCCTCGACGTAGTGCTCGACCGCGGGCTCGTGCTGCGGCGAGGTGAGAAGCTCCTCGAGCGTTCCGCGCAGCGAGCTCAGGCCGCGTACCGGTGCCAGCTCGACGGTGCGGATGTCGGTGACCCCGTCGGCACCCAGGTCGATGATGGTCACCGCCTTGGTGTGACTGCGCTCGCCGAACGAGTACGGCAGCGGTGAACCGCTGTAGCGCACGGTCTCCCGCACGACCTGCGGGGAGTGCAGGTGGCCCAGCGCGACGTAGTCGACACCGTCGAAGGTGTCGGCCGGGACCGTCTCGACGCCGCCGACCGCGATGGACCGCTCCGAGCCCGTCGCGACCGCACCCACCACGAACGCGTGGGCCAGCACCACCGAGCGGCGCGGACTCACGGCGAGATGGCCGCGCACGCGGTCCATCGCCGCGGCGAGCACCTCGGAGTGGCTGCGCGCCTGCGGGACCCCGAGTCGGTCACGGACGGTGTCCGGCTCGAGGTACGGGATGCCGTAGACCGCGACCTCGCCGTGGGCGTCGGACAGCACCACCGGTTCGTCGATGGCGTCGACGGTGGTCCGTAGATGCAGGCCACCGGCCGCGGCGAACGACGACCCCGCTCCGAGGCGGGTCGGCGAGTCGTGGTTGCCGGAGGTGACGACGAGGGTCGCGCCGGCGGCCGCCATCGCCTGCAGCGCCCCGTCGTAGACCTCGACGGCGTCGGATCCGGGCACCGACCGGTCGTAGACGTCGCCCGCCACCACCACGACATCGACGCGCTCGTCGGCCACCAGTCGCGCGAGATCTGCCAGCGCACGGCGTTGATCGTCGAGGAGCTCGACGCCGTGGAAGGTCCGACCGATGTGCCAGTCGGAGGTGTGCAGGATGCGCATGGTCCCACCGTAGGGGCGGGTACCGACAGGTCCCGGGAACCACGCAGGCGTGCCCGCCGACCGTGTGGATACTGGATCGGGTGACCACCACCGGCGACCGTCTCGACGAACCCGACTCGAGCGCGCCCGACAGGGCGACCCCGCGCCGCGGCCCCGACCGGGCCGTGATCGCCCTGCGTGCACTCAACGGCGTCGTCGCGGCGGCGGTGACGATCGGTGTCGGTCAACTCGTCGCGGCGCTGTTCGATCGCGCGGCCTCACCGCTCTACGCGGTCGGCTCGGCGGTCATCGATCTGACGCCCAAGGGCGTGCGTGAATTCGCGATCAGCACCTTCGGCACGGGAGACAAGGTCGCGCTCCTGGTCGGCATCGGGATCATCGTCGCCGTCCTGGCGGTGATCGCCGGTGTCATCGAACGTCGCGCGCGCTCCTGGGGGTCGGCGATGTTCGCCGCGTTCGGGATCCTCGGGGTCGCCGCCGCGGTCACCCGACCCGGCGGTGGCGCCGACTGGTTCGTGCCCACCGTCGTCGGTGTGGTCGCCGGGATCGTGTTCCTCCAGTGGATGGCCCGCCGGCTCGATCCTTCGCCCGGCCCGACTCCCGACGCCGAGGGCTCGCCCGACGAACCGGTCCGCGCGCAGACGGTCTCCACCACCGACCGACGGGCGTTCCTCATCGGGGCGGGCACGGCCGGCGCGGGCGCCGTGATCGCCGGGGTCGGTGGCGTCGCCCTCGACCATCGTCTCAACGACGTCGGGCGTGATCGCGCCGGTTTCGTGGTGCCGGACGCGACGAACTCGGTCGACACCGCCGCCGACGGCGGCGACGGACTGCCCTCGTTCATCACCTCGAACAGCGACTTCTACCGTATCGACACCGCGCTGTCCCCGCCGCAGATCACCAGCGGCGCATGGTCTCTGCGCGTCCACGGCATGGTCGACCGCGAATTCGAGATCGACATGGCAGAGCTCCGGCGCATGCCCGCCATCGAGAAGATGGTGACGCTCACCTGTGTGTCGAACGAGGTCGGCGGGACGCTGATCGGCAACGCGACGTGGACCGGGTACCGCGTACGGGACCTGCTGGCCCGCGCCGGACCGTCGCCCGACGCCGACATGGTGCTCTCACGCAGCTCCGACGGGTTCACCGCGGGCACCCCCATCGAGGCGTTCACCGACGACCGCGACTCCATCCTCGCCGTGGCGATGAACGGCGCGCCGCTCCCGGTCGAACACGGATACCCGGCGCGACTGGTGGTGCCGGGGCTCTACGGATACGTCTCGGCGACGAAATGGGTCACGTCACTGGAGGTCACGCGGTTCGATCGCGCGAAGGCGTACTGGTCGACGCGCGGGTGGTCGGAGAAGGGACCCATCAAGACGAGCTCCCGGATCGACGTACCCCGCGATCTGGCCGACGTACGAGCCGGCCGCGTGATGGTGGGCGGTGTGGCGTGGGCGCAGCCGCGCGGCATCAACGCCGTACAGGTGCGCGTGGACGACGGTGGGTGGCGCACCGCGACGCTGCGCGCCCCCGACCTCGTCGACACCTGGCGCCTCTGGAGTTGGGAGTGGGACGCCACGCCCGGCGATCACGTGCTCACGGTGCGGGCCATCGACGGCGAGGGTCGACAACAGTCGGCGGTCGAGTCGCGCCCCGACCCCGACGGGTCCACCGGCCTGCACTCGATCTCGGTCACCGTGCGCTGAGCGCACCCGGCACGACGGGCGTGGCGCGCTCGGTGATCCAGTCACACAGCAGCGCAATGGATGTCCGCGCCCGGTCGTCGTCGCGATCGACCAGCCACCACTGGATCATCCCGTAGATCAGCTGCAGCGCGGCGCGCACCACCGCACGCTCGGATCCGTCCCACGTCATCGCGGTGCGGGCACCGATCGCCGACAGGTAGCGCAATCCGTAGTCCTCGGCGAGGTCGTTCTGTCGCGCCGCGGTCGAATACGCCCCCGAGGTCGACGGCGCCCGTAGCGACACGACCGTCGACTCGATGAGCACCAGCCATCGCTCCGGCGAATCCTGGACCACGTCGAGCACCGATGTGAGGGCGCCGGCGAGGAGCGCACGCAACTCGTCGGCACCGACCGGGCCGGGTGTCTCCGTCGCCGCGACGTCGGCTCCGAGGTCGTCGAGGCTCTCCACCCGCAGGAACGCCTGCAGGTGGTCGCCGACCGCCCGTTCGATCATGGCGGCCATCAGGGCGTCCTTGCTGTCGAAGCAGTAGTGGACGATCCCCAGGGAGACGCCGGCCTCCTCGGCCACGGCGCGAACGGTCACCGAGGACATCCCGGTGCGCTGCGCCAGGTCGAGAGCGCAGTCGATCAGCTGGACACGGCGCTGATCGATCGAGAGGCGGGACAACATCGACCCAGTACATCCGACCTGTTCAGGCAGCGTCAACCGCGGTGGCGCTCAGCTCTGCGCGGGCGCCGACGTCGGTGTCGCGGCGGGCGCGGGCGTGCCGGACACAGGGGTGGGACCGGCGACCGCGGTGGTCGGTGCGGCCACCGGCACCGGCACGGCCGACATGTGCCGCGGACGGGCCAGGAACAGCGCGGCGATCACGCCGAGGCCCAGCACCGCGGCCGGCAGGTACATCGACTGACCCATCGCGGTCGCGAAACCCTCGCGGGCGATCTCGGGGACGCGGTCGGTGGCACCGGCCGAGGCGACCTGGGCGCCGGGGAGTTCGGCGGCGAGCCGCGTCTGCAGCAGCGCACCGACTGCGGCGCTGCCGAGCACCGACCCCACCACCCGCATCGTGTTGTAGACACCGGCACCGGCGCCGGCCTGCGCCATCGGCAGGTTGCGGTTGGCCGTGGCGGCCAACGGCGCCCAGATACCGGCGCTGGCCAGGCCCATCAACGCGATGGGCAGCAGCAGGACCCACACCGGGGTGTCGGGTCGGGCGAGGACGCCGAGGCTGCCGATCGCGATGGCGTTGAGCGCCAACGACGTCCCGATGATGTAACGCGGGTGCACGGTGTCGACGAGGCGGCCGACGACGGGCGCGAGCACTCCGGTGATCAGAGCCATCGGCACCAGCATGAGCGCCGATCGCGTCGGGGTCATGCCGCCGACGAGCTGCAGGAAGAACATCATCGGCACGAACAGTCCGGACGTCGCGAAGCCCATGGTGGCGATGCCGATGTTCGACAGCGAGAAGTTGCGGTCACGGAACAGCGACAGCGGGACCAGCGGCTGCGTGCGGATCTTCGACTGCCACCACACGAAGACACCCATGATGGCCACGCCGGCCGCGGCCAGTGTCCAGATCCAGGCCGCCCAGTCGTACTTCTCGCCGTCCTGGATGGCGAAGACGAGCGCGGTGAGACCGGCGGCGCTCAGCGCGACACCGATCAGGTCGAACTGGCGTCCGGTGGTCTCGACGGTCGGCACCAGCCACCAGGCGAGTACCAGCCCGACGACACCGACGGGGACGTTGACGAAGAAGATCCACTCCCAGCCGAGGCCGTCGACGAGCACGCCACCGAGCAGGGGGCCGACGAGGGTCGCGACTCCGGCGACGGTGCCCCACAATCCCATTGCGGCTCCACGCCTCTCGGCGGGGAACATGCGGGTGATGAGCGACATGGTCTGCGGTGTGATGAGTGCGGCGCCGAGTCCCTGCAGGGCGCGTGCGGCGATCAGCTCGCCGATCGATCCCGACAGTCCGCACCACACGCTGGCGATCGTGAACACCACGAGTCCGGCCTGATACATGAGCTTGGGGCCGAAGCGGTCGCCGAGGCGACCGGTGATGAGCAGCGGCACCGCGTAGGTCAGCAGGTAGGCGCTCGTCACCCAGATGACGCCGTTGAAGTCGGTGTCGAGACCCTCCTGGATCTTCGGCTGCGCGACGGCCACGATCGTCATGTCGACGAGGATCATGAAGAACCCGATGCACAGCGCACCGAGCGCGGCCCACGGCCTGTCGGTGACCGGCACGAACTTCGCCGGTGCGGGGTGTCCCTGTGTCATCGTGGGCTCTCTTCTCGGGTCGTGGGGTCGGTGGTGAAGTCGTCGGATGTGAGCGGCGGACCGCCGCCTCTGCACCCGCGGACGACGTCCCAGGGCAGAGTCCCGTCGACGAGTCGGGCGTGCAGGTCGGTCAGCCAGTCGATCTGCGCGGTGAGAGTGGCGCAGCGACAACCGATGTCGAGCAGGTAGATCTCCGACACCCCGCGACCGGTCGCCTGCTCGGCGGCCACGGTGAACAGGGCTCGCTCGGCGGAGAGGACATCGATCCGCACCGCCAGCGACTCGATCACGGTCGCCGCGGGCAGTTCGTGGGCCTCGGCGAGCCCGAGATAGAGCTCGGGATACTCCGCCGACGGCGTCTGGAGGAGCACGGTCAGCCGATGGGCCAGGGCCGCCCGCCCATGGTCGGTGATCGCGTAGACCGTGCGCTCAGGCCTGTTCCCCGAGCGTTCGATGTCGCTGACGCACAACAGCTCTCGCGCCAGCAGTCGGTCGACGGTGTGATACAGCGACCCCGGTCGGATGTTGGCGAACCGGTCCTCCTTGCGGGCGAGGAGGGTCTGGAGCATCTCGTAGGGGTGCATCGGTCGTTCGGCGGCCAGACCGAGCACCAGCACGGCGAGCGGGGTCATGGCGCGCTCGACCGCGGCCGCGGCCGCCGGCCCGACCGGGTGGGTCGGTGCCACGTGGTCGGTCGTCATCGAGTCCCTCCCGTCGAGGATCGATCGCATATGTTCCGCGTGGAATATTCGCACATCGATCATCGGTCCGGCAACCGTGTCCGTCGATCCGCCGACGTGTCACCGGGAGCCGCTAACCTGGGAATCGATGAGCACACAGGAGTCAGACGCCAGCGGCAACAGCACGTGGACCACGCCCGGCAAGTACGTCGAGCCGGGTTCGGACTTCGTCCGCGACACCAACTACATCGAGACCCGCATCACCCGCGACGGGTCCGACGGCTACCCGGTCGAGCCGGGCCGCTATCGGCTGGTCGTGGCGCGGGCCTGCCCGTGGGCCAACCGCACGATCATCGTCCGCCGGCTGCTGGGCCTCGAGGGCGTCATCTCCATGGGCTTGTGCGGCCCCACGCACGACGCCGACAGCTGGACCTTCGACCTCGATCCCGGCGGCGTCGACCCGGTACTGCAGATCCCGCGGATCAAGGACGCGTACCTCGCTCGCTTCCCCGACTACGAGAAGGGCATCACCGTCCCGGCGATGGTCGACGTCCCCACCGGACAGGTCGTGACCAACAACTTCCCGCAGATCACCATCGACTTCTCCACCGAGTGGACCGAGCACCACCGCGAAGGCGCCCCCGCGCTGTACCCCGAGCACCTGCGCGCCGAGATCGACGAGGTGAACCACGGCGTGTTCACCGAGATCAACAACGGCGTGTACCGCTGCGGGTTCGCCGGCAGCCAGCAGTCCTACGAACGCGCCTACGCCCGCCTGTTCACCCACCTCGACGTGATCAGCGAGCGCCTGTCTCGTCAGCGATACCTGGTGGGCGACACCATCACCGAGGCCGACGTCCGCCTGTTCACCACGCTGGCCCGCTTCGATCCCGTCTACCACGGGCACTTCAAGTGCAACCGGTCGAAGCTGTCGGAGATGCCGGTGCTGTGGGCCTACGCACGCGACCTGTACCAGACCCCGGGTTTCGGTGACACCACCGATTTCACCCAGATCAAACAGCACTATTACATCGTCCACACCGACATCAACCCGACCGGGATCGTCCCGCAGGGGCCGGATCTGAGCGGGTGGAACACCCCGCATCACCGCGAGGAGCTCGGCGGTCGTCCGTTCGGCGACGGCACCCCGCCTCCCCCGCCACCGGAGTCCGAGCAGGTCTCGCCGCGCGATGCCGCGCCGGTCGCCGCGGACCCGCTGTGATCTGGAACCGTTCGCGCGGCGACGACGCGGGCGCGCAGTCGGCGGCGGTCGCCAAGCAGGAGGGCAGTTCGGGCACGATCGTCTCGATCATCGATCGGGCACAGCGCCTGCAGTCACCGGCCGTCGCGGCCTATGTGCGTCGTATGCGTTCGTCGCACCCGGCCGATACGCCCGCGCAGATCATCGAACGGCTCGAGAAGCGCTACCTCACGACGGTGATGTCCTCCGGCGGTGCCGCCGGCGCCACCGCTGCCGTCCCCGGGGTGGGCACCATCGCCTCGATCGCGGCGATCGGCGGTGAGTCCGCGTTCTTCGTCGAGGCGTCGGCGCTGTTGGCGTTGGCCGTGGCCGAGGTACACGGCATCCCGATCGATCCCGCCGAACGGCGCAAGACCCTCGTCCTCGCCGTGGTCCTCGGCGAGGAGGGCGTCCTGGCACTCGGGAAAGCGCTCGGCTCCAAGCGGAATCCGCTGAAGAACATGGCCGGCGGCGCGATCCCGACACCGGCGCTCAACAATCTCAACAAGGCTCTGATGAAGCGGATCATCAAGAAGTACGCCGCGCGTCGGGCGCCGTTGATGATCGGCAAGATGTTGCCCGCCGGGGTGGGCGCCGCGATCGGCGGTGCGGGCAATCGTGCTCTCGGCAAACGCATCATCGCCAACGCCAACGAGGCCTTCGGACCGCCGCCACCCGCCTGGACGATCGAGGGCACCGTCGTCGAACCGACCCCGGCCCTGACGAAGCCCGACGACGAGAAGGGCCCCGCGAACACCGGACGTCGGTGAGATCGGGCTGGGTCGCGCGTCTGGCGCGCGAATGTCTGCACAACCGCACCCTGGTGACCGTGACACTCACGGTCACCGTGATCGGTGTGGCCATCGACCTCGGTGTCCCGCTGATCGCGAAGGCGGCCATCGACACCGCGACGCGCACGGCGTCGCACGGTTTCTCCATCGACACCCTCGCGGTGATGCTCGCGATCGCCGGCGTCGTGCGGTTCGGCTCGGCGTATCTGCGGCGACTGACGGCCGGCCGGCTGTCGCTGAACGTGCAGAACACGCTGCGCCTGTCCCTGCTGCGGACCCTCCTGCGTCTCGACGGCACGGCGCAGGACCAGATCGTCACCGGTCAGGTGGTGTCGCGCTCGATCTCCGATCTGCAGCTGGTGCAGGGACTGCTCGCCATGGTGCCGCTCTCGATCGGCGCGCTCCTGCAGGTCGTCCTGGCCTTCGGGATCATGGCCTATCTGTCGCCGCTGCTGACCGTCGTCGCCCTCCTGGTGATCCCGGCCATCGCCGTCGTCGCGTTCCGCACCCGTAAGGCCCTGTTCGCCGCGACCTGGTCGGCCCAGCAGTCCGCCGCCGACGTCGCCCAGCACGTCGAGGAGACCGTCACCGGGGTGCGAGTGGTGAAGGGCTTCGGCCAGGAGGACCGCTCGGTGGACGAGTTGGTCGGCCACGGTCGGCGGTTGTTCGCCCAACGGATGCGCGCTGCGCGGATCAACTCCCGCTTCACCCCGACGATGAACGCGATCCCCCAGATCGCCCTCGTCGCGGTCATCGCTCTCGGCGGCTACCTCACCGCCCGCGGCGACATCACCGTCGGCACATTCCTGGCCTTCGCCACCTACATCACCACGATGACCGGGCTCGCCCGGTTGCTGACGAACCTCATCGTGTCGGCGCAACTCGCGCGCGCCGCCGTCGAGCGCGTCTACGACGTCATCGACCACCCGACCGACCCCGCGCTGGCCAACACCGGGCGACTGTCCCCGGGCCCGGTCGGGCTGCACGCCCACGACCTGCGTTTCACGTTCCCCGACGGGACCCCGCTGTTCTCCGGGGTCGACCTCGACATCGCCGCCGGCGAGTGCGTCGCCGTCGTCGGTCCGCCGGGCAGCGGCAAGTCCACGCTGGCCGCGCTGATCGGGGGCATCTACCGGCCCGACTCGGGCGACCTCGACCTCACCGTCCCGGCCGCCGGTGACGACGCGGGGGCCGGACGCACCCGCCACCCGCTCGCCGATCTCGCCCCCGACAGCGCGCGCGAACACGTCGGGATCGTGTTCGACGAACCGTTCCTCTACTCCGACACCATCGCCGCCAACATCGGTCTCGGGCCGGGGTCGGACCACGAAGGATCGGTCCGCACCCGCGTCGAGGCCGCCGCCCGGCGCGCAGCGGCCCACGACTTCATCGCCGCGCTGCCCGACGGTTACGACACCGTCGTGGGCGAACGGGGCCTGACGCTCTCGGGCGGGCAGCGTCAGCGGATCGCCCTGGCGCGCGCCTTCTTCGCCGACCCGCCACTGCTGGTGCTCGACGACGCCACCTCCGCCGTCGACGCCACCACCGAGGCGGCGATCCTCGGGTCCCTGCGCTCGACCGGCGACCGGACACTGGTGCTCGTCGCCCACCGCCCGTCGACGCTCACCGTCGCCGACCGTGTCGTCGTCCTCGACGAGGGCCGTGTGATCGATTCCGGCACGCCGGCGGAGCTCGACGAGCGGTGTCCGCTGTTCCGTGCGCTGATGTCGCCGGCCGCACCGGTTGCCGCGCACGCCGACGAGCCGCCACGGATCGACGAGTCCGATCGCCTCGTCGACTCGACCGCCCTGTGGCCCGACGACCCCGACAACCCGGCAGATCCCGCCACCCTCGACCCGGCCGCACACCAGGCCGGCCTCGGCACGCCCCGGGTGGCCACGGCTCGCGTGGGTCGCCGCGGCGGCGGTGGCGTGTCGGGTGCGTTGGGATCGATGCCGGCGACGCCCGCCCTGCTGCGCGCCGTCGACGCCTTGCCACCCGCCGACGAGAACCCCGAGGTCGACGTCGACCGGGCCCGTCGCCACGACCCCTCCTTCTCCCTGCGCGGTCTGTTGCGGCCGGTGCGCCTGTTGCTCGCCGTCGCGATCGGCGCGATCGCAATCGACACCCTGGTCGGGCTCGCGTTCCCGTCCCTGGCGCGGGTGGGCGTCAACGCCTCGACCGCCGATCATCTCGACAACCTCCTGGTCGCCTCGATCGCCGGACTCGGGCTGGTGGCGATCGGCTGGGTCGCACTGTCGGTGGTGACGATCACGAGCACCCGTGCCGGCGAACGGATCCTGTTCACGTTGCGGGTCCGGAGTTACGCGCACCTGCAACGCCTCGGGCTCGACTACTACGAGCGCGAACTGTCCGGCCGCATCATGACGCGGATGACGACCGACATCGACGCGTTGTCGTCGTTCCTGCAGACCGGTCTGTCGACGGCGGTCATCTCGGTGCTGACGATCGTCGGGGTCGCGGTGGCCCTCGTGCTCACCGATCCCACCCTCGGCGCGGTGATGCTGATCGTGTTCCCGCCCCTGATCGTCGCCACCGTCGTGTTCCAGCGCGTGTCGTCCCGCGCCTACACCCGGTCGCGCGAGCTGGTCAGCGCGGTCAACGCCGACTTCCAGGAGAACGTCTCGGGCCTGCGCACCACGCTGCTCTACCGCAACGCCGCGCGGGCCGACGAGCGCTTCGCCGGGCGGGCCGACGAATACGTCGCCGCGCGCATGGTGTCGCAGCGGGCGATCTCGCTGTACTTCCCCTTCATCAGCCTGATGTCGGACCTCGCCACCGCCGGGGTCGTGGCCATCGGAGCGCGCCAGGTGCTCGACGGCAGCGCCGGGCCGGGCACCCTGGTCGCCTTCGTGCTGTACCTCGGCATGCTGTTCGCGCCGGTCCAGCAACTCTCACAGGTGTTCGACGGATACCAGCAGGCCGTCGTCGGGTTGCGTCGGATCGGCGACCTCCTGCGGACACCGAGCAGCGTGGTCACGCCCGACAGGGCGTCCGACGATCTCGCTGCCGCGCGGGCCGACATCGCGCCCCTGCGGTTCGACGGGCACGCCGAACTCGACGCCGTCGGGTTCCGGTACGCCGGTGCCTCGGCCGACGCGCTGGGCCGGGTGTCGTTGGACATTCCGGCGGGCACGTCGTTGGCCCTGGTCGGCGAGACGGGCGCGGGCAAGTCCACCATCGTCAAACTGCTCGCCCGCTTCTACGACCCGACCACCGGATCGGTGCGGATGGACGGCACCGACATCCGCAGGCATCCCCTCGCCGCCTACCGGGCGCGGCTCGGGGTGGTACCGCAGGAACCGCACCTGTTCACCGGCACGATCGCGTCGAACATCGCCTACGGCCGCCCCGGCGCCTCGCGCGCCGACGTCGTCGCGGCGGCGACCGCCGTCGGTGCCACGCAGATGATCGCCCGCCAGCGCGGTGGCATGCTGCACCGGGTCGGCGAGCGCGGGCAGGGGCTCTCGGCGGGCCAGCGCCAGCTGATCGCCCTCGCCCGCGCCGAGTTGGTCGACCCCGACCTGTTGCTGCTCGACGAGGCGACCGCCACCCTCGACCAGGCCACCGAGGCCCAGGTCCTCGACGCGAGCCGACGGCTGACCCGTGCCCGCACGTCGGTGATCGTCGCCCACCGCCTCGCCACCGCCGCGCGCGCCGACCGGATCGCCGTGGTGTCGTCGGGCGCGGTCATCGAGCTCGGAACTCATGACGAGCTGTTGGCGTTGGACGGGAAGTACCGCGAGCTGTGGGACAACGGGATGGCCACGGCCGACCCCGTGTCGAACGGTCGACGCTGACCGTCGAGACCCGTCAACCGGTCGACAACGCCGACCGGCCGACAACGACGTCGGCGCCCCGGCGAGCCGTCGGTGCGGCTTCCGCACCGCCTCGACGGCGGGTGTGACCGACAGTCCACGGAGTCCGTATGCGACGCAGGTGAGCGGGGACTAACCTCGACGTGGCAGGCGTTGTTCCACGGGGCCGTACGCGTTCGACGGGTTCGCTCCGGACCTCACGCCGAGACGACCGCGGTGCACGACGACGAACAGACGATCAGGGAATAGAGGCGAGATTCTGCCGTGAGCAGTAGTTCGGTTTCAGACTTCGGACAGAACGAGTGGTTGGTCGAGGAGATGTACGAGCGCTTCCGCGCCGACCCCGACTCGGTGGACCGGAGCTGGCACGACTTCCTCGAGACCTACACCCCCAAGGCGGCGGGTGGCGCGAACGGCGCGGCCGCGAAGACCAAGTCCACCAACGGAACCGGCGCCTCGACGGCATCGGCCGGTGCCCGGTCGTCGTCGGCGATGGAGGCGTCGTCACCCCGCTCGTCGAACGGCGTCAGCGAGGCCCCCGCGACGAAGGCCGCATCGGGTCAGGCCATCGAGAGCCGTGACAGCTCTGCGGGCAGCGACGCGACGCCGCCGCCCACCCGCACCGCACCGGTTGCCAAGACCGTCCCCGTCGAGAAGGCCGTGGCGAAGGCGCCGAACCCCAACAAGGGCACCGGCTCTGGCGCGAAGAGCTCCGCGAACGGCAACGGGGCGAGCGCGAACGGCGCGGCGAAGAAGGCCTCGGCATCGACCGAAGCCTCCCCCCAGGCCGCGTCGGCCCCGGCCGAGGACACCAGCAAGGTGCTCCGCGGTGCCGCCGCCGCGGTGGCCAAGAACATGGCGTTGTCGCTGCAGATCCCGACCGCGACCAGCGTCCGCGCGATCCCGGCGAAGCTCATGATCGACAACCGCGTCGTGGTCAACAACCACCTCGCGCGCACCCGCGGTGGGAAGATCTCGTTCACCCACATCCTCGGTTACGCGATCGTCCAGGCGGTCAAGTCGTTCCCGAACATGAACCGGCACTTCGCCGAGGTCGACGGCAAGCCCAACGCCGTGTCGCCCGCCCACATCAACCTCGGCCTGGCCATCGACCTGCCCGGCAAGGACGGCAGCCGGTCACTCGTCGTCGCCGCCATCAAGAACACCGAGACCATGAAGTTCGGTGAGTTCCACGCCGCCTACGAGGACATCGTGCGTCGGGCGCGCGACGGCAAGCTCACCGCCGACGACTTCGCCGGCGTCACCATCTCGCTGACCAACCCCGGCACCATCGGCACCGTGCACTCCGTGCCGCGCCTGATGAAGGGACAGGGCGCGATCATCGGCGCCGGCGCGATGGAGTACCCGGCCGAGTTCCAGGGTGCGAGCGACGAGCGGATCGCCGAGATGGGCGTCGGCAAGCTGATGACGCTGACCTCGACCTACGACCACCGCATCATCCAGGGCGCGGAGTCCGGCGATTTCCTGCGCACCATCCACAACCTGCTGCTCGACGACGCGTTCTTCGACGAGATCTTCACCGCGTTCCACATCCCGTACGAGCCGATCCGCTGGCGCAAGGACATCGCGTCGCCGTCGGTCGACAAGAACGCCCGTGTGCTGGAACTGATCGCGGCGTACCGCAACCGCGGACACCTCATGGCCGACATCGATCCCCTGATGATCGACTCCGACGCCCGTGCGGCGCACCCCGATCTCAACGTGCTGACCTACGACCTGACGCTGTGGGATCTCGACCGCGACTTCAAGGTCGGCGGCTTCCACGGCCAGGACACGATGAAGCTGCGCGACATCCTGTCGGTGTTGCGCGATGCCTACTGCCGCCACGTCGGGGTGGAGTACACCCACATCCTCGAGCCCGAGCAGCAGCAGTGGCTGCAGGAGCGCGTGGAGATCAAGCACTCCAAACCGCCTGTGGGCGAACAGAAGTACATCCTGAGCAAGCTGAACGCCGCCGAGGCGTTCGAGACGTTCCTGCAGACCAAGTACGTCGGGCAGAAGCGCTTCTCGCTCGAGGGCGCCGAGACGGTCATCCCGATGATGGACGGCGTGATCGACCAGAGCGCCGAGCACGGACTCGACGAGGTCGTCGTCGGCATGCCGCACCGCGGTCGCCTCAACGTGCTGGCCAACATCGTCGGCAAGCCCTACTCGAAGATCTTCTCGGAATTCGAGGGCAACCTGAACCCGTCGCAGGCGCACGGGTCGGGTGACGTGAAGTACCACCTCGGCGCGGAGGGCAAGTACTACCAGATGTTCGGCGAGAACGAGATCAACGTCTCGCTCACCGCCAACCCGTCGCACCTCGAGGCGGTCGACCCGGTCCTCGAGGGCCTCGTGCGCGCCAAGCAGGACCTGCTCGATCGCGCCGACGGCGTGTTCTCGGTGCTCCCGCTGATGCTCCACGGCGACGCCGCGTTCGCCGGGCAGGGTGTGGTCGCCGAGACGCTCAACCTCGCGATGCTCCCGGGCTACCAGACCGGCGGCACCGTCCACATCGTCGTCAACAACCAGGTCGGCTTCACCACCGCCCCGGAGCACTCGCGGTCGTCGGAGTACTGCACCGACGTCGCCAAGATGATCGGTGCGCCGATCTTCCACGTCAACGGCGACGACCCCGAGGCGTGCGTGTGGGCGGCCAAGCTCGCCGTGGACTACCGCCAGGAGTTCCACAAGGACGTCGTCATCGACCTCGTCTGCTACCGCCGTCGCGGCCACAACGAGGGCGACGACCCCTCGATGACGCAGCCGGCGATGTACGACGTGATCGACACCAAGCGCGGTGTCCGCAAGAGCTACACCGAGGCGCTGATCGGCCGCGGCGACATCTCCACCAAGGAGGCCGAGGACGCCCTGCGTGACTACCAGGGACAGCTCGAACGGGTCTTCAACGAGGTCAAGGAGCTCGAGAAGTACCAGGCGGCCCCCAGCCCGTCGGTCGAGTCCGACCAGACCCTGCCGACGAAGCTCATGACCGGCATCGACCGCGCGACCGTCGAGGCCATCGGCGACGCGTTCGGCAACGTGCCCGAGGGCTTCTCGGTCCATCAGCGAGTCAAGCCCGTGCTCCAGCGTCGCCAGGAGATGTCCCGTGAGGGCCACATCGACTGGGCGTTCGCCGAGCTGCTCGCGTTCGGTTCCCTCGTCGAGGAGGGACGGCGGGTACGACTCTCCGGCCAGGACTCCCGACGTGGCACGTTCAGCCAGCGGCACTCGGTGATCATCGACCGTAAGACCGGCGAGGAGTACACACCGCTCAACCAGCTGGTGCAGACCGAGGGCGACAACGCCGGCGGCCGCTTCAACGCCTACGACTCGGCGCTGAGCGAGTTCGCCGTCGTCGGTTTCGAGTACGGCTACTCCGTCGGCGACCCCGACTCCCTCGTGCTGTGGGAGGCGCAGTTCGGCGACTTCGTCAACGGCGCACAGTCGATCATCGACGAGTTCATCTCCTCAGGTGAGGCCAAGTGGGGCCAGCTGTCCGACGTGGTGCTGCTGCTCCCCCATGGCCACGAGGGTCAGGGCCCCGACCACACGTCGGGCCGTATCGAGCGGTTCCTGCAGCTGTGCGCCGAGGGCTCGATGACCGTCGCGCTTCCGTCGACCCCGGCGAGCTACTTCCACCTGCTGCGTCGTCACGTGCTCGATGGCATCAGCCGCCCGCTCGTGGTCTTCACCCCGAAGTCGATGCTGCGCAACAAGGCCGCGGTGAGCCCCGTCGAGGACTTCACCGAGGGCAAGTTCAAGTCGGTCATCGACGACCCGTCGATCACCGACCAGAAGGTGCGCGACAAGGTCACCCGCGTGCTGATGGTGAGCGGCAAGCTCTACTACGAACTCGCCGCCCGCAAGGAGAAGGACGGTCGCGACGACATCGCGATCGTGCGCATCGAGCAGCTCTACCCGATCCCGCACCGTCGGCTCGGTCAGGTCCTCGAGCAGTACCCCGGCGTCCAGGAGTTCTTCTGGGTGCAGGAGGAGCCGGCCAACCAGGGACCGTGGCCCTTCTTCGGCCTGCACCTCCCCGAGGTGCTGCCGGAGCACTTCGGCAACCTCAAGCGGGTGTCACGTCGCGCGATGTCCGCACCGTCGTCGGGCTCGAGCAAGGTCCACGCCGTCGAACAGCAGGAGATCATCGATCGGGCTTTCGGGTGATCCGACCGACCTGGTGATTCACTCACTCGCTGCCGCTGCGGCCAGCAGCGGCAGCGAGGACGTGATCAGGTCGAGGAGCGCCTCGCGGCGGATGCCGTCGTCGTCGGTCAGCCACGCGACGACGACCTCCTCGACGAACGCCATCCACCCGTCGACGGCGATACGGATCATCGGCGTCGGGGTGATGTCGAGGGAACCCGCCCGATCGAGCACACGCTGGGCCATCACGCGACGGGTGTCGGTGAAGACCTCCTGCATCGCCGGGTCGGCGCCGACCGCGCCGCGCAGCATGGTCAGGTAGACGTGCCGGTTCGCCGACACGTAGTCGACGAACTCCGACATCGATGCCCGCAGTATCGCGATCGGGTCCTCGAGCGAGAGATCCGGTTCGGTGCACTCGAGCATCCGGCGGCTCTGCTCGCGGGCGATCGCGACGTGGAAGTCGTGCTTGGACTCGAAGTAGTGGAACAGCAGGGCCCGCGACACGCCGACCGATTCGGCGATGGCGTCGATGGTGAGTTGATCGAGCGGCCGGTCGGACAGCATGGACATCCCGTGGGAGATGAGCTGCTCCCGACGGGCTTCCGGACTCATCCGCGTGCGCTTGGCCTGCGTCATGGAGATCAGTGTACTGAACATGGGTCAATAAGCTATTGACCCGTCGTCAATAGGGTGTACGATCGTTCCTATGAACGATGTCAAGATCGCAATCATCGGTGCGGGCTTCTCCGGCATGGGAGCAGCGATCAAGCTGCACCAGAACGGATTCGAGGATTTCGTCGTCCTCGATCGTGGATCGGACTTCGGCGGCACCTGGCGCGACAACACCTACCCCGGCGCGGCGTGCGACGTCCCGTCGCACCTGTACTCGTACTCCTTCGAGCTCAACCCCGACTGGTCGCGGTCGTTCTCGAAGCAGCCCGAGATCCACGCCTACATCAACCGTGTGGCGAGCAAGTACGACCTCGCTCGGCGCACCCGCTTCGGCACCGAGGTGACCGACGCGCGGTGGGACGAGAAGGCCAACCGCTGGATCGTCGAGACCAGCCACCCCGAGCACGGCGACATCACCGTCCGCGCGGAGATCCTCATCGGCGCGATCGGTCCGCTGTGCGAGCCGCGTCTGCCCGACGTGGCGGGCATCGGCGACTTCGCCGGCGAGATCTTCCACTCCGCACGGTGGAACCACGAGACCGACCTGCGCGGCAAGCGTGTCGCCGTGATCGGGACCGGCGCCTCGGCCATCCAGATCATCCCCGAGCTCGCGCCGAAGATCGGCCACATGGACGTCTACCAGCGCACCGCGCCGTGGGTGCTCCCCCGCGCCGACCGCCACTACACGCGCTTCGAGAACTGGCTGTTCCGCAAGGTTCCCGGCATCCAGCGCCTCTCGCGTAGCGGCATCTACCTGGCCCATGAGCTCGTCTCGTACGGGCTCACCCACCGTCCCGATGTCCTGCGCCCCGCCCACGCCGCGGGGAAGGCCAACATCCGTCGCGGCATCGCCGATCCGGCCAAGCGCGCCAAGGTGACCCCGAAGTTCAAGGTGGGCTGCAAGCGCATCCTGCTGTCGAACACCTACTACCCGGCCCTGGGCCAGGACAACGTCGACGTCGTCACCGACGGGATCGACCACGTCACCCCGACCGGGATCGTGACCAAGGACGGCACCGTGCGCGACGTCGACGCGATCGTCGTCGCCACCGGCTTCCACGTCACCGACTCCCCCGGTTTCGAGCACATCATCGGCAAGGACTCCGAGAGCCTGGCGCAGGTGTGGGCGCGCGGCGGCATGAGCGCCTACAAGGGTGCGATGGTGCACGGGTTCCCGAACATGTTCCTGATGGTCGGTCCGGCAACGGGTCTCGGCCACACCTCGATGGTGTTCATGATCGAGTCGCAGCTCAACTACCTGATCGAC
The DNA here is from genome assembly GCF_001424365.1 of Williamsia sp. Leaf354. Taxonomy (NCBI): domain Bacteria; kingdom Bacillati; phylum Actinomycetota; class Actinomycetes; order Mycobacteriales; family Nocardiaceae; genus Williamsia; species Williamsia sp. Leaf354. The sequence continues at coordinate 52,118 of NZ_LMPL01000004.1, forward strand.
TTCCTCAAGACCACCGAACGCAACGCGATCGCACGCACCGAGGTGCGCGCCGCCGACCAGAAGGTCTACAACACGAACCTCCAGAAGACGCTGTCGACCAGCGTCTGGGAGAACGGCGGCTGCGCGAGCTGGTACAAGGACGAGTTCGGTAACATCACCACGCTCTGGCCCGGGTTCACCTTCAACTTCCGCAAGGCGACCAAGAACTTCGACATCGCCGCCTACGACACCAGCCGTGCGGACACCACGGGCACGTCCGATCGCAGCCCCGCGACGGTCAACTCCTGAGAGGCACCACCATCATGAAGAACTTCGCAGGCAAGGTCGTGGTCGTCACCGGAGCGGCATCGGGCATGGGACGCGAACTGGCGCTCCAGCTCGCCGACAAGGGTGCGCGACTGGCGATCTCGGACATGAACCCGAGTGGTCTCGAGGAGACCGCACGGTTGCTGGAGGCGAAGGGCGCGCAGGTGCACTCGCAGCTACTCAACGTCGCCGAGCGCGAGGCGATGCTCGAATACGCCGACACCGTCCTCGCACACTTCGGCAGGGTCAACGCGATCTTCAACAACGCAGGCATCGCCCACCACGGCGAGGTCGAGCTGACCGAGTTCAAGACCTTCGAGCGGATCATGGACGTCGACTACTGGGGCGTGGTCAACGGCACCAAGGCGTTCCTCCCTCACCTCATCGCCTCCGGCGACGGCCACATCGTCAACACCTCGTCGCTCTTCGGGCTGCTGTCCATCCCCGGCCAGAGCGCCTACAACGCAGCGAAGTTCGCCGTGCGCGGGTTCACCGAGTCCCTCGTGCAGGAGATGCGGCTCGCCGGCCACCCGGTGTCGGTGTCGTGTGTGCACCCCGGTGGCATCAAGACCGCCATCGCCCGCAACGCGACGGTCAACGAGGGCAGCGACATCGCCCAGTTCGCCGAACTGTTCGACAAGAAGCTGGCGCGGATGACCGCGGCCAAGGCGGCGTCGATCATCATCGCGGGTGCCGAGAAGAACAAGGCCCGCATCCTCGTCGGTGCCGACGCGCAGTTCCTCGACAAGCTCGTGCGCGTCCTCGGCCCGAAGTACATGCCGGTGGTGGCCCGTGCGGCCGGCGCGACCCTGAAGCCGCGCTGACCCGATGTCGTACCGTCCCGCCGGGCCGAAGCTGCCCATCGGTGTCGTGGAGCCGCTGACCCGGATCATGTACCGGGCCATGCTGCATCCTCGGCTCCCGCTGTCGACCCAGCGCGCTCTGGCCGACCGCGCGCTCGACGTCGAACCGCTCCCCCGCGACACGGTCGTCCGGACGCTCACCGTCGGCGGGCGGCCCACCGAACGGGTGACCGTCGGCGCCACCGAGACCGACACCGCCGTGCTGTTCCTGCACGGCGGCGGGTACACACTGGGTTCGCCGCACTCGCACCGCCACCTCGGTGCGCACCTGGCCGCGGTCACCGGGGCCGCGATCTTCCTGGTCGACTACCGGCTCGCGCCCGAGGATCCGTACCCGGCCGCGGTCATCGACGCGGTCGCGTCCTATCGCGATCTCGTCGACAACCACGGGTACTCACCGGATCGTGTGGCGATCTCCGGCGACTCGGCCGGCGGCGGATTGTCGGTGGCGACGGCTCGCCGGCTCCTCGACGACCACCAGATCACGCCCGCGGCACTCGGTCTCATCTCGCCGTGGGTCGACCCGGGCGACGACACCCACGAGACGTGGTCGACGGACTCGGTCGTCAACCGCGGATGGTCGCGATTCTGCGCCGATGCGTATCTCGGCGGCGGTGACCCCACCGACCCCGGCTACGCGCCGCTGCACGGCGACCTGACCGGTCTGCCGCCGACGGTGATCCACATCGGTCGTCGGGAGGCGCTGTACGCGCAGGTGATCCGGTTCGCCGAGAAGCTGCGGGCGTCCGACGTCGAGGTCGAGCTCCTCGAGTTCGACCGGCTGTGGCATGTCGGTCATCAGCAGGCCGGGATGCTCGTCGAGGCCGCCGACGCGGTCGACCACCTGGGGACGTTCCTGCGCCTGCGTCTCGACGCCTGACCTGCGCCACACCCGGGATAGGGTGTCGCGGTGGGTACAGCCGTCGTTCTCCTGGTGATCGCGGGACGGTTGTTGGTACCGCTGCTCATACCGCGGTTCCCCGTGCCCGCGATCATCGCGGCGTTGGTGCTCGACGCGGTGGACCAGACCATCTTCCAGCAGGTCCCCGGCCTCGACATCGCCGGTTATCAGCAGTACGACAAGGCGCTCGACGTCTACTATCTCGCGATCGCGTACCTGTCGACGCTGCAGAACTGGTCGGATCCCTTCGCCTTCGGCATCGCGCGGTTCCTCTTCTACTACCGCCTCGTCGGCGTCGTCGCGTTCGAGTTCAGCGACTCCCGATGGCTGCTCCTGGTGTTCCCCAACACCTTCGAGTACTTCTTCATCGCCTACGAGGTCATCCGGTGTCGGTGGGCGCCCACGCGCCTGAATCGCCGCACGCTGATCGCACTGGCCGCGGGCATCTGGATCGTCATCAAGCTGCCCCAGGAATGGTGGCTGCACATCGCCGAACTCGACGTGACCGACGAGGTGAAGACGAAGGTGTTCGGTGTCGGCCTGGCCGACGGGTGGGGCACCGCCCTCGCCCATCGGTGGTGGGTCGTGATCGTGGCCCTGGCGGTACTCGCCGCACTGACGGTCGCGGTCCGCGCCGGTGTCTCCCGACTGCCCGACGGTGATTGGCCGTTCGGGTTCGTCGTGTCGGCCCGCACGCGGGGCGGCAACGTCGCCCGCGTGCCCGCGAGCGTGCGTGCCTCCCAGAGTGCGTTCCTCCGCGGACCCCTCATCGAGAAGATCGTGCTGGTGTCGATGCTGCTGCTGGTGTTCTCCCGGATCGTGCCCGGCGTGCGCGCGACGAACACACAGATCGTCGTGACCGTGATCATCCTGGTGGTCGCCAACTCCGTCGTCAGCCACTGGATCGCCGGTCGCGGCACCGAGTGGACCTCGACGGTCTCGCAGTTCATCGCCGTCTCGGCCATCAACGCCGGCGTGGTCGTCGCCCTGGTGCTGCTGCCGACACCGGGTGGGGCCAGCGTCACGCCGCTGCCGACGCTGTTCTTCCTGCTGCTCATCTCGCTGATCGTGACGCTCTACGACCGGTATCGGATGCTGCGGAAACTGCGCAGCGGCAAGCCGTTCCCGATCTGGGTGCTGCGGCGGCGTCTGCTCGAACGCACCCGCCGGACCGTGGCGAACGTCGGCGGCCGCTCAGACTGACAGCGACTGTCCGGGGACGAGTTCGTGCGCTGTGATGTCGGGCGCGGCGGACGTCACCGCGTCGACGAACCTCGCCCCCGGGGGCAGGAACTCCTCGGGCGCGACCGCCGACAGGCCGATCGGCCAGAACGTGCCGAAGTGGACGGGCACGGCGTGGCGCGTTCGCAGCTCCCCCGCCGCGATCGCGGCACGTTCGGCGTCCATGTGTCCCTCACCGAGCCCCGGACCCCATCCGCCGACCGGCAGCAGAGCGAGATCGCAGTCGCCGACCTCCTCGGCCATCCCCGGGAAGAGGTCGGTGTCGCCCGCGAAATAGGTTCGTGCCGAACCGGTCACGACGAAGCCGAGGGGCTCGACGGTGTGCCGCGCCAGCGGGTGCCGGCGACCGTCGTGGCGGGCCGGGACCGCGCGGATCTCGACACCACCGATCTCGACCACCTCACCCACGGCCACCTCGCGGATGTCGCGGCCGCGCAGCCGGATCATGCCCGGTACCGCGGCACGCGTCCCCCGCGGGACGACGATGGGTGTGCCGGGGTCGAGCATCGCCAACGAGCGGACGTGCAGGTGGTCGGAATGCAGGTGCGACGCCACCACGACGTCCGCGTCGCGGGCCGCGGCACCCGGGATCGGCCCACGGCGCCGCCGCAGGTGTGCGACCCCGGCGGTGAGGACCGGATCGGTCAGCACCCGCACGCCGGAGTCGACGACGGTCAGCGTCGAGTGCCCCCACCACGTCACGCCCAGCGTCTGCTCGGTCGACACGTCAGAGGTTGTGTTCGGAGAGCCAGTCGGTGACAACCGACGAGGCGCTGGATTCCCCGGTCGAGACCTTCTGGGCCATCGCGGCGAGATCGGCGGTGGTCAGTTCGCCCGCGACCTTGTTGACCGCCTTGATGAGGTCTCGGTCGAGGGCCGCGGTGGCGAACACCGGGACGAGGTTCTGCGCACGGATAGCCGGCTGATCCGAAGGGTCGGGTGCACCCGTGGCGGTGGGGGCGGCACGCGCGTCGGCCGACACCTGCTTCTTGTCGGCGAGGACCGTCAACGCGGCGTCGTTACCCGCCGTCGACAGCGTCGAGACGAGCCCCACCGCTCGTCCCGAGGTCACCTCGGCGGTCACCGCGGCGACGTCGGCGACCTTCCGGAACGGACCGAATCGACACCCCACGGTCGCCAATGCGGCCAACGTGCCCTCGTCGGGGGTGCGGTCGCTCACCACGGGGAGTCCGGCGGGCAGCCGTGAACACTCCGACAGTTCGTCGACGCCGGCCGCCGACGCCGTCGAACCCGCGACCACCACCTGCAGCTGATCGACCACGGTCGTCGGATCGCCCACCGAGACGCCCTGCGGCAGAGCACGGTTGAGGTCGTCGTAGACGGCGTCGGTGGAGGTCGCGGTCGAGCCGGGCGCCAGCGCCGACAGCAGCGATCCGCTGAACGCGCCGAAGAGGTCGACCGTGCCACCGTCGACCCCGTCGAGCAGTTGCCGGTAGGAGCCCGTCACCAGGCCCGAGCGCACGGTCGCCCCCTCGTGGCGCAGTACCTCGGCGTAGATGTCGGCGGCGATCGCCGGAGCCGTGCCCGGTCCGGTGCCGACGACGAGCGTGCGATCGGGCTCCGACGCCGACGACGAACACCCCGCGGCGACCGCGGACACCGCGAGCAGCGACACCATCAGCGCGACGATGCGGGCCCACCGACGGGGCGACACGGCGGGGGCTCGATGGGCGATCACGGCGTCCACGCTAGTCGAGGCGGCCACCCGTACGATGATGCCGCGAGGTCGTCACGCCCGAACCCGAGGAGGTAGCACCATGCCGTCGTTGCCGTCACTGCGCCCCTCCGGCGGTGGTCCGCCGCGTCCCCGGGTGCCCATCCCGCCCGCACGTGCGGTGGTCGACTGCGCTGTCTACGTCGACGGGGAACGCAAATCCGGGAGACGTTCCTACAGCGAGGCGCTCGCCGAGGTCACCGCGACCGGCGAGGGTTTCGTGTGGGTCGGTCTGCACGCCCCCGACGATCAACAGATGGCCGGTGTCGCCGACACCTTCGGACTCCACGAACTCATGGTCGAAGACGCCGTCCACGCCCATCAGCGGCCGAAACTCGAGCGGTACGACGACACCCAGTTCATCGTGTTGCGGACCGTCAAGTACGTCGAACACGATTCACTCACCTCGGCCAAGGAGGTGGTGGAGACCGGCGAGATCATGATCTTCGTGGGCCGCAATTTCGTGATCACCGTGCGCCACGGCGATTTCACCCACCTCGCCGGTGTGCGGTCCCATCTCGAGGGTCGACCCGACCGCCTCACCCTCGGGCCGTACGCGGTGATGCATGCGATCGCCGACCACGTCGTGGACACCTACCTCGATGTGACGGCCGCCGTCGAGAACGACGTCGACGCCATCGAGGAGAGCATCTTCTCGCCCCGTGGATCGATCGACATCGACTCGGTGTACCTCCTCAAGCGGGAGATGACCGAACTGCGTCGGGCGGTGGCCCCGCTCGCGACCCCCCTGCAGCGCCTCACCTCCTCCGACAACGACCTGTGCCCCAAGGAGGTCCGGCGGTACATGCGCGACGTGGCCGACCACCACACCACCGTGTCGGAGCAGATCTCGACCTTCGACGAGGTCCTGACCTCGCTGTTGGAGGCCGCATCGGCCAAGGTCGCGATCCAGCAGAACACCGACATGCGCAAGATCACCTCGTGGGTGGCCATCGCCTCGGTACCCACGATGGTCGCGGGCATCTACGGCATGAACTTCGACAACATCCCCGAACTGCACTGGCGTTACGGCTATTTCCTGGTTCTGGCGTTGCTGGCGACGGCGTGTATCGGGTTGTGGCGCACCTTCCGGCGCAATCACTGGCTCTAGGGTCAGGCGCGACCGGGCGTGGCCGAGACGCGGCGCACGTCGGTGACGTCGATGCCCGCCTCCTCCCAGGCGCGGCGCAGTTCATCGACTCCCCGCAGCCGCACCCAGGCGGCCTCGTTGGCCGTGATGGGGATGGCCCGCAGGAACGTGACCGGCGACATCGGGTCGTCGAGGGGACAGTCGGCGATCTCGTCGACCGAGAGCACGACCGCGGTGCACGCCGATCCCGACCACAGCGGTTCGCCGAGGTCGATCAGCGCGTCGGCCAGCAGCACGACACCCTCCACCGAGGGGGTCGCGGCGAGCAGGGCGACACTGCGGTGCAGGTTCACCAGCGGGTCGCCCGCGTGCATGCGGACGACGATCTCCGCGCGGGGTCCGCGTACCGGGTCGGCACCGAGGTCGGTGGGGTCGGCCATCGGGTGTCGGGAGCACCCGACCGACGCGAACACGACGTCGGCGACATCGGCGCGGCCGGCGTCGGTGAACCGCAGGACGTCGATCGCCTCGACACCCAGGAACGTGACCGAGGCGCGCTGCGGATCGCCGGGCAGGGCCGCGCGGAGGTGGTCGGTGACCCGGTCGGTGACGGAGGTGCTCATCGCCTACGAGTCAACACCATCGCACTCCGGCCGCACCCATCGCGCGCGGTAGCCTCGTCGCATGGTGCGGGTGCTGGCGGTGGCCGACGAGGTGGTCGACGGACTCACCCACGGCCTCGTCGAGCAGCTCGCCCCCGACCTGATCCTCGGCGCCGGCGACCTGCCCTTCGACTACCTCGAGGCACTGTCGACCCGCAGCGGTGCCCCGTGTGTGTTCGTCCCCGGTAACCACGACCGCGACCTCGCCGGGTTTCACCGCGGGCGCTCCGGCTGGACACGGGCCGGGCTCCCGGCCAACGACCCCGGACCGGCCGGCGCGGTCAACGCCGACGGCCGCGTGGTGACGGTGGCCGGTCTGCGCATCGCGGGGCTCGGGGGCTCGATCCGCTACAACGACGGCCCGAACCAGTACCGGGAGGGCGCACAACGTCGGCGCGCGGATCTGCTCCGCTGGCGTCACGGCGTCGCGGTGCGGACCCGACGGATCGGCGCGAGGCCGCACTCCGGCCCGCTGGTCGACATCCTGCTGACCCACAGCCCCGCCCGCGGCTACGGCGACGGCGACGACGGCCCCCACATCGGTTTCCGATGCCTCGTCGATCTCGTGCAGTCGCTGCGGCCCCAGGCCCTCATCCACGGACACATCCACCCCTACGGCCAGACCCCGCAGGACCGGCGGATCCCACTGCACCGGGACGGCGACACCACGCGGCGTCCGACGGCCGACGAGAGCGCGACACCGGCGCCCTCGACACTCTCGCTGAACACGGTGGGCTACACCGTGTTCGACATCGAGGCCGGCGGTACCGGCATCACCGTGCGGAGGCGACGACATGGCTCGTGACACCGGATTCCCCGACGCCGACGCCGAGAACGACTTCAGCCGACTCCGGCGACAGGCCGAACTGGCGCGCCTGTCGGCGTGGTTCACCCGCGCGCCCGCCGACGTCAACACCATCCTGCCGTTCGATGAGGTCGTCACCGCGCTCGGACGCACCGGCGAGACCTCTCTCGGGCTCGTCGTCGTCGAGGTCTCGTCCATCGTCGGCAGTGTCGACCGCACAAGGGATTTCGACCGCTACTTCCGTCCCACGTCGACCCGTGTCCGGGCGCGATGGCAGCGGTTGGCCGCGGCTCAACGTCGTGGCGAGGCGATGCCGCCGATCGTGCTCTATCGGGTCGGCTCGATGCACTTCGTGGTCGACGGACACCACCGTGTGTCGATCGCGATCGCGCGCCACCTCAAGACCATCGACGCCTACGTCACCGAGATCCACACCCGCATCTCCCCCGACGGGATCAGCGCACCGTCCGATCTCCTGCTCAAGGACCACCGCCGACTGTTCCTCGCGCGGGTCCCGTTGCAGGGCAAGCAGGCCGAGGCCATCACCGTGGCCGATCCGTTCGACTACGCCGAACTGGCCGAGAACGTCGAGGCCTGGGGGTTCCGTCTGAGCCAGGAGGTGGGCGAGTTCCTCGGCCGAGGCGAGGTGGCCCGGCGCTGGTTCGGCGAGGAGTTCCTGCCGGTGGTCCGCATGGCGCGGCGCGCGGAGGTGTTGCCGCGGGTCACCAGCGACGCCGAGCTGTACATGTGGCTGGCCTGCGAGCGCTACCGCCTGGTGCGCAAGCACATCTGGGACGAGTCGATCATCGACGAGCTCCGCGACCTCGCCCCGCGCACACTGCGCTGACTCCCCATACGACACCGCCGCCCCGCGACGTGGTCGTCGGAGGGCGGCGGTGTCGTGTGTGCAGGTGTCCTACGGGAGCAGCAGGTTGTGTCCGCTCGACTGGTCGAACAACGCCACCTTGGAGGCGTCGTAGAACAGTTCGGCGTTGGTGCCCTTGGTGATCGACGACTCCGGCGAGAGGCGCGCGATCAGCTGGTTCGACCCGAAGTCGGCGCCGGAGTCGGCGGCGAGTTCGGCGAGGGCGTCGCTCGATGCCCGCTGACCGTCGACGGTGAAGTACGCGAACTTGTCCGAACCCATCGACTCCAACACCTCGACGTGGGCGGTGAAGGTCCCGCCGGCGCCGCGCGCCGTCGGGTCGAGCAGACGTGCATCCTCGAAATGCTCGGGGCGGATGCCGACGAGCACCTCGCCGTTACTGCCGACCGACCGGGCGGCCGACACCGCGCGCTGGTGCTCGGGAACGGTGATGTCGCCGAGGGCCGTCTGCACCGAGTGGGCGCCGAGGGTGCCGGGGATGAAGTTCATCGCCGGCGAGCCGATGAAGCCGGCCACGAACAGGTTCGCGGGGTTGGCGTACAGCTCCTGCGGGGAACCGATCTGCTGGACGTGACCGCCCCGCAACACCACGACCCGGTCGCCGAGGGTCATGGCCTCGGTCTGATCGTGGGTCACGTAGACCGTCGTGGTGCCCAGACGCTGCTGCAGACGCGAGATCTCGGTGCGCATCTGCACACGCAGCTTCGCGTCGAGGTTCGACAGCGGCTCGTCCATGAGGAAGGCCTTGGGGTTGCGCACGATCGCGCGACCCATCGCCACCCGCTGGCGCTGACCGCCCGAGAGGTTCGCGGGCTTGCGGTCCATGTACTGGCCGAGATCGAGGATCTTCGCGGCCTCGTCGACCTTCGACGCGATCTCCGACTTCGACAGCTTCGCCAGGGTCAGCGGGAAGGCGATGTTGTCGCGCACCGACATGTGCGGGTAGAGCGCGTAGCTCTGGAACACCATCGCGATGTCGCGGTCCTTCGGCGCCTTCTCGTTGACGCGTGAACCGCCGATGCGCAGCTCGCCCGAGGAGATGTCCTCGAGGCCGGCGATCATGTTCAGCGTCGTCGACTTACCGCAGCCCGAGGGTCCCACCAGGATGATGAACTCGCCGTCGGCGATTTCGATGTTCACCTCACTGACCGCCAGCGAGCCGTCGGGGTACTTCTTGCTCACCTTGTCCAGAACGATGTCGGCCATGGTTATCCCTTCACAGCGCCGGAGGTCAGGCCGGCAACGATACGACGTTGGAAGAACAGTACGAAGACGATGATCGGAATCGTGATCACCACGGCGGCCGCCGCGATCGACCCGGTCGGCTCCTCGAACTGCGAGCTACCGGTGAAGTTCGAGATGGCCACCGGCGCGGTGATCGAGTTGTTGGTCGAGGTCAACGAGATCGCCAGGAGCAGGTCGTTCCAGGCGAAGATGAACACCAGGATCGCCGCGGTGACGATGCCGGGAGCGGCCAGCGGGGCGATCACCTTGCGGAACGCCTGGGCCGGGGTGGCGCCGTCCATCTTGGCCGCCTTCTCGAGCTCCCACGGGATCTCGCGGAAGAACGCCGAGAGCGTGTAGATCGCCAACGGCAGCGCGAAGGTGATGTACGGCAGGATCAGGCCGGGCCAGGTGTCGAACAGCCCGATCTTGCGCTCGATGTTGAACAGCGGTGTCACCAGCGAGATCTGCGGGAACATGGCGATGAGCAACGCCGCACCGATGAACAACTTCTTACCCGGGAAGTCCAGGCGCGCAACCGCATACGCCGCGACGGTCCCGAGCACCACCGCGATCACCGTGGTGATGAGACCGATGCCGATCGAGTTGATGAGCGCACTCGTGAAGTCGTTCGTGTCGAAGATGCCGCTGTAGTTGTCGAACGTCCACTTCTTCGGGATGAAGCTGCCGTCGGTGACCGAGCCCGGGGGCTTGAACGAGAGGCTGACGATCCACAGCACCGGGATGAGGGCGTAGAGAACGACCAGCAGATTGATGACGGACCAGCCGACCTTTTTTCCCACCGTCTGATTCATGTCCGGCGCTACCGCCCCTCGTTGTCGGATCCGGGCGCCGACGCACCGAATCCCTTGATGAACAGTGCGGCGATGATCGCGACGGCCAGGAAGATCAGCACGCTGATCGCCGAGCCGACACCGAGATTGAACGCCTTGAACAGGTTGTCGTATCCCAGGACGGACACCGAGTAGGTGGTGTTCGCGCCCTTCGTCAGCACGTAGATGTTGTCGAAGATGCGGAATGCGTCGAGCGTGCGGAACAGCAGCGCGACCAGGATGGCCGGCTTCATCAACGGGATCGTGATGCGGATCAACCGCGTCCACGCCCCCGCGCCGTCGACCTGGGCCGCCTTGAGCAGGTCGTCGGGGACGAGCGCGAGACCGGCCAGCAACAGCAGCGCCATGAACGGTGTCGTCTTCCACACCTCGGCGAGGACGATCACCGCCAGCGACGGAAGCTGGTGGGTCAGCGGAGCCGACCCGGCGGGCAGCAGGTTCGCCAGGTAGCCCGTCTCCGGTGTCCACGCGTAGTACCACGAGAAGGCGGCGGCGACGGTGACGATGCCGTACGGGATGAGCACGACCGTGCGGACGAGTCCCTTGCCGAAGATGGTGCGGTGCATGACGAGTGCGATCGCCAGGCCCAACACGAACTCGATGGCGACCGACACCACGGTGATGCCCAGGGTGATCCCGAACGCCGTCCACCAGTAGCTGTCGCTCAGCGCGGTCACGTAGTTGGTGAACCAGACGAACTCGCTCTTGCCCGGCGCCGAGAGGCTCGCCTTGAACAGGCTGAGGTACACCGAGTACACGATCGGATAGCCCGTGACGACCAGCATCACGATGGCGGCCGGCGCGATCAGCAACAGCCCGAGGCGCCGATCGGCTTTCTTGCCGTCGCTGACGTTCTTCGCCGTGGGCGGCGCGCCGGCGGTCTTCGTGCGCGCCACGGTCGTGGGCGCGGGCCGGTCGGCCTCGCTGCGCGCGTGACGTCCCCGGGGCTGTGAGAGGCCCCCATCCGCCGCTGTCATGGAATCAGTCCCTTACCGTCGATTGCCTTGCGGACCTGGTCGGCCAGCACATCCACACCGCTCTTCGGATCGAGTCCACCGGGAGGGCTGAGCTTCGCGACGAGCAGCGTCGAGATCGCCTGGTAGACCGGCGATGCCGGTCGGTTCGACGACGCGTTCGCCTCGAGCTGGGCCTTGATGTCGTCGCCCATCGGGTAGGTCTGCTTGAAGTCGGGATCGTCGTAGATCGACGAGATCGTCGGCGGGGTACCGCCGCTGATCGAGTAAACCTTCTGCGCGTCGGAGTTCGTCAGACACGCAGCCGCCTTGAACGCCAACGACTTCTGCTTCGAGGTGCTCGCGACGGCGAGGTTCACCCCACCCACGGTGACCTTCGCCGGACTACCGGAGGTCACACCGGGGTAGCGCGCGAAGTCGAATCGGGTGCGCACCAGTTGGTTCACCGGTCCGAGCTCGGAGTCCTTCGGCGGGTTGTCGGGATCGGCGTAGAGGTTGGCGTACTTCTTCATCTCGGGGAAGAACGCGACGTCACCGGATGCGGCGTTCGACCGCATGCTGGGGAACACGAAGGGGTAGTTGATCTGGAAGGTCGCCAGGCCGTTCTCCATGGCGAGGCGTCCCTCGTTCTCCTTGTTGTTGCTCAGCGACGGGTCGGCGCCGGGGGCGCGGGCGACCGAACGCATGATCTCGAGCGCCTTCTCGGTGGCGGCGCGGTGTGCCGGGGTGTCGTTGAGCGTGATCTTGGTCGGATCGTTGGCGTCGACCACCGAACCTCCCGCGCTGGTGAGGAGGGTGTTGAACCACACCATGAGTCCCTCGTACTGCGCGCCCTGGACCTCGATGTAACTCGGTGCCGCGCCGGGGCCCTTCCAGGCCGTGCGGATCTTCTCGTTCGCCGCGAGGACCTCGTCCCACGTCGAGGGCGCCTTCGTCGACCCCAGGTACTGCTTGAGGATGTCGGGGCGGAACCAGAGCAGCTGCGTGTTGGTCCACGTCGGGATCGCGTAGAGCCGCTTGGCGTTGTCGGACTTGGTCTTCCACTCCGCGGTCTCCAACGGGCCGGGCAGCGACTGCGAGCTGATGTCGGAGACCAGGTCCTGGGGAACGGGTTCGAGCCAACCGGCGTCGGCGAACTCGGCGGTCCAGACGACGTCCATGCCCATGAGGTCGAGCCCGGCGTCGTTGCCCGCGAGCCGTCGCGCCAGCTGCAGCCGCTGGTCGTCGGCGGCCTTGGGCAGCGCGTGGGTGACGATGTTGTACTCGCCGTTCGATGCGGCACTGCACTTCTTGCCGACCTGCTCGATGAACGAGGCACCGTCGGCCGGTGCGTACGCGTTCAGCGTCCGGGGTGTGTACCCGGATCCGCACGCGCTCACCGCCGGCAGCACGACCGCTGCGGCCGCGAGAGCGGCGACGGCGAGTTTCGCCCGCCTACCGCTCCCGCTGGTGTGTCCCTTGCCCGCCACGTACGCCTCCTTGCGACCGGAGCGCACGCGTCGACCACGGCGTGCACCTTCGAATGCCTGAGGCGATACGTTATAGGTGGCAATTCGTGACTCGCAACACATTCGGCATGAACGTGCCAACTCGTGTCGGAATCGACGCCGCAGGTCCCATCAGATGCCCGAACGGGCACATTCGGACCTCAGATGGTGGTACGGGCCAACAGATCGCGCGCCTGCGGCGCACTCTTGGGATCGCAGATCACGTCATAACGACCCGCCACCAGCTGCATGGTGGAGGCGAAGTCGCGGGTGCCACGCGTGGCCGCGTACGGGATGGACGTCGAGATGACGCCGAACACGATGCCGCCGATGATGCCGAAGGCGATGGGCACCACGATGGCCCCGGTGACGACCAGGCTCAGCAGCAGTCCGAAGAACAGTCCGAGCCACGCGCCCGAGGCGACGCCGCCGCCGATGACCTTGCCCCAGGTGAGCCGACCGAGCACGCGCTCGACCTGCATGAGATCGACACCGACGATGGTCACGTCCTGCACCGGGAACTCGGCGTCGGACAGGTAGTCGACGGCCTTCTGCGCCTCGGCGTAGGTGCGGTAGGAGCCGATGGGCCAGCCCGACGGGGGTGTTGGCAACCCCGGGGCCTCGCGTCCTCTGGGTCGGATCGGGTTGGTCATGTCATGCCCTTCGTCGTCGCGCTCGGAATCTGTCGTTCTCAGGTGGTGCGGTCGTCGCGCGCCGGCGTCCGGGTCAGCCCCGCGGCGCGTCCGGTGCGTGCGAGCGCGGTCGCCATCGCCGCACTCGCCTCGTCGATCATCTCACCGCGGTGCCGCACCGCGCCGCGGGCTCCGCCCGCCGCCGACGTCGCCGTGGCGTACGCGTCGAGAAGCTCTTCGGCCGCGTCGTAGTCGGTCTGGCGGGGTGTGAACACCTCGTTGACGACGTCGATCTGCGCCGGGTGGATGACCCATTTCCCGTCGTAACCGAGTGCCGCGGCGGCAGAGGCGATGGCACGCAGTCGATCCGGTGCGTCGAAGGCCAGATACGGTCCGTCGACGGCAGCGAGTCCGTGTGCGCGGGCCGCGACCAGCACGCTCATCAGCACGTGGTGGTGGGCGTCGCCGAGCGTGTACCCCTGCGGTTGTTCACCGGTGGTGAGGGTGCGCATGCCCAGGCTCGCCGCCATGTCCGCCGGGCCGAGCACCAGCGCTTCGAGACGCGCACTGGCCGAGGCGATCTCGTCGATCCGACGCAGAGCGCCCGCGTCCTCGATCTGCGCCTGGATGCCGATGGCGCCCAGGGGGAGGTCGTGGATCCGTTCGAGCTGGGTCAGCAGGAGGTCGAGGGCGATCACGTCGGCGCCCCGCCCGACCTTCGGGAGCACGACGGAGTGGAGGCGGGCGCCCGCGCCGGCGACGACGTCGATGACGTCGGCATGGGTCCACGGTGTCGACCACGCGTTGACCCGCACCGACCGTCGCGGGCATGTCCAGTCGTCGGCGGTGAGGGCGTCGACGACGGCGGCGCGCGCGGCGACCTTCGCATCGGGTGCCACGGCGTCCTCGAGATCACAGAAAACCTCGTCGGCCGACAGCGCCCGCGCCTTCGCCAGCATGGCCGCCGAACTGCCCGGCACGGCCAGGACCGATCGGCGCAACACGCCCCGGGGGTCGGCTCGATCCATCGCGTCTCCCGTCACGTCGGTCTCTCGATCCCGGCATCGCGGTCGGTATTCCGGCATCTCGGTCCGCGCGGGTGTCGTCATCGACACACCACGTCGACCAGCCGAGGGCTCGCACTACCCTGTCAGCCATGGCAGCAGTGAGCAAGGTGTTCGTGGCCAGGCTCGCGGGCCTCGCGGTCCTCGGTCCCGACGGCGAGTCGATAGGTCGGGTACGCGATCTCGTCCTGTCGCTGCGCTTCGACTCGGCGCCGCCGCGAGCGCTCGGTCTGGCCGTCGAACTCAGCACCCGGCGACGCATCTTCGTGCCCATGTTGCGGGTCACCAGCATCGAACCGACGTCGGTGAACCTCAACACCGGCACCGTCAGCATGCGGCGGCTGAACCTGCGTCCCGGCGAGTCGCTGGCGATCGGGCAGATCCTCGACAGTCGCGTGCAGGTCGTCGATCCCGATCTCC
The DNA here is from genome assembly GCF_001424365.1 of Williamsia sp. Leaf354. NCBI lineage: Bacteria > Bacillati > Actinomycetota > Actinomycetes > Mycobacteriales > Nocardiaceae > Williamsia > Williamsia sp. Leaf354. The sequence goes on from NZ_LMPL01000004.1 coordinate 67,263, forward strand.
CCGAGCTCGCCGGCGCCGACATGCACGTCGTCGACCTGGGCATCGAGCGCAACCGCACCCGCGACTGGGTGATCTCCCGGGTCGCGCTGCGCGGCACCCGCTCGCGACTCGGCCGACGCGGCGAGACCCACGTGGTGGGGTGGTCGTCGGTGCGCGGCCTCACCCACAGCAGTCTCGAGGAGCCCGGACAGGGTGTGACACAGGCACTCTCGCAGTTCGAGGGCATGCGCGCGGCCGACGTCGCCAACGCGTTGCGCGAGCTGCCGTCCAAACGCCGCCAGGAGATCGCCGGCGCCCTCGACGACGAACGACTCGCCGACGTGATCCAGGAGCTCCCCGTCGACGACCAGACCGAGCTGATCGGTCGGATGGAGGTCGACCGGGCCGCCGACGTCCTCGAGGCGATGGATCCCGACGACGCCGCCGACCTCCTCGGCGAGCTGCCCGACACCGAGGCCGAAGCCCTCCTGCAACGCATGGACCCGGAGGAGTCGGCACCGGTGCGACGGCTGCTGTCGCACTCCCCCGACACCGCCGGTGGCCTCATGACACCCGAGCCGCTCATCGTGACGGCGAGCACGACCATCGCCGAGGCGCTGGCCCGCGCCCGCAACCCCGATCTCACCCCGGCGTCGGCGAGCCTGACCTTCGTGGTCCGCCCGCCGACGGCCACGCCGACGGGCAAATACCTCGGGTGCGTGCACCTGCAGGCTCTGCTGCGCGAACCGCCGGCCGACCTCGTCGGCGGCATCCTCGACACCGATCTCGCACGGCTGGGTCCCGAGGACTCGCTCGAGGCCGTGACCCGCTACTTCGCCACCTACAACCTCGTGTGCGGACCGGTCGTGGACGCCGAGGGGCACCTCCTCGGTGCGGTCACCGTCGACGACCTCCTCGACCATCTGCTGCCCGAGGACTGGCGAGAGAACGAACCCGGTGACGACGACACCGTCGTCGCGGGGCGGTCGAGGGTGCGGGGAGGCCTGTCGTGAGCCCCGAGTCCTCCGCACGGGGCGGACGCCGCCTCGACACCCCGACCAAGGGCCGGCGCCGTCTGCCGTTCCATCTCGACGCCGACATCGTCGGGGTCTACAGCGAACGACTCGCACGATTCCTCGGCACCGGCCGCTACCTCGCGATCCAGACCGTCGTGGTGATCGTGTGGATCGCGCTGAACATGGTGGCGCTGAGCATCCAGTGGGATCCCTACCCGTTCATCCTGCTCAACCTCGCGTTCTCGACCCAGGCCGCTTACGCGGCACCGTTGATCCTGTTGGCGCAGAACCGTCAGGAGAACCGCGACCGGGTGGCCCTCGAGGAAGATCGGATGCGTGCGGAGCAGACCAAGGCCGACACCGAGTTCCTCGCCCGCGAGCTCGCCGCGGTTCGCCTGGCCGTCGGCGACACCGTGACCCGCGACTACCTACGGCGCGAACTCGACGACCTCCTGACCGAACTGCGGACGGCCCTGCGCGATCCCGAGACCGCCGACGTCACCGACACCGATCACCGCCGGGGACCGCGTACCTGACCGTTCGCCTCCCGCACGCTCGTCCCATATGTATCGTGGATCACAGCCCGGTCCGGGGGACGGTACCGACCGAGCACGATCGACACGCCACCGTCGAAGTCGACTGTCCCGTCGGCGAACTCGTGTGTGAGAAAGCGGTGCCCCTGTGCAGTCCCGAGGCGTCATCGACGCGGCCCTGGCCCGACAACGTGCCCGCAAGCCCGGTCGAGAGGGACGTCCCGTGCGACCCCCCATGAACGCCGGCCGGTACGTGCCGATGGGTGTCGCGACACTGCTGGTCGGCGTCTTCGTCCTCGGCGCCGCTACCTCGAGCGCACAACGCCAACCGGCGTCGGCCCTGGCCGCCGCCGAGGTGACCCCCGCCGCCGCGATCGTCGACTCCGGACCCCGCACGCTGGGGTTCGCCCCGCCTGCGGCACTCGCGACCGCGGCCGAGGTCGTCCCGGCCGGTGTGCGCACCCTCGCCCCCGCCCTCCCCTCGGGCCCCCTGGGGATACCGGGGATCATGCTGCGCGCCTACAAGCTCGCCGCCGACCGCGTGGGCTCGGAGAACGCCGCCTGCAAGCTGCCGTGGTTCCTCCTCGCCGGCATCGGCCGCATCGAGTCCGGGCACGCCGGCGACGGTTCGGTCGACGCCTCGGGCACCACCATCAACCCCATCGCCGGCCCCGTGCTCGACGGCAGTCTCGCGGGCAACGCGGTCATCACCGACACCGACCGCGGAGCCATCGACGGCGACCCCACCCACGATCGCGCCATGGGTCCGATGCAGTTCATCCCCAGCACCTGGGCGTCCTGGGGCTCCGACGGCAACGGCGACGGCCGGGCCGATCCGAACAACATCTTCGACGCCACCTACTCCGCGGGTCGGTACCTGTGCGCCGGGGTCAGCGACATCATGAGCCCGCAGCACCGCGTCGCCGCCGTCCTGCGATACAACAACTCCCTCGAGTACGTCTCGAACGTCCTCACCTGGGCTCTGGCCTACGCGACGGGCGCGGTGCCGACTGCATCGGTCCTGGAGGTCAAGCGACCCGCGACCAGCGCCGCGCCGACCCCGCGCGCACCCGGCGCCCCGCCGGCGCCGTCGGGTGCACCCGGTGCCTCGCCGACCCCCGGTGCCCCCGGTGCGACCGAACCGGCACCGACCGCACGCCTGCGTGCGGCGAAGGCGGCCTTCGACGTCCCGGCCACGATCGCGGTCACCTCGCCGGCCGGACCGGTGTCGTGCACCGTCGATCTCACGGTCACGATTGCACCCGACGGCACGTCGGCGACGGTCGGCAAGGCCGTGTTGAGCGGACCGAACCCGCTCTGCGCCATCGCCCGGACCGCGGCGCTCCCCTGGACCATCACCCCGACCGGCCCGACGACCATCGAGGTCACCGGTGTCGGTGTCGACGCCCTGGGTACGCGATGCGGCCCGATCGGACTCGCCGGCGAGCTCACCGGTGCCCTGACCGCTGCCGCACCGCCCGCCGGGCCGTGCGTGATCCGTTCGCTCACCCTGCGTCCCACACCGTCGCTGGCGCTGGAACCGTAGAAGCGGCCGCTCGCCCACCGGCGGCTCAGGGGTCGCTCGCCGGCGGATACGCTGGGCGACGATGAACGACGACACCGAATCCGCGATCCGTACCGCCCTGGCCAAGGTGACCGACCCCGAGATCGGGAAACCGATCACCGACCTCGGCATGCTGAAGTCGGTCACCGTGGCCGACGACGGCAGCGTCGACATCGGGATCTACCTCACGACGTCGGGCTGCCCCCTGCGCACCGAGATCACCGAGCGCGTCACGACCGCCGCCTCCGACGTCCCCGGCGTCGGCGCGGTCCGAGTGGAACTCGACGTGATGGACGACGAACAGCGCACCGAACTGCGCAAGTCGTTGCGTGGCGACCGGGCCGAACCGGTGATCCCGTTCGCCCAACCCGGATCCCTGACCCGCGTCTACGCCGTCGCCTCGGGCAAGGGCGGTGTCGGCAAGTCCAGCGTGACGGTCAACCTCGCGGCGGCCCTCGCCGAGCGCGGACTCACGGTGGGGGTCCTCGACGCCGACATCTACGGCCACTCGGTGCCCCGCATGATGGGCAACGACGCCAAGCCCACGCAGGTCGAGAAGATGATCATGCCGCCGATGGCGCACGGCGTGAAGTTCATCTCCATCGCCCAGTTCACCAGCGGCAACACCCCGGTCGTGTGGCGCGGACCGATGTTGCACCGCGCACTGCAGCAGTTCCTCGCCGACGTCTACTGGGGCGACCTCGACGTGTTGCTCCTCGATCTGCCGCCGGGCACCGGCGACATCGCCATCTCCATCGCCCAGCTCATCCCCGGGGCCGAGATCCTCGTCGTCACCACCCCCCAGCAGGCCGCCGCCGAGGTCGCCGAGCGTGCCGGTGCGATCGCCCTGCAGACCAGGCAGAAGATCGCCGGCGTGGTGGAGAACATGTCGTGGATGGAACTGCCCGACGGCAGCCGCATCGAGCCGTTCGGTTCCGGCGGCGGCGCGTTGGTGGCCGAAAGGCTCACCCGCGCGGTCGGAGCCGAGGTCGCCCTGCTCGGTTCGATCCCGTTGGAGACGGCACTACGCGAGGGCGGCGACAGCGGCGTGCCGCTGGTGCTCTCCGATCCGACATCCCCGGCCGGGGCCGCGCTGCGCGACATCGCCCAGCGCCTCGCCGTGCGTCGTCGGGGCCTGGCGGGGATGTCGCTGGGCATCGACACCGCGCGCAACGCCTGACCGTCCGGGATACGGACCGCTAGGTCGCGTCCCAGTCGACGACCGAGCGCTTTGTGGGCTGATCCGGCGTCGTCGTGCGTGTCGCGGACTTCTCGGCCGCGGGCCGCGTCGCCTTCGACAGATCGGGAGAGGTCTTCTTGGTGAGCGACGGACCGGGGCCGTCGGTCGTCAGCGCGGGCGCCGGGGTCGGGTTGATCTCGGGCATCGGCGCCGACACCGGTTTGATGCGGGTGTCGTCGTCGAAGTTGCCCGAGAAGAACGAGTCGTCGCCGTCGAGCAGGTGCTTGGTGATCAGCGATCGGGGCGTCATCCCCCGCAGCTCGTTGAGTTCGGCCAGCGGTTTGCGGAAATCCTCGAAATCCGGTCCGAGGTCGTCCTTGAGCTGGTTGGTCGCCCCTGCCGCGTACTCGCGGACCTGCCGCAGCGATTTCATCGTCCAGCTGACGGCACCGGGCAACCGCTCGGGTCCGAGGATGACCAGACCGGCCACCAGGAGTACCAGGAGCTCGCCCCATCCGACGCTGCTGAACACAGTTGCAGGCTACTCAGTCGGCCGCGGGTGTGATGGACGCGGTGAAGGTTCGATTGTCCCGCCAGTAGGTGAACGGCACCGACTTGCCGATGGTCGAGGTGCGTACCGCGACCGTGAGCTCGTCGGCTCCGTCGATGGGCCGGTTGTCGAACGCGGTGATGACGTCGCCCTCACGCAGGCCCGCCCCCGCTGCCGGGGATCCACCCACGATGTTGCGGATCTGCGCGCCGAGCACCGCGGCGTTGCGGACCGTGCTGGCGTTCACACCGATCTGGGCGTGGACGGCCTTGCCGTCGCGGATCAGCTCGTCGGCCACCTGCCTGGCCTCGTTGATCGGGATCGCGAATCCCAACCCGAACGAGCTGCCGTCGGCGCCGGCCCTCGCGGTGTTGATCCCGACCACGTTCGCGTTGTCGTCGACCAACGGGCCACCGGAGTTGCCGGGGTTGATCGCGGCGTCGGTCTGGATGCCGTCGAGCACCGCGTCGGTGTCGGACGTGTCGTCCGGGCGGAGCGGGACCGCGCGGTTCGTCGCGCTGACGATGCCGCTGGTGACGGTCCGGTCGAGACCCAGCGGCGAGCCGAACGCGATGACCTCCTGGCCTATCTCGAGATCGGCGGAGTTCCCCAGCGACGCGACGGTGAGGTCGTCGACGCCGTCGACCTTGATCACCGCGAGGTCGGTCCGGATGTCACGACCCACGATGCGGGCCGGGACCCGCTGTCGGTCGAAGAACGTCACCTCGAGCGCGGCGCGCTCGGTGGCGGCCTGGGAGATGACGTGGTTGTTGGTGAGGATGTACCCGGATTTGTCGAGCACCACGCCCGATCCGGTCCCGATCGAGTTCGCCGTGCGGACGTTGATGGCGACGACCGCCCTCTCCACCGCCTGGGCGACCTGTGCGACACGTCCTCCGTCGGCGCGTGGCGCGTTCTCGCCGGATCCCAGCGAGACCGAGTCGGAGTGCAGTGGCGGCACGACCTCGGCGGTCAGGCGACCGAACAACCCGCCCACCAGCCCGATGGCCAGCGCGACGACCCCGAGGACGGCCAGGGCGCGCCAGCTGACGATGCGGTCGAAGAGCAGTTCACGGACGCCGAGCTTGGCGCCGGGAAGCACGGGTGCCGCCGCCTGTGCGGTGGCCAGCGCCGGTGCGTCGAGACCGGCCACGCTCGCCGGGTCGCGCCACGGGTCGGGGGTCGTCTCGGTCTCTGCGCTCTCGCCGTAGCGCGAGTCGGGATCGCGCTGCACGGCCTCGTCGGCACCCGGCGGACGGGAGAACGCCTCGCGCAGAACGGGATCGGGTGCACCGACCACTGGTTGCACGGCGCGGGCGCGCTGGTGTTCCGGCGCGGCGAACGAACCGTCGACGCCGGCGGGGCGCCCGAACACCGCTGCGGTCTGCGGCGACACCGGCGAGTGTCGACCCTGCCGCGGACCCGCACTCGGTTCGGATTTCGAGGTGTTCACCGGAGTGACGTCCGGGGACGACGTCGAGGAGGACGTGTCGGAGGTGTCGTCGGGTGGGGGCGGGGTCATCGCGTCGTGCCCGCGGCCGCCGTCGCCGGGATCACCGATGGCGCCAACGGCTCGGACGATGCACCGGGAAACCCGGGGCCGACAGCGGTCCCCCGCGATCGGGGGCACGGCGATCGGTGTCGCGCGACCGCTCCAGGGCACTGCGGAGATCGATCTCCCGACTCGGGATGTCGGTGAGGGCGCCCAACAGCCCCAGGGGCATGGTGATGTCCGCGCAGCCGCGCAGCGCGGTACGCGCGGCTGCCTGCGCATCGACCTCGGCGGCGCAGTCGGCGCAGGCCGCGATGTGGCGCGCGGCGCGCAGGTGGGCGTTCATCCGGAGCTCGCCGTCGACGTAGGCCGCGACGGCCTCGGTGGCGAGATGATCGGTGGGGGCGAACGAACGCCCTCCGGCCGAACCGGGCGCACGATAGGCGGTGTTCGGCGACAGCGACGACGATGCCGGGCGCCGTGCAGCTCGGCGGTCGCGAGATCCTGCGTCGCGCGGGTCTGCGTCGTCAGGATCGGGGCCGAACGGACCTCGTAGCCGGTCCACGGTCATCACCCCTTCGAGTCGGCGGTCTCTCACGGTCGGACCCGAGAGCGACGAGCCGCGGGCGTGCCCCACGATAGCGAAAGCTCTCGGCGGTGTCGTGTGTCCGGCACCGAGGGGACAACGATCACCACCCCTGTCGGGTTCCCGAAGAACCCGCCCGGCCTCGGCCGTGGCGTCTAGATCGAGGTGGTGACCGAGCGACTGCTGGTGTGACCGTTGGCGGCGAGGTGATCGCGGATGGCCTGTCGACCACGATGGATGCGACTGCGCACGGTACCGAGCTTCACGCCGAGCGTCGTCGCGATCTCCTCGTACGACAGACCCTCGATGTCACACAGGACGACCGCGGCACGGAACTCCGGTGCCAACGCGTCGAGCGCCTGCTGCAGATCGGGGTCGAGGTTGGCGTCGTCGTAGGCGCGTCCCGGATCGGGCGCCGAGCCGGGAACGCGCTCGTAGTCCTCGGGCAGTGCCTCCATACGGATCTTGGCGCGACGGCGGACCATGTCGAGGAACAGGTTGGTCGTGATGCGGTGCAACCAGCCCTCGAACGTGCCGGGGCGGTAGTTCGACAGCGACCGGAAGACCCGGATGAACGTCTCCTGGGTCAGATCCTCGGCGTCGTGCTGGTTGCCCGACAGGCGGTAGGCGAGGCGGTACACACGATCGGCGTGTTCGCGGACCAACTCGTCCCACGACGGCATGAGCGCACCGTCACCGGTCTCGTCGAACCGGGCGGTGCCTGTCCGCTCCCCCGCGACGGAGTCGGTGGACGCAGCGGTCTCCACCGTGGCCTGTGTGCTGTCTGCGATGTCGGCGGATCGGGGGGTGTCGATCATGTGCGCGGCTCCACTTCCTCTCGGGGTCGACGCGCGGGATGTCATCTCTGCCAGGAGAACCTCGTCATGGTCCGGGATGTTCCCGAACCGACGCGGTCCGCGGTGTCCCGCGGTGACGATCGCTGTGTCGTTGTCCATGACTCTGGTACATCGGGGTATGTGAGCCGTATGAGTGGCCTGAGCGTTGCCTGAGAGTCGCGACGAGGCCCTGTGGCGACACCGACGGGCCGTCGCCGCCACGCGCAGGCGACCCCGACCTGGCCGATCGAGCGACCGCTGACGGTTAACCTGTCTGCGTGTCCGACACCCCCGGTGACCAGCCGACCGACAGCCCGACCCGCGACCCCGGCCATGAGTCGCTCCGCGAGTACGCCGAGTCGGCGATCGCCGAGGACGACACCCTCCTCGCCGCACGCGAACGCGCCCACGAACTCGGCGCCGCCGCCGTCTCCCCCGCCGTCGGAGCGACGCTCTGCCTGCTGACCCGGCTGACCGATGCCCGCAACGTGGTCGAGATCGGCACCGGCGCCGGAGTCAGCGGCCTCTGGTTGCTCGCCGGGATGCGGGCCGACGGGGTGCTCACCACCATCGACCCGGACTCCGAGCATCAGCGGGCGGCCAGGGTCGCCTTCGCCGCCGCCGGTGTCGCCTCGTCACGGACCCGACTGATCAACGGACGCGCCGCCGACGTGCTGCCACGACTCGCCGACGCGTCCTACGACGTTGTGTTCGTCGACGGCGCCGTCATCGACCAGCCGCGCTACGTCACCGAGGGGCTGCGACTCCTCCGTCCCGGCGGCGTGCTGCTGGTGCACGACGCCACCGCCGACGGGCGGATCGCCGACCCGTCGCGGACCGATCCCGAGACCTCGGCCGCCCGCGCCGCGGCGCTGATGATCTCCGAGGACGACGGCCTGCTGCCGGTGGTCATCCCGCTCGGGCGTGGCCTGCTCGCCGCCGCGCGCACCGCTCCGACCGACGAGGAATGACCCTGGTGGGTGGAGCTAGGGCGTGGGCGCGAGCTCGGTGAGCTCGGGGTACTTCGGCGACATGTTGTCCCCGCGCGACCGACCCCGTAGACGACGCCCGATCCACGGCGCGGCCGCCTGGGTCGCCCACTGCCGGTTGCCCTTTCGTCGCTGCGCGGCCGAGACCTCCTCCGCGGGGCCGAAGGTCACGGGGACGAGATCGTGGGCCACGCCCAGGGATTCGAGCACGCAGATCGCCATCTGATGATGACCGGCCGGCGACAGATGCATCCGGTCGAACTCCCACATCCGCCGATCGGCGAACTCGCGCATCCGCCAGAAGTCGACCAGATGGACCCCGCGGCGGTCGGCGATCTCGCGCAACAGTTCGTTGTAGATGGCGAAACGTCCACGCAGCGCGGCGAACAGCGGTCGGGCTGCGGTGTCGAACGCGGTGAACGTGAACACGAGCGCACCGGTGTCGACGAGCGCTCCGATCGCGGAGTCGTACCGCGCCATGAGGTCGTCGATGTCGACCGACGGGCGCAACAGATCGTTGACGCCCGCGCAGATCGCCACCAGATCCGGCGCCATACGCAGTGCCGGGTCGAGCTGATCGGTCACCACCGGACCGAGCAACTTCCCGCGGATCGCGAGGTTCGCGTACCGCAGCGGCTCGTCACCGCGACGCGCCGCACGACGTGCCAGCACCTCCGCGGTGCGGTCGGCCCACCCACGGACACCGTTGGGGCACAGGGGTTCGTCGTCGCCGACACCCTCGGGGAATGAGTCGCCCACGGCGACGAACCGTGTGACGGGTCGGTCCGGATCGATCATCGGTCGCGTCATCACACGTCGGTGGAGAACCGCACCCCGCCGTCGGGGATCGTGACCCCCGGCCACACGCGGGCGCCACGGAGCAGTTCGCACCGCGCACCGATGTCCGCGCCGTCGCCGATCACCCCGTCACGCACCAGCGCCCGGGGACCGATACGGGCCCCGAACCCGATGATGCTGCGTTCCACGACCGCTCCGGCCTCGATCACCGCACCGTCGAAGACCACCGCACCGTCGAGTCGTGCGCGGGCGCCGATCTCGGCTCCGCGTCCGACGACCGTGCCGCCGACGAGGACGGCCCCGGGGGCGACACCGGCACCCTCGTGCACGAGGGACTCACCGCGCGGTCCCGACAACGCCGGCGACGGCGCGATCCCGCGCACCAGATCGGCCGAACCCTGCACGAAGTCCTCCGGGGTCCCCATGTCGCGCCAGTACCCGGTGTCGACGTGGGCGTGGACGTGCCTGCCGTGCGCGAGCAGGCCGGGAAACACCTCACGTTCGACCGAGACCGGTCGGCCGGCGTCGATCTCCTCGATGACCGACCGCTTGAAGACGTAGCAGCCCGCATTGATCTGATCGGTCGGCGGATCCTGCGTCTTCTCCAGGAACGCCGTCACGCGACCGTCGTCGTCGGTCGGGACACACCCGAACGCACGCGGATCGCCCACGCGCACCAGGTGGATCGTGACGTCGGCACCCGACGAGTGATGGGTGTCGAGCACCGCGCGGACGTCGGTGCCGCCCAACACGTCTCCGTTGAAGACGAGGATCGTGTCCGCGGTGAGCTCTGGCAGCACGTTGCGGATCGCCCCGCCCGTGCCCAGGGGTTCGGTCTCGGTCACGTACGACAGATGCATGCCGAGCTTCGACCCGTCACCGAAGTGTTCGGCGAACACCTCGGCCTTGAACGACGTACCGAGCACCACGTCGGTGATACCTGCCGCGCCGATCCGCGACAGCAGATGGGTGAGGAACGGCATCCCGGCGGTGGGAAGCATCGGCTTGGGGGCCGAGAGGGTGAGCGGCCGTAGCCGGGTCCCCTTGCCGCCCACCAGGATCACTGCCTGGACGCCACCCCCGGACGTGCCGGTGTGCGTGATGTCGCCATCGGTCGGTGCCACTCATGCCTCCATCGTGGGTGGTTGAACTGCGTTCACAGTAGGCGAGACCGCCCGGTTTCTCGCGGCCCGGCGGGCCGAGGCCACGGCCACCTTCGACCGGACCCACAGACCCGCGCCGAGCCCCGCGCGCAACGGCGCCCAGCGGGCGCCCGGGTGTCGATCGGCCTGGAATCGGTAGGCGCTCTGGTGATGGGCGGGCAGCATGAGTTCAGGGTGTTCACCGGCGACGTGGCCCTTGCGGTGGATCACCTCGGCGCTCGGTGCGTAGACGTTGAGCCACCCGGCGCGCGCCAGACGGTCACCGAGGTCGACGTCCTCCATGTACATGAAGTAGCGGGAATCGAACCCGTCGATGGAGTCGAAGGCGGCGCGGCGCAGCAGCAGGCACGATCCCGACAGCCACCCGACGGTCCGTTCGGCGATGTCGGCGTCCTGCTGGCGGTAGGCGGTGGTCCAGGGATTGGACTTCCACACCTTGCCCAGGACGGCGTGGCCGGTTCCCGACACCAGGTCGGGGACGCGTCGGGCCGAGGGGTAGACGGTGCCGTCGGGTTCGCGGATCAGCGGACCGATCGATCCGGCGCGCGGACGACGACGAGCGACGGCGAGGAGTTCGTCGATGGACCCCGGGGTCCATTCGACGTCGGGGTTGGCCACGATCACGAACTCGATCGCGGGATCCACCTCGGCGACCGCACGGTTCGCGGCACCGCCGTAACCGATGTTGGCGCCGGTGTCGACGAGGGTGACGTTGTCGAAGTCGCGTTCGGCGGCCTCGGGGGCGCCGTCGGTCGAGCCGTTGTCGGCGATGATCACCCGGTGGTCGACGGTGGTCGCGGTGCGGAGGCTGCGGAGAAAGGCGGCGAGATGGTCCCCCGACGAGTAGGTCACGGTCACCACAGCCAGGTCAGTCACCGAGCAAGGGTAACCAACCGTCGGTGACCCACCGCCCGGGCGGGTTCTCACACACTCGGCCCGGCCACCCCGTCTGCGGCCAGCGCCGCGGTGAGCCCGGAACGCCAGTCGCGCAGCGGCGGCAGCCCCGCGGCCGCCCATGACCGACCCGACAGAACCGAGTAGGACGGCCGGGGCGCCGGGCGGGGGAACGCCGCGGTCGTCGTGGGGGCGACCCGCTCCGGATCGGCGCCCACCCCGGCGAACACCGCACGTGCGAGGTCGAACCACGAGCAGCTCCCGGCGTTGGTCGCGTGCAGCGTCGCCCCCGTGACGTCGGGACGGTCGGCGAGCGCGAGCAGCCCGGCCGCGAGATCGACGGCGTAGGTGGGTGATCCGACCTGGTCGTCGACCACCGACACCGTGTCGCGTTCGGCTTCGAGGCGACGCATCGTGGCGACGAAATCGCTGCCGCCGAGGGCGCCGGTGTAGACCCATGCCGTCCGTACGACGGTCGCGCGCGGGTCGATCCGGGCGACGGCGCGTTCACCGGCGAGCTTGGTGCGCCCGTACACCGACGCCGGCTGCGCCTCGGGATCGAGGTCACCGGGCTCCCTGGGCACCCGGTCGCCACCCGCCGCATCCGAGAACACATAGTCGGTGGAGAGATGGATCAGTCGCGCTCCGTACCGTGCGGTCGCCCGCGCGAGGTTCGCCGGACCGATCTCGTTGCCCAGGCGGGCCGCCTCGACGTCGGTCTCGGCCGCGTCGACCGCGGTGTGGGCCGCGCAGTTGACCACGACGTCGTCGGGGGTGAGGTCGGCGAGCGCACGGTCCACGTGCACGGCGTCGGCGATGTCGATGTCCTCGCGACCCAGGGCCACCGCGTCGGGTCCGGCGGCGAGCAGACGCCCGACCTGCCCGCCGGCACCGATCACGATGAGACGGCCGGGTCGAGTCGCCGCCTGCCCCTGCGTGTCCTGGTCGTGTGTGTCGCTCATCACCGGTAGACCCCTTCCCCTCGTTCGACGCAACCCCACATCTCGCGACCGAGCGTATCGGCCGGTCACCGACTCCACCGATCGACGCGATCGCGCGAGCCCGGGGGAACGACGCCGACCGTGCGGCGTTGCGTTCCCCGGTTCGGGGTCCCCGGGGACGTACCGTGAGGTCTCAGACCCGTTCGCCCCACCCGCCCCACCCGTCACGACCTCGAGAGGACCCCGTGCAGCAGCCACCCGACGACCCCCGTGGTCGTCGAGCCGCCCCTCGGCGCGGTGGTCCCGCCGATCGTCGCGCCCGCCCGGCTGCATCGCGGACCACCCCTGCTCGCACCTCGACTCCCCGCACCTCGGTTCCCGGTACCCCGAACCCCCGCGCCGCCGGTCCCGCCGCAGGCGCACCCGGCACACGCACGCGCACTGCGGCGCGAGCTGCGACGACGTCATCGGGGGCTGCCGCCACCCGCGCGCCCGTCGCCGCCACCCCCGACGCCGTGGCGAAGCGCCGCGGACCAATGGCCGGGCGGTTGGCGATCGCGCTGGCCTCGGTCGCCGTCCTCGTCCTCACCGGATACGCATGGAACGGCATCACCGACCTCGAGAACAACGTCACCCGTCTCGGCGGCCTGTCGCTGGGGTCGGGCCAGGACGGCGCCGTCGACATCCTCATGGTGGGCACCGACTCCCGCACCGACGCCCAGGGCAACCCGCTGTCGCCGGCCGAGGCCGCGAAGCTCCACGCGGGCGACGAGGTCGCCACCAACACCGACACCATCCTGTTGATCCGCATCCCCAACGACGGATCCTCGGCGACGGCCATCTCGATCCCCCGCGACTCCTACGTCGACGTGCCGGGGATCGGGATGAGCAAGATCAACGCCGCCTACGGGGCGACGAAAGAGGCACGCCGGGAAGCACTCGTCGAATCGGGCACCTCGCCCGAGCAGGCCCAGACCGAGTCGACCGCCGCCGGCCGCAAGGCGCTCATCGACACCGTCGCCAAGCTCACCGGGGTGCAGGTCGACCACTACGCCGAGGTCGGGCTGGTCGGGTTCGTCCTGCTCACCGACGCCGTCGGCGGCGTCGACGTGTGCCTCAAGAACCCGGTGGACGAACCCCTCTCGGGGGCGCGGTTCCGGGCCGGCAGGCAGGTCCTCGACGGCGCCCAGGCCCTGAGCTTTGTCCGCCAGCGCCACGACCTCCCCCGCGGCGACCTCGACCGCATCGTGCGGCAGCAGGTGTTCATGGCGTCGCTGGCCCAGAAGGTGCTCTCGGCGGGCACCCTCACCAACCCCGGCAAACTGTCCGATCTCGAGCAGGCGGTGTCACGGTCGATCGTGATCGACGACAACTGGGACATCCTGAAGTTCGTCGAGCAGCTCAAGGACCTCAGCGGCGGCAAGGTGAAGTTCGCGACCATCCCGGTGACCGACGAACAGGGATGGAGCGAGGACGGGCAGCAATCCGTCGTCACCGTGAACCCTGTTGCGGTGCAGCGGTTCACCAGTGCCCTGCTCACGAAGCCCGCTCCCGGTCGCCTCGACCGGGCCGACTACACCGTCGACGTCGTCAACGCCGGTTCGGTGGACGGGCTCGCCACGAACGTCTCCAACATCGCCACCAGCCGCGGGTTCCTGCGCGGCACCACGGGCAACGCCTCCAGTCCCGACGCCACCAGCGCGGTCATGACGTCGGAACGCAATGCCGCGGCGACCGATCTCGCCCGCCAGATGGGTGGCCTGCCGGTGCAGGTCGATCCGTCGATCCCCGCCGGACACCTCAAGCTGATGCTCACCGACGCCTACACCGGTCCGGGATCGATCACCGACACCGGCGCACAGCCGGGCAGCACCGACACCGCCGCGACACCGGCGGGTGTGACCTCGACAACGACCACCACCCCACCCATCACGGCGTCGGGGTCGGGTCCGGCCTGCGTCAACTGATCTGTCCCCCGACCCGTTCGAGCCGACCCCGTCGCAATCGACCCGGGCGCGTACCGACAGGATCACCACCATGAGCACTCGTCCCGCGCGCGACGTCGCGACCGTCACCGACGCGGTGTTCGGCCCGGCTATGGCCACCGACCCCGCGAGCCCGCTGTTCACCTTCTACGACGACGCCTCCGGGGAACGCACCGAGCTGTCGACGCTGACCGCGGTGAACTGGGCCGCGAAGACGGCGAACTTCCTGCGCGACGAGATCGGCGTGGCACCCGGCGACCGGGTCGCCGTCGACCTCCCCGAGCACTGGCAGACGTTCACGATCCTGCTCGGCGCCTGGTGGGCCGGCGCCGAGGTGGTGCTCGGCAGCGATCCGTCGGTGTCGGTCGCGTTCTGCGCGCGCGACCGCCTCGACGCGCACGCCGACGTCGACGAGGTCGTCGTCGCCCCGCTCGACCCGTTCGCGCTCCCCGTCGCCGATCTGCCGATCGGCGTCACCGACTTCGGGTCGGGGGTGCGGGTGCACGGCGACCAGTTCGCACCGATCGTGGGCGGGCCCGCCGCGCTGGACGGCCGCACCGTCGCCGAGATCGTCGCCGCCGCGACCGCCCGGGCCGCGGCCGACGACGTCACCGCGGGTTCTCGCGTGGTGTCGACCTGCCGCTGGGACACCGCCGACGGCCTCATCCGCGGCGTGCTCGCGACACCTGTCGTCGGCGCGAGCCTGGTGCATGTCTCCCACCCCGACGCCGGCGCGATGGCGAGGCGTGCCGACACGGAAAAGGCGACCGTCTCACTGTCGTGAGGCGGCCGCCCGGATCCGTCGGTGGGTGCGGCGGAGGTCAGCGCAGCAGTGCGCGCGACATCACGACCCGCTGGATCTGGTTGGTGCCCTCGTAGATCTGCGTGATCTTGGCGTCGCGCATCATCCGCTCCACGGGGAAGTCACGGGTGTAGCCCGCGCCGCCGAACAGCTGGACCGCGTCGGTGGTGACCGACATCGCGACATCGGAGGCGAAGCACTTCGAGGCCGAGGAGATGAACCCGAGGTTGGGCTCGCCGCGTTCGGCGCGCGCCGCGGAGGTGTAGACCATGAGCCGCGCGGCCTCCACCTTCATCGCCATGTCGGCGATCATGAACTCGACGCCCTGGAACTGCGAGATCGTCTTGCCGAACTGCTTGCGCTCCTTGACGTACTCGATGGTCTTGTCGAGCGCGCCCTGCGCGATACCGACGGCCTGCGCGCCGATGGTGGGACGGGTGTGGTCGAGGGTCTGCAGCGCGGTCTTGAAGCCGGTGCCCTCCTCGCCGATGAGGCGATCGGCGGGGATCTCACAGTTCTCGAAGTAGAGCTCCGCGGTCGGCGAACCCTTGATGCCGAGCTTGCGCTCGTAGCCGCCGGTGGAGAAACCCGGATCGTCCTTGTGCACCATGAACGCCGAGATGCCGTTGGAGCCCTGCTCGGGATCGGTCACGGCCATGACGGTGTACCAGGTCGACTTGCCGCCGTTGGTGATCCACGCCTTGCCGCCGTTGAGGACCCAGCCCTCGGAGGTCTTCTTGGCCCGGGTCCGCATGGAGGCGGCGTCGGAACCGGCCTCACGCTCGGACAGACCGTAGGAGGCGAGCAGACCACCGGAGGCGATGTCGGGCAGGACCTGCTTCTTGAGCTCGTCGGATCCGCTGAGGATGAGCCCCATCGTGCCGAGCTTGTTCACCGCGGGGATCAGCGAGGCCGAGGCGTCGACGCGGGCGACCTCCTCGATGACGATGCAGGCGGCGACGGAATCACCGCCCTGGCCCTCGAACTCCTCGGGGACGTGGATCGCGTTGAAGCCCGATGCGTTGAGGGCATCGAGGGCCTCCTGCGGGAAGCGGGAGTTCTCGTCGACGTCGGCCGCGTGGGGCTCGATCTCCTTCTCCGACAACGCGCGGATGGCCTCGCGCAGCGCCTCGTGCTCCTCCGGCAGCGCGAAGAGGTCGAAATCTGGGTTGCCGGACATGTCGCGTCTCCTCAAATGTGATGTGTCACCTCCCATGCTAACCCTCGACTCGACGAGTGTTACCGGGCGGTAACCGGCGCGACGCTGGTGTGACGGCACGCACTCTGCGACGCTTGCGCCATGCCCACAGCCCCCGGAGGACCCCGTGACGAATGACTCCCTCGCCGACTTCGACCGCATCGAGTTCTCCGCCGAGGGACGCACCGCACCGGTGTACCGACTCGGCTCGGGGCCCGCGGTGATCGTCATCTCCGAGATGCCGGGCATCACCCCCGCGGTGGCGGGGTTCGCGCGCACCGTGGCCGGGTTGGGACTGACCGCGGTCATGCCGCACCTGTTCGGCGTCGACGGCAAGGACCCCCTCGACGCACGCATCCCCGCACTCGGCGCCGCGGCGACGATCGCCCGCGCCATCGTCCCGGCCTGCATCAGTCGCGAGTTCACGGTGCTGGCGACCGGCAAGTCGTCACCGGTGGTGCAGTGGTTGCGCGCCCTCGGCGCGGCCGAACACGAGCGGTGTGGCGGTCCGGGCATCGGCGCGGTGGGCATGTGTTTCACCGGAGGGTTCGCGCTCGCCATGGCCGCCGACGACCGACTCATCGCGCCGGTGCTGTCGCAGCCGTCGTTGCCGTTCGGCGTCAGCCGGAGTCGCACCCACAACATCGACATCTCCCCTGCCGACCTCGCGACAGTCAAGAACCGGTGCGCCGCAGGCGGTCTCGGCGTGCTGGGGCTGCGGTTCGCGGGCGATCGCGCCTGCCCTCCCGCGCGCTTCCAGTGGCTCGCCGAGCAACTCGGCGACGCGTTCACCGCGATCGAGATCCCCGACGACGCGGCGAACCCCGACGCACTGGCCCCGCCGCACTCGGTGCTCACCGAGCATCTCGTCGATGCTCCCGGGGAACCGACGCGTGCCGCCCTCGACGAGGTGCTCGACCTCTTCCGACGGCGACTGCTCCCCACCGGGTAGCGCGCAGTCAGTCGCCGATGAGGGTGCGGCGCAACGCCGCGTCCTTCTCGAGGACCATCTGTTCGAGGTTGCGCTGGAACGCCTGCATCCGGGCCAGCAGGACCGGGTCGCCGGTGGCGATGATCCGCACCGCCAGCAGCCCCGCGTTGCGGGCCCCACCGATCGACACCGTCGCGACCGGGACGCCGGCCGGCATCTGCACGATCGACAGCAGTGAATCCATGCCGTCGAGATACTTCAGCGGCACGGGGACGCCGATCACCGGTAGCGGCGTGGCCGACGCCACCATCCCGGGGAGGTGTGCGGCACCACCGGCGCCGGCGATGATCACCGAGATCCCGCGGTCGGCGGCACCGGCGGCGTAATCGAGCATGCGCTGCGGCGTGCGGTGCGCCGAGACGACACCCACCTCGAACGGCACCTCGAACTCGGCGAGCGCCTCGGCGGCGGCCTCCATCGTCGGCCAGTCGGAATCGCTGCCCATGATGAGGCCCACACGGGGACCCGAGGGACTCGTACCCACCGGATCGGGTCGCATCGCATCATCCATCGTGTTCATCCCATCCGGCTCATTCCCGCCCATGTTCATCCCACCCGTCGGCCCACACCGCGGTCGACATCCAGTGTGCCGCCCGCTCGGCGCGTTCGCGCACCCCTGCGACATCGTCGCCGGGTGTACCGACGATGTTGACATGGCCGATCTTGCGTTCGGGCCGTTCACCTTTCGCATACAGGTGCACACGGGCGTCGGGCATCCGGGCCATCAGGTGGTGGCACCGCTCGTCCATCGACATCGTCGGCGCCGAGTCGGCGCCCAGGATGTTGGCCATCACGGTGACCTCGGCGCGGGCGCGGGTGTCCCCCAACGGATAGTCGAGGACCGCACGCAGGTGCTGCTCGAACTGCCCGGTGACCGCCCCGTCCATCGACCAGTGACCGCTGTTGTGGGGACGCATCGCGAGCTCGTTGATCGACAGCCGGCCGTCCTCGGTCTCGAACAGCTCGACCGCCATCACGCCGACGACGCCGAGCTCGTTCGCCAGTCGCAACGCGATGGTCTGCGCCTGGGTGGCGAGTTCGTCGGAGAGATCCGGTGCGGGGGCGATCACGACCGCACACTGGCCGTTGCGCTGCACCGTCTCCACCACCGGCCACACCGCGCCCTGACCGAACGGCGAGCGCGCCACCATCGCCGACAGTTCACGGCGCATCGCGACCCGGGCCTCGGCCAGCAACGGCGTCCCGTCGGCGACCGACCGTGTCAGCACCTCGACGGCGTCGTCGAGGTCGTCGGGCATCCACACGCCGCGCCCGTCGTACCCGCCGCGGATCGCCTTGAGCACGACGCGCCCGTCGTGGCGGGCGAAGAAGTCACGCAGTGTCGCCTCGGCGTCGGGGCCGTCAAGGTCGACGAAGTCGGGAACCGGCAGCCCCATCTCCGACAGGCGGCGGCGCATCACCGACTTGTCCTGCGCGTGGACGAGGGCCTCCGGTGGCGGGAGCACGTTCACGCCCTCGGCCACCAGCGTGTGCAGGAGGTCGGTCGGCACCCCCTCGTGGTCGAACGTGACCGCGACCGCGCCCACGGCGACCCGTCGCAGGTCCTCGAGGTCGTCGTGGGAGCCGAGCACGACGTCGGGGGTGACGAGTGCTGCGGGTTCGTCGGCCGAGGCCGCCAACACACGCAGGCGCTGTCCGAGTGCGATCGCGGCCTGGTGCGTCATCCGCGCGAGCTGTCCCCCGCCGATCATCGCCACCGTCGGCAGCGCGCCCGGTGCGCTCGCGACGGCGCGCGGCGCTGTGTTCTGACCCGTCGACTCTTGGCTCACGGCTGACCATGCTGTCACGCCCGACCTGCTCGGCGACCACGTACCACCGTCGGGAGGGTCACCCGCCGACCCTGCAGTTCACCGCCACGATGACAATGTTTCGCCGATCGTTTCGTAGACTCGTGACTTGTGTCGACTATCGACGGGCTCCTCGCCCGTACCCCGGCGCCGATCCGGCGACTGGCGCTCCGCCACCACGAACTGATCAAGTTCGCGATGGTCGGTGGCACCACGATGGTCTTCGACATGGCCATCTTCTACTCGCTCAGCCTCACGATCCTCGAGCAGAAGCCCGTGATCGCGAAGGTCATCTCCGGCACGCTCGCGACCGTGTTGAGCTACGTCCTCAACCGTGAGTGGGCGTTCAAGAACCGCGGCGGTCGCGAGACCCACCACGAGGCGTTGCTGTTCTTCGTCATCAGCGGCATGGGCGTGGTCCTGCAGGCCGCTCCCCTGTTCATCGCCAACAACCTGTTCGACGTGCGCAACCACGCGAGCGTCGCCGCCCTGGTGGTCATCGACTTCATCCTCGGCTACATCATCGGCAACGTCCTGCAGATGGTGTTCCGGTTCTGGGCGCTGCGGAAGTTCGCGTTCCCCGAGACCCAGGGCGACGAGGACGCAGAGATCGAGGCCCTTGCCACCGGTCAGGTCACCATCGGCGACGCCGACCCCGACGCCCTCGGACGTCGCTGACGCAATAGAGCGCCTCAGCGCGGCTCGCGGACGGCCACGGCCACCCGATCACGCGGTCCGGTGAGCGGTCCGCCCTCGCCGGTCGGCACCACGATGCTGAACGTCGCCGGGCGTCGGGTGGTCAGTTCCAGCCGCCCGCCGTCGGCCTCGACCAGCGCCCGCGCCAGCGACAGCCCGACGCCGCTGGAGCCGGCCGCGGAGTACCCGCGGCGGAAGATCAGCTGCACGCGGTCGTCGGGGACGCCGGACCCCTCATCACCCACCGCGACCCGCAACATCCCCGCCCCCACGAGTTCGGCGACCTCCACCCGGCACACCCCGCCGCCGTGGCGCAGGGAGTTGTCGATGAGCACCGAGACCGCCTCACGCAGCCGGCTCGGGGTCGCCCAGGCGGTGCTCTCGCCCGAGTAGGTCACCTCCAGCTCACGCCCGGCCTGGTGGAACGACTCGGTGAAGTCCCGGACCAGCGGATCGACGGTCCCGTGGACGTCGATCGGTCCCTTGGGCAGCACGGCGGAGTCGCGGGACACCGCGATGAGCTCGTCGAGCTCGCGGTTGAGTCGCTCCACCTGCTCGTGTGCCGCCTCGGCCTCGTCGACGACGTCGGGGTCGGGATGCAACGAGAGCTCGTCGAGCCGCAACTGGATCGCGGTGAGACGACTACGCAGCTGATGGGAGACCTCGCCGACGATCTCGCCCTCGCGTTCGAGGCGCAGGGCGATCTCCCGGTTGGCGACCTCGAGCGCGCTCGACACCCGGTCGAGTTCGACGATGCCGTGCGATTTCCACGCGGAGTGGAAATCGCCCTGCGCCATGCTCGAGGCACGTTCGGCGAGTTCCTCGAGGGGGTCGGCGAGGCGTTTCGCGGTGACCGCCGCGACGACGGTGCCCGCGGCGACCGACGCGGTGAGAACCAGGGCCACCACGCCCACCGCGGTCCACTGGTTGCCCCGCACCTGCGACAGCGGGATCTCCATCGTGATCGCGCCGGCGTCGCCGAGGCTCACCGACTCGCTCACCGTCGCCCCCGCGAGGGTGTCGCCGATCGCGGTGCGGTCACTCTCACCGGGCGCCGCCGGGTACTCCAGTTCGAGGCGACCGCCCGCGGGGAGCAGGAGGCGGAACGGGGCGGTGTCGAGCGCCACGGCGTTCGGCCCACCGTCGGACTCCTGGTCGATCAGCTCACCCGAGACCCGCTTGAGGCGCTGGTCGAGATCCTGATGGGCGAGGTCGTCGACCCACCACCACGCGGTGAACATGAGCGGCAGCCCGAGCAGGAACCCGATGCCCATCACCATGGCGATCATCGACAGCAGGATCCGTCTGCGCACCGCGCGCCTCTTCTCGGTCGGGGATGGCTATCTAGTCGGGATCGAACCGGAAGCCGACACCGCGCACGGTGACGATCCGCTTCGTGCGACCGGCCTGATCGTCCCCGATCTTCCGCCGCAGCCACGACACGTGCATGTCCAGGGTCTTCGACGATCGCAGATCGGCCGATCCCCACACCTCGGTGAGGATCTCCTCGCGACTGACCACCTCGCCGCCCCGTTCCATCAGGAAGCGCAGCAGATCGAACTCGCGGTTGGCCAGCGTCGCGTCCTTGCCGCCCACCAACACCCGTCGACCGCGGGCGTCTAGTTGGATGTCGCCGGCCTCGAGGACCAGGTCGACGCCCTGCTTGCGGCGCAGCAGCGCGCGCACCCGGGCCAGCAGCTCGGCGAGTCGGAACGGTTTGCCGACATAGTCGTCGGCGCCGGCGTCGAGCCCCACCACGAAGTCGACCTCGTCGGTGCGGGCGGTGAGCATGAGGACCGCGAGCTGCGGGCGGGCGGCCCGCACGCGACGGCACACCTCGAGGCCGTCCATCTCGGGGAGCCCGAGGTCGAGGACCAGCAGCTCGAACCGGTTGTCCCGGGCCCGTTCGAGGGCGTCGGGCCCGGTCGTCACGATCTCGCACCCGTACCCCTCACGGGTGAGTGCACGGGCCAGGGGCCCGGCGATGGCCTCGTCGTCTTCGGCCAGCAATACGTCGGTCACGACAACACGGTACGGATCAGCGCCGTCGACCGCCGTCGAACCCGTCCCCGGGCCGCGCGCCGGACTCGGGGTCGAACACCTCGTGGTAGAGCAGCGAGTGGACCTTCTCGACCTGCGGGATGTCGTCGAACGACAGCGGATCCTCCGACGCCGACTCGATGATGAGCGTCCCGGTGCGCAGCATCCGGTCGATCACGCCGTGTCGGAACTCGACGGAGTTGATCCGCTGCAACGGGATGTCGATGCCCGACCGTGTGAGGATCCCGTTGCGGAACGTGACACGCCGGTCGGTCAGCACGAAGTGCGTGGTGCGCCAGGAGATCAGGGGTCGCAGGAAGAACCAGACGACGACCACCGCCCACACGACGGCGATCACGATCCACAGCACCGACCGTGTCGATCCGGTGAGATCACTCGAGGTGTACCCCGCGGCGATACCCGCGAGGGCGGTGACCACCAGGAAGATCAGCGTGGGGACGATCAGGCACTTCCAGTGCGGATGACGGTGCAGGACGACGTGCTCGCCGTCGGCGAGGATGTTCTCCGGGTACCCCATCGGTGCGCCTTTCGCCAGGTGTCCGCGCGGGTGCGGCGATGATGAGGCTAGTCGTAGATCGGACATCACGGGCCCGGTGTCGCGGTGTCGGCGGGTACCCACTCGCTACACTCGGACGACGATCGCTCCGAACCGAACGCCGGTCCCGGCGGCGGGAACACACCCGAGCGGGAGGCGCCTTATGAGCCCACGACCCCAGTACCCGAACGAGCCCGACGACCCGCGCACCCGCGCGTACGGCCAGGCCGACAACGACCCCTACCGGGCCGACGCGTACCGCGGGGACTCCTACGGCAACACCTCCGCCTACGCGGCCGACTCGTATGCGGCCGACTCGTACGGAGGCGATCCGTACGGTCGCGACCGCTACGCCGATCCCTATCCGGCGCAGGCGAAGCGGGCACGCGCGCCTCGACCGCCGCGGCGCGGCCCCCAGATCAACACCGGACTGTTCATCGGCGGCGTGTTGGCGACCGCGGTCGTCACGGCCCTCGCGGCGTGGTTGATCGCGTGGATCATCCGGGTCATCAGCCAGCGCATCACCGAGACCGGCAAGTTCGGCGTCTGGAACCCGGTGTCGCAGGACGAGTACTGGTTCGCCGTCGTCGGGGCGTTGTGCGCGCTGCTCGCCGGTGCGCTCTGGTACGTGCTGCAGCTGACCACGCCGTCGCCCGATCAATTCTTCAGCTGGATCGTGGGCCTGCTCATCGCGGCCGCGGTCCTGCTGCCCCTGCTGCTGTCGCAGGAGTGGACCACCGGCATCGGCACCGCGATCATGCACCTCGTGATCGGACTGCCGATCCTCTTCCTCATCTCGGCGATGGGTTCGAAGAGCGTGGAGAGCTACCGCTGATCAGGCCAGTGTCGATCAGGCCAGGGGCCGCAGGTGGGTCACGTCACCGGCGTTGATCGCGATGGCGGCACCGCCGGACTCCGGGATGACCACGATCCGTCCGGTCTCGTCGACGTCGGTCGCGGTCCCGACTAGCACCTGCGATTGGGGCAGGTCCACCCGCACACGGGTCCCGAGCGTCCCGCACACCGCGCGGTAGTCCTCGGCGAGCGCACCGAGGTCGTGAGGCCATCGAGACAGCTCCCGCGCCATCGAGGCCAGGATCGCCCCGGCCAACCGTGAACGGTCCACCGACGTGCCGGTGACGAGGTTCAACGATGTCGCCGTCGGGACGGGCAAGGCGTCGGCCGCCAGCCCCGTGTTGACGCCGACACCGACCACCACCGAACGCCCGACCCCCGAATCCTGAAGGCCGTGCGCGAGTTCGGCGAGGATCCCCGACACCTTCAGGCCGCCGACGAGGACGTCATTGGGCCACTTCACCCGGGACGAGACGCCGGTGACCTCGGTGATCGCGGAGACCACCGCGACACCGGTGAGCAGGGGGATCCATCCCAACGCGCCGGCCGCGGCCGCGCCGTGGGCGTCGACGACCATCGACATCGCCAGGTGGGTGCCGGGGACCGACTCCCACCGACGCCCCTGCCGGCCCCGCCCGTCGACCTGCTCCTCGGCGATGAGCACCGCACCGACACAGTCCCGGTCGGAGCATCGGGCCACCAGATCGGCGTTCGTCGACCCGGTGCGGTCGACCACCTCGATCGGCCCCCACGAGGGCCCGGCGGCAGATCGGACGACGTCGGGCCGTACCGGCTCGAACGGGACGGGGTCGGGGGGCGCCGCGGACATGCGATCACCCTAGGCTCGCGCAAACATGAGACACACTCAGGTTGGGTCGGTCCGCACGACCGAGCGTGCGCTCGTTAGCATCGTTGCCATGACGACTGCCTCGCGCGACGCCGACAGCGCACCCGACATCCACACCACCGCGGGAAAGCTCGCCGACCTGCGCGGACGCCTCGCCGAGGCCGCCGAACCGGTTGGGCCGGCCGCGATCGAGAAGGTCCACGAGAAGGGCAAGCTCACCGCGCGTGAGCGCATCACCCACCTCCTCGACGAGGGATCGTTCGTCGAACTCGACGCGTTGGCGCGGCACCGGAGCACCAATTTCGGACTCGCCACACGCCGTCCCGTCGGCGACGGCGTGGTGACCGGATACGGCACCATCGACGGTCGCGAGGTGTGTGTCTTCAGCCAGGACTCGACGGTGTTCGGCGGCAGCCTCGGCGAGGTCTACGGCGAGAAGATCGTCAAGGTGATGGACCTCGCGGTGAAGACCGGCCGTCCGCTCATCGGCATCAACGACGGCGCCGGGGCCCGCATCCAGGAGGGTGTGGTGTCCCTCGGCCTCTACGGCGAGATCTTCCACCGCAACGTCCGCGCGTCGGGTGTCATCCCCCAGATCTCGCTGATCCTCGGTGCCGCCGCCGGTGGCCACGTCTACTCCCCCGCGCTCACCGACTTCGTCGTGATGGTCGACAAGACCAGCCAGATGTTCATCACCGGCCCCGATGTCATCAAGACCGTCACCGGTGAGGACGTCACGATGGAGGATCTCGGCGGCGCGCAGACCCACATGTCGAAGTCGGGTACGGCGCACTATGTCGCCTCCGACGAGGAGGACGCCCTCGACTACGTCCGTGAGCTGCTCGGGTACCTGCCGAGCAACAATCGCGGCGAGGCCCCGCGTCTGTCCGTCGACCAGCCCGCGGCCGGGTCGATCGAGGACACCCTCACCGACGAGGACCTCGAGCTCGACACCCTGATCCCCGACTCGCCGAACCAGCCCTACGACATGCACGAGGTGATCCGCCGGATCCTCGACGACGACGAGTTCCTCGAGGTGCAGGCGGGGTACGCCGCGAACGTGATCATCGGGTTCGGTCGGGTCGACGGCCGCAGCGTCGGCATCGTGGCCAACCAGCCGACCCAGTTCGCCGGTTGCCTCGACATCAACGCCTCGGAGAAGGCGGCCCGATTCGTGCGCACCTGCGACTGCTTCAACATCCCGATCATCACCCTCGTCGACGTCCCCGGCTTCCTGCCGGGCACCGAGCAGGAATACAACGGGATCATCCGTCGCGGAGCGAAGCTGCTCTACGCCTACGGCGAGGCCACCGTCGGCAAGATCACCGTCATCACGCGCAAGGCCTACGGCGGCGCGTACGACGTCATGGGCTCCAAGCACATGGGTGCCGACGTGAACCTGGCCTGGCCGACCGCCCAGATCGCTGTCATGGGTGCCTCGGGCGCCGTCGGGTTCGTCTACCGCGGCCGCCTCAAGGAGGCCGCGGCCAACGGCGAGGATGTCGACGCGTTGCGCCTGCAGCTGCAGCAGGAGTACGAGGACACACTGGTGAACCCGTATGTCGCCGCCGAGCGTGGCTACGTCGACGCGGTCATCCCGCCGTCGCACACCCGCGGCCAGATCGCCACCGCCCTCAAGCTCCTCGAGCGCAAGATGGTGTCGATGCCGCCGAAGAAGCACGGGAACATTCCCCTGTGAGCGCAGCGAACGAAAATGATGTCGCTGTGAGCGCAGCGAACGAAAATGATGTCACTGTGAGCGCAGCGAATGGAGATGCCGTGACCGACACCCCTGACACCGACGCCACCGACAACGACACCACGGCCTCCGACGCCGCGGCTCCGGCTCGTCCGCTGTTGCGCATCGTCGGCGGCAACCCGTCCGACACCGACGTCGCGGTGCTCGTCGCCGTGCTGGCCGGTGCGGGCGGCAGCGAGGACAGCGGACCGCCGCCGGCGCGGGATCTGTGGGGCACGCCGACCGATCGTCTGCGTCCCGCGTGGCCGACGGCCCCGACCGCGTTCCTCAACCTCACCTTCGGCCACTGAGTCCACGGCCGCCGGTCGTCGTCCTCGGGTCGGCGTCGCCTGCCCGATTGCGGGTGCTGCGCGCGGCCGGTCTCGATCCGCGGGTGGTGGTGTCCCACGTCGACGAGGACGCCGTCGTCGCCGAACTGGGGTCCGACGCCGCACCGGCGACGGTCGTCACCCGCCTCGCGGAGGCGAAGGCCGATGCGGTGGCGGGCATGCTGGTCGGTTCCCGCGACGCCCCGTCGGACGCGGTGGTCATCGGCTGCGACTCGATGCTGCTCCTCGACGGTCGGTTGAGCGGCAAACCCCACACCGCCGATGTCGCCCGCGCGCACTGGCATTCGGTACGGGGACGGTCCGCCGAGCTGGTGACCGGCCACTGCGTGCTGCGGGTCATCGACGGCACGGTGAGCGCCCGCGCCCGCGAGTCGTCGTCGACGGTCGTGCGCTTCGCCGACGTCGACGACGCCACCATCGACGCCTATGTCGCCTCGACTGAACCGCTCGAGGTCGCGGGCGGCTTCACCCTCGACGGTCTCGGCGGATGGCTCATCGACGGCATCGACGGCGACCCGTCGTCGGTGATCGGGATCGGCCTGCCGCTGGTGCGCCGACTCCTCGGCGACGTCGGCGTCGCGGTGGCCGATCTGTGGTCGACGGGATGACACCGGTCACGATCGCCGGATTCCGGACCTCTCCGCCGCGTCCGTCGAGCGGCCTCCCAGTACCCTGACGGGCGATGACGTCACGGGGACGACGTCGGGGGAGGTCTGGAGATGTCGATTCCGCACGGGTCACCGTGGACGGAGGGGCCGAGCCCGTCGGGGACGACCGCACGCGTCGGACGTCACGCACGCCGTGACCCCGAGCCCGACCCGACTCCTGCCGTGGCCCCCCACGCCCACCCCGACCCGCCGCGCAGGAATCCGATCCACCTACCGAGCTCCGATGCCGCGACCAACGGTCCCCCGGCCGTCGACGTCGTCGGACTGACCAAGGTGTTCGGTGGCCGCCGCGTCGTCGACGACGTCGACTTCGCGGTCCCCGCCGGCACGGTCTGCGGACTGCTCGGACCCAACGGTGCGGGCAAGACGACGATCGTGCGGATGATGGCGACGCTGCTCCGTCCCGACGCCGGGCACATCAGCGTGCTGGGACGTGATGTCGTCTCCGACTCGACGGCCGTGCGGTCGGTCATCTCGCTCACCGGGCAGTACGCCTCGGTCGACAACGACCTCACCGCCCTGGAAAACCTCGACATCTACGGCCGCCTCGTCGGTCTGCGCGGATCGCAGGCCCGTCGCCGTGCGGCGGAGTTGGTCGAGCAGTTCGGTCTCACCGATTCCGCGAAGCGCCCCATCGCCCAGTTCTCCGGCGGCATGCGCCGGCGACTCGACCTGGCCGCCAGCATGATCCGTCGGCCCGCCCTGTTGTTCCTCGACGAACCGACCACCGGTCTCGACCCGCGCACACGCACCCAGTTGTGGGAGATCGTGCGCGACGTCGTCGCGGCGGGCACCACGGTCGTGTTGACCACGCAGTACCTCGACGAGGCCGATGCGCTCGCCGACCAGCTCGTCGTGATCGACCACGGTCGGGTGGTGGGGCGCGGTACGCCGGAGACGCTCAAGAAGCAGGTCGGCACCTTCACGCTGTCGGTCCGGCTCTCCGACCCGGGCCACGGTTCCACCGCCGCGACGACGATCGAGGGTCTGCTCGGCCACAGCGTCGACATCGACCGCCGCACCGGAGAACTCACGGTCCCCGTGCCCGATTCGGCTCGCGCGGCCCAGGTGATCGCCGCGTTGTCCGACCGCCGCATCAGCGTCGACGAGTTCGGGGTGCACGCACCATCTCTCGACGACGTCTTCCTGGCCCTCACCGAAGAACGGCGGCCCACATGACCACCGACGCCTTCGGCCGTCTCGACACCGTCGACGACCTCGAGAACCGCTTCACGACCATCCCGATGGCGACGGTCACCGAACGCGTCGGGTTCGGCAAGGCCGTCCTCGACACCCTCACGCTGGCGCGCCGCGGCCTGCTGAAGTTCAAGCACTCGCCGCAGCTGCTCGTCGACGTCATCGTCGTCCCGATCATCCTCACCGTGCTGCTCGGGACGATCTTCGGCGGCGTCGTCGCCGGCAGCGTCGCGTCCTACCTCCCGCTGCTGGTGCCCGGGGTGCTGGTCAACGTGGCCGTGAGCTCCACCGTCGTCGTCGGGATCCAGCTGCGACAGGACATGGACAAGGGCCTGATGGACAGGTTCGTGTCTCTGCCCATCTCGCGGCTGGCACCCCTGTCGGGCCTGCTGGTGGCCGCGCTGCTGCGCTACCTCATCGCCGGGTTCATCACCATCGGCGTCGGGCTGGCCATGGGATACCGACCGGGCAGCATCCCCGGCGTGGTGGCGTCGGTCCTGCTGGTGGTGTTCTCCGCGTTCGCCCTGAGCTGGGTGTTCGCCCTCATGGGGGTGATGTTGTCGAAGATCTCCGCCGTGCAGAGCTTCTCGGCACTGATCCTCACCGTCCTGGGCTTCATGTCGAACGCGTTCGTGCCGACCCAGACCATGCCGGCCTGGATGCGCACCATCGCCGACCTGAATCCGGTGTCGCAGCTGGTGTCGGCGGTGCGCCTGCTGGCGGGCGAGGGACGGGTCGATTCCCACCTCGCGTACTCGCTCATCGGATCGTTCGTGCTCATCGCGGTTCTCGCGCCGTTGACCGTCCGGATTTATCTGCGCAAACTCTGATCGCTAGGCTCCCACTCGTCTCGTCCGTCCCACCCGGCGGCAGACGTCCCAGCCGTGAGAGAGGTGGACGCGACGATGCCCTCGGTGTTGCGCACAACCGTCGACGACGACCTGTTCATCCGCATGGACCGCGCCCTCGGTGTGCCCGTGGTCAACCAGGCCGTGTGGCGGCTGCACTCCCTGCCGTCGGACGCAGAACTGGACCGGCTCGCGCAACGCCTCGCCGTCGGCCGTATCGGTCGTCTGCTCCGCCGCAGCTCGCTGCCGCTGGTCCGCGACCACTGGGTCGCCGAACCCACCCGGTCGGGTGGCCGGGTCGTCGACGACACCCCGGTGCCCGCGGGCGGTGTCACCGCGTGGATCGACGCCGCGGCATCGACCCGGTTCGATCTGACCGAGGGCCCGGTGTGGGAGCTCCGATCAGCACCCCTGGAGCAGGGCGGCGCGATCGTCACCCTGTGCGTCGCGCACGCCGCCGGGGACGGTGCCCTCATCGTGCGCGCCATCCTCGACGCGTTGAGCGGCGACGACGTCGGCCGCTTCGAGGCGCGCTCGCCGTCGGTGTTCGAGCAGGCGCGTGACGCGACCGGCCAGGCCGCCGCCATCACCACCAACCTCGCGGCGCTCGCCACCGACCTCGTGACCCGCCGCGTCCGTCGCGACCCGGATCAGACCACGACCCCGGCAGCCGTCACCGCGAAGACGAGCCGGACCGTCGACGTCGATCCCACCGCCGCGGAGAACGACGGTGCGCTGGCCCCGCTCTGCATCACGAGCGTCCCGACCGAGGCCTGGCGCGCCGTGGCCGCCGAGGCCGGCGGCTCCAGCAACGCCCTGTTCGTGGCCATCGTGCTCGGCATCATCGTGGCCAGCGGCCGCGTGGGGGCCGACGACACCGTCCGGATCTCCATCCCGATGTCGCTGCGCACCCCCGACGACGACCGCGCGAACGCCACGACCGGGCTGTCCCTCGACATCCCGGCGTCGGCGGCGCTCGAGAAGGACCTCGGTGTCATCCGCGCGCTGGCCAAAGAGGTCTACGCGGTGGGCACCGGCCGACCGAGCACCTTCGTCCGCCTCCAACCCGCGATGCAGGCTCTCTCCGACCGCACCGTCGCGGCACTGAGCGGTGGGGCGACGACCCCGTTGGCGCTGGCCTCGAACCTCGGGACCCTCGACGGCCAGTTCGCCGGCCTCGGCGACCCCGACCGCGCCAACGGCGTAGTCACCCGCTCCACGACCCAGGCCGTGACCGCCGAGAAGCTGCGGTCGCTGCGCGGCGGTCTGGCCGCCTGGACGAACGAGGCCTGCGGGATCACCACCCTGTCGGTCATCGGGCTCGATCCCGACGGCCTCGGCCGGTCCACCCTCCCCGACATCGTGCACGCCGAGTTCGCGCGCTGGTCACTCGAGCCCGAGGACTGGTGAGCCCGATGCGGGTGGCGTTTGCGCTCAACGGGAGTCGCGGTGACGTGCAGCCGGGCCTGGCCGTGGCGAAGGCCCTGACCGAACGTGGCCACGACGTCGCGGTCGGCGTACCGGAGAACCTGCTCGAGTTCTCTACCGACCACGGTGTCGATGCCACCGTGTTCGCCCCCGACACCGCGGACCTCCTGGCGTCACCGCTGGTGCAGCGCGACCTGAAGTCACGAAATCCGCGCACCCGGTCGCGCGCTCTTCGCGAGGTGACCGGGTTCGGCGCGACCGCCATGGATGAACGCTTCCTGGAGATCAGTGACGGCGCCGACCTCGTGGTGACCGGACTGATGGGTCAGGAGCGCGCGGCGACCATCGCCGAGTACCGCGGGGCACGATATGTCCCACTGCACTACTGCCCCATCCGTCCGAGTCGCAGCGTGCCGGTGCCGCTGGGACCACTCGCCCACCTCGCCGCGGTCCCCCGTCTGAGCGTGGCGGTGTGGCGAGGGGTCGAACTCGCCTACTGGCACCTGTCGGCGAAGAGCTCCGACGCGGCACTCCGGCGACGGCTCGGGATGGCGCCGGCGAGCGGTCCGCTCGCCGATCGCCTCGCCGACGCCGACACCCCGGAGATCCAGGCCTATGAACCGGGACTGTTCCCCCGGCTGGCCGATGAGTGGGGTGCACACCGTCCGATGACGGGGTTCCTCACCACCACACCCGACGGCGGGGACACCGGTGCCGACGACGCCGACACGGCAGCCTGGCTCGACGCCGGCCCACCGCCGGTCTACGTCGGGTTCGGGAGCATGCCGTTGACCGACGCCGCGGCGACCGTCGGCGCCGTCGTCGGCGCACTGCGTGACCGCGGGAAGCGGGTGCTCGTGGCCGCGGGCCCGAACCTGGCCGTGGTGACCGAGTCGGAATCGATCGATGAACGTCCGGACGTGCGCGTGGTCGGCTCGGCCGATCACGCGTCGGTCCTCCCCCGGTGCGCGGCCGCGGTCCACCACGGCGGGGCGGGCACCACCGGCGCGAGCCTGCGCGCGGGACTGCCGACGCTGATCGCCGCCTTCAGCGCAGATCAGCCGATGTGGGGTCGAGCGATCGTTGATTCCGGACTCGGTGCCACCTGCCCGATCGGGAAGCTCACCGATACGGCCGTTCTGGCCTCGGCGCTGTCGGTGATTCTCGACGACGCCGTGGCGAATAGGTGCTCGGACTTCTCCGGTGCGATGATCGACCCGACGACGGCGGCAAATGCCGCGGTGGAGACGATGGAGTCCGCACTGTGACGTCCGTCGGTGAATTCCGTACTCGTGTCGATCGTTTCGCTTGCCTATGAGACACTGTGGCCTGACTCACGTAAAGGAAATCCATGCCTTCTGAAAGCTCTCGCGCGGCGCGCACATCTTCGTCTACGGACACCGGCTTGCCGCGTCGTTCACGAAGGTTTGTGACATTTCTCAGCGTCGCACTCGTCTCGTTGTTCTTCGGCACATCACTGAGCGCGGTGGCGTCGGCGGCTCCCGGCGTCTCCACTCTCGAGAAGGTGGAATCGGAGGGACCGAACCAGTTCGTCGCATCCATCTACTCGGCCTCGATGGCGAAGACGATCAAGGTGCAGGTGCTGGTGCCCGCCGTCGAGCGCGGCCCGCGCCCGGTGCTGACGATGCTGAGCGGCCTCGGTGAAGAGGACCCGAACAACAGCATGTGGTTCCGCAAGACCGACGCGAAGGATTTCTTCCGCGACAAGAACGTCACCGTCGCGTTCCCCCTCGCCGGCAACGGCAGCTTCTACACCGACTGGCAGCGTGACGATCCCAAGCTCGGGCGCTACCAGTGGGAGACATTCCTCACCAAGGAGATGCCCCCGCTCATCGATGCACGGTTCAACGGCAACGGGATTCGCGGTATCGCGGGTCTGTCGATGGGTGCGGGCTCGGCGCTGATGCTCGCCGCGCGCAACCCCGGGTTCTTCCGTTCCGTCGGCTCGTACAGCGGCTGCTACTCCACCGCCGACCTTCTTTCGCAGGGCATCCCGCGCGGTGTCGTCGCGGCCTTCGGTGGCGACGCGAACAACATGTGGGGCCCGCCGAACAACCCGGCATGGGCCGCTCACGACGTGCTGTTGAAGGCCGACGGCCTGCGTGGCAGCACCGTCTACGTGTCGTCGGGAAGCGGACTCCCGGGTCCGTTCGACGACCCGAAGTACCCCGGCAACGACAACCCGACCGATCGCTACATCATCGGTGGCGGCATCGAGGCCGGAGCCAACTTCTGTACCCATCGCCTCGCCGACACCCTCGCCGCTCGGCGCATCCCGGCGACCTTCGATTTCGAAGGCCACGGCACGCATTCCTGGCCGTATTGGCAGGTGCAGATGAAGCGCAGTTGGCCCATTCTTTCGCGCGGCATGGGCGTGACGGGATAACGGAAGGCGACTTTCCTGTTACACCCCGTCGCATACCGGACGTATTCCCCGCATCGAAGCGGGGGATATGTCCGGAAGCGTCTGTGAATCCCACGACGACGTGGGATCCGAGCATTAAATATCGACGATGTTCGCGTTAGTCTCTCGGTAGTGTGCCGGGGGTCCGACCGCCGGGCGAAACGTGTCGACACGACCGTTTCGTGTTCGAGATCGACGATGTGCCCAGATCGACACGAGCATGGACAGTGAGGAGATCTCCGATGGAATACACCGAACTCGCCGATTACCCGCTCCCCGCGGGGACCGTGACCGAGTGGACCCCCTCGGCGGTCGACAGTGACTGGACCGACGACGAGCGCCGCCTCTCGTACGCACATCTCGAGCACGCCCGCCGCGCTCTAGAGGTGGGCGAGGACTGGTACAGCCAGTGGATCGGCACCGCCTTCCGGATCGCCCATCGCCTCGACGCCGACGCCCTGCGCACCACCCTCATCCGCTGGTTCGCCCGCCATGAGGCCTTCCGGTCGACCGTCGTGCCGCAGCCGGTGTCCGCCGAGACCGGCATCGAGGACGAGTTCGGACGACGGATCATCGCCGCCGAGTCGGTGTCGATCGCCGTCGCCCGCGACGATCACAGCTCGAGCAGCAGCGCGGTCTACGAGCGGATCAACGAGCTGTTCAACACCACGATCACGCCGCTGCAGTGGCCGCACTGCCGGGTGCTCACCGTCGAACCCGACGACACCACCGACTCCTTCCTCGTGATCTTCGGCGCCGATCACACCGTGATGGACGCCTACACCCAGGTGTTCGCGATCAAGGAGCTCACCAAGCTCTACGAATCCGCGCTGCTCGGCCACGACGACGCGTTGGCGACCTTCGGCAGCTACCTCGACTTCAGCCACGCCGAGCGCGCCAGCGGCGCCCGCCTCGACGCCGAGACGGTCGAGGTCACCCGGTGGGCCGACTTCCTGCGGTCGCACACGCCGTCGCAGCCCGACCCGATGCCGGCGTTCCCCCGACCGCTGCCGGAACCGGAGCCCGAGGCCGGACACGCCGACCCGATCCCCCACGTCGGCAGCGTCCCCTCGACGTTCCAGGGCAGCCTGTCGACCTGGCTGCTCGACGCCGAGCAGACCCAGCGTTTCCACAGCACCTGCAAGGCGCTGGGCGCCAACATGCAGGCCGGCATCTACACGGCCCTGTCGATCACCACGCACCGGTTGTCGGGCTCGGGTGAGCTGCGCTTCATCAGCCCCGTGCACACCCGCACCGAGCTCCAGTGGGGCGAGGCGGCGGGGTGGTTCGTCGGACTCATCCCGGTGCACCTCAAGCCCGGTGTCGCGAGCACCTTCTCCGAGGCGATCGGTCCGGTCGCGGAGTGCGCCCGCGAGTACAAGGACCTCGGCACCGTGCCGTTCCACCCGATCGCCGATCTCGTCGGCCACCAGACCCCGCCGCAACTGGTCGTGTCCTACATCGACCTGCGCGCGGCCGAGGGCGCCGATCAGTGGGAGGCCATCGACGCGCGGGTCCTACGCAGCGCGTGCGCCCAGTCCGATGAGGTCTACTTCTGGATCAACCGATTCGCGACCGGCACCAACCTCTCGACCCGTTTCCCCAGCGGACACCCGGGTGCGAACGACGTGCACCGGTTCCTGCGGACCTTCACCGACGTGTTGCTCGAGGTCGTCGAGAACGCCGACACCACCTACGACGCACCCGCCCTGTCGTCGGTCGACGTGCAGTCACGAGGCAGCACGTCGTGAAGGCAGGCACCCTGCACGGGTGGACACCGGCCCCGGGCCGGCACATCGAGTGGATCGTCGCCGACGAGGCGACGGCGCGCTCGAACGCCCGCATCGACGCCGTCGGGCCGTCGTTCCTGCAGCGTGACCACCTCGCGGCCGCCAAGGCCAAACGGGCCACCGGCCTCCCCCATCGGGCGACCGTCGGGACCACGACACGTATCGACGAACCGCTCGACGCCGACGCGATGGCCGCCGCGATCACCGACTACGTCCGCGCCCACGACGAGGTGCGCAGCTTCTTCGACGTGACCGACGCGGGCGAGATGATCCGCCACCTGGCCGCGCCGGAAGACATCGCGATGGTCACGACTCCCGCGGACGGCGGCGACAGCCACGCCGCGCTGACCGAGCGGCTGCTGGTCCGCATCGACGCCGAGGCGACCTACGACCGCGTGCCCGGCGTGATCTTCGGGGCGGTCGATGCAGGCTCGTCGTTCGCGTTCTACACCATCTCCGACCACTCGCACACCGATGGGTCCGCCTCGATCCAGGCTCTGTCGGAGATCTTCACGCGCTACCGCGCGCATCAGCGGGGTGTCGCTCCCGACCTCCCCGCGGCGGGCAGCCATCTCACCGACATCGTCGACGAGTACCGACGGGCATCGCAGGTGACGCCCGACGACCCCGCGGTCGACGTGTGGCGCACGGTGCTGCGCGACCACGGCCGTACGGTGCCCCGGTGCAAGCTCGACCTGGGACTGATCGGCCCGGATTCGGCGCCGTCGACCGAGGTGATCCGCACGATGCTCACCGCCGAGCAGACCGAGGCCTGTGAACGTCGCGCCCGCGCCGCCGGCGGATCGCTGGCCGGGTCGATGTTCGCGGCCCTGGCCCGCGGTGAGTACGAGGTGACCGGCGAGTCGGATTTCTTCACCTCCACCGTCCTGTCCACCCGGGATCCGCAGTACCCGGGGACGCAGGGCTGGCTCTGCAACTTCGCGCCGGTCGCGGTCGACGGCGACGAACCCGACGCCGACGCCCTTGTCGTCGCCGCGTCGAACGCGTTGCGCGCCAATCGAGATCTCGTCCCGGTTCCCGCCCACGCCATCCTCGGCCTTCTCGCTGCGAGCGGCGATTTCGTTCCCGACGCCACGAGCCCACAGATGGTGTCCTACCTCGACTTCCGTCGGCTCGCCGACGCCGACTCCCCCGAGATCTCCGCCGCCGGGGTCATGCCGGGGTCGGGACGCACCCGCAACGCGAACCTCTGGGTCAATCGCAACGACGAGGGGATCCACCTGTTGACCCACATCCCGGACAACCCCACGTCGATCGCGTCGGTCGACGCCTTCCACGACCGCGTCATCGCGTTCCTCGTGGAGTACGCGGCGGGAGCGGCCCCGGTCGCCGCCGCGGGCGTACCCGTCAGCGCCGTGGCGGGTGATCGGTGAAACTCACCACGTTCGACAACCTCGACATCGCCGGCGGGGCGTTGCACCGCTGGACCGTGTCGACCACGTCGGCAGCGGTGCCGCACCCGACGGGACCCTCGGAGAACGAGCGCTTCCATCTCGACGCCGTCCGCGACGGCGGGCTCGGATGGCTCGCCATCACCTTCGACATCGATTCGGCGACACTCGATCTCGCACACCTTCGCGCGGCGTTCGCCGCGGTCGTCAACCACCACGAGGTGTTGCGCGCCCACTTCGCGCTCGATCCCTCCGAGCCCGATTCCATCCGTCGCCTCCTCCACCCCGCCGGCAGCCTCGAGGTCTCCGACGTCGAGAGCGTCGATCACTCCACCGCCGGGGACAACCGCGCCGCTCTGAGCGCCGCGATCATCGACGGGTGCACCGCGCTGACCCCCGGATCGCATGTGCTGGCCGCGATCGAGGGGCGCACCACGACGACGGTCATCTGCGGCTTCGACCACTGCTACGTCGACGCGCACTCCCTCGCGGTCATCGCCGAGGACGTGCTGTCGGCCTATGAGGGTCAGGCGCCGCGATCGGCGGGCAGCTTCCTCGATCACCAGGCCGCCGCGGCCGAACGCGCGCGGCAGAGCACGGGGGACGGCACCCTCGTGGAGAAGTGGGGCGAGTTCCTCGCCTCGACCGGGTGGACGGTGCCGGAGTTCCCCATCGACCTCGGGGTGGCGCCGGGACAGTTCGCGCCGGCCCGCATCCATGTCGACACGGTGTTGACCGCCGACCAGGCCCATCGGTTCTCGGCGTTGTGCGCGTCGCGGTCCATCCGCTTCTATCCCGCACTGCTCGCGGCACTGGCCGTGGCCACCCGAGATCTCGGCGGCCCCGACCGCCTGCCCCTGGTGCTCCCGGTGCACACCCGCCGCAGCGATCTCTGGTCGCGGTCGGTCGGATGGTTCGTGGCGAACGCGCCGATGGTCCTCGACGCGACCGGCGACATCGATGCCGCCATGGCGTCGGCGACCACGCGACTCTCGGCGGCGCTACCACTCGCCGAGGTCGACCTCACGACGGTCTACGGCACGTTCGGGAGCCGGATGATCAAGCCCCGTCACGACGTCTTCATGGTGTCCTACATGGACTATCGACGGTTCGACCGGCTCGCGCACCACAACGTGCACCACGTCTCCAGCGACGGCCGCGCCGACACCCTGCAGGTGTGGTTCTGGCGCGACGAGAACGGCGTGCACCTGCGTACCCGCTACCCCGACACCGGAACCGCCGCGGCGGTCGTGAAGGGACTCGTCGACGACATGATCGCCGTCGTCGCCGAGCGGTTGGCCGCGACCGGCCCGCGGATTCCCGCCACCACCCACTGATCGGTCCGCGTCACCACGCGGAATAGGCGAGTTCCCAGGAATCCAGTTCGGCGCGGATGTCGTCGTGCAGCGCGTCGGCGTCACCGAAGTGGTCGGGGCTGATCCCGAAGAACGCGATGGTGACCGTCGATCCGTACTCCACCGCCCATGCCGCCAGCGCCGGACCGGTCACGCGACGCATCTCCGGTGTCTGCCCCTGCATCAGCGCACGGATCGAGAACGACTCGGCGGTGACGTCGCCGATCCGTAGGGCCGACTCCGGTACGGCCCCCAGGTTCGACACGGTGGTGTCGGGCCCCGGGATCGAGCGCATCATCGTCGCGATGAGTCGTCGCGGGAGCAGTCGGACCACCGGTTGCAGGTTGTCGGCCGCCTGCCGGTCACCCGTGGCGGCGTAATCGGCGAAGGCCTGCTTGCTCGCGGCGCGGATCCCGGAGAGGCCGGTCGCCGCGGTCGTCGGTGTCGGCACCGTGATCCACACGCCACCTGAGGCATTGGCACGCAGGTCCTCGTCGCCCTCCCGTGTGCTCACCGCCATGCACACACGCATGTCCCCGGTGTCGGCGGCGACACCCGCCCGGTGCGCCAGGCCGCTGATGAACCCGGTGAACAGACTGTTCGAGGTGCCTCCCAGTTCTTCGGCGCGAGAACGCCATCGGTCGCGATCGAGGTCGTAGAAGGCCAGCGTGGGTTCCGGTACGGGATCCGACGCCGCCGGGGTGCTCGCCGCAGGGACCGAACGACGCGGCCGCGACGGGGAACGTCGGGCGGCCAGCAGGGCGCGCGGGGTCGCGGCGAGCAACAGACCGAGTGACCGCGCGGCGGAACAGATCTGGACCACCGCATCGACCGCGTCGGCGCGCAGACCACCGATCCCACGTGCCGCCGATGCGGGTGCGAGCGTGGTGTGCGAGGCGGATGCGGCCGCGGCATCAAGTGCGCGGTACACCCCCTGGCCGTCGGACACCATGTGCGACACCAGCAATGAGACCGCCATGCGTCCCGATCGCAGCGGGACGGCCTCGAGTTCCCATCCACGGCCACCCGCCGGGTCGAGGCGCACCGACCGCACCCGGGAGTCGAACCACCCGGCCACGTCGGCGTCGTCGATCGCCGCGGTCGAGGTGACCACGTCTGCGGGGCGCTCACTCCGTACCCACCGTGCGCGAGCGAACGGCACCTTGGGTTCGACGACTCTGCGCGACAACGATCCTCGACACAGTTCGGCATGCAGGTCGGCGAGGGCGCGCGGTCCGGGGTCGCGTGGCAGGACCCAGCAGAACTGGATGGGTGCCGAGAGCCCGAAGAGCTGCTCTGCCAACAGATACGACTCGTCGTTGCCCGTCACCCGATCCATCGGGACCACGGTAGTTGCTGCTGCGTACCACCGCAGCGCGAGCTCACCAGATGCGATGTACGACACCCCACCCGTCGAGCTCGGCCGCCACACCCGACCGGAGAGCGGCGCCGTCACCGAAGGCGGTCTCGTCGAAGGCCGCCACCGAGATGGTCACGGTGTCGCCGGCCTGCAGCAACCAGGCCTGCAATCCGTCGCCGAAGCGGTAGGGCTCGTTCGCGTCGACGCCGATCGCGTCCCCGCGAAACGCCATACCCGTGGCCTGGATTCCCGCGAGTGTGGCGACGTCGTCGGGATAGGTCCCGATGTTGGAGGTCATCACGTCGGGCATGCCGTCGCCGGTCGTGACCGCCGCGACCACCACCGAGAGGGGCAGCAGGCGCAGTGCCGGCTGCAGATGCACGATCATCGCCCTCTCGCCGGCGCTCAGTTCGGAATAGGCGCGTTTGCAGTCCCGCCGTAACGACCCGAGATCGTCTCCGGCGCGCAGGGACTCGGGCACCAGCACCGACACCCCCGCCGTTGCGTTCGCGCGGTCGTCGTCGATACCCCGTTGATCGACCGGGATCCCCACCTTGAGGTGCTCGCCAGGTCCTGTCGGCGAGGCCGATCGCAGTGCACCGGTGATCAGGGCGATGAAGAGCGTGTTGACGGTCCCGCCGTGGCGCTTCGCCGCGGCGGCGAAGTCGGCCGCCGGCATCGAGACGATCGCCCAGGTCGTCTGTGCCCGGGGCGACCGGTCCCGAATCGGTGTCCGTGGTCGGCGACGACGGGTCGGCTCGGTACCCACCGCCGGGAGCGCGCTCTGCGATCGCCCCGTCATCGCCTTGCGGATGAGAGCGCCTGTCGCGGTCGCGATCCCCGTTCCGGCGGACATCACGCCGCCGACTGCGTCCCCGGCGTCGGCGACGAGGGTTCGTGCCGACGGTCCCGGGTCGATCCCGAGGGTGTCGGGTGTGGCACGACCGGCCAGGGCGTCGGCGGCCGCGGTCACGAGCCCCTTGCCGTCGGTGACGAGGTGCAGAGCGGTCAGCGACACCACGCACCCGCCGTCCTCGGTCGCCACCGCCCGCAGTCGATACGTCGCACCGTGTTCGGGGTCGAGGGGCACGGTGTCGAGTTCTCGTGCGGCCCAGGCCTCGACGGAGTCGCCGGCGATGGGGTGGGTGTCGCAGATCACGTCGGGTACGTCGGGTGCGTGCCCCCACCGGGGGCGGGCGGTCATCACCGAGGCACGGGTGACCCGGCGGTTCAGCGGGCCGACGCCCAACGCCGCGTTGACCGCCTCGAGGTCATCGACGGACACGGCCCGGGGGAACGTCCAGACCAGCTGCAACACCACCGACCAACCGAACGCCCGATGCATGAACCAGTACGTGAAGTCCTGCCCGTGAAGACGTCTCACGCCCACCCTTCCCGGGCCACTCGTCCGAGCGGCCCGTGTCGACTGCGAACGGTAGTGCCGACGCGGGTGGTCCGCAGCACACGACGACCTGCCGCTCGCGCTGCCGCGCTGGAGATCTGTGGTTACCGTCGGCCACGGGATCCGAGAGCCGGGTCGGCGAGCGGGGGTGGTCGGTTCATGCGCCTCGTCCTCGCGTTCCACGGCAGTCGCGGTGACGTGCAACCGGGCATCGTGCTGGGGAGGGCTCTCGTCGACCGCGGTCACTCGGTCGTGTTGGCCGTCCCACCCAACCTCGTGGACTTCGCCGCACGGTCGGGGCTCGACGCGCACGCGTGCGGACCGGACACCGGTGAGCTGCTGGCCTCCGATCTCGTGGTGTCGCGGAGCAAGTCGCGCAACCCGGTGCGCCGCGGTCGAGCGATCGCCGAACTGGCGCTCCAGGGCGGACTGGCCGCGCAGTCCGATCTCGTGGACCTGGCCACCGGCGCGGACGCGATCGTGGGCGGCAGTGTCGGGCAGGAGCGGGTGCTCAACGTCGCGGAGTCGCTCGGTGTGCCCTACCTGCCGGTCCACCTGTGCCCCATGCGCGCGAACCGGTCGGTCGCGCTCGTGGCGCCCGGGGGGCGACACCTCGGGCCGAGGTCCACGCGTGCGTCGTGGTGGGCGATCGAGCAGGCGCTGTGGTGGGCGGGCCGGCGCGGTGAGAACCGTCTGCGCGCAGAACTGGGGTTGCCGACCGCCCACGGCCCGACCGCCCGACGGATCGTCGGCCAGGGGGTTCCCGAGGTCCAGGCCTACGATCCCGCGGTGTTCGCCGACCTGGGACGCGAATGGGGATCGCGACGGCCACTGGTCGGATTCCTCGATCTCGACCCGGCCACCCGCGCGATGATCGGCGACGCGCACGACACCGATGACCTCGACGACTGGCTCGATGCCGGGCCCGCACCGGTGTACATCGGATTCGGCAGCATGAGCGCGATCGATCCTCACCGGCTCGCCGCCGCGGTTGTCGACGGCACCGCCGGGCACCGTGTGCTCGTGGCCACGGGGTGGAGCGACTTCCTGCGGCCGCAGTCGCTCGATCCGGATGTGCGGCAACGGCTCGTCGATGCCGGTGACCGGATCCGGGCCGTGCGCACGGTCGACCACTCGACGGTGCTCCCACGGTGCGGTGTCGCGGTCCATCACGGCGGTGCGGGCTCGACCGCGGCATCGCTGCGATCGGGTGTGCCGACGGTGATCTGCTGGCTCGGCGCCGATCAGCCGCTGTGGGGTCGGGCGGTGACCGGTCTCGGCGTGGGCACCGCCTTCGCCCAGGCGACGATCTCCGCGGACACCCTGGGTGACGCGATCGCCCGAGTGGACACCGCACCGACGCGAGAGGCGGCCGCGACCCTGCGCGGTCACCTCATCCCGGCCGCGACGGCCGCCGACCGTGCTGCCGCGGTGGTGGAATCGGCGATCACACAGCACCAGTGACGGTCGCCACCATGCGCGGCGCTCACCCGGCCGGGCCACGCCCGATCCCCTAGTCTCGTGATCGGACAGCACCTTTCGTCGACCAAGGGGGGACACGACGTGTCGGAGGCATCGCATCCATCCGGACTCGGTCTGTCGGTGGTCATCCCGACCTTCGACGAGGAGGAGGTCATCGCCGACTGCCTCGACCGCCTCGTCGCCCAGATCGATCAGATCGCCGACATCGTGGTGGTGGACAACAATTCCCGCGACAAGACCGCAGACATCGTCGCGACCTATGTCGACCGGTACCCGCAGGTGCGGATGATCACCGAGTCGCGCCAGGGGCTCGTCTTCGCACGCAACGCAGGGCTCGACGCCGCCACCGGCGACGCGATCGCCCGCATCGACTCCGACACCCTGGTCGGACCGACCTGGGCGCGCGACATCCTCGATTTCCTCGGCGCGGACACCGACCACGAGTGGGCCGCCCTGTGCGGACGCGGGGAGGCCTACGGGCTGCCGTACGGCGACGCCATGGCCGGTGTGAAGAGACGACTGCGGTTCGTGCCCTTCACGTCTCGACCCGATGCCTCCGCCGCCGACGTGCGACCGGTCATGGTGCTCTACGGCTCGAACATGGTGCTGCGCCGTGCGACATGGCTCGCGATCCGCGGCGCGGTCAGCATGCGCCGCGACATCTTCGAGGATGTCGACACGGGGCTCTGTGTCGGCGAGATCGGCGGGCGCAACGCTTTTCTCCCGCATATCGGGGTCGGTGTGTCACCCCGGCGCATGGAGACCGGGGTCGTCTCGTTCCTCCGCTACATGAGCTTCCTGCCACGCACCCTGTTCCTGCACCGCCGGTACGCACTCGGGGTGGGCGCCTGGGTTCTCTACATCCCCTGGGTCACCGCGGTGCACGTCGCACGGCTTCTCCTGATCCGCAGCTGGGATCCGGACACGCGTGGATTCTCGCCGCGGAACCTGCTGCGGCGCAGGGTCGATCGGGTCGCTCCCTGACCGCTGGGCCATCAGC
The DNA here is from genome assembly GCF_001424365.1 of Williamsia sp. Leaf354. NCBI lineage: Bacteria > Bacillati > Actinomycetota > Actinomycetes > Mycobacteriales > Nocardiaceae > Williamsia > Williamsia sp. Leaf354. The sequence continues at coordinate 110,017 of NZ_LMPL01000004.1, forward strand.
CCCGCCCGGTGACGGGTGTCAGGTGCGGCGCATGTAGACCCGCAGCGTCAACGGTGCGACGACCGCGAGCACGCACGCCGCACCGAGCAGCGACCATGCGATCTCCGCGCCGAAACGACCGTCGGTCATCTGACGCACTGCCGACACCAGGTGGGAGACCGGGTTGACGTGGGCGAAGGCCTGCATCCATCCGGGCATCGTCGTCACCGGCACGAGGGCGTTCGACATGAAGGTCAGCGGCATGAGGACCAGCATCGACACCCCCTGCACGGTCGACGCCTTGTCCATCAGCACCCCCATGAGGGCGAACACCCAGCTCAGCGCGAAGGCCACGACCACCACGAGCAGGCAGGCGCCGATCGTCCCGATCACGCTGGCGGGCCGGTAGCCCATGATCAGTCCGACGATGATCGTGATGGTGGTGCCGACGACGTAGCGCACCATGTCCGACAGCAACGACCCGGCCAGCGGGGCGATCCGTGCGATCGGCAACGAGGTGAAGCGGTCGAACACCCCCTTGTCCATGTCCTCGCGCAGCTGCACACCGGTGGTCACCGATGCGGCGAGCACCACCTGCACCAGCACGCCGGGGATCAGGATGGGGAGGTAGCCGACGACGTCGCCGGCGATGGCACCACCGAAGATCGACGAGAACATCACCGTGAACACGATCGGCAGGATGATGACGTCGAACAGCAGCTGCGGGTTGTGTTTGATGCGCAGCAGACCGCGCGCCGCCATGGTCAACGACTGCGACACCGCATCGGCGAGGGTCACCCGGACGGCGATCGGGACGGCCGTGGTGACAGTGGTGTCGACGCTCATGCCGCGTCCTCCTCGGTGTCGATGGACACCGACGCGCCGGCACGATCCGGCCGCGCGGTGAGTGCGAAGAACACGTCGTCGAGACTGGGTCGCGCAACCGACATCTCGGCTACCTCGACCCCCGCTGCGCTCAGCGCCACGAGGATGGTGCCGACCAGAGCGGTGTCGTCGATGGGGACCGAGAGCGTCAACACACGGTTCCCGGTCCCCCGCCCCGGCGGCATCGGGGACGCGGTCACGATGGTCGACGTATGCCGGCCGATCACCCCGGCCGCCACCGCGTGGTCCCCGGGATCGGTGAGGGTCAGCAGCAGGCTCGACGACCCGACCGAGGACTTCAGTTCGTCGGCGGTCCCCTCGGCGACCATCGCCCCCCGGTCGATGACCGCGATCCGATCAGCCAGCTGGTCGGCCTCCTCGAGGTATTGCGTGGTCAGCAGGACGGTCGCACCGTCGGCGACGAGCGCGCGCACCGTCTCCCACATCTGCACGCGCGTACGGGGATCGAGCCCGGTGGTCGGTTCGTCGAGAAAGATCAGGGGTGGACGCGACACCAGGCTGGCGGCGAGATCGAGTCGGCGCCGCATGCCGCCGGAGAAGGTCTTCACGATGGCCGACGCCGACTCGGTCAACGCGAACGACTCGAGCAGCTCGTCCGAACGCGCCCTGGCGTCGGCCCGTGAGCGGCCCAGCAGGCGCGCGAAGATCATCAGGTTCTCCCTGGCAGTGAGATCCTCGTCCACCGACGCGTACTGGCCGGTGAGGCCGATCAACGAACGGACCTCGGTCGCACGGGCGACCACGTCGTGACCGAAGACCCGCGCCGACCCCACGTCGGGGCGCAGCAGCGTCGCGAGCATCCGGACCAAGGTGGTCTTGCCTGCGCCGTTCGGACCGAGCACCGCGTACACCGAACCCGCCGGGACCGTGAGATCCACACCGGAGACGGCCACCTTGCCGCCGAAACGCTTTCCCAGTCCCATCGTCTCGATGGCTGCGACATCGACATCGCTCACGATGTCTCCTCCCCTGTCCACGTCGACGACCCCGTGGGTTCGTCGACCATCGCCTGACGTGTCGGTGGAAGTCTATCCAGGCCGGGGCGACCGTCGAAGGTTCCGACAGCTCGCGACGAAGCTGCAGTCGCGCCAAAACCACAGTGATCGAATCGATTTCACGGCCACGTAACATGACGGTCATATGTGGTACGTGCGTACCCTTGATGCGATATCTCAAATACCGCTGCGATGCTGGGCTTTTGGCGCGTCGCACGGCCTGCGAGGTGGTGCCCGTCATCACCGCACCGGCCAGTGAGCAAGCCCACTGGTTACTCGAGTGAACAATCTCCACGGGCCGCCCTAGACTTGCCCCATCGACTCCCCGGGCCGTCCGACAGGCGGCACGACGGGACGTTTTCGCCCGATGACGCGCGAGTGTCGAGACCGATCCCGCCCACGTCGCGAACCGCGAATACCGAGAGGTGACAGTGGAATTCACCGAACTGGCCGACTACCCCCTGCCCGCAGGCGAGGTGACCGAGTGGATCCCGCGACTGATCGACCACGAGTCCGCAGGCGACACCTGGGGCGAGGATCCGAGGCCGCTGAGCTATCTCCACGAGGAGTACTGCACGCGCGGCAGCATCGCCCGTAGCGCGCGCGCCGAAGGCGATCGCCATCCCGGGTCGTGGCTCGGCGCGGTCTTCGTGGTCCCCCACCGTCACGACCCGACCGCGCTGGGGCGGGCGCTGACGACCTGGATGCGTACCCACGAGGTGTTCCGGACGACGGTGGAACGATCCCACGACACCGACGGCCCGGTGCTGCGCCGGCGCGGCACCGACCTCGATGTCGAGGTGGCCCAGAAGGCCGTCGGCATCCTGCCCAGTGGCACCGCGGTCCACCACCACCTGCTGGACCGGTTCGAGGCGCTGTCGCCGCTGCGCTGGCCCCACTGTGTGCTCGCGACGATCACCCGCGCCGAACCGATCGTCGACGCCGACCATCTCGACGACCGCCCCGAGATCGGCGACGACGAGTTCCTGCTGGTGTTCGGCGCAGACCACTCGGTGATGGACGCATACTCGATGCTGCTCGCCATCGGCGAGATCCAGGGCCTGTATGCGGCCGAACTGTCCGGGACACCGACCCGGCCCGCCGAGGTCGGCAGTCACGTCGACTTCAGCGAACAGGACCGTCTCCGCGGTGCGGATCTCCACGATCGACACGACGCCGTGCGGACGTGGGAAGAGTTCCTGGCACAGGAGGGCAACAGGTTCCCCGGTTTCCCGCTTCCGGTGGCCGACACCGCCGCCCCGTGCGAGAGCACCCGTCGCCCCAATCAGAGCGGGATGTCGTCGTGGGTGCTGTCGGCGGAGCAGGCCGACGACATCAACCGATGGGCCCGCGCATCCGGCCACTCGATGCAGACCGCGGTGATGGCGGCGCTCGCGGTGGCCGCGCGCTCGCTGTCGGGTGAGGAGACGATCCGGTTCGCCATGCCGATGCACACGCGCACCGACACCCGGTACTCGTCGTCCATCGGGTGGTTCGTGGGCGTCGTCCCGATCGAGATCGACCTCGCCGGCGCACAGACGTTGGAGGAGTGCCTCGCGACCACAGGCGCCGCCATCGCCGACCGCAAGTCGCTGGCGCAGTATCCGTTCCCCCGCGTCGCCGAGATCACCGGCATCGATGCGACCCCACGGTTCGTCGTGTCCTACATCGACGCTCGGTACGTCCCGGAGTCATCTCACTGGTCACGCTGGGGTGCACGCACGTTGCGGGGTGCCGCCGACTCCGACGACGAGGTGTACCTGTGGATCGTCCGGTCCCCCAAGGGCATCTCGGTCTCGGCGCGATTCCCCGGCAATCGAGTGGCGACCGAGAACGTGCACGCATGCCTGCACCGACTCAACGCCGTGTTGGCGCTCCCCGCCGGAGCGCACGTCCGCCACGACACCGTTCGGGCCATCGACGTGTCGGCTGCGGGGTGACGGCCCGATGATGATCGACATGCTCGCCCACTGGAACCCCGGGCGCGGGACGGTGATGGAGGTGTTCGCCACCGACGACTCGCGGGCAGCCGCCTCTGCGGCGCAGGCACATCCGGCACCCGCGTCGTTCCTCCAGGAGAACCATCTGCGCGGCACACGTGCCGCCGCCGACCGCGGCGACCGGCACTCCGCGTACCTCACGGCCACCACCGAGGTCGACGGTGACTTCGACGCAGCGGCCCTCGTCGGTGCCCTGCGCCGCTTCACCACCCGCCACGACGGCCTGCGGTGCTGGTTCGACGTCGACGACGGCGTGGTCACCCGTCACCTCGTCGATGCGGACGACGTCGACTTCCGCGTGGAGCGCGTCGGCGAGGTCGACGACTACGGATACCTGACCGGCGCGACGGACTCGAACCGCTTCCGCGACCACGTCACCTCCCGGTTCGCGCGCGAGGCGAACGCCCTGCGCTGGCCCGGGTTCGCGGTCGGGGTCGTGGTGCGGCCGCACGATTTCACGCTCTACATCGGGTGCGACCACGCCCTGAGCGACGGTCTGTCGCAGGCGTTGGCGCTGGCCGAGGTTACCGACCTGTACTACTCCGAACGCGACGGGACCGACGTCGGACCGTTCACCGCCGCCCCGACCGGCTCGGCGCTCGCCTACGCCGTCGCCGAACGGGAACGGGCCGAACGGTTCACGCCCGAGTCGCCCGAGGTGGCCGCGTGGTGTTCGGCGGCTGCGCCCACCGGGGGCGGGATGCCGAGGTTCCCCATCGATCTCGGCCTGGCCGACGGGGAGACCGCACCGGTGAAGCCCGTGAAGTTCGACGTCCTCGACGCGGCCGGCGCCGCGGAGTTCGAGGCGATCTGCCGTGCCCACGGGTCGCGGATGATCGGCGGCATCACCGCGGTGCTCGCGATCGTCGATCGCGAACTCGCCGGGGTGGACGACTACTTCGCGATCACCGCCCTCTCCGACCGCACCCTCGCCGACGTCGCCCTGACACAGGGCTGGTTCTGCCGGTTCGCACCCGTCGCCTTCGGCGTCGACACCGCGCGCACCTTCACCGAACTCGTCGGCACGGCGCAGACGGCCTGCGAACGCGGCGCTGCGTGCTCGGAGGTCCCGGTGCCGACGGTGATCGGCGCACTTCTCGCCGCCGGGGCCGCACCCGAGCGGGTTCTCGTCACCCCACAGCTGTTGTCGTACATCGACTTCCGGCGGTTCCCGATGGCCGGCACACCTGCCTACGACCGCGGGATGCAATCGACCGGCGAAGGGCGGACGGCGAACGCCTCGATGTGGTTCAACCGCGACGACCGCAGCCTGTACCTGGGGTCACAGATCCCGGACACACCGCGAGCGACCAGGGTGCTCGCCGCCCACCACCGTCGGATCCGGGAGATCTTCGCCGACATCGTGTCGACCGGTGACCATGTGATCGGCGCCGTCGCCGACGCTGACACCCGCGTGAAGAGGTCGTCGCTTGCGCGTCACCACGATTGACCGATTCGCGCCGGCTCCGGGCACTGTCGTGCAGTGGGCGGTCGACGCGACGGCGAGCACCGGTGTGGCGTCGGCGATCCCACCGTCGTTCAACCAGAGCCATCACCTCGCCTCCGCGGCCGCGGATCCGGCCGGGGAGAGCACGTGGCTCGCGGCCTCCTTCGACGTCGACGGGCCCGTGGACCTCAAAGCGATCGAACGGGCCTTCCTCGCCCTCATCGCCCGCCACGGCACCCTGCACAGCAGCTTCGTCCGCGACGGTGCACGCGTCGCCCGGTATCTGCACGATCCCGCCGACCTGCAGGTGGTCGCCGCGCCACCGAGATCGCTGACCACCGTCTCGGCGGTGCGCGATGCCCTCCGAGAGGGTCTGCGCCGTGCCTGCACCCCGTTCGGCGGGCCCGGTTGCCACCTCGCCACCATCGACCGCGCAGATCGCTCGACGATCCTCTGCGGTTTCGATCACGCACACGTCGACGCCTACTCGATGGCCATCGTCATCGACGACCTCGCGCGTCTCTACGAGGGGTACCGGGCCGAGCCGGGCGCGTTCGACCCCCGCGTCCTGGCCCCGGCGGCGAGCTTCGTCGACTACTGCGCCGAGGAGGCCGGCGACGACCGCGACTTCTCGCGACATCCCGGCATGGACCGCTGGATCGAGTTCTTCACCCGCCACGACCGCCGACCACCGGAGTTCCCGCTCGACCTCGGCCTCGCACCGGGTGAACGGGCCCGCCAGGCCGTGGATGTCCGCGCGCTCCTCGGGCCGCACGACACCGCCACCTTCGCCGCGTCGTGCGCCGAGTCCGGATCGAGCGTCTACGCCGGGATCCTGGCCGCGATGGCGCATACGGTGCGCGACCTCGGTGGAGGTGCCCAGATGCCCGTGCTGTTCCCCATGCACACCCGTCGATCCCGCCGGTGGGAGAACGCGATGGGGTGGTTCACGACGAACGCCCCGGTCACGATCACCGTCGAGGCCGACCTGCCCGCCACCATCGCGAGGGCCGGGCCGGCGGTCCGTGAGGCCGTCGCACTCGGGGAAGTACCGATCCCCCGGGTGCTCGAGGCGATCGGCGGCCTCCAGGCCGGCCGGACCGACATCTTCATGGTCTCCTACGTCGACTACCGCCGGCTGCCCGGCGCTCACGCGCACCGTCTCCTCGACGCCCACCACATCTCCAATGTGACCTCCGCCGACGACGCGCAGTTCTGGATCTCCCGGACCGAGGACGGGCTCTTCCTGCGCACCCGCCATCCCGACACCGACGTCGCCCGGACGACGATGGGGGCGTTCCTCGACGGTGTCGGACGACATGCCACGCGGGAAACCCGGCGACACGAGACAGCGCCAACCGGGCGACATGCGTCGCGGCGTGTGACGACGGACGAGGGTGACCACTAGGCTCGGTCCCAGCAGCGCTCGATCATCTTCTAGACCGCGGGAGCCTCGCAGTGACAGTCCCCACCGATCCCCATCCCGGCTTCGCCGCCTACGCCCACCCCGAACGGCTGGTGAGCACCGAATGGCTCAGCGCCCACATCGGCACCGAGGGTCTCAAGGTGGTGGAGTCCGACGAGGACGTGTTGCTCTACGACATCGGCCACATCCCCACCGCGCAGAAGATCGACTGGCACCTGCACCTCAACGACCCGGTCACGCGCGACTACATCGACGGTGAGCAGTTCGCCGAGCTCATGCGCAGCAAGGGAATCCGGCGCGACGACACGATCGTCATCTACGGCGACAAGAGCAACTGGTGGGCGGCCTACGCACTGTGGGTGTTCACGCTGTTCGGCCACGCCGACGTGCGCCTGCTCGACGGAGGCCGCCAGGCCTGGTTCGCCGAGGACCGCGAGACCAGCTTCGACGTCCCCGACCTGCCCCGGTCGGACTACCCCGTCGTCGAGCGCGACGACTCCACCATCCGTGCGTTCGCCGATCAGGTGCGCGACGTGCTGGGCACCGAACCGCTGATCGACGTGCGGTCGCCGCAGGAGTACACCGGCGAACGCACCCACATGCCGGAGTACCCGCAGGAGGGTGCGCTGCGCGGTGGCCACATCCCGACGGCGGTGTCGATCCCCTGGGCCAAGGCGGCCGCACCCGACGGACGGTTCCGTGGTCGCACCGAACTCGAGGAGATCTACGGCGAGTTCGCTCCCGATCAGCCGACCATCGCCTACTGCCGCATCGGCGAACGGTCCTCGCACACCTGGTTCGTGCTCACCCATCTGCTCGGGTTCACCCGCGTCCGCAACTACGACGGTTCGTGGACGGAGTGGGGCAACGCGGTCCGCGCGCCGATCGTGACCGGCCCCGAACCCGGAACCCGGTGACGCTGCCCGCCGCGCTCGCCGAGATCGTCGACGATTTCGGCGCGCTCGCCGAGTCCGATCGCGTCACCCTGCTGTTGGAGTTCGCGAACGAGTTGCCGGCCCTGCCCGACCACCTGCAGACCGAGGCGATGGAGCCGGTCCCGGAGTGCCAGTCGCCGGTGTTCCTGTCGGTCGACGCCTCCGACGCCACCGCGGTGCGGCTGTACTTCAGCGCGCCGCGCGAGGCGCCGACCACGCGCGGGTTCGCGTCGATCCTGCACCAGGCGCTCGACGGCGCGACCGCGTCGGACATCGTCGCCGTCCCCGGCGACTTCTACACCGACCTGCATCTCGACACCGTGGTGAGCCCGTTGCGTCTGCGCGGCATGGCCGGGATGCTGGCGCGCATCAAGAGCCAGGTCGCCGCCCAGACCGCGACCGACCCCGCCTAGGTCCTGTAGGCGCCGACCACGTGAAGTTCACCCAGATGATGGACCAGCCGGTGGAACCCGGTGGCCTCGTCGAGTGGTCGGCGCAGACCCCCGGCGGGTTCGCCCACTGGCACGCCGACCCGCGACCCACCTCGCACAACCACGAACTGCACCTGCGCTCGGCCCTCGAGTACCGCTGGCGTACCCGCCGCGAGGGTGGTCGTGAGTCGTGGCTGGGCCTGGCCATCGAGTTCGACGAGCCGATGTCGGTGCCCGCGATCCGCGCCGCTCTCACCCGATGGATCGATCGTCACGAGGTGTTGCGCAGCCACGTCGTGCTCAAACACACCGGGATGCAACGGTTGTCGACGCCGCCGGGGTCGGTGACGCTCAAGATGGGTCGGGTCGGCTGGTACACCGAGGCCGGACCCTTGCTCGACCAGCTCGCCGGGGCCTTCGACCGGGCCACCGCGCCCCTGCACTGGCCCGCATACCTCTTCGCGACCGTGGCGCGGGAGAAGACCTTCACCCTGCTCTTCGCCGGCGACCACTCGCTGCTCGACGGCTATTCGTTGATCCTCGCCCAGCACGAACTCATCGAGCTCTATCACGCCGCCCGCGAACGGCGTGACGACCGACTCGGCCCGGTCGGGAGCTACGTGGACTTCAGCGCCCACGAACGACGCATGGCCGACGAGGCCGACGCCGACCACCCCGCGGTCGCGGCATGGCGGGACTACCTCGCCGACAACGGCAACGAGATGCCGCGCTTCGACGTCTCCGGCGAATCGCACACCCGCACCGCGCAGGACGACACGCCGGGTGTCTCTCCGGAGGAGGGCAGGGCCACCGCGGAGGACCCGGGCGACGCCACGGGCCCACCGCAGTCGTCGGTCACGATGGAACTGCTCGACGACGACGAGGCCAACCGGTTCACCGCCGTGTGTTCGGCGGCGGGCGGGAACCTCTTCGCCGGCATCCTGGCCGCGCTGGCCATCGCCTACCGCGAATGCGGCGGCGGGGTGTTCCGCGCGATCACCCCACGCCACACCCGCGACGAGGGACGTTGGCTGGGGTCGCTGGGGTGGTTCGTGTCGACCACACCGCTGCGCCTCGACACCTCCGGCCTCGTGGCCTTCGACCAGGTGGTCGCCCGCGCCACCGGTGAGCTGCGTGCCACCCGCACCGCGGCCGGACTGCCGTTCCTGCGGGTGGCCGAACTGCTCGGCTACACCGGTGACCCCAAGTTCGTCGTGTCGTTCATCGACACCCGCCACGCACCCAACGCCGCCGCTGCCGACGCCGGTGCGGCACGGGTCCTGCGCTCGCACAGCTACGCCGACGACGAGGTCTTCATCTGGGTCAACCGGACACCGTCGGGCGTGCGGATCTCCGCGCGGTTCCCCGCCCTCGGACGCACACATTCCGAGGTGAGCCGATTCCTCATCGAGTTCGGCAGGGTGGTCCGCGAAGTCGGCGACCGCAGCACCTTCGGCCAACGCGAGGACTGACAGGACCGATCAATCGCTCGGTGCGTTAGGGTGCTCTTCGGGGTCAGCCAGGAAGCCTCGCAGACACCCCGAACGACGACGCCCAACACGAAGATCCCCAGACACGACGATCCTCAGTACGCAACAGGAGAAACAGTGCCCAGTCATGCCAGCTCGGTGATCAGCAAAGTCCTCGTCGCCAACCGGGGCGAGATCGCCGTCCGCGTGATCCGCGCGGCGCGTGATGCGGGGCTGGGAAGCGTCGCGGTCTATGCCGAGCCCGACGCCGACGCGCTGTTCGTGAAGCTCGCCGACGAGGCGTTCGCACTCGGCGGTCAGACCTCGGCCGAGTCGTACCTGGTGTTCGACAAGATCCTCGATGCCGCGAGCAAGTCCGGTGCCGACGCGATCCACCCCGGCTACGGCTTCCTGTCCGAGAACGCCGACTTCGCCCAGGCCGTCATCGACGCGGGCATCACCTGGATCGGTCCGTCACCGCAGTCGATCCGCGACCTCGGCGACAAGGTCACCGCCCGCCACATCGCGCTCAAGGCGAACGCGCCGATGGCCCCGGGCACCAAGGACCCGGTGAAGGACGCCTCGGAGATCGTCGCGTTCGCCGAGGAGCACGGTGTGCCCGTCGCGATCAAGGCGGCATTCGGTGGTGGCGGGCGCGGCATGAAGGTCGCCTACACGATCGCCGAGATCCCCGAACTGTTCGAGTCCGCCACCCGCGAGGCCGTCGCCGCGTTCGGTCGCGGTGAGTGTTTCGTCGAGCGCTACCTCGACAAGGCCCGTCACGTCGAGGCCCAGGTCATCGCCGACCAGCACGGCAACGTCGTCGTCGCGGGTACCCGCGACTGCTCACTGCAGCGTCGTTTCCAAAAGCTCGTCGAGGAGGCGCCCGCGCCGTTCCTCACCGATGAGCAGCGCGCCAAGATCCACTCCTCGGCCAAGGCCATCTGCCGCGAGGCCGGGTACTACGGTGCGGGGACCGTGGAGTTCCTCGTCGGTTCCGACGGCCTGGTCTCGTTCCTCGAGGTCAACACCCGCCTGCAGGTCGAGCACCCCGTCACCGAGGAGACCTCGGGCATCGACCTGGTGCGTCAGCAGTTCCGCATCGCCGCGGGCGAGGAACTCACCATCAAAGAAGACCCGACCCCGCGTGGCCACTCGTTCGAGTTCCGCATCAACGGCGAGGACGCCGGTCGTGGCTTCCTGCCCGCCCCCGGACCGATCGCGGTGTACAAGGAGCCGACGGGACCGGGTGTGCGTGTCGACTCCGGTGTGGTGCAGGGCGACGTCATCGGCGGCGGCTTCGACTCCATGCTCGCCAAGCTCATCGTCACCGGCGAGACCCGCGATCAGGCGCTCGAGCGTTCACGTCGCGCCCTCGAGGAGTTCCAGGTCGAGGGCCTCGCGACCGTTCTGCCGTTCCACCGCCACATCGTGTCCAACCCCGCGTTCATCGGCGACGGGGAAGGTTTCGAGGTCTACACCAAGTGGATCGAGACCGACTGGGACAACCCGATCGAGCCCTACACCGGCGGACAGCCCATCGAGGACGACGAGGTCGCACCGCGTCAGAACGTGATCGTCGAGGTCGGCGGTCGTCGCGTGGAGGTGTCGCTGCCCGGTGACCTCGCCCTGGCCGGATCCAACGGGGCCGGCGGCGGTGGCGCGATCCGCAAGAAGCCCAAGTCGCGTACCCGCACCAAGGGCGGCAACGTCGCGGTCTCCGGTGACGCGATCGCCGCACCCATGCAGGGCACCGTGGTCAAGGTCGCCGTCACCGAGGGCCAGGAGGTCACCGCCGGCGAACTCGTCGTGGTCCTCGAGGCGATGAAGATGGAGAACCCGGTCACCGCCCACAAGGACGGTGTCGTCACCGGCCTGTCGGTCGAGCCGGGCTCCGCGGTCACCCAGGGCACCGTCCTGCTCGAGATCAAGTAGCGCGACACCTCGCGGCGACCGACGGGCTGACTGACACCATGGAGACCGTCGAGATCAACGCCGGCGCCTGGTACCTGCGCGGGCTGCGTGACGACGACCGGGTGAGCGACGTGTACGCACTGCGCGACACCGACATCGACTGGCCCGACGACGCCGCACCTGCACGGTTCGTGGCCGATGCCGCCCGCACCTGGGCCGACGAGTCGCGCTTCGTGTGGGCGGTCTGCGAACCGACCACCGGCGAGCTCGTGGCCGCGGTGTGGTCCGACCCGGTCGACGACACGCGGGCGACGGTGGGCGGCTCGGCGCGCCCGGGACGCGGCGACGCCTTGGCCGCGGGCGTCACCGTGGTCACCCGCTTCGTCACCGGGGCGCTGGGATTCGACGTCGACGACACCCCGAACCCTCCCGGCGGATCGACCGATACCTGACCGACACCGGTTACCCCCGATACCGTGATCACCGCGGTGGGGCCACGACCGGGCCGCGCATCGTACGATCGACTCGACGACGTGGGGTGACACCCGTCCCGCGTGCCGCGATGTCTTCTCCACGTGCACCTGCGTGACGATCGAAAGGCTCCATCAGTGTTCTCGAGGACTCCTCGTGTGCGAACCGCGCCGCTGCGCGTCGCCGTGGTGACCGCCGCGCTCGCCGTCGGTCTGCTCGCCCCCCTGTCGACCGCATCGGCCGCACCCGCCGGCCTGCCCGCACCTGGCGTCACCTCGGCCGACGGCTCGTCGCTGGTGTCGGTGACCCCGGTCAACGACCGGCAACTCACCATCGAGGTGCGCTCGGCGGCCATGAACCGGGTCGTGCCGCTGTCGGTGATCCTCCCCCGCGATCGCTCCGTGGCCCGACCGACGCTGTACCTCCTCAACGGTGCCGGTGGCGGCGAGGACGCGGCCACCTGGGAACGCCAGACCGACGTCGTGAAGTTCTTCTCCGACAAGAACGCCTACGTGGTGACACCCAACTCGGGCGCCTACAGCTACTACACCGACTGGCAGCGCGACGATCCGGTGCTCGGCCGCAACAAGTGGTCGACATTCCTCGGCGTCGAGCTGCCGCAGGTGTTCGACAAGGCCTTCGCGACCAGTGGCCGCAACGCCATCGCCGGCATCTCGTCGTCAGGGTCGGCCGTCCTCGACCTCGCCATCGAGCACCCCGGTGTGTTCAAGGCCGTCGGTTCCTACAGCGGGTGCGCGGCCACGTCGAGCCCGCTCGGCCAGGCGTACGTGCGCCTCGTGGTCGAGACGCGCGGCGGCACCACCGCCACCAACATGTGGGGCCCGTACGCCGGACAGGGCTGGCGCGACCACGACGCCGTGCTGAACGCGGCGAAGCTGCGTGGGACCAGCCTCTACGTGTCGGCGGGCAGTGGCATCCCGGGCAAGTACGAGAACCCGGCGGGCGTCCGACCGGGCAATGATCTCGCCTCGCAGATCATCCTCGGTGGCCCGATCGAGGCCGCCACCGACGGCTGCACCCAGCAGCTGCGCACCCGTCTCGCGCAGCTGAAGATCCCGGCCACGTTCCATTTCCCGGGCACCGGCACCCACTCGTGGGGCTACTGGGAGGACGAGCTGCACCGGTCGTGGCCGCAGCTCGGACGCGCCATCGGCGCCTGACCGACACCAGCAGACGACACGACCGCCGCGCCCCGAGGACCCGGCGGTCGTGTCGTGTGTGCGTGTCTACTTCGCCGCGAGGAGTCCCTTGGCGACGTGGGTCACCTGGATCTCGTTGCTGCCCGCGTAGATCATGAGCGACTTCGCGTCGCGGGCGAGCTGCTCGACGCGGTACTCGGCCATGTAGCCGTTGCCGCCGAAGAGCTGTACGGCCTCCATGGCGACGTCGGTGGCGGCCTTCGAGGAGTACAGCTTCATCGCCGACGCCTCGGCGAGGCTGATCGACTTGCGGTCCTTGCCACGCTCGAGGGCGCTGAAGATCATGTTCTGCACGTTGATCCGCGCGATCTCCATCTCGGCGAGCTTGAGCTGGATGAGCTGGAACTGCCCGATGTTCTTGCCCCACAGCGTGCGGTTGCGGGCGTAGTCGACCGACAGGCGCAGGCACTCGTTGATGATGCCCAGTGACAGCGCGGCGATACCGACACGCTCCATGGTGAATCCGGCCTTCGCGCCCTCGCCGCCGCGGGTGTCGGCGCCGGTGTCCTCGGTCTCACCGAGCAGACGGTCCGGCGACACGCGCACGTTGTCGAAGAACAGCTCACCGGTGGGCGAGCTCATCATGCCCATCTTCTTGAACGGCTTGCCCTGGGTGAGACCCTCCATGCCCTTGTCGAGCACGAAGGACAGGACCTTGCGGTCGCGGATCGGGGTGCCGTCGCCCTCGTCGAGCTTGGCGAACACGACGATGGTGTCGGCGTAGGGGCCGTTGGTGATGAAGGTCTTCTGGCCCTTGAGGATGTAGTCGTCGCCGTCGCGCTTGACGGTGGTCTTCATTCCGCCCAGCGCATCCGAGCCGGAGTCGGGTTCGGTGATGGCCCAGGCACCGATCTTCTCGAGGGTCACCAGCTCGGGCAGCCAGCGCTTCTTCTGCGCCAAGGTGCCCTTGGACCGGATCGTCCCGACGGTGAGCTGGCAGACACCCAGCGACGCGATGATGCCGAGGCTGACGCCCGCGAGCTCGGTGTTGAGCAGCATGAAGGTGCTGTCACCCATGCTGCCGCTGACGGCACCGGGCTTGGCCTCTCCGGTGGCCTCGGACTCCAGTTCCTTCTCGAGGCCCTCGCGGGCCATCTGGTCGACCCCGAAGGTGGTGTACAGCTTCCGCGCGATGTCGTACGGCGGGAGCACGCCGGTCTCGAGCTCGTCGAGGTGCGGGCGCACCTCCTTGTCGATGAAGCCCCGCAGAGCGTCACGGATCATCAGATCCTCGTCGGACCACTCGTACATGCCCACTCCTCCTCGTGCCGTCCACGACACAAAAAATGAATTCTGTTTCAGTTCCGCACTCCAGAGTGACAGTTACATCCGCGGATGTCTACAACCCGGCGCGCACGATCCCGGCCGAGACCGTGTGGATGGAGGCGGGGCGGATGTCGACCGCGAAGTAGCCGGCGACCCCGGCCGTCCCCAGGTGGGCGACGACGGCCTGTACGACGGGCTTGGCCACGACGACGAGCGTCGACGGCGTCCCGTCCTGCGTTCCGATGTGGGGTGCGAACCACGCGGCGACCCGCGCGACGAACGCGGCGATGCTCTCGCCCCCGTGGGGGGTGCTCGTCACATCGGAGAACCAGAGTGCGAGCGCCTCGACCGGTATGTCCTCGGGGAGGCAGCCCGTCCAGGACCCCAGGTCGACCGAACGCAGCTGCGGCACCACCTGCACCCGGCCGCCCAGGGCGCGCGCGGTCTGGCGAACCGACGCCTCCGGTCCGCTGAGGACCAGGTCGGGGTGTTCGTCGAGGGACTCGCCGAGCGTGCGCGCGTCGTGCCGACCGCGGTCGTCGAGATCAGACGACTCCGCACCGAACCGCAGGGCGCGGTTCGGTGCGGAACGAGCGGCTGCGACGAGCCGGATTGTCAGCGGACCTGCGCGGTGTCCGGCCGGGTGCCCTGCGCACCCGTCGACCGGCGGGACAGGCGGGTGAGGACCACGGCGAACACGAGCCCCAGCACCGCCCACAGGATCATCTGGTTCGCGATCGAGTGGAACCGGAACGTCCCGACCACGTCACCGGGGAAGCCCGGGAACACGATCGCGCCGTCCGGCGACCTCAGGGCAGTGGGGACCTCGTCGAAACTCGGCAACACCGCCATCGCGACACCGACGACCGCCAGGTAGCCGACCGTCGACACGATGAGTGCGTAGAGACCACCGATACGCGGCAGCAACCAGAACGCCAGCACCACGGCGGCGATCGCGACGGCGAGAGACACCAGAGTCATCGTGAGGTACGAGCCACTCCGGGCACCGATGGTGTCGTCGTTGCCGACCGCGGGCGGGTTCGCCGGGTACTTGCCGAACGGAACCAGGTACACCGCGACGAAACCGCCGAACGCCAGCAGACCGGCCACCAGGCGCGGGTCCACCAGCGGGTACCGACGGCCGACGTACGCCCAGAGGACGGTGAACACGACCGCGAAGATCGCACCCATCGCCAGGCCGAAGACGATCGAGCCGACGCCGGCTCCGATGTTCTCCTGCACCGACCGTGTGAACACCTCACCGTGCTCGTGGGCACCGTGCTCACCGGCGAGCATCTCCTCGGCGTGGCTGCGGCCCGACTCGTAGTCGATCGCCTTCGCGACCTGCGGTTCGATGAAGATGCGGGCGAACACGAACGCGAACAGTCCGGCGACCAGACCTGAGATCAGGCCGGCGCCGATGAATTTCTTCTCCATGGAGTTGTCGGTTTCCTTCTCTGCGACCGGGAGGGGGATCAGTGGCAGGGGAAGCCGAGGAAGTGCCGCGCGTCGTGGACGAACTCGTGGACGTGGGTGTCGGCGCCGAAGACCGAGACCGCTCCCTGGTCGTAACCGAGGAAGTAGTAGGCGAGCGCGGCGACCGCGGTGGTGGCGGTGAGCCACAGCGCGGTGTTGATCACCGAGACGTCGGGGGTGTCGAGGACCAGCGGGCCCGAGGCCCTGCGGGTGGCGACGGATGTGGTGGACATGGAGCTCCTCTCGCGGGATGACGCGTCCCGCGTGGTGTGGATGGGATGACCGGGCATCGGATATCTGACTCGAGTCCCCTGACCTGCAGGGGACCACACAGTGGCGCGACCGTTCCGGAATGTCACCGGATTCTCCGTGTGCTCGGCTGGGTGAACTGTATGGGTGGCGATCGCCGCTGGTCAACACCAGTGCGCTCCGGTGTCGCGCCGGTCGGCCCCGCAGACGGCAGACGTGGGCTGTCGGACCGGTGGTGGATCATGGACCGATGACCACATCCACGGACGTCGAGGTGCTGGAACGCTTCAGCGCGCCGACCCGTGACTGGTTCACCGGAGCCTTCCGTGAACCCACGCCCGCCCAGTCGGGGGCGTGGAGCGCGATCGCCGACGGGTCGCACACCCTCGTCGTCGCCCCCACGGGGTCCGGCAAGACGCTCTCGGCGTTCCTGTGGGCGCTCGACCGGCTCGCCCGCGAGCCCGTCGCGCCGGCGACACCCATCGGATCCACGAAGGACGGGGCGGCCAAGCGGCAGACCAGCGTCCTCTACATCTCCCCGCTCAAGGCACTCGCGGTCGATGTCGAACGCAACCTGCGTGCACCGTTGGCGGGTATCACGCGGTCGGCGGCGGCCCTCGGTCTGCCGGTCCCCGAGATCACCGTCGGGGTGCGCTCCGGCGACACCCCCACCGCGCAGCGTCGGCTCCTCCTCAAGACCCCGCCCGACATCCTCATCACCACACCCGAGTCGCTGTTCCTGATGCTCACCTCGTCGGCCCGCGAGACGCTGACGTCGGTGCACACGGTGATCATCGACGAGGTGCACGCCGTGGCGAGCACCAAGCGCGGCACCCACCTCGCGTTGTCGTTGGAACGTCTCGACGATCTGCTCACGACACCCGCGCAACGCATCGGCCTGTCGGCCACGGTGCGGCCCGCCGAACGTGTGGCCGGCTTCCTGGCCGGTTCGGCGCCGTGCACCATCGTCTCGCCGCCGGCGGCGAAGACGTTCGATCTCACCGTCGACGTGCCGGTCCCCGACATGGCCAACATCCCGGCGCCGCCGGGTCCCGACGAGTTCGACGACGAGGCGGCCCCCACGGCGGGATCGTTGTGGCCGTTCGTCGAATCGAGCATCGTCGACCTCGTCGAGAAGAACCGGTCGACGATCGTGTTCGCCAACTCGCGTCGTCTATCGGAGCGGTTGACCGCCCGCCTCAACGAGATCCACGCCGAGCGGACCGGCGCGGGCGGCGAGCAGGAATCGAACGGCGCCGTCCCGGGCGGCGCGCCGGCCCATGTGATGGCCAGTGGCACCAGCCAGGGCGCCGACCCGGTGCTGGCCCGCGCCCACCACGGGTCGGTGAGCAAGGAGCAGCGCGCGCTCATCGAGGATGATCTGAAGGCCGGCCGTCTGCGGTGCGTCGTCGCCACCAGCTCGCTGGAACTGGGCATCGACATGGGCGCGGTCGATCTCGTGATCCAGGTCGAGACGCCGCCCTCGGTCGCGAGCGGCCTGCAGCGGATCGGGCGCGCGGGCCACCAGGTCGGCGAGATCAGCCGCGGCGTGCTGTTCCCGAAGCACCGCGCCGACCTCATCCACGCGACCGTCGCGGTGTCGCGGATGAAAGACGGTCTCATCGAGGAGATCCGGGTACCGGCCAACCCCCTCGACATCCTCGCCCAGCAGACCGTCGCGGCGTCGGCCGTCGACGACCTCGACGTCGAACAGTGGTATTCGACCGTTCGCCGTGCCGCGCCGTATGCGACGCTGCCCCGCTCGGCCTACGACGCCACCCTCGATCTGCTCGCCGGCCGCTACCCGTCCGACGAGTTCGCCGAGCTGCGTCCCCGCGTCGTCTGGGATCGCGACGCCGGCACCATCACCGGACGACCCGGCGCCCAACGCCTCGCCGTCACCTCCGGTGGGTCCATCCCCGACCGTGGCCTGTTCGGCGTGTTCATGGTCGGCGAAAAGGGCACGCGCGTCGGCGAACTCGACGAGGAGATGGTGTACGAGTCCCGCGTCGGTGACATCTTCGCGCTCGGTGCATCGAGCTGGCGGATCGAGGACATCACCCACGACCGGGTCCTGGTCTCCCCCGCCGCCGGTTCGCCGGGTCGCCTGCCCTTCTGGATCGGTGATGCCGTCGGTCGCCCGAGCGAGCTCGGCGAGGCCATCGGCAAGTTCGTGGGCGAGATCGGCCAGGGCCTCGGCGGTGTCGGGGCGCGCGGCGAGGGCTCCGACGGTCTGACCGCCGCGTCGTCGAGCGCACTCGACACCCGAGCCCGCGAGCTCGGGCTGACCACCTACGCCCGCGACAACCTCGCCACGCTCATCGCCGAACAGAAGGACGCCACCGGGTATCTCCCCACCGACAAGACCCTCGTCATCGAACGGTTCCGCGACGAGCTCGGTGACTGGCGCGTGATCCTGCACTCGCCCTACGGATTACGGGTGCACGCGCCCTGGGCGAGTGCCATCGGGGCGCGCCTGCGCGAGCGACTCGGGCTCGACGGCGTGGTCACCGCATCCGACGACGGCATCATCGTGCGTCTCCCCGACACCGACGACGAACCGCCGGGCACCGCGATGTTCACCATCGACCCCGACGAGGTCGAGCAGCTCGTCACCGACGAGCTCGGCGGGTCGTCGTTGTTCGCCAGTCGGTTCCGCGAATGTGCGGCGCGGGCACTGCTGCTGCCCCGCCGCAACCCCGGCCGCCGCGCACCGCTGTGGCAGCAGCGCCAGCGCAGCGCGGCCCTGCTGCAGGTCGCGGCGCGGTATCCGCAGTTCCCGATCATCCTCGAGACGTTGCGCGAATGCCTGCAGGACGTCTACGACCTGCCCGCGCTGACCGATCTCCTCACCGGCATCTCCTCGCGGAACATCCGGATCGTCGAGACCGAGACCACCACGCCGTCGCCGTTGGCGGCCTCGCTGCTGTTCGGTTACGTGGGCGCGTTCATGTACGCCGACGACGCGCCCCTCGCCGAGCGGCGGGCCGCGGCGCTGTCACTCGACACCGCGCTGCTGGCGCAGCTCCTGGGACGGGTCGACCTGCGCGAATTGCTCGATCCCGGCGTCATCGCCGACGTCGAGGCGAAACTGCAACGGACGCATCCCGATCGGCGTGCGCACGACATCGAGGGGATCGCCGATCTGCTGCGGTGGCTCGGGCCACTCACCGACGCCGAGATCGCCGATCGCTTCGCCGATCCGACGGCCGAGCCCGACGACTCCGCGGCAGACGGTGTCCGCACACCACCGGATCCGACACCACTGCTCGCGACGCTGCAGACCACCGGGCGCATCATCTCCGTCAACCACGGCGGGCGCGTGCTGTGGGCGGCCGTCGAGGACACCGCGCGCCTCCGCGACGCACTGGGTATCCCTGCGCCGCTCGGTATCCCGGCCGCATTCACCGAGCCGGTCGACGATCCGGTCGGCGACATCGTCGCCCGCTACGCGCGCACCCACGCGCCGTTCACCGTGGCGGAGGCGAGCACCTCCACCGGTCTGCCCGTCGCGGTCGTCCGCGACACCCTGGCGCGCCTCGCTGCGGCACGACGCGTCATCGAGGGCGACTTCCGCCCCGAACCCGCTGGTACCGGCGGCGACTCGCAGCAATGGTGCAACACCGACGTGCTCGCGCAGATCCGCCGTGGCTCCCTCGCCGCGAGCCGGGCCGAGATCGCCCCGGTGACGACCGACGCGTTCACACGCTTCCTGCTCGACTGGCAGCACGTCGCCCCGAACGCGAAGTCCCGCCTGCGCGGCATCGACGGTGTCGCGACGGCCATCGACCAGCTGGCCGGCCTGCCCATCCCGGCCTCGGCCCTGGAATCACTGGTGCTGCCCAGCCGTGTCGTCGACTACCAGCCCGCGATGCTCGACGAATTGTTCGCCTCCGGCGAGATCGCGTGGGCCGGCCACGGCCGGCTCGGCACCTCCGACGGGTGGATCAGCCTGCACCCCACCGACCTCGCGCCAGTCACCCTGCCCGAGCCGGTCGACATCGACACCAGCGCCACCCACGAGGCCATCGTCGAGACGCTCGCCCGCGGAGGGGCCTACCAGTTCCGCCAACTGGCGACGGTGCCCTCCGCGGCGGTCGATGCGTCCCGGGACGATCCCGCCCAGAAAGATCCGGCACAGAACGATCCGGCACCGCCGGTCGCCGCACCGACCGACGAGGACGTCGAGCGGTCGCTGTGGGACCTCGTGTGGGCCGGGCACGTCAGCACCGATTCGTTCGGCGCGGTGCGGGCCCTGTTGAGCCCGCGCCGGGTGGGCAGCGCACCCCGCGGCAACCCGACACACCGCAGTCGTGGGCGGGCTCCTCGACTACGCGCCCACCGACTCACCACGCGCTATCTCACCGAGAACCAGCTCGGCACCCGTACGACCCCGCCGACGGTGGCGGGCCGCTGGTTCGCGCTGCCCGGGCGTATCGACGACGCGACGGTGGCGGTCCACGGCACCTGCGAGCAATTGCTCGAGCGCTACGGGGTGGTCACGAAGGGGTCGGTGACCGGCGAGGAGGTGCCCGGCGGTTTCGCCCGGGTCTACAAGGCGCTCAGCGGTTTCGAGGACAGCGGCAAGGTCCGTCGCGGGTATTACATCGACGGACTCGGCGGCGCCCAGTTCGCGGCGGTCGGCACCGTCGACGCGCTTCGCGAGCACTCCGTCGACACCACCGATGACCGTTCCGAGCCCCCGGTCCCCGTCGTGCTCGCCTCGACCGATCCGGCGAACCCGTTCGGTGCCGCGCTGCCGTGGCCCGAGTCCACACCGACCGAGGGCAGCGGGCACCGTCCGGGCCGCAAACCCGGTGCGCTGGTGGTGATCGTCGACGGCCACCTCACGCTGTTCGTCGAGCGCGGCGGGAAGACCGTGCTCACCTTCGGCGACGCCTCCGACCGCGTGGCGCCGGCCGCCGCGGCCCTGGCCGAGGTGGTCCGGTCCGGGCGGGTCAGCAAACTGCAGATCGAACGCGTCGACGGCGAGGCGGTCCACGGCACCGAGATCGCCGCGGCATTCGTCGAATCCGGTTTCACCGCCACCCCGCGCGGGATACGACTGCGGCACATGGCGCGCTGACGTGCCCGAGGGTGACACCGTGTACCAGGCAGCGGCGCGTATCCGGCGTGCGTTCGAGCAGAAGACGCTGGAGTACACGCAGTTCCGTGTGCCGCGGTACGCCACGACCGATCTCACCGGACGAACCGTCGAATCGGTCCGGTCGATCGGTAAGCACCTGCTGATCGACGTCGGTGACGACCTGGCCATCCACTCCCATCTCAAGATGGAGGGCGCCTGGCATGTGCACCGGATCGGAACCCGCTGGCGCAAGCCGGCATACACGGCCCGGATCGTGCTGCGCACCGATGCCGCAGAGGCGGTCGGCTTCGACCTGGGGACGACCGAGATGCTGGCCGCGCCCGACACGGCGTTGTCCTACCTGGGTCCTGACCTGCTCGGTCCAGGATGGGACGCCGACCGCGCCGTCGCGCTGATCTCCGCCGATCCGGCACGGCCCATCGGGCTCGCCTTGCTCGACCAGCACCTCATGGCCGGAGTGGGCAACGTCTTCCGCTGTGAGGCCTGTTTCCTGCGGGGCGTCGATCCGCGCCGCCCCGTCGGTGATGTCGACATCCCGGCCATGGTCGATCTGTGCCATCGGCTCCTCCAGGCCAACCGCACCAATCGCGTCCGCACGACCACAGGCGTCACGGTCAACGGGAGGCGGTATCACGTCTACGGGCGCGGCGGCCGGCCGTGTTTTCGATGCGGGACGCCGGTGAGTCGCGACTTCCTCGGAGAGCCCGACGGCTTCTCCGACACCGACCGCGTGCTCTACCACTGCACGACCTGCCAGACCTGACCGACGAGGGCACAACCCCGGAATGGACGCGGCACGTCCGCGTTGCATACGGAATGAAACTCGACGAATCGGCTCGGAACCTGATCGGCGCGGGCGCGGATGCGACGCTCGTGACGATCGATCCCGACGGCAGTCCGCAGGTCTCGGTGGTGTGGGTGGCGCTGCGGCGGACGCCGGACGGCGACGAGCTGCACACCGCCCACCTGGGTGTGTACCGCAAGGTGCGCAACGTGCGTCGCGACGGACGGGTCGCGCTGACCATCCTGGGCTCGGACCCGGGATCGATGATGACGCCCTATCTGTCGGTCAGCGGCACCGCGGAGATCGTCGAAGGTGGTGCGCCGGAACTCCTCACCGAACTCGCCGCGACCCTCGCCCCACCCGGCACCGCGTTCCCGCCGCCCGACGCACCTCCCGGCTTCATCACCCGCATCCGCATCGACAAGGTCGGTGGCGTCGGCCCCTGGGCGACCTGACCTCGGCGCAGATGGAGCACAAGAATGTCGTTCTGGTAGTTGACAGGCGGATCCGATTGTCTCCACCACGGCCCGCGTTCCGCGGAACGCGGTCAGCAGGGTTTGTCGGTGGGTGTCGATAGGGTTGTGGGAGTTGATAACCGCAGCTCACCGGGGGTATGCATGTCGGTCACCGCTCTTGCGTCGAAACAATCGGATCTGCTCGATTCCGCATCCCCGGACCGGTTGTCCGACGATGAACTCACCGACCGTGTCGTCGGGCACGCCTCGCAGATCACCGCCCTGACGGCCCGATTCCTCGACCTGCTGCGCGAGTTCGACGACCGCGGAGTGTGGACCGGGATCGGGATCCGCTCGTGTGCGCACTGGCTGTCCTGGAAAACCGGGATGTCGCTACGCACCGCGCAAGACCACCTCCGCATCGCCCACGCCCTGACCGACCTCCCCAGGGTGTCCGAGGCGTTCGCCGACGGCCGGTTGTCGTACTCGAAAGCCCGTGCCGTGACCCGTGTCGCCACACCCGATCGCGAGGAGGAACTCGTCAACGTCGCCCTGTCGGCGACCGCAGCGCAGGTCGAACGCATCGTGCGCTCCATCGCCCACATCGACCGCGCCGAGAACGAAGCCGACACCGGTCGTGTCGAGTCGACCTCGCGCTGGACGTGGAACGACGACGGCTCACTGGCCGTCACGATGCGACTCGCGCCGCTCGACGGCGCCCGGTTCCTCGCCGGCGTCGTGCGCAGCGAATACGAACGCACCCGCACCGCCGGTGACCCCGACCTGCACCTCCCCGACGACATCACCGGCCTCGACGCGGCAGCGACGACACCTGACCTGTGGCGCGGTGTTCCCGCCGACATCTCCGCCGCGGTGATCACCATGGCCGACACCGCACGCACCGTGACCGCCACACCCGACTTCGCGCCCAGCGCAGAGATCGTCATCCACACCGGCACCGACGAGTCCGTCGATCCACACCTCGATGCCGGGCCCGCAGTGACCACCACCGATGTCGATGAAGCCGCCTGCGGCGGATCGACGAGGGAGATCGATCACGGTCCACGACGGAAGGGCCGACGTGGTGTGGCACTGACGTTCGGGCGGAACCGACGACTTCCCACCCGTGCCCTCCTGCGGGTGGTGTTCGAACGTGACCGCGGATGCCGACACCCCGCATGCGGACGCACCCGACACCTCCACGCCCACCACGTCCGGTTCTGGAGCCAGGGCGGCACCACCGACCCCGACAACCTGATCCTGCTGTGCTCCACCCACCACCGCGCATTGCACAACGGCGACTTCATCATTCGGGCGCGCGGGAATCAGGAGTTCAGCTTCCACCACCCCAGCGGCACCATCATCGACACCGCGCCCGCGACCACTGCACCGGACGGTTGGCGACCCAACTCGTCGATAGCGGACGACGCCGTCGAACCCGTCGGCGGCGGCACCCTCGACCTCGGCTACACCCTCGAAGTCCTCTACGGCATCTGGGAATGGCGCAACGGACAACAACCCACCGCAGCCTGAACCGCGTTCCGCGGAACGCGGTTGTATGTCGTCACTACTGTGGAACGCATGGCAGCGGATCAGCAGTGGACACCCGCACGACTCGGCGACCGGAGCGGTCAGCGCGTGATCGTGACCGGCGCGACGAACGGTATCGGGCTCGCGACCGCCCACGCCCTGGCCCGGGCCGGTGCGCACGTCATCCTCGCGGTGCGCAACGTCGACCTCGGCGAACGGCGAGCCGCCGAAATGGGTGGGTCCACCGAGGTCTCCCACGTGGACCTGTCCGACCTCGCGTCGGTGCGCGCGTTCGCCGACCGGCTCACCGAGGACGTCGACGTCCTCGTCAACAACGCCGGACTGGTCGCGCAGAAGCGCGAGACGACCACCGACGGTTTCGAGATGTCGATCGGGACCAACTTCCTCGGGCCGTTCGCCCTGACCAACCTCGTGGCACCACGTGTCCGTTCGCAGATCGTCAACGTCGGCTCCGACGCCCACAAGTTCGCGACGCTCGACCTCGACGATCTCCACCTCACCCGCTCGCGGTGGAACCCCATGGGCGCCTACGGCCGCTCGAAGCTCGCCGTCATGCTGTGGGGTCTCGAACTCGATCGACGCCTCCGGGAGTCGGGCTCGACGGTCACCACCGCTCTGACCCACCCGGGGTGGGTCGCGTCGAATCTGTCGAACGTCTCCGACGCACCGCTGATGTCAATGTTCCACACTGTGACCCAGACGATCGCGAAGACCCTCGCCAACGACACCGACGCCGGCGCGGCACCCACGCTCTACTGCATGACCGAACCGATCCCGCCGGGCAGCTACGTCGGCATCGACAGCCGGCTCGGACTCAAAGGCGGCCCGACCCTCGCCGGACGCACCGCCCAGGCCAGTGATTACGCTCTCGCGCAACGCCTCTGGCAACGCGCCGAAACCGAGACCGGTACCTCCTGGCCGCGGATGTGACCTGCCGCGGGTTCAGCCCTTGCGCGTGGCGACCGACAACACGAGATCGGTGACACGCGTCGGGGTCACGGCGCTGAGCGCGACCTGGGCACGACTCGGTGCGTCGCAGAGGTAACGCGGCCTCGGCCGCCGATCGGTGAGGGCCCTCTCGACGGCGGTGGCGACCTTCTCCGGCGGCACGGCGGTCTTCTGCAGACGCGGGAGCAGTCGACGCATACCTGCGTTCTGCGAGGCGTAGAGGCGACGGTGCTCGTCGCTGAGCCCCGACACCATGGCATCGAAGGCGTCGAGCATGCCGGTCCAGATGTCGGTGTGTGTGGTGCCCGGCTCGACGAGGCTGACCCCGATCTTCCACGGACGCAACTCGATCCGCAGCGCGTCGGCCAGTGATTCCAGCGCGTACTTCGATGCGCTGTACACGCCGGTACCCGGCGTGGTGACACGCCCACTCACCGAGGAGATGAACACGATCCGACCCGCGCTCGCCCGCAGCAACGGCAGCACAGCCTGCGTCACCGCGATCTGGCCCGTGACGTTCACATCGAGTTGCCGGGCGATGTCGGCGGGCGCGACACCCTCCACCGGCCCCTGCACCACGATGCCCGCGTTGTTCACGACGGCGTCGAGACGGTCGGGAAGAACGTCGGTAAGGGCGGCGACGGCATCAGGATCGGTGACGTCGAGGCGAACCGGGTGCACGTTGGCGAGCGCACCCAGGGCCGCGAGATGGTCAGCCGACCGCGCTCCGGCGTAGACCTGCCAGCCCGCGCCGGCGAGTCGCTCGGTCGTCGCGAGACCGATTCCGCGACCGGCTCCGGTGACGAGAACAGTGGGCATGGGTGCTCCTTCACGACCGGACACGACGAACGGGCACCTCACTCTAACCAGCGGCCGCCGCCGCGCGTAGCCGGCCCGCTGCCGTGCACAACTGATCCTCGGTCAACGTCGCGAAACTGAGACGCAACCGATCGGACAGATCTCTGTGCACCGAGAATGCCTGTCCCGGAACGTATGCCACTCCATTATCGACCGCCGCGTCCAACAGCGACGAGGTGTTCACGCCGGGCAGTCGCGCCCAGCAGAACATGCCGCCATCGGGCACCGATGTCTCGATGGCCTCACCGAAGACGTCGTCGAGGGCAGCGACGAGCGCATTCGCACGCCGACCGTAGGCTCCGGCGACCGCGGCGATGTGCGCGGCGAGCCAATCCGTGTCGTCGAGCAGGTCGCCGACGACGGCCTGGCACAGGGCCGAGCCGCACAGGTCCGCGCTCTGCCGGATCCGTTCGACGAGTGCGACCACCTGCGGCGGGGCGATCAGCCATCCGACGCGGAGTGCGGGCGCGAGGATCTTCGACGCTGACCCGAGTGTGATGACGCGGTCGCCGAAGCTGCGCGTCGGCGCCGGCATGTCACCACGGAACCGCAGGCGGCCGTAGGGATCGTCGTCGATGACCCAGAAGCCGTAGCGCTCGGCCAGCTCGGCGAGGTCACGCCGTCGACCCGCGTCGGCGCTGACGCCCCCGGGATTGTGGAACGCGGTGACCGTGTGCACGATCGTCGGCCGAAGCCCGTCGGCGCACCACTGCCCGAGCAGCGAGACGTCGATGCCCCCGTCGGTCAGGGGTAGCCCCCGGATGTCGGCGCCGACCGATGCGAACACCTGCATCGCACCGACATACACCGGGTCATCGACCACGACGACGTCGCCGGGATCGACCAGCGCCGCGGCGAGCAGCGACAGCGCCTGTTGCGAACCGTGGGTGACGAGGACCTCCTCGGGCGCCACGGACTCGTGGCGGGCGATCGACTCGCGCGTGCGCCGCAGTCCAGCACTGGCGGTGTACTGCAGCAGTTCCCGGTCACCGACGGCCGCGGCGGTGGCGTCGGCGATGCGCTGCGCCGGTATCAGCTCGGTGGCGGGCAGCCCGCCGGCCATGCTCAGGACCGTCGGCGTCTCGGTCAGTCGCAGGAGGTCTCGGATGGCCGATCCCGGCACGGCGGCAGCCGAACGCGACGGGTGGACAGAGGGCGGGACGAGGGAAGCGGGGGAAGGCACGACACACTCCGACAGGGGCGAGAAGAGTCGGTGATGCGTGTGGTCACCAGAGAGGGTGGGGATGTCCCGTCGACGACGTTACGCCGCCACCTCCAGAAAATGGAATACGATTCCCGCTATGTGAGACCGACTAGTCGAGGTCGTCGTGGCGGATCAGCTGCCGTGCCGCCTCGGTCACCGAACCCGTGAGCGACGGGTACACCGAGAACGTCTGCGCGAGATCGTTGACCGGCAGCTTGTTCTGCACGGCCAGAGCGATGGGCAGGATGAGCTCGGATGCGTTGGGCGCCACCACGACCCCACCGATCACGACACCGGTCGCGGGTCGGCAGAAGATCTTCACGAAACCGCGACGCAGTCCGCTCATCTTCGCGCGGGGGTTGGTCGCCAGCGGCAACATCACCGTCCGAGCGGGATACTCACCGTCGTCGATGGCCTGCTGGCTCACACCGACGGTCGCGATCTCGGGACGGGTGAAGATCGCCGAGGCGACGGTCTTGAGCTTGATCGGCACCACGCCCTCGCCGAGCGCGTGGTACATCGCGATACGGCCCTGCATCGCGGCGACCGAGGCAAGGGGCAGCAATCCGGTGCAGTCGCCCGCCGCGTAGATCCCCGACGCCCCCGTTCGCGACACGCGGTCGACCGCGAGGTAGCCACCCGCTGCCAGCTCGACCCCGACCTTGTCGAGCCCGAGGTTGTCGGTGTTGGGCACCGACCCGACCGTCATCAGCACGTGCGATCCGGTGATGACCCGCCCGTCGGCGAGATGGACGTCGACCCCGTCGCCGCTGCGTCGGACGGCATCGGCGCGGGCGTGCTTGATCAGCGTGACCCCGCGTTCGGCCAGGACATCCTCGAGGACCAGCGCCGCGTCCTCGTCCTCACCGGGCAGCACGCGATCGCGGCTGGAGACCAGGGTCACCTGCACACCCAGCTCGGTGTAGGCGTGCACGAACTCCGCGCCGGTCACACCGGATCCGACGACCACGAGGTGTTCGGGCAGCTCCTCCAGGTCGTAGAGCTGACGCCAGGTGAGGATCCGTTCGCCATCGGGCTGGGCCGAGGGCAGCACGCGCGGTGACGCACCGGTCGCGATGAGGACCACGTCGGCCAGGACGGTCTGCTCCTCGCCGTCGGCAGCTCCGTCGTCGCCGACCGGGGTGACGATCACGGTGTGGGTGGACATGCCCGTCTCGGCGTCGCCGAGTCGGCCGCGTCCGGCGATCACCGTCACGCCCTCGCTGAGCAGTCGGGATCGGATGTCGGCCGATTGTGCATAGGCGAGGTCGCGGACCCGCTGGTGGATCTGCGGGAGGGAGACGACGGCGTCGTCGTGATGGAGGTTGATGCCCAGGTCGACCGCGCGGCGCACCTCGGTGCGGATACCGGTCGAGGCGATGAACGTCTTCGAGGGGACGCAGTCCCACAGCACACACGCGCCACCGATGCCGTCGGCGTCGATCACCGTGACCTCGGCCCCGTACGCGGCGGCCACCAGGGCCGCTTCGTAACCGGCCGGTCCGCCGCCGATGATCGCGATGGTCGTCACGTGTGCATCACTCCTGGATCCTCGAATCCGGCGTCGTCCACGGCGCCGGGTTGTGCCCGCCCTGACCCAAAACCTAGTCGATCCGACACGAGAGCTCGATCGGTGACGACTTCGCCGACCGCGCCCTGTCCCGTGCGGACGGGACCATCTAGGCTTTCGCCGTGCCGATTTACGCCGCGTACGGATCGAACATGCATCCGGACCAGATGATGGAACGCGCCCCGCACTCCCCCATGGCCGGTACCGGCTGGCTCAACGGGTGGCGACTCACCTTCGGCGGCGGCGACATCGGCTGGGAGGGCGCCCTCGCCACGGTCACCGAGGACAAGTCCGATCCCGACGCGCGCGTCTTCGTCGTCCTCTACGACGTCACACCCGAGGACGAGAGTTCGCTGGACAGCTGGGAGGGATCCGAGCTCGGGATCCACCGCAAGATCCGCGCACGCATCGACACCGCCGACGGCGCCGTTCTCGCGTGGCTCTATGTGCTCGACGCCTTCGAGGGCGGACTGCCCTCGGCCCGCTACATCGGCGTGATGGCCGAGGCGGCCGAGATCGCCGGCGCACCCGCCGAGTACGTCCACGCCCTGCGCGTGCGCGACGCCCGCAACGTCGGTCCCGGCCCCGGGGAGAGCTTCAACACCTGACCGTCAGGCAGCGGGAGCGCCGAGCACGAGTCCCGCGAGGGTGCGGACGCCGACGGCCATGGCACGTTCGTCGAGGTCGAAATTCGGCTGGTGCAGGTCGACCTGCGCACCGTCACCGCTCCACACGCCGAGACGGCCCATCGACCCCGGGACGTGTTCGAGGTACCACGAGAAGTCCTCGCCACCACCGGACTGCGCGGTGTCGGCGACGGTGTCGGGACCCACGGCCTGCGCGCTGCGCCGCAACATCTCGGTGGCCTCGGGATCGTTGACCACCGGCGGCACGCCGCGGTGGTAGTTCAACTGGTGACGCACACCGAGCGGGGCAAGCAGACCGGCGATCACCTCGGTCACCAGCGGCTCCAGCAACGCCCATGTGGCGTGGTCGCCGGTGCGAACCGTGCCGCGAAGGCGTCCCTCCTGGGGAATGGCGTTGGCGGCGTTGCCGGCATGGGCCGACCCCCAGACCATCACCGTCCCGGTGCGCGGGTCGATACGGCGCGACAGCACGGCGGGCAGGCCGGTGATGACCGTCCCCATGGCGTGCACGAGGTCACCGGTGAGGTGTGGTCGCGAGGTGTGGCCGCCGGGCGAGTGCAGCTGCAGATCGATGTGGTCGGCTGCCGAGGTGATGGGGCCGACCCGCAGTCCCACCTTGCCGACCTCGAGCTTCGGGTCGCAGTGCAATGCGAAGAATCGCGAGATGCCCTGGGTGACACCGGCTTCGACGGCGTCACGAGCGCCTCCGGGCATCACCTCCTCCGCGGCCTGGAACACCAGGCGCACACCGACCGGGAGATCGCCGGCGGCGGCCAGGATCTTCGCGACGGCGACCAGGATCGCGGTGTGTGCGTCGTGGCCGCAGGAGTGCGAGACCCCGTCGATGGTGGAGGTGAACGGCAGCCCGGTGCGCTCGGCGATCGGTAGCGCGTCCATGTCGGCGCGCAGTGCGATACGCGGGCCCGCCGGCCCGAGGTCGCACACGACACCGGTGCCGAGCGGCAGCCGTTGCGGGTGCAGACCGACGCTGGACAGCTCGGCCATCACGAACTCGGTGGTGCGGTGTTCCTGGCGCGACAGCTCGGGGTGTGCGTGGAGATCTCGGCGCCAGCCGATCATCTCGGTCTCGTGCGTCGCGAGCCACGCGTCGACGAGGTCCATCACGACGTCTGCGGTGCGAGGTCGGCGAGCAGAGCCCGACGCATCCCCTTCTTGATGGCGTGGAGGTTGGCGCCGGCGAACGCGGTGCGTTCGGCGGCCACGGCACGGGCGCGGGTGAGCAACTCGTCGACGTCGACGGCCTCCTCGACGATCCCGAGCTGCGCCGACTCCGAGCCGCCGTAGCGGCGGCCCGTCGTCATCGCCTCCGTGCGGACCGACTCGGGCAGCCGTTCGTGCAGCAGCGACGCCATTCCGAGCGGGAACGGCATGCCGAGCGCCACCTCGGGCAGCGACCAGTAGCCGCGCTCGGTGCGCATGACGCGGTGGTCGGCGCACAGTGCGAGCATGGCTCCGGCGCCGAAGGCATGGCCGTTGACCGCGGAGACCGTGGCCACCGGGAGCGTGAGCACCCGGGCGTAGATGTCGTGCACCGAATCGATGTAGCCCTCGAGCTTCGTCGGATCGGCGACCTCGGCGATCTCGAGTCCGTTGCTGAAGAATTTCCCGGTCGCGGTGATCACCAGTGCCCCGGTGGCGTCGTCGGCGACGGTCTCGAGCAGACCGCGGACCTCGGAGATCCACGAACCTGCGAAACGGTTCTCCGGGTTGTCCGGGGCGAGTTCGGATCCCTCGGCACCCAGGTAGAGCTCCCAGATGTCATCGGTGCGGGTCAGATACGGCATCGCACGACCATATCCTCCCGCGGCGCAGCCGTCGGCGTCGATCTACCCTCGACCCATGAGCAGCGGACCCGCGTCCAGCGATCCCGACCCGACCGTTGACCCCACCGCCGCCGCGAACGCGGCCGCCGCCGCGATCGGCGAGGCCACCGGCGTGCCGACACACGACGTCGCCGTCGTGCTGGGCTCGGGATGGGCGCCGGCCGCCGACGCCCTCGGCTCCCCGGTCGCGACACTCGCGATGGCGGACCTCCCGGGCTTCACGGCGCCGAGCGCCGCCGGACACTCCGGCGTCGTCCACTCGGTGCGCATCGGTTCCCGATCGGTGCTGGTCCTGCTCGGACGAACGCACGCCTACGAGGGAAATCCCCTGGCGCGTGTCGTGCACGCGGTGCGCACCGCCGCCGCCGCCGGCGCGACGACAGTCGTGCTCACCAACGCCGCGGGTGGGCTGCGCGACGACATGTCGGTCGGTCAGCCGGTGTTGATCAGCGACCACCTGAACCTCACCGCGCGATCACCGCTGGTGGGCGCGCAGTTCGTCGATCTCGTCGACGCCTATTCGCCCCGGCTGCGCGCGGTCGCCCGCGAGGTGCGTGGCGACCTCGCCGAAGGTGTCTACGCCGGACTGCCCGGCCCGCACTACGAGACCCCCGCCGAGATCCGGATGCTGCGCACGATGGGCGCGGACCTCGTGGGCATGTCGACGGTGCACGAGACCATCGCCGCCCGCGCCGCGGGCATGGAGGTCCTGGGCATGTCGCTGGTGACCAACCTCGCCGCCGGGATCACCGGGGAGCCTCTCGATCACACCGAGGTCCTCGATGTCGGCCGTCGGTCGGCGGGCGACATGGGCCACCTGCTGGCGCAGGTCATCGAGCGCCTGTGACCTCGAACGACACAACAGCCGTCGAGGCGTGGATCGCCGCCGATCCCGACCCGGTGACGCGCGACGAGCTCACCGGACTCGATCCGACCGCGCTGGCGCAGCGCTTCGCCGACCGTCTTCATTTCGGGACCGCAGGACTGCGCGGGCCGGTCCGCGGCGGGCCCAACGGGATGAACCGCCTGGTGGTGATCCACACGACCACTGCTCTCGCCGACTGGCTGATCGACGCCGGGCACGCCGGCGGATCGGTCGTGGTGGGGCACGACGCCCGCCACGGTTCGCACCCCTTCGCCGCCGACGCCGCCGGCGTTCTCCGCGATCGCGGGTTCGACGTCATCGCTTTCGCCACACCGGTTCCCACGCCTGTCGTCGCGTTCACCACTCGCCGGTTCGGCGCGGTCGCCGGGGTGATGATCACCGCATCCCACAACCCGCCGGCCGACAACGGGTACAAGGTCTACCTCGGCGGTGGGCCGATGGACGCAGGGGCGCAGATCATCCCGCCCGTCGACGCCGAGATCGAGGAACGTATCGCGCGGATGGCCGTCGACGCGCTCGTGGTGCCCGCCACCGGAGCACCGGTCACCGATCCGCGGGCCGTCGACGCGGTCGAGGCCTACCTGTCGCGGCTGCTCGAGCGACACGGCTCCCGCTCGTCGACCCTGCGTGTGGCGTTGACGCCGATGCACGGTGTCGGCGGTGATCTCACGCTCCGCGCGCTGGCCGCCGCGGGTGTCACCGACGTGGTGGTGGTCGACGAGCAGTTCGCCCCCGACCCCGACTTCCCCACCGTCGCCTTCCCGAACCCCGAGGAGCCGGGAGCAGCGGATCTGCTTCTCGACCTGGCCGCCCGAAGCAACGCCGACATCGCGATCGCGCTCGATCCCGACGCGGATCGGTGCGCCGTGGGCGCCGTCGTCGACGGCGCGTGGCGGATGCTGACCGGTGACGAGACGGGTGCGCTGCTCTCGACGGCCGCACTGTCGCAGCACGATTCGTCGACCGATGCAGGCGCGCCGTTGGTCGCCACGACCATCGTGTCGAGCACCCTCCTCGGCCGCATCGCCGACGCCGCCGGCGCGCTGCACACCCGCACGCTCACCGGCTTCAAATGGCTGGTCCGGGCCGGTGAGGGCCTGCGCTACGCCTACGAGGAGGCCATCGGACACTGTGTCGATCCCGACGCCGTCCGCGACAAGGACGGCATCAGTGCGGCGGTGGCTCTCGCGGTGCTCGCGCACGAACGGAATTCTGCCGGACAGGATCTCGCCGCAGCCCTCGACGAGCTGTTCGCGCGCCACGGCGTCCACCGCACCGGGCAGGTGTCGGTCCGCACCGACACCGCCGACGACATCACCGCCATCATGACCCGCCTGCGCACCCGTCCCCCGGCGACGCTCTGCGGCGTCGGCGTCGCCCGTTCCGACTTCGCCACGCGCACCGACCATCTGCGCACCGACGCCGTCGAGTTCACCGGCCATTCCCCCGGCCACGACGTCCGCGTGATCGTCCGCCCCTCGGGCACCGAGCCGAAGGTCAAGTTCTATCTCGAGGTCGTCGTAGCGGCCGGCGGCCCCGAACGTCTCGACGAGGACAAGCGTCGCGCCGACATCCTGCTGGACGATCTGCGCGTCGCGGCACGCGAACTCGGTGACCTCCGATGATCGGCCCGGTCGTCGCGGTGTCGGGGGTCGATGTGGTCCGCGGGGGACGATTCCTGTTGCGGGACATCGCGCTCGAGGTCTCCGCCGGGGAGCACTGGGCGCTGCTCGGTCCGAACGGCGCGGGGAAGTCGACGCTGCTGCACATCCTCGGCGCCTTCGGACATCCCACCCACGGCACGGTCGACGTGCTCGGGGCCCGGCTCGGACGTGTCGACATGCGGGAGCTGCGCACCCATATCGGCCACGTCGACCCACGGCATCGGCTCGACCTGCCGCTGCCGGTCCACGACGTCGTCCTGACCGGCCTCACCAACACCCCCGAGCTCGATCACCGCCGCACCTACACCCGCGCCGAGCACGAGCGCGCCGATGACCTGCTCGCCATCCTGGGCATGGCCGACCGGCGCGAACTGCGGTGGACCACGATGAGTCAGGGCGAGCGGGGACGCACCCTCGTCGCCCGTGCCCTCATGGCGCAGCCGTCGCTGCTCCTGCTCGACGAGCCTGCGACCGGCCTCGATCTCGCCGCCCGAGAGCAACTCCTCGCCGGGATCGATCAGTTGCGTTCTCAGGTCGCCGATCTCGCGAGCATCCTGGTCACCCACCACCTCGAGGACCTGCCGACGTCGACCTCGCACGCTCTGCTCCTGCGCGACGGTCGCAGCGTGGTGCAGGGTCCGGTCGCAGAATCGTTGACCTCGACGACGATCACCGAGTGCTTCGCGCACCCTGTGGAGTTGCGCCGCACCGACGGACGGTGGTCGGCCACCTCACCGGGTCAGCGCGGGCCGAACTGACGGTCGCCGGCGTCGCCGAGGCCGGGCACGATGTAGGCGTCGCCGTTGAGGCCGTCGTCGACGGCCGCGGTGATCAGCCGCATCGGATGGCCTGACTCCTCCAGCGTGGCAACGCCTTCGGGAGCGGCGACGACGCACACCGCGGTCACGGCCACCGCACCGCGCTGCCGCAGGAGGTCGATGGTGTGCAGCATCGATCCTCCGGTCGCCAACATGGGGTCGAGGACGAACACCGGGGTCGTCGAGAGATCGGCGGGCAGCGACTCCAGGTACGGCACCGGCTGATGTGTGGTCTCGTCGCGGGCGATGCCGACGAAGCCGACGTTCGACTCGGGCACCATCGCATGGGCCTGCTCCACCATGCCCAGTCCCGCACGGAGCACCGGCACCAGCAGCGGCGGGTTGGCCAACCGTGCGCCCACGGTGTCGGCGACCGGGGTCGTGATCGAGACGTCGGCAACCTCGGCCGACGCCAGCGCCTCGTAGATCAGCATCTGGGTGAGGTCGGCGAGCGCCCCGCGGAACGACGCGTTGTCGGTGCGCCGATCACGAAGGGTGGTGAGTCGAGCTCGGGCCAGTGGGTGGTCGACGACCGTCACGTCCATGGGGCGATCCTAGAGCCGTCGCGACGACGAATGGAGATCCACGGGAACCGCTCGGGCCACCGCCCCGTCGTAGAGGGCATGAATTCCGTATCGGTCACCCCGGATGCACTGTCGCAGTTGCACCACACCGTCATCGCACTCGCCGCGTCCGTCGTCGCTCCGCACGCCGCAGTCGCCGCCATGGCACCGCTCGCGGCCACCGTCGGTCCGATCGGGGCCGACTTCGCCGCGGCCGTGCTCGACACCACCACCCGTCACACCGCGTCGGTGGCCGATCACGGCCGACGGCTCGCACTGATCGGCGTGGCCGTCGAGGCGACGCGGGTGGCGTACCTGCACACCGACGCCGATGCGGCACAGTCCATCGACGGGACCTTCGCATGACCAGCCCGATCGATGTCCTGGCCATGCCGATCCGCACGCTGTTGGCGTCGGTGGGAACAGGCGAGATGCCGGGCACCGATCCCGCGACCGCACTGCGCGACTGCTGCTGCCGTCTGGAGCGGTCCTCGCAAGACCTCGAGGGTGCCACGCAGAAAGCGTTGTCGCAGTGGCAATCACGCGCGGCCGACACCGCCGAGCAGACCATCGGGGCGCACCGCCGACACGGCCGGCAACTCGCCGACGACAGCGCCGACGCCGCCGACCTCCTCGACGAGGGCAGGGCCGAGGTCGCCGCGGCCGCCCGGGAGCTGCGGACCGTTCTCGACTCGTTCGTGACCGCGGCCGACGCACTCGGTCCGTCGGTGTACACCCCGAACGGTGTCGCCGCGCTGATCCCGGTCGCCGCCGAACATCTCCAGCGCGCCCTGGCGGTGGTGCGGCGCACCCATGATCGCCTCGGTGCGTTGGCTCGGCGGGCGCAGCGCCTCGGGCGACAGGCCGCACCGGCATCGCTGCCCGATCTCGCCACGCTGATGAAACAGGTCAGCACGTCTGCGGGACGGTCGTCGTCGCGACCCGGTCGACAGACCGGGCGTCCCGCCACCTCGTCCGGCGCGTCCACCCGCTCGGCGTCGGCCGGCGATCTCCACCCGGCAGCGACCACTGGACGCCCACCGACACCGGGCGCCGTGCCCATCACGTTGCCCGACGGGTCGGTCGCTTGGGCCCCGAACCAGCGTGCCGCCACGGCCGTTCGGGCCGCGTTGAGCCAGCGTGGTGTCCCCTACGCCTGGGGCGGCACCACACCGGGACGCGGACTGGACTGCAGCGCTCTGACCCAATACGCCTATCGCCAGGCCGGGGTCGAGCTCCCTCGGCTCGCCCAGGACCAGGACACGGCGGGGTTCCGCGTGGACCGGTCCGAACTGCTGCCGGGCGATCTCGCCGTCTGGTCGGGACATGTCGCGATGATCGTCGGGAACAATCAGATGATCGAGGCCGGAGACCCCGTCCAGCTGTCAGCAATCCGGACCACGAACCTCGATCAGACCTTCGAGGGCTTCTACCGTCCGCGGTGACCGGGCATACGGCGCGAACGAGACGCGCACGCGATGTTCACCAGGGCACGTGGCCACTCATCAGAATCGGTGGCTAGGCTTCGTTCCCATGGCCGGAGACATCGTACCGATCGAACTCGGATTGACCGACGGGAACGCCTTCACCCTCTGGGCACCTCGGTGGCGTGAGGGTGACGACGAGTGGGAGGCCTTCCTGGGGCTCGACGAGGACCTCTACGGCTTCGGCGATGTCGCACACCTGGTGGCGTTCATCCGCACCAACGACGACAACGATCTCGTCGAACACCCCGCCTGGGAGACCGTGGTGGGGCTGCAGGCCGAGGAGCTGGTGCCCGCCGAGGACAAGTCCTACGACCTGATCGGCGTGCCCGAGCTGGCCTCCGAGGACCCCTCCCCCGAGGTGATCGCCGAGCTCGAGGACGTCCTGGAGATCGTGCGGATCATCGGTGAGGTCTGCGAACTCACCACCGTCACCAAGTTCTTCAACGGCAACCCGATCCTGGGTGCGGTCACCACCGGCACCCGCAACTTCATCGGCAAAGAGGGCCAGGAGCTCTGGGGACGCATCGGCGGCCTCATCGACAAGCACTGGGACGACGTGGTCGACGCGATCGACGACGTGATCTCCACGCCCGAGGTCGACGCCTCGGCGGTGTCGGTGGCCGAAGCCGAGCTCGAGGCCGCGGCGAGCGCCGAGGACGAGGACGAGCCCGGCGAGGACGACGACGTCGAGATCGTCACGCCCGGTGAGGATTCGGACGCCTCGGAGTCCCGCGGCCGCCACGCCGCAGCCGCCGACGACGAGGACGACGCCGACGAGCAGGACCTCGAGGACGACTTCTGGGGTGGGGTCGGCATCGACCCGATCCGCATCGTCACCGACGCCTCGGAGTACTTCACGCTGCGCTGCTACCTCGGTGACGACCCGATTTTCCTGGGCAAGGACGGTTCGATCTACGTCTTCACGTCCGAGCGCGCGCTCGTCCGGTACCTCGCCGACAACACCGACCACGAGTTGTCGGAGGTGAGCACCTACTCGGAGATCCAGGTGGCCGCCACCGACGGTTCCCTCGAGGTCGACGTCTTCGACGAGAACGTCTACGTGCTCCCCGGGCTCGCCGAGGACATCACCGACGGTCCGCGCCGCATCGACCGCAAGCAGCTCGAGCTCGCGGTCGAACTGCTCAACGACGCAGCCGACTTCGCCGACGACGACTCGGTGTCCGAGGCGTTGGGATCGACCACCCCACTGGGGTGGTTCGTCAACTACGCGATCAACCCGGATCCGAAGCGGCTGGCTCCCAGCGGGCCCTTCGACAACGAGTCCGAGGCGTGGCGGGCGCTGGTGCACGAGCTCGAGGACCGCCTCACCGTCAAGTGAGCGGTCGGCGCCACCGGGCCGATCAGCCGATCAGCACCGCGTAGCCGGGCTTGATCACGTCGTCGATGAGCGCGAGGCGCTCGTCGAAGTGCACGAACGCGGACTTCATCGCGTTCACCGTGAACCGTTCGAAATCGGCCCAGCCGTAACCGAACTGGTTGTGCAGCGTGATGAACTCCTTGCTCATCGACGTGTCGCTCATCAGTCGGTTGTCGGTGTTGACCGTCACGCGGAAGCGCAGACGGGCCAGTACGTTGAAGGGGTGCTCGGCGATGCTCGCGACCGCGCCGGTCTGCACGTTCGAACTCGGGCACAGTTCCAACGGGATGCGCTTGTCACGCACATAGTTCGCGATGACGCCCAGTTCCGCACCGCCGAACTGGTGGGCGGCGAGATCGGTCCCGGCGGGCAGCGTGATGTCGTCGATGACCCGCACCCCGTGACCCAGTCGGTCGGTGCCGCAGAAGCTGATCGCCTCATGGATCGAGGGCAGCCCGAACGCCTCGCCGGCGTGGATCGTGAACGGTGCGTTGTTGGCCCGCATGTACTCGAAGGCGTCGAGGTGTCGGCTCGGCGGGTAGCCCGCCTCGGCGCCGGCGATGTCGAAGCCCACGACCCCCCGGTCACGGAACCGCACCGCCAGCTCGGCGATCTCGCGGGACCGTGCGGCGTGGCGCATGGCGGTGACGAGGCAGCGGACCTCGATACGGCGTCCTGCATCGGCGGCCTCGGCGGCACCCTCGTCGAACCCCCGCAGGACGGCCTCGACGACCTCGTCGAGGCTCAGGCCGGTCGTCAGGTGTTGCTCGGGGGCGAAGCGGATCTCGGCGTAGACGACACCGTCGTTCGCGAGATCGAGCGCGCACTCACGGGCCACCCGCGCCAGGGCGGGGGCGGTCTGCATCACCGCGACGGTGTGGGTGAAGGTCTCGAGGTAGCGCACCAGCGACCCGCTGTCGGCCGACTCGCGGAACCAGCGGGCCAGACCGTCGGCGTCGTCGGCGGGCAGCTCGGAGTACCCGACCTCGTGCGCGAGCTCGAGGACGGTCGCCGGGCGCAGACCACCGTCGAGGTGGTCGTGGAGCAACACTTTCGGGGCCAGCGCCACCGACGACAGATCCATCGCGGCGGGGGTGGGTGAGAACGACGGATCAGCGGCGGCGGTCATGATCCGACGGTAACGCGCTCGATGATCAACGGCCCGCCGATCGTGGCCGACATCGCATCGCTGTCGCCGGCGGGCACGGGCCCGATGTCGACGGCGTCGGCGAGAGCGGCACGCGCGGCGTCGAATCGCTCGGGGGTCTGCGTCGCCAGCGTCATGAGCGGTTGGCCGCGCCGGACGCGATCACCGGGCACCACATGCCACCGCACCCCGGCCTCGGCCTGCACCGGCGCCCCCTGGCGTGCGCGACCGGCGCCCAGGCGCCAGGCGGCCACCCCGACGGCCAGCGCGTCGAGCCGTGTCACGACGCCGTCGTCGGCGGCGAGGACGTCCTCGGTGTGGTGCGCGGTCGGCAGCGGGGCGTCGGGATCGCCGCCCTGGGCGGAGATCATCGCCCGCCAGCTGTCCATCGCCCGTCCGTTGCGCAGGTGCTCGGCGGGATCGACGTCGACGCCGGCCGCCGCGAGCATCTCGCGCGCCAGGGTGACGGTCAGCTCCACCACGTCCGCGGGGCCGCCGCCGGCGAGCACCTCGAGGGACTCCTCGACCTCGAGGGCGTTGCCGGCGGTCCGTCCCAGCGGTGTCGACATCGCGGTCAGCAGCGCCACCGTCGCCACGCCCGAGTCGGCGCCGAGAGCCACCATGGTTCGCGCGAGCTCGCGTGCGTCGTCGAGGGTCTTCATGAACGCGCCGGTGCCCACCTTCACGTCGAGGACCAGCGCGCCGGTGCCCTCGGCGATCTTCTTGCTCATGATCGACGAGGCGATGAGCGGGATGGACTCGACGGTGCCGGTCACGTCTCGCAGGGCGTAGAGCTTCTTGTCGGCCGGGGCGAGACCCGCACCCGCGGCGCAGACGACCGCGCCGACCTCGCGGAGCTGCGTCATCATCTCGTCGGTGGTGAGGTCCGCCCGCCAGCCCGGGATGGATTCGAGCTTGTCGAGGGTTCCGCCGGTGTGGCCCAGGCCCCGACCGGACAGCTGCGGGACCGCCACCCCGTACGAGGCGACCAGGGGTGCGAGCGGGAGCGTGATCTTGTCCCCGACACCGCCTGTCGAGTGCTTGTCCACCGTCGGCAGCGAGCGGTCGCCGCGCCGCAGACCCGAGAAGTCCATCCGCTCAC
This sequence comes from Williamsia sp. Leaf354, assembly GCF_001424365.1. NCBI lineage: Bacteria > Bacillati > Actinomycetota > Actinomycetes > Mycobacteriales > Nocardiaceae > Williamsia > Williamsia sp. Leaf354. Next base: position 150,214 of record NZ_LMPL01000004.1, read on the forward strand.
CGGAGGCGATCATCGCCGCGGTCCACCGCGCGACCTCCCGACGGTCCATCCCGCGCAGCAGGATCGCCATCGCGAGCGCCGACATCTGCTCGTCGGCGACGCCGCCGGTCGTGAAGGCGTCGACGACCCAGTCGATCTGCTCGTCGGTCAGTGCGTGGCCGTCGCGTTTGGCCGCGATCACCGACACCGCGTCGGGGACCGTCATGACCCCGCCGCCGGGTCGGTCGTGCGGCCGGCCGACAGGTCGTCGGGGCCGAACGCGTCGGGCAGCAGCGTCGCGAGCGGGCGCGGTCCCGCGCGGTGGTCGACGAGCAGCTCGCCTCCGCCGTGCTCGAACAGGATCTGTCGGCACCGACCACAGGGCATGAGGATCTGACCACGTCCGTCGGCCACGCTGACCGCTCTCAGTCGACCTCCACCGGTCCGGTGCAGGTCCGCGGCCAGGGAACACTCCGCGCAGATACCCAGACCGTATGAGACATTCTCCACATTGCATCCGACGACGACACGTCCATCGGACGTGAGGGCGGCCGCACCGACCGGATAGTCCGAATAGGGCGCATAGGCCGTGCGCATCACCTCTGTCGCCTTGTCACGCAACAGATCCCAGTCGATTTCTGCGGTCACCGTGGGCCCTCCCCGTCCGGCCTTCGCGGGGCGTCCGGGGCGACTCCCGGCGCCGAAACTCAAGTAAGGCAAGCCTTATTCGCAAACACCGCTGTTCGCGCTTCGACTCATACCGATTCTTACCGCCGTCAGCTTAGGTTTAAAGTCGATGAGGTAGGTCGACGATAGAGCCGGAGCACGCCGGGTTCATCGCATCCACCGTCGATGTTGGAGGCCATTTTTTCGATGAGTACTCAGACCGAGGTCGCGCCGGAGCCGATCCGCCGCCGCTCCCTGTACCGCGGTGATCCAGGCATGTGGTCCTGGGTCCTGCACCGCATCACCGGCGTGTCGATCTTCTTCTTCCTGTTCGTCCACGTCCTGGACACCGCGATGATCCGCGTGAACCCGGACACGTACACGCAGATCATCGACACCTACAAGTCGCCGATCATCGGTCTCATGGAGATCGGTCTGGTCGCCTGCGTGCTCTACCACGCGCTCAACGGCGTGCGGATCATCCTGGTCGACTTCTGGTCGAAGGGCCCGAAGTACCAGCGTCAGATGCTCTGGACGATCCTCGGCATCTTCTTCGTCGTCTTCGCCGCAGCCGCAGTCCGGCTGCTCGCGATCCTGATCGATCACGCATAGGAGGGGAGGACAACGATGACCACCTCAGAAGCACCCAAGCTCGCCAAGACGGTCGGCACCGCCCACGACCGCCCCGCCAGCCTCGACAACCCGCGGTCGCCGCGGCGTCCGAAGAGCGGCAACTTCGAGAAGAACGCATGGCTGTTCATGCGCTTCTCGGGCATCGCGCTGATCTTCCTCACGCTCGGTCACATGACGATCATGCTGACGCTCGACAGCGGCGTGCATCGCATCGACGCATCGTTCGTCGCCCAGCGGTGGAGCCAGCCCTTCTGGCAGATCTGGGACCTCAGCATGCTGTGGCTCGCCCAGCTGCACGGCGGCAACGGCGTCCGCACGGTGATCGCCGACTACTCGCGCAAGGACTCGACCCGCTTCTGGCTCAACGTGGTCCTCGCCCTGTCGATGATCCTGACCGTCGGACTCGGCACCTACGCGATCCTCACCTTCGACGTGAACTCGGTCAGCTGACATCCGTCTGACATCCAGCCATCAGCCACAGGCTCCAGAGGGGAACCACAGATGCAAGAACATCGCTACGACGTCCTCATAGTCGGTGCCGGTGGCGCGGGTATGCGCGCAGCCATCGAAGCCGGCCCCCGCGCGCGGACCGCCGTGCTCACCAAGCTCTACCCCACGCGCAGCCACACCGGCGCGGCCCAGGGCGGCATGTGTGCCGCATTGGCCAACGTGGAAGAGGACAACTGGGAGTGGCACACGTTCGACACCGTGAAGGGCGGCGACTACATCGCCGACCAGGACGCGGTCGAGATCATGTGCAAGGAGGCGATCGACGCCGTCCTCGACCTCGAGAAGATGGGGCTGCCGTTCAACCGCACCCCCGAGGGCAAGATCGACCAGCGCCGCTTCGGCGGGCACACCCGTGACCACGGCAAGAGCCCCGTCCGCCGGTCCTGCTACGCCGCCGACCGCACCGGTCACATGATCCTGCAGACGCTGTACCAGAACTGCGTGAAGAACGACGTCGAGTTCTTCAACGAGTTCTACGCACTCGACCTCTGCCTGTCGGAGAACGAGGCCGGCGAGCAGGTCGCGACCGGCGTCGTCGCCTACGAGCTGGCCACCGGCGAGATCCACGTCTTCCACGCGAAGTCGGTCATCCTCGCCACCGGCGGTTCGGGCCGTATGTACAAGACGACGTCGAACGCCCACACCCTCACCGGTGACGGCATGGGCATCGTCTTCCGCAAGGGACTCCCCCTCGAGGACATGGAGTTCCACCAGTTCCATCCGACGGGCCTCGCGGGTCTGGGCATCCTCATCTCCGAGGCGGTCCGCGGCGAGGGCGGCATCCTCCGCAACGCCGACGGCGAGCGGTTCATGGAGCGCTATGCCCCCACCATCAAGGACCTCGCACCTCGCGACATCGTCGCGCGCTCGATGGTCCTGGAGGTGCTGGAGGGCCGCGGCGCCGGACCGAACAAGGACTACGTCTACATCGACGTGACCCACCTGGGTGCCGAGGTGCTGGAGGAGAAGCTCCCCGACATCACCGAGTTCGCCCGCACCTACCTCGGTGTCGACCCGGTGACCGAGTACGTGCCCGTCTTCCCGACGTGCCACTACGCCATGGGCGGTATCCCGACCAACATCCGCGGCGAGGTCCTCTCCGACCCCGACACCGTGGTGAAGGGCCTCTACGCCGCCGGCGAGTGCGCGTGCGTCTCGGTGCACGGCGCGAACCGTCTGGGCACCAACTCGCTGCTCGACATCAACGTCTTCGGTCGCCGCGCCGGGATCTACGCCTCGGAGTACGCCGAGAAGGCGGAGTTCGTCGCGCTGCCCGAGAACCCGACCTCGATGGTCGACAACTGGCTCGAGCTGGTGCTGTCCGAGCACGGTCACGAGCGTGTCGCCGACATCCGCACCGAGCTGCAGGCGTCGATGGACGCCAACGCGTCGGTGTTCCGCACCGAGGAGACGCTCAAGCAGGCGTTGACCGACATCCACGGTCTCAAGGAGCGGTACAACCACATCCGGGTGCACGACAAGGGAACCCGGTACAACAGCGACCTGCTCGAGGCCATCGAGCTCGGGTTCCTGTTGGAGATGGCCGAGGTCACCGTCGTCGGTGCGCTCAATCGCAAGGAGTCGCGCGGCGGGCACGCCCGCGAGGACTACCCCGACCGCGACGACACCAACTACATGCGCCACACGATGGCCTACAAGAAGGGCAGCGAGCTGCTCTCGGACATCGAACTGGGCTGGAAGCCCGTGGTGCAGACCCGCTACGAACCGATGGAGCGCAAGTACTGATGACCATCGCACCCGAGGTCTCGAAGACCCCCGCGTCCGACGATCCGCCGTTGCCGCCCGTCCCCGACGAGGCGACGATGGTGACCCTGAAGATCGCCCGTTTCGATCCGGAGAACCCGGACGCGCACGGCTGGGAGAGCTTCCGCGTACCGGCGCTGCCGACCGACCGCATGCTCAACCTGCTGCTGTACGTGAAGGGCTACCTCGACGGCACCCTCACGTTCCGTCGCAGCTGTGCACACGGCGTCTGCGGTAGTGACGCGATGCGCATCAACGGCGTGAACCGTCTCGCCTGCAAGCTGTTGATGAAGGACATGCTCCCGACCGACAAAGACGGCGCCTTCAAGGAGGGCAAAGAGGTCACCATCACCGTCGAGCCCATCCGTGGCCTGCCGGTCGAAAAGGACCTGATCGTCGACATGGAGCCGTTCTTCGACGCGTACCGCGCCGTGAAGCCGTTCCTGATGACCAGCGGCAACGAGCCGACCCGCGAGCGCATCCAGAGCCAGACCGATCGCGCGCGGTTCGACGACACCACCAAGTGCATCCTGTGTGCCTGCTGCACGACGAGCTGCCCGGTGTTCTGGAACGAGGGCAGTTACTTCGGTCCGGCCGCCATCGTCAACGCGCACCGGTTCATCTTCGACAGCCGCGACGAGGGTGCCGCCGAGCGTCTCGACATCCTCAACGATGTCGACGGCGTCTGGCGCTGCCGCACCACCTTCAACTGCACCGACGCATGCCCGCGTGGCATCCAGGTCACCCAGGCGATCCAAGAGGTCAAGCGCGCACTGATGTTCTCGCGCTAGACGACTCTCGCATCTCCACCCGATCCCGGCGACCGATCAGGTCGCCGGGATCGTGCGTTTGCGGGCCGCACTGCGTCCGTCCGATCAGCCCCGAGCGTTGTCGTCGTCGGGATCGGCGGGCGGCGGGCGTTTGTCGAAGGTGACGTCGATCTGTTCGAAACCCTTGGCGCGCTGGGCCTTGGCCTGATTGGTGTAGGCACGGCGGTCGCCGCGGGTCAACACGACGTCGTCGGTGAACGGGGTGAGAAGGGCGCGGGGATAGAGCTTGTCGACGCGCACGCTGTTGATCTCGGCGGTGAACACCACCGAGATGGCCGTGAGGTAGAGGAACGCCATGAGTCCCAGCACCACGGCGAAGACACTGTTGGTGGCGCTGGCGTTCCGGACCACCCGCTCGACGTAGTAGGCGCCGAAGGTCTGCAGGAGTTGCCACACGACCGCCATCACCGCCGCACCCGGGAGCACCTGCCGCATCGAGAGATCGCGTGACGTCCCGATGCGGTATCCGTAGGCGAACACGACAGCGTTGATGACGACGGCGCCGACCACGGAGACGGCGGTCCACACCGACCCGAACGAGTCGAAGATGTTGCCCAGCAACGACAACGTCGTCGTGCCCGCGAGGGCGACGACCAGCACCAGCAGCAGGCGCACACTGCGGATGCGGGCGAGGAACGGGTTGGGGCGACTGTTGCGCGGGACGGCCCACACCGTGTTCATGGCGTTCTGCGTGGCCTGCCCGATCCCCGACGCGCCGTACAGGGCACCGATCACACCGATGACGACACCGGTCGACCCGCCACCGAGGCGGCGCGGTTCGCCGAGTTGATCACCGATGATGGGGAATTCACCCAACGCCGAGTTGAGCAACCTCTCCTGCAGACCGGGATCACCGGCGAGGAGGAACCCGAGAATCGTCGTCGACAGCAACAGCAGCGGGAACAACGACAGGAACGCGTAATAGGTGACCAGCGCCGCGAGGTAGCCGCCCTGATCGTCGACGAACTTGTAGATCACCGCGAAGACGAAACCCACACCGCGGTTGCGACGCTGCAGGGCGTCGAGCCGTTTGAACACTCCCACCCCTCGTCAGCAGGTCCATCCACCGTGGACGTGTCCACGCTATAAGAGGCCGCACAGTCACACCGCAGTCGGTTGCCAGGTCGGCTCCCTACACTCGCCGTCGATGACCACCCACCGCTTGCGTCGCGCCGCGTCTGCGCTCGTGGTGTCGGCCGCGGTCCTGTCCGGATGCGCCACCGCACTCCCCCACGATCTCGGCGGCTCGGCCCCCGCCATCGCGGGCGTCGCGGCCACACCACCGATGGGGTGGAACAGCTGGAACACCTTCGGCTGCGACATCGACGAGACGACGATCCGGGCGCAGGCCGACGCCCTCGTCTCGTCGGGACTCGCCGCCGCGGGATACCGCTACGTGGTCGTCGACGACTGTTGGTACACCCCGACCCGTGACGCCGCAGGCCGGCTGACGGCGTCGTCGTCACGGTTCCCGTCGGGGATGGCCGCACTCGGCGCCTACCTGCACGCCCGAGGTCTTCGATTCGGCATCTACGCCGGCGCGAGCGATCGCACCTGCGCACAGTTGTCGGGAACCTATCCCGGGGCCACGGGCAGCCGCGGCCACGAGACCGCCGATGCTGCGACCTTCGCCTCCTGGGGCGTCGACTACGTGAAATACGACTGGTGTTCCTCGGAGTCCGATGCCGGCGATCAGCGCGACGCCTTCGTGGCCATGCGGGACGCGATCCGCGCGACCGGACGGCCGATGGTCTACAGCATCAACCCCAACAGCGGGATCGTGCTCCCCGCCGATGCCGACGCCGCCGCGGTTCCCGGCGCGGCCCACGACTGGGGCGGTGTCGCGACGATGACGCGCCTCACCAACGACATCACCGCGCAGTGGAGTACGTCGGCCGGCGTCTCGGGATATCAGGGGGTTCTCGACATCGCCGCGGCGTCGGCGAGCGCATCGGCCGATATCCGCGCCGGACGGTGGCTCGACCTCGACATGCTCGAGATCGGTGTCGGCACAGCGCTCACCGAGGCCCAACAGCGGTCGCATCTCGCGCTGTGGGCGATGGCGGGGTCACCGCTCATCGCCGGAAACGACCTCACCCGCATGGACCCCGCGACACGGTCACTGCTCTCCTCGCCCGGCATCCTCGCGATCGATCAGGACACGACCGCCCCGGCGCGGTCGGTGTCCGCCGACGGCTGGACACGGGCGAAACGGATGGCCGACGGGACGACGGCGGTGTCGGTCACGAATTCGTCCACCGAGGCCCGAACGCTGACGGTCGATCGCACTGCCGTCGGTGCGCAGGGAGCGGTCACCGACCTCTGGACCGGACGTCAGATCGCCGATGCGGGTGCACCGATCCGTATCACCGTCGCCGGCGGCGACACCGCCGTCCTGCGGATCGGCTGAGGCTCGCGGCCCACCGGATGCCGTTGCGCGGGAACGAGTGCGCGGCCTCAGTAGTGGTAGGTGTCCGAGGGCGCCGGGGCGTGATCGGGGTCGTCGTACTCGGCGTGCACCTCGATGCCATAGGACCGTGCCAGGTCGACGATCTTGGTCGCACGAGCGATGCGGGGAAGATCCGAGCCGTTGCGGATCTCTCCGCCGTCACGTTCGAACTCACTGAAGAACTCACGCGCCCAGGCGATCTCCTCCTGCGAAGGTGAGAGCCCCTCGTTGACCGAGGCGCACTGGTCAGGGCTCAGGCAGATCTTGCCGGTCATCCCGAACTCGCGACTGACGGCGGTGGCCTCGCTGAGCTTCAACGCCGACGACCCCACCGTGGGGCCGTCGATGGCGCTCGGCAGGTGCGCCGCCTTCGCCGCGATCGTGAAACGCGAACGGGCGTAGGCGAGAGTGGCGGGATGCTCCCCGAACCCGGTGTCGCGACGGAAGTCACCGATGCCGAAGGCCAGGCGGAATGTGCCCTTCGCCGAGGCGATCTCACTGATCCGTTCGAGGCCGCGCGCGGTCTCCACCAACGCCACGATCGGGATGCCGGGCAACTTCTTGGCGGTCTCGGTGACGTGGTCGACCGATTCGACCATCGCGAGCATCACGCCGCCGAGGTTGTCACCGACGTCGTGGAGCGCCGCGAGATCGGCCTCCCACCACTGGGTGCCGAACCCGTTGACGCGCACCCAGTCGCGATTGCCGCCCTCGAGCCACCGGACGACGTTCTCCCGCGCGGCGACCTTGTCCTTCGGGGCGACGGCGTCCTCGATGTCGAGCACCACGATGTCGGCGCGGGAATGGGACGCGGCCTGGAAGCGATCGAAGGCGATCCCGTTGACCAGGAGCCAGCTACGGGCGAGCACGGGGTCGATACGGGAACCGATATCCTCGGGTTCGAGATCGGCGGCGGGTGTCGGTGGCGGGTTCATCACGGCATATCGTCCCACCGGTGCCGACCGGGCGGAAATCGGGTTCGACGTGTGCCGACGGCACAGACCGGAGCGGGGACGAGGAGCGCCACAGGTGACGAACGACGACAGGCCCGCACTCGGCCACTTCCCGGTCGCACGGCCGATGACCACGCGCTGGGCCGACAACGACATGTACGGCCACCTCAACAACGCCGTCTACTACCAACTGTTCGACACCGCCATCAACGCCTGGATCATCGAGGCGACAGGGGTCGACGCGACGACATCGGCCGCGCAGGGCGTGGTGGTCGAGTCCGGCTGCCGCTACTTCTCGTCGGTGCAGTTCCCCGAACCGGTGACCGTCGCCATCGCCGTCGCCCGACTCGGCTCGTCGAGCGTCACCTACGACCTCGGGCTCTTCGCCGGGACGACCGACTCCGACGCCGCACCACCGACGATCGCGGCACGGGGCCGGTGGGTACACGTCTACGTCGACACCACCACCCGCCGACCCGTCCCGATCCCCGACGACATCCGCGCACTGCTGGCCACCGCCGACATCAGTGGACGTACGACGACATCCGACGAGACCGACACACGAGACAGGGACGACCGATGAAGATCGACGCAGCGGTTCTGGTGGAATCCGGCCGATCGCGGCCCTACTCCGACTCGACCCCGATGGTCGTACGCGAGCTCGACCTCGACGAGCCCGGCCCCGGGGAGATCGGCGTCCGCATCGAAGCCGCCGGTGTCTGTCATTCCGATCTGTCGGTCGTCGACGGGAACCGCCTGCGCCCCCTGCCGATGGCCCTCGGACACGAGGCCGCGGGCATCGTGGAATCCCTCGGCGAGGGCGTCGACGACGTCGCCATCGGCGACCGGGTGGTCATGGCGTTCCTTCCCCGCTGCGGCGAGTGCACCGAGTGCGCCACCGACGGCCGGCTGCCGTGCGCGCCGGGATCGGCGGCCAACAACGCGGGGACTCTCCTCGAGGGCGACCGCCGCCTGCACGACCCCGCCGATCCCGAGACGACCGTGCACCACCACCTCGGGGTCTCCGGTTTCGCCACCCACGCGGTGGTCGACCGCCGGTCGGCGGTGGTCGTCGGCGCCGACGTACCCGCCGAGATCGCCGCGGTCCTCGGGTGCGCCGTCCTCACCGGAGGCGGCGCCGTCATCAACGCGGGCAAACCCGAGCCCGGGCAGTCGGTGATGGTGGTCGGACTCGGCGGCGTCGGCATGGCCGCGGTGTTGACCGCTCTGTCCCTCGAGACCGGCGACGTGATCGCCGTCGACTCCCTGCCCGAGAAACTCGCCGCCGCCACCGACGCCGGCGCCGCCGCGGTCTACTCCCCCGCCGAGGTCGCCGAACTGGGCATCACCGCCCCGATCGTCATCGAGGCCGCGGGCAACGCGAAGGCGTTCGAGACGGCCGTCGCCGCGACCGCACCCGGCGGGATCACCGTCACCGTGGGCCTGCCGTCGCCGGACGCGCGGTCGTCGATCGCCCCGCTCGGACTGGTCGCCGGTGCGCGCACCATCGTCGGCAGCTACCTCGGCTCGGCGGTCCCGGCCCGCGACATCCCGGTGTACGAGCAGCTGTGGCGAGAGGGGCGGCTACCGGTGGAGAGGCTGATCTCGTCGCGGATCCGCCTGAGCGACATCAACTCGGCGATGGACGCGCTCGCCGACGGGACCGCGATCCGTCAGGTCATACTCTTCGACTGATCGGCCGGGGTGCCGGTCGGTTGCGACGAGCGACGGGCACGCATCCGGTGCCGGACGTACAGCGCGACCGCGACGACGACGAACAGCGCGATGAAGACATACGAGGTGTATCCGAGGTCTTTCTCGACGGTCTTGTAGGACTTGCCGGCGATGTAGCCGAGCGATCCGACCACGCACGCCCAGATGGTGCCGCCGATGGCGTTGGCGATCACGAAGGTCCGCAACCGGACCTCACTCATCCCCGCCAGCCCCGGGATCAGCGCGCGCAGGGCTGCGATCCACCGGCCGAACAGCACCGCGACGGCACCGCGCTTGCGCAACGCCTCCCGGCCGCGCTCGACGTGCTCGGGTTTCACGAGCCGCTCGGGCAGCTTCGCGAGCAGGGTGGTGCCCCAGCGTCGACCCACCTCGAACCCGATGAAGTCGCCGATGATCGCGCCGGCGACGGCGGCCACGAGGACTTCCCACAGCTCGAGTCGGCCTCCGTTGGCGATGACACCCGCGATGAGAACCGCGATCTCGCCGGGTACCACGACGCCGACGAAGATCGACGCCTCGAGGGCGGGGAACAGGAAGGCCATGCCCAACGCCACCCACGGGGGCAGGTCGAGCAGCCATTCGACGAGTGCATCGATCACCCATAGACAGTAGCCGCGGCGGAATGCGGTCGACCTGAACCAGCGTCACAGGTCGTGAGACGACTGAATCAGTCGTCGTGTTACCGCACAGAAAACAAATCCGTCGTTGTCACGCGTGATCACGACCGAAACCGTACTGTTCCCACATGGCAGTATCGAAGCCGTCGCCCATGCTCCCGGCCCCCGCGTCCGACAAGGGTCTCCGCGCCGGGTCCCTGGGGCTCGTCGGCAACGTCGTCATCGGACTCTCCGCCGTGGCACCGGCCTACAGCCTCGCCGCGACCTTGGGGTACGTGGTCGCCGAGGTCGGCACGAAGGCGCCGGCCATGTTCGTCCTCGCGTTCATCCCGATGCTGCTCATCGCCTTCGCCTACCGGGAACTCGGCGAGGACACCCCCGACTGCGGCACCACCTTCACCTGGGCGACGAAGGCGTTCGGTCCGTGGATCGGGTGGATGGGCGGCTGGGGCCTGGCCGTGTCGGCGATCATCGTGCTGGCCAACGTGGCCGAGATCGCCGCGATCTACCTCTTCAAGTTCCTCGGCCTGGAGTCGCTGGCCGACAACCTCCTCGTGAAGGTCGGCGTCGGGTGCTTCTTCATCATCGCGATGACCTGGGTCAGCATCCGCGGGATCCTCATCAGCGAGCGGATGCAGAACGTCCTCATCGCGGTGCAGTTCGGGGTCCTGATCGTCGCCAGCGTCATCGCGTTGGTGAAGGTCGGTTTCGACAAGGCCGGGCCGCAGGCGATCTCGCCGAGCTGGGACTGGCTGTGGCCGAGCGGGGTGACCTCCTCGCAACTCGCGGCGGCGATCATCCTGTGCATCTTCATCTACTGGGGCTGGGATGCCTGTCTCGCCGTCGGTGAGGAGACGAAGGACTCGACGAAGACCCCCGGTCGCGCGGCCGTCCTGACGACCCTGATCCTCGTGTGCACCTATGTGCTGGTCGCCTACGCGGTGCAGTCGTTCGCCGGATTCGGCGAGACGGGTATCGGCCTCAACAATCCCGACAACGCCGACGACGTGCTGACCATCCTCGGCGATCCCGTTGCCGGAGTGGTCATGTCGTCCCTGCTGCTGCTGACGGTGTCGATCTCGGCCTTGTCGTCCACGCAGTCGACGATCCTGCCGACGGCGCGTGGCACCCTGTCGATGGCGGTCTATCAGGCTCTGCCGCGACGTTTTGCCCGCATCCACCCGAAGTACATGACGCCCGCGTTCGGTACCGCGGTCATGGGTGGCGCCGCCCTGTTCTTCTACCTGGTGCTCGCCCTGGCCAGCGAGGACACACTCGGCGACTCGGTGTCGTCGCTGGGGCTGGCGGTCGCCTTCTACTACGGCATCACCGCGTACGCCTGCGTCTGGTATTTCCGTCGCACCCTGTTCGTCTCGCTGCGGAACTTCCTGATGCGCGGGCTGTTCCCGCTGCTCGGAGCACTCGCCATGACGTGGGCGTTCGTGCAGAGCTCCATCGACATGATCAAGCCCGACTACGGGTCGACGTCGTTCGGCGGCATCGGCGGGGTGTTCATCCTCGGCGTCGGGATGCTGGTGCTCGGTATCCCCCTGATGTTGCTGTGCGTGGCCGGCGGCCGGGAGTTCTTCAGCGGCCGCTCTCTCAACGCCGGCACCGAGGTGAAGGTCCCCGATGTCTACTGACACAACGAACTCCGTCGACACCCACGCGGCGCCCGCGCGCATCACCGTCGGCTATCTGGCCACCGCATCCGGCGACGACGGTGTCGCACTCGCCGTCGCCCTGGCCCGCGCCACCGGCGCCTGCATCGATCTCGTGTGCGTGGTGCGGTCGGAGGAGCCCGACGGGACGCCGGGCCGCGCCGCGTACCAGGACATGTTGATCCGCCGCGCCCGCGAGTGGGTCGCGGCGGGGTCCGATCTCGTGCCCGACGACCTCACCGTCGAGGTCCACACGCCGGTCGCGGAGTCGTTCACAGAGGGGTTGATCGACTTCGCGGACGCCTCCGGCGCGGGCCTGATCGTGGTCGGCGGGACGCGCGACGGACTGCTCGGCCGCCACACGCTCGGCTCCATCAGCTCCGAACTCGTGCACTGGTCACCGCTGCCGGTGGCGCTGGCACCCCGGGGGTACGCCGAGCGTGACGAGGTCGTCCTCGACTCCCTCACCGTCGCGGTACCGACAACCGGTCGCAGCGACAACCCACTGCCGTTCGCGGTGGCCCTCGCGGAGGAAGCACATCTCGCGCTGCGCCTGGTGTCGCTGGTATCCCTCGACGACGCAGGCGATCTGGACACCGAGACGTCGGCGCAGACCCGTGCTCGACACATCTCCGCGGCGACCGACATCCTCGACGAGGCGACGCGGCGTGCGCCGTCGACGCTGTCGGTGGAATCGGTGGTCGCCGACGGCGACACCCTCTCGGAGGCGCTCGACAGCCTGCGCTGGGGTGAGGGTGATCTCGTCGCGGTCGGTTCGGCGCGCCTGGGCCCGCCGAGTCGCGCGTTCCTCGGATCGACGGCGGCGCGCATCCTGCGGAACACCACCGCGCCGATGATCGTGGTGCCCAAGGCCGCCGACTGAGGCGTCGCGCCCCAGGGGCGACCTAGCCGGTCGTCGCGGCCGCGAGGCGACCGAGGCTGTCCTCGAGCTCACCCTCGCTGACGAGCGGGAACTTGATCTGCTCGAGCAGCTTCTTGTCCGTCACCTTCGACCAGTCATAGGTGAGACGTACGAGGGTGGAATCGGGGCCCTGGGAGTCGAGCTCCCACAGCCATTCCCACCCGGGCGGCTCGGTGCCGGCCGGCGCGGTCTTCCACGCGACCAGCTTGTCCTTGGCGAACCCGCTGACGTGGTTGTCGGTCTTGTATTCGCCACCCATGTGCGGGCCGTCCATGTTCATCGTGAACACATCACCCACGGCGCTGATCCGCTCGCCGTTCTCGTCGCCACGCACGAAACCGGAGCCGTCGAGTTCCACGTGGCGCTTGGGGTTGGTCAGGATGTCGAAGACATCCTTGGCGGATGCGTCGATGAGACGCTCGACGGTGACGCTGGTCTGATCGGTCATGAGGGGATCCTCGCAGTCGACGGTGACTTACCCCATCAAACGTACGCGAGGTCGTTCGCCGCACATCCGATCGCGGAGCGATCAGCCGTCGAAACCGATCGCGGAGCGATCAACTGTCGAATCCGATCGCGGAGCGATCAGCTGTCGAAACCCAGCCCGACCCTGTCCATGGTGCGCAGCCAGATCCCGCGGCGACCCTGTGAGCGGTCGGCGCGGGCGAACTGTCGGCGGGTGATGGTGATCCCGATCCAGCGCAGCGGTTCGGGTGGGAACGGGATGGGTCGGGTGCGCACCATCTGCAGGCGGGTGCGTTCGGTGTCGTGACCGTCGACGAGGTCGAGCGCGGTGCGGGCACCGAAATGCGATGCGCCGACGCCCAACCCGGTGAATCCGAGCACCGACACGACGCGTCCGCGCATGCTGGTGTGCCAGTAGGCGCAGAACCGCGAGCTGGTGTCGATGGCGCCGCCCCACGCGTGGGTGATCGCGATGCCCTCGAGTGGGGGGAACATCTGCAGGAGGTGTTCGGCGAGGACGGCGAACTCGTGGTCGTCGCTGCTGTGGCGGTCTTCGCGGTCGGATCCGTAGCGGTACACCGCATCCCATCCCCCGAAGAGGATCCGGTTGTCGGTGGTGAGCCGGAAGTAGTGGAAGCGGTTGCCGCCGTCGGCCAGCCCCTCGCGGCCGTCCCAGCCGATCGATGCCCGTTGGGCGTCGGTGAGCGGCGCGGTCATCAGCACGTAGTCCCACACCGGGACCGTCCCCCACCGGTTCCACCGCCGCAGGGGCCGCGCCGCGGCCGTGGCCACGATGACCTTGTTCGCGGTCACCGACCCCCGCGGCGACTCGGCGTGCACACCTCGGCCACGGCGGCGGAGGCCGGTGATCTCGGTGTTCTCACAGATCACGACGCCGAGACGCTCCGCGGCGGCGGCGAGCCCCCATGCGAGTCTGGCCGGGTCGAGCATGATGACCGCCGGGTCGTGGGCGGCGGCCGCCACCATCGGCGACCGCACCTTCGATCGGGCGTCTTCCTCGTCGTGGAAGGTGGTGTCGCGTCCCAGGGCGACGGCCTCCTCCACCCCGTCACGGACCGCATCGACCTGCCAGTCGAAGTTGGCGATGTCGAGTTCACCGGTCCGTTCGAGGTCGGCGTCGACACCGAGGCGGTGCACCGCCTTCTCGATCTCGTCGAGCGTCTCGTCCCCCATGCGCAGCAACGTCGGCAGCTCGTCGGCGAAGCGCGACATCCCGTTCGACAGTCCGTGGGTGATGCTCGCCGAACAGAATCCGCCGTTGCGTCCCGACGCCTGCTCGGCCACCCGGTCGCGATCGACGAGGATCACCTGGCGGTCGGGGTCGGCCTCGATGGCCTGCACCGCGGCCCACAGTCCGGTGAAGCCGGCGCCGATCACCAGCAGGTCGCATCGACGGTCCCCGCGCAGCGCCGGCCGTGCCTCGGGACGTTCGGGGCGATCGAGCCAGAACGGTCGGCGCACGGCGTCGGCGATCATGCGGCGGCCGCGCTCGGTCGGCTCCTCGGCCCAGGCAGGGGCGGTCACGCTTCCTCCGCTGCGAATATCGTTCGGTGCCAGGGCTTGCGGGCCACCCCGGTGATGTCGCTCATCACGTGCTTGATCGAGAGGTACTCGTCGAGGGAGTAGGCCGACATGTCCTTGCCGAATCCCGAGGCCCCGAATCCGCCGTGCGGCATCTCGCTGACGATCGGGATGTGGTCGTTGATCCACACGCATCCCGCGCGGATGTCGCGTGCGGCCCGCTGCGCGCGGTAGACATCACGTGTCCACGCCGAGGCCGCCAGCCCGTAGTCGGTGTCGTTGGCGCGTCGGATGCCGTCGTCATCGTCGTCGAACGCGCTGGCGGTGAGCACCGGACCGAACACCTCGTCGCGGTACACCTCCGCGTCCTCGTCGACCTCGGCGAGCAGGGTCGGCGGGTAGTACGCGCCCGGACCCGACGGGACGGTCCCGCCGGTCACCACGCGGATGCCCGAAGCGGCTGCGCGTGAGACCATCCCGGCCACCTTGTCGCGATGGGCGCGGGAGATGAGTGGACCCATGTCGGTGGCGGGATCGGTGGGGTCGCCCATCCGTACCCGCGACATCACCTCGGCGACGCCGTCGACGAAGTCGTCGTACAGAGGCCGCGCGACGATGGCGCGGGTGGCCGCGGTGCAGTCCTGACCGGAGTTGATGAGCGCCCCGGCGACCGCTCCGTGGACGGCGGCGGTGAGGTCGGCGTCGTCGAACACGAGGAACGGCGCCTTGCCGCCGAGCTCGAGCTGTACGCGGGTGCCCCGTGTGGCGGCGGCCGCCATCACACGCCGTCCCACACCGGTGGAGCCGGTGAAGGTCACCACGTCGACGCCGCGGTGACCGGCGAGTGCGGCGCCCACCTCGGCGCCGGTTCCGGTGAGGACGTTGAGGACACCGTCGGGGACGCCGGCCTCGGTGGCCAGGCGCGCGAGGGTGAGCGTGGTGAGTGGCGTGAGCTCGGCCGGTTTGAGGACGACGGTGCACCCGGCGGCCAACGCGGGCATCACCTTCCAGACCGCCATGCCCAATGGATAGTTCCACGGCGTGATCGACGCGACGACGCCGACGGCCTCCCGGCGGATCGAGGAGGTGTGGCCACCGGAGTACTCGGTGGCGGCCTTTCCCTCGAGTGCGCGGGCGAGGCCGGCGAAGAAGTCGGTGTTGTCGACCGCGCCCGGGAGATCGAACTCGGTGGCCAGCCGGATCGGTTTGCCCGTCTGGCTCACCTCCTGCGCGGCCAGGGCAGCGGACTCGCGCTCGAGGATGACGGCGAGACGCCGCAACACGGCACTGCGCGTCGCCGGCGTGGCACCCGACCAGCCGGGTAGAGCGGCGCGCGCCACGGTGACAGCGGTGTCGACGTCGGCGGCGGTTGCCAACGCCATCTGCGCGACGGGTAGGTCGGTCGAGGGGTCGACGACGGTGTGCACAGGGCCCGCGGCGACGAAGTCCCTCCCGGACACCCATCCGGCGGGCAGAGTTGGCGGCATGTGTCCGATGGTAGGTGAACGACGACGAAATGCACCATCAAATCTGGCCACAGACCACTGGATCGGTGGTTTTTGTTGCACGAATCTGCGGAATCCGTCACGATGGCGCTGTGGCCAAAGACCTCGATCACGTCTCCAAACAGATCATCGAAGCGTTGCAGACCGACGGCCGTCGGTCGTATGCCTCGGTGGGCAAGTCGATCGGGTTGTCGGAGGCCGCGGTGCGCAATCGCGTCCAAAAGCTCAGCGACAGTGGCGTTCTGCAGATCGTCGCGGTGACCGACCCGTTGCAGGTCGGATTCGCCCGGCAGGCCATGATCGGCATCCGCTGCACGGGCGACTCGGTGGCACTGGCCAAGAATCTCGCCGAGATCCCCGAGATCGACTACGTCGTCCTCACCGCGGGCAGCTTCGACATCATGATCGAGGTGGTCTGCGAAGACGACGACGGCTTGTTGGACCTGCTCAACCGCACGGTCCGCACCCAGCCCGGTGTCACCGCGACCGAGACGCTCGTCTACCTGAAACTCGTCAAACAGCAATACAACTGGGGAACCCGATGACCACCACAGCGATGCCCGTGAGCTCCTCCTCCGATGCCGCGGGCTCCGACCTCGGCGCCCGCAGCGCCCGGCACCTCTGGGGCCACTTCGCCCGTCACGGCGAACACATCACCCCGCCGGTGATCACGCGCGGCGAGGGGCATCGCATCTTCGACGACCGCGGTCGCAGCTACATCGACGGACTGTCGGGGCTGTTCGTCGTGCAGGTCGGCCACGGTCGTGAAGAGCTCGCACGCGCCGCCGCGAATCAGGCTCAGACGTTGGGCTTCTTCCCGCTCTGGTCCTACGCGACACCGCCGGCGATAGAGCTCGCCGAACGACTCGCCCACCACGCCCCCGGCGACCTCAACCGCGTCTTCTTCACCACCGGCGGCGGCGAGGCGGTCGAGAGTGCGTGGAAGCTGGCCAAGAAATACTTCAAGCTGACCGGAAAGCCCTACAAGCACAAGGTGATCTCCCGTGCCGTCGCCTATCACGGCACGCCGCAGGGAGCGCTCGCCATCACCGGCATCCCGGCGATGAAGCAGGACTTCGAGCCGCTGACACCCGGGGCGTTCCGCGTGCCCAACACCAACTTCTACCGCGCCACCGAACACGCCGACGACCCGAAGGCGTTCGGGCGCTGGGCCGCCGACCGCATCGCCGAGGCCATCGAGTTCGAGGGCCCCGACACCGTCGCCGCGGTGTTCCTCGAACCCGTACAGAACGCGGGCGGCTGCTTCCCGCCGCCGCCCGGGTACTTCGAGCGGGTGCGCGAGATCTGCGATGAGTACGACGTGCTGCTGGTCTCCGACGAGGTCATCTGCGCCTTCGGGCGCATCGGCTCGATGTTCGCCTGCGACGACTTCGGCTACGTGCCCGACATCATCACGTGCGCCAAGGGCATGACCTCGGGGTACTCGCCCATCGGCGCGATGATCGCCAGCGACCGGCTCTTCGAGCCGTTCGACGACGGCGTGACCTCGTTCGCACACGGCTACACCTTCGGCGGTCATCCGGTCTCGGCGGCCGTCGCGCTGGCCAACCTCGACATCTTCGAGCGCGAGGGCATCACCGACAACGTCAAGAACAACGCCGGCGCGTTCCGCTCGACCCTGGAGCGACTCAAGGATCTGCCGATCGTCGGCGACGTCCGCGGAGAGGGCTACTTCTACGGGATCGAACTGGTCAAGGACCAGGCCACGAAGGAGACGTTCACCGCCGACGAGTCCGAACGGGTCCTGCGCGGGTTCCTGTCACACGCACTGTTCGAGGCCGGGCTGTACTGCCGCGCCGACGATCGCGGCGATCCCGTCGTCCAGCTCGCGCCGCCGCTCATATGCGGGCAGCGCGAGTTCGACGAGATCGAATCGATCCTGCGCGGCGTCCTCACCGAGGCCTACAGCAAGATCTGACCGGTTCACCGGGAAGATCTGACCGGTTCACCGGGAGCATCTGACCGGGTGCCGACGCACAGCGGGCCGCCCACCCCGATCGGGGGTGGACGGCCACGCGGAGGACGGACCCGCCATTGCGCCTCTCGGCAGAAGGCCGCTCGTGGCGGCAAATGGGGTGGTACCCGGGGCAGTGAATCGAGCCCGTCGGGTGATGTAACGCCATCCGGGCCGAGGATTGTTCCCGAGCCCGAAAACGGTTCCCGACATCCGTACAGTTTCGGCCTACGCCTATCGTCTGCCCGGTGACCGACCTCCGAATCCCCCGCGACGGTGCTGATCTCGCTGTCGACCGCCCGTCGGGGGCGCGACCGATCGCCGTCTACGCCCACGGCATGTCCTCCAGCCGCCGGTTCGACGACGAGAGCGGCATCTTCGACTGGACGCCCGTCGACGGCGACGACCGCGAGCTCGTGCGGTTCGACGCGCGCGGCCACGGCGAGTCGACCGGACGCCCGGTCCCGGCGGATTACATCTGGACCGCGCTCGCCGATGACCTGTTGGCAGTGATCGACGCGGTCTCGCCCGAGGAACCCGTCGACGCCATCGGTGCATCGATGGGCTCGGCCGCCATCCTCTGGGCCGTCCTGCGCGCTCCCCACCGCTTCCGACGACTCGTCCTGTCGCTCACTCCCACCGCCTGGGAGACACGCGCGGGCCACTCGAGCGGGTACCTGAGCACTGCGACCCTCCTCGAGAACGAGGGTCTCGAGGCCCTGTTCGCGATGGTGTCCGCCATGCCTCCGCCGCCGATCATCACTGCGGGCGGATGGTCGACCGAGCCGCGTCCCCCCGCCGTCGACGTCTCGCTGTTGCCCTCGGTGATGAGAGGCGCGGCGCAATCCGACCTCCCCGACGTCGAGAGCGTCACGCATATCACCCACCCCACGCTGCTGCTGCCCTGGGACACCGACGCCGGACACCCGGTCAGCACCGCACAACGGCTCGCCGAACTCCTCCCCGACGCGACGCTCGAGATCGCCACCGAACCCGACCACGTCCGCGGATGGGGGGCACGCGCCGCGCGGTTCCTCGGGGCCTGAGGCTCGTCGGGGTACTTTCGACCTCGATGCCAGCCCTGCGCCGATCGTCCCGAATCCTCGCCGCGTCGGTGTCGGCCGTCGCCGTGGTCGTCGCGTGCGCGACGTTCGGCGCCCCCGCGGTGTCGGCGGACCCCGTCGTCCCGACGCCGACGGCAGGGCCGCCGAGCACACCGAACACCGAGAGCTGCCCCTACCGCACATCCCCTGCGGCAGCCGTGGACACCTCGGAGGTACCGCCCTCGGGGCAGGCGGCCCCGGCTCCGCTACCGGTGCCCGATCCGCCGGTCGGCGGCGAGAAGCTCGGGGCGTGTGGCGTCGTCACCGCCGGCAACGCCGCGTCGATCCCCCGCGGGATCACCTCGGCCGGCTGGCTGGTCGCCGACGCGGGAACCGGCGCCGTCCTCGCCGCGAAGGACCCGCACGGCCGCTACCGTCCCGCCAGCACCATCAAGACGCTGCTGGCACTGGTCGCCCTCGACGAACTCGATCTCGACACCACCGTCACCGGTACCCGCGCCGACTACAGCATGGAGGGCGACTCGGCCGGCATCGGTCCCGACGGCCGCTACACCGTGCGGCAGCTGCTGCAGGGCCTGCTGATGGTGTCGGGCAACGACTGCGCCAACGCACTGGCCCGGGAACTCGGCGGCTACGAGGTCGCGGTCGGGAAGATGAACGAGATGGCCCACCGACTGGGCGCCGAGGACACCCGCGCGGCGTCACCCTCGGGCCTCGACGCCCCCGGCATGAGCACCTCCCCCTACGACCTCGCGCTGATCTTCCGCGCGGCCCTGAAGAACTCGACGTTCCGCGATCTCATCTCACACAAGAACGCGCCGTTCCCGGGCTACCCGCCGCTCGCCGACGTGCAGAACGACAAACCGCACCCGGGCTACATGATGCAGACCCAGAACCGACTGCTCCTCGACGACTACCCCGGCACGATCGGCGGGAAGACGGGGTACACCGACGACGCGCGCAAGACCTTTGTCGGCGCGGTCGAGCGGTCCGGACGCACCCTGATCGTGGTGCAGATGTACGGCCTCAACGAGGTCGACGACTCCTACTGGGACCAGGCGAAGGGGCTCCTCGACCACGGATTCGGCATCCCGACGGGCGAATCGGTCGGGCGTCTGGTCGAGGAGAACACCTCCGACTCGGCGTCGGACCCGTCGACCGGCCGGTCGTCGTCCGGCGACGGCCACAGCGGTGCGGTCGCCTACCCCTCGTCCGAGGACGGCGCCGGCGGCTCACCGTGGACCGACCGGTTGCTGTTCGGCGGCATCGGGCTCGTCGTCATCCTCGGCCTGGTCTATGCGGCGTTGCGGGTCAACCGCCGGTCACGCTGACGCGTTCAGCGTCGGTGTCGGCGTGCGCGCAGTCGTGAGTACCCGAGTGCGGCCGCCGCGCCCGTGAGAGCGGTCGCCGCGAGGGTGACCCCTGACGGCTCGGGCCGGATCGCGACCACGGGCGCGATCGTCACCGGATCGGGTACCTGGGCGGCCTGGTACTGCGCGTTCATCGGATCGGTCGCCGCCCAAGCGGTCGCGAAAAGGATGATCCGCGTGGTGAAGAAGGCGAACACCATGATGCCGATGATGGGGCCGAAGGTGGCTCCGGCCGGACCGCTGGTGACGCCCTTCAGGTAGAAGGTCGCGATGAACTTGAAGATCTCGAAGATCACCGCGGTGAGCAGACCGGCCTTCGCGGCGTTGCGATACGGCAGCGGGATCCGCGGCAACCGGGCGATGACCCAGGTGAACAGCAGCGTCGAGGCGACCAACGACACCACGATCGACAGCACGCGGACGACGATGAACACTCCGGGCACGTGATCGAGCCCGACGAACTCGAGGATCGTCGTGGTCAGTCCGCTCCCCGCGATCGCCGACAGTCCGAACGACACCACCAGCGCGAGGAACAGCCCCAGCAGGGCACCCAGGTCACCGATCTTGGTCTTGACGAACGTCGACGCCGGGGGCTCGGCTCCCCACTGCACGGTCAGGGCGTTGCGCAGGTTGGCCATCCACCCCAGCCCGGAGTACAGCGCGAGCACCAGCCCGATCACGCCGATCGACGCACGGGAGCTGATCGCCTGGTCCATGAGGTCCTGGAGCTGATTGCCCATGTCGCCCTGGACCGAGTCGGCGATCTTGTTCTTCGCGTCGTCGAGGAGCCCGGGACTGGCGGCGAAGACGAATCCCGCTGCGGCGAAGCTGATCATGAGGAGCGGGAACAGCGCCAGGATGCTGAAGTAGGTCGCCCCCGCGGCGAAGAAGTCGCCCTTGGAATCCTGATAGCGCCCACCGGCGCGGACCAGGTGGTCGAGCCAGGGATACCGCGCCCGCAGCTGTTCGAGGCGCGATGGTCCCTTCTCGGTCGATGTCTCGTCGGTGTCGGCCATGGTCACTCCGCTCGTCGACTCGTCCTCGCTCGCGTCATCGCCGCGGCAGGAACCCCACCTTGTCATAGGCGCTCGCCAGCGTCTGCGCGGCGACCTCTCGGGCACGGTCGGCACCGCGGGCGAGGATCGCGTCCAGCTCAGCGCGGTCGGACATCAGCTCGTCGACACGCCCTCGCAGTGGCGCCACGAAGTCGGCCAGCACGGTGGCGGTGTCGACCTTGAGGTCGCCGTACCCCTTGCCCTCGTACCCTGCGACGAGGTCGTCGACGGGGGTGCCGGTCAGCGCGGACTGGATGCTCAGCAGGTTGCTGACACCGGGCTTGTTCTCCCAGTCGAGTCGGATCTCCCGCTCGTTGTCGGTGACCGCCGAACGGACCTTCTTCGCCGAACGCTTCGGGTCGTCGAGCAGGTTGATGAGTCCGGCGTCGGAATCGGCTGACTTGCTCATCTTCGCCGTCGGGTTCTGCAGGTCGTAAATCTTCGCGGTCTCGGCCACGATGTGCGCCTCGGGCACCGTGAACGTCTCGCCGAAACGGGAGTTGAAGCGCTGCGCCAGGTTTCGCGTGAGTTCGAGGTGCTGGCGCTGGTCCTCACCGACGGGCACCCGGTCGACCTGGAACGCGAGGATGTCGGCGGCCATCAGGATGGGATAGGTGAACAGGCCGACGCCGGCGGAGTCGGTTCCCTGCTTGGCCGCCTTGTCCTTGAACTGCGTCATGCGGTTCGCCTCACCGAAACCGGTGATGCACGACAGAACCCACGTCAGCTGCGCGATCTCGGGCACATGCGACTGGACATAGATCGTCGATCGTTCGGGGTCGACCCCGACGGCGAGCATCTGCGCGACGCTGACGAGCGTCCGCTCCCGCAGGGCCGCCGGGTCGTGCGGCGCGGTGATCGCATGCATGTCCGGGATGAAGTAGTAGGCCTCGAAATCGTCCTGCAGCGCCACCCATTGCCGCACCGCGCCGAGGTAGTTGCCCAGGTGGAAGGAGTCACTGGTCGGTTGGATACCGGAGAGGACGCGTGCGGTGTTGCTCATGAGGGGCATTGTTTCATCCGGCCTCAAGCGAATTCGACGGTGACCGGTGCGTGGTCGGACCACCGCCGGTCATAGGCGTCGGCACGCTCGACGCGGGTGGCGCGCGCCCGGCGCGCCATCACCGGATTGGCGAGGTGGTAGTCGATACGCCAGCCCGAGTCGTTGTCGAACGCCTTGCCGCGCCACGACCACCACGAATAGGGACCGGGCTCGTCGCCGACGAGCGCTCGTGTCACGTCGACCCAGGAGCGGTCGAGCAGTCCCCCGACCCACGCACGCTCCTCGGGGAGGAATCCCGGGCTGCGCTGATTGGTCTTCCACGCCTTGAGGTCGAGTTCGCTGTGCGCGATGTTCCAGTCGCCACCGACGATTACCCCGCGCCGTCGCCGGGACAACGTGTCGAGGTGGGCGCCGAACTCGTCGAGGAAGCGGAACTTCTCGTCCCGCTTGGGTCCGTCGGACGCGCCCTTGGGCAGGTAGAGCGACCCCAGGGTCAGCGCCGGGAACTCGTCGTCGGCGGCGACGTCGATCTCGAGGTAGCGGCCGGTGCCGTCGAACTCCTCGCTGCCGAAGCCGACGCGCACGGCGTCGGGGGCGACGGTGCCGAGGACACCGACGCCCGCATGGCCCTTCACCGACGATTCCGTCATCGACAGCGACCACCCCGCGTCGAGGGCCGGTGCGAGCGCCTCGACCGCCTGATCGCGGGACGCGCGGATCTCCTGCAGGAGCACGAACCGGTGGCCCGTGGGCGCGCCCAGCCAGGGCAGGATCCCCGGGTTGTGGGGGTTGCGCTCCTTCACCGCGGCGCGGATACCGTTGACGTTGACCGAGGTGATGGTGAGGGACACGCGGCGAGTGTAGCGAGGGGTCCCGACATCAGTGGACGGCGGTGATCTCCTGCGCCGCAACCGGCTTCGCCTCGCCGAGGTCACTATGGCGATCGGTGTGGGTGTCGTGGGCCACCACACCGTCGGTGCGACGGTGCGCCAGCAGCGTCACCCCGAGGACCACCAGTCCGGCCGCGGCGAGCGCCGCACCGAGCAGCGACGGGGCGCGGTAGCCGTAGCCGGCGCTGATCACCAGCCCGCCGAGCCAGGCGCCGCCGGCGTTGGCGATGTTGAGCGCCGAGTGGTTCAGCGCCGCCGCCAGGGTCTGCGCGTCGTCGGCCACATCCATCAGACGCGTCTGCAACGCCGGGACGAGCGCCGAACCGGTCACCCCGACCGCGAACACCAGTGGCAGCGCGGCCCACACGGTCCCCGCCACCACGGCGAACACCACGAGACTGACCAGGATGGCCACGAGTCCCGCGACCATGGTGCCGATCACCGACCGGTCGGCGAGCGCACCGCCGACGATGTTGCCGACCACCATGCCGATGCCGAACAGCATCAACGCGAACGGGACGAGACCGCCGGGCAGGCCGGAGACGTCGGTGAGAGTGGTGTGGATGTAGGTGTAGAAGGCGAACATGCCGCCGAATCCGACGACGCCGATGAGCAGGGTGAACCACACCTGCGGTCGGGCGAGGGCGCCGAGCTCGGTGACCGGGTTGCTCGCGGTCATGCCCGTCAGCGACGGCAGATACCGCAGGAGCGATGCGATGGTGGCGAGACCGATGACGACGACCACGCCGAAGGCGGTGCGCCAGCCGAATGCCTCACCGAGCCATGTGGCGGCGGGGACACCGACGACGTTGGCGACGCTAAGTCCCAGCATCACCTGTCCGACCGCCTTGGCGCGACTGCCCGGTCCCGCGAGGTGCGCGGCCACCAGGGCGGCGACGCCGAAGTAGGCCCCGTGCGGGAGGCCCGCGACGAAGCGCGCGGCCATCAGGGTGCCGTAGGTCGGGGCGACGACGGTCGCGGCGTTGCCGACGGTGAACGCCACCATCAGCGTGATCAGCAGGCCACGTCGCGACATCCGCGCGGTGGCCGCGGCGATCAGGGGTGCCCCGACGACGACGCCGAGTGCGTAGGCGGAGATGACATGGCCCGCGGTGGGCTCGGAGATCCGCAGTGAGTCGGCGATGCTCGGCAGCAGTCCCATCGACACGAACTCGGTCGTGCCGATACCGAAGCCACCCAGGGCCAGCGCGAGGATCGCGTTGCGGCGGGCGGTGGTGGACACGGGCATGAGGCAACCTCTCGCGACAGAACTCGGGAGACGCACACCGGTGGGCGCCAGGGACGCGTCGGCGATCTCTCGCCGCGCACAGAGAACCTCAACGTCATGAGGTCGGGAAAAGATTCCGGGCACACGGTACGCGAGGGCGATTCTTTCGAATCTGGCTGCGCGGGATCCTTTCGGGACGAAATCGGCGATGTTATATCCTTGACGCCAGGTCATGAGTATCAGCGCCAAGCCCCGGCTCGCTGATCGGCAACCCTCCAACCGCGGTGGGGTGCTCCGGGTGAAAGACCAGGTTGTGGGCGTTCGCCGAAGGCGACGCTCCGCAGCAAGCGCGGGTCCGATGGTCGGACCCACGGGGCACTGTCGCCCCACCGACCGAAAGAGAGCTGTTTCCGAAGATGTCTGAAGCAACCGTCGACGCCGCCGAGGTCGACCCCACCTCCCACTGGGCCTTCGAGACCAAGCAGGTCCACGCCGGGCAGACCGCCGACGCGGCGACCTCGGCCCGTGCACTGCCGATCTACCAGACCACCTCGTACACCTTCCGCGACACCCAGCATGCCGCCGACCTGTTCGGACTCGCCGAGCCCGGCAACATCTACACCCGCATCATGAACCCGACGCAGGACACCGTCGAGCAGCGTCTCGCCGCCCTCGAAGGCGGCGTCGCCGCGTTGCTGGTGTCGTCGGGTCAGGCCGCCGAGACCTACGCGATCCTCAACGTGGTCGAGACCGGTGGTCACGTGGTGTCGAGCCCCCGTCTCTACGGCGGCACGTACAACCTCTTCCACTACACGCTGCCGAAGCTGGGCATCGAGGTGTCGTTCGTCGAGCAGCCCGACGACATCGAGTCGTGGCGGGCGGCGATCCGTCCGAACACCCGCGCGTTCTACGGCGAGACCATCGCCAACCCGAACAACGAGATCCTCGACATCCCGGCCGTCTCGGCGCTCGCGCACGAGACCGGTGTGCCGCTGATCGTCGACAACACGGTGGCGACCCCGTACCTCATCCAGCCGCTGGCCCACGGTGCCGACATCGTGGTGCACTCGGCGACCAAGTACATCGGTGGCCACGGCACCGCGGTCGGCGGCGTGATCGTCGACGGCGGCACCTTCGACTGGCGGGTCCAGCGCGACGGGCAGGATCTGTTCCCCGGCTTCACCACCCCCGACGCGAGCTACCACGGTGCGGTGTTCGCCGATCTCGGCGCACCGGCGTTCGCGCTCAAGGCGCGCGTGCAGTGGCTGCGTGACACCGGCGCGGCCATCGCACCGTTCAACGCGTTCCTCATCGCGCAGGGCCTCGAGACCCTGAGCCTGCGTATCGAGCGCCACGTCGCCAACGCCCGCAAGGTGGCCGAGTTCCTCGAGGGTCACAGCCAGGTCGAGTCGGTCGCCTACGCAGGCCTGCCGTCGTCGCCGTGGTACGAGCGCGGACAGCAGCTCGCACCGCGCGGCCAGGGCGCGATCGTCGCCTTCGAGATCGTCGGCGGCGTCGACGCAGGCAAGCGTTTCGTCGACGCGCTCACCCTGCACAGCCACGTCGCCAACATCGGTGACGTGCGGTCGCTGGTGATCCACCCCGCCTCGACCACCCACTCGCAGCTGACCCCCGAGGAGCAGGTCTCCGCAGGTGTCACACCGGGACTGGTGCGTCTGGCGGTCGGTATCGAGGGGATCGACGACATCATCGCCGACCTCGAGACGGGATTCCGGGCGGCGAACTGATCGTGACCACCGAACCCCGAACGTCCACCGTCGCCGGTGGGGTCTCCGCGCCGCCCGACTGGGAGAGTCTCCCCGACGGCGAGTTGACCTATGCGTCCGTGGGTTCGGTGGAACTCGACAACGGTGGCCGGATCGACGACGTGACCCTGGCGTTCCAACGCTGGGGCACGTTGTCGCCGGCCCGCGACAACGTCGTGTTGACGCTGCATGCGCTCACCGGTGACTCCCATGTCGTCGGCGCCCCGGGGCCCGGTCACCCGCTCCCCGGATGGTGGGACGGCCTCATCGGCCCCGGCTGCGCGGTCGACACCGACGAGTGGTGCGTGATCTCGGCGAACGTCCTCGGTGGTTGCGGCGGGTCGACAGGCCCGGCGTCGCCGGGTCCCGACGGCCGGGCCTGGGGTTCACGCTTCCCCCACATCACCGTGCTCGACCAGGTCCGCGCCGAGGTCGCTCTCATGGATGCACTCGAGATCGGAACGGTGGCAGCGGTTCTCGGCGGCTCGATGGGTGGTGCCCGGTCGCTCGAGTGGATGATCGGTTATCCCGAGCGGGTTCGCAGCGGACTGGTGCTGGCCGTCGGACCGCGTGCCACGGCCGATCAGATCGGCACCCAGACCACACAGATCGCCGCCATCACCTCCGACCCGGATTGGCGGGGCGGCGACTACCACGGCACCGACGTGCGTCCGGTCGCCGGCCTCGGCATCGCCCGTCGCATCGCCCACCTGACCTATCGCTCGGAGATCGAACTCGACCAGCGGTTCGCCGATGATCCTCAGGGAGAAGAGGTCCCGCTCGCCGGCGGCCGCTACGCCGTGCAGAGCTACCTCGAACACCAGGCCGACAAGCTCGCCGGTCGCTTCGATCCCGGCAGCTACGTGGTCCTGAGCGAGGTGCTCAACCACCACGACGTCGGACGCAACCGCGGTGGCGCCGAGGCCGCGCTGCGCAGCTGCGAGGTGCCCGTGATCGTCGGCGGGATCTCGTCGGATCGGTTGTACCCCTTGCGAACCCAGGCCGAGATCGCCAGCCTGATGCCCGGCTGCGTCGGCGGCTTGCACGTCATCCAGTCCGACAGCGGACACGACGGCTTCCTCACCGAGTTCGACGCGATCGCCGATCTGCTGAAGCGAACGATGGAACTCGCCCGCGGCTGACCGGTCGGGCAGCGGTGTTCCGGTGCGTCAGGGTGCGGGTGTCACCGACGGCGTGACCGACCCCGGCGCCGGCGTCGAACGCGGTGCGGGTATCGGGACGAGCGGATACGGCGTGAGCGAGCGGAGATCCGTCGGCACCACCGGGGACAACAGTGGCGGCGAGGTCTGCGGTCCCGAACCCGATGGCGATCCGGAGGTCTCTGGAGGTCCCGGCACGTTGGGGGTCAGCTGCGGACTGGTGGCGCTGATCGTCGACGTCGGGCCCGAGGTGTCCTCGGGGGTCGGCAATTCGGTTGTCGCCCAGGGACGTTCCTGGCGTCGATCCATCCCACCGTTCGGATAACCCAGCGTGGGCGAGGTCGTGGTGGTGGGCAGGTCGGCCGTCTCGGTCGGCTGCACGACGATCGACCGGCTGGGCGCCTGCTCGTTCGGCGCCGTGGGTCGGGCGTCGGTCGTCCGGACGACCGGCGTGGCGGTGTCCGGCCGGTCCGCGGTGGGGGCGTCGGGACGTGCCGCCGTCGTCGCGGTGACCTCGACGTCGCGCACGGGCGAGGACGATCCGTCGAGTGCGGCGGTGAAGGCGTAGACCGCGAGCATCGCGACCGCGAGGAAACATCCCACGATCGCCAGCGGTACCGCCGACCACCAGTCGCGGTGTCCGCGACCACCGATGAACGCCAGGCGCAGCGCCGAGGACCGATTGGGGCGCGCCAGCAGCGCCGCGCCGACGGCGCCCAGGAGATCGGGGGTCGACGCGACGACGACCGGCCCCTTCGTGGCGTGCTCGAGGACCCGGCGCACCGCGGCGATGTTCGCGACACCGCCGACCAACACCAGCGCGGTGTCCTCCGGGATCGACTGTGCACGAACGTAGTCCGCGACCGCGTCGGCGAGGCGCTCGGCCATCGGCTCGCTCACCGCCGACACCATGTCCGCGGTGATCGGCACCGGTCGTCCCCGCACGAGGATGGTCGTCGCATCCTGTTCGGCCAGTTCCTCTTTCGCGGTTCGACAGGCGCTGATGAGCGCCCGGCGCGAGGCGCGTGTGGTCGAGGGCAGGTCGTCACCGACGAGATCGGCGAGGGCGCCGTCGATGGCGTGTCCCGACATCACGGTCGACCGCGTTGCGGCGGTGAGCTTTCCCGTCGCCGGGTCGAGCCGCGAGATCGTCACACCGGTGTCTCCGCAGTCGATCAGGATCGTCTCCTCGTGCGCGGCGATCTCACCCGACTCGGCCAACGCGTGGGCGACCGATTCGGCGTCGCCGAGCAGATGGATCTGCCGCCGGGGACCCGACCCCCGCGACGAGAACCCAGCGCGGTGACCGGAGTCACGGGACGCGACACCGATGGCGGCGACCGACAGGCCCGCGGACGCGGCGCTGCCGAGCATCAGATCGATGCCCGCGTTCACCCTGCCGGCGCGGTCGAGTCGGTCGGTGTGGTCGACCTCGATGACCCGTGAGTCGACGACGAGGCGCTCGTGGTCATCGACCGTGACCAGGGCACAGTGGGTCATGCCCCCGCCGGCCGACACTCCCAGAGTGGTGATCGGCGGCCGCGGATTGGTCGCAGAGGTGGCCGTCATCGCGATCGAGAATAGTCGGTGGGCGGAGGGGAAAGCGACCGACTATTGATCGATACCGGTGCCCAGGGCGTCGATCGAGGCGGCCAGCCAGATGATCGCGCCACCGGCGATCGCCATGGCCACCACGTCCACGAAACGGCCTCTGACCTGGAGCAGTCCTACGCGCGAACTCGGCAGCACCGCTCGCAGGAGAGCTGCCACCAGTGCCCCGCCGCCGAACACGAAGGCTCCCCGTCGCCAGCGGTCCAGGATCAGGAAGATCAGGGCCACGGCCACGAACGCCAGCACGACCGCGAATGGGATCTGCACCAGGACCGAGCGTCGACGGCGCGCACGACGGACGTCCTCGACCGAGCGGCCGGGGCCGCGGCTGCTCATCGCCGGCGACCGCTCACGACGTGCGTTGCCGCAGCAGGGCCTCGGCCCGCTCGACGACGTTGACGAGCAGGAATGCGCGGGTCAGCGGACCCACACCGCCGGGATTCGGCGAGATGTGACCGGCGACGTCCCACACGTCGGGGGCGACGTCGCCGACGAGGCCGGCGTCGGTCCGACTCACCCCGACGTCGAGTACGGCCGCACCGGGTTTGACCATGTCGGCGGTGATGAGATGCGGTACGCCGGCCGCCGCGACGACGATGTCGGCACGCGCGACCTCGGCGGCGAGATCGGTGGTCCCGGTGTGGCACAGCGTGACCGTGGCGTTCTCGCTGCGGCGTGTGAGCAGCAGTCCGATCGGACGACCGATCGTGACGCCGCGACCGACCACGACGACGCGCGCCCCGGCGATGGGGATGTCGTAGCGGCGCAGCAGGTGCACGACACCGCGGGGGGTGCAGGGCAGTGCCGCGTCGGTGCCGAGCACGAGGCGGCCGAGGTTGATCGGGTGCAGGCCGTCGGCGTCCTTGCCGGGATCGATGCGTTCGAGGGCGGCGTTGTCGTCGAGCTGCGGGGGCAGCGGCAACTGCACGATGTAGCCGGTGCAGGCCGGATCGGCGTTCAGCTCGTCGATGACGGCGTTGAGCTGTTCGGTGGTGGTGTCGGCGGGCAGATCGCGGCGCAGTGACGCGATGCCGACCTTCGCGCAGTCGGCGTGCTTGCCGCGGACGTAGGCCTGCGATCCCGGGTCGTCGCCCACGAGGACCGTGCCGAGGCCCGGGGTGACCCCGGCCTCACGGAGCGTCGCCACGCGCGCCGCGAGGTCGACGAAGATCTCGTCGCGGGTGGCCTTGCCGTCGAGTGCTGTCGCCGTCACGCCACCAGTGTCCCCGATCGCGGCCGCGGGCCTGCGTTCAGCCCAACCGCAATCCGTGGGCCAGCGCGTAGTCGACGGCGTGGTCGTGGTCCACGACGGTGTCGGTGACCTTTGCCGCGACCCAGAACGCCGGGTCGATCCGCGCCCCACGCAGGTCGGAGTCGGTGACCGTCGCACCGACGGCACGCGACCCGGTCAGGTCGACGCCCGCCAGAGTCGACGAGGTGACGGTCGTCGACGCCAGATTGGCCTCGCGCAGACGCGAGCCGGTCAGATCGACCCGGTGCAGGGTGAGACCACCCAGCGACGTCAGGGACATGTCGCAGTCGGTCAGCGACACCCGACGCATCAACGACTGCGTGATGGTCGACCCCAGGAGGCTGCAGTCGGTGAAGGTGGCGCCCGGCATCGGGCATCGGTCGAGGGTGCACGTACGGAACGCGGTCCGGCGGTGCTCGGAGTCGGCGAGGCGACAGCCGACGAACGTGCACCGGGTGAACACGACCGCCTCGGTGGTCAGTTCGGAGAGGTCGCAGTCGAGGAAGGTGCAGTCGTCGAACGTGTCACCCGACCACGTCTGGCCCGACAGGTCCTCCTCGTCGAAGGTGTGGTTGTCGTAGGCGGTCATGGATGCCCATGATGCGCCGTCGCCGGGCCGGGGACGTGACCGCGGGTGCCGGCATGCGTTCGAGCAGGTGGGGCGACACCGGGGGCAGTGCGGGCTCGGTGGTCATGTGCTCGACCAGAAGCGGTGACACCGGCGGGAGGTCGCCGACGACCCGTGTCCGTCGTCGACCGATCCGGGTGATCGGGTAGCAGGCGAGCCCGACGATCGCGGCGCAGAGGTGGCCGATGTCGGTGAACGTGAAGTGTGTGCCGTGCACCAGAGGCCACACGATCGGGGTGAGGCAGACGACGGCCAGGGCACCGCCGTAGAGCCAGCGCCAGCGGCGCGCGATCCGGTAGACGAGGATCCCCGCCACACCGGCCAGCCCGTAGCTGACGCCGATGTCGATCACCGCGAGATCGCTCTGCGGTGCACGACCGCTGTCAATGGCCCACAGGAGGATGCCCTGGCTGATGTAGGTGGCCGTGACGTGGGCGATGACCACGACCGCCACCCAGCGCGCCGTCCCGAGCCAGCGTTCGACCGGTGCGTGGATGAGGGTGAACACGATCGCGTAGAGGAACCAACCGTTGCCGTCGATCCAGAAGGCGCTGCGGAACAGGCTCGGGAGCGGGTTGTGCAGCAGGTGTCGGAGGTTGGTGGAGCGGTTCTGGAGGATGTGCGTCAGCTGATCGGGCGCCACGCGATGGGCGATCACGGTGGTGACGAAGAGGACGGTGAGCCAGAGATAGGTTCCCGGCGCCGACCGCACGTAGCGCCAGACGACCCCGGACGTGGTGCGCACCGTGTCCCGCATGTCCCACCCAGTTCGTTCCGTGACCACCGCCTGCGCCGGGTCTGCCCTGCCCCGTCGTGCTCGACAGGTGCTCAGGCACAGTAGACGCTTGTGTTCCGCATTTTGTTCCATGAACCTCGCATACCCCCCAATACCGGCAACGCCATCCGTCTGGCGGCCAACACGGGGTGTGAGCTGCATCTTGTGGAACCGCTCGGCTTCGACCTCGATGCGGCGAAGGTGAAGCGGGCGGGCCTGGACTACCACGAGATGGCGTCGGTGACGGTGCACCGCGATCTCGACGCCGCCTGGGAGGCGCTCGCCCCCGAACGCGTCTACGCCTTCACCGCGCACGCCGAGAGGTTCCACACCGCGGTCGACTACCGGCCGGGCGACGTGCTGCTGTTCGGACCCGAGCCGACCGGTCTGTCCCCCGAGGTCCTCGCCGACCCGCACGTCACCGATCGCCTGCGCATCCCGATGCTCGCCGGTCGTCGATCACTCAACCTCGCGAACGCCGCGAGCATCGTGATGTACGAGGCCTGGCGTCAGAACGGCTTCGAGGGCGCGGTCTAGCGGATTGCGTTCGAGCGCTCTCTCACCGTTCGCACGCTTGCTCGCTGTTCGCATGTTCCCCGCGGCATGCGACCGACACACGAGCGTGCGAACCACCCTCGGGCGTTCGATCGAGCCCACGCCGGCGCGATCAGTCACTGCTCCAGTCCACGCGGGACGCCATCTCCAGAAGTCTCTGCCGGCGGGCGGGGCTCGTCGCCCCGACCCATGCGATCCGTCCGCGGACGTGGGCCTCGAAGTCGGGGATGTCGTCGCGATTCTGGTCCTTGGCCCCGGTCCGTATCGCGTTGTGCATCAACGCCCGCAGATCGTCGTACTCGGATCGGGACACGCGCGGACGATCGTTGACCACCAGTCCCGTGAGGCGCTGTTGCTGGTGGGCGTACATGATGCGCGTCTTGTCGCCGTGGACGGTGAAACCCTCGGCGGTCACGATCTGCGCCACCACCCACACCACCGCCGACGGGTCCTCGATGGTGCCGCTCAGCGCCAGATCGTCGCCGTAGCGGGTGTAGACGAGTCCGTGTCGGTGGGCATAGCCGGTGATGCGGCGGTCGAGCGTGCGCATCACGAGGTTGGCCAGAGCCGGCGAGGTCGGCGCCCCCTGGGGCAGGTGGCGGGATCGCAGGATGGCCGCGTGCACGGGGTCCACGCCGACGAGTCGTTCCGCCGGTGTTGTCGTGGTGCACAGGTCGGCCAGAGCGCGGGCGACGGCGGGCGGGTACCCGACCGCGGCGAACACGGCACGGACGCGGGCGACGGTGATCGTCTCGAAGCACCGGCGCAGATCGATACGGACGACCACCGGCCGACCGGCGTGGGGGCTCGCGAACGTCACCGGCGACGTCCCGGCGACGAATCCCTGTGCGGCAGGGTGAGGCGGTAGCCGGTCGAGGACACGGCGCAGGATGCGTCGCTGCGTCTCACGCAGACGGGGTTTGGGGATCTCGAGGACGCGGACACCCCGACGCTTGGGGATCGGGGTCACTCGATAGTGCTGCAGCGGGCCGGTTCTCGACCGCAACCAGGTGCCGCGGTCGGCCAGCCAGTCCAGCTCGGGCACGGTCATGTCGTAGGCCGCCGCGAGGGCGGAGTAGTCGGCGTAGCGCGGCAGACCGTCCCACAGCTCGCGCGGCGCCGGTCGGGGTCGCATCGGCGGCATCGCCAGTTCGACGATGCGCCCGGCGATCGCGTCACGCCGATCCGGGGGTTGGCGGGGAAACGCTACGAGAAGGTGACCTGCGACGGCGTCCGCCTGCGCGTCGTCGAGACCGCGGCGGTGTGCCGAGAGCGCATCGGCGAGACCCGCTCGCGTCCACTCGGGATCGGCCGCATCGACGATCGCGGCGAGCATCTCGGCCGTCGAGCGCGGATACCGTCGCACGGCCCCGATCGTCACCGGATGCGTGGCGGGCGAGTCGACCGAATTCTCCTGTCCACGGCGCCGCGATGCACGCGCAGCGTGCGGTCCGGCGTCGGACGCAGGGTCTCGCTGTGTGGTGTACCCAGGGGTTGCCCCTGAGACGGGTGTGTCACCCCGTTCTCGTCTCGCCCACCACGCATCCGATCATGTTGCCATGGCTCACTATCGCCAGTCGCGGGATCGGGTGCCGACCTTGAGGTCCATCTTCTCCAGGTGTTCGGCGACCACGGTGACCGCGCCCTCGGCGTTCTGCACCGTGCCGCGGATGACCAGTGCGGTGGCGTTCTGGGCGAGGCGGCGGTAGCGCTTCCACAGCCCCACCGAGCAGACCACGTTCACCATGCCGGTCTCGTCCTCGAGGTTGATGAAGGTGACGCCGGACGCGGTGGCCGGGCGTTGCCGATGGGTGACCGCCCCGGCGACGACGACGCGTGACCCGTCGGGTACGGCGAGCAGACCGTCGGCCGCGACGACACCCATCGCGGTCAGGCGGGGCCGCAGGAACTGGGTGGGATAGACGTTCGGCGTGACCCCGGTCGCCCACGCGTCGGCGGCCGCGGTCTCCACATCGGTGAGACCGGGCAGCGTCGGCGCGGTCAGCGACGCCTCGAGCGCGAGCTGATCGGCCCGCTCGAACGCGGCCGCCCCGGCATCCCACAGCGCCTGTCGCCGACTACCGCCGAAACAGTCGAACGCACCCGCGGTCGCCAGCGCCTCGAGTTGCCTCTCGCCGAGTTCGGCGCGACGGGCCAGGTCGGCCGGGGTGCGGTAGGGGCCGTCGGCGACACGGCGGTCGACGATGACCTGCGCCACCTCGTCACCGATGTGACGCACCGAGCCCAACCCCATCCGCACGTCGAGACCACTGTTCTCGAGATTCGCATGGGCCAGTGAGATGTTGATGTCGGGGCCGTGGACGGCGACACCGTGCCTGCGCGCATCGGCCACCAGCGACTGCGGCGAGTAGAACCCCATCGGTTGCGCCCGCAGCAGCGCGGCGCAGAACGCCGCCGGGTGGTGGTACTTGAACCACGAGGAGTAGAACACCAGCGCCGCGAAACTCTGCGAATGACTCTCGGGGAAGCCGAAATTGGCGAACGCGGCCATCTTCTCGAACACCCGGTCGGCGATCTCGCCGGTGATCCCGTGGGTCTGTTCCATACCGGTGTAGAAGCGTTCCTTGAGTTTCTGCATCTTCTCCGGCGACCGCTTCGATCCCATCGCGCGTCGCAGCTGATCGGCCTCGGCGGCGTCGAAACCGGCGACGTCGACGGCGAGCTGCATCAGCTGCTCTTGGAACAGCGGGACCCCGAGGGTCCGTTCGAGCGCCGCCCGCATGGACGGGTGCTCGTATCCGGTCACCTCGAGTCCGTTGCGTCGCCGGATGTAGGGGTGGACCGACCCGCCCTGGATGGGGCCGGGACGGATGAGCGCCACCTCGACCACGAGGTCGTAGAACTCGCGCGGCTTCAGCCGGGGCAGGGTGGCCATCTGCGCGCGCGACTCCACCTGGAACACGCCGACCGAGTCGGCGGCACAGAGCATGTCGTAGACGGCCTTCTCGCCCAGGTCGATCCGCGCGAGATCGACGTGCAGCTCCTTGTGCTCGGCGACGAGATCGATCGCGTAGTGCAGCGCGGAGAGCATGCCGAGGCCGAGCAGGTCGAACTTGACCAGACCGATGGCCGCACAGTCGTCCTTGTCCCACTGCAGCACGCTGCGGCCGGGCATCCGCGCCCACTCGGTGGGGCAGACGTCGGCGATGGGGCGGTCGCAGATCACCATGCCGCCGGAGTGGATGCCGAGATGGCGCGGCATCCCCGACACCTGACCGGCGAGGTCGAGGACATCGGCGGGGATATCTGCTTCCGGGTTCTCGTCGCCTGGGTTCTCATCTTGGTCGACCGTGCGTCCCCATCGGCTGACCTGTTTGCTCCACGCGTCCTGCTGCCCGATCGAATACCCCAGTGCGCGAGCCATGTCCCGCACCGACGACCGCCCGCGGTAGGTGATGACGTTGGCGACCTGTGCGCTGTACTCGCGGCCGTACTTCGAGTAGACGTGCTGGATGGCCTCCTCGCGTCGATCGGATTCGATGTCGACGTCGATGTCGGGCGGACCGTCCCGCTCGGGCGACAGGAACCGTTCGAACAGCAGGCTGTTGCGCACCGGGTCGACGTTGGTGACACCGAGGGCGAAACACACCGCGGAGTTGGCGGCGCTGCCGCGACCCTGACAGAGGATGTCGGACCGTTTGCAGAAGTCGACGATGTCGTGCACCACCAGGAAGTACCCCGGGAAGTTCAGCGAATCGATCACCGCCAGTTCGTGTTCGATCTGTCGATAGGCCTTGGGGTGTGTCGCGGGTGTGCCGTAGCGGTCGGCGGCACCGCGCATGGTCAGCTCCCGCAGCCAGGTTTTCTCGGTGTGTCCGGCCGGCACGTCGAACGGCGGCAGTTCCGGTGCGATCAGACGCAGTTCGAAGGCGCAGTCGATGCCGAACTGCGCGGAGTTGTCGATGGCCTCGGGGTGTGCGGCGAGCAGTGTCGCCATCTCGTCGCCACTGCGCAGGTGCGCTCCCCCGAGCGGACCGAGCCACCCGGCGATCTCGTCGAGACTCGACCGTGCACGCACCGCGGCGAGTGCCATCGCCAGACGCCGCCGGTTCGGGGCGGCGAAGTGGGCTCCGGTGGTCGCCACCGTGTGCAGGCCGTGGGCGGCGGCGAGCGTGGCGAGCGCCGCGTTGCGTTCGTCGTCGGTGGGCAATCCGGCGGTGGACAGTTCGACGACGACGTTGTCGCGGCCGAACCGGTCGATCAGAGTCCGCAGCTCGGTCGCGGCGGCGTCGGGACCACCGCTCGACAACGCCTGTCGCACCGCACCTTTACGACACCCGGTGAGGATCAGCCAGGAATCGTCCGCCGCCGCGGCGAGGGTGTCGAGATCGTGGCGCAGCAACCCCTTCTCACCCGCGGCCATGTGCGCGGCCGCCATCTGACGCGACAACCGGCGGTATCCGTCCTGCCCGCGTGCGAGAACCAACAGATGTGCGCCACCGGGATCGGCGACGCCGGTGCGCGCGGCGTCGTGCTGCAGCGACAGCTCCGCGCCGAAGACCGTCGGCATGCGCCACTCGCGGGCGGCCTCGGCGAACCGGACGACCCCGTAGAACCCGTCGTGATCGGTGACCGCGAGCGCCGACAGTCCGAGGCGGTGGGCCTCGGTGACCATCTCCTCGGGAGAACTCGCGCCGTCGAGGAAGCTGTAGGAGGTGTGGGCGTGCAACTCGGCGTACGGGGTGCTGGTGCGCCCGCGCTCGATGTCGTCGGCCCGGAACGGTTCGCGCTTGCGCGACCACGCGGGGCTGTCGCTGCCGTCGCCCGGGAACGTCTCACCCGGTCGACCGCCCTGGTTCGGGCGCCCGGACAGCACCCGCTCCATCTCCGCCCAGGTGGGCGGGCCCTCGTTCCAACCCACACCCGACTGTACCGAGAATCGAACACATATTCGAGTCGATTCGGCGGGGCGGCCTCAGCGGTCGGCGAGTGCGGCGAGGTCGTCGCCGACCAGTCGGTGCGTGGTCCATTCGTCCATCGGTCGGGCGCCGAGTGATCGGTAGAACGCGATGCTCGGCGCGTTCCAGTCGAGGACCGTCCACTCCAGCCGCGCGTATCCACGCTCCACACAGACCGCGGCGAGCGACGCCAGCAGAGCCACACCGTAACCGCGTCCACGCTCGGATTCGTGGACGAACAGATCCTCGAGCCAGATGCCGTGACGCCCGGTCCAGGTGGAGTAGGTGACGAACCAGATCGCGACCCCGACCACGGCGCCGTCCCGTTCGGCGATGTGCGCGAACACCTTCGGGTCGTCGCCGAACAGTGCGGCGGTCAGCGCGTCGACGGAGTTGTCGACCGCGTCGGGCTCGCGCTCGTATACCGCGAGCGCGGTGATCGCGGCCAGCAGGCCGGCCTCGTCACCGGGCTGCGCGGCGCGGATCACCGACCCGTCGGAGAGGACCCGCGGGTGCACCGGGTCCGCGTCAGATGCGTGCGGCGACGCGACCGGCGGCGTTCACCGTGTCGCCGTTGACCGCGTAGAGCACATGCAGTCCGTTCGGCTGACCCAGCGGCGCACCGTTGCAGATGGTGTCGCCGGCGATGCAGTAGCGGATCGTCTTGCCCTGATACAGCGGGCCGACCTCGATCGCGGGCGCCTGGGCGTCGCGGAGGAACCGGGCGCTCGGCGGCGCGAACAGCACGACCGCGGCCACGTTGCGGGCCACCGACGCGGGCAGCGGCGCCGGCGCGGAGCCGCGGTACTGCGCGGGCAGTGTGACCCGCGGGGCAACCGCGTAGCCCGCCACGACCGCGCCCTGGGAGTACCCGCCGACCACGATGCGGGTCTGGGGGCAGGTGCGGGCGAGGAACGTGATGCGGTTCTGGGTGTCCTTCACGCCGTTGATCACCGTCTGCGCGAGGCCGATCCGGTCGCGGAAGTTCGCGCTCGCCGGGTAGTTCACCCCGCGCACCACGACCGACTTACCGGGCAACGCACCGCGCAACGCCTGCCCGAACGACAGACCGGTCAGTCCGACCGGGGGCGCGGGCTCGGCGGTACCGCGGGCGAAGAGCACCTCGACGTTCGCGCACGACGGCGCGGCGGAGGCCGCGGTGACGGTGGTGGCCGCCGACAGGCCGACCGCAGCGATCACGCCGCACAGGATGGCCATGAAGGATCGTTTGAGCATGCGCTCAGCGTAACCGCTGGGACCCACCCCGGGTGATGGGCTTGCGCGAAGTCCGGTTCGCCGCACACGGCATCTACACCTGCAGAAGTCGCACGATGGGCGTGAGGTAGCCGTACGCCTCCGACGACAATCCGATGAGCCCGACCTCGCCGGGGATCTCGCCGTAGACGACGATCGCCACCGGTCCCCTGCCGGTCGGCAGATCCACGGCACGGTCCACCGTCGGATACGACGCGGGTGGCGCCGTGCGGCCGGGCAGCGCGCGGGGCAGGCCGGTCACGCCGGATCGCCCGGTGGCGAGGTTCACCCATCCGACGGTGAGCCGCGATCGCTCGTACTGCAGCCAGCGCTGGATGACGGTGATCGTTGCGCGATCGTGGTCGATGACCGCGTCGATGTTCTGGCCGGGGTTGCCTCGATTGTTCAGGTTGATCGTCTGGCCGGCGGCGGGTGTCGCGAACGGCGCCAGCACCGCGACGTCGGCGGGGACACCGGCGGCGATGAGTCGCGACACAGGCTCGACCGTGTCGGCGTGTGCGACCCCGATGGCGCCTGCCGCACCGACCCCCGTGAGCAGTAGCGCTGCGAACGCCGTTCCGAGAATGCGTGGCAGGTGCATGGTCGTTCACCTCCGTGGTCGGCCGCGCCCGGTGCGCGGCCCGAGACCTCGACGGTACGCATACGTACCGGGCAAACGAAACCGCTGTTTGCTGATCGTTACCGATCAGAAACAACCAACCGAGGTGGCCTCTGCGCGGCTCGGTCACGTCGTAGAGTCCACGGTGATGCCGACCCGACCTCCGACCGCCGACACCCCGTACGTCCGCGTCGACACCGACGTGCTCGACGCGAACATCGCGACGATGGCGACGAGGGTCGCCGCACAGGGACTCGCGCTCCGTCCGCACGCCAAGACCCACAAGTGCGGCGACATCGCGCGACGGCAGATCGCTTCCGGCGCCGTCGGGTTGACCGTCGCGACGATCGGTGAGGCGCAGGCCTTCGCCGCGGCAGGCTTCGACGACCTCTTCATCGCCTATCCCCTGTGGCTCACCGCGTCGAAGGCCGAGCGGTTGCGGTCGGTGGCACACGACGCCTCGTTGCGGGTGGCGATCGATTCGGTGGCCGGCGCGATCGCGATGGCGCAGGCGCTCGGAGACACCCGCGACTCGGTCGAGGTGCTCGTCGAGGTCGACAGCGGTCAGCATCGCACGGGCACCTCCCCCGGGGACGCCGGAATCGTTGCCGCACAAGCTGTTGCGCACGGCCTACGAGTGGTGGGGGTGTTCACGTTCCCGGGTCACGGCTACTCCCCCACCGGGCGCGAGACCGCCGCACATCAGGAGGCCCGGGCGATCTCCGATGCCGCCGATGCGTTGGCGTCGGTGGGGGTCGATCCGATCGTCCGCAGCGGAGGTTCCACGCCGACGGTCGAGTTCGCGCATCCCGATGTCCTGACCGAGGTCCGTCCGGGGGTGTACCCGTTCAACGACGCCCAGCAGGTGGCCCTGGGGCGCGCGGGAATCGACGACGTGTCGTTGTCGGTGGCCTCGACCGTGGTCCGTCGCGAGCCGGGGCGCGCCGTACTCGACTGCGGCAGCAAGATCCTGGGTTCCGAGAAGCCCGACTGGGTACCGGGTTTCGGACTGCTCCCCGACCTTCCCGACGCCCGCATCGTCGCTCTGTCGGAACACCACGCGACCGTGGTGAGCGAGGGGCCGCTCCCCGACGCCGGATCGGTGGTCCGGGCGGTGCCGAACCATGTGTGCCTCACCGTCAACCTCGTCGACGATCTCGTCGCGGTGACCGGTGCGGGCGAGGTCGAGCGATGGCACCTCCTCGCTCGCGGTGCGAACTCGTGAGCTCCCCAGGATGCCGGAGCGAACTCGTGAGCTCCCCAGAAAGACGGACGGTCGTGTCGGTGGCCGTGGCTACGGTTCTGCTGTTCAGCGGGTGTGCCACCGATGCGGTGCCGCCCGACACGGCACAACTGAGTAGGGCACCGAGCGTGACATTCGCACAGATCGGCATCGACACCGAGCGGGCGGCCACAGAGGCGTTGGTCGCCGGGGTCCGGCGTGTCGGCGTGGCCATGGCATCGGCCTCGTCGTCGACGGGGTCGCCGAACACCGTCGTCTCCCCGTGGAGCGCGGTGACGGCGGTCGGGATGGTGCGGGCCGGTGCCGACGACGCCGCGGCCGCGGAGATCGACCGGGTGCTCGGCACGAGCCGCCCGGAGGCGATCGCGGCGCTGGTGGGGCAGCTCGGCGCGATCGGTGGCGATCCCGGCACGGTGGATGTGAACAACCCGCCCAGCCCTCCTGTGTATCGACAGGGGGCGGGTGCTTTCATCGCGCGGTCACATCCGCCACGTCGGTCGTACCTCACCGATCTCGCACGGTATTTCGACGCCGGTGTCTACCCCCTGGACTTCGCGACGCCGCAGGCACGAGAGGCGGTGAACGAGTGGGTGGCGGTCAACACCGGCGGGCAGATCACCCGTGCACCGGTGCCGATCGGCTCCGACACCGACCTCGCGCTGCTGACCACCGTCTATCTCGCGGCCGCCTGGGCGTCGCCGTTCACCCCCGACGCGACGCGTGACGAGCCGTTCACCACCGCGACGGGTCGTACCGTCTCGGCGCCGCTGATGGGTAGCTCCTTTCCGACCCGTCTCGCGAACGGACCCGGGTGGACGGCCGCCGAACTGCCCTATGCCGGTGCCGGTCTGGCCATGCAGGTGATCTTGCCGGCGTCCGGTGCCACGACGCGATCGTTGTTGTCCGACACCGTGTTGGCGTCGGTGTCGGGCGCACTGCGCGCGGCGACGCCGACGCCGAACGTGGAGGTGACGGTGCCGCGCTGGAAGACCGAGGCATCGATCGATCTCGGCCCGGTGTTGCGTGCGCTCGGGATGGAACGGATCTTCGCACCGGGGTCACTCGACGGCATCGCACCCGGCACGGAGGTCAGCAGCGTCGCACAGTCCGGTGTCATCACCGTCGGCGAACGGGGCACCGTCGCCGCGGCGGCCACCGGCGTCACGACCATCACCGGTGTCCCGCAGCCACCG
The DNA here is from genome assembly GCF_001424365.1 of Williamsia sp. Leaf354. Classification (NCBI taxonomy): domain Bacteria; kingdom Bacillati; phylum Actinomycetota; class Actinomycetes; order Mycobacteriales; family Nocardiaceae; genus Williamsia; species Williamsia sp. Leaf354. Next base: position 192,004 of record NZ_LMPL01000004.1, read on the forward strand.
GCGGCCACCTTCACCGCCGATCGGGCGTTCGTGTACCAGATCGTCGACACCGCAACGGGTCTGCCGGTGTTCCTCGGCACCATGAACGACCCGTCCGCCTCGTAGAAGCGCACACCGCGGCTCACTCGTAGACGCCTTCGACCGTCCATCCCTGCTGCTGGTATCGCAGCAGCAGAGCGCGCGAATCGTTCAGCAGCACCTGCGCTCTCGCGTGGGTGCCCACCTGTTCACCCGGGGCGGCCCACCAGCGTTCGTCGGCCGGCCACGGACCGGCCCACCAGAGCAGATCCCAGCTCCGCGATCCCCAGGTGACCGTGGTCGGTTCGGCGCTGAACATCCCGCGGCGGGTGACCTGCACGGGGTCGTCGTTGCAGTCGCGTACCGTCACCGGCGCACTGAGCACCACCGCCGGCGCCGGTTCGGGGATCCGTCCCGGCCAGGGGGCGTCGGGGTCGGACGCCGGTGTCAGCTCGTCGCCCAGCGGGATGAGCGTGATCCGTTCGGCCACACCGCGTCCGCCGCTGCGCACCGGAACACGGACGGCCTCACCACCGAGGAGTCCCTGCACGCGCACCAGCGCCCGACGGGCCCGATCGGCCACCTCGCCGTCGCCGCCGGGGATCCCTGCCCCACGGAAGCCGAACTGCAGGGCACCGGAGTCGACGAGTTCCACCGGCTCCAGCCGCAGACGGGAGATCGGTGAGTCCGGGCGGTTGCCGGAGTCCTTGCCGCTGAGCCACCCGTCGAGTTGCCATCGGATGCGGTCGGCGGTGGCCTCCGGGGTCAACGGCTCGGCGCATCGCCAGGTGCGTGACGAGTGCTGTCCACCGGTGGTGGAGGCGTGGACGGTGAGTCGGGTGCAGGCCACCGACGCCGCCATCAGCGCGCGGTGCAGTTCATCGGCCAGTCGGCGACCGACGAACGCCGCGGCGTCGACCCGGTCGATCGGCGGATCACACTCGTGGTCGATGACGACGTCCGTGCTCGGCAACCGACCCGACGCCGACCGGCCGGCCTCGGCACGGGTGGCCCGGTGGGCGACGACGGCGTCGGCACCGAAGCGCGTCGCGACGTCGGTCACCGACAACGCCGCGAAGGCACCCATCGTGCGTACACCCAACCGCCACAGCAGGTCGATGAGGTGGTCCCGGTCGTCGCCGCACAGGCTGGGCTCGGCTCCCAGCTCGGCGATCGACAGCGGCGCGAGGAAGTCGACGTCGCCACCGGCCGGCACGATCTGTCCGTGTCGCGCGGCGACCACGGCGGTGAACAGCTCGTCGGCGATCCCGGTGAACGACTCCGTACCGCAGACGGACACGACGTCGATGAGTTTCTCCGCCGCCACCTCCTCGCCCCCGAAGTACCGGGCGGCGCCCGCCGCGGGGAGCAGCATGAGACCCGGTCGCAACACCTCCACGATGGGGATCACCTCGGCCACAGCAGCCACCAGCGGCTCGAAGAGTCGGCCGTCACGCCCGGGATCGGCGGTCATCACGTGCAGCGAGGGACAGCGTGCCTGCGATTCCCTCTTGCGCATCCCGCGGCGCACCCCGGCCGCCCGCGCGGTCGCCGAACAGGTGACCACGCGGTTGGCCGAGATCACCGCGACCGGTTCGTCCGGGGAGATGTCGGCGTCGGCCGCAGCGGCCACCGCGGGCCAGTCCGGGCACCACAGCGCCAGGGTGCGTCGGGGCCTCCCCGCGGGTGCGGACGTCATCAGTTCGCCACGGCTATCGTGAGCCCGCCGGTGGCGGTGACCGGAGCGGCGTCGGCGACGGCACCGACCGGGCGTGCGGCGACCAACCGGACCCGATCGTCGGCATGCACCACATCGATCCGGGTCTCGGTCACCCGTGTACCGCGACCACGCGCCTGCACCGACAACGACAACCCGGAGATCCGACCGTGCCCGGCCGCCCGGAACGGCAGGTGCCGATAATCGGCGACCTGGGCACTGAGCGTCGCCTGCACACCCGACCACCGTCCGTCGGTCACCATCAGCGTCGACCCCTTGGCCCGCGCCCGGGCCATCACCGCCCGCGCCCGCGACGGCGGCACCGACACCCCGCCCAGGCCGACCACCACCAGATCGAGCCCGTCGAGCAACACCGCGGCCACCTCCACGGGGTCGAACCGGACCGGGCTCCGCCCGGGATCGAAGACCCCCGGATCACCCTGTCCGGACACCACCGCCACATGCGACAGGTCGCCGCCCATCTCCTCCACCGCGTGCAGGCTCAGGTGGGGCAGGCCGACCACCGCCACGTACCCGCCCGAGGCGGTGATCTCGGCGATGATCGAGACCAGCACCGACCGCGCGCCGTCGACCGCGACCACCGATCCCCGCGCGAGGCCCCCACCGGGCATGATCTGCGCGAGTGGGGCCGGGATCGGCAGCATCTCCTTGTCGACCTGCTCCGAGGCGGCGACCGTGACCGTTCTCTGGTTCTGCGGGACAACGGGTTTCGCTTTGGTCGACGAGACCGTGGCGAGCTTCTTGCGCAATTCCGCCAGCGTGTCCGCGACCCGCTTGTCGGCTTCCCTCACGTCTACAGACGTCATCGCACCATTCCTCAACACCTCATGGGAGTCGCGGGGAAGGTGTGCGCAGGGAAGGTGCGAACACTCACGACCGTTCGAACAGGTTTTCGATTCTGATCGTAGGTGTGGGGTCCGACAACCGTCAATCGGCAGTGCGCCGATCGGGTTCGACCTCTCAGACGGCCGCGCCGGACCGTTCCCGATGCGCGGCCAGCGCGGCGGCGATGTCGTCGGCCATGAGGCTCGCGTGCACGCCCATCGCGACGTTGACCCCCGCCGCGGCCGAGGCGATGACGGTGGCGCGGGCGTCGGCGACGTTGCCCGCGGCGAAGACGCCGGGGACGGTGGTCGCGCCCATCGGGTCGGTGTCGATGGCCGTGGCCATCAGATGGTCGCCGAAGCGGACCTCCGACACCGCGAGACCGAGTGACTCCACCACCGCACCGAACACGCGCCCCGTGGTCGCGACGACCGCGGCGTCGCAGTCGATCACCTCACCCGACGCCAGGCGCACCCCGACCAGCCGGTCGTCGACCACCACCACCTCGGCCACGGCCCCGTCGACGACGCCGATGCCGCGGGCCGTGAGCTGCTCGAGGGTCTCGGCGTCGAACTCGGGTGCGGTGTTGCGGGCGATCGTCACGTTCTCGCTCAACTGACGGAACATCTGCGCCTGATGGGCCGACGTCGACCCGGTCGCGATGACGACGATCGCCTGATCACGCACCTCCCACCCGTGACAGAACGGGCAGTGCAGGACGTCGCGCCCCCACCGCTCGCGCAGGCCCGGGATGTCGGGCAGATCGTCGGTGACGCCGGCGGCGATCACGATCCGCCGAGCCCGCACCGAGCGTCCGTCGTCGAGGACCACCGTGAAGTCCCCGATGCCGCCGTCGACGCGCACCGCGGTACCGCTGACGATCACGCCGCCGTAGTGCTCCACCTCGGCACGGCCGAGCGACCCCAACTCGGTGGGTGAGATCCCTTCGCGGGTGAGGACGTTGTGCGCCCCGGCGGCGGTGGCGTTGCGCGGCGACCCCGCGTCGATCACCACCACCGACCGACGGGACCGACTCGCGGTCACCCCCGCCGCCAACCCTGCTGCTCCGCCGCCGATCACGGCCACATCCACCATCTCGTCCATCGCGTTCTCCTCCGGTCATCGGTTGTGAGAACCACCTTGCAACCCCATCCTGGATGCTGGCAAACATTCTTGCCGATATGGCAAAGTGGGGCCATGACCGACCCACTCACCGACACCGACTCCGTGCTCGCCGCCGTCGGACCGCGGCTGCGCGCGCTCCGCACCCGGCGGGAGGCCACACTCACCGAGGTCTCAGACGCGACCGGCATCTCGGTCAGCACCCTGTCGCGACTGGAGTCCGGCCAGCGCAAGCCGACGCTCGAGCAGCTGCTCCCCCTCGCCCGCGAATACCGCGTCGCCCTCGACGATCTGGTGGGTGCACCCGAGACCGGGGATCCGCGGATCACGTTGCGGCCCATCGACCGACACGGCCGGACCTACCTCCCGCTGACCCGTCGCGCCGGCGGACTGCAGGCCTACAAGGTGGTGATCCCGACCGCACGTCCCGGTGACCGCGTGACCACGGGATCGCACGAGGGGTACGAGTGGCTCTACGTGCTCGACGGTCGCGTACGCCTCGTCCTCGGCGACCGCGACCTCGAACTCGCTCCCGGTGAGGCCGCCGAGTTCGACACCCACCTGCCGCACTGGATCGGTACCACCGATCGGGGCCCGGCCGAGGTGCTGATGCTGTTCGGCAAGCAGGGCGAGCGCGCGCACGTGCGCACCGATGACTGACTCCCCCGGCGATACGTACAGTCGTGGCGTGACCGAATCGGACATGACAGTCTCGAACCCACGGCTGCCCGACCTGTTGCCCACCGAGATGCTTCCCGACGGTGTGGGGCACGCCGACATGCGGCAGCTGCGAGATGACTTCGCGCGCTTCATGATGGAGTACAAATTCGGCATCGACACCGTGCACACGAAGATCGCCATCCTGCGCGACGAGCTCACCCACCTGCACGACTACAACCCGATCGAGAACCTGTCCTCGCGACTGAAGTCACCCGACAGCATCCTCGACAAGATCGGTCGCAAGAAGTGCCCGCCGACCTTCGACGGCATCCGCGCGGCCATCACCGACATCGCCGGGGTCCGCGTCACCACCTCGTTCGTGTCCGATGTCTACCGCGTGCTCGACATGTTGACCCGCCAGGACGACGTGACGGTGATCGAGATCCGCGACTACATCGCCCGCCCCAAACCCAACGGCTACCGCAGCCTGCACGCGCTGCTCGCGATTCCGGTCAACATGAGCGACCGGGTGGTGACCGTGACCGTGGAACTCCAGATCCGCACCATCGCCATGGATTTCTGGGCCAGCCTCGAGCACAAGATCTACTACAAGTACGACACGGTGGTGCCCGCAGGTCTGCTCGACGAACTCGCCGAGGCGGCCGAGACCGCACACCGACTCGACGCCACGATGGAACACCTGCACGAGGAGATCCGCGGCTCCGACACCCGCTCCCCCGACGGGGACGTCGTGCCCACCGACGACGTGCTCCACCGCTGGGTGGCCGCGCGCAGCCGGTTCGACAACACCCTCTGAACCGTCGCCTGTCACGTTCTCGGTCCGACCGGTGTCTCAAGGGGTGACGACAGTACACACTGTCGCCACCGACCCGGTGAGAGGGAGACCATGACCGACCATCACGTGATCGTCATCGGGGCCGGCTATGCGGGATGCATGGCCGCCAACCGACTGCAGGCGACCGGTGCCGCGCGGGTGACCCTGATCGATCCGCATCCGCAGTTCGTCGAACGGATCCGACTGCACCAGCTCGCCGCGGGCACCGGCGCCGCGACACTCGACTTCGCGACCCTGCTGCATCCGGAGATCACCCGTGTCCAGGCCGCCGTCACGCGGATCGACGGACCCGCGCGCCGCGTCGTCCTCGACGACGAACGATCACTCCCCTACGACGCGATGATCTACGCCGTCGGCAGCGGGACCGGCTCGTCGTCGGTTCCCGGCGTCGCGGAGTTCGCGGACCGGCTGGGTGACGCCGACGAGGCGCAGCGGCTCGCCGAGCGACTGGCCGGCGCGCCCCGGGACGCCGCGATCGTGGTGGTCGGCGGTGGCCTGACCGGTGTGGAGGTGGCCGCCGAGATGGCACAGGTCCGACCGCACGGGTCGGTGACGTTGGTGGCCGGTGGCGGTCTGGTGCCCACGGCAGGGGCTAGCGGGGCACGATCGGTCGCGAGGCGGATGCGACGTCTCGGGGTCGACGTCGTCGACGGCACCACGGCGAGCGAGGTCACCGACAGCAAGGTCACTCTCGCCGACGGTCGCACGCTCGGTGCCGACATCACCGTCTGGACAACGGGATTCGGCGTTCCCCCGCTCGCCCGCGAGAGTGGACTGGCCACCGACGAGTCCGGGCGACTGCGTGTCGACGACCACCTGGTGAGCGTGTCCGATCCGCGGGTCGTCGGGGCCGGGGACGCCGTGGTGATCGACGGCATCGACCTGCGGATGAGCTGCCAGGCGGCGTTGCCGCTGGGGGCACAGGCCGCGGGCACGGTGACCGCGCTGCTCGACGGCACGCCACCCCGCCGTGTCGACCAGGGCTTCGCGGCGCAGTGCATCGGACTGGGCCGCGACGGCGGCACCGTCGTGCTCACCGATCGATCCGACCGACCTCGCAGGATGTATCTCGGTGGGCGCGCCGGCGGGCTCGTGAAGGTACAGGTGTGCCGGATGACGGTGCGGTGGATCGCCGGCGAGGGCCGCAAGGGCGGTTCGTACTCCTGGACACGCGGACCCCGACGGTGACCGGACCGGTCCGGGATCACGCGCAGGTCTTCACCACGCTGCGACCGCTGCTGTTCACGATCGCCTACGAGATCACCGGTTCGACCACCGACGCCGACGACGTCCTGCAGGAGAGTTACCTGCGGTGGGCCGACGTCGATCTCGACACGGTCGACGCCGACCGCTCGTATCTCGCGTCGATCGTCACGCGCCAATCGTTGAACGCATTGCGTTCGGCATCCCGTCGACGCGAGGACTACGTCGGGCCGTGGCTTCCGGAGCCTCTGCGTCTCGACGACAGTGACCCCGAAGCCGATGTCGTGCTGAGCGAGTCGGTGTCGATGGCGATGATGGTCGTTCTCGAGACCCTCGGTCCCGACGAACGGGCGGTGTTCGTGCTGCGGGAGGTCTTCGGGTTCTCCCACGCCGAGATCGCCGCCGCCGTGGGACGTTCGGTCGCCGCGGTCCGTCAGATGTCGCATCGTGCACGGTCGCACGTGCAGTCGCGCAGGCGACGCTTCGACGCCGATGGTGATGTCACCGAGGTCACCACCGCGTTCCTCACCGCGGCGATGACCGGGGACGTCCAGGGGCTGATGGACATGTTGGCGCCCGATGCGGTGCTGATCTCCGACGGTGGCGGCAAGGTCAACGCGGCCCGTCGACCGATCCACGGCGCCGATGCCGTCAGTCGCTTCCTCGTCGGCATCGCCCGGCGGGGGATACCGGACCCCGGTTTCGAACCGGCGCGCTACAACGGGTCACCCGCGGTGATCATCACCTCCGCCGGCGACGTCGACTCGGTGTTCGTCCTCGAGAGCAGGGGTACGACCATCTCCGGGGTCTACGTCGTCCGCAACCCCGACAAACTCGCCGAGGTCACCGCCTCCCACGTGATCGCCCGCTGAGGGCCGACGCCGCGGGTCGGTTGGGGTGTACATCCGCACGAGCACACAGTTCGTCCACTAACCTCGATTCCCGTGACCGCTCCACGAACACCCCGCGAGATCCGGGGCCCCGGCTCGCTCGTCGCCGGCCGGTATCGACTGCGGTCGAAGCTGGGTGGCGGCGGCATGGGCGCGGTGTGGTTGGCGCGTGATCAGCTGCTCGACCGCGAGGTGGCCGTCAAGCAGGTGGTGTCGACCGAGGGGCTCACCGAGGAGTCCGCGGATGACGTGCGCACCCGCGCCCTGCGTGAGGGGCGAATGGCCGCGCGTCTGGCCCACCGCAACGCGATCGCCATGCACGACATCGCCGTCGACGGCGGCGAGCCCTGGCTGGTGATGGAGTACCTCCCCTCCCGCAGCGTCGCGCAGATCCTGCACACCACCGGCACGCTGTCGATGCGCCACGCGGCGCAGATCGGCGCCCAGGTCGCGTCGGCGATGGCGACCGCGCACCGCGACGGCATCGTCCACCGCGACATCAAACCCGGCAACATCCTGATCGCCAACACCGGCCGCGACGCCGGGACGGTGAAGATCTCCGACTTCGGCATCTCTCGCGCCAAGGACGAGGCGGCCGGACCCGACACCGGCGTGATCACCGGTACCCCGGCCTATTTCGCACCCGAGGTGGCCCGCGGAGCCGAGCCCACCGAGGCCTCCGACGTGTACTCGCTCGGCGCGACCGTCTTCACCATGGTGGAGGGTGAACCGCCGTTCGGTGTCGACGAGGACTCCCTGAAACTGCTGCACCGCGTCGCGCGTGGCGAGATCAATCCGCCTGTGCGCGCAGGAGATCTGACGCCGGCACTGCTGGCGATGCTCGAGCCGAGCCCGGCCAACCGCCCGACGATGGCGCGGGCTCGCGATCTGCTCGCCGCAGTGGCGGCCGGACCGGGTGGCAACCCGGCGGCGGTGCTCGCCTCGCCGCTGCCCCGCACCGACAGCGCCATCCCGATCTGGGGCCTCGGAGGACGTTCGACGACACGGGGTTCACGGAGCGCGCCCCGCACCGAGACGGGACTGCCCGCGGCGCGCGTACACCCGACGACGTCGCATGCACCGTCATCGACGGGTCCGCGTCCGACGGGTCAGCCCACCGGTGCACCGATCCGTCCCCGCATTGAGATCACCGGAGAGACCGTCTCCCCCGCACCACCGGCGGCCACGCCTCCCCCGGTGGCGCCACCGGTCGCACCCCCGCCGCCGGTCGCACCCCAGCCATCGGTGGCACCCCCACCGCCGACCCCCGAACCGGTCAGCCCCATCTCACCCGCCCTGATCGGCGTGGCCGTGGTGGTTCTCCTCGTGGTGCTGCTCGCCATCGTCGTCGTCGCGTTCTGATCGATACGTCGCGTGACGCCGTCACGCAGTTCGATCACCTCGTCGGCCATCGCCGCGAGGCGACGGTCGTGGGTGATGATGAGCGTGGCCCGTCCGGCCGCGTGTCGCCGGATCGGCGCGATCACCCGGTGCACCGACTCGGCATCGAGACCGGTCGTCGGTTCGTCGAGGACGAGGATCGGTGTGTCGCGGATGAGGGCGCGAGCCATCGCGATCCTCTGGCGTTGACCACCGGACATCGACAGACCGCCGTCGGTCACCACCGTCCGGTAGCCCTGCGGCAGGGCCGCGATGAACCCGTGGGCGTCGGCCGCACGCGCGGCGTCGGCGATCTGTTCCGCAGTGGCATCCGGTCGCCCGAAGGCGATGTTGTCGGCGATGGTTCCGGTGCGTATCACCACCTGCTGCGGTAGCAGCGTGATGGCCTCGCGGACCGATTGCGCTGTGGCGTCGGTGATGTCGTTTCCGTCAACCCGGATCGTCCCTCGGTGGGGGCGTTCGAGGCGCGTGATGAGCGCCGCCAGAGTCGATTTCCCGGACCCGCTGGCCCCGACGAGCGCGACGATCGTTCCCGGACGCACCGACAAAGTGGCGTCGGTGAGCAGCGGCCGATCGAAGCCGAAGGCGACACCCGACAGCTCCAGGCGCGGACGGACGGTGGGCAGCGCGTGGGCGGTGGGACCGTCGACGGTCAACGGCGGCATGTCCAGGATCTCGGCGACGCGGTCGGCACTGACCACCGACGAGGCGATTGCGAGGCGGATCTCGGCGATCTCCTGGACCTTCGGGTAGAGGTACCCGAGGTAACCGGTGAGTGCGACGAGACCACCGACACTCAGTGCGCCCGCACGGATCTGCCACGCACCGACGACGGCGACGGCCAACATCGTGAGCACCTGGCCGACGTTCATGACGGCACCGAAACCCGCCTCCACGCGGGTCTGAGACATCCGGGCCGTCAACCACGACCGACCGTGCCGGGCCAGGACGTCCTGCTCGCGGTCCTGCTGGTTGTAGGCCACGGTCGTCTCGACGCCGGTGAGGCTCTCGTGGACCGCGACACCGATGTCGGCGGTGGCGACCCGTTCGGCGCGGGTCGCCGCGGTCTGGGAGCGACCGAACAGCACCGACGACGCCGCGAGGACCGCGATGGCCACCACGGCGACGGTCGACACCTGCCAGCTCATGACGATCGCGACCACCAGCAGGCCCGCCACGTGGGCGAGCCCGATGGCGAGCTGCAACAATCCCGACGCGGTCATGTGCTCGACGGCCTCGATGTCGCCGGTGTGGCGGGCGACGAGATCACCGATCCCGATGCGGCGGTGCGTGTGCGGACTCAGTCGCTGTACGTGCGCATAGAGCTTCGTGCGCAGCGCCAGCACGAACCGTTCGGATGTGCCGACCGCGATGAGCAGACCGACGTACCCGGCCACGGCGGCGACAGCGGTGACGATCAGCCAGATGACGGCCGATTCGACGAAGTCGGCGGTGGAATCGGCACTCAGCGCGGAATCGATCAGGTCGGAGAGGAAGAACACCGCGGCGATCTCGCACGCGGCAGCCACCGACAGGAGGAGTGCGGCCAGTCCGATCGTGGCGCGATCGGGACGCAACAGGGGCCCGAAACGGCGTAGGGCGGCGGTGAAGGTCATGGGGTTCTCCGGTTGTCGAGGTGACGGCTGTGATCCGGGCGCACAACAGCTCTGGGGCCCGCGGTGATCGCGGGCCCCAGAGAACGGTGTGACACCGGCGTGGCGAGGGACCGGGTCAGCGCCAGATCCAGATCCACCGTCGGGTGCGCGGATCCCATGTGCGCTGACGACGCTTCGGGGCGGTGCGGTTGGGGGTGGGGTTCTGCTGTGCGAATGCCATGTCGGACTCCTTCTCTCGTGTCGGCATCTCTTGCCGACACCCGTGAAGGTAGGGACTGAGTCTGTGCGGTCACCGCGACGATGGCTGTGGGGTCGCTACGTGCCTGCCGTCACACCGAGTCGGTTCCGGGTCAACGGATGTGGCGGTTCGCCGCCCATCGCGTCAATGCGTTGCGGTTGGACTGCTGGGTCTTGCGCAACACGTTGGAGGCGTGGGTCTCCACCGTCTTGACCGAGATGAACAGGTCCTCGGCGATCTCGCGATAGGTGTACCCGCGGGCCAACAGTCGCAGCACCTCGAGTTCCCGCGGGGTGAGGGAGTCCAGCTCGGGGTCGAGGTGCGGTTCGGGCATCGGAGATCGACCGGTGAACGAGTCGAGGACGAACCCGGCCAGGCGGGGACTGAACACCGCGTCACCGTCGGCGACACGGCGCACGGCGTCGGCGAGTTCGGTGCCGGCGATGGTCTTCGTGACGTACCCGCGCGCACCGGCCCGAATCGTGGCGATGACGTCCTCGGCGGCGTCGGACACGCTCAGCGCCAGGAACACCGGTTGCTGCGCGACACGCGAATCGGCGACACCGCGGACGACGGCGACGCCTCCCCCGTCGGGCATGTGGACGTCGAGCAACACGACATCCGGTGTGGCCTCCACGATCCCGGCCACGGCGTCGGCCACCGTCCCCGCCTCCCCCACGATGCTGATGCCGCTCGCCGACGCGAGTTCGGCACGCACCCCGGAGCGGAACACGGCGTGGTCGTCGACCAGGAACACCCGGCACGTCGTGGTGACATCGGTCATCGGTTCTCCCCGCTCTCGGCGGGCACGGTGTGCACGCCGTCGGTCGCAGCATCGGATGCGTGGTGTTCACGCGGCATCGACATGACGACCTCGGTGCCGCGGCCGATCGCGGTCTTCACGACCACCGAGCCGCCGTGACGTTCGACGCGCCCGCGGATCGACTTCGCCAATCCCTGTCGGTCGTGGGGCACCGCGTCGGGATCGAAACCCCGTCCGCGGTCGCGCACGAAGGCCTCGACGCCGTCTGCGGTGACCTCGGCGAACACATCGACCTTGTGCTCACCGGAGTGCTTCGCCGCGTTGATCAATGCCTCCCGGATGGCCGCGACGAGCGCGGCCCACCGCTTGGTGTCGGGGAGTTCGGCCCGCGGCGACCCGTGCGGCCACGTGAGGTCGCCGACGGTCACCACGTCGACCTCGATGCCATAGGCGTCCTCCACGTCGCCGGCCATCAGCTTCACCGCCGCGGCGAGCGAACTGCCCGCGCGCTCGGTCTCGCCGAACAACCACCGCCGCAACTCGCGTTCCTGTCCGCGCGCGAGTCGGGTGACCTCCTCGGGACGATGGGCCTGCTTCTGGATCAACGCGAGTGTCTGCAGCACCGAATCATGGAGGTGGGTGGCGATCTCGTCGCGTTCGGCCGCGCGGATCCGCGCGGCGCGTTCGGCGTTCACGGTGCGCAGCATCCGCATCCACAGCGGGACGGTCAGCAGCACCACGCCGAGCAGGGTCGCGACCACCGCCAGCAGGGTGGTCCCGAGACCGCCGAACGACCGGTTGGTGGCGAGGACCGCGACGGCGAGTCCACCGATCACCAGCACGCCTCCGCCGGCGACGCGGGTCCACGTCATCACCCGGCTGCGGGTTCCGCCGTGGCCGGTGTCGAACTCGCGCCACACCAGGCTCGCACCGACCGCGACCACCACCAGCGGCACCAGGTACTCCGCCGGTGTCCCCGACGCCGCGAACCCGACGACCACCACCGCGGCGAGACCGACGAGAGCCAGACCGTAGGCCTGTGCACGTTCGCCGCGTGACGGTGGTCGCGTGTCGGTACCCGGCGGGCAGAAGAACCACAGCAGGCCGTAGGCGCACACCCCGGCGCCGGCGAGGGCGCTGAGCACCACGAACACGATCCGCACGACCACCACGTCGACACCGAGGTGGTCGGCGACACCGCCGGCGACGCCACCGATGATCCGGCCGCCGTCGCGACGCAGGACACGGTCGGGCACCCCCGCGCGCGTCACGGCGTCGTGCGCGCGCCGTTCGTCCTGCCCGTTCACGCTTAGATGGTGACACGCACACCCCGCACCGCACATCAGGGACGACCCTGACCGGGCGTGCGGAATCGGTGCGCCGATTCAGGGTGAACACCGATGGTGCGCGGCCCTACGGCGAACCAGGATGGTCGGCATGGACACGGAGACACCGAACCGGAACCCGGGCACGTCGAATCCCGGCGCGATCAATTCCGAGACGCTGCACCGGATGTGGGACACGCGCCCGGTCCGCACCGGCGGCGACCGTACCGTCGCCGGCGTGTGCGGCGGTGTCGCGCAGCGATACCGCATCGACCCGACGCTGGTGAAGGTCGCCTTTGTCGTCGCCACGTTGTTCGGCGGCAGCGGCATCGTGCTCTACATCGCCGCGTGGGTCACCTTCCCGTCCGACGGCGCCTCCGACGACGTGTCGCGACGCGAATGGCACGACCGGTACCGTGCCGCACGCGGCCGTCGCGGACGTCGGCGGCACGACCACCAGGGGCGCGGGCCACACCTGTCGCCGCCGGTCGTGGTGCTGGTGATCCTCGTCGTCGCCGTCACCTCGTTCGGCCCGAACGTGGCCTGGGGATCGGGCGGCCTCCTCGGTGCCGCGCTGATGCTCCTCGCCTGGTGGCTGCTCTACCAGCGGTGCCCCGATCCCGTGGCCGGTACCTCGGCCGACACCATCGGCGCGGCCACCCTGGCGGCCACCGAGACCTTCACCCGCTGGACTCCCCGCGCCTGGACCGATCCGACAGCCGCCGGCGCCACGGCCGCAGCACCCGTCGACCTGACGAAGGACCGGACGGCCACCACCGACGCCGACTCCGACACGCACTCCAGGCCGACGACCGAGATGCCGCGGACGCCACCGGCGTGGGACCCCCTCGGTGTCGCCCCGTTCGCCTGGGATCTGCCCGAGCCCTCCGATCCCGCCCCGACCCATCCACCCGTCACACGGCGGCCCCGTTCCGCACTGACCCCGATCACGCTGGGGATCGCTCTGCTGGTGGCGGCCGCAGCGACGACCGCGGCGTTCGCCGGCGTCTCCGCCCTCACACCGGTCCGCATCATGGCCCTGGCGCTGGCCGTCGTGTGTGTCGGTCTGCTCGTCGGGGTGGTGTCGCGGCGCGGTTCGGGCCTCGTCGGGGTCGCGGTGATCCTCGCGGTCGGCGTGGTCGGCGGGTCACTGCTGTCGGGCAGCGATCTCCTGCCCGGAGGCGGAGTGGGACAACGTGAATGGCGACCGCTGACCGAACGCGCCATCGCCGCGCAGTACGACCACTCGGTCGGGCAGGCGACGCTCGACCTACGGTCGGTGACGCTCACCGCCGACCGGTCGGTGCGGGTACGCGGCGGCGTCGGCGAGACGCGGATCATCGCTCCGAAGGGGATGAACCTCGACACCCGGTGCCGGGTGATCGTGGGTGATGCGACGTGCCCGAGCGGCGTCGACGGTGGTGACGACGGCACCGCGGGTCCGATTCTTCGACTGGATGTCTCGAACGTCCTCGGACAGGTGACGGTGGATCGTGGATGACGGACGGGGCCTGCGGCCCGCACAGGCTCTCGTCGGGATCGCCGGTCTCGCGATCGCCCTCTGGGGCCTCGCCGGCTCACCGGAGTTCACCGACACCACCATCCTGCGATGGGCCGCGGTCGGGGTGGCCGTGATCCTCGGGGTGGCGCTGATCGTCGCCGGCGGCGTCAGTCGCCGCAAACCCTGACCCCGGCCCCACCCCAGTTGGGCACGTAGATACCGCAGTTGGGCACGTAAATACCGCAGTTGGGCACCACACTGCACGGGGGCTGCACTACCCGCCCAACCGGCGGCATTACGTGCCCAACCGGCGTCGTTACGTGCCCAACCGGCGTCGTTACGTGCCCAACTGGCGTCGTCGAGTGCCCGAGGGGGCTATTCCCACTCGATCGTGCCCGGCGGCTTGCTGGTGACGTCGAGGACCACACGGTTGACCTCGGCGACCTCGTTGGTGATGCGGGTCGAGATGAGCTCCAGGGTCTCGTACGGAACGCGGGTCCAGTCGGCGGTCATGGCGTCCTCGCTCGACACCGGCCGCAACACGATCGGGTGTCCGTAGGTCCGTCCGTCACCCTGCACACCGACGCTGCGGACGTCGGCGAGCAGCACCACGGGGCACTGCCAGATGGTGTCGTCGAGCCCGGCCGCGGTGAGTTCCTCACGGGCGATCAGGTCGGCGGCCCGTAGGATGTCGAGCCGTTCGGCGGTGACCTCACCGACGATGCGGATCGCCAGGCCGGGACCCGGGAACGGTTGGCGCGCAACGATCTCCTCGGGCAGGCCCAGCTCGCGACCGACCGCCCGCACCTCGTCCTTGAACAGCAGGCGCAGGGGTTCGACGAGGGCGAACTCGAGGTCCTCCGGCAATCCGCCGACGTTGTGGTGGCTCTTGATGTTCGCGGTGCCGCTGCCGCCGCCGGACTCGACGACGTCGGGGTACAGCGTGCCCTGCACCAGGAAATCGACACTCGAGTCGGCATCGCCGATCACGTCGGTGACCGCACCCTCGAACGACCGGATGAACTCGCGACCGATGATCTTGCGCTTGGTCTCGGGATCGCTGTGCCCGGCGAGTTCACGGAGGAAGGTCTCCTCGGCGTCGACGGTGATCAGGCGGGCCCCGGTCGCGGCGACGAAGTCCTTCTGCACCTGTTCGCGCTCGCCGGCGCGCAGCAGACCGTGGTCGACGAAGACGCACGTGAGACGGTCACCGATCGCCTTCTGCACCAGCGCCGCGGCGACCGCGGAGTCGACACCACCCGACAGCCCGCACAGCGCGAGACCGGTCTCGCCGACCTGGGCGCGCACCTGCTCGACGAGGGCGTCGGCGATGTTGGCCGCCGTCCAGCTCGGTTCGAGTCCGGCGACCTCGTAGAGGAAGCGCGTGAGCACCTGCTGGCCGTGCGGGGTGTGCATGACCTCGGGGTGGTACTGCACCCCGGCCATCCGGCGTTCGAGGTTCTCGAACGCCGCGACCGGCGCACCCGGGGTCGATGCGGTGACGGTGAAGCCGGCGGGCGGCTCCTGCACGGCGTCGTTGTGGCTCATCCACACCGGCTGACTCTCGGGCAGACCGGCGTGCAGGACCGACTCCCCCGTCAGCGACAGGGTGGTGCGACCGAACTCGCGGCCGCCGGTGTTGGCCACCACCCCGCCGAGCTCGTTGGCCATGGCCTGGTAGCCGTAGCAGATGCCGAACACGGGGATGTCGAGGTCGAGGACGGCGGGGTCGAGACCTGGTGCGTCCTCGGCGTAGACCGACGCGGGACCACCCGAGAGGACCAGCGCCACCGGGTTTTTGGCCTTGATCTCCTCGATGGACGCCGAGTGGGCGATCACCTCGGAGTAGACACGCGCCTCGCGGACCCGCCGTGCGATGAGCTGCGCGTACTGCGCACCGAAATCGACGACGAGAACGGGGCGGGGGGCGGCCGATTCGGCAGGCGACGAAGCGGCCGGGCTCGACTGTTCGGGTGCGGTCACGCCGCTCAGTCTAGGCGCTGACCCCGTCTCGACTGACCTGCGCGGTGGGCAGCAGGGCGTCATCGGATCGCGGCACCGCGCCACCTGAGGTGATGGCCACGATCGGCAGCCGCAGGGCGCCCGGTGCGCTGTCGGGGACCACCGGCGCCTGCGGGGCGACGGCCTCGAGCCGACGGTAGGGCTGGGCCTGCGACGGCCGCGTGTCCGCCTCGTTCTTGTTGGGCCAGAACGACATCGCACGCTCGGCCTGCGCGCTGATCGACAGCGACGGGTTCACGCCGAGGTTCGCGCTGATCGACGCACCGTCGGTGATGTGCAGCGTCGGGTAGTTCCACACGCGGTGGTACGGATCGATGACACCGTTCGTCGGCGAGTCGGAGATGACGCATCCGCCGAGGTAGTGCGCGGTCATCGGCATGTTGAACACGTCACCCCAGGTCCCGCCGGCCAGTCCGCCGAGCTTCGCCGCTACGCGCTGTGCCGCCTCGTTGCCCTTGGGGATCCACGTCGGGTTGGGCTCGCCGTGGCCCTGGCGGCTGTTGACGAACCGGAACGGGCCGAAGCGCTGGACGAACGTCGACAGCGAGTTGTTCTTGTTCTGCATCACCAGCAGGATCACCGTGCGCTGCGACCAGTTGCGCACGTTGATGAGCTGCAGCAGCGCGAACGGGTTCTTGCGTACCTCGTCGAGGAACTTGAGGAAGCGGTTCCGCCCGGGCTCGCCGTCGGTGAGCATCGTCTGCAGCAACCCCATCGCGTTGGAGCCCTTGCCGTATCGGCACGGCTCGATGTGGGTGTCCGACGCCGGGTGGATCGACGAGGTGATCGCGACGCCCTCGGAGAAGTCGTCGGTCGGGTCGACCTTGCTGCGCATGGCGCCCAGGATCGATTCGGAGTTGGTGCGGGTCAGCTGACCGAGCGCGTCGGACAGGGCGGGCAGCGACCCGTCGTCCTTGGCCAGGTGGAGCAGTTTCTGGGTGTTGTAGGTGCCCGCGGCCACGATCACCTGGCCGGCGGTCAGCGTGCGCCGACGCGCGCCCAGTCGGGTCCAGGTGCCGGTGCGCTCGGTGTCGACCGACCACGAACCGTCGGCGTGCGGGTGCAGCCCGGTGACGGTGGTGCGGTCGAGGATCTGCGCGCCGTTCCGCTCGGCGAGACCCAGGTAGTTCTTGAGCAGGGTGTTCTTGGCGCCCACCCGGCAGCCGGTCATGCACGACCCGCACTCGGTGCAGGCGGTCCGTTCCGGTCCGGCGCCCCCGAAGTAGGGATCGGGCACCGTCTGCCCGGGCTTGCCCTCGCCACCGGTCTTCTCGCCGAAGAACACGCCGACCGGGGTGGGGCCGAAGGTGTCGGCGACACCCATCTCCTCGGCGAGTTCCTTCATGACCCGGTCGGAATTGGTGAAGGTGGGGTTGGTGACCACGCCGAGCATGCGACGCGCCTGGTCGTAGTGCGATTCGAGCTCGTCGTCCCAGTCGGTGATGTGTCCCCACTGCGGATCGGTGAAGAACGGCGTCGGGGGCTTGTAGAGGGTGTTGGCGTAGTTCAGCGAGCCGCCGCCCACGCCGGCACCCGCGAGCACCATCACGTCGCGCAGCATGTGGATCCGCTGGATCCCGAACAGCCCGAGCTTGGGCGCCCACACGAACTTGTTGAGACGCCAGCTGGTCTTGGCGAAGTCCGGGTCCTCGAACCGACGGCCGGCCTCGATGACACCGACGCGATAGCCCTTCTCGACCAGCCGCAACGCGCTCACGCTGCCACCGAAACCCGATCCGATGATCAGGACGTCGTAGTCGTGCGTACCGGGAGTGGGCATCGGGTCACCTCGCGACAGATCGTGTGATCGCGTCACCGGAGACGGATTGAACCGCTATGACGCAGACCTCATCGTACAACACTCATTGTCAGATTCGACGGCCGGTTCGCGTTTCCGCACCGTCCCCGACGCGCGCGTCACGAGTGCGCGGTCAGCCCGACCTTCTGGAATTCCTTGAGGTCGGAGTAGCCCGCCTTGGCCATCGACCGACGCAGACCGCCGACGACGTTGAGCTGCCCGAAGGGCTCCGACGACGGGCCGTGCAGCACCACGTCGAGGCCGGGACGGTCGTCACCGAGCGCCACCTGCAGCAGCGCGCCGCGCGGAAGCGACGGGTGAGCTGCCGCTGCGGTCCAGAACCAACCCTGGCCCGGCGCCTGTGCGGCGGCGGCGAGTGGCGTACCGAGCATCGCGGCGTCGGCGCCGCACGCGATCGCCTTGGCGAGGTGACCCGAGGTGTGGATGTCGCCGTCGGCGATCACGTGCACGTAGCGACCACCGGTCTCGTCGAGGTACTCGCGGCGCGCCGCCGCGGCGTCGGCGATCGCCGTCGCCATCGGCACCCCGATGCCCAGCACCTCACCGGTGGTGGTCGATCCCTCGGCCGAGCCGTACCCGACGATCACGCCCGCCGCGCCGGTCCGCATCAGGTGCAGCGCGGTGCGATGGTCGTGGACGCCGCCGGCGACCACCGGGATGTCGAGTTCGCTGATGAACGTCTTCAGGTTCAGCGGTTCACGTCCGTCGTGCGACACGTGCTCGGCGGAGATGATCGTGCCGTGGATGACCAGCAGGTCGACCCCGGCCGCGACGAGTGTCGGCGTGATCTCCTGCGCGTGCTGCGGGCTGACGCGCACCGCGGTCGTCACCCCGGCCTCCCGGACACGGGCGACGTTCTCCCCCAGCAGTCCCGTGTCGAGCGGGGCGGCATGGAGTTCCTGCAGGCGTCGGATCGCCGCCGACGGATCGACCTCCTCGATAGCGATCGCGATCACCTCGGCGATCTTCGCCTCGACGTCGCGGTGCCGCGCCCACAGTCCCTCACCGTTGAGGACGCCGAGCGCCCCCAGTCGACCGAGTTCGATCGCCGACTCCGGCGAGACCAACGCGTCGGTCGGATGGGTCAGGATCGGGGTGTCGAAGCGGTAGGCGTCGAGTTGCCAGGCCGTCGACACCTCGCTCGACGAGCGGGTCCGCCGCGACGGCACGATGTTGATGTCGTCGAGTTCGAAGGTCTGCCGGGCCGTTCTGCCCATGCCGATGTCCACCAGGTCACGCACCGGTGCACCTTTCCGTTGTAAGCCGCGCCCACGCCGATGTCGCCGAGGACCGGCGGCACCCACTCATCGGGGCGATCAGCGCGAATAGTAGTTCGGTGCCTCGACCGTCATGGTGATGTCGTGCGGGTGGCTCTCCTTGAGTCCCGCCGCGGTGATCTGCACGAAGCGGGCGTCCTGCAGGTGCTCGATGGTCGCCGACCCGGTGTAGCCCATCGCCGCGCGCAGCCCGCCGCGCAACTGGTGGATGACCTGGGTGAGCGGACCGCGGAACGGCACGCGGCCCTCGATGCCCTCGGGGACCAGCTTCTCCTCGGCGAGCACGTCGTCCTGGAAGTAGCGGTCCTTGGAGAACGACTTCTTCTCGCCGCGTCCCTGCATCGCGCCGAGCGATCCCATGCCGCGGTAGCTCTTGAACTGCTTGCCGTTCACCAGGATCAGTTCGCCGGGTGCCTCGGCGGTTCCCGCGAGCAACGAACCGAGCATCACCGTCGACGCGCCTGCCGCGAGTGCCTTGGCGATGTCGCCGGAGAACTGCAGTCCACCGTCGGCGATCACCGGGACCCCGGCGCGCTTGCACACCGCGACCGCCTCCATCACCGCGGTGATCTGCGGCGCCCCGACACCGGCGACCACACGGGTGGTGCAGATGGATCCGGGCCCGACACCGACCTTCACCGCGTCGGCGCCCGCGTCGACGAGTGCCTGGGCGGCCTCGCGCGTCGCGACGTTGCCGCCGACGATCTGCACACGGTTGCCGACCTCGGCCTTGAGCTTGGCCACCATCTCGAGGACGAGGCGGTTGTGGGCGTGGGCGGTGTCGACGATGATCACGTCCGCGCCGGCGTCGGTGAGCGCCATCGCCCGGGTCCACTGCTGATCGCCGGTACCGATGGCGGCGCCGACGAGCAGACGCCCGTCGGAGTCCTTCGTGGCGTCGGGGTGCTGCTCGGTCTTCACGAAGTCCTTCACCGTGATCAGACCGGTGAGCTTGCCGTTGCCGTCGACGATGGGGAGCTTCTCGAGCTTGTTGCGACGCAGCAGCCCCAATGCGGCCTCGGCCGACACGCCCTCCTGGGCGGTGATCAGCGGCGCCTTGGTCATGACCTCCGACACCGGGCGGTTCTGGTCGACCTCGAACCGCATGTCGCGGTTGGTGATGATGCCCAGCAGGTTGTCGTCGTCGTCGGTGACCGGCAGCCCGGAGATGCGGAACCGGGCACACATCGCGTCGACCTCGGCGAGGGTGTTCGTCGGGCTGCACGTGACCGGGTCGGTGACCATGCCGGCCTCGGAACGCTTGACCGTCTCGACCTGACCCGCCTGATCGTCGATGGACAGGTTGCGGTGCAGCACGCCCATGCCGCCGGCGCGTGCCATGGCGATCGCCATCCGCGACTCGGTGACGGTGTCCATGGCCGAGCTGACCAGCGGCACCTTGAGTCGGATCTCGCGGGTCACCTGCGAGGAGGTGTCGACCTCGCTCGGGATGACGTCCGACGCCGCCGGCAGCAGCAGCACGTCGTCGAAGGTGAGGCCCATCATCGCGACCTTGCCGGGGTCGTCGCCGCCGGTCCGCACGGCCGGCGTGCTGGGCGTGGTGTCGAGGGAGGCCTGGTGGTCGGTGGGTGGGGTCATCGTCAGATCAACCTCTCGATGGTGTCGTCGAATTCCGGTTCGCCCGTCCGCGCCGATCTCGACGGGCACGGGTGGCGATCGCGCGACGTCCTCGGGACGGACGACGCTGCCGTGGGGTGCCGACGTGTCGCCCCATCGTATAAGCCCCGAGCCGACCGGAGCGACGAGGATCCGTCGGCGGCAATTGCGATCAGCAGGAGTGCTGAGGTGGCGCCCGACGCCGGTCGCTGACTACGGTGGCCGTGTGCGCGACCACCTGCCGCCGGGCCTGCCCCCGGATCCCTTCGCCGATGATCCGAGCGACCCCTGCGCGGCCCTGGATTCGGTGGAACCGGCGCAGCCGCTCGACGCCGAGGAGCGCCTCGCGGTCGAGGAGGATCTCGCCGATCTCGCGGTGTACGAGGCCCTGTTGGCCCGACGCGGTGTCCGTGGCCTGGTCGTCGTCTGCGACGACTGTCAGCTCGACCACTACCACGACTGGGACATGCTGCGCGCGAACCTGTTGCAGCTGCTCGTGGAGGGCACCGTCCGTCCGCACGAGCCCGCCGTGGACCCCTCGCCCGAGGCGTACGTGACGTGGGACTACTGCCGCGGCTACGCCGACGCGGTGATGCACACCGAGGACGACTGAGCTCGAGGCCGTTCCGGCCACACTCGAGCCGGCGCAGGCGGAACTAGCCCGCCGGGGTCGTGGTCGTCGTGGTGTCCGACGGCGCTGCGCTCGACGGGACCGGGGTCGTCGTGGTCGGCGGCGTCGACTTCGGGGGCATCGGTCGCAACAACAGCGTCCGCGGATCCGGCACACTCGACGGGATCTCGATCGACGGAAGCGTGACCTCCGACGGCAGCTGGATCGGCGGGATACCGGAGATCGACGGCAGGTTCGTGATCGACGTCAGCGGGTTGTTCGGGATCGGCCCCACCTGCTCGGCCAGACGCTGCGTCCAGTCCTGCATACGCTGACGCGAGTCGTCGCCGGTCATGTCGCCGACCTTCTTCTGCGCCTGCACCAGCAGCTCCGCCGCGCGACGCTTGTCACCGGTCGACAGGGCCTGCTCGGCCTGCTCGAGGTTCGACTGCGCATCGGCCGAGGCGACGGTGGCACTGGCCTCGGAGCCGAACATCGCCTGCTTCACACCCCACAGTGGATCGCCGGGGTTGGAGTTCTGGGCCAGGACCGTGACCGCGCCGAACGCGACCAGGGCGACCGAGGCCGCTCCGGCGACGACCCGTAGGCGGCGCAGGGCCGTCTTCCGCGAGTCCATCCGGCCGCCGCGCGCGATCTCCGCCTCGATCTCGTCGATCGTCGGACCCGCGGGCATCGGGGCGGCATCGATCTCGTGCCGCCAGCCCGCGAGGAGTGCGGCGAGCTGATGATCGGGCGCCTCGGCGCCGAAGCCACCGGGCATCTGATCGCGGGCCAGAGCATCGAGCAGGCGGTCGTCGGCGCGGACGGCCTCCATGTCCACCGTCACCGCGTCGGCGCCGTCGTGTGCGTTTCCGCCGTGTGCGTTCACTGTTTCCCACCGACCAGAGCGATCACGTCCGGACGGACCGTGACCGAAGGGCGACGTGCGATCGTCGTCGTTCATCGTCCCTCACCTGCTCTCGTCATCTCGTTCTTCAACTTGTTCAGGGCCCGGTGCTGTGCAACGCGCACCGCGCCGGGCGTACTCCCGACCGCATCGGCGGTCTCCTCGGCCGACAGCCCCACCACCAGGCGCAACACGAGGATCTCGCGCTGCTTCTCCGGCAGCCTGCTCAGCAGGCGATCCATCCGCCTGCTCGCGTCGGCGTTCAGAGCAGCCTGTTCGGGGCCGTCGTCGACGTCCATCGTCTCGGGGATGGTCTCGAACGGATCGGACTTGATCCGCGCGGCACCACGATGCGCGTCCGCCACCTTGTGCGCGGCGATGCCGTACACGAAGGCCATGAACGGCCGCCCCTGGTCGGTATACCTGGGCAGCGCGGTCATCACGGCCATACAGACCTCCTGCGCCACATCGTCGGCGGACAGCGTGTGCCGTTCGCCTGCCCCCACCCTCGCCCGGCAGTACCGCACGACGAGGGGTCGAACACTCTCGAGTACATCGGAGAGAGCAGACCGACTGCCCCGCCCTGCGGCGGCGACAGCGCGATCCAACTCGTCACCTGTGAGAATCATCGTCGAGTGAGGTCCCTGCGTTACATGCGTCGGAGTTCGGGTGGACGGGTGGTTCGTGTGGGCAGACCGGCGTGCGGTCGAGGAGAGCCGGCGGGGTGGGCCGTCGTGCGGCGCCAACTCGGTAGTCAGCTTAGCGAGCGGTCCCGCGGGCACACCGGTGTCCTGGCATCCCACCGGACACATCTGCACCTAGCGCGCCGGTTGCAGTTGCCCGCCGCGTGCGTTCACCGTGCGACGTGCACGTGCCTCCTGCTCGTCCGCCCAGTGTGAAGTGGGCTGGTCCAGGTGCGGCGACAGCCCCACGAGCAGCGCCGCCGATGCCCACCGCAACGGGTCGAGCCCCAGACGATCGGCCCGCCGTACACAGTCGGTGGCCAGATCGACCGCGCCGCCGATGTCGCCGCCCGTCGCGCGCGTCGCCGCCTCGATGACGTCGGTCTTGAGCAGGTGCCGCACCGACGGGCACCCCTGCACCGCGGCAACCGCGGTGTCCGCGCTGCGCCGCGCGCCCTCGGGATCGCCGCGATACAGACACAGCTCGGTCCGCACCCAGGCGGCGCGCAACGCGAGTCGGTCGCCGTGCACCCATGTCCACAGGTGCGCGTCACCACCCGCGTCGGAGGTGCCGACCGCGTCGCGATCCGCTGACCCCGACACGGCGCGATCCAGGAGCCGCCCCGCGACATCGAAGGCGCCGAGTCCGAGGTGATCGGCGGCCAGTCCCACGAGTGCATCCGCGGCGGCCGAGGTCGTCAGGGGTCCCGGGGGCGCCGCGGACGCGAGGCCCAGGGCGTCCCCGTCGAGCCGACGCGCGTCGGCATGACGGCCGCACTGACGCAGGTGCGACGCCCACGTCGAGGCGACGAGGGACAGCAGCGCCGACGAGTGCGGGCCCGCAGGCGTCGCTGCGCGCAACCGCTGCAGTTCTGTTAGTGCGCGTGCGTAGTGACCGCTCGCGCCCAGAGCGACCGCGTGCAGCCATCTGTCGTGGCCGGTCACGACGGCGTCGCCCCCGCGCGAGGCGTCGACGAGGGCGTCGGGATGGGCCCCGAAAGCGATGTCGATCACAGCTTCTGGCCCCCTTTCGACCCTCAGATCACCGATTTAGCGAAAAGTTAACCTGCTCGTGACCGATCGATTCCGGCCCGGGTGTCACCCGGAGGTCACCCGCGGATGTCCGCGACGTTAACCACCCGGACGCGATCGGGCAGCGTCGGACATCCGGGCGCCTGCCGACACGGTCGTCGCCCGTGGCGCGAAGTGCCCTGTGGCGTGGCGATTCACCTCTGTTCACCACCTGCCGCGTCGCCCGATGTGGCATCCGATCCGACCGGGCACCGACGCAACATCTGCTTAACATCTGGTGTCCCACCAAGGGTTTTGCTCAGCCGTGCGGGCTTGTTGACTGGTTTTCCGACCGTCGCCTACGTTGAGCGAGTCGGGCGGGGACAACGTCGTACTCGACTCCGGAGAACTGCTTCACCCAACCAGTTCACGCCGAAATCGGCACGTACAAGGAGCTCCACATTGCCTCAGCCAAACCACCTTCCCGGACCGAACGCCGACATCTGGGACTGGCAGATGAAGGGCCTGTGCCGCGGTGTCGACTCGTCGATGTTCTTCCATCCCGACGGTGAGCGCGGCCGCGCCCGGGCACACCGCGAGCGTCGAGCCAAGGAACTGTGCCACCAGTGCCCCGTGATCGCCCAGTGCCGCGAACACGCACTCGCCGTCGCCGAGCCCTACGGGATCTGGGGCGGACTGTCCGAGAGCGAACGCAGCATCCTCATGAAGCGCGGAGTCGGTCGCCGCATGGCGGGCTGATCGCCCCACACACGACACGCACGACGAAGGGCACCCGGATTCTTCCGGGTGCCCTTCGTGTTCGCGGTACGTCAGCCGATCATGTCGGACCGCTCAGTGGCTGTGTCCGTGACCGTGGCCGGCGTGCTCGTCGGAGCCGGCCTGCTTCTCGATGATCGCGCTCTCGGTGGTGAGCACCATGCGTGCCACCGACGCGGCGTTGACGATCGCCGACCGGGTCACCTTGACCGGGTCGACGATGCCCTCGGCCAGCAGATCGCCGTAGGTGAGGGTCGCGGCGTTGAAGCCGTGGCCCTTCTCGGCGGCGGCGACGGTGGCGGTGACCACCGAGCCGTCGACGCCGGCGTTGGTGGCGATCCAGTGCAGCGGGGCCCGCACGGCGGTGCGGACCACGGAGACACCGAGGGCCTCGTCGCCAGACAGGGTCGCCTCGAGGTCGTCGAGGGCCGCCGAGGCCTGGACGATCGCCGAACCACCGCCGGGGATGATGCCCTCCTCGACCGCGGCCTTGGCCGCGGCGACCGCATCCTCCACGCGGTGCTTGCGCTCCTTGAGGGCGGTCTCGGTGGCCGCACCGACGCGGATCACCGCGACACCGCCGGAGAGCTTCGCCAGACGCTCGGCGAGCTTCTCGCGATCCCAGTCCGAGTCGCTCGCCTCGATCTCGCGTCGCAGCTGCTCCGACCGGTTGCCGATGGCCTCGGACGTACCGGCGCCGTCGACGATGGTCGTCGAGTCCTTCGTGACGACCACGCGGCGCACCGAACCGAGCAGATCCAGACCCGCCTCGGCCAGCGACAGCCCGATGTCGGAGCTGATCACGGTGCCGTCGGTGACGACCGCGAGGTCCTCGAGGAAGGCCTTGCGACGGTCACCGAAGAACGGCGCCTTGACCGCGACGGCGTGAATGGTCTTGCGGATCGAGTTCACGACCAGCGTCGACAGCGGCTCGCCCTCGATGTCCTCGGCGATGATCAGCAGCGGCTTGCCGGCCTCGACGACCTTCTCCAGCAGCGGGAGGAAGTCGGGCAGGGAGGTGATCTTGTCGCGGAAGAGCAGCACGCGGGCGTCTTCGAGGACGGCCTCCTGGCTGTCGACGTCGGTGACGAAGTACGGCGAGAGGTAGCCCTTGTCGAACTGCACGCCCTCGGTGACCTCGAGGTCGGTGATAAGTCCCGAGCTCTCCTCGACGGTGACGACGCCGTCGACGCCGACCTCGGTCATGGCCTTGCCGACCATCTCACCGATCTCGGGGTCACGCGAGGAGACCGTGGCGACCTGGCCGATGGCGGTGGCGCCCTCGACCGGGGTGGCCGCGGCGAGCAGCGCCTCGGAGATCGCGTCGGCGGCCTTCGAGATGCCCGAGCCGAGCTCGATGGGGTTGGCGCCGGCGGTGACGTTGCGCAGTCCGGCCTTGATGATGGCCTGCGCGAGCACGGTGGCCGTGGTGGTCCCGTCGCCGGCCACGTCGTTGGTCTTCGTCGCGACCGACTTCACTAGCTGGGCGCCGAGGTCCTCGAAGGGGTCGGAGAGGTCGATCTCGCGGGCGATGGTCACGCCGTCGTTGGTGACGGTGGGTCCACCGAAGGCCTTGGCGAGCACCACGTGGCGGCCGCGGGGCCCCAACGTGACCTTGACCGTGTCGGCGAGCTTGTCGACGCCGCGTTCGAGGGAGCGACGCGCCGCGTCACTGAATTCGATGTCTTTTGCCATGTGTGGCTGCACTCCTGGGAGGTGGTGGGTGGTGCGGGTGATGCGAGGTCGAGCGGGCGAACAGACGAGCCCGCCCCGGTCGCCCCCGTGAGGGAGCGCCCGGGGCGGGAACCGTCACCGGGCCCGTCACCGCAGGGCGGTGACGGGTCGGTGGGTGATGACTACTTGGAGATGACCGCCAGCACGTCGCGTGCCGAGAGGATCAGGTACTCCTCGCCGGAGTACTTGATCTCGGTGCCGCCGTACTTGCTGTAGATGACGGTGTCACCCTCTTTGACGTCGACCGGCACACGGTTGCCCTGCTCGGTCACGCGTCCCTCGCCCACGGCGATGACGGTGCCCTCCTGGGGCTTCTCCTTGGCCGTGTCGGGGATGACCAGACCGGAGGCGGTCGTCGTCTCGGCCTCGTTGGCCTGGACGAGGATCTTGTCCTCGAGGGGCTTGATGTTCACGCTCGCCACGATGTGAGCCCTCCACTTTCGGGGTACTGGGCCGGACTGGGACGTCCGCGCCCGTTTTCTGATGACAGATGATTACGGCGCCTTGCTCGGTTCCGTCGTCGCGGGAGCCGAAACCTCACTCGGTGCCACCTGGCACTCTATACATGCGAGTGCCAGCACTCAAGTACCCGGGAGTGCCAGCGGCGCGGCCGTGGCCCGCCGACGCCGCAGAGCGATCACGACCAGGCTCCCGAGGACGCCGAGCACCGACAACACCGAGATCAGGACGATCGCCGACGACATGCCCGCGGGGAGTCCCGAACCCTGCTCGCCGCCGGCCTGCGCGCTGGTCACGATGGCCGTGACCACCGCGAGCATCACCGCACCGCCGACCTGGATGCTGGTGTTCACCAGCCCCGACGCGAGGCCCTGCTCGTCGTCGGACACCCCGGTGGTCGCCTGGGCGTTCACCGACGGGAAGCAGAGCGCGAAGCCGATGCCCAGCAACACGATGGTGGGCAGCAGGAAGTCGACGTACCCCATACCCGGCTGAGCACGCAGGAACAGCAGGTACCCACCGACGAATGCCGTGAGCCCGACCGCGATCAGGATCGGCGTGCCCACCCGGTCGAGCACCCGGTCCATCCCCAGGGCGCTGGCCACCACCAGCAAACCGGCGGGCAAGAATCCGAGCGCCATCGCGATCGGCGACCAGCCCAACGTGTCCTGCAGGTACAGGGTGACGAGGAACTGGAAGGCCACGTAGCTGCCGAACATCACCGCCGCGGACACGTTCGCGTGCACCAGGGTCAACGACCGCAGGATGCCCAGTCGCAGGAGCGGGTTGCCGTGGCGTGCCTCGATCAGGACGAACGCGACGCCGAACGCCGCCGCGGCGACGAAGAGTCCGATCGTCGAGGGTGCGGCCCACCCCGCCTCCGGGGCGGCGACCACCGCGTAGACGAGGACGAGCAGGGCGCCGGTGCTCGTGAGGGCTCCGCCGACGTCGAGATGCGACCAGGTGATCGCCGGGCGTCCGGTCCGCGGGATCACCTTCATGCCGGCGAGGAACAGCAGCGCGGCAACGGGTCCGGGGAACAACAGGGTCGCCTGCCACGAGACCTCGGTGAGCAGGCCGCCGAACACGAGGCCGAGCGAGAACCCGCTGGCGCCGCACACGGTGTAGATGCTCAGCGCCCGGTTGCGGGCCGGGCCCTCGGCGAACGTCGTCGTGATGATCGACAGGCCCGCCGGGACGGTGAACGCCGCGGCGACCCCCTTCACGAAACGCAGGGCGATGATCGCCGCGTCGATCTGGACGACCGCGCTGACGATCGACGCGACACCGAACACCGCGAGCGCCGCGAGGAAGACCTGCCGACGACCGAAGAGGTCACTCGCACGTCCTCCCAACAGCAGGAACCCGCCGTACCCGAGCACGTATCCGCTGACGATCCACTGCAGGTGCGATTGGTCCATGCCGAGATCGGCGCCCATGGACGGCAGCGCCACGCCCACCATGGAGATGTCGAGACCGTCGAGGAACAGGGCGCCGGCCAGGACGACGAGCAGGATCCACGTCGCCGTCGCCCACCCCCGTGCCGATGTCACCTCGGCGTGCGTGCCGCTCCCCTGCTGCGACGTCCCTGCCCGGGCTTCCCCCTCTGTTCGTGACCCGACGTCGGTCGGGTCGTCCGCTGGTGTGACCGGTGAATGAACTGTCATGCGGGAAACCATATGCAATTGCATTGAATGTGTCTACAAATAATCTGACTGCAAATAATGCGGTCACATCTGGTAGCATCGCGCCATGTCCGACGACGTGCACACACCCTCCTCGGGTGGCTCCTGTGACGAGGACGCGCTCGCGGCCGCGTGGCATCAGCTCACCGTTCGGTACCACCGGCTGCACTGCGAGATCGACCGCACCCTCGAGGCGAGCCATCAGATCAGCGGGAGCGAGTTCGAGGTTCTCGAACTGCTCTCCGCGCAGCCGGACTGTTCGCTGCGGATGAGTGAGCTCGCCGGTCAGGTGCACCTCAGTCAGAGCGCGTTGTCACGGCTGGTCGCGGGCCTGGAGAAGAACGGTCTCGCGCAGCGGACCATGTGCGAGAACGACCGTCGATCGGTGTTCACCGCGCTGACCACCGCCGGACGCGACCTCTACGAGCGCGCGCGCCCCGTGCAGCGCGCGATCCTGCGTGCCGCCACGGTCGACGCCGACACCGGGTCGCTGTGTGGTGCGGACGATTTCGCGGCCGCCGCCGCTCCTGTGGACGACGGTTCGCGGGTCAGTACGCGCTGATCTGTACCGACATCCCCGGGTCGGTGGCCACCGTCAGCGGCGAGGCCTGTGCACCTCCGGCGATGACGTGGGCACCCAGCGTCGCGATCATCACCCCGTTGTCGGTACACAGGCGCGGACGCGGGACCCGCAGCGTCACACCGGCGTCGGCGCATCGCTGCGCGGTCAACGACCGGATGCGCGAATTCGCGGTCGCCCCGCCGCCGAGCACGAGCGTGTCGACCCCGGAGTCCTCACACGCACGCATCGCCTTGAGGCTCAGCACGTCGGCGACGGCCTCCTGGAACGACGCGGCCACATCGGCGAGCGGGATCGGATCGCCGGCCCGTTCACACTTCTCGACGAATCGGGCAACCGCCGTCTTCAGTCCGCTGAACGAGAAGTCGTAGCGCGCGTCCCGCGGGCCGGTCATGCCGCGCGGGAACCGGATCGCGGTGGGATCTCCCTGCTCGGCAGCGGCGTCGAGCGCCGGGCCACCCGGATAGCCGAGCCCGAGCAGACGTGCCACCTTGTCGAAGGCCTCGCCGGCCGCGTCGTCGACGGTGGTGCCCAACTCGACGATCGGCGCACCGAGATCGTCGACCTTGAGCAGGTGGGTGTGTCCGCCCGACACCAACAGCGCCACGCACTGCGGCATCGGACCGTGTTCGAGGGTGTCGACGGCCACGTGTCCGCCGAGGTGGTTCACCGCGTAGAGGGGGATGTCCCACGCCGCCGCATAGGCTTTCGCCGCCGCGACCCCGACGAGCAGGGCGCCCGCGAGACCCGGCCCGATCGTGACCGCGATCGCGTCGGGACGGTCGACGCCGGCGACCTCACGCGCACGGGTCATGGTCGGCACGATCGCCTCGAGATGCGCCCGCGAGGCCACCTCGGGCACCACACCGCCGAAGCGCGCGTGTTCGGCGACGCTGGAGGCGACCTCGTCGGCGAGCAGGGTGGTCGTCGCGTCGTCGTTCCACCGCACGATGCCGACACCGGTCTCGTCGCAGGAACTCTCGATCCCCATCACGATCACGGGTCACCGCCCTCCTGCCGCGACGCATCGCCGCCGGCGCGCGGCGGTCGCCGCATGGTGTAGGCATCGGCACCACTGGGTTGGTAGTAGCGCTTGCGCAGCCCCATCTGTTCGAATCCGTTGTGTCGGTACATGTCGATGGCGACGTCGTTGTCGGTGCGGACCTCGAGGAACACCTCGGCCTCATGGGAGTCGGCCACCTCGAGCATGGCCGCCATCAGCGCTGCGCCGTGCCCGGCGCCACGGTGCGCGGGATCGACCGCGATGGTGTGGATCTCGCACTCGAACGTCCCGATCCGACCCAGCAGCGAGATCCCCGCGTACCCGATGAGGGTCTGCCCGTCGGTGTCGCGGGCGGCGAAGTAGCGATTGTGCGGCGAGGCGATCTCGGCGGTGAACGCCTCGACGGGCCATGGCGATTCGTCGGGGAAGATCATCGCCTCCAGCTCGGCGCAGCGTGCGGCGTCGGCGCGGGCCAGCGGGCCGATCATCGGGCGCGATCCGCGGTGGCGACTGCGTCGGGACGCCGCAGGTACAGCGGGACAACGGGTTCGGCGGCTGTTCCGGACTCCACCGAGGTGCGTGCCGCCGCGACCAGGCCCGCGGTGGTCGGTGACGTGGCCGCGTCGACGTGGTGCGCTCCGATGAGGCGGACGTGGTCGGGCGACCCGACCGTGACGTCCGGGGCCTGCTCACCCCGCAACCACTCGATCAGGTCCGCGGGGGTGTCCACGGCGGGACCGGCAAGGCGGCCGTCGGGTCCGTAGAGGGCCCAGTAGACCTCACGACGACGGGCGTCGGTCACGACGAGGACCCGCGCGGCGCCGGTGACATTGGCAGCGATCGCGTCGAGCGAACAGACACCGTGCAGCGGCAGTCCCAGTGCATCGGCGAACGCCGCCGCCGTGGCCATCCCCACGCGCAGTCCGGTGAACGGACCCGGCCCGCACCCCACCACGACGGCGTCGAGGTCGGCGCGGGCCACGCCGGCATCGGAGAGGCAGTCGAGGATGAGGGTGGTGAGGATCTCGGCGTGACCGCGAGGGGTGTCGACGGCACGCTCGGCGAGCACCTTGATCCCATCGGACGGGGTCACCTCGGCGACCCCGGTGGTCACCGTGGGTGTCGAGGTGTCGATGGCCAGAACAAGCACGGTCGCCGAGCCTAGGTGAGGTCGGCCGACGCGCGCCAACCCCAGGTGACCGTGCGCTCGTCCGAGTCGGGATCGGAGCCGTCGGGGTTGCGCTGCAGGCGGACGAGCAGATGCCGGTCGGTGAGTCGTTCGGCGACACCGGCGCCCCATTCGACGACGACCACGGCGGTGTCGAGTTCGGTGTCGAGGTCGAGTGCGTCGAGGTCGGCGAGCACGTCCGACCCGGTGGTGCCGAGCCGGTAGGCGTCGACGTGCACCAGCCCGATCCCGTCGGGTGTGCCGGGCGGGTGCACGCGGGCGATCACGAACGTCGGTGAGGTGATGCGCCCCTGCACGCCCAATCCGGCGCCGATGCCCCGGGTCAGGGCGGTCTTGCCCGCACCCAGCGGCCCGTCGAGGATCACGAGGTCGCCGGCGGTGAGCTCGGAGGCCAGTTCCGTCCCGAAGGCCTCGGTGTCGTGAACCGTTGCCAGCGTCTGCGTCCGGTCGGTCGTCACGGGGCCACGCTGCGTTGCACGAGTCTCTCGATCGCGTCGGTGACGACGGCGGGCCGTTCGAGGAGCACGAGGTGTCCGCAGTCGGGGACGCCGACGAGGTCGCTGCCGGGCAGCGCGGCGTGTAGGTCGACCGAGTTCGGCAGCGGGGTGAGTTTGTCCTCGTAACCACACGCCACCAGCGTGGGCACCCGGGCCAGCACGGGCAGTGCGCCGGTCTCGTCGTGGCTCTCGAGCGACCGGAGGAAGTTGACGACGGTGTCGATCGGGGTGCTCTGGATCATCGCCGAGACGAACGCACTCGTCGCCGGCGAGTGGAACGTCGAACCGAACGCCGCGGCAGTGAACATCGGCGACATGATCACCCGGGTCACCCCGCGCCCGGCCTGCACGGCGCGCGGCGCGGTGCGCACCGAGTAGCGGAAGGCGTCGATCAGGGGGTTCTGCAACCCCTGCCCCAGGCCGGCCTCGGTGATGCCCTTCGCGGCTGTCGCGATGAGCCCGACGCCGATGATCTTGTCGCCGAACAGTTCCGGACGACGCGTGGCGAGACCCATGATGGCCATGGCACCCATCGAGTGACCGACGAGGACGACGGGGCCGTCGGGGACCACCGCGCGGATGACCGTGGCGATGTCGGCGCCCAGCTGGGCGATGGTCGCGGTGTGCGCCGGTGCCGCACCGGACTTCCCGTGCCCGCGGTGGTCGAAGAACACCAGGCGCACACGGTCGCCCCACACCTCCTCGAGCCGTCGGCGCTGGAAGTGCCAGCTGGACAGTCGCATCGTGAACCCGTGGGAGAACACGACGGTCACCGGCGCATCGGGCGGTCCCACCTCGCGGACGGCGAGGGGTACCCCGTCGTCGGCGGTGACGATGCTGGCGCGGTCGGAGTAGATGGTGCGGAAGTTCTCCTCCGCGTTCGGGTCGGCGCGTCCGGACGGTCGGCGCGTGAGGTTGCGGGCGACACCGCCGATGGTGACCGCGCCGAGAGCCGCGACGCCTGCGACACCGGCGAGGATCCCGAGTCGTTGTGGCCGTTGATCTCCGCTCATCCTGGACTCCTCTCACGGTGGACGGTCATCACGACGAGCCGCTCTGCGGTCCGCCGTGATGGCGGCGGACCGTACGCCCGCGGATGCCGCTGACGATCTCGTAGTCGATGGTGCCGATCGTGTCAGCCCACTCGGTGGCGGTCGGTCCGCCCTGCGTGCCGCGGCCGAACAGCTCGACCCGATCGCCCTCGCGCACGGTGGTGTCCGCGCCGAGGTCGACCACCATCTGATCCATGCACACCCTCCCGACGCCCGGGTACATGCGGTCGCCGATGCGCACGCGCAGTCGGTTCGACAGCAGGCGCGGGACGCCGTCGGCATATCCGGCAGGCACCAGCCCGAGCGTGGTGTCGTGCGGCGCGGTCCACGTGTGCGCGTACGACACACCCTGTCCCGCGGCGACCGCCTTCACCATCACCACCTCTGCCGTCAGGGTCATCGCGGGGATCAGCGGGAGGTCGTCGAACTCGTGCGGGAGCGGGGAGAGCCCGTACACCGCGATGCCGGGGCGGACGAGGTCGCGCGAGAGATCCGGGCGGGTCAGTGCCGCAGCGGAATTGGAGATGTGCACCGTCTGCGGTGTCACCCCGAGGCGGGCCATCTCGGCGACGCAGGCGTCGAGTCGCGCGGCCTGGGAGTCGTTGAGCGGGTGGTCGGGGGTGTCACCGTGCGCGAGGTGGCACATCATGCCGCCGAGAATGATCGATCCCTCGGCCACGGCCGTCGCGACGGCGTCACGGAGGTCGGGCCAGTCGGCCGGGCCGACCCCGTTGCGGGCGAGTCCGGTGTCGATCTTGATCGTCACCGTCGCCCTCGCTCCGAGCGACCGTGCCGCGGTCACGACGGCGTCGAGGTGCGCGGTCGAGGAGACCGCGATGTCGATGTCGGCGGCGACGGCGGCCGCGAAATCGGTGGTCGAGGAATGCAACCAGGCCAGGACGGGCGCCGTGATACCGCCCGCGCGCAGGGCGAGGGCCTCGGTCACCGTGGCGACACCCAGTGCGCGGGCACCGGCGGCGAGCGTGGCGCGACCGACCTCGACCGCGCCGTGACCGTAGCCGTCGGCCTTGACGACCGCCATCACGTCGGCGCCCGCGCGCTCACGCAGCACCCCCACGTTGTGGGCGATCGCGTCGAGGTCGACCACGGCTTCGAGGGCGGGCGCCGAGAGCGCGGGCGCGGCGGCGATCTCGGTCATCGCTGTCCTGTTCCGGCGCTGCGCAGAGCGCGGATGGCGGGGCGCACCGCGGCCAGCAGATCCGACGCCCCGATCGGCGCGCCCCGGCCGTCACCATCGTCCCGTGCCGCCAACGACGCCGCCCGGGCATGGGCGCGTGCCGCCGACGCAGCGGCGGGCCGCGGGGTGAGTCCGGCCGCCAACAACGCACCGGCGATGCCCGACAACACATCTCCCGCGCCGGCGGTCGCCGCCCAGGACGACCCGGCGTCGTTGACCAGTGTCGGTCCGGCGCCGTCGGCGACGAGGGTCGCGCGGCCCTTGAGCAGCACGGTGGCGCCGAGCTCCACGGCGAGATCGGTCACCGCGGCCACGCGATCGGCACCCACCGGACGTCCGGCGAGTCGGGCGAACTCGCCTGCGTGCGGCGTCAGCAGGGTCGGCGCCGCGCGGTCGGCGACCCACGACCGGTGTTCGGAGACGACGGTGATGGCGTCGGCGTCGAGAAGGACGGGGAGATCGGTGTCGAGCACGGCACGGACGAGATCGGCGGCGCGACTGTCGGTCCCGGCTCCGGGACCGATGACCCACGCCTGTACCCGACCGACGTCGTCGAGATCGCCCGCCTCCCGCACCATCGACGCGACGATCTCGGGGTGGCGCGACACCACCTGTGACGCGGCCGATCCCGCGTACCGGACCATCCCCGACGTGGCCGCGACGGCGGCACCGGTGCACAGGACGGCGGCCCCGGGAAAGCGATCCGATCCGGCGATGATGCCGGTCACGCCCTGGGTGTACTTGTCGTCGGCGGGGCCCGGGACCGGCCACAGGTCACCGACCTCGGCGTCGTCGAGGGCGACGAGATGCGCTGAGGGTGCGTCGATGCCGATGTCGACGCATTCGATGCGACCGCAGCGGTGTGCGGCCAGGGCGTGGGCTCGGCGACGGGTACCGAAGGTGACGGTCACCTCGGCGAGGACCGACGGATCGTGCACCTCTCCGGTGTCGGCGTCGACACCCGACGGGATGTCGACGGCGATGACCGGTGCGGTGACGTGCTCGAACGCCGCAGCCGCGGTCGGGCGCAGCGGGCCCGATCCCCCGATACCCACGACTCCGTCCACGGCGAGGTCGTATGCCGAAGAGGCGATCGGTACGACGCGACCAGCTGCGCGGCGCAGGGCGGCCAGACCACCGGGGTGGGCGCGATCAGGTGCGGTCAGCACGGCGTCGACGGCCACACCCCGAGCCCGCACGAGTGCACCGGCGTGGAGCGCATCGCCGCCATTGTCGCCGGCACCGACGATCAGCACCACCCGCGCCCCGTACACCGCGCCCCGACGGCGGCGGAGTTCGGCGAGGATCACCTGCGCGAGACCGGTTGCGGCGCGGCGCATCAGCACGCCCGAGGTCAACAGCTCACCCGTCGCCTGCTCGGCCGCCCGGATCTCGTCGGCGGTGTGATAGCCGATCACGCCGACTACTCGACCGTCACCGATTTGGCGAGGTTCCTCGGCTTGTCGACGTCGTAGCCGCGCGCCTGCGCGACCGCCGCGGCGAACACCTGCAGTGGGACGGTGGAGACGAGCGGTTGCAGGAGGGTGGAGGTCACCGGGATCTCGATGAGGTGATCGGCGAACCCGGCCACGGCGACATCGCCCTCCTCGGCGATGACGATGGTGCGGGCGCCGCGCGCCTGGATCTCCCGGATGTTGCTGACCATCTTCGAGTGCAGCAGCGGTCGGCCACTCGGCGACGGCATGACGATGATCACCGGCAGGCCGTCCTCGATGAGCGCGATGGGGCCGTGCTTGAGCTCGCCCGCCGCGAAGCCCTCGGCGTGCATGTAGGCCAGTTCCTTGAGCTTGAGCGCGCCCTCGAGCGCCACCGGATAGCCGACGTGACGGCCCAGGAACAGCACGGTGCGCGCGTCGACGAGCGAACGGGCCAGGGCGCGAACGGGTTCGACGGTCTCGAGAACGCGCTCGACCGCGTGCGGCATCTGCTCGAGCTCACGGAACTCGCGCGCGACCTCGTCGGGGTATTTCGTACCGCGGGCCTGGGCGAGCGCGAGTCCGACGAGGTACGCCGCGGCGATCTGCGCGAGGAAACACTTGGTCGACGCGACACCGATCTCGGGTCCGGCGTGGGTGTAGAGCACCGCGTCGGACTCCCGCGGGATCTGCGCACCGTTGGTGTTGCAGATCGCCAGCACGCGCGCCTTCTGTTCCTTGGCGTGCCGGACCGCCTCGAGGGTGTCGGCGGTCTCCCCCGACTGCGAGATGGCGACCACCAGGGTCGAACGGTCCAGCACGGGGTCGCGGTAGCGGAACTCGCTGGCCAGCTCGACCTCGACCGGCAGCCGGGTCCAGTGCTCGATCGCGTACTTCGCCAACATGCCCGCGTGGTAGGCGGTGCCACACGCGACGACGAAGATCTTGTCGATGTCGCGCAGGTCCTGATCGGTGATGCGTTGCTCGTCGAGGACGATGCGACCGTTCTCGAAGTGGCCCACGAGGGTGTCGGCGAGCGCCTGCGGCTGCTCGGCGATCTCCTTGAGCATGAAGAAGTCGTGGCCGCCCTTCTCGGCGGCGGCGAGATCCCAGTCGATGTGGAACGGCTTGCCCTCCTGCGGCGTGCCGTCGAAGTCGGTGATGGTGTAGCGCTCGGCGGTGATGACGACCACCTGGTCGTGTCCGAGCTCGACGGCGTCGCGGGTGTGCTCGATGAACGCGGCGACGTCGGAACCCACGAACATCTCGTTCACCCCGACGCCGACCACCAGCGGGGTCGACCGTCGGGCGGCGACGATGGTGCCCGGGTGATCGGAGTGGGTGAACACCAGCGTGAACGCACCCTCGAGGCGACCGAGGACGGCGTACGCCGACGCGACGAAGTCACCCGCATTCGCACCGTTGGCGTACTCGAGGTCGAGCATGTGGACCGCGGTCTCGGTGTCGGTGTCGGAGCTGAACTCGACCCCGGCCGCCTCCACCTCCGCGCGCAGCGCGGCGTAGTTCTCGATGATCCCGTTGTGGACCACCGCGAACTTCCCGTCGCGGCTCACGTGGGGGTGGGCGTTGCGGTCGGTGGGCCGCCCGTGGGTCGCCCACCGTGTGTGGCCCATCCCGCTGGTGCCCGCGAACGCCTCGCGCCCCACGGTCGCGAGCTGCTTGTCGAGGTTCTCGAGCCGACCGGCCTTCTTCTCGACGGCGGTGTGACCGGCTCCGTCGAGAATGGCGACGCCCGCGGAGTCGTATCCGCGGTACTCCATCCGGCGCAGGGCCTCCACGACGATCTCCAGGGCGTCCCGGTGACCCACGTATCCGACGATTCCGCACATTCGACACAGGTTACCGGGGGTCGGGCGGCACGTTCGGCACCCCGGGTGTCATAGGGTCGAGCCGTGACCTCGGTGAAGAAGTTGTTTGCGCAGCTGTCCCGTCGCGGACCGCACCGTGTGCTGCGGGGCGACATGGCCATCGTCGGCCTCCCGGGCCTCGTCTACACCCCCGAATCGGGCAACGACCTTCCCGGCGTGGCGTTCGGTCACGGATGGCTCACCCACAGCAGGCAGTACCGCGACACCCTCGAGCACCTCGCCTCGTGGGGCATCGTCGTGGCCGTCCCCGACACCGAGCGCGGCCCGCTGGCGTCGGACCGCGCGCTCGCCGTCGATCTCGAGACGACGCTGGCGATCATCTCGAGTGTCCGACTGGGCTCCGGCGCGATCACCGTGCACCCCGAGCGACTCGCGCTGGCCGGACACGGTCTCGGCGCATCGGCGGCCGTTCTCGCCGCGGGCGACTCACAGCGGGCGAAGGCACTGGCCGCACTGTTCCCCGCACCGACCGGGCCCGCGGTACTGCCTGCCGCGCATCGCGCCCGCGTACCGGCGCTGATCCTCGCGGCGCCCGACGACCTCGACGGCATCACCTCCAACGCGCTGGCGCTGCGTAACGCCCTCCAGGGCGACCGGGTCGCGCTGCGCACGGTCCCGAAATCGAACAACCGCGGCCTCGCCGAGGGGTTCAGTGTCCGCAAGCGCCTGGGCGACGGCTCGGACCACGCCAAGACCCAGAAGGCCACGCGGGCCATGCTCACCGGATTCCTGCTCGCGCACCTCGGGGGCGCGGCGGCACGCGGCAAAACTGCGATCGGCGACCCCACCTACTCCGACTTCGCCGACCCGTCGGTCGCGATCGGCAAGCTCGAGACCGTCGATCCCGCCGGTGTCGACATCGACACCACCGACCCGATCACCCGCCTGCTGCGCTCCTGACCTCGCGCCTTCCGCCTCGCCGGGACACGATCGTCACGGTTCGGAGTCGAGGATCGGTCGGCGACGTGTGTCCTCGCCGTCCTCGTCCGGATTCTTTGCGTCAGGTTCGCGACCGTCCGCGTCATCCCGCGGATCGTTGTCGGAGGGCATCGGCTCGCGCCAGGCCTGCGCGGCGGTGATCGACGCGCGGTGGTGGCGGGTTCGTTCGTGTTCGAGTGTGTCCGTCGCCGCCCGCAGGATCTCCTCGATCTGATCGGCGGGTCTCACCGGTCGCCGGCCAGCGCCAGGCCACCGTCATCGCCGGGATCGGGTGTCGCCTGCGGTGCGCGGTTCGTGTCGGCGGCCGGCTCCTCCACGCGGTCCGGTGGGACTCGCGGTTCGATCTCCGGACCGGGCCCGACGGCCGGCTCCGGGCGTGTCGGCGAGACGGGAGGTGCGGGGGTCGGCCGGGGTTCGTCGACGGGCGGCGCTGCCGGTGAGGGGGTCGGCGGATCCGACGGCACCGGAGAGGGCGACGGGGAGGGCGGCGGCGCGGTGTCGGGTACGACGCCCCGCGGCGCGGACATCGGCTGCGGGTCGTCGGACGTGGTGGCGCGCGGACGATCCGGGTCAGCGGGATCGCGGTCACCGTCGAGATCGAGTTCGAGGTTCAGCGACAGCATCGGCCCCGATCGCGCGGAGGGGTCGGGCAGGAGGCCACCGCGGCCCTGATCGTGCGGGCCATCGAGTGCTTCGACGGCGAGGTTCAACACGGCGCCGACTCCCCCGGCCGCGGCCATGCCCACCGCGGACGCCGACGCCACGGCGGCCTGGGCCAGGGCCGACGCCAGCGGCACCGGGTCGACTCCCCCGATCGTCGCCGCGTGCCCCGCGCGAGCCGGCGGGGCAATCGGCTCGACGACTCGGGCGCCGTCACCGCGACCACCACCGGGCCCGCTGGTCGGCGCGACCGCTCGCGGCACCGCCCCGGCGGCGGGCGCCGCGAGCGCGATGTCGGTTCGCGTCGCGCCGGGAGACGGCGTCGGGCGGTGGGATCGGGCGCGCTGCGCCACGACGGTGAGACCGTCCGGGTACGGTGCGCGGGTCGCGAGGCCCTCGAAGGACGCGGCGAGAACAGTGAGGATCTCACCGACGGCGGCGTCGGCCACGTCGACGGCGGCGCCGAACAACACTGTCTTGGCGGCGATGTCGGCCGCGATCACCTCGCGGTTCTCGTCGGCATCGGCGAGCGTGACCGATGTCATCGGACGACCCGCGACGAGGTCGGTCGCGATGGCCGCGATCGAGAGGTACTTGGCGACCAGCACCCGTGACAGTGCCGCGGCGGTGGCGTCGACGGTGATGGCGATGTCACGCATCTGCTCGATCGCCTCACCGGACCGCCGGACATGCCGGCCGAGTGCGACACCCGCGGCATCGGACGACACGCCGGTCCACACCGACGGGATCCGGTCGCCGACGGTGTCGACGGTCCGGGTCGAGTCGTCGGTGATCGCGATCGCGGACCGCAGACTCGATGCGTCGCGGACGAGCGCGGAAAGATCGATCCCCTCGGTGACATCGAACCGGGCAGCGAGGTCGGCGTCGGCCGGGATCGCCACCCCGACCGCGGTGGCGATGGGCCGGACGACGGCGAACCAGCGCAGACCCGCCAGCGCGGCGGGACGCAGC
Source organism: Williamsia sp. Leaf354 (assembly GCF_001424365.1). Classification (NCBI taxonomy): domain Bacteria; kingdom Bacillati; phylum Actinomycetota; class Actinomycetes; order Mycobacteriales; family Nocardiaceae; genus Williamsia; species Williamsia sp. Leaf354. Next base: position 232,176 of record NZ_LMPL01000004.1, read on the forward strand.
GTGTCGACGCGGGTGTCCATGGACGGTGCGGTGGTCATCGCGGACCCGACCCACCGATCCTGCGGCCCGAGCCGTCGTCGGTGTCGGCGAGAACAGCTGCCGCCGTGCGCGATCCGTCGGCGAGCCGCTCGACCGATGTACGCATCGCCGCGATCTCGGCGTGCAGCGCGGTCATGCCCGCGACGTAGGCCTCGGCGTGGTCGCCATACGCGGCCCCGACCGATCGGGGGCCGAACACGGGCACGTCGACGGCGCGTGTGGCGGCGTCGAGCACTCCGCCGGCCCGATGCAACTCAGCGGCCAGTTCGACGACACCATCGATGTCGATCCGCAACGCCTCGTCCATGTGCGCCGACCTCCCCAGTCCCACATCTGTCCCTGACCCGCCGATTCTTCGTTCGACGATGATAGGACGCCGACCGGGGCCGATGGGTTCCCCTGATGCGACAGACGGGCGGAACAGGCGCCTCAGGCGATGTGTGCCGCGGTCAGAGCGTCGAGGAGTGCGCGTGGGCGGTCGGGCACCGGGAGGGGTTCGACGAGCGCGAACGAGCAACCGATGCCGCGTGCGCCGCCGTCGGCCTCCTCGCTGTCGCCGATCATCAACGTCCGCGAGGGGTCGACGTCGAGGTGATCGGTCGCGAATCGGAAGATGCCCGCATCGGGCTTGGTGATCCCCACCTCGTGAGACAGCGCCCACACGTCGACGAGGTGGTCGATGCCGTGGCGGGCGAACACCGCCCGCAGGTCGAAGGCGATGTTGCTGACGATGCCGATGGCGATGCCGCGCTCCGCCAGCAGTGTCAGCGCCGACACCGTGTCGGGGTAGGCATCCCACGACTCCGCGGCGAGGACCCGCTCGTACAGGGATTCGGCGTGGCCGGGGACCGCGAGACCCGAGGCACGCAGCACCGCGAGATAGGACGCCCGGTGCAGAGCCGGATCGAGGTCGCGGCGCAGCCAGGCCGCGCGTATCTCGTCGTCGAGTTCGGCGGGCACACCGGTGGGGGCCGTCATCCGGCGGATCAATTCCGCCTGCAGGTGCCCGTCGATGGGGGCACCGTCCTCGTCGTGCAGCTCGGTGAACCACTCGGCCCGCTCGGTGAAGCGGAACAGGGTGCCCGAGAAATCGAAGAGGACCGCCGCGGGTTGCCCGGTCGGAGACCGCCCGTCGTCGCAGGTCGGAGACCGCCCGTCGTCGCCGGTCGGAGACCGCCCGTCGTCTCCGGTCACTGCCCGACCGACCCCACGACGTCGGCGATCCGCCGGGCGATGCTGTCGGCCTCGTGCGCGGTGGTGGCCTCCACCATCACGCGCACGAGTTGCTCGGTTCCCGAGGGGCGCAACAACACCCGCCCGGAATCGCCGAGTTCGGTGCCCGCGGTGACGACTGCCTCGCGCACCGACTCCGCGCCGGCGACGGCGTCCTTGTCGGCGACGGGGACGTTGATGAGGATCTGCGGCAACGTGGTGATGACCGACGCCAGATCTGCCAGATCGCGTCCGGTCTGCGCCATGCGCGCCATCAGCATCAAGCCGGTGAGTATGCCGTCGCCGGTGGTGGCGAACGACGGGAGCACGACGTGTCCGGACTGCTCGCCGCCGAGCGCGAACGCCCCGGAGCGGAGTTCCTCCAGCACGTACCGGTCGCCAACGGCGGTGGTGCGCAGGTCGATCCCGGCCGACCGCATCGCGATGTGCAGCCCCAGGTTGCTCATGACGGTGGCGACGAGGGTGTTGTGCGTCAACGTGTTCGACTCTTTCATCGCCACCGCGAGCACCGCCAGGATGGCGTCGCCGTCGACGACATCACCGGTCGCGTCGACGGCGAGACAACGGTCGGCATCGCCGTCGTGGGCCAGCCCGATGTCGGCGCCGTGTTCGATGACGGCCTTGCGGATCACGTCGAGGTGGGTCGAGCCGCACCCGTCGTTGATGTTGAGCCCGTCGGGCTCGGCGTTCAGGGAGATGACCGTGGCGCCGGCCGCGCGGTAGGCGGCCGGGGCGGTGAGACTCGCTGCGCCGTGGGCACAGTCGACCACGACGGTGATGCCGTCGAGTGGCGCGGACACCGCAGAGGCGAGGTGGTCGAGGTAGGGGCGCGCGGCATCGTCGGCGTCGCGGATCCGACCGATGCCGGCGCCCACCGGACGGGCCAGGGCGTCCGCGGGGTCGGCGATCGCCGTCTCGATGCGTTCCTCGAGGTCGTCGGCGAGCTTGTGGCCCCCGGCGGCGAAGAGCTTGATCCCGTTGTCGGGCATGGGATTGTGCGAGGCCGAGATCATCACGCCGAAGGCGGCGCGGTGATGGTCGGTGAGGAACGCGACGGCGGGCGTCGGCAGCACACCCACGCGCAGAGCGTCGACGCCGGCGGCGGCGAGACCGGCGCACACGGCGGCCTCGAGCATCTCACCGGAGGCCCGGGGGTCACGTCCCACGACCGCCAGGGGCCGGACACCGGGCTCGGTGGACGGTGCGGCCAGAACGGTCGCGGCGGCGCGGGCCACGCTCACGGCCAGTTCGGGTGTGAGATCGGCGTTGGCGAGACCGCGTACGCCGTCGGTGCCGAAGAGTCGTCCCATTCCGGTGCCTTTGTTCGATCGGGAGAAAGGTGTCACAGAACGCACTCGAGCAGGTGTCCAGAGGAACCTGAACACCTGCTCGGTGCAGGCGGAGATCAGCGCACGGGCGCAGTGATCAACGCTTGGAGTACTGCGATGCCTTACGGGCCTTCTTGAGGCCGTACTTCTTGCGCTCCACCGCGCGCGGGTCACGGGTGAGGAACCCGGCCTTCTTGAGCGCGGGACGATCGTCGGGGGCGACCTCGATGAGGGCGCGGGCGATCGCCAGACGCAGCGCGCCGGCCTGTCCCGACGGTCCGCCGCCGACGAGCTTGGCGTGGACGTCGAAGGACTCGGTGCGCTCGACGATGACCAGCGGGGCCTTGATCAGCTGCTGGTGCACCTTGTTGGGGAAGTACGCCTCGAGGGTGCGGCCGTTCAGCGTGAACTGACCCGAACCGGGGGCCATCCGCACGCGGACGACGGCCTCCTTGCGGCGACCGACGGTCTGGATCGGACGGTCGAGGTGGATCGGGGCGGGCGCCGGGGTGGCGTCGAGGGCCTCGGTGCCGGTGGCCTCGTCGACCACGTAGTCGTCACTCGCGACTTCGGCCGCGGCGACATCGACCGGGGTGTACTGACCCTCGACGGCGTCGCCGATGGTGTTCTCTGTCGACGGGGACACGTCGGACTGGGGCTCGGTCACTGGGACACCTGCTTGATCTCGAAGGGAGCGGGACGCTGTGCCGCATGGGGGTGGTCGGGGCCGGCGTAGACCTTGAGCTTGCCGAACATCGCCCGGCCCAGCTTGGTCTTGGGGAGCATGCCGTTGACGGCCTTCTCGATCACGCGCTCGGGATGGGTCTCGAGCAGCTGTGCGGTGGTACGCGAGCTGAGACCACCCGGATGCCCGGAGTGCCGGTAGTTGAGCTTGCGCTCGGCCTTGTTGCTGGTGAGCACGATCTTCTCGGCGTTGATGATGACGACGAAGTCGCCGCCGTCCATGTGCGGGGCGTAGGTCGGCTTGTGCTTGCCGCGCAGCAGATGGGCGGTCTGCACGGCGAGCCGGCCGAGCACCACGTCGGTGGCGTCGATGACGTGCCACGCGTGCGTGATGTCACCGGCCTTCGGGGTGTAGGTGGACACAGGTGTTCCGTTCCGTTGGTGTGGAGCTGGTCGGATGCGACGGCGGGGTGATTCCCGGCGACCAGTGGGGACCCGGGGACCCGGTTCGCCCCGCATGACGGGGTGCCGCGCACCAGCGGTTCAGAGTACGGGGTCGCCCCGGGCCGGTCAAAACGCTCGGGTGGGCGCCTCACCTGGCCCGATGCTCCTCAACGCAACGGTGCGATCGTGACCGAGCCGACCGCGGCGGCGCAGGCGTCGTCGATGGACTCCCCGCGGGTCCCGGGCTGACACCCGACGCTCACCTGCAGCGCCGAGGAGACCATCACGTACCACCGGATCGCCGCACCCGAGCCCGGTGTCTCCCGGTAGCTGATCACGTCGCGGTCGGCGTAGCGGGTGACGGCCGAGAACTCCGACACCGTGTCGCCACCGCTCTGCTGCAACCGGTTGCGCAGGCTCGTCGCGACCGTCGTGGGGGTCGAATCGATCCGCACCGCGTTCTGCACGACGATGATCCGCCGGTCGTCGGTGCGCGCGGCGAAGGTGGTGAAGGGGATCGCGCCGGTGTCGTCGACGGCGTCGCTCGCACGGCGCCACTCGACGGGCACCACCATCGACACCCGACCCACGTCGGCCCGTACCGACGTCGGGGCCGCGGTCGCGGGGGACGTGTCGTCGTCAGCCCCGCCGAAGGCGACGGTGCCCGCGACGGCGGCGGCGATCACGACCGCGACGGCGACCGCGCCGACGACCAGGGTGCGACGGCTCGGCCGACGGGCGGCGGTGGTGTCGGGTGGTCGCGGCGGCGGGCTCGACGGGAGCATCTCTCCCCCGAAACGGTGGATCAGTGCCCGTTCGGCCGCCGCGACACGGCCGGTCGGGGTCGCGTCCTCGAACAGGCCGATCGCGGCGGCCAGACGGTCGCGGTTGTCACCGTCGACGAGGATCGCCTCGACCGTGTCGTCGACCAGCTCCCCGAGCACCGCGGAGTCGGCGGGATCGTCGAGGACGTCGGTCCGTGCGACCTGCCATCCGTCCTCGTCCCGGGTGAGGCGATGCACGTCGAGGCGGCAGTCGTGGGTCTCGGCGACGACACAGACCCGCGCCGACGGTTCGAGGTGGGTCGCCGCCACGAGGACGGCTCGCGGTGTGGCGCGCACGGTGGTCGAGGCCCCGGCGCGTGCGACGACGGTCCGCGCCGCGTCGATGACGATGCCCGCGCGACGATGTCCCCACGTGGTGGGGTGGGCGACGGTGAGCGACTGCGGCAGACGCGGCCCGAGGACGTCGCCGATCGCCTGCGCCCAGGCGTCGGCGATCTGCCGCCGCGCGCCGTGGAGTTGGACGTGGTCACTGTCGATCGACTCGATCAGCGTGCCGACCCGCACTCCGGGTCGGCCACCGACCTCGAGGCGCGCGTAGGCGACATCGACGACGGTCGACCGCTCGACCGTCACGCTGTCGCGGTGGTCGGCGTTCCAGGGTCGTTCGTGGGCGTCCCCCGACACCGGTTGTTCCTCAGCCCGCGTCGCGGGCCGGTCGCAGTTCGCGCGGCAGGGCGAAGGTGAGCGTCTCGTTGGCGGTGGTCACGGTCTCGACCGACCCGTATCCGTGCTCGGCGAGCAGGTCGACGACTCCGCGCACCAGCACCTCGGGCACCGAGGCGCCGGAGGTGACACCGACGGTCTGCGCGCCCTCGAACCAGCTGGTGTCGATGTCACGGGCGTAGTCGACCAGGTACGAGGCCCGGGCGCCGGCCTGCAGCGCCACCTCCACCAGTCGAACGGAGTTCGAGGAGTTGGTCGACCCGACGACGATCAGGAGGTCGCAGTGCGGGGCCATCGCCTTCACCGCGACCTGGCGGTTCTGGGTGGCGTAGCAGATGTCGTCGCTCGGCGGGTCCTGCAGCAGCGGGAACCGCTCGCGCAGCTTCGACACCGTCTCCATGGTCTCGTCGACCGACAGCGTGGTCTGCGACAGCCAGATCACCTTGGACTCATCGCGGACGGTGACGCCGCCGACGCTCTCGGGTCCGTCGACGAGCTGGATGTGCTCCGGGGCCTCGCCGGCGGTGCCCTCGACCTCCTCGTGACCCTCGTGGCCGATGAGGAGGATGTCGAAGTCGTCGCGCGCGAACCGCTTGGCCTCCTGGTGCACCTTGGTCACCAGGGGGCAGGTCGCGTCGATGGTGCGCAGGTTGCGCGACGCCGCCGTCTCGTGGACCGCGGGCGACACCCCGTGGGCGGAGAACACGACGAGCTGACCCTCGGGCACCTCGTCGGTCTCGTCGACGAAGACGACGCCCTTCTCGGTCAAGGTCTCCACCACGTGGCGGTTGTGGACGATCTCCTTGCGGACGTAGACGGGCGCGCCGTGCTTCTCGAGGGCCTTCTCGACGGTCTCGATGGCGCGGTCCACGCCGGCGCAGTACCCGCGCGGCTCGGCCAACAGCACTCGCTTGGTGGGCTCGGCAGTGGTGGTCATGTACATCAGCCTACGGCCCCCTGTCGATGGTCGGGTTTCCGGCAGAGCCGCCGCCGACGGTGTCGGCGACCACCCCGTCAGTGGTCACCGCCGCGCTGATGAGGCAGAGTTGAGCCATGTTTCGCCCACCGTTTGCGGCTCGAGTGGTCACCGGTCTGATAGTGACCGCGATCGAGGAGACCAAAAAGCTTCCCACCACCGCGGTCACACTGCCCATGACCGCCGTGAGTTCCACGGTGCAGGCGGCGATGCGGATGCAACAGAACATCGCCGAACTCGCCATCAAGGGCGATGAGGTGTTCGACACCCTGTTCCACCGCGCCGAGGAGAAGCCCGAGTGGGCCACCTTCGACGACGACGACGCCTTCATGGACCCGTCGCCCACACGCACCGACCGCTCCCCCGCGGCCGACGGTGACGGTGACCACGGCGAGGGCGACTCGTCGGAGCCCGCCGACAACCCGACCTCCGACGCCGATGGTGGCGCCACCGTCACCCCGATCTCGGCCGCACCCGGCGCCGCGGCGGCCACCCCCGCCGACATGCCCGAGCACCAGGCCGAGACCGTCGAGCCCACCCCGCCCGTGAAGAAGGCCCCGGCGAAGAAGGCACCCGCCACGAAGGCGGCGGCGAAGGCCCCGGCGAAGAAGGCCCCGGCCAAGGCGCCCGCGAAGAAGGCACCCGCGAAGGCACCCGCCGCGAGCGCATCCGACGACGAGACCGGCGCCACGGGCAAGGGCCGTTTCGCGCTGTACAGCTCGGCACCGGAGACCGTCCTGCAGTCCGATGTCGAATCGTCCCCCGCCGCCCCCGCGGCCGATGCCCCCGAGATCGTCGAGTTCCTCGACTACGACGCCCTCACCCTCGCCCAGCTGCGGGCGAAGATCCGTTCGGTCGATCTCGACGACCTGCGCGCGCTGGCCGACTACGAGCGCGGCCACCGCGGACGCGCCCCGTTCCAGACGATGCTCGACAACCGGATCACCGCCGCATCGGCGAAGTGATCGGCGTGGACACCGTCCCCGCCGACACCCGAACCCGCTGCTCCACACGGTGACCGCGCCGGGCAAGTCCACACCGGAGGCGCCGTGGCCGGTCCGAACCCTCAACGCCAAGATCGGTGACTGGATCCACCGTCTCGGACAGGTGTGGGTGGAGGGTCAGATCACCCAGATCAGCCGACGGCCGGGTACGAAGACGGCGTTCCTGCAGCTGCGGGACCCGTCGGCCGACATCTCGCTGACCATCACGTGTTCGCCGACGGTGATCGACCGCTGTGAGGTACCGCTGACCGAGGGTGCCCGCGTCATCATGGCCGGGCGGCCCAGCTTCTATGCCGGCCGCGCGACGATCTCGTTGCGGGTCACCGAGATCCGGCCCGTCGGCATCGGGGAACTCCTCGCGCGCATCGAGCGTCTGCGCCGTCTCCTCGCCGCCGAGGGACTCTTCGACGATCGACTCAAACGACCACTGCCCTTCCTGCCGCACGGCGTCGGTGTGATCACCGGACGGGCGAGCGCGGCCGAGCGGGACGTGGTGAGCGTCGCGCAGGGCCGGTGGCCGTCGGTGCGGATGTTGGTGCGCAACACCCCCGTTCAGGGACCGACGGCGGTGCCGGCGATCCTCAAGGCGCTCGCCGACCTCGACGCGGATCCGTCGGTGTCGGTCATCGTGATCGCCCGCGGCGGCGGTTCGGTGGAGGATCTGTTGCCGTTCTCCGACGAGGCCCTGTGCCGCGCGGTGTCGCAGGCCCGCACACCGATCGTCTCCGCGATCGGCCACGAGCCCGACCACCCGCTGTTGGACCTCGTGGCCGATCTGCGTGCCGCGACCCCGACCGACGCCGCCAAACGTGTGGTGCCCGATGTCGCCGCCGAACTGGCCCTGCTGGGTGAACTACGCGCGAGATGCGCCGGGGCGCTGCGGAACTGGGTGTCACGCGAGCAGCACGGGCTCGCGGGCCTGCGCGCCCGGCCGGTCCTCGCCGATCCCCTGCGCATGATCGACGAACGCGTGGCCGGCATCGAGCGCGCCCGGGGCGAGTTGCGTCGCGAGGTGGCGCGTTTCGTGGGCTACGAGGAGCAGCGCATCGAGAACCTGTCGTCGCGGGTGGCCACGCTGGGACCCGCACAGACCCTCGCCCGCGGTTATGCCGTGGTGCAACGCATCTCGGGCGACGACCCGCCGCATGTGGTCGGTTCGATCGACGACATGCCCATCGGGTCGCAGATCCGGGTCCGCGTGGCCGACGGCGCGATGCGCGCCGCGGTCATGCAGGCCGCCGAGAAACCCATCACCCGACGTGAGGACCGCTGATCATGGCCACCCGCAAGCCCGACGCCACGACCGACGGAAGTACCGGGGGGTCGGACGCCGAGGAGTCGATCGAGTCGCTGGGCTACGAACAGGCGCGCGACGAGTTGATCGGTGTGGTGCGGACCCTCGAGCAGGGCGGACTCGATCTCGATGCGTCGCTGACGTTGTGGGAACGCGGCGAGGCCTTGGCGCGGCGATGTGAGGAACATCTCGAAGGTGCCCGCGAGCGGATCGAGACCGCGCTCGGTGACGTCGATGCGGACGCCGACGACGGCGATCTCGCCGACGACGACGAGGATCTCGACGACTGAACGCCCTCGTACCGCTCTACCCCGTCGGGACGGGCAGCGCGGTGCGCGGGATGACGGGGGCGGCCAGCACGGCCATCGCCATCGTGGTGAAGTCGCCGTCACCGCCCTTGCTGTAGAGCCCGATACGGACGTCGCCGAGGTTGGCGACCCAGATCGACCGGTCGTTGTCGGTGCGGTACTGCACCCACTGCTTCTCGCCGACCGTGATGGTCCCGCGGCCCAGGGCCTGGCCCGGTGACAGGTATCCGACCAACGAGTCCTCGGGCGCGTTGGTCTGGCTGAGCTGCATGTACGCGCCGTCGGTGGTGAGGTATCCGGTGTTGCTCACCGAGGTGGCGTCGATGCCCGCGGTGCTGCCGGTGTTGGGTTTCCAGCCCTGCGGCGTCTCGGGCAGACGCACCGGGAACGGCAGCGACGCGGCGTTCGCGGTGAGCCCGGCCCGCACGTCGTAGGCGGGCGTCTTGTCGTCGCTCGCACCACCGGTGAGACCCACCGAGCAGTTGCCGGAGACGACGGCGATGATGGCGCAGATCGCTATGAGCGGTATCAGCGACCAGATCATGTCCTTGTGATCGGTGAGGATCCGGGGTTTGGCAGCCACCAGACCAGTATCCACCCCGCTCGTGACAGGATTACCCCACCACACCAGACGACCCCAGGAGGCCGTAGATGTCCAGCCCCACCCGTACCCCGCAGGCCCCGGACCGCAACCTGGCGATGGAGCTGGTGCGTGTGACCGAGGCCGCGGCGCTGGCCGCAGGCCGGTGGGTGGGTCGCGGAGACAAGAACGGTGGCGACAAGGCCGCGGTCGACGCGATGCGCGAACTGCTGTCGACGGTGTCGATGCGCGGCGTGGTGGTCATCGGTGAGGGCGAGAAGGACGAGGCGCCGATGCTCTACAACGGCGAGGAGGTCGGCAACGGCCAGGGACCCGAGGTCGACGTCGCCGTCGACCCGATCGACGGCACCACCCTGATGGCCGAGGGCCGCCCCAACTCGATCGCCGTCATCGCGGTGTCCGAGCGCGGCACCATGTTCGACCCGTCGGCGGTGTTCTACATGGAGAAGATCGCCGTCGGTCCCGAGGCCGCCGGGTCGATCGACATCACCAAGCCCGTCGAGTGGAACGTCCGAGCCGTCGCCGATGCCAAGGGCATCGAGGTCGGTGACGTGACCGTCGTCGTGCTCGACCGTCCGCGCCACGCCGACCTGATCGGTGAGATCCGCGCCGCCGGTGCGAAGGTGCGCCTCATCTCCGACGGCGACGTCGCCGGCGCCATCGCCGCGGCCGGCGAGTACAGCTCGGTCGACATGCTCATGGGCATCGGCGGTACCCCCGAGGGCATCATCACCGCGGTCTCGATGAAGTGCATGGGCGGAGAGATCCAGGCCCGTCTGTGGCCGCGCGACGACGAGGAGAAGCAGAAGGCGATCGACGCCGGACACGATCTCGGTCGGGTCCTCAAGACCGACGATCTCGTCAGCGGCGAGAACATGTTCTTCTGCGCCACCGGCGTCACCAACGGCGACATGCTGCGCGGGGTCACCTACCGCCGCAACGGCGCGACCACCCGGTCGCTGGTCATGCGGTCGAAGTCGGGCACCATCCGCCACATCGAGGGTGTGCACCAGTTGGCGAAGCTGCGCGAGTTCGCCTCGGTCGACCTCGGCCCCGGCGACTGACCGCCACCCCCGTGGCGACGAGGGCTGTCGCGGCGTGGTGCACGGCGGCCCGTTAGGGTACCCAATATGAGCAACGACGCCACCGAATACCGCATCGAACACGACACGATGGGCGAGGTCCGCGTTCCCGCGGCTGCTCTGTGGCGAGCCCAGACCCAGCGCGCTGTCGAGAACTTCCCGATCTCGCACCGTCCGCTCGAGCGCACCCAGATCCGTGCGATGGGTCTGCTGAAGGCGGCCTGCGCACAGGTGAACAAGGACCTGGACCTCCTCGATGCCGAGAAGGCCGACGCCATCATCGCCGCGGCCACCGAGATCGCCGACGGTGCGCACGACGACCAGTTCCCGATCGACGTGTTCCAGACCGGTTCGGGTACCAGCTCGAACATGAACGCCAACGAGGTCATCGCGTCGATCGCGAAGTCGAACGGCGTCGAGGTCCACCCCAACGACCACGTCAACATGTCGCAGTCGTCGAACGACACCTTCCCCACCGCCACCCACGTCGCGGCCACCGAAGCCGCTGCCACCGACCTCATCCCGGCTCTCGCGCACCTTCACGAGGCGCTCGTGGGCAAGGCGACGCAGTGGCGCGAGGTCGTCAAGTCCGGTCGCACCCACCTGATGGATGCCGTGCCGGTCACCCTCGGCCAGGAGTTCGGCGGGTACGCCCGCCAGATCGAGGCCGGCATCGAGCGCGTCGAGGCCTCCCTGGTGCGTGTCGGCGAGCTGCCCATCGGCGGCACCGCCGTCGGTACCGGACTCAACGCACCCGCCGGCTTCGGCACGAAGGTCGTCGCAGATCTGGTGTCGCGCACGGGTGTCGAGCACCTCAGCCTCGCGAAGGACAACTTCGAGGCCCAGGCCGCACGCGACGGTCTCGTCGAGCTCTCCGGCGTCCTCAAGACCATCGCGGTGTCGCTCACCAAGATCGCCAACGACGTCCGCTGGATGGGCTCCGGTCCGCTGACCGGTCTCGGCGAGATCCGTCTGCCCGACCTGCAGCCCGGCAGCTCCATCATGCCCGGCAAGGTCAATCCCGTTCTACCCGAGGCGGTCACGCAGGTCGCCGCGCAGGTCATCGGCAACGACGCCGCCGTCACCTGGGGTGGCGGCAACGGCGCCTTCGAGCTCAACGTCTACATCCCCATGATGGCGCGCAACGTCCTCGAGTCACTCAAGCTGCTGGCCAACGTGTCCCGTCTGTTCGCCGATCGCTGCATCAGTGGCCTCGAGGCGAACACCGATCACCTCAAGACCCTCGCCGAGAGCTCGCCGTCGATCGTGACGCCGCTCAACTCGGCCATCGGCTACGAGGAGGCGGCTGCCGTTGCCAAGCAGGCCCTCAAGGAGGGCAAGACGATCCGCCAGACGGTGATCGATCGCGGACTGATCGGCGACACACTCTCCGAAGCCGAGCTCGACGCCCGCCTCGACGTGCTGAAGATGGCCAACCTCGACCACGAGCGGTAGACCGCTCGATCCTCCTGCGTCACCCATCGACTCCCGCGACAGTCATCACCGTCGCGGGAGTCGATGGTGTATCGGGGATCGATGGTGATCAGACGAAGACCGACTCGGCGCGAAAACAGAGAAACGCGAGCAGCGCGAACATCACTGCCCGGATCAGGTCGCCACGGCGGCCGTGCACTCGGCCCGCCAGCGGTGTCACGACCGGCAGGACGGCAGCGGCGGTGACGGCGTAGCCGACGAACACCCATGGGCGTGCCGGCGGATCGTCGGTGATCCAGGCGATGAATCCCGTTGCAAGCCATGCCACGACGGCGACGCCGAGCATCGCGACCGCGATCACGGATCGCTCCGCGCGAACGCCGATGAGCGCGCGGCCCATGGCCCATGCTCCCGCGCCCGCGGCCCACACCACCAGCACCAGCGCGACCGATGGGTTCACGCTGCGGCCGCCGCGCGGGCGGCCCTGGCCTGCTTCTTGCGGCGGGCGGTGCCACGACGGAACAGCCATGTGGACACGCCGGTCATCATCAGGGCCAGTGGGGTCAGCCCGAAAGCGAACCACAGTGAACGCCACCACGGGTTCACCGACACCCCGTAGTGCAGCGTCGGCTGCGCCCACTGGTCGATGATCTCGTTCGACACACCCGGCGACACCCCGCTCATCACCTTCACGTCCGCGGCGTCGTGGGCGTCGACGCCGACTGTTCGATTCCCGTGGTACGTCGGGTTGTACTGCCAGAGATCGGCATTCGATCCGTCGCGTCCACGATCGAAGAGTGTGAAGGAGTAGAAGCCGGACGTGTCGGCGGGCAGGGTCACCGCTGTCACCACCGATCCCGGGAACACCGCCGTCGCCGCCGCTGCGGCCTGGGCAAGCGTGATCTCGGGACCGTTCTTGCCCGACGGCGGCATCGTGTACGCGTCCTGCGAGGGTTCGGCGCCTCCGGTGGCCGAGTACCAGATGTCGGCGACGGCGGGGATCTCGAAGTTCATCCCGGTCAGCGCCCAGATGAGCAGGGCCGGTGCGGCAACGATCCCGATCACGTTGTGTAGGTCGTAGTCCCGGGCGAAGCGACCCCGGCCCATGCGGACGCGGAAACCGTGTCGCCACCGACGGATGCCCGGCCACCACAGCACGATGCCGCTGACGGCGAGCACGAGCAGCAGTAGTCCTGCGCCCCCCAGAACAACCGCACCCCAGGTCATGTCCGCGGACGCCGCGAACCCGGCGACGGCGGACCGCTCATTCAGCCATGGCAGGTACCCCGGGTACGCCTCGCAGGTCAGCCCGCAATCGTGCACGTTGATCAGGAATCCGATCACCCCGCCGTAGATGTCGCCGTGGCCGTTGACGTTTCCGGTCCCGGCGTCGACGTAGTAGGCCTCGTTCGACGTGGGGTCGTCGCTGTAGAGAACGTAGACGCCGTCTTTCACCGACGCGTACGTGGTGGAGAAGTCGGGGTCGGCGGTGCGCACCGCGCTGAACGCGGCGTCGAAGCCGATCGGCTGGTCGGTGGCGGTGGTGTGGAACAGGTCCGCGTTGGTGGCCTTCAGCAGTTCCGGCGCGTAGACGAGGGATGCACCGGTGGTGCAGATGATGACCAGCACCAGTCCGAGCACCAACGAGGACCAGCGATGTGTGACGACGAGCCCGCGCCGAATCGGTCTGCGGGACCGTCGCTTTCGCGTCGGTCTCCGATCAGACGATGCGCGAGACGACGACCGGGTCGGCGGGACGGACGCGGGCGGATCGGTCGCGGGATCGAGAACGGCTTCGGACACAGTCGGTGAGGATAGCATTGCCTAACCACGAACGGTTCCCTTGTGCGTCGACCACGACGAACGCCCCCACCGGATCGGCGGGGGCGCGTCGGTCGAGCTCGCGGGTGACTACTTCTTGAGCAGGAAGTACGTCGGCTTGAGCTTGTAGTCCTGGGTCAGCAGTGCACCGAACCGGGTCTCGCGATCGCCGAGTGTGCGCGGATCGCGGGAGAAGTCGCGGATGCTGTAGATGATCGCCGGTCCCGCGTACGGCAGACGCGCGATGAACGCGAGGAGGTCGCGGATCTGATCACGTTGCTGCTCGGGTGTGTTGCCACCTCGGCCCGGACCGTTGCTGGGGGCGCCGATCTCGGTGAACCAGATCTTCTTGTTCGCATCACCGTTGGCGACCATGAGTGCGCGCACCCGGGCGACGTCGGAGATGGCGTTGTCAGGGGCGTTCGCGAACCCGTTGGGGAACACGTACGGGTGCAGAGCGGCGGCGTCGAAGAACGGCCGCGCGCCGGCCTTGTACATGTCGGCGATGAACTGCGGCGGCGAGTCGGTGCCCGAGATGCGGCTCAGACCGGCGGCGATGACGGTCGACTGCGGCTGGATCCGCTTGATCACCGGGTAGCTCGCGCGCAGGAGCTGGGTGTAGCGCTGCGGCTTGTTCGGCACCAGACCGAAGAAGGCCGGCAGGTTCGGTTCGTTCCAGATCTCCCACGTGTTCGAGCTGCCGCGGTAGCGCTGCACGGCCTTGCCGACGAAGTCGGAGAAATCGGTGGCACGAGCCGGCGGGGCGGTACGAAGGATCCCTCCACCCTGGAAGAACGGGGTGAAGGCGATGAGCCCGATGACCCGCAGCCCGCGCGAACGGGCGGCATTCACGACGCGGTCGGTGCCCGACCAGTCGTACACGCCGGGACTCTTCTCGATGGTGCTGCGATCGATCAACACCCGGAACCAACTCGCGTTGGTCTGCGCGACGGTGTTCATCTCACGATCGATGTCCTGCTGGGACAACGTGGTGATCAGGGCGCCCTCGGTGAAGCCGTAACCGGCCGCGGGGACCAGCGGTGCGGCCGACGCCGTCGGTACCGAGAAGAGCGCCAGAGCGATTGCGGAGACCACACCGACGATGAAGACTCGCAAAGAAGAGCGTTGCATGCGGTCATTCTTGCATTGCACGCGCGGATTCCGCGCATCGAGAACCTGTCGTCCGACCGTATGACCGGCCTTGTCGTCTTTGTGGTCTTCGCGGCCCACTATGCCGTCTGCGCTGCACCGACGACGCCGATGTCGATCACCGGGTCGCGCGCGGGGTCGAGCCACTTGAGGACCGAGATCATCGTCGCCTTGTCGATCGCGACACATCCCTGGGTGGGGTTGCCGTCGGTGACGTGCAGGAAGATGCCCGAGGCGTAGCCCGGCCGACGCTGCGGATTGTGGGCGATGTTGACCGCGTAGTCGTAGACCGGACCGCTGGTGTAGAGGTTCTCGCTGTCGCCGCCGGGGCTCGCAACCTGTCGAACGTGGGTGTTGTAGGTGGGTGACGAGGGGAACTCATCCCACCAGTCCTGGATGTCGGACTGGAAGTACGGCATCTTCGTGCCGGGGTTCGCCTGCCGTCCGAAGGCCTGGTCGAAGGCGAAGGTGCCCTCGGGGGTGCGCGGTACGTCGTCCTTCGGGACCCCGATGCCCATCGAGCCCACGAACGCCTTCACCGGTCCGATGACCGGACGCCACACGCCGTCGACCTTGTCGTAGGCGGTCAGCGTCCCGGTGGTGTCCGATCGCTTGGCCACCGAGACGGTGACCATCTGCGTGGTCGACGGGAAGTCGACCGGGCCGGCGACCACGGGGTCGGCGGAGGCGGACGCCGATCCCAGGGCGCCACCGGCGACCACGAGAACCGACAGGGACAGCGCGGTGAGGGCGGACCTCATGCGCAACATTGACCACATACGTAACTCAGACACCAGAGAAGTATGCGAGCACGCCGACCGGTAATCGATATCCGCGCGGTCACAACACAGCAGATATACGGTCACCGATCGGCGTGTGAGCTGGCTTACTCCCCAGCCGCGCTGCCCGGCGCTCAGGCTCCCGGCGCGACTGTCACATCTTTGCCCGCTCGCTGACTACCGCGAGCCCGCTCGCTCCGCTCCCGGCGCTCAGGCTCCCGGCGCGACTGTCACATCTTCGCCCGCTCGCTACGCTCCCGGCGCGAACTCCTCGAGCATCTCGGTGACGAGCGCCGCGATCGGCGACCGCTCCGAGCGGGTGAGGGTGATGTGGGCGAAGAGCGGATGCCCCTTGAGCTTCTCGATCACCGCGGCGACACCGTCGTGACGGCCGACCCGGAGATTGTCACGCTGGGCGACGTCGTGGGTCAACACCACCCGCGAGCCGGATCCCAAGCGCGACAACACCGTCAGCAGGACGTTACGTTCCAGCGACTGCGCCTCGTCGACGATCACGAACGAGTCGTGCAGCGACCGACCGCGGATGTGGGTCAGCGGCAGCACCTCGAGCATCCCGCGGCTGAGGACCTCCTCGATGACCTCGGTCGAGGCCAGCCCCTCGAGGGTGTCGAACACCGCCTGCGCCCACGGGCCCATCTTGTCGGCCTCGCTGCCCGGGAGGTACCCGAGCTGCTGGCCGCCGACGGCGTAGAGCGGACGGAAGACGACCACCTTGCGATGGGTGCGTCGTTCGAGCACCGCCTCGAGTCCCGCGCACAGCGCCAGCGCCGACTTGCCGGTACCCGCCTTGCCGCCGAGAGACACGATGCCCACGCTCTCGTCGAGCAACAGGTCGAGTGCGACGCGCTGTTCGGCCGAACGCCCGCGCAACCCGAACGCCTCGCGCTCGCCGCGGACGAGCTGGACCTGCTTGTCGGCGTTCACCCGACCCAGTGCGCTCGAGGAGCCCCCGAGGAGCCGAACGCCGGTGTGGCACGGCATCTCCCGCGCCGCGTCGATGTCGGTCACACCCTCGGCGAACAGCCTGTCGATGTCGCCGGAATCGACCTCCACCTCGGCCATCCCCGACCATCCCGACACCACCACGTCCTGCGCGTGGTACTCGTCGGCGGCGAGACCGACCGCACCGGCCTTCACCCGCAGCGGGGTGTCCTTGGAGACCAACACGACGTCCTTGCCCTCGGCGCGGAGGTTCAACGCGCAGGCGAGGATTCGCGAATCGTTGGTGTCGGTGCGGAACCCGGCCGGCAGCACGGCCGGATCGGTGTGGTTGAGCTCGACCTGCACGGTGCCGTCCTCGTCACCGATCGGGACCGGCAGATCGAGCCGGCCGTGCTCGAGACGGAGGTCGTCGAGCATCCGCAACGCCTCGCGCGCAAACCATCCCAGCTCGTGGTGATGCCGTTTGCCCTCCAGCTCGCTGATCACCACCAGCGGAAGGATGACGCGATGCTCGGCGAATCGCGTCACCGCCCACGGGTCGGACAGCAGCACAGAGGTGTCAAGGACATAGGTGCGTGTGGTCACGAAGGGCTCCTCGGCCGGCGCGGCTCCCGCGCAGGCAGTTTCGACAGGACCGGGCCGGTACAGGGACCGGGGCCGGTCCCCTCGCGGTGTGTGACCAAACCACGAATAGAA
Source organism: Williamsia sp. Leaf354 (assembly GCF_001424365.1). Classification (NCBI taxonomy): domain Bacteria; kingdom Bacillati; phylum Actinomycetota; class Actinomycetes; order Mycobacteriales; family Nocardiaceae; genus Williamsia; species Williamsia sp. Leaf354. Next base: position 249,519 of record NZ_LMPL01000004.1, read on the forward strand.
CCTCCCGGACGAACCACTTCCCCGCGGTCCGTCACTGCTGAACGTACGCCCGGCGCGGCCGACTTTCGCGGCAGGCGGGGCCGCGTGTTCGTGAACAACGCGTAACGCGCCACCGACCGCCGTTCGGCCGGTGTTCACACCGGCCGGTACGCGGGAGTCGATCTTCACGAACAGGTCATCGACGCGTCGTACGCAGGTCGCGAGCGGTCCAGCACGGGCTGGTCGGGTTGTACGCATGAGCAACCGTCTCTCCGCATCGTCGCGCGACGTCACGAACATCACCGTCGGCCCCGACAAGACCCTGCATGCGGGTGTCTCCCGACGCCGCTTCCTCACCTGGACCGGCGTCGCCGGTGCACTGGCCTTCACGCCCGGTCTCGTCGCCGACGCCGCGCCGATCGGCGTGTCCCCCGCACGCGGCGACCATCTCTTCACCCTGGGAGTGGCCTCGGGCGACCCGCTCCCCGACGGCGTGGTGCTGTGGACACGACTGGCCGCCGACCCCCTGGCCCGCGGCGGTGGGATGGGACAGCGACCCGTGCTGGTCGAGTGGGAACTCGCCGGCGACGAGGCGATGCGGTCGGTGCTGCGCCGCGGCGTGGCCCTCGCGACCGCGGCCGACGGACACAGCGTGCACGTCGACGTGCGCGGACTCGCGCCCGCGCGCGACTATTTCTACCGATTCCGCGCCGACGGCCACGTCTCCGACGTCGGCCGCACCCGCACCGCGCCGGCGCCCGGATCACCGCTCGCAGCACTGACGTTCGCGTGGGCGTCGTGCCAGTCGTGGGGTGACGGATACTTCAACGCGTTCGCCGACATGGCCGCCGCGGCACCCGATGTCGTGTTCCACCTCGGTGACTACGTGTACGAGAAGGGCATCGTCGGCAGCGGACGTCGCACCTCGGTGGCCCTGCCCGAATCGTGCGCGCGGGAGATGATGGCGCTCGACGACTACCGTGACCGCTACGCGCTGTACAAGCTCGATCCCCAACTGCAGCAGGCGCATCGGGCCAGCCCGTTCATCACCGTCTTCGACGACCACGAGGTGGAGAACAACTGGGCGGGTCCGATCTCGGAGGACAACGCACCGATCCCCGAGTTCCTCCTCCGCCGCGCCGGCGCGATGAAGGCATGGTGGGAGAACACCCCCGTGCGTGCCGCCCAACGCCCTCGTGGTGCCGACGTGCAGGCCTACCGACGCTTCGACTTCGGCGATCTCGCGCGGTTCAACGTCCTCGACACCCGCCAGTACCGCAGCGATCAGGTCAACGGCGACAACGATTCCCCGCAGGACGCGCAGACCGCCGACCCTCGTCGCACCATCACCGGTGCGCGGCAGGAGAAGTGGATCCTCGACGGCCTGGGCAACAGCGGGCGTCGGTGGAACGTGCTCGCCCACCAGACGACCATCGCCGACCTCGCGCGACAGGTCGACGGTCACCGTGTGGTGAGCATGGACGGCTGGAGCGGCTACGAGGCGTCGCGGGCACGCATCCTCGACGGCGCGCGGCAGCGGGGTGTCCGCAACCTGGTGTCCATCGTCGGCGACATCCACCGCAACGTGGTCTCCGACCTGCGGTCGAGCTACACCCGCGAATCCCCCACGGTGGGAATCGAACTCGCGGGGACATCGATCGCTTCGGGCAAGGACGGCGCCGACAGCGACGCGTCGGACAAGCTGCTCAAGGCCGCCTCACCCCACGTACGGTTCGGCAACGCCCAGCGCGGCTACGTGCTCAACCGCGTCACGCGGACGCAGTGGGAGGCGGAGTTCCGGGTCGCCGATTCGATCGCCGACCCGCGGACCACGCTGCACCGTCGGGCGACGATCACCATCCCCGACGGTCGTTCACGCGCCGACGTGTCGGCCTGACCGGAGCGTGACGCCCGCGGGCGTCAGCTGTCCGCGCGGGTGAGCAGCTTCTGACGGGCCGCCTCGGCGGAGTCGGAGAGTCCGTCGAGCGAACGCAGACCGAGTTGCTCGACCAGGGTCTTCGCGACACCGACCAGAACCGACTCGTCGCCGTAGTCGGCGATGAGGGCCTGCTCGGCCTCGAAGCCGGAGATGTCGGCGCCGATCGGGACGGCGTTGTCGAGAGCGGTGGCCACCGCGATGACGGTGGCGTCGGGCTGGGCGTTGAGCGTCGCGTTGAGGAACGCGGCGAACGTCGACGCCTGGATCTCGTCGTCCTTGGCCACGTTGCGCAGGATCCCGGCGAGACTCTCGGTCTCGACCTTCTCGGCCAGACGGTTCGCGAACGCGACGCTCTGGTTCTCGTGGACGGCCATCGTGGCGAGGACGTACGCCGGCGACATGGTGCGCGACTCGGGGTTCTGCTGGTAGCCCTGCGTGACGTGCGACAGGCGCAGCGCCTCGACCCGCTCGGGATCGACCTGGCGTGTCACCACGAGGTGGTCACGCAGCGCGATGGAGTGGCGGTTGTCCTCGGCGGTCCAACGCCCGACCAGCGCACGCCATTCGGAGAAGGGCGGGAAGTGGATCCCCAGGACGCGGTGGAACGACGGCAGGTTCTCCTTGGTCATCAGCAGAGCCAGCACCGCCGCGCGGACCTCGTCGGACATCGTCGACTCGCCGGGCTCCCAGTCGTCGCCCCCGAGGAACGAGAAGTTGCGGCCCTCGTCCCACGGCACGAGGTCGTGCGGGTTCCACGTGATCGAGTTGTTCTCGTGTTCCTCGGCGATCTCAGGCAGCGCCTTCTCGAGGACCATGATCAGTTCGTCGTCGGCGATTGAAGTCACGCTGGTCAGGATAGTGACTGCCCGTGCGGGAGGGAAACGAACCCCGTCCTCTAGACGCGCGCAGGGGTGCTGAGCATCCCCCAGTCCTCGAGTCCGTCGTAGAGCGGGAAGTCCAGTGCCAGCTGCGACACGCGGCTGCGCAGCGCGGTGACGTCGGCGTCGGTGCCCGCGGCGAGCGCGGTGCCGATGATGTCGGCGACCTCGGTGAACTGCTCGGTGCCGAACCCGCGGGTGGCCAGGGCCGGGGTGCCGATCCGCAGTCCGGAGGTCACCATCGGCGGGCGGGGATCGAACGGCACGGCGTTGCGGTTGACGGTGATCCCGACCTGGTGCAACAGGTCCTCGGCCTGCTGGCCGTCGAGTTCGCTGTTGCGCAGATCGGCCAGCACGAGGTGGACGTCGGTGCCACCGGTGAGCACCGACACCCCCGCGCCGGCGACGTCGGCACCGGTGAGTCGGTCGGCGAGGATGCGCGCGCCCTCCAGGGTGCGGCGCTGACGCTCGGCGAACTCCTCGGTCGCGGCGATCTTGAACGTGACCGCCTTGGCCGCCACGGCGTGCATGAGCGGCCCGCCCTGCTGGCCGGGGAACACCGCGGAGTTGAGCTTCTTGGCCCACTCCTTCTTGGCGAGGATCAGACCCGAGCGGGGGCCACCCAGGGTCTTGTGGACGGTGGTCGACACCACGTCGGCGTAGGGCACGGGCGACGGGTGCACACCGGCGGCGACGAGTCCGGCGAAGTGCGCCATGTCGACCCAGAGCAGTGCGCCGACCTCGTCGGCGATCGAGCGGAACGCCTCGAAGTCGAGGGTCCGCGGGTAGGCCGACCATCCTGCGACGATGACCTTCGGCTTGTTCTCCACCGCGATCGACCGGACCTCGTCCATGTCGATGCGGAAGTCCTCCTTGCTCACGCCGTAGGTCGAGATGTCGTAGAGCTTGCCCGAGAAGTTCAGGCGCATCCCGTGGGTGAGGTGCCCGCCGTGGGCGAGGTCGAGACCGAGGAGCTTCTCGCCGGGCTCCATCAGCGCCATGAGCACCGCGGCGTTGGCCGAGGCACCCGAATGGGGCTGCACGTTGGCGAACTCGGCGCCGAACAGCGACTTCGCGCGGTCGCGGGCGATGTCCTCGACGACGTCGACGTATTCGCAGCCGCCGTAGTAGCGACGGCCCGGATATCCCTCGGCGTACTTGTTGGTCAGGACACTGCCTTGGGCCTGCAGCACCGCACGCGGCACGAAGTTCTCCGACGCGATCATCTCGAGCGTGTCGCGTTGACGGCTGAGCTCGCCGTTCATCGCCGCGGCGACGTCGGGGTCGAGTTCGGCCAGGGACGCGGAGGTCACATCGTGGGCGGTCATGCGCCCAGTCTATTGCGCCAATTCGGTCCGCAGGGCCGCCGGGGTCAGCGGCTCGTCGAGCAACCGACCGAAGCGGGCCGAGCGTGCGGCCACCGACGTCGCACCCGGCCCGTGCTCGAGCCATTGCGCCAGCAGCCGGTACCCCTCGACGTAGGTGCTGATGTAGGCCCGCCACAGCGGCGAGGACAGGAAGCGCAGCATCTGTCGCGCCCGGGCCGGCGACGCGAGGAGCCAGGTCTGCAGGTACTGCGCGACGGTGTCGCTGTCGCGACCGCGGTCGTGCAGCAGCAGCGCCGCGTCCTGTCGGACCCCGAGCAGGCCACCGGTGGCCGTCGCGATGCGCTGGGCCCGCTCGCCGTCGAACCGCAGACCGAGATCGGCGTAGATCTCCTGCGCCCACAGCCCCCAGTCCGGACCGATCGCCGCGGTCAACGCGTGGTCGGCGAGGCCCTCGGCCATCAAGCACTGCGGGGTGTTGACCAGGAAGATCGTCTGCTCGCGCTGCCCCGACCCGACGAGCAGCTGCTCCTTGCGGCAGTGCTCGGTGTGGTGGCCCGGATAGGCCTCGTGGGCGATGAGGTGCGGCAGCGACGCCATGTGCTGGGTGAGATCGGAGTTGATCGCGACCTTCGAGCGGTAGTCACCGAGGTAGTAGTTGAAGCCCGACCACGGCTTGTCGCCCACCACCTCGAAATCGACGACCTCGGAGTCGGGTAGTGGGTGATCGGCCCGGACCCGTTCGCGCAGAGCCGAACTGAACGCCGACACGCACTCGTCGAGTCGGTCGGCGGGGATCTCGTCGGCGGAGCGGTGCGCGGCGTAGCGCTCGGCGAGATCGCCGCGTCCGGCCAGCACCTCGTCGAGCGCACTGTGGGATGCCCGGTAGGTGTCGGGGTCACCCATCGCGATGTCGACGTCGAAATAGTGCGACACCTCCTCGACGAACCCGATCTCCTCGCCGGCGAACCGTCGGGCCGAACACTCCATCGCGCGCAGGTGCGAGGCGACGAAGTCGCGCCGGGCGGCGGGCAGATCCGACGCCGCCACATCGGAGCGCAGTCCTCGCACCCGACGGGCGAGCTCCGCGGGGTCGGGGGCGGCGTCGCGCTGCGACTGCACACGCAGCTGCGGATCACCGGTGTAGGCGTCGACGAAGCCCTCCTCGAGGCGGTCGAACGCCAGGCCCGCACGCAGGTAGTCGGTGATCAGCGACTCGGAAGCAGTGGCGTCATCCATGCGGGCGACGCTACCGGGCCACCCCGGGGTGTCGGTTCGTCGTCACGTTCGCGACACTTGTCCCCATGCCGCGCGCACTCGGGATCGAGCGACTCCCCTCCAGGCCTCCTCGCCAGGCGACATCGCCGACCACACGGCGATCAGGGATGCGGGTCCGGCGGTCAGGGGTGGCGTGTCCCGCGTGACCGAACCCAGCCCGTACATCGAGCTGGACCGCGCCCAGTGGCGGCAGCTGCGTCAGTCGGTGCCGTTGGCGATGAACGAGGAGGAACTCCGCGGTCACCGGGGTCTCGGCGAGCAGATCGATCTCTCCGAGGTCGCCGACGTCTACCTGCCCCTGTCACGACTGATCCATCTCCAGGTGGCCGCGCGGCAACGCCTGTTCGCCGCCACGTCGACGTTCCTCGGCGAGAGCCAGCCCGAACGCCAGGTGCCGTTCGTGATCGGGGTCGCCGGCAGTGTGGCCGTGGGCAAGTCGACCACCGCGCGCGTGCTGCAGGCGCTGCTGTCGCGCTGGGACGCCCACCCGCGCGTCGACCTGGTGACCACCGACGGCTTCCTCTACCCCACCAAGGAGCTCGAACGCCGGGGCATCATGCACCGCAAGGGTTTTCCCGAGTCCTACGATCGACGCGCACTCCTACGATTCGTCACCGAGGTCAAATCCGGTGCGGCCGACGCCGCCGCACCGGTGTACTCCCACCTCACCTACGACATCGTGCGCGGCGAGCGACATCACGTGCGCCAACCCGACATCCTCATCCTCGAGGGCCTCAACGTCCTGCAGACCGGGCAGCGGCTCATGGTGTCGGACCTGTTCGACTTCTCGGTCTACGTCGACGCCCGCATCGAGGACATCGAGGACTGGTACGTGCACCGTTTCCTCGCGATGCGGTCGACCGCCTTCGCCGACCCGAACTCGCACTTCCACGCGTACTCGTCGCTCTCCGACGCCGCGGCCACGCAGGCCGCGCACGACCTCTGGCACGGCATCAACCTGCCGAACCTGGTGCAGAACATCCTCCCGTCGCGTCCGCGCGCGACGCTGGTGCTGCGCAAGGACGCCGACCACTCGATCAACAGGGTCCGGCTGAGAAAGATCTAGGTGGCACGCGTGCGGGGTGTGTCTCAGCGGCCGAAGCGACGGCTGCGCGCAGCGTAATCACGCAGTGCGCGAAGGAAATCCACGCGCCGGAACTCGGGCCAGTAGGCATCGGTGAACCAGATCTCGGAGTACGCGCTCTGCCACAGCAGGAATCCCGAGAGTCGCTGTTCCCCGGAGGTCCGGATCACGAGGTCGGGGTCGGCCTGCCCCTTGGTGTAGAGGTGCGCATCGATCGCCTCGACGCTGACCGCCTCCACAAGATCGTCCACATCGGCACCCTCGGCGACCCGATCGGCCAACAGCGACCGCACCGCGTCGACGATCTCCTGTCGACCGCCGTATCCGACAGCCACGTTCACGTGCATACCGGTGCGGTCGATGGTGCGCTCCTGCGCGGTCTTCAACCGCCGGGCCACCTGCTCGGGCAGCTGGTCGAGGGTGCCCACGATCCGCACCCGCCACTGCTCGTCGGGGGTCGCGATCTCCTCGACGATGTCGGGGACGATCTCCATCAGCGCCTCGAGTTCATCGGAGGCGCGCTGGAGGTTCTCGGTGGAGAGCAGGTAGATGGTGACGGTCTCGATGGACAGTTCCGAACACCAGCGCAGCATCTCGGCGATCTTCTGGGCGCCCACGCGGTGACCGTGACTGACGTCCTCGAACCCCGCCTCGCGAGCCCACCGCCGGTTGCCGTCGCAGATGATCGCGATGTGCCGGGGCAGCCGCTGCGTGTCCATGAGCTGGACGAGGCGACTCTCGTAGATCCGGTACATCGGTCCGCGGACACCGGTCGGGATCAGTCTCACGACATCGGACCCTCGGCGGTGGAGTCATCACGGGTCGCCTTCACGGAACGGAAGACTACTCGCCCTGCCTGGGTGTCACCGGAACCATCGGATCGGCAACCTACGCTACCGTAGGTTTCACGCCGTACGATCACCCCGACGGAAGGCGGCACCCATGGTGACCGAGCAGTTCTCGACGGATCGTCCTCCCGCAGGGCGATCCCCCGGGCACGACCCGGCGAGCACGTACGCCCACGACGTCGCCGAGTTGTCGGTGCTCGCCGACCTGAGGCCACGCATGCGGGGCTGGATCCACCTCTACTCGGGGTTCGTCGCCATCGTCACCGGCGCGACGCTCGTCTCGGTCTCGTGGGCGCTCGTCGGCCCGGTCGCCGCCGCGGCGTGCGGCCTCTACGCACTCACCGTGTGCGGCGTCTTCGGGGTCAGCGCCACCTACCACCGGGTGAACTGGTCGACCGCGCGTGCACGCGTCTGGATGAAACGCGCCGACCACTCGATGATCTTCATCTTCATCGCCGGTAGCTACACGCCGTTCTGCGTGCTGGGTCTCACCGCGCCGGCGAAGTGGATCGTCCTGGCCGTGGTGTGGTCGGGCGCCGCCGCAGGGGTGACCCTGAAGATGGTGTGGCCCCGCGCACCTCGCTGGGTCGGGGTGCCGCTGTACCTGCTTCTGGGATGGACCATCGTCGCCGTGCTCCCCCAGCTGCTCGACCGCACCGGGGTCGCGGTGGTCGTTCTCCTCGCCGTCGGTGGGTTCTTCTACAGCGTGGGCGCCATCCTCTATGCGACACAGTGGCCCGATCCGTGGCCGTCGACCTTCGGCCACCATGAGTTCTTCCACGCGGCCACCGTCATAGCGGCGCTCGTGCACTACATAGCCGTGTGGCTCGTGGTGTTCACGGTCGGTTGAGTCGCCCGGCTCGGGCTCGCCGTTCGTCGCCACCTGCGGCGTAGCGGCTGGTCACGGCGATCCGGTTCCAGGTGTTGATCATGATGACGGTGGCGAGGAGCTGACCCATGGTGTGGGTGTCGAAGTGTTCGGCGGCGCGCGCGTAGACGTCGTCGGGCACCCCGCGGTCGCCGAGGCGGGTGACGGCCTCGGTGAACTCGAGGACCGCCATCTCCTGGGCCGTGAAGAAGTGGGGCGCCTCGCGCCACACGGCGACCATGTGCAGCTTGCTGTCGGACACACCCAGGGCGACCGCATCGGAGACGTGCATGTGCAGGCAGTAGGCGCAGCCGTTCAACTGCGAGGCCCGGATCTTGATCAGTTCGGCGAGTTCGGCGTCGACGCCGTCCGCCGCCGCGGCCTGCAGGGCGACGAGTGCTTCGTAGACCCTGGGATTGGTCGCCGGGATGGCCACTCGCCGGCTGGGCGCAGAGTGTGCGTCTGTGGTCATGCGAGCCACGCTAGGGACCGATTGACGCACAGTAGAGTTCAATCCGATGACGAATTCGTGGGCCGATCTGGCCGGACGACTGGGTGCCGACCTGATTCTCGACGTCGAGTCCGCACCCGGTTCGCGGGGGCGACGGACCGCCCTGGCGACCGCACTGCGCGCGGCGATCACCGACGGACGTCTCGTCCCTGGCAGCACGCTGCCGCCCTACCGCTCACTCGCCGCTGACCTGCAGATGGCCCGCGGAACCGTCTCCGGTGTCTACCAGGAGCTGATCGCGGAGGGGTGGTTGGTCGCACGGGTCGGATCGGCCACCCGCGTCGCCGATCTGACACACGTCGCGACCACCCCGCACGCCCGCCCCGATCCGCCGGCGGCTCCCGCGTACGACTTCCGACTCGGCCAGCCCCAGCCGGCGTTGTTCCCCCGCGCCGACTGGATCCGCAGCACTCGCCGAGCTCTCGAGGCGGCGCCTCACTCCGCGTTCGGGGTGGGCGATCCGCAGGGCCATCTCGCGACGCGGAAGGCGTTGGCGGCATACCTCGGCCGCGTGCGGGGCGTACGTACCGACGAACACCACATCGTGCTCACCACATCGGTCTCTCAGTCGTTGGAACTGCTCTCGCGCACCGTGTTCGACGACACGGTCGCGGTCGAGAGCTATGGCCTGCCGTTCCACCGCGAGGTCATCGAACGCGGTGGCACCCGGGTCACACCGATCGCGATCGACACCGGCGGCCTCGACGTCGCCCGACTCGCGGAATCGTCGGCGACGGCCGTGGTCGTCACCCCGAGCCACCAGTACCCCACCGGTCACGCACTCGACCCCCGCCGGCGGGCCCACCTCGTGGACTGGGCGCGAACGCGCGGCGGCGTCATCATCGAGGACGACTACGACGGCGAGCTGCGCTACGACCGCGACCCGGTGGGCGCGATCCAGGGCCTCGCACCGGACGACGTGATCCATCTCGGCTCGGCCGGCAAGTCGCTGTCGCCGGCGGTGCGCATCGGGTGGATCGTGGTGCCCGACCGGCTGATCGCGGACGTGGTGCGCGCCAAGGGGCTTCGCGAGGCGACGGCCAGCATCGTCGATCAGATGGTCTTCGCCGACATGATCGAATCGGGCGCCTACGACCGCCATGTACGGCGCAGTCGATCGCACTACCGGGCGCGCCGGGACGCCATCACCGCCACCATGAACGCCCGCGGCGTGGAGGTGTCGGGGATGTCGGCCGGGTTGCACGCCGTGCTCACCGTGTCACCGACGATCGAGGCGAGGGCTCTGGAGCTCGCGACAGAGCGCCGATTCGTCGTCGCAGGGCTCGACGGGTTCCGGCATCCCGACGCCGCCCCACTGCCGTCCGGGGGGATCGTGGTCGGCTTCGCGACACCCCCCGAACACAGGTTTCAGGCCGACATCGCCGCGCTCGCCGACCTTCTCGTGACCGCCGCGGACAGCGACTCGATCACCTCGACGGTGGTGGCGAAGTCCATGCACTTGTCGGTCACCGACTGCCCGTAGACGAGCGGTTCGCCCGGTGTCCGATGATCGAGCGACTGCGCGCCGGCGACCAGGAAGCTCTCGAGCATGATCCCCGACACCTCCTGTGCGCCACGGCCGATCATCGACGCGACCTCGGTACCCACCTCGGTCTGACGGCGGTGATCCTTGCCGGAGTTGGCGTGCGAGCAGTCGATCATCAGGCGCGGCGGGTTGCCGGCCGCCGCGAGGACCGCCGCGGCAGACCGCACCGAGTCGATGTCGAAGTTGGTCCCCGATCGGCCGCCGCGCAGGATGACGTGACAGTCGGCGTTGCCCGCGGTCTCGACCACCGCCGCCCGCCCCTGATCGTCGACGCCGAAGAAGACGTGCTGCGCCGCAGCGGCGTTCACGCCGTCGACCGCGGCCTGCACGTCGCCGTCGGTGCCGTTCTTGAACCCGATCGGCATCGACAGACCCGAGGCGAGCTGCCGGTGCACCTGCGACTCGGTGGTGCGGGCGCCGATGGCACCCCACGACACCGCGTCGGCGATGTACTGCGGGCTGGTGGGCTCGAGGAACTCACATCCCACCGGCAGGCCGAGGTCGATGACGTCGAGCAGCAGCGCCCGCGCGGTACGGAGCCCGCGTTCGATGTCGAAGCTGCCGTCCATGGCCGGATCGTTGATGAGGCCCTTCCATCCGACGGTGGTGCGCGGTTTCTCGAAGTACACGCGCATCACGATCTTCAGACGCGAGGCGTGGGTGTCGGCCACCACGGCCAGCCGCCGCGCGTAGTCGAGCGCGGCCACCGGGTCGTGGACCGAGCACGGTCCCACCACCACGAGCAGGCGGTCGTCGGTGCCGGCGAGGATGTCGGCGATCTCGGCCCGATCGGCGGCGACCTGACGAGCGCGACGGTCGGTCAACGGGAGTTCGGCCAGCAGCGTGTGCGGCGAGGGGATCGGCCGGAAGGCGCGGATACGTCGATCCGACGTCGATTCCGCGGCCGTGTCGGTCAGGTCGGTGGTCATGGGTGTGCCTTTCGTGGACTACGGCACACGTTGCGATCCGCTCCGGCGCCGACAAACAAAAAAGCAGCGACCGTGGCGGTCACTGCTCGGGGCTCCGGGGTGGGGGTTCGCTGGCTACGTCGCTCGACGCGCTCCATCGACGGCTCCACCCGGAGCCTCGATAAAACGCCAGTGATAGGCGCAGCCGGTGGTGATCACGCCACCAAAGGTACACGAGCCCACCGTCACCACGACAAATCGGACTTGTTGTGTTTTCTCACAGATCTGTGCGGAAGGGTGCGGTGAGTCAAGTTCGTGAGCCTAACGTCCCTTTTCGAGTGATCGACGTCACGATCACCCGTTCGACACCCTTACCTGGAGGACACACCCATGAGGTTCAACACCACCGTCCGCTCGCGCGCTCTCGCCACCGTCGCCGCGACGGTTGCCGTCGTCGGCGCGACGATCGGGGCCGGAGTGGCCGGTGCCGCGACGATCTCCCCGGCGAACACCGCGTTCACCGCACCCGGCACGATCTCGGTCACCTCGGACGCGTCGTTCGGCGTGCCGGTCAACTGCAACATCACCCTCACCGGCTCGGTGAACGCCGACGGCAGTGCCGCCTCGATCACCGGCGCGAAGGTCAGCGGCAGCAACTTCCTCTGCGGCGTTCCCGTGATCAAGGGGCTGCCGTGGACCCTCACGCCCACCAGCGCCACCACCGGCCAGGTCTCCGGCGTCGCGTTCTCGGTGCTGAGCAGCAACTGCGGCCCGGCCACCCTCGCGGGATCGTTCGACAACCTGACCAACACCCTGACCTCGACCAACCAGTCGCTGCCGGGCAACTGCACGATCAACAACCTGACCGTCAAGCCGAACCCGGCCTTCACCCTGTCCTGATCGATCGGGTCCGACTCATCCGGCCCCGTGCGTCGTCGTGACTAGTTGTCGCGACCTCGTGCGGGGCCGGTGTCGTTCCCCACACTGCCGGGATCGGTTCCGTCGTCGGCGGCCTGATCGGGCTCGGGCTCGTCGCGCGAGAAACTCGTGGGCAGCTTGCGCAGCCGCTTGTTCATCGACCGGATGAGGAACACGGTTCCCACCAGCAGCAACAGGACGAGCAGAAGGCCCAGCGGCGACGCCTTGCCGAACTCCGGCCCGTCGGCGTCGCGTGCGAGCACGTCGGTGACATGCGCGCCGGCGAGGACGAGGGTGCTGTTCACGACTGCTCCGCGGCGGCGTCGAGGCCGGCGAACAGGTCGGTCTCGGGGATGGCCGTCTTCACCCGCGTCTTCGCGAGCTCGTACTCCTCGGTGGGCCACAGTCGCTGCTGCCACTCCATCGGCACCGCGAAGAAGACCCCGTTCGGATCGATCTGGGTCGCGTGCGCCCGCAACGCCTCGTCGCGCGCGGTGAAAAAGTCGCCGCACGTGATCTGTGTGGTGACGCGGCCCATCAGGTCACCGCGACTGGGATCCCAGTTCGCGAGCCATTCCTTGTACGGGTTGTCCTGCCCGTGCTTGTCGAACTCGTCGGAGAACCGGATCATCCGATCGCGGATGAAACCGTGCGTGTAGTAGATCTTCGACACCGTCCAGGGGTCTCCCGCGTCGGGGAACCGCTCGAGATCGCCCGCCGCCTCGTAGGCGGCCATCGAGACCTCATGGCAGCGGATGTGATCGGGATGCGGGTACCCGCCGCGCTCGTCGTAGGTGATCATCACGTGCGGACGGAAGTCACGGACCACCCGGACCAGCGCCTCGGTCGACTCCTCGAGGGGGACCAACGCGAAACAGCCCTCCGGGAGCGGTGGCAGCGGATCGCCCTCGGGCAGACCGGAATCGACGTAACCCAGCCACGTCTGTTCGACACCCAGTGCCGCGGCGGCCTTGGCCATCTCCTCCTTGCGGACCTCGGGCATGCGCTCCTTGATCCCCGGCAGATCCATCGCGGGGTTGAGGATGTCGCCACGTTCGCCGCCGGTCAGGGTCACCACCAGGACCTCGTGGCCCTCCGAGGCGTACTTGGCCATGGTCGCCGCACCCTTGCTCGACTCGTCGTCGGGGTGCGCGTGCACCGCCATCAACCGAAGGCCACTCACTGCACTCGTCCTCACTTCTTTCGACACCGCTCGTCATCGCTCGCTGCCCCGATTCTCCCACCGGGAGGTCCCGACGGGCCGCGCACCCCTGATCGCGGCCACTGCCGCCGAGCCGGAGCGCCCTCGCACTCATGGTAGGTATGAACCATGACCACCGGCCCCACACCGCCCCCCGGCCGGTACCCCACCGAGCGTCCCGTGAGCACCCGACGCCGCTGGCTGATCATCCTGTCGATCGTCGTGGTGGCCGCGGGCCTCACCGTGGCGTTCGTCGGCTACAAGAAGTTCGCCGACCCGCCGGTCTCGGGCGAGGCGACCGGTTACGACATCGTCGACGCCACCACCATCGACGTCCAGTTCACCGTCACCCGCAGCGACCCGCGCGAGCCGGTCGCCTGCGTGGTGCGCGCCCGTGCGCGCGACGGCTCCGAGGTCGGACGCCGCGAGGTCCTCGTCGCCCCGGGCGATGCGCAGCAGACCGGCGTCGTGTCGCGGGTCCGGACCTCCGCCGCACCCGCCATCGGCGAGGTGTTCGGGTGCTCGCAGACCGTGCCGGCCTATCTGCGGCCGCCCACCGACTGATCTGCTTCATACGATCGGACCACATCCGATAACAGGTTGGTATCAGTCGTTTTTCTCCGCTAACGAAGTGCAGCGGTACTGCGAGATACCGGACAACACGTCCCGGTAGAGAGCAGAGACCCCGCCATGAGAATTGCCCTCCCCTCGTTTCCCCGTTCCGTCGCCCTTCTGAGCCTCAGCGTGTGCGCGGTCGGCGTCCTCGCCGGCTGCGGCACAGACGATGTGTCGTTCCCCACGCGCGACCGCACGGCAACCGCCACGGTCACCGCCGATGCATCCTCCGACGTCGCGCCCGTCACGACGCCCCTCCCATCGACCACCACAGTGACCGCCGTCGTACCCGCGGCCGGGGGCAACACCGGTGGGACGGGGTCCGGCGGCTCCGACAACGATGCGGGGTGCGCGCCGAACATCGGGACGGCGGCCGCGGCCACACGAGACGCCGCGCGCATTCCCCAGCCCGAGCACAACGGCTCGTGGCGCGCCTACAACGCGGGCGGTGCGTGGTGTCGCGGACTGAGCTGGATAGAACTCGATCGGGCAGGCGCACTCGCACCGGTTCGCGAGCGCCAGTTGCTGATCTATCACGATGGCCATTTCCAGGGCACCGGGATCAGATGCGAAGCACAGCGTGGGCAATACGTTCTCGCGACCTCACCGGATGCCATCACCGTCCAGTACACCTACGTCGACCTGACCAATCCGGCGCAACAGCATTCGCAGGGCGGTGTCGGCAAGGTCGATGTCACGTTCCGCTGGAACGGCTCTCGCGTCGTGTTGGACGGCACGCTGCCGTACGCGTTCACCGAGGGGAAGTGCTGACATGAGACCGACCACAACACCACGGCCCGAGCAGGATCACCGCCCAGCACGACACCACCCGACACGAGAGACGACCATGACCATCGTGACACGCACCGCGACAGCCATTCTCGGCGTCTGCGCCATCGCCTCCCTCGCCGCCTGCGGTTCCGACGACGCAACCACCGCGACCCCCTCGACCGTGACGGTCACCGCGTCGTCGCCGAGCACGACCACGTCGGTGGACGCACCCGAGACCGACGTCGCCGACACTGCGCAGAGTGGCTCGGGCTCCGACGGCGGCAGCGGGGGCGACGTCGCCGCGCCCGCGCCCACCTCGAACCGGGCACCGCTGCGCCTGTGCGGCACGACCAACCCCGCTCCCGCGGAGCTCGACAGGGCCATCGCGTCGGTTCCCACCGACGGCCCCGGATATCGCTGGGTGACCGGTGCGGCGAACTTCGACAGCTGCAACGACATCTCCTACATGGAGCTCGACACCCAGGGAGCCACCGTGTCGTCACCGCAGCAACTGCTGATCTTCAACCGCGACATGCGCTTCATCGGGACGGGCATCAAGTGCAACGTCGGCTACCAGGAGGTGATCGGCGCGAGCCGTGACCGGATCACCGTCCGATACAGGTACCTCACCGGCGACGAGCCGCTCGCCGCGCCGCAGGGATCGACGCAGGTGACGTTCCGGTGGAACGGGTCTCGCGTGGTGATGGACGGCTCGCTTCCGCGCGCGGTGACGAACGGGAAGTGCTGACATGCGGACAACGACACGCTCCGCCGTCGCGGCGATCATCTGTCTGACCGGACTCACCGCAGCCGCATGCTCCACCGACACCCACACCGCCACGCCGATGACCTCCACGGTCACCCGCACCGTGACCGCACCCCCGTCGACCTCGGCAGCCGCACCGTCTGACAACGGTGCCGACGCGGGCGATTCCGACGCGGCGCCGGAGACAGGGGGCGCAGACGCGACGCCGATCAACGATCGTCCCGATACGCCCTGTGGACCGTATGCCGATGCAGCAGCGAAGATCTCGAACGCCGGCTCGCGGATCGCGCCGCCCTCGACACAGTTCGACTGGAAGTGGGGGGTCGTACGCTCGGACATGTCGTCGTGCAATGCACTGTCGTGGGCGGAACTGACCACCGAGCACGGCACGGCCTCGTCGGCCGATCAACTCCTCCTCTTCGGTCCCGACGGTCGCTGGCTCGGGACAGGAATCCGATGCAACTCCGGCCTGTCCTGGGTTCTCGGCTCAGGACCCGATCATGTCGATGTCCACTACGGCTGGTTCCACGGACCACACCCCTCGACCGCCGATCCCGGCGGTGGGACGGAGGTGACGTTCCGCTGGAACGGGTCGAAGGTGATCATGGAAGGAACACTGCCGCAGGAGTTCCTCGACCAATGCGAGGCACCGGGGTGAGGGATCGGTGGCGCATACTTGGCCACCATGACCACCGCCAAGTCTGGGCGGCCGGTTTCGCAGACTGATCCCGATCAGCGGGCCTCACGCCCGGCGACACCGGCCTTCGCCACGCTCACCAGTCCCTACTTCCCGATCCTCGTCGCCCTGTTCGTCGGGGTGATGATCATCAGCAACATCACCGGCACCAAAGGTGTGCTGCTGTTCCCGTCGCTGAGTTTCGAACTCGGCCCCCTGAAGGTGCACGGACTCGTCACCGACGGCGCCTTCTACCTCTTCCCCCTCGCCTACGTCCTCGGCGACGTGATCAGCGAGGTCTACGGCTTCCGCGCCATGCGCAGGGTCATCTACAGCGGGTTCGGCGTCCTCCTGCTCGCCTCGGGATGCTTCTGGCTCACCATCCACCTACCCGCCGCCGACTTCTACGACGGTCAGCAGTCGTTCGAGACCGTCGCGGGCGTGGTCCCGCAGTTCCTGCTCGCCGGCCTCTCGGGGTACCTCGTCGGAGAGTTCCTGAACTCCTACGTGATGGTCAAGATGAAGGAGCGCAGCGGCGAACGCCGCCTGTGGGCACGTCTCATCAGCTCCACGATCGTCGGGGAGTTCTTCGACACCCTCGTGTTCTGCTCCATCGCGGCATCGGCACTGGGCATCTCCACCTGGCAGGACTTCGTCAACTACACCGTGATCGGCTTCGTGTGGAAGACGCTCGTCGAGATCGTCGTCATGCCGATCACCTACGCCGTCGTGGGACGGCTGAAGAAGGCAGAACCGAGTTACCAGGAGGCGCTCACCCGCATCGACGCCGCGGCCTGAGCTCGCGTCGGTGTGGGCTCTCACCGGGGCAGACCTGGTAACATCGAACGACACACGGCCCCAATGTGGGGCCGTGTTGCTGCATTTTGCAGGTGCCTGCAGGAGTTGGGTACACCGCGCGGCCCGAATCGCGGGCGGAGAAGATTCGACAGGAGTGACGTCCATGACCGACACACAGGTGACCTGGCTGACCCAGGAGTCCCATGATCGGCTCAAGAACGAACTCGATGGCCTGATCGCCAATCGACCCGTCATCGCCGCGGAGATCAACGAGCGTCGCGAAGAGGGCGATCTCAAGGAGAACGGCGGCTACCACGCCGCCCGCGAGGAGCAGGGCCAGCAGGAAGCCCGCATCCGCCAGCTGCAGGAACTCCTGAACAACGCCAAGGTAGGCGAGACGCCCACCAAATCGGGCGTCGCCCTGCCGGGTTCGGTCGTCAAGGTCTACTACGACGGCGACGAGTCCGACACCGAGACCTTCCTCATCGCCACCCGCGAGGAGGGCGCAGGCGACTCATCGCTCGAGGTGTACTCGCCGGTGTCGCCGCTCGGAGGCGCGCTCATCGACGCCGAGGTCGGCGAGACCCGCGAGTACTCGGTTCCCAGTGGCGCCGTGGTGAAGGTGACGCTCGTCAGCGCGGAGCCGTACCACTCCTGATCACGATCGACCCGACAGCCCGCGTCCTTCTGGACGCGGGCTGTTGTCGTGTGCGGCCGAATGGCTTGTCAATTCAGTATTGACACGTCTCGCCCCGGGGTGTCACTCTCGATTCATGGACGTCAACCGTAGATTGACACAATGCTCCTCGAACCCGAACCTGGCGACGACGTGGTCGCCCGACTCCGCTCGGCGACCGCGGTGATCGCGGGCACGTTGGCCTCCGACAGCGCCGCCGCCGAGCCGATGTCCGCGGTGGCGGCGACCGACGCCCTCCAGTCCGCCCTCGACGAAGCGCGCCAACAGACCGTCGCTCGGGCCCGCGCCGCCGGACACACCTGGGCCGAGATCGGTTCACTGCTGCGGATCAGTCGCCAGGCAGCCCAGCAGCGGTTCGGCAAGTCGGCCCCCGCGTCCGAACTCCAGGCCGACGACATCATCGCCCGCACCCGGCAGATCGCCCACCAGTTCGTCGAGCACGACTTCGCGGCGGTACGCGCCGACTGGTCGCCGACGCTCCTCGCGTCCGTCGACGCGGCCACCCTCGAACAGATCTGGTCGGGGGTCGAGCGGGACGGCGGCACGGTCCGCACCCTCGGACGCCCGACCGTCACCGTGCGCGGCCCCTACCGCTCGGTCGACATGCCACTCGCTCTGCACTACGGACCCATCTGGCTCTCCGTGTCGTTCGCCCACGACAACACGATCGCCGGGTTGTGGCTCCGATACACCGCTCCGACACCCGCGGAATGAGGCTGCCGTGAAGACCGCACGAACCGTCGTCGCCCTCTGCGTGGCCATCGGCATGATCGCAGGTTGTTCGGTGTCGTCCGAAGAGGTCGCGACACCATCACCGCAACCGGGGTCGACACCGTCCACGACTGCGAAACGGGTCGATCCGAACACCCCCGCCGCGACGCAACTCCGGTGGTTCATCGACGCCAGCGGCCGCTTTCCGCTGTCCGACAACGATGTGCGGGAGCATTTCGGCCCGGACATCATCCGGGAGTTAGGCGGCAGCACCGACGCCGTCAACGCCCGCCTGAGCCCGTTCGCACGCCTCACCCTGGAGCGACTCGCCCCGTCTCCGGCCCCGACCGCGCAGGTCGGGATCGTCGCCACCCCGGACGGGAAGCGCCTACAGGCCGACGCGACGGTGGGGTCCGACGGCAGGATGACCGGACTGGTCTTCGTCCCGATGCCCGCCGAACCGACCTCCTGGAACGGCGTCGACGAGCGCCTGCGGGCGCTCGCACCGGAGGTGTCGTTCACCGTCGACAGAATCGACGACAACCGTTGTATCCCTGTGCATTCACTGAACGGCGACACCCAACGGCCACTCGGTTCCGCATTCAAGTTGTACGTGCTCGGCGCCCTCGGTGACGCCGTGGCATCGAAGAAGATCTCGTGGGACGACACCGTGACCGTGCGCACCGACTGGAAGAGCCTGCCGTCCGGGGTGCTCCAGGATCGCCCTGCCGGCACCACCGTCACCTACCGGCGCCTGGCCGACCTCATGATCTCGATCAGCGACAACACCGCCACCGATCACCTCATCCACAGCCTCGGCCGCGATGCCGTGACCGCGATGCTCTCCCGATTCGGCAACAGCGATCCGGCACGGACAACACCCTTCCTCACGACACGGGAGCTGTTCGTGCTCAAGATGTCCCGATATCCGCAACTCGCGCAGAGGTATTTGGCGGCCGACGCCGCCCAGCGCTCGGCGATGCTGCCCGAGCTCGACGGCGCCTCGCTGAGCGGCCTCCCGCCGTGGACCACACCGCGCGACGTCACCGACATCGAATGGTTCGGTTCGCCCGCCGACATCTGTCGGGCACTCACCGGACTCGCCACGATGTCGACGACGCCGTCGGGAGGTCCGATCGCCCACGCGCTGACCATCAACGACGGAGGCATTCTCCTCGACCCCGAGCGCTACACGACACTCGCGTTCAAAGGGGGCTCCGAACCGGGTGTGCTCACGCTGAACTATCTGATCCGCGCGCACGATGGCGTCGAGTACGTCGTGTCGGCGATGCTGAGCGACCCGACGAAGGCGTTCGCCGAGGCGACGGTGGTCCCGCAGGCGTTGTCGGTCATCCGGGGTGCGCTGACGCTCGCAGGTCGGTGAACGACACCTGACGTTCCCGTCGGGCTGCCAGCGCACGGCCAGCGTCCGCACAGGCTCGTGGGGTGTCGTGGGATGCGTACCGACAACCCCCACGAGAGGAACGCACACATGGCGTCCGCACGAACCACATCCCCGGGCCCGCTCGACGTCATCGTCGTCGCCGTGGCCGATCGCGCCGGCGCCGACCTGGCACGCGACCTGATCAGGGCCGGCCACCATGTCGCCGTCGCCGGCCCGCGGATCACCCGACTCGTCGATCTGGTCGCCGGGACCTCGGCACCGGCGATGGTCGTCGATCTCGACGACCCCACGATGGTCGGCGACATGCTCACCCGCGTCGGACGCCGCCTGGGTCCGGTCACACTCGTCGCCGACCCGGGTGGCGCCATCACCGTCGGCCCGTGGCGCACCGACGACGTCGTGGCCGGAGGCAGGGAGTCCGCGGCGGCGGCGTGAGACCACATCGTTGCCGACTCCTCATCACGGCAACAGAGTTTCCTCACACTCGCCCGGTGTGCTGGGGACATGACCACAACAGTGCTTCTCCTCGTCCCCACCGACGCGACACCCGACCACCTGGCCGTCGATCTGGCTCAGCGGATGCTGCGCCGCGGATGCCGCGTGGTGGTGATCGGGACCGACGTCGGGGTGTTGCTCGACGCGGTGCGCGGATACGGTTCCGCCCGCGCCGCGGCCGTGGTCGGCGACCACGGTGACGCCGCGGACCGCGACGCGCTCATGGCCACGGCACGCTCGTGCTTCGGCTCCCTCGACCTCGTCGTCGACCCGATGCGCGGAACACTCGACAACACCCCGGCGCACACCCTCGCTCTCGCGGCCTGATCAGTCGAAGAACCCCGCCGAGCGCAGCGCCTCGCGCACCATCGCCTGGTGTTCCGGTCCGCGGGTCTCGAGACTGACCGTCACCTGCACCTCGCCGAGACGCAGTTCGCCCGCGACGCGGGAATGGATGACGTCGACCACGCTCGCCCCGGAATCGCGCAGGGTCTCCAGCAGCATCGCGAGGCCGCCCGGCCGGTCGGGCACCGTCACCGCGACGGTGAGGTACCGTCCCGCCGCCTGAAGACCGTGCGTCGTGAGGTGCGACAACAACAGCGGGTCGACGTTGCCTCCGGAGAGCACCGCGCACACCGGCCCGGGTAGCGCCAGCGCACCGGGCTCCATCAGCGCGGCCACCGCCACCGCGCCGCCCGGCTCGACCAACAACTTCGCGCGCTCGAGCATCAGCAGGACCGCGCGGCTGATGAGATCCTCACCGACGGTGACGATCTCGTCGACGAGCTCGTCGACATGGGCGAACGTGACCGCGCCCGGCATCGCCACCGCGATGCCGTCGGCCATCGTGTTCATCTCGGCCACCCGGGTCGGCGTACCCGCGGCGATCGAGCCGGGCCAGGCCGCGGCGGCCGCCGCCTGCACGCCCACGACACGCGTCTGCGGCCGCACGGACTTGATGGCCGCGGCCACCCCGGCAAGCAGCCCACCCCCGCCCAGCGGCACCACCACGGTGCCGACGTCGGGCATCTGCTCGGCGATCTCCACCCCGACCGTCGCCTGGCCGGCGACGATGTCGGCGTGATCGAACGGGTGGATCAGGACGGCACCGGTCCACTCGGAGAAGGCCTGTGCGGCAACGAGACTCTCGTCGATGATCTCGCCCTCGAGCACCACCTCCGCGCCGTAGGCACGTGTCGCGGTCACCTTCGGCAACGATGCGCCCGTGGGCATGTACACCCGCGAGGTGATGCCCAGCGTCGTGGCCGACCACGCCACACCCTGGGCGTGATTGCCCGCACTCGCCGCGACGACTCCTCGCGCACGTTCGGCGGCGGTGAGTCCGGCGATGCGCCGATAGGCCCCTCGGGGCTTGAACGACCCTGTGCGCTGGAGGTTCTCACACTTCAGCCACACGTCCGCACCGCACATGTCCGACAGTGCGCGGGACGCCACCATCGGCGTCCGACGCATCACCGGCGCCAACATCGCCACCGCCTCGTCGATCTGCGCAGAGGTGATCACCATGGATCCGACGGTAGACCCCGTACCGATCGCGCGCCGCGTACCGCGGCCGATGTCGGCTCAGGGCAGACAGGCCCGCGCGCCGTCGATCACACCACTGCGATAGGCCTCGACGCGGACGAACCCGGTGCCCTGACGATCCGCGTCACCGTCTCCCCGGAACAGCAACAGCGCCGCGATGGCCTCGTCGAGATCGCCCGGGGACAGCGAGTACCCGCTCGACGACGGTCGGTTGCCCAGCAGCACGCTGGCCGTCCAGGCGCCGGCGAAGCAGTCGGCCCGCTGCGAACTCGTCTTCTCGTCGGAGTCGTCGCCGAGTCGCGACAACGCCGCGATCCCCCATTGGGTCGCCAACAGGACAGCGACGGCGAAGTCACCGCCCTCGCGGTAGACGGTGGGCATCGCGTCGGCGTTGTCGAAGGCCACGTAGTCGTCGGGCACGCAATAGAACAGGAGGAACCCGTCGGTGGGGCTGTTCCCACACGTCGGTGGCGACCCCGGGCCGAAGGGGATGACCCGCCGCACCGGAACCCACGGCGCGTTCGCCAGTTCGGGGTACAGCTTCGACCAGTAGTCCTCGAGATCGACCGGCACGCCGGCGACGACGTCGGCGTAGGGCGCGTCGCCGCCGCCGGCCGCGTCCGCCTCGTCGCGGAACGGCAACTCGATCACCGCGGGCGATCCGTCGCGATACGCAGCGCACGTGGCGAGACCCTTCTCGTAGCCGTTCTGGAAGGCGTTCACGCGGTCGAAACCGCTGCCGTGCGCGGAGGGATCGGTTGCCGCCGTACCGGGCTCGTCCCGTAGTTCGAGAAACCCTGCCAGGGCACGGTCGAGGTCGGCGGCGCTGATCGGGTACTCACGGGTGTCGATCGCGTGCCGACTGTAGGCACCGGCGAAGCAGTCGGCCTGGATCTCACGGGTGACCGTGGCTCCCTCGAACCCGGCGCGCGCCTGCACCGCGTGCCCCCACTCGTGGGCGAGCACGATGGGGATCACGAAGTCGCCGTAGGTCTTCTGCAGTCTCGGCAACAGTCCGGTCGCGTCCCAGGCCACCACGTCCTCGGTGGCGCAGTAGAACGCATTGCCCGAGATGTCGGCTGCGCTCTCCGCACACGGGGGCAGATTCCCCGACTCCGGGTCGACGCCGTAGAAGCCGCCGGAGACCGGCGCGTAGGGGCGATCGTAGAGCGCCGGGAACTCGGTCTCCCAGTACCGCTGCACTCTCGAGATCGCCGTGGCGACCGCAGTGTTGACCGGGTTCGACGCGTCACCCTCGATGGGTACCGAGGGTGCGGTCGACCTCGATGACCGCTCGACGCGAGGTGTCGCGCCCGACGAGCAGCCCACCGCACACACCATGGTCACGGTCGTCAGGAGGGCGAACGCCCACACGGGGACACAGGAACGTCGTCGCGGGGACATCATGGCGGTGAGCCAACCCCGCCGACGTTGGGGAAACGATGGAAGTCGCGCCGCCCGCGATCCAATCGATCTCCAATCGGCCGTCGCTACGGTGCCGCCATGACTCACAGCACCGTTCGACTCCTCGCCGTCACCACCTGCGCCGCCGCGGCTCTCGCGGTGGCCGGATGCAGCAGCGATTCCTCCGACAGCAGCTCCCCCTCCACCTCGTCGGCGACGTCGTCGTCGGCGTCCGCCTCCACGGCGGCATCGAGTCCGTCGACCGGTGCGCTGGTGCCCCGCGACATCGACGCCACCGGAACGAACTTCACGATCGCCGACTACATCAAGCAGAACAACATCGTGGAGACACCTCTCAAGCCGGGCGCGGAGGGCGCGCCCACCATCGACCTCCCCATGCCCGAAGGATGGTCGACGGCCGGCGACAAGACACCCGACTATGCCTACGCCGCCATCGAATACACCGGACCCGACGCCTCACAGGCGTCGTATCAGCCCAACTTCATCGCACTGCTGTCGAAGCTCGAGGGCACCGTCGACGCGCAGGCGTTGATCGAGGCGGCACCCGGTGAGATCAAGAACCTCAAGGGCGCCTCCGTGGTCGACGAGCGCACGACCACGCTGTCGGGATATCCCGCCTACGACATCGCTGCCACCTACGACCTCGAGGGCACCGAGGCACTGAGCGCTCAGAAGACCGTGATCATCCCCGGTGACGGCGTGACGTACATCCTGCAGCTCAACGGAACCAGCGATCAGGCACAGGCCGAGATCCTCGGTGCGGCCGCTAAGGCGATCGACGGGGCGACCATCAGCCAGTGAGCGGGGCGCCCGTCTCGGTGTCGCCGAGGAGCCGGGCGTCGGCCGTGTGCAGCATCCGCCACACGGCCGGCCGCGTCTCCCAGGCCACCTCACCGTGCGCTCGTGCTGTCGACGCCGCACGCTGCGCGCTGACGCGGGCGTCGTCGAGATACCCGTGTGCCTGTTCGACCTCGGACAGCAACCGCAGATAGAGGGGCACGAAGACGACCATGCCGCCGGAGGTGTGCAGCGCCAACGCATCTCGGATCTCACCGGTGGTGTCGTCGCCGTCGCGTTCGAGTCCGCGCGCCCACGCACCGATCAGACGCGCCGACCCCACCAGATCGACAGCACCCACCGCGGTGAGGGTGTCGACCAGCGCCGCCGACTCGTCCGCGGTGCCGACGACCACACCGCAGTATGCGTTGACCTGCAGGCGGTTCACCGCGAGGATCGCCTCGGCGAACCCGTTGGATCGCGACCGCGCCAGGTCCATCCCGGTGCGTGCGACGGCACGACCCAACGCGTGGTCACCCCGCACAGCATGCGCCAGCGCGGCGACACCGAACGCCCGTATGTCGAACAGCAGCAGGTTGTCCGCGGGGTCGATGGTGGGGACCTCGCTCGTCAGCGTCTCCACCGCGGCGATCGCACCGTCGGGATCGCCACCCATCAACGCCGCGATGGCTCGGACGTAGTAGCCCGCCGCACCGGCGGCCGGTTCGCCGTCGGCGAGGAACCGATCGATCAATTTCTCCCCCAGCACCGCGGCCTCCCGGTATCCGGCGGTTCCCACCAACATCGCGCACCGCAACGCGACCGCGGAGGTGAACTCCGCACCGGAGGTCATGGCGGCGCCGGCACGGAACACCCTCGCCAACGCCTCCTCCGTCTCGGGCGCGTTGTGTCCGGTCAACACCGCGAGCACCGACGCACGCTGCATCCAGAAGCGCGCCTCGCGGTCGTGGCGGGCATCGTCGTCGGGCAGGCGTTCGAGCATCGTCACCGCGCGTTCGGTGAGTTCGGCGATGTCGAGGTACTCCGCGCGCGAGACCGCGCCGCGGAGCGCACCCTCGATCAACGCCGCGGCGACGGCGGGCTCGAGGTGCACACCCGCACGCCAGGCGTGATCGGCGGCGGCCATCGCCTGGTCGTACCCGCCGACCTGTGCCCGCGTGGCATACGACCCGGCGATGCGGGCGTGGGCACGTTCGCGGTCACCGAACGGCAGTTCGTCGGCCGCGACCCGCTGGATCACGGTGTGGGTGAACCAGTAACGATGCGGTACCTCGTCGCCGGCGACGAGAACGCCGGACCGGCAGGCCGGCGCGAGACGTGCGCGCAGGTCGGTGTCGTCGGTGTCGAGCGTCTCGGCGAGCACCGCCGCCTCGAAGGACGCGCCGATCAGCCCGCCGACACCGATCGCCTCGCGGGTGCGTCGCGGGAGTACCGCGAGCCGACGTCGGACCACCCCGGCGACCGCGTCGGGTGGTGCGGCATCGGGGATCTCGCGTGTGTCGGCATCGAGATGTCCACCGACGTGGAGCAGGCGGGCGAGCTCACGGACGTGAAACGGATTGCCCGCGGTCCGTTCGTGGATGGCGTCGATGAGATCCGGATGCGCTCGCACGCGGGTCTCGACGGTGACCAGTTCGCGCACACCGTCGACGTCGAGCGGGCCGAGTCCGATGGTGAGGGTCTCCGAGCGGCTCAGGAGGCGATGAAAGGCCCTGGGGCGCAACGGGCGGTCGGCACCCACGTCCTGCCACGTCACCAGGACCAGCAGCGGGATCTCACGCAGGCGCGGGGAGAGCAGTTCGAGGACCTCGCGGGTCGCCTTCTCGGCGTGATGGAAATCGTCGAGGACCACCAGGGTCGGGGTGTCGGACACGAGCAGTGCGATCACCTCGACGAGCTGTTCGGCGCCCTCGAAGCGGGAATCGGCGGCGATCGTCGTCTCCGCGGAGGATCGGCGGCCGGCGGCGGTCGCGAAGACCTCGGGCGCGAGTTCTCGTGCGCGGTCGACGACCGTTGCCGAGGCGGTCTCGGTGAGCCGCCTGATGACGTGCACCCAGGTCCACATCGGTGGCTCGCGGAGTCCACCGGTGTGTCCCGCCCACGCGAAGCCGAACCCGCGGTCGGCGGCGTCGTCGACAACGGCTGCGGCCAGCGACGACTTCCCGGTACCCGAATCGCCGCGGATGACGGCGACCGTCCCGCGACCCCGCGCAGTCGTGGTGACGGCGTGACCGAGGAGTGCGAGCTCGCGGTCGCGTGCCACCAGCCGGTGATGTGCGACGGTGTCGACCACCATGGTCCGCGCCTGCAGATGCAGGGGACGATGATCGAGATCCCCCGACTCCCGGGCGATCTCGCGGCGGAGATGTTCGAGGGCCGCGCCGGGTGCGACTCCGAGGTCGGCGTGCAGGATGTCGCGGGCCCGCGCGTAGGTCGCCAACGCCTCCGCCCGGCGCCCGGACCGGTAGAGGGCGACCATCAGCTGACCCCAGAGTCGTTCGTGGAGCGGGTCGATCCGCACCTGATCCTCGAGCCCCGGGATGAGCTCGGCGTCGCGGCCGAGTGCCAAACCGGCCTCGAACAGTCCCTCCGCCGCAGTCGTCCGCAGAGCCGTCAGTCGGTGGATCGCGGCATCGGCGAACGATCGACCGGCGAACTCGAGCAGCGGCGGACCGCGCCACAGTGCGAGCGCTGAGGAAAGAGTCTGTTCGGCGAGGCCGGCGTCACCCGCGGTGAGCTCGTGGCGTCCGCGGGCGGTGAGGTCGTCGAAGGTGGCGACGTCGAGTTCACCGGGACCGACGTCCACCCGATAGCCGGACGCATCGGTGATCACCGCGGTCGATGAATGCTCGTCGACGTCGTCCATCGCCCTACGCAGGTTCGCGACGTAGGCGCGCACCGATGCCACCGGCTTGGCGGGCGGATCGTCTCCCCAGATCGCGTCGACCAGTCGGTCGATGTCAACCGTGGATCCGGCGTTGAGCAGCAGCACGGCGAGGACAGCTCGCTGCTTCAGCCCACCCAGCACGACGTCGCGTGCACCCGCACGCACGTCCATATGCCCGAGAAGCCGGTATTCCACCTGTGGATGTTAAGCATTTTCTCAGGTGTGGGGAGCGGTTCGCTCAGCTCAGCGCGTTCTCCACGTCGCCGAGGAGGTCGGCGATGTCCTCGATGCCCACCGACAGGCGGACGAGGTTGGCGGGGACCTCGAGCAGGGAGCCCTCGGTGGAGGCGTGCGTCATGGCCGCCGGGTGCTCGATCAACGACTCGATGCCGCCCAGCGACTCGGCGAGTGTGAACACCTCGGTGCGGGCGCAGAACTCCTGTGCCGCCGGGGCTCCGCCCGCGACGAGCACCGAGATCATGCCGCCGAAGCGCTTCATCTGCCGCGCCGCGACGGCGTGGTTCGGATGCGACTCGAGGCCCGGGTAGAGCACCTTCTCGATCTTGGGATGCGACTGCAGGTACTCGACGATCTTCTCGGCGTTGTCGCTGTGCCGGTCCATACGCACCGCGAGGGTCTTGATGCCACGCATCGTCAGATAGGCGTCGAACGGCCCGGGGACCGCGCCGGCACCGTTCTGCAGGAACGCCAGATCGGTGTCGAGCTGCTCGTCGTCGGTGACCAGTGCGCCACCGACGACGTCGGAATGCCCGCCGAGGTACTTCGTCGTCGAGTGCAGCACCACGTCGGCCCCGAGCGTCAACGGCTGCTGCAGATACGGCGAGGCGAAGGTGTTGTCGACGACCAGCTTGGCGCCGGCGGAGTGCGCGACACCCGAGAGTGCCTCGATGTCACCGATGTTGAGCAGCGGGTTGGTGGGCGTCTCGACCCACACCAGCTTGGTCGCCGGGGTGATGGCCGCGCGCACCGCGTCGATGTCGGAGACCGGGGCGACCGAGTAGGTGATCCCCCACTGGGTGAACACCTTGTCGATCAGCCGGAACGTACCGCCGTAGGCGTCGTTCGGGATCACCAGGTGGTCACCGGGACGCAGCGTGGCGCGCAACAGCGCGTCGGTCGCCGCCATACCGGAGGCGAAACCTCGCCCGTACGAACCGCTCTCGATCGCCGCCAGATTTCCCTCGAGGGCCGCTCGGGTGGGGTTGCCGGTGCGCGCGTACTCGAATCCGCCGCGCATCCCGCCGACGCCGTCCTGGGCGAAGGTGGAACTGGCGTAGATCGGGGGGTTGACCGCACCGGTCAGCGGGTCGGGTTCGTACCCGGCGTGGATCGCCTTGGTACCGAAACCCTGCCACCGACTCGCGTCGACACGGCTGCGCTGTTCACTCATGACGATGCTCCGATCCGGGGTGAGGAGCTGACGAACGCCAGCAGGTCGTGACGGGTGATGACGCCGATCGGCTTGCCGTCCTCGACGACCATCAGCGCATCGCACTCGCTGAGCGCCTTGGTCGCTGCCGACACCGGCTCGCCGGACCCGATGAGCGGGAACGGTTCGCCCATGAACGACGACACCGGATCCGCCAGGCTCGCGCGACCCTCGAACACCGCGCTGAGCAGTTCACGTTCGGTGACCGCACCGGCGACCTCGCCGGCCATGATCGGCGGCTCGGCGCCGACGACCGGCATCTGTGAGACCTCGAACTCGCGGAGGATCTCGATGGCGTCGCGCAGGGTCTCCGCCGGGTGGGTGTGCACGAAGTCGGGCAGGGCGCCGGACTTGCCGCGCAGCACGTCGCCGACCGACGGGTCGCCCTTGTCCTTGCCGTCGAGCGGGGTGCGCAGGAACCCGTAGCTGCTCATCCACCGGTCGTTGAAGATCTTCGCCATGTAGCCGCGACCGCCGTCGGGCAGCAGGACCACGACGATCGCGTCGGGGCCCTCCCGCTCGGCCACCTTGAGTGCCGCGACCATCGCCATGCCGCAGGAACCGCCGACCAGCAGGCCCTCCTCGCGGGCGAGACGTCGGGTCATGTCGAACGAGTCGGCGTCGGAGACGGCGATGATCTCGTCGGGGATCGACGGGTCGTAGGCACTGGGCCAGAAGTCCTCACCGACGCCCTCGACGAGGTAGGGGCGACCGGTGCCACCGGAGTAGACCGAACCCTCCGGGTCGGCGCCGATGATCTTGACGCGACCGTCGGACACCTCCTTGAGGTAGCGGCCGGTGCCGGTGATGGTGCCGCCGGTGCCGACGCCCGCGACGAAGTGGGTGATCTTTCCCTCGGTGTCGGCCCAGATCTCGGGACCGGTGGTCTCGTAGTGACTCTGCGGGCCGGCGGGGTTGGAGTACTGGTTCGGCTTCCACGCACCGTCGATCTCGCGGACCAGCCGGTCGGAGACGCTGTAGTAGCTGTCGGGGTTGTCGGGGGCGACCGCGGTGGGGCACACGACGACCTCGGCTCCGTAGGCCTTGAGCACGTTGCGCTTGTCCTCACCGACCTTGTCGGGGCACACGAACACGCAGTGGTACCCGCGTTGCTGGGCGACGAGGGCGAGGCCGACACCGGTGTTGCCCGACGTGGGCTCCACGATCGTGCCACCGGGCTTGAGTTCCCCGGACGCCTCGGCGGCGTCGACCATCTTGACCGCGATGCGGTCCTTGGACGATCCACCGGGGTTGAGGTACTCCACCTTGGCCGCCACCAGCCCCGATCCGGGGCTGACGACCGAGTTCACCTTGACCAGCGGGGTGCCGCCGACCAGGTCGACGACGTGATTGGCGATGCGCATGCGTCCATCGTTCCAGACCCGCGCGGGAGGCGTCGCAGGCGATGCCCTCCACCCGGCGAGCCCTCGGCCTCCGCGCCGGTTCGACCGGTCCGGGCCGATACTCTGAACCCATGCCTGCAACCCGGCGGCGAGTGGTCCGCGATGTCACCGCGACGGTGGCGGCGACGGCGGGGAGTGCCGGCGCCGGGTGGGCGGTCTATTCGTTCCTCACCGGTCAGGCCCGCACCGCACGCGAGGTGATCCCCCACCGCACCGACAACGCCCCCAACGGTGACGGCCTCTATCTCCCCGACGGATCCGGTCCCGAACGCATCACCCCGCGCAGCGAGTTCGACCTGCACCTGATGGTGTTCGGCGACTCGACCGCCGCCGGGCTCGGTGCCGACGTCGCCGACGAGACGCCCGGGGTGGCGCTCACCCGCATGCTGTGTCGCGAGAGCGGACTCACCGTGCGGTTGAGCACGAAGGCGATCGTCGGTGCCACCTCGCGCGGGTTGTCCGGACAGGTCGACGCGATGCTCATCGCCGGCGCCCCGCCCGACGTCGCGGTGATCCTCGTCGGCGCCAACGACATCACCGCCCGCAACCGTCCCGGTCCCGCGGCGCGGCGGCTCGGGTCGGCAGTACGGCGCCTGCGGGAGGTCGACGCGCACGTCATCGTGGGCACGTGCCCCGATCTCGGGGCCGTCACCGCGATCCCCCAGCCACTGCGATCGGTGCTGCGGCAGTGGGGGTTCCGGCTCGCCGCCGCACAGGAGCACGAGGTGCGCGCCGCCGGCGGACGCCCGGTCCCCCTGGCCGACCTGTTGGCCAAGGAGTTCCTCGCCGCCCCCGAGCGGATGTTCTCCGCCGACAACTACCACCCGTCGGCGGCGGGGTATCTGCTCGCCGCGCAGACGATGCTCCCCGAGGTGCTCGCCGCGATCGGCGAATGGGGCGCAGGACCTCTGCCGGACCCGCCCGAGGTCTCGGAGTTCGCCGAGAACAACCGGCTGGTGGTGCGTGTGCGCCGGCGCCTCGGATGGCCGGTCAGACTGCGCCGCAGGCGGGCCGAGGTCGCATTGGCCGAGCGTTAGGTCGGTCGCTCGACGGTGATGGCGTAACGTCCGATTCGCCCACGCATCACCCACGAACTCCTGAGGAGCCTCGTCATGCCCGAAGCCGTCATCGTCTCCACTGCGCGCTCGCCCATCGGCCGAGCCGGCAAGGGCTCGTTGAAGGACCTCCGCCCCGATGAGCTGGCCCGCCAGATGGTGCAGGTCGCCCTCGACAAGGTGCCCGCCCTCGACCGCGCCGACATCGAGGACATCCACCTCGGCATCGGTCAGCCGGGCGGACAGGGCGGCTTCAACATCGCCCGTGTCGTCGCCGTGGAGCTCGGCCTCGATCACGTCCCCGGCGTGACCGTCAACCGCTACTGCTCGTCGTCGCTGCAGACCACCCGCATGGCGTTGCACGCCATCAAGGCCGGCGAGGGCGATGTCTTCATCTCCGGCGGCGTCGAGAGCGTCTCGAGTTTCGCCGTGGGCAGCGCCGACGGCTGGCCCGACAGCAAGAACCCGCTGTTCGACGAGGCGATGGCCCGTACCGACAAGGCCGCGCAGGGCGGTGCCCCGACGTGGACCGATCCGCGCGGCTCGGGCCTCATCCCCGACGTCTACATCCCGATGGGCCAGACCGCCGAGAACGTCGCCGCCATGACCGGCATCTCGCGTGAGGACCAGGACCGCTGGGGTGTGCTCAGCCAGAACCGCGCCGAGGAGGCCATCAAGTCCGGCTTCTTCGAGCGCGAGATCGATCCGGTGACCCTGCCCGACGGCACCGTGGTCTCCACCGACGACGGTCCGCGCGCCGGCACCACCTACGAGAAGGTGTCGCAGCTCAAGCCGGTGTTCCGTCCCGACGGCACCATCACCGCCGGCAACGCGTGTCCGCTCAACGATGGCGCCGCGGCGCTGGTCATCATGAGCGACACCAAGGCCAAGGAGCTCGGCCTCACCCCGCTGGCGCGCGTGGTCGCGACCGCGGCGACCGGCCTGTCGCCGGAGATCATGGGTCTCGGCCCGATCGAGGCGATCCGCAAGGTGCTCAAGAACACCGGGATGTCGATCTCCGACATCGACCTCGTCGAGATCAACGAGGCGTTCGCCGTCCAGGTGCTCGGTTCGGCCGCCGAGCTCGGCATCGACCACGACAAGCTGAACGTGTCCGGCGGTGCGATCGCCCTCGGCCACCCGTTCGGCATGACCGGTGCGCGGATCACCACCACGCTGCTCAACAACCTCACCACCCACGACAAGACCTTCGGCATCGAGTCGATGTGTGTCGGCGGCGGTCAGGGAATGGCGATGGTGCTCGAGCGCCTCAGCTGAGCGCACCCCTCCCGCAACGCAGAGAACCCCGCACCCCCTTCGAGGAGGTGCGGGGTTCTCTGTGTCGTCGGGTGACTAGTCGGAGTTGAAGTAGCTGAGCAGTCGCAGGATCTCGACGTACAGCCACACCAGGGTGACCGTGAGGCCGAGGGCGATGCCCCAGGCTGCCTTCTCCGGTGCGCCGGCGCGGATGAGGCGGTCGGCGGAGTCGAAGTCGACGAGGAAGCTGAACGCCGCCAGGCCGATGCAGACCAGCGAGAAGATGATGGCCAGCGGGCCACCGTCGTAGAGGCCCAGGCCCGAGCCGCCGTTGAAGAACCCGACGACCAGGTTGCCGAGGATGAGGACGATGACGCCCATCATCGCGGCGAACAGCATGCGGGTGAAGCGCGGGGTGACGCGGATGGCGCCCGTCTTGTAGACGACGAGCATGCCCGCGAAGACACCGAACGTGCCGAGGACGGCCTGCCCGATGAGCACTCCGGCGGAGATGCCGCTGACCGCGTAGTTGGCGAACACGAACGAGATCGCGCCGACGAACAGACCCTCGAGCACCGCGTAGGAGAGCACGATGGCCGGGTTGTCCTGCTTGCGCCCGAAGGTCGCGACGAGGACGAGCGCGAGGCCGCCGAGTGCGCCGATCAGCAGCAGCGGCATCGCCAGGCCCTCGTTCTGGTGCACGAGGAAGTAGGAGATGATCGCGGACACGATCAGGACGCCGAGGGTGCTGGCGGTCTTGGTGACGACGTCGTCGATGGTCAGTGAACGGGAGCCGACCGGCTGCCCGGGGCGGGCGTAGGGGTCGACCTGCTGGGGCTGACCGGCCTGGCCGAACATGGCTCCCTGGCCGGCACCGGCCATCCCGGTCCCGAACCCGGCATAGCCACCCGCCTTCTGGTTGTCGCGGAGGACACCCCGCATCACCGGATTGCTACTTTCTCGCACCGTCTGGTCCCTTCGATTCGTCTGTGATCTTCTCGCCCGTGACCTACTGGTCGAGCGATTACCCGTTCAACGACCGAGGTCGTCGGTGAGTTCCGGCTCGACTTTACTTCCTCTTGACCTTTGTCGCAGAAACCCGTGGCGACGACACCCGCGTCCGCGCGCCCCGGGCGACGGGCGGGCGGGCCGGGGACCTGGTGATGCCCCCGCGACGCGGTGTCGAGTCCTCGGACTCCCCCGCCGGGCGCGGCGGAGCGGGGAGGCCGGGTTCGGCGAGTCCGAAGCGGTCGTGCAGTCGACGCAGGGGTGCCGGCGCCCACCAGTTGGCCCGCCCTGCGAGCTTCATGATGGCCGGCAGCAGCAGCATGCGGACGAGTGTCGCGTCGACGAGGACAGCGATCATCAGGCCGAGCCCGAACATGCGCATGAACGACACCTGCGACGCGACGATGCCCGCGAACACGATCGCCATCAGCACCGCCGCCGCGGTGACGACGCGGCCGGTGCGGGCGAGTCCGTAGGCGACCGCGGTCTCACTGTCGACCCGGGTGGCGCGGCCGGTGCGCAGCCACTCCTCCCGTATCCGCGACAGCAGGAACACCTCGTAGTCCATCGACAGTCCGAAGGCGATGCAGAACATCACCACCGGCATCGTCGCCGCGAGGGTCCCGGTGACCGTCGTCCCGAGCCCGCCGAGGTGACCGTCCTGGAAGATCCACACCATCGCCCCGAAGGTCGCGCTCAGGGAGAGCACGTTGAGCACCAGCGCCTTGAGCGGCAGCAGGATCGAGCCGGTCAGCATGAACAGCAGCAACACGGTGGTGATCGCGATGACCCCGAGCACCAGGGGCAGACGGTCGGTGATCGCAGCGACGTTGTCGACGTTCTGTTGCGCGAGTCCGGTGAACAGCACGGGGGTGTCGGCGGGGCGCGGCACCGCGCGCAACGCGTCGAGTTGTCGTGTCCCGGCCGAGGAGAACGGATCGAGCGCGGTGGAGATGGTGACGAACTGCCCGGCCGAGCCGCTCGCCCCCGGGTCGCCGCTGCCCTCCTTGCGGTTGTCGACGTAGGAGGCGGCAGCCGTGGTCACCGACTCGACATCGGCGACCTGTGACAGTTGCGCGGCGTAGGTCTCGATCGCCGTGTTCGCCGCGGCATCGGTTCCCACCCGAGGCAGCACGGCGGTCACCGTCCAGGACGCGTTGGTCTGGAACGCCGTCCGCAGCTGCTGGCCCACCTGGTAGGTCGACGCCGACGACGGCAACACGCGCTCGTCCGGGAAGCCGAGCTTGATACCGAGGAAAGGGGCACCGAGCAGCAGAAGGAACGCGGTGATCACGACTCCGGTCACGAGCGGGCGACCGAACACGACGTGGGTGGCGCGGTAGAAGATCGAGGTCTCGGGCGTACCCGGTGTCGGCGGCGGCCTGCGGAACAGTCGACGCAGGGGGCGGCGGACGTCGCCGGCGTCGACGCGGTCACCGAGCACGGTGAGGATGGCCGGGGTGAGGACGAGGGCGGCGATCGCGGCGAGCGGGATCACCCCGAGACCGGCGTAGGCGAACGAGCGCAGGAAGTACATGGGGAAGATCGCCATCGCCGAGAGCGCCAGGGCGACGGTGACCGCGGAGAAGATCACCGTGCGACCGGCGGTCATCATGGTGCGCAGCAGGGCCTGTGGGCGGTCGAACCCGTTGCCGATCTCCTCTCGATATCGGGTGATGATCAGCAGGGTGTAGTCGATCGCGAGCGCGAGACCCAGTGCGGTGGCCATGTTGAGCGCGAACACCGAGACGTCGGTGAACGAGGTCAGCACCCGCAGGATCGCGGCGGTGCCGATGATGGACACGATGCCGATCGCGATCGGGATGGCCGCGGCGACGAGCCCACCGAACACGAAGACGAGCAGCGCGAAGCTGATGGGGATGGCGATCGCCTCGGCGATGGCGAGATCGCGGGACGTCTGGTCGTTCACCTGGCGGTAGGCCAGCGCCTCGCCGCCCACGGTCACGGTGATGCCCGAGGTGTCGCGGAAGCGGTCGGCGATCTCCTGGGCGTGGCGGGCGCCGTCACGTTCACCGCCCAGCACCGAGAACACGATCAGGCCGGTGCGGCCGTCGGTGCTCCTCAGTGATGCACCGAAGTCGGGGTTCTGCCACAGAGACACGATCGGTTGCTGCACAAAGGAATCGGTGGACAGCGATTTCGTGATGTCACCGGCGAGGTTGGTGGCGGTGGCGTCCGAGCCGATGTCGCCCTCGGCCGGCATCCGCAGGGCGATGACCACCTGGAGTCCGCCGCGACCGAACGCCGACTCGAGCATCTGGTCGGCCCGCGCCGATTCCGACGACGGGTCGCTGTAACCGCCCGCCGACAGGTGGGATGCGACGCCGATGCCCAGCACGCCGCACACGGCCACGAAGACGACGGCGACCGCGAGCACGACACGGGGTGCGGCGGTCACCCGACGGGTCGAACGGGCGAGCACGCTGATGGCCTCCGGCTACGGGATCGACGCTGTGGTCAATCGGTGGGATTCGTCAACGTAGCAGCCGAGGCTGAGAACGCCGTCGGGCGCGAGTCAGCGACGACCGACGCCGTCGCGGGTGAGGTGATAGCCGCGTTCGAAGGCCAGCATCCGGTCGTGCTCGACGTCGTAATAGCAGCGTCGCAGCAGGGAGTCCCGCAGTTCCGGGGCCACGATGCGGCTGAGGCGGAACAGCCGCGGCATCAACGGCGCCGGGATGTCGGCGATGAGCCGGTCGAGCGCTGCCCCGTACATCGGAGCCATCCGCAGGTAGTCGGGGCGGAACTCCTTGTAATGACGCGTGTCCCGGTAGTGGACGTCGTACACCTCCGCCAGCGCGCGGTGCATGTCCTCGTTCATGTGGGCCTGCGCCGCACTCACCACGCCGCCGGCCATGTACCGGAATCGACGACCGTCACCGATCTCGTCGCACGCACCCCACGCCGCCCGCCAGCGCGGCGGCACCGGACCGTCGGTGCGATAGCTGTGGAGAACCGAGACGTGCCGACGATGGATCGCCGCCAGGAGGCGCAGCACCCACTCGGGTTCTGCGAAGACCTCGGCGTCGACCAGGCGCAGCAGTTCCTCGGTGGTCAGCTCGACCATCCGGGCGAACCAGTACTTGGGGTCACCCTCGGCGGCGAGTTCGGCGGCGAGGTGCCTCTGATGTTCCAGTTGTCGCCCCGCCTCGGGACGCAGAAGCATCGCCGTGGAGCGACGCGGACGTCGTCGCGACGCGGGGCGGCCGCGATCGGATGTCGCCGGCAGCAG
This sequence comes from Williamsia sp. Leaf354, assembly GCF_001424365.1. NCBI lineage: Bacteria > Bacillati > Actinomycetota > Actinomycetes > Mycobacteriales > Nocardiaceae > Williamsia > Williamsia sp. Leaf354. The sequence goes on from NZ_LMPL01000004.1 coordinate 285,817, forward strand.
CTTCGACTGGGCCGACAACCCGGCGAGGGAGCGTTCGAGTCCTCGTCGCACCCCCGGTTCCGCCAGGGCGCCGAACTTGGAGACGAAGTCGACGTCGACGGTGTAGCGGACCGCGCACCCGCCGTCCTTGGGATCGATGTCGATGCGGCAGTGGTAGTTACGCAGAACAGCCGGGCTCTTGTACACGACGTAGTCGAATCGGCGCGGCTCGTCGGCCACGGTGACCACCTCGTGCACCGTGTTCCACACCGGGGTGCCGAGGTTCACCTCGCGCATGGCGCCCGGCCGATCCATACGGCCGTCCTCGCCGGGATCCTCGACCGTGGTCAGCACCGGCGACCAGGTGTTCTTCTGCGTCGGGTCGGTCAGCAGCTTCCACGCCTGCTCCGCGGAGCAGTCGAGATCGGTGGCCATGTCGATGCGCGTCATGAGGTGTCAGCGTTCCAACTGTTCGTCTGTACGAGGGGTGGGGAGAATGGTGTCGCTCTCGACGATCGAAGTCAAGATGTGTCGGAACCCCGCGGCCGACCGCTCACGAACGAATCCACCCTGACACAAACGCCCCCGGCCCGTCGACCGTTTCCCGGCGTTCGGTGTAGGTCACAAGCAACTGTCCGACCTGTCGCGATTCCCGCTGTGAGTCGATGAGATGCTGTGTGTCAGACGACAGGTGGTTACCCACAGCAACGGCCCCTATAGCCCAATTGGCAGAGGCAGCGGACTTAAAATCCGCCCAGTGTCGGTTCGAGTCCGACTGGGGGCACCAGATCGCACCTCTGTCGACGGCCGAATGACCGGCGGACCGCTCAACTAGTGTCTTCCTCAAGGTGCAGTTGCCGATCCGAAGTCGGCGGGAGTCGACGAGGGGTCATGCCACACGATTGGGCCGTGGTCGGGCGCGAGGGTGAGATCTCCGCGGCCCGTGAGGTACTCGACCGGTCCGACGTCGGCGGGGTCGTCTTGTCCGGCGCTGCAGGTGTGGGGAAATCGTGCCTCGCCCGAGAGATAGCGCGGCGAGCCGGCGCCGACGGGTGGATCGTGCGTACCGTCTCCGCGACCAGCACCAGTCAGGCCGTTCCACTCGGCGCGTTCGCCCGATGGACCGACGACCGCGCTGGTGCACCCGCGGCGCTGGTACGTCGCATCGGTGACGCCGTGGTCGCCGCGACCGAGGTGCATCGACTCCTGATGCTGGTCGACGACGCACACCTGCTCGACGGTCTGTCGGCATTGGTGGTCGAGCACCTCGTCGATTCCGGGGTGACGGTGGTGCTGACGGTTCGCTCCGGCGAACATGTCCCGGCGGCGATCACCGCACTGTGGAAAGAACGGCGGATCATTCGGCGCGACGTCGACGTCCTGTCGTCAACGGCCATCGATGCGGCGCTCGAATCGGCCTTCGGTGCGTCGCCGGACCGCCACTGCGGCAGGCGATTCTGGGAATTGACGCAGGGCAACATGCTCTACGTGCGGCAGCTAGCCGATCAGGAAGCCGACGCGGGGAACCTGCGCGTCACCGACGGTGCGCTGCGGTGGGAGGGGTCCTTCGATGTGCGCGGTTCGTTGACCGAGCTCGTCGAGGCGCACATCGGGACCCTGGACGACTCCGTTCGCGACGTCGTCGATCTGGTGGCCGTCTCCGAGCCCGTCGATCTGCACACGGTGACCTCGCTCGTCGAGCAGGCCGCGCTGGAGCAGGCCGAGCAGCGCGGACTGATCCGGATCGCCGACGGACAGGTATTCGCCGGCCACCCGTTGTTCGCCGAGATCCGCAGCGCACGATCCGGATCGGTGAAGCTACGGCGACTGCGAGGCCGGATCGCCCTCACCATGGGCGAGAGCCGCGGGGCGGCGACACTGGTGAAACGCGGCCTCCTCTGGGTCGACTCCGATCTCGCCCCGGACAGAGAAGTCCTGCTGGCAGCCGCCACCGCGGCGAACTCCCTGCTCGACTACGACATCGCGGAAAGACTGTTCGCCGCAGCGGCCGCGGCAGGCGGCGGCGACGGCGCCTACGTCTCCCGGGCGTTGTCGCTGTTCATGATGGGTGAAGGAGAATCAGCCGACACGGTGCTCGCGGATGCCCCGTCGGCGGGCGACGTCGGGACGGGGTTCATCAACGACGTCGTGATGCGCGCTTCCAACGCTCTGTGGAGTCTGCGGTCACCCGACGACGCGACGCGGATCGTCGACGAGGCACTGACCACAGAGACCGGCGAACGACGTCATCAGGTGCGCGTGTTCCGGGCAGCCCAGTACGCACTGGCCGGGCGCGCCCCCTGGGTCCTCGACACCCTGAGTGAGGTGGACACGACGCTGCTCGATCCCTTCGGCCGAGCGATGGCAGGTCTCTCCGAATGCATGGCGTACAGCGAGATCGGACAGCTCGACCGCGTTGCCTCGGCGGCCGGCCGGGCATCACACGCCATCGCCGCCTCGGCGCAGGGCTCACACCTACGCGGTCCGGTCACCGAGATCTACACATCCGGACTCGCGATGTCGGGCCACATCGCCGAAGCCGTCGAGGTGGCGATCCGGTTCCACCACAGCCAGTACAGTCGCCACGCAGCGTTACAGCCTGTGGGAGAACAGATCCTGGGTATGGCGCACTACGCCGCCGGCGATCTGACGGCGGCCCTGCGCCATCTTCCCGACCGCTTCGACCCAGTCGACTGGGCCGATCGTGGCTTCCTCACGGCCAACAGCTTCGCCCGATTCCACCTGCTGCGCGCACAGGCGCTCGCGCGTATCGGTCAGGTCGACGGCGCGGCGGAGGCCGTCGAGACCGCCCGAGCCCTGCGCCACCCCGCCTACCACTACTACGACTCGTCAGAACTGATGGCCGAGGCGTGGGTTGCGGCTGTCGACGCGCGCGTCGACGACGCGCGGACATTGACGGTGCAGGCCGCTGCCGTGGCACGCGAACTCGATCAGCCGGTCCGCGAGGTCTGTTGCCTACAGGTGGCCGCCCAGTTCGACGATGTGACGGCCACAGGGCGATTGCACGTGCTCGCCGACAGGCTGGCGACGCCACGGGCGATCACAGCCGCCCGTTATGCCGGCGCGGTCGCCGCCGACGACGCCACCGAACTGCTCGCCGCATCCGAGGACCTCGAGGCGATGGGTGACCGTCTGGCGGCCGCCGATGCCGCGGCTCAGTCCTCCATCTCGCACCGACGCGGGGGACGAGACGCAGACGCCGCGAGTGCGGCTGTGCGAGCGCGGCGACTCGCTGCATCGTGCGGTGGCGCCATCAGCCCGGCACTGGCGAGAATCACCGCCGTGAACAAGCCTCCGTTGACCCGCACCGAGCAGGAGATCGTCGCCCTCGTCGCACGCGACATGTCCAATCGACACATCGCGGAGTCGATGTCGCTGTCCGTCCGCACCGTCGAGAGCCACATCTACCGGGCCGCACGAAAAGCCGGGGTCACCGGGCGCGCAGGGCTCCGCAGCCTGGTGGAGAACGACTAGCTCGATCTCCGCGAACGTACGCGTAACCGGTTGTGCCGCAGTGGGGACGGTGGCCAGACCGCACCGCAGGTGGTGCCACCGCCACGACGGACAAGTATGGGATCTACAACTCCTTTGCTCAGAGAAAAACACCGCTCTCGCGCATGCCGGAGGCGTCCGACTACGGCACGGCGTGCCGTCACTACTGCATTCGATGCGCTGGACTACTGCATTGTCGCCACCCGGCCCGTGATCGAGTCGAGGATCGCTCGTCGTCGGTTACGTTCACGCAGTTACGCGTTACCCGGACCTGCGGTGCAGCTCGTCCCGCCGGAGGGTGCGCATTCTGCAAGGGGAATTCGTGGCCGGCAAGCACAGCAAGAATCGTAGGAACAAGCAGGCGCGCAGCCGTGCGGATCACCGAGCAGCACCCGCCCCGAACTGGTTGAGCGCCGGCGCCGTCACCGTCGGCGTGGGCGCCGCCCTCATGGTCGGTGCCGGTATCGCACAGGCCGATACCACCTCCGTCGACGGTGGTTCGGCCACCACGCCGTCGACCGGCGGATCGCCCGTCGACAAGGTCCCGTCCACGTCCGACACCTCGGGCGCCACCGGCGCACCCGCCACGACTCCGCCCACGCAGGATTCTTCGACAGATTCGGGCACCCCGCCGACCACCGGCGAGACCATCACGCCGTCGACTCCGGCCGGTACGCCTTCCGCGCCCTCGAATGCCCCGTCGACACCGGGCACCGGCGGCACCACGTCGACCGCGACTCCGCGAACCGAGACCACGTCCGGCACAGACACCGGCGCCCCGACCCCCACCCCGATCGTCACCGAGACGACCCCGGCGAGCGCACCACGGCCGATCCCCCAGGCGCCGACACCGACGCCTCCCCCCAGCGCCACGCGGGCGCCGGCAGCGTTACGGGCAAGCAACCAGCCGTCGGTGCTGTTCTCCGCGCCCGCGGGCCCCACCCTCTCGCGGTCGATCTACACCTACGGGATCGGGCCGGCGTTGGTCGCACCTGCCCTGGCTGAGCCCGAATCGGCAACCGCACCCGGCGATCTGGGCGCGCTCGTGGGATACATCGTCTCGCTGTTCATCAGCAACGGCACCGCCGCACGCCCCAACGCCGGACTACTGATCGGAACCGGGTACAGCTTCACCGACGCCACGTGCGCCGTGAACACCCGGTGCACGGGCGGCAACGGCGGCCTGCTCCTCGGTATCGGCGGCAACGGTTTCCGCGGCGGCGACGGCGGTGGCGTCGGGTTCATCGGAAACGGTGGCGCCGGCGGAGCGGGCGAAGCCGGCGTCAACAATGGCGCAGGCGGTCGAGGCGGCAACGCCGGCCTGCTCCTCGGAACCGGCGGCATCGGCGGCGCAGGCGCCGCAGGAACACGAGGATCGAACGGCGTCAACGATTCTGCTGCCGGCGCCTCGGGCACCAGCGGTGCCGCCGGTGGCACAGGCGGTGCGGGCGGCGCAGGGGGCAACGGCGGCCTGTTGCTCGGCGACGGCGGCGCAGGCGGTGCCGGCGGCGCGGGTGCCGACGGAGGCGACGCGGGCAACGGCGTCGACGGCGACTCGGCGACGATCGGAGGCGGGGCGGGACGCAACGGCGGCAACGGCGGCAACGGCGGCGACGGCGGCGCGGCCGGCGTGGGAGGCGCAGGCGGTGCCGGCGGCGGTTCCATCCTCGGGGTCGCGGGCGCCGACGGCCGCGGCGGGAACGCCGGAACCGGTGGCAACGCGGGGTCTGCCGGTTCCGGTGGTAGCGGCGCGGCTGGGGACACGACCAGCCCGAACGGTGGCGCAGGCGGCAACGGCGGCAACACCGGCACCGCGGGTGCGGCCGCGCTCGGAGGGGCCGGCGGCGGACGCCACGCGGCCACCCTGGCCGGCACCGACGGCTCGGCGGGAGCGCCCGTCACGGGCGGGGGCGACGGCGGAAACGGCGGCGCCGGGTACAGCCCCGTCACCCTGGGCTCGACCCCGGGCACAGGCGGTCGCGGCGGCAACGGCGGCAATCGCGGCAACGGTGGCGCGGGCGGAAACGGTGGCAACGGCACCGCCGGAACCGACGGCGCCGCGGGCGAATTGCTGGATCGCCTCGCGGGCAACGGCACCGCGGGAGTCACCGGTGGGGCCGGCGGCGCCGGCGGACTCGGCGGATCGATCTCCGGTGACGGCGGAGACGGCGGCACCGGTGGACGTGGCGGCCGAGGCGGCAACGGCGGCGCGGGTGCGACCGGACTGGATGCGACCGCCTTCGGCGCCGACGGCACGAACGGCCAGGACGGCGGAGACGGTGGCGCCGGTGGGACGGGTGGCGCGGGTGGCGCCGCAGGCGGCATCGCCACCGGCGGAACGGGTTCCACGGGCAGCAACGGTGACGGCGGGGCCGGCGGCGCGGGCGGTGACGCCGGCACACCGGGCAACGGCGGCGCAGGGGCCAACTCGTACTTCTTCGATCTCGCCGGAGGGAACGGTGGCAATGGCGGCAACCCCGGGAGCGCCGGCGTGGGCGGTGTGGGCGGAGCGGCCGGCGGTGTCAGTGACGGCGTGGCCGGCGCCACCGGGGCCGGCGGTGCAGTGGTCACGACCGGAGGCAACGGTGGTCGCGGCGGCGACGGCGCATCTGGCGTCCTGCTCGGGACGGACGGGAAGAACGGCGGCAACGGCGGCAACGGAGGCGCGGTCGGCGACGGTGGCGCGGGCGGCAACGGCGGCAACGGCCAGGTCGGCGCCAACGGCACGAGCGCGGCGAGCGGCACGGGCGGGAACGGCACGAACGGGATCGCCGGCGGCAGCGGCGGGGCGGGCGGCGCAGGCGGCCTCGGCGGATCCGTCTCCGGCAACGGCGGGACCGGCGGCGTCGGAGGTGCCGGCGCGGCAGGCGGCAACGGCGGCTGGGGTGGCAACGGCGAGTCGGGCGGACCGTTCGAGAGCGGTCAGAAGGGCGGCGACGCCGCGCTCGGCGGGCGCGGCGGTGCAGGTGGCGCGGGCGGTGCAGGCGGCGCGGCACAGGGTTCGGGTGATGGCGGCCGGGGTGGCAACGCCGGCGCCGGTGCAGTCGGCGGAATCGGCGGCAATGGTGGTGCGGGCGGTCAGAACGGCTCGCAACCGCTCCCCGAGGGCAACCCGATCGGTTCCAATCCCAAGGCAGGCCCCGCCGGCGCCGGCGGCGGCGGCGGACGGGGAGGTTCCGGAGGGACCGGCGGTGTCGGAGGAACGGCACTCGGGTCCGGATCCGGCGGTTCCGGTGGCCTCGGCGGTGCGGCCGGAGCGGGCGCAGCAGGCGGTGTCGGAGGAGTCGGTGGCGCCGACTTCGGCGTCTACGACACCAACGGCGGCTACGGCGGCAAGGGCGGTGCCGCCGGCGCAGGCGGTGACGCCGGACGAGGCGGGACCGGCGGCATGACCATGGGCGCCGGCACCGGCGGGACGGGTGGCGCAGGTGGTTCCGGTGCCTCGGGCGGTGTCGGTGGCGCCGGCGGGACCGGAGGACGCAGCAGCGAATCGTCAGGGTCGGGCGCCGACGGCGGTGCCGGCGGCGCAGGCTCGATGGGTGGTGCGGGCGGCGCCGGCGGCGCAGCCCTCGGCACCGGCTTCGGCGGTGCCGGTGGGATCGGCGGACTGGCCGGCACCGGCGGGCGCGGCGGCGACGGGGCACACGGCGCACCGCACTACAGTTCCGCCGGCTTCGGGACCGGCCAGGGCGGTGACGGTGGCGTCGGTGGCGCTGGTGGTCAGGGCGGCACGGGTGGCACCGGAGGTTCCGCGGTCGTCGGCCCCGCGGGTACGGGCGGCGCCGGCGGCAACGGCAACTTCGGAGGTACCGCGGGCAACGGCGGCAACGGCGGTACCGGCGGGTACGGCGGGCTGTTCGGCACGTCGTCGGGCACCGGCGGCGAGGGCGGCGACGGCGGGACCGGCGGCGCCGGTGGGCAGGGAGGATTCGGCGGGGTCGGCGGATCCTCCGAATTCGGCCCCGGTGGTCGCGGCGGCAAGGGCGGCAACGGTTCGAGCAGCGGCAACGGTGGTGCTGCCGGTCTGGGAGGCCACGGCCACGTCTTCGCCCTCGACCCAGGTCGCGCCAAAGACGGGCCATCCGGGGTGAAGGGGACGGTCGGCGCCACCGGTGAGCTCGGGTTCGGCGGTGCGGGCGGAGGGGGAACACCCCCGGGACCGGACGGCGCCGACGGCGCCATCGGCTTCTCCCGGAGATGACCGCCGCTTTCCCTCCATCGACCTCGACCCGGCAGGCCATACATTTCATCTCCGGCCTGCCGCGGTCGGGATCGACCCTGTTGTCGGCGCTGCTGCGTCAGAACCGTCGCTTCGAGGCCGGGATGTCGGGACCGCTGGCGGGTCTGTTCAACGCGCTGCTCGGTCAGATGAGCGCCCGCAACGAGTACTCGGTCTTCATCGACGACGCGCGACGAGAACGGATGCTACGAGGCCTGTTCGACAGCTTCTACGCCGACACCGACGCCGAGGTCGTCTTCGACACCAACCGGGCGTGGTGCGCGTCGATGCCGGCGATCGCGCACCTGTTCCCCGACGCCAAGGTCATCGCCTGCGTCCGGGACCTCCCGTGGGTGATCGACAGCATCGAACGGCTGGTGCAGCGCAACGTGTTCAGCCCGTCCTCCATCTTCGACTACAGCGCGGGCGGGACGGTGTACACCCGCGCCAACGCCGTGGCCGCGCAGGACGGAATGGTCGGTGGTCCTTTCGACGCCTTGAAGCAGGCGTGTTTCGGAGCACAGCGGGACCGTCTGATGCTGGTCCGCTACGAATCGCTGACGACCGATCCCGCCGCAACCCTGGGAGCGATCTACGACTTCATCGACGAGAGGCCGTTCGATCACCACTTCGACGGCATCGACTACGACGTCACCGAATTCGACCGTCGTGCAGGGACTCCCGGACTGCACACCGTCGGCCGCACGGTGACACCGTCCACCCGCGACACCCTGCTGCCACCAGATCTGTTCGCGCGTTTCGCCGACGACGCGTTCTGGCGTCACGCGGACCGGGTTCCCGAGGAGCTTCGCATCGTGTGACGCACCTGCGATGATCACGCGATGCAGATGAAGCTCGAACTCGTGATCGTCCCGGTGTCCGATGTGGACCGGGCCAAGGCGTTCTACGTCGACACCCTGGGCTTCACCCTCGACGTCGACGTGACGCCGTTCGACGGCGCACGGGTGGTGCAGGTGACGCCCCCCGGGTCGGCGTGCTCGCTGGGCTTCGGCTCGGGCCTGGGCGCCTACGACGAGATGGCGCCCGGATCGGTGAAGGCGCTGCACCTCGTGGTGGCCGACATCGACGCCGCGCGAGCCGAACTCGCCGACAGGGGCCTCGAGATCGGGGAGGTGAACGACGTCGGCGGCGGTGTGCGGTACGCCGGTTTCGCCGATCCCGACGGCAATTCGCTGACCCTGCAGGAGATGGCCTGGCGCACCGGCGACGCCTTCTGACGGGGCACGACCTTGCGCTATGGTGAATAGCATAATAGCGTGGGGCCATGACCACCACCGCCCTGTCGTTGTCGAGTCCGCTCACCCTGCCGTGCGGACAGGTGTTGCCGAACCGCATCATGAAATCGGCACTGAGCGAGGGCCTCGGCACCGACGACCACTCCCCCGACGTCCGCCTCGAACGTCTCTACGCACGCTGGGGTTCGGGCGGCTACGGCCTGCTCGTGACCGGCAACGTCATGGTCGACCGCCGCTTCCTCGGCGAACCCGGCAACGTCGTGATCGAGGACGACCGCGATGCCGATGCGCTCACCCGATGGGCCAAGACCGCGAAGGACGGCGGCTCGCCGATCTGGATGCAGCTCAATCATCCCGGACGCCAGGGCAATCCGATCACCACCGACGGCCGGACGGTCGCGCCGTCGGCGGTGGGTGTCACCATCCCGGGCATCCCGGCTCCACGGGAGCTCACCGATGCCGAGATCCACGACATCATCGAGCGCTTCGCCACCGCCGCGACCGTCGCCGAGGAGTGCGGTTTCGACGGCGTCCAGATCCACGCCGCCCACGGCTATCTCGTGTCGCAGTTCCTCTCCCCTCTGTCGAACCTGCGCACCGATGCGTGGGGTGGCGACATCGACCACCGGGCGCGGTTCCTGCTCGAGGTGGTCCGCGCGGTCCGCGCTGCGGTGGCTCCCGGTTTCGCGGTCGCGGTGAAGCTCAACTCCGCGGATTTCCAGCGCGGCGGGTTCACCGAGGACGAATCCCGTGCGGTGGTCGAGATGCTTTCGCGCGAGTCGATCGACCTCATCGAGATCAGCGGCGGGAGCTACGAATCCCCCGCGATGATGGGCAAGCCGAGCACCGCCTCGGCGAGCACACGCGCCCGCGAGGCCTACTTCCTCGACTACGCCGCGACGGTTCGCGCGGCCGCGCCGTCCACGCCGATCGCCGTCACCGGCGGATTCCGCAGCGAGACAGCGATGTCGGAGGCCATCGGCTCCGGCGACTGCGATGTCGTCGGCCTCGGCCGACCGACCGCGGTGGTCCCCGCCGCCGCCCACCGCGTCATCTCAGGACGCACGCCGGTGCTCGACTCCGCCGACCTGTCCCTCCGGCTGCCGAGCCGACTGCGGACCTCGCCGAGCGTGAAATCGATCGAGGGTGCACTCGACCTGCAGTGGCACACCGATCAACTACACGCCTTGGGCGCAGACCGCGAGCCGGATCCGCAACGGCCACTGCGCAAGACAGCGGTCACCACCGTCAAGCGCAACGGCATCGACGCCTTTCGCAGCAAGCGGGCCGTCACGGCAGGGTCGGCACAGCAGTCCGCGGTGCGCAAGTTCCGCCGAGAACGCCTGATCGGACGCTACGTCGCGAACCCGGCCGTCCTGACGCTGCGCAAGCTGGGCGTCCGCACCCATCTCGCGACCGAACTCGAGACCACCGGCCGAACAACCGGACTCGTTCGCAGGGTGCCGGTCGCCGCCGCCTTCGACGACACCGGCGCGTGGGTGATCAGCCAGCACGGGCGACGGTCGGGATGGGGGCGCAACATCGAGTCCGACCCGTCGGTGCAGATCATGCAGGGATCCACCTGGCGGATGGGTCAGGCGACATTCCGACCCGATGACGACGTCGTCGCGCGCACGCGAACCTTCTCGAGCAATCCGGTCCTCGCGTCGCTCAATGCGGCCGGATTCCGGGCGCTGCAAAGCGATCCGATCTCGGTGCGCATCACCTTCACCGACTGACGCGCCGCGAACATCACCGGTCCTGCGACGGCTCCGAATGCGGGTACTCGCGCAGGTACTTGGTCCGGCGCAGGCGGGCGATGTGCTCCTGCAGGGTGCGATCGCCACGGGCCCGGGCGCCGGCGCGCAGCGAATAGACCGCGACGCCGTACAGCACAACCCACAAAACAAGTGCGATCGGCGCGAGCACCGCGTGCTGCGTCGCGATGCCGGCGATCCCGAGAGCAAGGCCCGCCGATCCCAGCATGAAGGCGATCCAGACCACCGCTCCCCACCGTGAAGCCTTCGTCAGGCGGGCGCGACGCCCTCGAGCGTCATCATCGGATCCAGAACCAGCGGTTCTCGTTGCTCGGGAAGCCATGGTTCCTCCTCGGGTGTCGAAGTGCGTGACCGGCGAACCACATGGCCGCCAGTACTGAACATAGCGTCCAACTTCTCACCCGACTCCGCTATTCCACTCCCATGCCGCGATCCGCTGACACCGCTCACTCGAATCCGTGGATCACCGCAGCCATGTCGTCCTTGCCGTGACCGGCCTCCGACGCCGCCGCGAAACGCGCCCCGATCGCCCGCATGACCTCGGAGTTCATCTCGTTGCCGTCCATCGCGTCGGCGATGAGACCGGCGTCCTTCTGCGCCCCGTCGAGCCCGAAGGAAGCCTCGAGTTCGCCGGTGATCATCGCCTCACCTTTGAGTTGTGCGTAACCACAGTCGAGGGGTCCACCCTTGATGGATCCGAGGAACTGGCGCGGATCGAGATCGAGGTGCTGGGCGAGACCGACCGCCTGCGCGGTCGCCGTCGTCACCGACAACACCCACGAGTTGGCGACGAGCTTGAGCCGGTGGCCGTCCCCGGGTTCGGTGCCCACCCACACGGTCTTGGCGCCGATCGCGTCGAACACGGGTTTCACCGTGTCGCGGATGTCCTCCGGTCCGCCGGCGAGCACGGTCAGAGCCCCGGCCTCCGCGGGCTTGCGGGTCCCCAGGACGGGCGCGTCCACGAACGTCACATCGTGTTCCTCGGCGAGTGCGGCGAGGCGGCGCGTGCCGTCGAGCCCGACGGTAGACGTCTGCACCCACGGGACGCCCTCGCCGAACGACGGGAGCACCTGCTCGGCGACCTCGGCGACCGAGTCCGCGTCGAAGAGCATCGTGACCACGATGTCGGCGTCGCGCACGGCCGATTCGGGGTCGTCGGCGACACGCGCCCCGACGTCGGCCAGCGGCGCGGCCTTCTCGGGGCTACGGTTCCACACCACCACGTCGAGTCCGTGCCGGAGCATGCTGCGGGCCATTCCCGCCCCCATCAAGCCTGTGCCGAGCAAAGCAACTGTGGTCATGCGCGTCCCCTCATCGTGTGTCGAACTGCCGTGTGTCGTCGTGTGATGAGTCGAGGGTGCGGTGACATCTGCACGCGTCGATCCATGACACCTGTCACTGGTTGGTCGTGCCCGTGGAAGCAACGGTGGAGACCATGACAAGCATCCTCCGTTCGCCGTTCCGCAGCCCCGCCGTGGGCCTGTACTTCCTGGCCCCGTTGATCGCCGAGTTCTTTCTCGGTGACTTCCCCATCGTCATGCTCCCACTGCTGATCCCTTTGAGCCTCTGGTACGGCGGAGGCGCTCTCCTCATCCGCGAGGTCGCCCGACGTCGCGGGCTCGGCTGGCGGTCCATCCTGTTGATGGGTCTGGCCTTCGCCATCGTCGAGGAGGGCCTGCTCACCATGTCACTGTTCAACCCCGACTACGCCGATCAACGTCTGCTCGACCGCGGCCACGTCGCGATGCTGGGGATCGGGATCCCGTGGACGATCTTCGTCCTCGCGCTCCATGTCGGGTGGAGCGTCGCGACACCGATCGCTCTCATGGAGACCGCCCAACCGGGTCGACGCACCGAACCGTGGTTGAGCAGGCCGGCGCTGCGTGCCGTCGTCGGGATCACCGTGGTCGGCGCGGCCGTCGTGTTCGGCACCAACTACCCGGCCTACGGGCACTTCATCGCCTCGGCGCCGCAGTTGATCGTCTCCGCCGCGATCGCTGCGCTCCTCGTCACGATCGCCCTGCGGACGCCCGGTTCGGCCCGCGTCGACACCGGACAGGCGCCGCGAGCAGGCATGGTGTTCGCCACGACGATGCTGTGCGCGGGGGCTTTCCATCTCGGTATGCACGCACCGACCACAGCCGCGGTCATCGTCATGACCGCGTCGATCGCCGCCCTCCTCACCGCGCTCGCCGCCTGGTCACGCCGCCCGGGATGGGATCAGACGCACGTGTTCGCGGTCGCCGCGGGAATGCTGCTCACGTACTCGTGGCGCGCATTCACGGCCGGTTACGGTTCGGGCACAGCCGATCTCGTGCTGTCGCTGGTGAGCTACACCGTCTACGCCCTCGCCGCGGTCGCGATCCTCACGGTGTGCCGCAGGCGGATGTCGGGTGTTCCCGGAAACGTTCAGCTCTCGGTGTGATCCGCATCGTCGGCGACGGCATCGGTGGGCTTGTCGTCGACCGGCAGGGGCCGCGCCACCGCCCACACGGCGAACAGGGCGGCCACCGCGACCATGATGAGGCCCACCCACAGGTTCGCCCGGGTACCGGCCTCGAGATCGACGGTGTTGGCGTCACCGGGTTGATGCGACTGCACCCCGAGGACGTCGGGGATGATCCCGGCGACGACCAGCACGATGCCGTAGATGCCGATCAACAACGCGATGATCATGCGGATATCGAACAGTCGGGCGAGGATTCGCATCTTCCGGCTGGTGCTCGGATGGGGTTGCGTGGTGATCATGATGTGCTCCTGCGTGATGTCGAGAGGCCGGTCGAGGTCAGTGGAAGGCGATGTTGAGGGCGACCACCATCACCAGGGCGATGCCCGCGAGCGGGACCGGTCGCTTGAACCACGCGTCGCCGGCATCGGCCGGGTCGGTGAAGTGTGATGCCGGGGTCTCGGAGTACACCAGCCCCACGAGTTCCTTCACCGGCTTCGCCGCGGTCATCGAGCTCACCACGACGCTCACGACGATGTCGACGACGAACGCCGCCGACGCGGCCACGAACGGCATGCCCTGACCCGGCAGGTTGATCACCCCGGTCTCGGACAGCACGAAGACGAACACCGCCGACAGCGTTCCGGCCACCAGGCCCATCCATCCCGCGGTGGGGGTCATCCGCTTCCAGAACATGCCGAGCAGGAACGTCGCGAACAACGGGGCGTTGAAGAACCCGAACAACGTCTGCAGGTAATCCATGAGATTCGAATAGCCCGAGGCGATGAGCGCGGTGAAGATGGCCAGTACCGTCGCACCGACCGTCGCCAGGCGACCCACGGTGATGTAGTAGTTGTCGGGCTTGTTCTTCACGATGTACTGCTGCCAGATGTCGTAGCTGAACACGGTGTTGAACGCCGAGATGTTCGCCGCCATACCGGCCATGAACGAGGCCAGCAGGCCGGCCACCGCCACACCGAGCAGCCCGTTGGGCAGGATGTCGCGGATCATCAGCAGCATCGCGTCGTTGTAGGTCACGTCGGCGGCGTTGGGCCCGCTCTTGAGCGAGATCATGTCGCCGATCACCGCGGCGCAGATCATGCCGGGGATCACCACCACGAACGGGATGAACATCTTCGGGATGGCGCCGATGATGGGTGCGCGTCGCGACGCCGACATCGAGTTCGACGCCATCGCCCGCTGCACCTCGACGAAGTTGGTGGTCCAGTAGCCGAACGACAGCACGAACCCGAGCCCGAACACGATGCCGATGACCGACCACACGGGACTGTCGAAGCCGCTCAACGCATTACCTGGCCACGATGACATCTGCTCGCCGATGCTCGCCGTCACCTTGCCGTCGGTGGTGGTGTCGACGATCTTCTCCTTGAGACCGTTCCACCCGCCGACCTTGATGAGGCCGAACACGGTCAGCGGCACGAGCGCGGCGAGGATGACGAAGAACTGCAGCACCTCGTTGTAGATCGCCGCCGAGAGTCCGCCGAGTGCGGTGTAGGTCAACACGATCGCCGCGGCGACGATCAGCGACACCCACTGGCTCCACCCGAGGATGACGTTGACGATGGTGGCGAGCAGGTAGAGGTTGACGCCGGCGATGAGGACCTGGGCGACGGCGAAGCTGATCGCGTTCACGAGGTGCGCTCCGGTGCCGAAACGCCGTCGCATGAACTCGGGGACGCTGCGCACCTTCGAGCCGTAGTAGAAGGGCATCATCACGACGCCGAGGAACAGCATCGCGGGGATGGCGCCGATCCAGTAGTAGTGCATCGTCGCCAGACCGATCTGCGCGCCGTTGGCCGACATGCCCATGATCTCGACCGCGCCGAGATTGGCCGAGACGAAGGCGATTCCGGTGACCCACGCGGGAAGCCGTCGCCCGGAGAGGAAGAAGTCCAGACTCGAGGAGATCTGGCTGCGCGCCATGTACCCGATCCCGAGGACGAACACGAAATACAGCGCGATCAGCACGTAGTCCACTGCTCCGGCGTTGAGCCGGAGCACGGAGTCCGAGGCGACGTTCATTCGACAGCTCCTTCGATGCACGAACAACCGGCTACGTGAGCCAGGTCACTTCGCCCAACAACCTCACACATTTACAAACAAATAGCAACACGCGAGATGTTTGATACTGTTCGGGTCTGATCGCCGACCGAGGGAGACCGGATGCTCGCAGCGCAGCGACGTCGACGGATCCTCGACGTGCTCGAGCGTGAGGGCACCGTGCGGGTGAGCGTGCTGGCCGACGAGTTCGGCGTCTCGGAGATGACCGTGCGGCGCGACCTCGACGCCCTCGAGAACGGTGCCGCGCTGCACAAGGTGCACGGTGGCGCGGTCGCCCGCGCCAACCGCGGCGAGGAACCGTGGTCGGAAACCAAAGCCGCACAACAGCGCAGCGAGAAGCAGTCGATCGCCGCGGCGATGATGGACGTGATCGACGACGGCATGACGCTCGCGATCAGCGCCGGCACCACGACCCTCGAGGTGGCCCGCCGACTCCACGAGCGGTCCTCGATCACCGTGGTCACCAACTCGATCTCGGTGTTCCAGGAACTGACCGATCCGCACACCCGGCCCGGCCACGGCCCCGAGGTGTACCTCACCGGCGGGTCGCGTACCCCGTCGAACGCGCTGGTGGGCCCCATCGCCGACGCGGCGCTCGCGGCGTTCCGGGTCGACCTCAGCATCCTCGGCGTGCACGGTCTCGACCGCGACGCCGGACTCACCACGCCGAACATGGCCGAGGCGCAGACGAACCGGCGACTCATCGACATCGGACACCGCCTCGTGGTGGTCGCCGATCACACCAAGTACCAGGAGGTGGGCGCGCACGTGATCGCCACACTCGATCGTGTCGACACCCTCGTCGTCGACGACGGGCTGACCGCGGCCGCACGCGCCGATCTCACCGACGTCATCGACGACGTCCGCGTGGCGCAGACGCGGGACGACACATGAGCGACATCACGATCCGCCCCGCCGACACCGTCACCCCCCTCGCCGACGGCCGGGACCTGTTGTTCTTCAGCCTCCCCGGACACGACCCGCGGCCCGTAACCGATCTGCGACCGCTCCCGGCACGCGACGGCCTGCAGTCGGAGATCCGCCTCGACCGGGCCACCGGCCACTGGGTGGCGATCGCCGCCCTGCGCCAGGACCGCACATACAAGCCACCCGCCGATCAGTGCCCCCTGTGCCCCTCGCCCACCGGGACCGACAGCGAGGTGCCCGCCCACGACTACGACGTCGCGGTGTTCGAGAACCGTTTCCCCAGTCTGTCCGGCGCACGCATCGATTCGACCTTCGCACTTCCCGCCGAGACGACCGAGTCCCCTGTGTCCGCGGTGGGGCACGGCCGCTGCGAGGTCATCTGCTTCTCCAGCGATCACCAGGCGTCCTTCGCGTCGCTGGATCACGCGCACGCCCGGCTGGTGGTCGATGCCTGGCGGAGTCGGACCGCGGCCCTGTCGGCGTCACCCGGGGTCGCCGAGGTGTTCTGTTTCGAGAACCGCGGTGAGGACATCGGCGTCACGCTGACCCACCCGCACGGTCAGATCTACGCCTACCCGTACCTGACGCCGCGCACGCGGTCGATGCTGGATCAGGCCGCCCGCCATCGAACGGCGCACGACCGCAACCTGTTCGACGACATCCTCGCCACGGAGATCGCCGACGGCGCGCGCATCGTCTCGCGCTCCGAGCACATGACTGCATTCGTGCCGTTCGCCGCCCGCTGGCCGGTGGAGGTGCACATCTACCCGCACCGCCGCGTCCGCGACCTCACCGAACTCGACGACGCCGAGCTCGATTCCCTCACCGACACCTACCTGCAGATCCTGCGCACCTTCGACGCCCTCTACCCGACACCGCTGCCCTATATCGCCGCGGTGCACCAGTATTCGTCGGATCCCGAGCAGGCCGAGGGCTACCTGCACATCGAGCTGATGTCGGTGCGACGATCGGCGACCAAACTGAAGTTCCTCGCCGGGTCGGAGTCGGCGATGGACGCCTTCATCACCGACGTGACCCCCGAATCGGTCGCGCGGCGGCTCCGCGACCTCATCGCCGAGGTCGGCGCGTGACCGTCGTCGCGTCGGCACCCGGACGCGTGAACCTTCTCGGTGAACACACCGACTACAACCAGGGTTTCGCGCTGCCCATCGCCCTGACCGCGCGCACGGAGGTCCGCTGGTCACCCGATGGCTCCGGCCACCTCGTGGTCGACGCCGAGGGATACGGGCAGCTGACGATCCCCGTCGATGCCACCCCCGGAGAGGTCGACGGATGGGCGGCCTATGTCGCCGGTGTCGCGTGGTCTCTCGGAGTGGAGGGGCGACCGGTGACGGGCGGACGGCTCCACATCTCCAGCGACGTCCCGGTGGGGGCAGGACTCAGTTCGTCGGCGGCGCTGCAGTGTTCGCTCATCGGCGCCTTCACCGCGGCCACCGGGGTTCCCGACCGACTCACCTGGGCCCGTATCGCCCAGCGCGCGGAGAACGATTTCGTGGGTGCACCGACCGGTCTGCTCGACCAGCTGGCATCGCTGCACGGCGACGCCGACCGGGCCCTGCTCATCGACTTCGATGCGTTGACCGTGGAGCCGGTCCCGTTCGACCCGACGACCGCCGGAGTGACCCTCGTGGTCATCGACTCACACATCACCCACGGCCATGCCGGCGGCGAGTACGCGGCCCGTCGGGCGTCGTGCGAACGGGCCGCCGCCGATCTGGGACTGCCGAATCTGCGCGCGGTGGGCCCGGGACACCCCGACGACGTGCTGGCCGCGGTGCGCGACGACGTCGACCGACGACGGGCGCACCACGTGCTCACCGAGAACACTCGCGTCCTGCACGCATGCGAGTCCCTTCGAGACGGTGACCTCGCGGCGGTGGGAGCGATGATGGATGCCTCCCACGCCTCGATGCGCGACGACTTCGAGATCACCACACCCGGAATCGATCTGATCGCGGAGACCGCGCGGTCGGCCGGCGCGCTCGGCGCCCGGATGACCGGCGGCGGTTTCGGTGGATGCGTGATCGCCCTCGTCGGGACGGCACGCGTCGACACCCTCGTCGCATCGGTGGTCGCCGCCGCGGAGCGCGCGGGTGGGCCCACACCGACCGCGTTCACCGCGCGCGCCGGGCGAGGTGCCTCGATCGATCAGTGGCGCTGATCGCCGCGGCCCGCGGCCCCGACGATGGACGCGAGATCGTCCGGGCAGTCACGCATCAGATTGTGGCCGCCCGGCAATGCGTATGTCGTCCACGTCGGATCGTCGGCCAGTCGGCGATGGGTCGGTGCGAACGGAGACCCCTCCCATCCGGCCGCGAACACGTAGATCCGCTCGCCGATCGCGGAGAGATCCGCCCGCAGGGTGATGCGCTGCATCAGCGACGCCAGCGGGTGGGCCGACGCCCGGGGATCGAAGAACGGCATCGCCGGCACACCGAAACCCGAGGCGTCCACGTCGGAGTACCACTGGCGCTGTTCGTCATTGGTGAGCATCCAGCACGATTCCCCGTCGCGGGGCACGAACGCGTCGAGGTACACCGCGGCCACCACACGTTCGGGGGCCCGCAGTCGGTCGACGACTCCGGTGATCACCATCCCGCCGTAGCTGTGTCCGACCAGCACGAGCGGTTCGTCGGCAGCGTCGGCGGCGAGCGCCGCGACCACGTCGTCGATGTGGGTCTGTAGGTTCACGCCGCGGTCGGCGAGGTGGGCCCTCTCGGACACCCCGGTCAGGGTGTAGGCGAGGACGCGGTGCCCAGCCGCGCGCAGTGTCGCGGCGAGCTCGTCGAAGCACCACGCGCCGTGGCAGGCGCCGGGGATCAGGACGTAGGTGGGTTGCTGGGTCATGGTCTCTCCCTTCCACCGTCCACGGTCGCCGTGCACAAACCATAAGTCCAATACATCTTCGATCTGCAAACCATAAGCTGTCACTATGGAACTGCGTCAGCTCGAATACCTCGTCGCCGTCGCGGAGGAGGCCAACTTCACCCGCGCCGCGGACCGTTGCCATGTCGCCCAACCGGCCGTCAGTGCCCAGATCGCGCGGTTGGAACGCGAGCTCGGCCGCCCCCTCTTCGACCGCAGTCGGCGCGCGGTCCGCCTCACCGACGCCGGGCAGGCGGCACTGCCTCATGCACGTGCCGCCCTGGCTGCCGTCACCGACGTCGCCGCAGCCGTCGACGAGGTGGGCGCGGTGATCCGGGGGACCCTGCGCATCGGGACCGTCGCCTCGCACGACGTCGATCTCGCGTCGCTCCTCGCGGACTTCCACGATCGGCACCCCGCCGTCGACATCTCCCTGAACACCGACGATTCCGACACGTTGATCACACGGCTGCGTGACGGTCGGATCGACGTGGCGATCGCGTCGATCGCGGTCGACGAGACGCCCGCCTCCGTCGCCGTCGCGACCATCACCGATCAGGCGATCGTCGCGGCAGTGTCCACCGGCCACCCGCTGGCGGCGCATAGGTCGGTGGGATTCGGTGAGCTCGTCGGGTTCCCGTTGATCGCCCTGCCGCGCGGAACGGGTCTGCGTCGACAGTTCGACGGCGCGTGTGCGGCTGCCGGGGTGTCGGTGCGCATCGCGCTCGAGGCCGGGACACCGTCGGCGCTGGCCGATCTCGCCGCCCGCGAACTGGGTGTCGCGATCGTCCCGGAGTCCCTGGCCCGCGCTCGGCCGGACGTCGTGTGCGTCGAGCTGCGGCCGCAGATCCGGGCACGCCTCGTGTGGGCGTGGCGGGGCGACGGCCGCGTCGATCCCGCCACCGGGGCCTTCCTCCACGTCGCACGCACAGCCCTCACCGGTCAGGGACGATGAGCGGACGACCGCGTCAGATCGAAGCTCCCCCAGCTCGTTCGGTGACAGCCCGCTCCGCCGCGCGCGCGACCGCGGCGAGCATGTCCCGCCGGACGAGTCCGCTTGCCCATCGGATCATCATCCAGTACACGGCGAACCGCTGCTTCGACACCGGATCGGTGGAGTAACCACGTGTTTCGGTCGACAGCATCGTTGCCCCGTCGCATTCCACGAGGCGGAAATCGGTGAGCACCTTGGTCCAACCGGGCTGGTCGAAGGCCTCGAACTCCTCGAGGGAGTCGACCGGCCACCGTGGCGCCCGGGGTTGCCACGGCCTCATGATCGCCGCACCGACCGCACTCCGCGGTTCGTCGACAACCAGCATCTGAACAGGCCCGTCGCTGAACAGTTCCCGGCCCCGCAGACCCGGGGAGCCGAGATGCCTCACGGCCATCAGGGCCCCGGTGATGCGCAGTTGATCCGAGGTGATCGCGGTGAGTGCCGCCCAGACGTCCTCGGCGGGCGCCGACACCCGCCGATGATGCGTCTCACGGAAGTGATAGACGGGGATGACCTGTTCCGCAGTGGTTTTCATACGTTCATCTCTCCAGGTGCGAGATCACGGACCGGATGGTCCGAGCCGTCAGTTCGCTCGTCGAGCGATCGTCGATCAGGTAGATCCATGCGAACACCATCCCGAGCACGTGGGCGTGCACGTCGAGGACGTCGACGTCGTCGCGCACCTCGCCCCGTGCTCGGGCCCGATCGACCACGGTGGCGATCAATGCGCGTTCGGGCTCGATCATCGAGACGCGGAAGCGCTCGGCCACCGTGGGGTCGGACCGCAGATCAGCCAGGATCTCCGGGAGCGCGCCGCGCACCGCGGGCGCTGCGAGCAATTCCACGATCCGTTCGACCATCGCAGTGACGTCCTCGCGAAGGTTCCCCCGGTCCTCGGGTGCACTGATGTCCGATCCGTGGATGACCAGGGCGAACACCATCTCCGCTTTCGACGGCCACCGCCGGTAGATCGCGGACTTGGCCACGCCCGCGCTCTGCGCGATGCCGTCGACAGTCATCGCGCGATAGCCGCGTTCTGACAGCGCAGCGAGCACTGCCCTGGCGACGGCGGCATCCACCGCCGCCGAACGTGGACGGCCCCGACCGGAAGACATGGTGGAACCATATACGCTACCGAGAGTCCCGTAAATAGATCAGACCCGCAATCGCCTCGATTCACCGACTTCACGGGACGGGCTCGCCGGCATCGGCGACACTGATCCGGTGCAGACTCACCGATCGTTCCGCCGCGTCGTGGTCGGCGCGACCGCCGTCCTCGCCCTGGGCCTCACCGCAGGCTGCGGCAGCGACTCCCCCGCGTCCACGTCGCCGTCCGACGGTCCGCCCGCGGTCAGCGTGAGCGGCACCGGCGAGGTGGAAGGTGCCCCCGACACCCTCACCGCGCAGATCGGGGTGGAGACGCAGGCCGGCGACGTGACCGCCGCGATCGAGGCCTCCAATGCCGCGATCACCACCGTGACGAACGCCGTGGTGTCGGCGGGCGTCAACCGCGCCGACGTGCAGACCCAACAGGTGTCGATCACACCGCAGTACTCCGGCGCCCTCCCGGGTGGAACCAACACCATCTCGGGCTACCAGGCCACCAACACCCTGCGCGTGACGGTGCGTGACCTGTCGAAGGCATCGACCGTTCTCGGCGACGCCGTCTCGGCCGGTGGCAACGCGGCCCGGCTCTCCGGGGTGTCGTTCCGGGTCGACGACAACTCGAAGCTGCTCTCCGACGCACGGTCTCGCGCCTTCGCCGACGCGAAGAAGCGGGCGGAGGAGTACGCGAAGCTCTCGGGAAGCGACCTCGGCAAGGTGCTCTCGATCAGTGAGAACGTCAGCGGACAGGAGTCGCCGACCGCCGACTCCTCCCGAAGCGCGCAGAGCCTGGCCGTCCCCATCGAGCCCGGTCAGCAGACGGTGAGTGTCTCGGTGAACGTGAAGTGGGCGCTGAACTGAGCCCGCGAGGTGCGACCGCCGTCAGAGGCGGTCGAGGATCAGATCGGTCTTGAGGATGTCGCCGTGGTAGAGCCACCCCTTGCCGTCGGCGATCGAGATCGCCTGCGACCTTAGGTTCGACGCCTCCGACTGGGTGTCGACGGTGAACGAGAACTCGATCACCGTCTGCGTCCCCGACCCCGACGCCGCGGGCACCGCCAGCACCTCGATGCTCGGTGCGGTGCCCTGCCACGATCCGCTGTAGACCTTCGTGGTCACCGGGCCGTGGGCCGCGGACTCCGTGAGCCGGTCGGTCCCCCAGTTCTTCGCCGTCCAGTCGTCGAGTTTGCCCGGGATGTTCGACACCAACAGCGCTCGCGCGGTCGATTCCCCGGGCAGCGTGGTGCCGGAGTACTTCGACGCGCTCGACGACTTGTCGTTGCTGAAACTGAGCTCCTGCTGCGCATAGCCCCAGTCGACCTGAGCGTCGTAGTTGGTGTCGGACGAGTCGAAACCGGCCGAATTGGCGGTGGTGAGTGCGGCGTTCACATTCCCGTTCGTGACGTCGAAACGCTTCTTGTAGTTCAACTCCAGGTCTTTGCCGCTCTTGTGGCGCAGCCGCACACTCCACCCCTGACCCTTCAGCGCGCGCGAGCCGGTGTCGAAGTACTCGTACGACCGCGTCGAAGCGGTGGCCGACAGACCGAACGCCGATCGCACCGCAGACGTCGGCACACCCGAACCGTCGATCGCGGAGGCGAGGAAATCCAGCTTCACCTCGTAGTCGGGGACGGCGTTCGCGTCGGCGTGGGCCGTCGCGGTCGCAGCGCCGAACGAGACGGCCAGGGACGCGGAGATGAGCAGAACGCGCAGGCGGTGTCGGATCATGGCCGAGAACCTAAGCCGCGCTCATGAACGTCCGGTGGTCGTCACGCTCGCCGGCCGTTCACCGTCTCGTCACCCGACCGTCGCCCTGCCTTGGTACGCCTTCGCGATGCACACGGACCGAAAGACACTGTTCCGCAAGACCATGGTGGTCGTTGCCATCGCCGGGATCGTCGCGGTCAGTGCGTGTTCCTCGGACTCGAAGGACACGTCCGCGAACGGTCTGATCGCCACGAAGGCACAGCCGACCACCTTCACGGCGGCCCAGGTGCTCGCAGCCACAGGCGGTGCGACGCCTGTGCGCTACGCGCAGCCGGCCCACGGGACGATCCGGCCCGCCGCGAACGGCGGCATCACCTACACGCCGGCGGCCGGGTACTCGGGCACCGACACCATCTCGGCCACCACGTCCGACGCGGTGTCGCTGTATCCCTCCGACGTCGCGCCGCTGACCACCATCGGTGGGGTGCCGATCGGCGGGAGCGCCTACGGTTCGGCGTTGACCGCCGTCCCCGGCAGCACGACCGAGTTCTACGGCCTCACCGACCGCGGCCCGAACGTCGACGGGCGCACCGACAGCGAGAAGGTGTTGCCGCTGCCCGAGTTCCATCCCGCCATCGGTCGCTTCCGTCTCCTCGACGGTCGCGCCGAACTCGTCTCGACGATCACCCTGAAGGGCACCGACGGTCAGCCCCTCAACGGCCTGGTCGATCCCCAGGCCACCACCGGCGAGACCCTCGTCGATCTCACGGGTGCGGTGCTGCCGGCGTCCGATCACGGCCTCGACACCGAGGGCCTCGTGGCGCTACCCGACGGGACCTTCTGGGTCTCCGACGAATACGGGCCGTTCATCGTGCACGTCGACGCCACCGGCCGGGAACTGGATCGCCTGTCCCCCTTCGACGGATCACTGCCCCGCGAATTGTCGCTGCGCACACCGAATCAGGGCATGGAGGGCCTCACGGTCACACCGGACGGCACCACCCTTGTCGGCATCATGCAGTCGGCGCTCAGGACACCGGGACTGTCGGGATCGGCGAAATCGGTTCCGGTGGCACGCATCGTCACAGTCGACCTCCGCTCGCGCGCGGTGTCGGAGTACCTCTTCCCCCTGGCGAACCCGCAGAAGACAAAGGTCGCGGTCTCGGAGATCACCGCCCTCAGCGCGACGCGCTTCATCGTCGACGAACGCGACGGCAAGCTCGAACCCGGGGCCGACAAGAAGCTCTGGATCGCCGACATCTCCGGCGCGACCGATGTCGGGCCCCGCTCACGTGTGGCGGGAAGTCGCTACGCCCCCGACGCCGGTGGACTGCTGGTGGACAATCGTCCCATCGAGACCGCGGTCGGTGTCACGACCGACACCGACGCCGTCGCGCGCCTGCGATCGATGGGCATCGCCACGGCAGGCAGGACACTCGACGTCGACCTCGGCGGTCTCGTCACCGGACTCGACCCCTCGGGCGGCTTCTTCGGCCACGACAAGGTCGAGGGCGTGGCGGCACTCGACGGCGGCAGGCGCCTGGCGATCTCGAACGACAGCGACTTCGGGCTCGCCGGACTCGCCTCCACCACACCACCGTTCACCCTCGAATCGAAGACCCTGGCAAACGGGCTCCAGGATTCCGGCGAGATCCTCGTCGTCGACACCACGAAACTGCCCGCCACGACACGAAACACCGACATCTCGGTCACCGTGCGGTGACCCCCGCGGCGAGAGCCGCGAAGTCTCTACGATGGCGAGATGCGACGCATCGTGATCGCCGTGGCGATCATCGCCGTCGCGCTTCTCGTGGGCGGGTCGGTCACATCGACCTCGACCGACCTCTCCCCCAATCGACGAGTCGCCGCGGTGTTCGTCGGTGACACCGACCGACACACCTGCACCGCCGAATCGATCCACTCCACCACCGGCGACCTGATGCTGACCGCCGCCCACTGCGTCTCGGCGATCACCGCACCACTGCACGTGGTGCCCGGTTATGCCGCGGGCCGAGAACCGTTCGGGTCATGGTCGGTCACCGCGATCTACCTCGACCCGGCATGGATCGCGAGCCAGGACGACAACCACGACTTCGCGGTACTGCGCGTCGCCCCGTCGTCGGGGAAGCATCGGCGATCCCTCGAGGCCGCCACCGGTCGCGGTTTCTCCTTCATCCCGTTTCGCGCCGGCGTCGGGGTACGGGTGATCGGGTACGGCGCGGGCAGCGGCGACTCACCGGTCGGATGCCGCGGATCGACCCGCATCGCGCGCGGGGCGCCGACCATCACCTGCCGCGGCCTCGTCGACGGGACGAGCGGCTCGCCGTGGCTGGTGAAACGGTCGATCATCGGGATCGTCGGCGGCTTCCACCAGGGTGGCTGCGTCAGTTTCATCTCGCACTCGCCGATACTCTCCGACGGTCTGCCCGCGCTCATCGCGCGCGCGGAACGCAAGGGACCCGGCGACACCCCGCCCTCGACGGTCCCGGACGACTGCTGACACCCGCCGATCGGCACGGTCGGGGGTCGGTTTCGGCACGGTCGGTGCGCAGTTTCGGCACGCTCGGCGCCACCTTTCGGCACGCTCGGCGGCGTCATCCGGGACCTCCGCCGAGCGTGCCGAAGATCCCCGCCGACTGTGCCGAAACTCAGTACAAGTAGACGACAGCGTCGTCGCCACCGGTGCAGGTGACCGTGGGCCCCTCTGCGGCACAAATCATCCGGATGGTCTCCCCGGTCTCGGGACTGGTCGCGGAGACGGGCCGCGGCAACTGTCCGGGCCGACCGGTGCGCGCGTAGGCGATCCGTACCTCTTCGGCGAAACCACATGTCGTGGCCGAACTCCCCACCGACGACGCCCGGTAGAGGCCGGTGCGGGCGTAGCGGATGGGACAGGGCGTCGACCCGTTCGGTGCCCCTGACGCCGTGGTGGCCGGTGTTCGCGACGGCGCGGAGCGCGATCGCGACGACGAGGACGAGGACGACAGGGGCGGCGAGGAGGGGGCCGGCGCGCCGTCTGAGGTCGCGGTGGTGGTGACCGACGTGGCGGGAGCACCCGTGGGGAACGTCCCGGCGGTGCTCGACCGGCCGAGCACCAGGTAGCCGATGACCGCGGCGAGACCGATCACGAACGCCAGCGCGAGAATCCCGACCAGAACGAGCGCGCCGCGTGAGGGATTGGGCCGCCGGGGTGGCTCGGGCACATCGTCGGTCATGGTTGCTGATCCTAAGGTGATCGGCCCGGGAACAGGGCCGATCAGGTCCCGTCGGTGCGCCAGGAACGCATGCCGAGGATGACCATGATCAGTTTGCGCTGCGTGCGCTCGAGCAGTTCCCGGTCGGCGACCGGATCGCGACGGCTGGCCTCGATCAGCTCGGCGACGGCGTGCAGCATCACGTTGACCATGAGATCGGCCGCGAGTTCGAGATCCTCGGCGCCCCAGCGGGCCATCTCGGGGATGCGGGAGAGATCGATCGCGAGTTCCTTGACGAACAATCGGAGCTCGGTGTCGATCGCGCGCCGGATCTCGGCGACCCCGCCGTGCTGTTCGCGGACGAGGAAGCGGAACTGTGCCTCGTTGTCGCGGACCTGCTGCACCAGGATGGCCAGCGAACTCTGCGCGGTGGGGACGGCGTCGCGGGCAGCGAGGTCGCGACGCCCTTCGCGCAGCATGGTGCGCAGCACGCGCATCGAATCCTCGACGAGCGTCACCCCGAGGTCCTCCATCGAGGCGAAATGGCGATAGAAGGCAGTGGGCACGATTCCCGCGGCCTTGGCCACCTCACGCAGGCTGAGGCTCGAGAAGCTGCGGTCGGCGACCAGGTCCAGGGTCTCGTCGAGCAGAGCCGAGCGTGTTCTGCTCTTCCGCGCCGAGCGGCTCTCGGTGGCGTCGACCGCGGCCGCACGACTCGACGACCGAGACGCGCCGGACGTCCGCGAACCCCGGGACGCCCGCGTCGACAGGTCATCTACGGGACGCGGCACCCGGCAAGTCTAGGCAGAAGTAGCGCGTCCTCACGCCCGACGTGGCCGCCGGGAGTGAACTGCATCACACGTCGGATGGGTGTGTGACGGCCCCGACCAGCCCCCGCTCTTGACCGCCCACCACCACCGAGTGGCACACTATCGGTGTACAAGTGTTCACCGAAAGTGTTCGGCCCGCCGCTGTACCCCACACACTCCCATCCCCGCAGGAGGCACCGATGTTCGAACGCTTCCCCGCGTTGTTCGGCTCCGTGATCGAGGCCGCGCTCGCACCCCACCCCGTCGACCGATATCTCGAACTCGTCGACCCGATGATCACCTGGAGCGACCTCCGCGCGAAGGTCGTCGAGGTCCGCCGACCCACCTCGCGCGCCGTCACCCTCGTGCTGGCCCCCACACGCCAGTGGACCGGCTTCCGCGCAGGTCAGTACATCCAGCTGAGCACCGTCATCAACGGCGTGCGCCACACCCGATGCTTCTCGCCGGCGAACGCCGAGAGCGGTCGCGACGGTCGGGTCGAGCTCACGATCACCGCCCACGACGACGGCTTCGTCTCCAAGCACCTGCGCGATCACGCGAAGGTCGGTGACGTTGTCGGTCTCACCCCCGCGACCGGAGACTTCGTGCTCCCCGAACAGCGCCCCCGCAACGCGGTGTTCATCAGCGGCGGAAGTGGGGTCACACCTGTTCTCTCGATGATGCGCACGCTCGTCGCCGAGCGACACACCGGCCGGATGACCTTCATCCACTACGCCGCCTCGCCCGATGACGTCGCATACGCCGATGAGCTCATCGATCTCGACCGGCTCCACGACACCGTCGCCGTGCACACCATCCACACCCGCGAATCGGTCGACGGCGCCCGTCACAGCGGTCACCTCACCGACGAGCACCTGAGCGATCTCGTGCCCGACCTGACCGACATCGAGGTGTTCGTCTGCGGCCCTGCGGGACTCATGGACGCGGCACGCGAGTTCTTCGACGCCCGCGGTCTGGGCGATCGGGTCCACAGCGAGGCGTTCACCGCGCCGGCATCCTTCGCCCCCGATCCCGACGAGCCGGTGAGCGGCACGCTGCGCTTCGCGTCGTCGAAGACCGAGTCCGACAACGACGGTCGCACCATTCTCGAACAGGCCGAGGCCGCCGGGTTGACCCCGGAGTTCGGTTGCCGCATGGGGATCTGCTTCTCGTGCACCGCGCCGAAGAAGTCGGGATGCACGCGCAACGTGCTCACCGGCGAGATGGACACCGAATCCGACAAGCACATCCAACTCTGTATCTCCGCGCCGGTCGGCGACGTCGAGATCGACATCTGAGAGAGGACTGACCATGACGATCATGCAACTGCCCACCACCATCGAGAACGACACCACCGACACCGATGCGACCGACCCCAACCAGCTCGTCCTGAGCTACGAGGAGGTCGAGGAGCTCGGTCGCGAACTCGACGAGCTGCGTGCGCGCGTCGTCGCCGATCTCGGTGAGCGCGACCGCGAGTACATCTACAAGATCATCAAGGCGCAGCGCGGGTTCGAGGTCGCCGGGCGTGGTCTGGCCTACCTCGGATGGTTCCCGCCGGCCTGGATCGCCGGCGTGGCCGCCCTGAGCGTGTCGAAGATCCTCGACAACATGGAGATCGGCCACAACGTCATGCACGGTCAGTACGACTGGATGCGTGAGCCGTCGCTGAACTCGCGTGAGTTCGAGTGGGACACCGTGTGCCCCTCGGACCAGTGGCGCCACAGCCACAACTACATGCACCACACCTTCACCAACATCCTGGGTGAGGACCGCGACATCGGCTACGGCATCCTCCGGATGGACCGCGACCAGGAGTGGAACCCCTACTACCTGGGCAACCTCGCCTACGCGACCGCCCTCATGGTCGGTTTCGAGTGGGGCGTCATGCTCCACGATCTCGAGGTCGAGAACATCCGCGCGGGCACGCGCAAGTGGTCCGACGTCAAGGGCCTCGTGAAGGGCATGTGGCGCAAGGCGAGCAAGCAGGTGCTCAAGGACTACGTGGTGTACCCGGCTCTCACCGGCCCGCTGTTCCCGCTGACCCTCGCGGGCAACGTGACCGCGAACCTGGTGCGCAACCTGTGGACGTTCTCCATCATCTTCTGCGGCCACTTCCCGTCGGGTGTGCAGACCTTCACGCCGGAGGAATGCGAGAACGAGACGAAGGGTCAGTGGTACCTGCGCCAGATGCTCGGCTCGGCCAACATCACCGGCAGCCCGCTGTTCCACATCATGAGCGGCAACCTCTCGCACCAGATCGAGCACCACCTGTTCCCCGACATCCCGGCCAACCGCTACCCGGAGATGGCGCCCGAGGTGCAGGCGATCTGCGAGAAGTACGGGTTGCCCTACAACACAGGTACTTTCAGCCACCAGATCGGGTCGACCTGGAAGAAGATCGCGAAGCTGTCGCTGCCCAATTCGATGGTCTCCGACGACGTCGAGTTCAGTGTTAAGGTCGACCGGCAGAAGCAGGACGTGGCCTGAGAGGTCGCGGCGCGGCGACGACGTGAGGAGGCGGTGACGATGGTCGGACGGTTCGAACGCAACAAGGATCTGCTGCAGACCGCCGTCGAGTCCACCGCCACCCACGTCGGCCGTATCGCCACCATCATCACCGGCGCCGTCGTCGAGATCACCCGAGAGATCGGGGATCTCGTCGCCGACGGCGTCGAGATGCGTGAGGCGGCGAAGAAGGCCGAGATCGACGAGGGCGATCTGCCCGAGATCGACTCGCCCATCGACCCCGAGGACCACCCCGGCCGCGACTTCTGGGCCAAGCGCGAGAAGAACTGATCGGGCAATTGTCCGACCCGCTCGCTACTCTCTGCGGGTGCACACACACCTGATCGGTTGCGCGCGATGACCCGCCTCCGCGGCCTGGCCATCGCGGTCCTCACCTTCGCGATGTTCATGGATCTGATGGACGTCACCATCGTCAACGTCGCGCTGCCCGCGATCCGCGACGACCTCGACGCCAGTCCCTCCCAGCTCGAGTGGCTCATCGGCGGATACGTGCTGGCGTTCGCCGGGGTTCTGATCACCGCCGGCCGCCTCGGTGATCGCTACGGTCGGCAACGGGTGTTCATCGTCGGCATCGTCGGCTTCACCTTGGCGTCCCTCACCGCGTCGCTGGCCCAGAACGGCGAGACACTCGTCGGTTCCCGTGTCGGTCAGGGCCTGTTCGCCGGCCTGATGGTCCCGCAGGTGCTGGCCAGCGTGCAGGCGCTCTACAAACCGCGTGAGCGCGCGCCGATCTTCGCGATCATCGGCGTCATCACGGCGTTGGCCGCGGTCATCGGCCCCGTCCTCGGCGGGTGGCTGGTCACCAGCAACCCGTTCGGCGGCGGATGGCGCGCCATCTTCTTCATCAACGTCCCCGTCGGCATCGTCATCGCCATCGCCGCGATCGCCTTCGTCCCGAACACCAAGGCGGAGCGCCCATCTCCGCTCGACCCGCTGGGCGTGCTCCTCGCGGTGGGCGGCATCCTGCTGCTGGTCTACCCGTTGGTGGAGGGACGCCAGCTCGGATGGCCGGTGTGGTCGTTCGTGCTGATGGCGCTGTCGCCGGTGGTGCTGTTGGCCTTCGTGCTGAACGAACGCCGCCACGACGCCGACGGCGCGATGATGCCGCTGCGTCTGTTCACCGATCGCGGGTTCACCGGCGGCATCGCGATCCAGTTCCTGTTCCAGGGATCGATCACCTCGTTCTTCCTCATCCTCGCCCTCTACGTGCAGACCGGTCTCGGGTTCTCCGCCATCGCCTCGGGCGCACTCACGCTGCCGTTCAGTCTCGGCGCGATGCTCGCCGCCGGGGTCGCGGCCGCACTCGTCTCGCGTCTCGGCCGGATCCTCCCCGCGGTCGGCGGGGTGCTGATCACGATCGGCACCGCATGGACCATCCAGGTCCTCCGGAGCGAGGGCACCTCGTATTCGGCGTGGGACTCGGTGATCCCGATGGCGATCGCCGGGATCGGGCTCACGGTCATGTTGGTGCCGCTGCTCGACATCGCGCTGGCGACGGTCGACACCCGTGACTCCGGTGCGGCGTCGGGCGTCCTCGGCACGTTCCAGCAGGTGGGCGGCGCTCTCGGCGTCGCGGTCACCGGCGTCATCTTCTTCGATGCCGCGGGCCGCTACAGCCAGCCCGAGCTGCTGCACGCGCTGAGCCTCGCCGCCTGGGTGCCGATCATCGGCTACGCCCTGGCCGCGGCATCGGCGGCACTGCTCCCCCGCCTCGACGTCGTGAAAGAGCACCTGGCGTCACTGGACACCGAGGACGCCGAGCCGGCGATCGCCTGAGACGTACCCCCACATCTATTCCCACCGTCGGACATCGGCCCAGCGTGGCGTCAACGATTGCCCGGGGTGGACGGCCGCATTAGTGTCGGCCACGTGTCGAATCAGACTGTCCCCACCGAGTCCGCCGCACGGCGGCGTCCGGCCGCGTTGACCTTCCCGAATCCGGTCAACGAGTACGCCGCACGCTCCACGGCGGCACTGGTCGTGGTGCTCGCGATCGTGACGATCGTCGTCGACAACCCGATCCTCTACGCCGTGCTGGCGGCGGGATTCCTGCTGCGCGTCATCTCCGGCCCGACCCTGTCGCCCTTCGGGCAACTGTCGGTCCGCGTGATCGTGCCCCGGCTGGGCCTCACCAAGATGGTCCCCGGTCCGCCCAAGCGCTTCGCCCAGGCGATCGGCCTCACCATCACCGGCGTCGCTCTCGTCCTGAGTCTGCTCGGCTTCGACCTGGCCGCCCAGATCACCGTCGGGCTCGTGGTGATCGCCGCACTGCTCGAGTCGGCGGCCGGGATCTGCCTCGGCTGCATCATCTTCGGCTTCCTGCAGCGCCGCGGCGTCATCCCCGAGAGCGTGTGCGAGGCCTGCAACAACATCTCGCTGCGCTCACCGGCCTGACCCACCTCTACGTGATCGAGAGCGCGATCCCGTCGAGGATGTCGTGCTCACTCACCACGAGTTCGGTGATCCCCGCACGCTCGGCGAGCACCCGCGCGAGTTCGAGCGTCACCAGCGAGCCCCCGCCGATCACGTCGACACGGCCCGGGTGCATCGGACCCAGCGCGGCGCGATCCTCGCGGGTCATCGACACCAGCCGCTCGCACACCTCGGTCAGAACAGCCAGCGGGATCCGTGATCGGTGGATGCGTTCGGCGTCGTAGGTGGGCAGATCGAGAGCGAGTGCCGCCAGCGTCGTCATCGTGCCGGCCACGCCCACCCAGGTGCGCGCCTGATCGACCGGCACCACGGCGAAGGCACGGGCGAGTTCGGTCGCCGCGGTATCGCGCGCCCGGGAGACCTCGTCGGCGGTCGGCGGATCGGAATGCAACACCCGCTCGGTGAGCCGCACGCACCCGATGTTCGTCGAGAACGCCGCCGACACACCCGAGCCGGCCTCGCCGAGGACCACCTCGGTCGATCCGCCACCGAGGTCGGTCACCACGAACGGGCCGTGCGCCGGGTCGAACTCACCGACGGCGCCGGCGAACGACAACCGCGCCTCTTCGTCACCGCTGATCACCTCAGCCACCGCACCGTCCGACACCCGTCCCAGCAATTCGCGGGTCATGGCGAAGAACTCGTCACGGTTGCCCGCGTCGCGGGTTGCCGACGTGGCGACCATCCGCACCGCCGTGACACCGTTGGCCTCCATCACCGTCACGTAGTCGGCCAACGCCGCGCGCGTACGAGCCAGGGCGCCGGTCGTGAACTCGCCGGTCGCGTCGACACCCTCGCCGAGCCGCACCACGCGCATCTCGCGGTGGACGTCGACCAGGACGCCGTCGTCGTCGCGCCGGGAGATGAGCAGTCGGATCGAGTTGGTGCCGCAGTCGACGGCGGCGACGGTACTCACGACGAGCCCTCCACATCGAGATCGGGGAAGTCGGCGGCCCGGGGCCAGTAGGCCGGCAACGCTGTTCCGCGCAAGGATGATTCGGCCGCGAGCGCCACCGCCTCGTCGCCGAGGGGGTTCGCACCCGGGCCCTTTGCCAGCGAATGCGCGATGAGCACGTGCAGGCACTTGACCCGATCGGGCATGCCACCACCGGTGAAATCGGTTCCCAGCGACTCGATCTCGTCACGCTCGGCGAGATACGACAGGTGGGCGTCGCGGTATCGCGCCGCGAGCGCGGAGTCGGTCAGCAGCCGCTGCGACATCGACCGCATCACCCCTGCCGACTCCAGTCGGCTCGCCTCGGCGGTCAGCCGCGGGTCGGTCAGGTAGAACAAGGTCGGGAACGGCGTGCCGTCGGGCAGCCGCGGCGCGGTCTTCACCACCGCGGGGGCGCCGTCGGGCGTGCGGTAGCTGATCTCCAGCACACCGCGCGGCTCGCGCCCGAGTTGCGCGGCGACCGCGGCGAGATCCTCCGGAGAGGGCTGCCGGTGGGCCTGATCGGTCACTCCCGGTCTGTCCTCACCGGTCGACCGGCGTGGACACCGAGTCCAGGAGGTTGGTGTACCAGGCGTTGCCGGCACGACGCTCGGCCCGCTTCTCCTCGTCGGACTTCGCGGGCGGTGTCGGGAACTGCATGACGACGGCCTTGTCACCGGGCATCACGAACTGGAGGCGATCGCGGGCCTGGGCCTGGATGTACGCGGGATCGTTCTGCTCGTCGACCTTCGACTGCAGCTCCGAGACCTCGGTGCGCAGCGAGGTGTTGGCGCCGGCGAGCTGGTCCGATTCCGACTGCTGCGAGAAGTACGTCCGCAACGGCACCGCGAGCGTCAGCGCGACGACGCTCACCACCATCGCGAGCAGCACCGCACGTTTCGGACTCATGCCGCGCACCAGACGTCGACGCGGACGATCGTCGACGACGGCCGTCGAGCCGACGTCCCGCCCGGTCTCGCGTCGGGGCGAGGTGTCGAGGTCGTCGTCGACCGAGGCCGCCGTGTCGAGTGGATCCGGCGTCACCGGGGTGTCGGCACGACGTGACTCGGTGCGTGCCCGGTCCGTACGCGAGCCGCTCGCACGACGACCGTCGGCGCGACGTGTCGGGGTCGGGCGCGCAGAACCGCGCCCCCGCCCCCGTCGATCGTTGCGCCCGGTCATCGGTCGTAGCCCGTCACGGTCCGAGTCCTCCTGCTCAGCCCTCGAACGAGAAGCGCGGGAACGCCAGATCGCCTGCGTAGCGGGCGGCGTCGCCCAGGCCCTCCTCGATACGGAGAAGCTGGTTGTACTTCGCGACGCGCTCGCTGCGCGCCGGGGCACCGGTCTTGATCTGGCCGCAGCTGCACGCGACGGCGAGGTCGGCGATGGTGGTGTCCTCGGTCTCGCCGGAACGGTGGCTCATCATCGTCTTGTAGCCGTTGTTGTGCGCGAGCGCGACGGCGTCGAGGGTCTCGGTGAGAGTGCCGATCTGGTTCACCTTCACCAGCAACGCGTTGGCGGCACCCTTGTTGATGCCGTCCTCGAGGCGCTCGGGGTTGGTCACGAACAGGTCGTCGCCGACGAGCTGCACCTTGTCGCCGATCGACTCCGTCAGCGACACCCACCCGTCCCAGTCGTTCTCGTCGAGCGGGTCCTCGATCGAGACGAGCGGGTACGACGCCACGAGCTCGGCGTAGAACGCCGACATCTCGGCCGCGGTCTTGGTCTCCTTCTCGAACGCGTAACCGGTTCCCGCGGTGTAGAACTCGGTCGCGGCGACGTCGAGCGCGAGCGCGATGTCGCGACCGGGGGTCAGCCCGGTCTTGCCGATGGCCTCGAGGATGAGGTCGAGCGCGGCCTTGGTGCCCGCGAGGTCGGGGGCGAAGCCGCCCTCGTCGCCGAGACCGGTCGAGAGGCCCTTGTCCTTCAGCACCGACTTCAGCGCGTGGTAGACCTCCGCGCCCCAGCGCAGCGCTTCCTTGAACGTCGGTGCACCGACGGGGGCGATCATGAACTCCTGCACGTCGACGCCGCTGTCGGCGTGGGCGCCACCGTTGATGATGTTCATCATCGGCACGGGGAGGATGTGGGCGTTGGGTCCACCGACGTAGCGGAACAGCGGCAGGCCTGCCGACTCAGCGGCGCCCTTGGCGACCGCGAGCGACACACCGAGAAGGGCATTGGCGCCGAGGCGCGACTTGTCCGCGGTGCCGTCGAGATCGAGCAGAGCCTGGTCGACGACACGCTGGTCGTCGGCCTCGATGCCGATGACCGCGGGGGCGATCTCGCCGAGGACGGACTCGACGGCCTTGGTGACGCCCTTGCCGCCGTAGCGGTCGCCGCCGTCGCGCAGCTCGACGGCCTCGTGCTCACCGGTGGAGGCGCCCGAGGGCACCGCGGCGCGGGTGAAGGTCCCGTCGTCGAGGACCACCTCGACCTCGACGGTCGGATTTCCCCGGGAGTCGAGGATCTCTCGCGCTCCCACCTGATCGATCGTGGCCACGTGGCGCCCCTTCGTCGTCGCTCGACGGCGTCGGTGAGACCGGGTGTCGGTCACCGAACGCCATGTTCGGGTCAAAGACTAATGCCAAGCACCCCGTCGACCGGCGTCTGACTCGCCCGCGCCGACGACCGACTCGGCCGCGGACGGCCGCACCGATGGCTAGAAGGCGACGTCGACCGAGTAGGCGTTGGCGTGATCGCGGACGTCGAGGACGTATTTCATCGAGTTGTTGTAGACCATGACCGCCTTCTCCCACCCCTGCGGCGTGGTCAGGTCGCCACCGGAGACACACAGGTACCGCGCCGCCGACAACGCCGCGTCGTCGATGTTGTCGGGGCTCGCGACCCCGTCACCGTTCGCGTCGACGCCGTAGCGCTTCCACGTCTCGGGGATGAACTGGAACGGTCCCATCGCGCGGTCGAGGGTGCTGTCGCCGTCGAGGGTGCCGCCGTCGGTGTCGGCGATCTTCGCGTTGCCCGCGGTCCCGTCGAGCAGCACACCTCGGATGGGTGGGCGCACGTCCCCGTTCGCCGCGACCGTCGAGCCCCGGTAGGTCCCGTGCTTGCTCTCCACGCCGGCCACCCCGGCCAGGGTGGTCCAGGCCAGACCGCATTCGGGGTGCTGTTGTCGTTGGATCTCCGCGGCGTTGCCGTAGGCCTCCATCGAGGTCAGCGGGATGCCGGTCGAGGAGGCGATCGGCTGCGCCCAGGCCTCGAGACGATCGGCCGTGCGGCCGGGGGCGTTGATGTCGAGGTAGGGGACGGCGGCACCCGGGCCGGGTGGGACACCTTCGGGGATCGGTACCGACTCCCGTCCCGGGAGGTCGATGCACGCGCTCGCCATCACCGCCACGAGCGGCGCCACCACCAGCGGTGCGAGCGTGCGAGTTCGACGGCGCGCGCCGACCGTCCGCGGTGATCGCACTGACCTGCGCACGGTCGACCCCTTTCTGTTCATCGGTCCAGCGTCTCAACTGCTCGGCGTCATTTATCGTTCCCACGCCGAGCGGGGTACTCTGCCGAAGTTAGCCTTACCGAACGTTGCACAGCCTTAGCTGAGCCCCGGCCAGGTCGTCCGACTCCGAAGGATCACGCCACATGAACTCCCCCTCCGTGGTGACCCAGCTGTTCGGTAGTGGACTGATCGGCGTCCGCGAGGGCCTCGAGACCGGGATCGTCGTGATGATCCTGGTCGCGTTCCTCGTGAAATCAGACCGGCGTGACGCGCTGCGGTGGGTGTGGATCGGCGTGGCAGCCGCGGTCGCCATGGTCTTCGCGGTCTTCGCGGGGATCCACTACGGCACCTCCACCATCTCCGGGCTGGCCGCCGAGGCGGTCGCCGGCGTCGCCTCGCTGGTCGCCGTCGTCATCGTCACGCTGATGGTGCTGTGGATGCGCGGGGCCGCCGCGCACATCTCGGGCGATCTGAAGGCGGGGATGGGCCGCGCACTCGAACTCGGCGCACCCGCCGTCCTCGCCCTGGCGTTCCTCGCCGTCGGCCGCGAGGGCATCGAGACGGCACTGCTGATGGTCGGTT
Source organism: Williamsia sp. Leaf354 (assembly GCF_001424365.1). Taxonomy (NCBI): domain Bacteria; kingdom Bacillati; phylum Actinomycetota; class Actinomycetes; order Mycobacteriales; family Nocardiaceae; genus Williamsia; species Williamsia sp. Leaf354. The sequence goes on from NZ_LMPL01000004.1 coordinate 322,646, forward strand.
ACGCCGAGAACACCTCGGGCAGCAGCTGGCCGCTGGTCGGGCTGCTCATCGGCGTCCTCATCGCGGTGGGCATCACCGTCGGCCTCTACTTCGGCACCGTGAAGATCAACCTGCAGAAGTTCTTCACCTACACCGGTGCGTTCCTCATCGTCGTCGCGGCCGGGATCCTGGCCTACGGGATCCACGCCGTGCAGACCGTCGGTTGGCTCCCCGGACTGTCCGATCGTGCGTTCGACATCTCCTCGGTGTACGACCAGTCGTCGTGGTACGGAACGCTTCTCGGTGGCATCTTCAACTTCACTCCGGAGCCCACAGTGCTCCAGGTCGTCGCGTGGGTCGCCTACCTCGCCGTCGTGATGACCCTGTTCTTCCGCCCGCGTCGCAGCACCGGCCAGTCCACGGCCACCACACCTGCTGCGCGCGTCGAGACCCCGGCCGCACAGTGAGCCGGATGCTGAAAGGGAACCCGGTGACATCCAGGCTCATCACGACCACCGCCGCTTGCGCGGCGCTGGCGGCACCACTGCTCCTCACCGCCTGCACCGAGAAGGCGACGTCGTCGGAGAAGACGATCGCCGTCACCTCCACCGACAGCTCGTGCGACCTGTCGACGTCGGAGGCGCAGACCGGCAACGTCGACTTCACCGTGAACAACAACGGCGACAAGGTCACCGAGTTCTACGTCTACGGCAACAACAACCGTGTGCTGGGTGAGGTCGAGAACATCGGTCCCGGTCTCACCGGCAAGCTCACCGTCGAGATCGTCGACCCCGCCACCTACCAGGTCGCCTGCAAGCCGGGCATGGTCGGCGACGGGATCCGCAAGGACCTCACCGTCTCGGGCGAGAAGAAGGAGAAGTCGCAGGCGCCGGCCAGTGTCGAGACCGCCAAGCAGACCTACCTCACGTACGTCCGTGGCCAGCTCAACGGGCTGCAGGCGCAGACGAAGTCGTTCACCGACGCGATCATCGCGGGCGACCTCGACGCCGCGCGCGCGCAGTTCGGGCTCACCCGCACCTTCTACGAGCGCATCGAGCCGGTGGCCGAGTCGTTCCCCGACCTCGATCCCGCCATCGACATGCGGTGGGACGACACCGCCGACGGCACCGAGCCGTTCACCGGCTTCCACCGTCTCGAGCGTTTCCTGTGGCCGCCGCAGCAGTCCGATGTCGGCGAGCAGGGCAGCGACGTCGCCGCCGCCGACCTGGCCAACAGCCGCACCGCCGACTCCAAGGACGCGATCGACAAGGTCGCCGCGCAGCTGAACACCGACGTGGGTCGTCTCGTGACCGAGGTCGCCAAGCCCGACTTCACCTTCGAGACACAGTCGTTCGTGAAGGGTCCGCAGGCCCTCGTCGACGAGATCGCGGCGACCAAGGTCGGCGGTGAGGAGGATCGCTACTCCCACACCGACCTGTTCGACTTCGCTGCCAACATCGACGGCTCGGAGACCCTCATCGCCGATCTGCAGCCGGTCATCTCGGCGAAGAACCCCGCGCTGATGGACAAGATCACCGCGCAGTTCCAGACCATCCGCAACGACATCAACTCGTTCCGCTCCGGCGACGGCTACGTCTCCTACGACACCGTGCCGGCCGAGAAGCGGAAGTCGTTGTCGGATCAGATCGATGCCCTGTCGCAGTCGCTGAGCCAGGTTCCGGGGTTGGTGCTGGGTCAGTGACCGAACCCACCGCTCCCACTCCCGAACCACCGACGTCGTCTCGGCGGTTCTCCCGTCGCACGCTGTTCGGTGCGACGGGTGCGGGAGTGGTGGTCGCGGCCGCCGCGGGTGTCACCGGCGCCCGTCTCGCCGAGAGCGACTCGTCGTCGTCGGATGTGGTGGCGTTCCGCGGCACCCGACAGGCCGGCATCATCACCGAGGCCCAGGACCGACTCCATTTCGCCTCGTTCGATGTGATCACCGACTCGCGCGACGAGCTGATCGACATGCTCAAGCGCTGGACCGCGGCGGCCGAGCGGATGACCAAGGGGCAGGAGACCGTCGACGGCGGTGCCGTCGACCACGGCGAGTACAACCCTCCCGCCGACACCGGCGAGGCGCTCGGGCTCGAGGCCTCGGCGCTGACGTTGACCGTCGGTTTCGGCCCCGGCCTGTTCGGACCCAGCGCATCGGACCCGTCGCGCGCCGATCGCTTCGGCATCGGGGACCGCAAACCCGCTGCGCTGAATGATCTTCCGGGGTTCGCCAAGGATGCGATCGAGCCGTCACGCAGCCACGGCGACATCTGTGTGCAGGCGTGTGCCAACGATCCGCAGGTGGCGGTGCACGCCATCCGCAACCTCGCCCGTCTCGGTTTCGGCGTGGTGAGCGTGAGGTGGTCCCAGCTCGGCTTCGGTCGTACCTCGACGACCACCGCCAACCAGCAGACCCCGCGGAACATGTTCGGGTTCAAGGACGGCACCGCGAACATCCGCGCCGAGCAGACCGACGTCCTCGACCGGTGGGTGTGGGTCGATCCGGCCGACAACCCGGCCTCGGCCCAGTGGATGACCGGCGGCAGCTACCTCGTCGCGCGCCGTATCCGCATGGACATCGAGCCCTGGGACCGCGCGAACCTCTCCGAGCAGGAGGCCATCATCGGACGCACCAAGGGCGTCGGCGCGCCGCTGGGCATGACGCACGAGGACGACACCCCGAACTTCGCGGTCGCGACCTCCGACGGACCGACCATCGCCCGCGACGCCCACGTCCGACTCGCGCACCCGGACAACCTGAACGGCGTCCAGATCCTGCGCCGTGGCTACAACTTCACCGACGGCTCCGACGGTTTCGGTCACCTCGACGCCGGCCTGTTCTTCATCGCCTACTGCCGCGATCCCGGGGCCCAGTTCGTCCCCATGCAGCGACAACTCGCGTCCAAGGACGCGATGATGGAGTACCTGTCGCACAACGGCAGCGCACTGTTCGCGTGCCCGCCCGGGTTGAAGCCCGGCGAGTGGTGGGGACAGCACCTCTTCACCTGAATCCGATGCGATGGTTCTCGCTGAGCGAGAACAATCGCATCCGATTGCGTCGGTACGGTGGAGTCGTGGACATCGACCGCTGGCGGAGCCGACTCCCGGTCCGTCGATCCTCCGACGGCGAGATCATCGGATGGACGATCTCGAACCATCCCGACGACGAGGTCGTCGATGCGGTCAACCCGGTCGGCCAGGTGGTCGCCGCCGAGATCGACATCGCCGACGCCGCCGAGGTGTTGGCGGCACGAGGGCTCGCCTCGCTGACCGCGCCGTGCTGGGCACGGGCGCCGATCCCGATCACCCGGGACACCGATTTCACGCGGCCGCAACCGGACTGGCGGTGGCGGCGGGTGGCGATGACCCAGCTCGACGACAACGCCGTGTGGATCCGCGCCGCCTATCCGCATCACGCCGAGCGGTTCACCGAGGTCCCGCTGCGGCTGCCCGCCGACGACGTCCTCCTACTCGATCCGCCGACGACCGACGAGTAGTCCTCAGTCGATCGACACGAACCCGCGGCGCCAGTCGTCGGGATCGGGCGCGGCGACCCCGGCGGTCCGGAGAGCCTTCTCTGCGGCGCGCACCCGATCCATGAAGGCGACGATGCGGCTGCGCTGACGGTCCTCGAGACTGGCCTCCGCGTCGGAGGCGAGATGGGTCGCGAAGTGGATCGTCAGCAGCGACTCGGGGATCAGGTCGCGCGGGAATCCGGCCGCGTCGAGACGCTCGATCACCTTCTGCGTCAACGCCAACGCCGGTTGCGACACCGCCACCCCGTCCAGCACGGAGTCGCGGGCCTTCTCGGCGGCCTTGCTCTCCTCCCACTGCCGCAGCTGGGTCTCGAGGTCGGTCTCCCCCGCCAACACGCCGGCCGTGCGTGAGGAGATCTTCGCGGTGAACGCCCGTGCGACGTCGTCGATGTCGAACGGTTCGGTCGGATCGTCGGCGGCGATCCGTGCGTGGAACAGCACCTGCAACAGGATGTCGGCGAGTTCCTCGAGAAGGTCGGCGCGGCTGCCGCCCTCGATGGCGTCGAGTAGTTCGTAGGTCTCCTCGAGCAGATAGCGACGCAGCGAATCATGGGTCTGCGCCGCCTCCCAGGGTCCCGTGCGGCGCAGACGATCCATCAGCTCGACGGCCTCGAGCAGCGCCTCACCACTGCGCGGATCGGGCTCGGTCACGACACCGCGTGGTCGTCGGTGATCGTCGGGCCGCGCATGTCCCGCGAGCCCGGATCGGATCCGTGGATCACCAGCAACACGTCGGCGACGACCTGGATGAGTTCGACGTCGCGCACCCGGGCACTGCCGACCCCTGCGGTCCGTGGAACCGGAAGGGTGAGAACCGATGTCGTGGCCCGATACGACGATCCCGGGTAGATGCGCTTGATCCGGATCTGCTGGCTGTCGAGCAGTGACACCTGCGCGATCTTGACCTGGGTGCCGGCCATCCCGATCTCGGTGACGCCGAGTTCGCGCGCCAGCAGACGCAGTTTCGCCACAGACACCAGGCGCGACACCTCCGCGGGCAGCGGACCGTAGCGGTCGAGGAGTTCGTCGACGATCGAGGTGATGTCCGAATCGTCGAGTGCCGCCGCGAGTTTGCGGTAGGCCTCGAGGCGCAGACGGTCGGAGTCGACGTAGTCGGCCGGGATGTGGGCGTCGACCGGCAGGTCGATGCGGACCTCCCGGTTCTCCTCCGACATGATCGGCTTGCCGTCGGCCGCGGCGCGATAGGCCTCCACGGCCTCGCCGACCAGCCGCACGTAGAGGTCGAAACCGACCCCGGCGACGTGTCCGGACTGCTCGGCCCCCAACACGTTTCCCGCACCGCGCAGTTCGAGGTCCTTGAGCGCGACGGCCATGCCGGCTCCGAGTTCGTTGTTCTGCGCGATGGTGGCCAGCCGGTCATAGGCCGTCTCGGTGAGCGGCTTCTCGGGGCTGTAGAGCAGGTAGGCGTACCCGCGTTCGCGGCTACGACCCACGCGGCCGCGCAACTGGTGGAGCTGCGAGAGACCCAGCGCCTCGGCGCGGTCGACGATGAGCGTGTTCGCGTTGGAGATGTCGAGACCGGTCTCGATGATCGTCGTGCAGACGAGGACGTCGAACTCGCGGTTCCAGAAGCCGGCGACGGTGCGTTCGAGTTGCTCCTCACCCATCTGGCCGTGCGCGACCACGACCCTCGCCTCGGGCACCATGTCCGCGATGTTCTTGGCGGCCTTGTCGATCGAGCTCACCCGGTTGTGCACGAAGAACACCTGGCCGTCGCGCAGCAGCTCGCGCCGGATCGCCGCGGCGACCTGCTTGGGTTGATAGGCGCCGACGTAGGTGAGCACCGGGTGGCGCTCCTCGGGTGGCGTGAGGATGGTCGACATCTCACGGATGCCCGCCATCGACATCTCCAGCGTGCGCGGGATCGGCGTCGCCGACATCGTCAGCACGTCGACGTGGGTCCGCAGCGCCTTGATGTGTTCCTTGTGTTCGACGCCGAAACGCTGTTCCTCGTCGACGATCACGAGTCCGAGGTCCTTCCACCGGACCGCGGTCTGCAGCAGTCGGTGGGTGCCGACCACGATGTCGACGCCGCCCTCGGCCATCGAGTCGATGATCTCGCGCGACTCCTTGGCGTCGGTGAAGCGCGACAGCCCGCGGATGGTCACCGGGAACCCCGCCATGCGTTCGGTGAAGGTCTGCAGATGCTGTTGCGCCAGAATGGTCGTCGGCACCAGCACGGCGACCTGCTTGCCGTCCTGTACCGCCTTGAACGCGGCGCGCACCGCGATCTCGGTCTTGCCGTACCCCACGTCGCCGACGATGACGCGGTCCATCGGGACCGCCTTCTCCATGTCGGACTTGACCTCGCCGATCACCGTCATCTGATCGACGGTCTCGGTGAAACCGAAAGCGTCCTCCATCTCGGTCTGCCACGGGGTGTCGGGGGCGAAGGCGTGCCCCGGTGCGGCGTGACGCGCGGCGTAGAGCGCGACGAGCTCACCGGCGATCTCGCGAACGGCCTTGCGCGCCTTGCGCTTGGTGTTCTGCCAGTCCGACCCGCCGAGTTTCGACAGCGACGGCTGCTCGCCGCCGACGTAGCGGGAGAGCTGGTCGAGGGAGTCCATCGGCACGAACAGGCGGTCACCGGGGTGGCCACGCTTGCTGGGTGCGTACTCGATCACGAGGTACTCGCGGCGCGCACCGGCGACGGTGCGTTCGATCATCTCGACGAACTTGCCGATGCCGTGTTGATCGTGGACCACCATGTCGCCGGCGGTCAGCGCCAGCGGGTCGACCTGGTTGCGGCGCTTGGCCGGAAGTCGCTTGCCCTCTCGGGCACCGGCGACCCTCGATCCGGTGAGGTCGGCCTCGGAGACGATCACCAGGCCCGCATCGGGACAGATCAGTCCGTGCCGCAACGTGCCACAGAGGATGGAGACGATGCCGGGTTCCGGTGTCGAGCCGATGTCGCCGATCGTCGCGGGGACCTCCGCCTCGCCGAGGCGTTCGAGATAGCGCTGGGCCGTTCCCCGTCCGGCGACGACGATCGTCGCACGGCCGCCGGTGGTCACGTGCGCGCGCAACGACGCGAACGTCGTCGCGAGCTCGGTCTCCGACCCACGGGGTGCGGGCCCCGCGGCGAGATCGAGGCGCACGGTCGTCTCGTCGTCGATGTCGGGTGCGGTCTCGAGCGGACTCATCGTCCACCACGGTCGACCCGCGGCGACGGTGGTCTCCTGGACCTCGGCCAGGGGCCGATAGCTGCTGGCCTGCAGGTCGATCCCGCCGAGACCGTTGCCGTCCCCGGCGTTGGAGTCGAGCGGCGCGTCACCACCCATCGACGCCGCCGTCCACGACGCCTCGAGGAACTCCGCTCCGGTCTTCGCGAGGTCGGCGGCGCGTGTGCGCACCTTCTCGGGGTCGAGAACGAGGACGTGTGTGCCCTCGGGCATCACCTCGGTGAGCAACTGCATCTGTCCACCCACGAGGACCGGGATGAGCGCCTCCATGCCCTCGGCCGGCATGCCCTCGGACAGTTTCGTGAGCATCTCGGTGAGCGATCGATCGGTGCCCTCGGTGTCGATCAGCTCCGCGGCACGGGCCCGGACGGCGTCGGTCAGGATCAGTTCACGACACGGGTGCACGTGGACCACCGAGGCGTCGACCTCGGGTTGGCTGCGTTGGTCGGCGACGGAGAACGCGCGCTGCTCGGTGATCTCATCACCCCAGAACTCCACGCGCACCGGGAGATCGGCGGTCGTGGGGAACACGTCGAGGATGCCGCCGCGGACCGCGAACTCGCCGCGCTTGCCGACCATGTCGACGCGTTCGTAGGCCAGTTCCACCAGCCTCGCGAGAAGGGCGTCGAAATCGAACTCCGCGCCCTCACGCAGGGTGATGGGGTCGGTGTCGCCCACGCCCGGCGCCATGGGCTGCACCAGCGACCGCACGGTGGTGACGACCACCGTCAGAGGCGGCCCGTAGGCGGCGTCCTCCGGGTGGGCCAGGCGGTGCAGGACCTGGAGTCGCGCACCGACGGTGTCGGCGCTGGGCGAGAGTCGTTCGTGCGGCAGCGTCTCCCACGACGGGAACTGCGCGACCGCGTCACCGATCATCTGGCGGAGTTCGGCGGTCAGGTCGTCGGCCTCGCGGCCGTTGGCCGACACCACCAGCAGCGGACCCGAGGGCACCGCGGGATCATCGCCCGCCTGGGCCGCCGCGGCGAGCACGAAAGGCCGCGCCGCGTCGGGACCGGTGATGTCGAGTGCGCGACGCCCGCGCAGCGCGCGGATGCCGGCGATCGCCGAATCACCACACGCGACGGCCGCGAGTCCGGCGAGCGGATCGACGGGGGCCTGATCGGCGGGGCGCGCATCGACGGACGAGAGAGGAGATGCCACCACACGATGGTATTCGTCGGGGTTCCGCAGTCGGGCCTCGGCGGGTGAGGATGGTGACGTGCATCCCCCTCACCGCGATCACACAGCGAGCGATCACACCGTGACGACCGTCGATCAACTGCGGTCCATCGTGGGTCACCCGAACGAACGAGTCGCCACCAAGGTCCGCGACCGACTCACCGACGTGCACCGCGAGTGGATTGCCCAGTCGCCGTTCGTCGTCGTGTCGACCACCGGTGAGGGCGGCGCCGTCGACGTCTCACCCAAGGGTGACCCGCCGGGATTCGTGCGCGTCCTCGACGACACGACCATCGCCATCCCCGAGCGGCCCGGCAACAAGCGGGTCGACGGCTACCTCAACGTCCTGACCGATCCACACGTCGGGACCCTCTTCGTGGTCCCCGGTCGCGGCGACACGCTGCGCATCAACGGCATTGCCCGCATCGTCTCCGACGCCGACTACTTCGACGACATGGTCGTCTCCGGGAACCGCCCGATCCTGGCGTTGGAGATCAGCGTCGAGGAGACGTTCTTCCACTGCGCGAAGGCGTTCATGCGGTCGAAGCTGTGGGACACCGACACCTGGAATCCCGACGATCTGCCGAGCGTCGCAGAGATCAGCCACGCGGTGATGCTGAGCCCGGGGCTCGCCGAACTCGAGCGGCACTACGCCGAGGAGAACTACCGGCGCATGCTCTACTGACGCCCCGGGTCGCCACGGCATGTGCGGTGGCGGAGGACGGTCGTCGTATCGTGACGCCATGACCTGGACCGCAGCGCGACTCCCCCGTCTCGACGGCGTCACGGTGGTCGTGACCGGGGCGACCCGCGGGCTCGGCGTCGCCACCGCCCGCGGAGCGGCCGCCGCCGGGGCCACCGTGATCGTCGCAGGGCGCAACCACGACGCCGCCGATGCGGTCGCCCGATCGCTCGGCGGATCGAGCAGCGCGGCCACCCTCGACCTGACCGATCGCGCATCGATCGAGAAATTCGCCGACTCGATCGGCGAGATCGACATCCTCGTCCACAACGCCGGTGTGCTGCCCACCTCGAGGGTCGAGACCGCCGACGGTTTCGAGTCCGCGCTCGCGACGAACGTCCTCGGTCCGTTCGTCCTCACCAACCTGCTCGCCGACCGGATCCGCGGGCGAATCGTGGCCATCAACTCCACGGTGCACCAGGCCGGTCGGGTCGACTTCGCTGATCTGCACTTCGAGCGTCGCGCGTTCTCTGGCGCCCGCGCCTACGCCCAGTCGAAATTGGCCCAGGCGCTGTGGATGCTGGCGCTCGACCGCCGCCTTCGTGCGGCGCGGTCGGAGGTGACGACCGCGATGGCCCACCCCGGCTGGGCGGCTACCGAGATGACCGGGGTGACCCGTGTCGCCGCCGTCGACGCGGTGGTGAAATGGCTGGGCAACACGATCGCGAACACCGCCGTGGCGGGTGCGGCGTGCAGCCTGTACGCCGCGGCGATGCCCATCCCGTCGGGGAGTTTCGTCGGGCCCGACGGGTTCCTCGGGATGCGCGGCGCGCCCACGCTCGTCGGGCGATCGACACAGGCCGCCGATCCCGTTCTCGCCGAACGTTTCTGGGAGGTCGCCGCAGAGCTGACCGGATCGGAGCTGCCGACATGACCGTCACCGTCCGCGATGCGACCGCGGCCGATTGCGGCCAGATCGCCCAGATCTACCGCCACTACGTCGACAACTCGGTGATCACCTTCGACTACGAGTCCCCCTCGGTCGACGACTGGGAGGAACGCGTCGCCGCGATCACCGCGCGAGGTCGGCCGTTCGTCGTCGCGGTGGAGCCCGTCGACGACGGCGCCGAGACGGTGCTCGGCTACGCCTACCTGAGCGAGTTCCGTGCCAAGCGAGCCTTCGACTGGACCGCCGAGGACTCGATCTATCTCCGCCCCGACGCAACGGGGCGCCGGCTGGGGTCGACGTTGCTCGAGGAGCTGCTCACCCGTCTCGACCCGTCGTCGGTGCGCCGCGTGGTCGCGGTGATCTCGAAGATCGAATCCGACGTCTCGATCCGCCTGCACCAGCGGTTCGGTTTCAAACAGACCGGAGTCCTGGAGAGCGTCGGCTACAAACACGGTCGGTGGATCGACTGCGCGGTGCTGCAGTACACGGTCCCGGGAACAGAATCGGACTCTGGTCCGTTTTCTCCGTCATGAGTATCGCGAGTCCCGTCCGCACCCCCGCACTGTTCATCAGCCACGGGGCGCCGCCACTGCTCGACGACGAGCGCTGGGTCGGCGAGTTGGCCGCCCTGGCCACGGCGCTGCCCCGGCCCACGGCCATCCTGGTGGTGTCCGCACACTGGGAGTCGGCGCCGCTCACCATCGGGTCCACCGATCCCCGCACGCCGCTCACCTACGACTTCTGGGGATTCGAGCAGCGCTTCTACGACATCACCTACGCCCCGCCCGGAGCGACCGACCTCGCGCAGCGGGTGACGGCGCTGATGCCCGACCCGATGGTCGTCCATCACGATGCGCAGCGGCGTCTCGATCACGGGGCCTTCGTGCCCCTGACGGTGATGTACCCCGACGCCGACATCCCGGTGGTGCAGATTTCGCTGCCGACCCTCGACCCGACCGCGCTCATCGGCCTCGGTCGTCGGCTGCGCGAACTGCGCGACGAGGGCGTGTTGATCCTCGGGTCCGGTTTCACCACCCACGGTCTGCCCTTCCTCACCGACCCGCGGCCCGACGCGGTCGCCCCGGGGTGGTCGCAGGAGTTCGATGCGTGGACCGCGGAACGCTTCGCTGCCGGCGATGTCGACGGGCTGGTCGACTTCCGCAACCGCGCACCGGGAATGCCGTACGCGCACCCCACGATCGAGCACTTCGCGCCGCTGTTCGTGACCCTCGGGGCGAGCGACGACCCCGGCCAGATCCCCGATCAGGTGATCGACGGCTTCTGGATGGGATTGTCCAAACGCAGTGTGTCGCTGGGCTGATCAGCTCTCGACGGAGTTGCGCTCCGGGTTCCCGGACGCAGTGCCGTCCGATGTGTGCAGACCGTGTGCGGCATCGGCGAGTGCCGGTGAGATCTCGAGATTCGTGAGCCCGTTCCAGCAGAGGTTCACCAGGTGTGCCGCCACAACTTCCTTGGCGGGTTCGCGGACGTCGAGCCACCACTGCGCGGTCACCGAGACCATGCCGACGAGAGCCTGGGCGTAGAGCGGCGCGAGCCCGGCGTCGAACCCGCGGCGCTCGAAATCGCCGGCGAGGATGTGTTCCACCTGACTGATGGCGTCGTTGAGCAGGCTCGAGTACTTCGCGTCGGCGCCACCGCCATGGCTGCCGTGCACCAGGATGCGAAAGCCGTCGGTGCGGTCCTCCATGTAGGTCAGCAGGGCGAGGGCGACACTCTCCACACGCTGTCGCGAGCGGTTGGTGGTGAGCGAGAGCGTCACCATCTCGAGCAGCGTCTCCATCTCACGGTCGACGATGACCGCGTACAGACCCTCCTTGCCTCCGAAATGTTCGTATACAACGGGTTTCGACACCGCGGCGCGCTGGGCGATCTCCTCGACCGATGTGCCCTCGAAGCCACGTTCGGCGAACAGACCGCGCGCGACGTCGATGAGTTGCAGGCGACGTTGCGGACCGGTCATCCGGGTCCGGGGGGCCGCCCGGACCTCCTTCTCGGCATCGGCCGGCCTGTCGACTGCCATGTCATCACCCCGCCCGTGTCCGCGCCGATCGCGGTGATCGGCGGTGATCGCTTGTCCCGATCCTTCCATCTCCAGACACCCGCAGGGCCGGTCGCACTAGTTTCGACCCATGATGGATCTCGTCGAGATCTCCGACCGCATGGAGATCACCGCACTCATCACCGACTACTCGACCGCCGTCGACACCCGCGACTTCGACCGGCTACGCGAGCTGTTCACCCCCGACGCGGTGATCGACTACTCGGCGGTCGGCGGCACGGTGGGAACGACCGAACAGGTGGTGCCGTGGCTGCGTGAGAACCTCGCCCTGTTCTCCGACTACCAACACCTCAACGGCAATCACTCGATCACGCTCGACGGAGACACCGCGTCGGCGACCACGATGTGCTTCAACCCGATGGTCGTCGCCGGAGGCGACAAGCAACAGATGCTGCTGGTCGGGGTCTGGTACCACGACACCTTCGCCCGTATCGACGGCACATGGCGCTTCACCGGCCGCCGCGAACAGAAGAGCTTCATGCACGCGATCTGAACAGATTTGCGGCGCAAACGAAACATATTTGGTACGGTGGCGTTCCGAAGAAGAACTCAGACCACTGCGCTGAGATGTTCAGCGCCCCAGAGCATCGGAGTCGCCGTGAAGAAGTTGTGTGCCACCACTCTGGTCGCCTGCGCCGCGGCCATCGGGATGATCAGCGGGGTGGGAACGGCATCGGCCGCCACGGACCCGATCGCCGACCTGGTCATCTACCGGTTGCCCGCCGAGCCGGGGCTGGCGTGCAGGCTCGCGGTGACCAACAACGGTCCGGATGCCGTGCAGGTGCAACTTCTGCCACTCGATCTCATGGCGAAGGGCTACCGGAAAGATCTCGGACCGGTGAACCCGGGACAGTCGGTCGGCGTCGACTTCATCGACTGCACCAGACCGTCCTATTCGTCCAACTTCTTCTTGTACGTGAAGGGATCGGGCCTCGACGGCACCGCGAGCTACGACCCGAACCCGCTCAACAACATTCTCCCGCTGAACAGCTGACTCACCGGCGGTTTCCCGCCGAACCCACGAGCTCCCCCACCAGGACTCGAACCTGGAATGCCTGAACCAAAATCAGAAGTGTTGCCGATTACACCATGGGGGACCGACGACGATCCGTCGCGGCAATTGTGCCATGCGGCCGAGGGTCAGCGAGCGCGCCACTCGATCGCATCGGCGAGGGGCATGGGGTGGGCGATGTGAAAGCCCTGGACGAGATCGGCGCCCTGGTCGATGGCCATCTGCCGCATCGCCTCGTCTTCGACGCCCTCGACCACCGCGCGCGCATCGAGTGCGTGCGCCAGCGCAATCGCGGCCCGCAGGATGTTGACCCCTCGTTCGGACTCCGCGGCCCGCCAGAGCAGCGACCGGTCGATCTTGATGATCCCGGGTTCGATGCGATCGAGGAGTTCGAGGTTGGAGTAGCCGGTACCGAAATCGTCGATGCTGATCGTCGCGCCGAGTCGGCGCAACAGCGCGAGGGTGTCGATCGCACGACTCTCGGGTTCGAGGAGGACCGACTCGGTGACCTCGACGACGACGAGACCGAGCCCACCCGGCGGGTTCCAAGAGAGCAACCAGTCGGTGATGTCACGCTCGTCGAGCTCGCTCGCCGAGAGGTTCACCGCAACCGGGACACGGTTCTGGCCCAGCCGCGCATGGAATTCGCCGGTGTCGTGCGCGAGGCGCTCGAGCACGATCCTCCCGAGAGCCCGCATCTGCCCGGTCTCCACCGCGTGACCGATGAACTCTGACGCGCTGATCACCGATCCGTCGCGGCGCCAGCGCAGCAGCGCCTCCATCATCGCCACCTCACCGCTGTCGGCGTCGACGACCGGCTGGTAGAACAGCTCGAACTCGTTGCGGCTGATCGCTGCTCCCAGTCGCTGGCGCATCGCCGCCCGCGCATCGGCGGCCTCGTTCATCTCCGGCGCGAAGTAGGCGTGCCGATCGCGACCGCGACTCTTCGCCACGTACATCGCGGTGTCGGCGTTGTGCATCAGCTGATCGCCATCGGAGGCGTCCTGGGGGTACATCGCGACACCGACCGACGCCGACACATACGCCAGGGAGTCCTGCAGCGGGATCGGCTCGCGGATCGCGGCGAGAACGCGCAACGCCAGGTTGTCCAAGGTGTCGAGATCGCGCATTCGCGTGACCAGCAGGGCGAACTCGTCTCCGCCGAGGCGTCCGACGATGTCGTAGCGCCGCGCCGTCTGCTGCAGTCGGGTGGCAACTGTCGCGAGCACCGCGTCGCCCGCCCGGTGACCGAACCGGTCGTTCACCTCTTTGAACCCGTCGAGATCGACCCACAGCAGAGCGATGTCGTGCAACCCGGCCCGCATGAGCTCGTCGGCCTTCGCGAGCAGGTAGTTCCGCGTGAGCAATCCGGTCTGGAGGTCGTAGTGCTCGCGCGTCGCCAGCGCCGCCGAGACCTCACGCATGCGCGAGACGTCGCGGATGAGCGCGACGCCGCCGGGAACACCGTGACCGCTCTGCACGTCGTCGGTGTCGCCCTCCAGCGACACCTGCTGGACCTCGACGGTCACCTGGCGTGCCGCACCGTCAGCGGTCATGATCCGCCAGGACCGGGACCCGGTTCCGTCGACCTCGCCTCCACCGGCCTCGTCCACGTCCATCAACACCGTGAGGGGCGTTCCGATCAGCGAGGACGGCGAGTACCCGATCAGCTCTGCGACACCACGATTCGCGGACAACACACGCTCGTTGGCGTCGAGGATCAGGATGCCGGTGTCGGCGGTGTTCAACACCGCGTCGAGGACCGCCGTCCGTTGGGCGGCGAGACGAATCACCTCATGGGTCTCGGTCACATCGATCGCGCTGCCGATGATGCGGCCGTCTCCGTCGGGGTCGAAGACGGCGGATTCGTCGAGCCACCGCACGCTCTCGTCCGGCCGGATGATGCGGTACTGCACCCGCCATCGATGGTCCGCCGCGGCCATCGCGGTGCGTACACGTTCGCGGTCGTCGGGATGGATCGCTGCGTGGAGAAGTCCGGGATCGGCCATGACGGCGGCCCGATCGAGACCGTAGATCTCCTCGACCCGCGAGGTGATCATCAGCAGTTCGTTGGCCGCGCTGCGCTGCCAGACCACCTCACGCACCGACTCGGCCACCCGCTCCAGGTTGTGCAGAGCCGCCTCGCGGTCGCGGCGCGCGGCGGCGAGGTCGCCGACGTCGAGCACGACGACGAGCGCACCCTGCACCTCGCCGTCGGAGCCGATGTACGGCTGGGTCTGGACAAGAAGGTCCTGGTCCTCTCCGGACACGTCGCGCATCCGGGATTCGCGCAGACGGATGGTGGCCTCGAGGTCGGCGACCAGATCCGGCAGGGGCAAGGTGGTGGGCACCGCGGGCAGCGGTCTGCCGATGTCCTCGACGATCAGGGAGAACAGTCGCACGGCCAACGGTGTGTAGCGCGTCACCCTCAGGTCCCGATCGACGATGACCAGACCGCTGGTCAACGACGACTGGATGTTGTTCAGGTCGCTGTTGAGACCCACCAACTCCTCGCTCCGGAGTTGGAGCTCGGAGTTGAGTGTCGACAGCTCCTCGTTGGTGGCCTCCAACTCCTCGTTCGACGCCTGGGCCTCCTCCGAGGTCGCCTGCAGTTCCTCGGCCGAGGCCTGCAGCTCCTCGTTGAGTGCCTGCAACTCCTCGTTCGACGAGCTCAGGTCCTCGATCGTCGACTGCAGCGCGTCCTGGGTGGCCTGGAGGTCCTCGTCGATCACGACATCGTCGCGGCCGGATGGTGCCGGGGCCGTCTCGACGGAATCGGGCAGAGGGCGGAAGGACACCACCGCACCGGAACCCGCGGCCGGGAGCTGAGCGACGGTGATCTCCACGCGGCGGGCTCCGGGTTCGACGACCGTGCGGGTCACCCGGTCGGGCTCGGAATGGCGCAGCTGACTGAGCATCGTCCGCACGACGGTCCGGTAGCGCTCACGGATCAGATCCACCACGTGACCGGTGTGTCGACCCACCGACACCGCGCACCACGACGACACGTCACCGATGACCTCCACCACGGTCTCGGCGTCGTCGAGCACGAGCGACGGAGAAGCCACGGTCGACAGCAACTGACGCAGTGCATCGGCCGTGGGCTCACGGCCGGCCGCCGTCGAGAGAACGGGTTGGACATACAGCGGCGGGAGGTACCGACCGACCGGCAGGTGGTTGTGCCGCACGGACATGCCTCGGCGGTAGAGCCGGTGCACCGGATCGACGACGGCGAACAGGCCGTCGGCCCGCGGTATCCGCTCGGACTGGCCGAGCACCAGCATCCCGCCCGGGACCATCGCGAACTGACAGAGCTGCAGAACCCGTTCCTGCAGGTGACTCTGGAAGTAGATCATGGTGTTACGCAGGGAGATCACGTCGATCCGCGGAAAGGGTGGGTCGTAGGCGACGTTGTGACGCGCGATCACGACGGCCTCGCGCAGCTCGGGGATCACCTCCCAGTCGGCGTCGACACGACGCATCCACCGGTCACGTAGATGCTCGGGAACCGCGGCGACGGCCGCCTCGGGATAGCGACCACGACGGGCCACCGCCAGTGCGTGCTCGTCGAGGTCGGTGGCGAACACGCGCAGTCGCATCGGCATGTCGCCGGGGCGTTCCCGGAGAGCGTCGGCGGCGAGCATCGCGATCGTGAACGCCTCTTCGCCGCTCGCGCAACCGGGCACCCAGATACGGAGTTCGGCGCTCGCGGCGAGGCCCGCGACGAGGGCTCGGAGGTGGACGTCGAAAGCGGCCCACACCTCGGAGTCGCGGAAGAACGCGGTCACGCTCACCAGGACGTTCCGGCTGAGTGCGATCGCCTCGGTCGAGTCCGCGGCGACCCGCCGGAGGTAGGCGTCCACGGGAAGGTCGACGAGCCGTTGGCGCCGGTGGATCTGGCGGATCAGCGTCGAACGCTTGTACCCGGAGAAGTCGAGACCGGTCGCGTCACGGATCACCTCGATGACGCGCTCGAGCACATCGTCGTCGAGGCCGTCCGCGGAATCCGCGGCCGTCTCCCCGTCCGGCGTGTCGAGGACCCGGGCGATTCCCGCCACCATCCGGTCGACGGGCAGAACCAGGTCCACCGCGCCGGTCGCCAGTCCCGCGCCGGGCATGGCGGGAAATGTCGCCGTCGACGGCTCCTGGATCACCACCATCCCGCCGGCGCTCTGGATCGACTCGACCCCGGAGGAACCGTCGTCGCCGGTGCCCGACAGCACGATCGCCACCGCGTCGGACCCCATGGACAGGGCCACCGAAGTGAACAGGCGATCGATGCTGGGCCACGGTCGACGGTCGCCGTCGGGGGCGACGACCCTCAGCACCCCTCCGTACAGACCGAGGTCGCACCCGGGCGGGGCGACGAACACCGTGTCCGCCGCGACAGGGGCACCGTCGGTGGCCGAGACCACCGTCAGCGGGGTGGCGTCGTCGAGGAGCTCGGGGAGGTGGCTCTCAGCGGTCGGTGCGAGATGCTGGGCGACGACGAAACACAGGTTCCGACCACGAACCGCGGTCGCGAACAGTCGCGTCAGAGCGTCGAGACCACCGGCTGAGCTGCCGACGGCGATCACGCGGGGGGCCACCACCGACCCGACGTCGTTCGTCTCGTCCACGTATCGGGCCTCCCCGGCGTCCGACTTCGCAGACCCCGGCCGAGCCTATGTCACCGCACGCGTCGCGGCAGGCAATCGCCCGGGCGAACGTACGAAACGGTCAGAATAGTCAGTCGCGCGGACCGCCCGCGACGTAGATGACCTGGCCGGAGACGAATCCTGCGCCCTCGCTGGCGAAGAACGAGGCGGTGTGGGCGATGTCCTCGGGGACGCCGCCGCGCTTGACCGGGATGGCGTCGGCGTTGGCCTTGACGAAGTCCTCCCACTCCATGCCGACACGCTCGGCGGTCGCCTTGGTCATGTCGGTCTGGATGAAGCCGGGGGCGATGGCGTTGGCGGTGACGCCGAACTTGCCGAGCTCGATCGCGAGGGTCTTGGTGAAGCCCTGCATGCCCGCCTTGGCCGCGGAGTAGTTGGCCTGACCACGGTTGCCGAGCGCCGACGTGCTCGACAGGTTGACCACTCGGCCCCACCCGGCGTCGACCATGTGCTTCTGGACCGCGCGGGTCATGAGGAAGGCGCCGCGCAGGTGTACGCCGAGCACCGCGTCCCAGTCGTCGACCGACATCTTGAAGAGCAGGTTGTCGCGGAGGATGCCCGCGTTGTTGACCAGCACGGTCGGTGCGCCGAGCTCCGCGGCGACCTTGTCGACAGCCGCGGTGACCGAGGCCTCGTCGGAGACGTCGGCGCCGACCGCGATGGCCGAACCGCCCGCGTCGGTGATCGCCGAGACCGTGTCGGCACATGATTCCTCGGTGAGGTCGAGCACCGCGACGGCCAGGCCGTCCTGGGCGAGCCGCGTGGCGATCGCGGCTCCGATCCCACGTCCCGCACCTGTGACTATTGCTGTCCGACGATCGCTCACCGTTACCTCTTCCCCGGGTCGCCCCGACGCGGAGCCGACGCCGTCCGATTCTCCGGCGGTCGCGGACTCCTGTGGCCTTCGTCAGTTCTACCAGTGCGTAGGATCGCACCCGTTCCATCATCGGCGAGCCAGTGACACAGGAGTTCCATGACCGCCCTGACCACCGATCTCGCACCACCGGATCCGTCGGTTCCGACGGCCGTCCTCATCCTCGCCGCAGGCGCGGGCACCCGGATGAAGTCGTCGGTGCCCAAAGTGCTGCACCGCATCTGCGGTCGCACCCTTCTCGCCCATTCGATCCACGCGGCCGCCGGGCTCGACCCCGACCACCTCGTCGCCGTCGTCGGCCACGAGCGCGAACGGGTCACCGAGGCGTGCGCGGAGGTCTCCGAGACGATCGGTCGGCCGATCTCGACCGCGGTCCAGGAGACCCAGGACGGCACCGGCGGGGCGGTGCGCGCCGGCCTGACCGGACTGCCCGACGAGTTCGACGGCATCGTCGTCGTCACCGCGGCCGACGTACCGCTGCTCACCGGCGAAGCGCTGCGCGAACTGCGCGACCACCATGTCGCGACGGGCTCGCATGTGACGCTCATGACCTCCACCGCTCCCGATCCGACGGGCTACGGCCGCGTGCTGCGCACCCAGGACGGTGAGGTCACCGAGATCGTCGAGCAGGCCGACGCGACGCCGCAGCAGAAGCTGATCACCGAGGTGAACTCCGGTGTCTACGCCTTCGACTCGACCACGCTGCGTGCGGCCCTCGGCCGGCTGGGAACCCAGAACGCGCAGAACGAGGTGTATCTGACCGACGTCGTCGCGGTCGCGCGGAGCATGGGGAAGACGGTGCACGCCAACCACATCGACGACGCCGCCCTCGTCGCCGGCTGCAACGACCGGCTACAGCTCAGCGTGCTCGGCGCGGAACTGAACCGACGGATCCTCGTCGATCTCATGCTCGGCGGCGTCACCGTGGTCGACCCCGGCACCACCTGGGTCGACATCGACGTCCGCGTCAACGCCGACGCCGCGCTGCTGCCCGGCACCCAGCTGCACGGTCGCACCGTGGTCGGCGAGCACGCCGTGGTGGGACCCGACACCACGCTCACCGACGTCGAGATCGGCGACGGCGCCACGGTGATCCGGACCCACGGCAGTGCGTCGGTGATCGGCGCGGGCGCCCAGGTCGGCCCGTTCGCCTTCCTGCGGCCCGGAACGCACCTCGGCGCCGACGGCAAGATCGGGACGTTCGTGGAGACCAAGAACGCCACCATCGGCGAGGGATCGAAGGTGCCGCACCTGACCTACGTCGGTGACGCCACGATCGGTGAGCACACCAACATCGGCGCCTCGAGCGTGTTCGTGAACTATGACGGCGTCTCCAAGAGCAGGACGACCGTGGGTTCGTACTGCCGCACCGGCTCGGACAACATGTTCGTGGCGCCGGTGACCGTGGGTGACGGCGCCTACACCGGTGCCGGTACGGTGCTCAGGCAAGATGTCCCCCCGGGTGCACTGGCGATCTCGGGTGGACGTCAACGCAACATCGAGGGGTGGGTCGCCGACAAACGCCCCGACACCCCGTCCGCGCACGCAGCCCGCCGTGCGTCGGAGGCCGCCGGCAGCTCCGGCGACCAGGCCGATCCGGCGAATTCGAAAGAGATGGACGAGCAGTGAACTGGACCACGGACAATCAGAAGAACCTCATGCTGTTCTCCGGTCGCGCCCATCCGGAGCTCGCCGAGGCCGTCGCCAAGGAACTCGGCGTCGAGGTCACCCCGCAGACCGCGCGCGACTTCGCCAACGGCGAGATCTTCGTCCGGTTCGAGGACTCGGTGCGCGGCTCCGACGCCTTCGTGCTGCAGAGCCACCCCGCCCCGTTGAACACGTGGCTGATGGAACAGCTGATCATGATCGACGCCCTCAAGCGCGGATCGGCCAAGCGCATCACCGCGATCCTGCCGTTCTATCCCTACGCCCGCCAGGACAAGAAGCACCGCGGACGCGAGCCGATCTCGGCCCGCCTCGTCGCCGACCTGCTCAAGACCGCCGGCGCCGACCGCATCATCACCGTCGACCTGCACACCGATCAGATCCAGGGCTTCTTCGACGGCCCCGTCGACCACATGCACGCCCAGGGTCAGCTCGCGGAGTACGTGCGGACCAAGTACGGCACCGACAACGTGACGGTGGTGTCGCCGGACTCCGGTCGTGTGCGCGTCGCCGAGAAGTGGGCCGACTCGTTCAACGGCGCACCGCTGGCGTTCATCCACAAGACGCGAGATCCGCTGGTGCCCAACCAGGTCAAGTCGAACCGTGTGGTCGGTGACGTCGAGGGACGTCTGTGCGTCCTCATCGACGACATGATCGACACCGGTGGCACGATCGCCGGCGCGGTGCGCGTGCTCAAGGACGCCGGCGCGGGTGACGTCATCATCGCCACCACCCACGGCGTGTTCTCGCACCCGGCCGCCGAGCGCCTCGCGTCGTGTGGTGCACGTGAGGTCATCGCCACCGACACGCTGCCGATCACGCCGGACAAGCAGTTCGAGACCCTCACCGTGCTCTCCATCGCACCGCTGCTGGCCCAGACGATCCAGCAGGTGTTCGAGAACGGTTCGGTGACAAGCCTGTTCGACGGTCACGCCTGATCGCCGTGGGTGACGCCACGATCTTCCACAACCCGAAGTGCTCGACCTCGCGCAAGGCCCTCGACCGGCTGCGCGAGTCGGGTGTGGAACCGACGATCGTGAAGTACCTCGACACGCCGCCGACGCGGGCCGAGCTGGTCACGCTCATCGCCGACGCCGGCATCGAGGTGAGCGCAGCGGTCCGTCGGCGTGAACCGTTGTTCGTCGAACTTGGACTGGCTGATGCCACCGACGACGAACTGCTCGACGCGGTGGTCGCGCACCCACGTCTCATCGAACGGCCCTTCGTGGTGACCGCCCGCGGAACCCGCCTCGCCCGCCCTCTCGATCGGCTCGACGAGATCCTCTGAGCGCGAGCCTGTTCGGAGCCGATATGCCGGGCCGGCCGTCAGTGCGACGGCAGGTGCGGACGCATCGACGGCACCACTGCCCCGCACATGCCGCGGAGCACGGCCGTCGTGAGATGCCACCGATCGAAGTCGTCGTGCCAGGCGACGATCTTGCCCGCGCGGATCTCGGCTCGTCCTCGGACGGACAGCTGGACGCGCACCCGACCCAACACCACGTGATCGGTACGTACCGTCCGCACCACGTCGATCTCGCTCCCGTCCGCGTCGTTCCCGCCGGGCTCGAGGTCGATCGAGGCGATGGCGACGTCGAAGCCGCGTGAGGTCCCGACCATCCGGGTGAGCATGCGCGTGACCTCGGACCGGCCACGTCGCGACCACAGGACGCCGCACCGGTAGTCGACGTCGGGCGCCAGGAGGTGCTCGGCGATCTCGGCGTCGCCGACGGCCAACGACTCGAGGAATCGGACGGCGACGTCCTCTGCCGACCACAGGAGGCAGTGGTGCGCGGAGACGCTCACGGTGCGGCCT
Source organism: Williamsia sp. Leaf354 (assembly GCF_001424365.1). NCBI lineage: Bacteria > Bacillati > Actinomycetota > Actinomycetes > Mycobacteriales > Nocardiaceae > Williamsia > Williamsia sp. Leaf354. The sequence goes on from NZ_LMPL01000004.1 coordinate 344,276, forward strand.
CCTCGGGACGGTCGGGTGTTCGGGTGCGGTACGGAGGACCCATAATCCGCGTGACGCACGACACCGACGCCAATTCGACATGACGGGACGGCGAACAATGCCTGAGACGAACCCGTGAATGCGCGGCCGATCCCAGCTCACGGATGTGACACGGTGTTCGGCGCTGCGCTATCGTTGCCGTCGTTGACCGGCGAGGGTGAGTGCGCAAGCGCCCACCGTTATCGGCGAGGACCAACGTGCGTTCACCTGATGTGGATGTCGATGCCCGCCGCCGAGTGCCGCGACCGACCCGAAATCCAGCATTCAGGAGACACTCATGGCCACCCAGGCGAACCCGTTGACCGTCACCACACGCACCGAGCGCGGCAAGGGCGCGGCCCGTCGCGCGCGCCGCGCCGGCAACGTTCCCGCCGTGCTCTACGGCCGTGGCACCGACCCGCAGCACCTCGCGCTCCCCTCGCTCGAGTTCGCGGCCATCCTGCGTAACAACGGCACCAACGCCGTCATCGAGCTCGACATCGAGGGCACCAAGCAGCTCGCGCTGACCAAGCAGGTCGACGTGCACCCCGTGCGCAACTACATCGAGCACGCCGATCTCCTCGTGATCAAGCGCGGCGAGAAGGTCACCGTCGAGGTCACCGTCGTCGTCGAGGGCGACCCGCAGCCCGGCACCCTGGTCACCCAGGACGCGAACACCGTCGAGATCGAGGCCGACGTCATGTCGATCCCCGAGCAGATCGTCGTCTCGGTGGAGGAGGCCGCGATCGGCTACACCGTCACCGGCGCCGACCTCGAGCTGCCCGAGGGCGTCACCCTCATCTCCGATCCCGAGGTGCTCGTCGTCGCCGTCAACGAGGCGCCGACCGAGGAGGACCTCGAGGCCGAGCTCGACCAGGACCTGCTGCCCGACGCCGAGGGCGAGTCCGAGGGCGACGAGGCCTCCGCCGAGGGCGAGGGCGACGAGTCCGCGTCCGAGGGCGACTCCTCCGACGACTGAGTGCGTCTCGTCGTCGGTCCCGGCAACCCGGGACCTCGCTACGCCGCCACGCGCCACAACATCGGTGCGATGGTGGTCGACGCGATGGTCGCCGGGGCCGGCGAACGTTTCAAGCTCCACAAGCGATCCGGCGCCGACATCGCCACGGTGTCGGTGGCCGGATCGTCTGTTCTCGTCGCGCGACCACGCGTGTTCATGAACGAGACCGGCCGCCAGGTCGGTCCGTTGGCGTCCTTCTTCTCGGTCGACCCGACCGAGGTCATCGTCGCCCACGACGAGCTCGACATCGACTTCGGTCTGGTGCGCCTCAAGCGCGGCGGCGGCGAGGGCGGCCACAATGGACTCCGGTCCATCTCGTCGGCGTTGGGGACCCGCGACTATCTGCGGGTGCGCCTGGGCATCGGTCGTCCGCCCGGACGGCAGGACCCTGCCGATTTCGTGCTCAAGCCGTTCGCGAGCGCACAGCGCACCGAGGTCGACCTCATGATCGGCAACGGTGTCGACGCGATCGAACTGCTCATCACCTCGACGCTCGAGGATGCGCAGAACACCGTGCACGCTTGGTGAGTCACACCTGATCGACGGTTCCCGTGTCCGCGACAACGACATCGGCGCGAAGCCCGCACGACCCGTTCCCGCATCGGCGACGATGACGGCCCGCGACACATCACCGAGGAGATCACCGTGACCGCCATCAAGGCCAACAAGGGCCGCGAGAACGTCGCCATGCTGGGGATCGGCGCCTACCGCCCGACCCGACTGGTGAGCAACGCCGAGGTCTGCGAGACCCTCGATTCGACCGACGAGTGGATCTTCGAGCGCAGCGGCATCCGCAACCGCCGCTACATCAGCGGCGACGAGTCGGCGCGATCGATGGCGGTGGCCGCCGGCGAGCGCGCGATCATCAACTCCGGGATCCCCCGGGAGAAGATCGGCGCGGTCCTGCTCTCGACCCTGAGCTGGAAGACCAAGATCCCGCAGGGCGCACCGTCGGTCGCCTTCGACCTGGGCATCAACGGTGTCGCGGCCGTCGACCTCGCCTCGGGGTGCAGTGGATTCGGCTACGGACTGGGCATCGCATCGGACATGGTGCGGTCCGGTTCGAGCGAGTACGTGCTCCTGATCTGTGTCGAGACGCTGTCGGTGGTCCTCGATCCCACCGACCGCAACACGGCCTTCATCTTCGGCGACGGCGCGGGCGCGGTGATCGTCGGACCGAGTGAGGAGAACGGCATCTCCCCCACCGTGTGGGGCAGCGACGGCGAGAACGCCGAGGCCATCGGCCAGAGCTACGACATCATCGAATACATGGATCGCGCGCAGGAGCACCAGGCGCTCGACCCCGACACCGACCCGGTCAACCGCATGGTGGTCACCATGCAGGGCCCGCGCGTCTTCCGCTGGGCCGCCATCACCCTGCCGAAGGCGTTGGCCACCACCCTCGCCGACTCGGGGGTGTCGGTCGACGACATCGAGGTGTTCGTCCCCCACCAGGCCAACGCCCGGATCAACGAGTTGATGAAGAAGAACCTCGGCTTCGGCGACCACGTCGCGATGGCCAACGACATCGAGAACACCGGCAACACCTCGGCCGCCTCGATCCCGCTGGCGATGGAGGAGATGCTCGCGACCGGCAAGGCCAAGGGCGGCCAGACCGCGCTGCTCCTCGGTTTCGGTTCGGGCCTCACCTACGCCGGCCAGGTCGTCACCCTTCCCCCGAACCCGACGATCACCAGCCTCTGACGCCCGACGTAGCGAAGTTTCCCGCTCAGCGGGAAACACCGCTACGGCTTCGTTTCAGCGCCTGCCGGATCGTCGCGACGACGTAATCAGGGCGCTCGGTCACGTCGGTCCAGGTGAATTTCAGTACGGCCCATCCGGCGTTGACCAGCTCGTTCTGGCGTCTTCGATCACGTTGGAACGTCTCGGCGTCGGTGTGAAAGGCCATGCCGTCGACCTCGACGAGCACGCGGTCGTCGTCGAAGACGAAATCACCCAGGTAACCACTCGCCTCGTCGTTCGCGCGCCAACCGCTGATCGCAGCGCGACGAAGCAGGGCCACCACCACCCGTTCGGCCTCCGACCGTGCGCCCGACGCCGCAGCCGCGAGAACTCTGGTCGCGGTGCCGGCACCGCGTCTGCCGGGATATCGGGCATGCGAGGCGTGTAGTTGATCCATCGACACCCTCCCGCGGAGAAGCGCCTGATCCAGGACGGACACGGTCCAGTCCGATGCGGCGGCGTCCAGCACAGCCAGGGGCAGAGCGGACACCGCGAGCCCGGATCGTCGGACCACATCGCGTTCGTCGAGATCCCTGTGCGTCACGACGACCCCGGGGATACGCAGACCGTGTCGTCCTCTGGGCGCGAACACCGGCACCCGGGCGGGTGGCCGTTCCCCTATGCCCTGCCACCATGCGGCGGCAGTACCGCCCAGGATCGCGTCGGCATGGACTCGTGCGCATGCGATCCGCATCCGCGCGCGGTCACCGATCACACGGTCCGCTGCGACATAGACACCCTGCCCTGCCGCCGACCAGGCACCCGAGTCGACCAGGCGTCCGATCGCCGAACTGCTCAGGCCCGCAGCGAGCGCTCCTCGGCGGGTGATGACACCGTCGTTGTCGGCGAGAGTCCTTCGAATCGATTCGTTCACACCGCTCGGACGGGCAGGCGCTCAAGCGGGTTCCCCGAGCAACACCCGGGTAGCGATAGTTCCCGCCTAGCGGGAACTACTGCTACGGATTCGCGATTTTCGCCTGACCAGCGGCGTCGCGTAACCTGGCCCCGGTGAGTGCCAGTCCCGACACCGTTGCCCGAGAGGTCGCGCGTCGGCGTACCTTCGCCATCATCTCCCACCCCGACGCGGGTAAATCCACGATGACCGAGGCGCTCGCGTTGCACGCCCGGATGATCAGCGAGGCCGGTGCCATCCACGGAAAGGCCGGCCGCAAGTCGACGGTCTCGGACTGGATGGAGATGGAGAAGGCGCGCGGGATCTCGGTCAGTTCGACTGCGCTGCAGTTCAATTACACGATCTCCGACCCCGACACCGGCGACACCGAGGTCGCGGTCATCAACCTCGTCGACACCCCCGGTCACGCCGACTTCTCCGAGGACACCTACCGGGTGCTCACCGCGGTCGACGCCGCGGTCATGCTCATCGACGCCGCGAAGGGCCTGGAACCGCAGACGCTCAAGCTCTTCCAGGTGTGTCGCCACCGCGGGGTGCCGGTGATCACGGTCGTGAACAAGTGGGATCGGCCCGGTCGCACACCGCTCGAACTCATCGACGAGATCAGCGAACGCATCGGGCTCACCCCGACACCGCTGTACTTCCCGGTCGGGATCGCCGGCGACTTCCGCGGTGTCCTCGACCGGCGCACCGGTGAGTACATCCGCTTCACCCGCACCGCCGGTGGCGCGACCATCGCCCCCGAGGAACTGCTCACCGCCGATGCCGCCGCCGTGCGAGAGGGTGACGAGTGGACCGCCGCGGTCGAGGAGAGCGACCTGCTGTCGGAGATGGGCCAGGACCACGACGAGGAACTGTTCCTCGCCGGGGAGACCTCGCCCATGATCTTCGCCTCCGCCGCACTGAATTTCGGTGTCCGACAGCTTCTCGAAGCGCTCGTCGAGCTCGCCCCGCCGCCCGCGGGTCGCGAGGGCATCGACCACCACGATCGCGAGGTCACCGACCCGTTCAGCGCAGTGGTCTTCAAGGTGCAGGCCGGCATGGACTCGTCGCATCGAGATCGTCTGGCCTACATGCGGATCGTGTCGGGTGAATTCGAGCGCGGCATGGTCGTCACGCACGCCCAGACGGGAAAACCGTTCGCCACCAAGTATGCCCAGGCGGTTTTCGGTCGTGACCGCTCCACCGTCGACACCGCCTATCCGGGCGACGTCGTCGGACTGGTCAACGCGATGGCGCTCGCGCCCGGCGACACCCTCTACACCGACGAGGCGGTCGAGTTCCCGCCCATCCCGTCGTTCGCACCCGAGCACTTCGCGGTGCTGCGCGCCGAGAGCGCAGGCAAGTACAAGCAGTTCCGCAAGGCGATGGATCAGCTCGACTCCGAGGGCGTAGTGCAGGTCCTGCGCAACGAGATCCGCGGCGATGCCTCCCCCGTGCTCGCCGCGGTCGGGCCGATGCAGTTCGAGGTCGTCACCGCGCGCATGAAGAGCGAGTTCGGGGTCGAGACCTCCATTCAAAACCTGCCCTACTCGCTGGCGCGCCGCACCGACGCCGACAGCGCGGCCGACCTCGGCCGTCAGCGCGGCGTCGAGGTGTTCACCCGCAGCGACGGTGTGATGCTCGCCCTCGTCAGCGACAAGTGGCGTCTGCAGTACATCGAGAAAGAGCATCCGACACTGACGTTGGAACCCCTTGTCGCCACGGCGGACTGACCCGACGACACGGATACTCGCACTGGTCGCGGTCGCCGGGATCCTCGGCGGTGTCGTCGCCTGCGGTGCGCAGACCTCGGGTATCACCGCCGGTGACCGCCCGGAATCGACACCGGCTACGTCGTCGGCGCGGGTAGACGCTCGTGTCGACGACTCCGACTGCGACGCAGCCCCGCCCACCGGCGCTGTGACCCGAGCACCGGGTGGTCTGGTGTTCTCCCGCGGTGAGGCACGCGCACGCGTACAACGCATTCCGGCACCGGTCGCCCCCGAGCGACGCCCTGGTGAACCCGACCCGGACGACGTCAGCAGTGCAGACGGCTGTTTCTCGTTCCCGCGCTGGGGAAATCGCGACGTCGTGGTGCCGCTCGACAGCGCACTGTTCGTGTTCACCGACAGCAGCGCCGACGGTGTGATCGTCGAGGTATCCCTCGCCGACCTCGTCTCGCGTACCGAGCTGACCGGTCAGGTCACGGTCGTGGCCGATGGTAACGTGTTCGCCTCGGCGACGTGCCCGGTGCAGATGACGAGCGTGAACGAGGCATGTACCGCAGGGCGGTTTCGATGCCCGTCGGCGGAGTCGGTGCAGACCAACCCGTTCGCGCCCGACGACGCCATCGACTCCGCGGACCGTCTGCCCGAGTCGCCGACCCCGGCGATCCCGGGACCGGCCGAACCGTCACCGCCGACGACCACGACGCCACCACCTGCCGCGGTGCTGTCGGGGTGGTTCGTCCTCGACCGTTAGGTCGCCGCGGTCAGTCGCCGACGATGCGTGCGATCTCGCCGATGTCGACGGCATCGACCTCGGCGGGACTGAAGTGGGGATCGCGATCCTTGTCGACGAGCACCGCCCGCACCCCCTCGGCGAAATCGGGGGTGGCGCAGATCTTCTCGGCCGCACGAAGCTCCCGCTCGAAGCACTCGTCGAGCAGCGACGAGGCCCCGAGCTCGATGAGCCGTGCAGTCACCAGGAGGCTGGTCGGCGACCCTGCCGCCATCAGGCTCACCATCTCCGCGGCCCAGTCGTCGCCCACGGCGCCACGCAGGCCGCCGAGGATCCCGGGAACCGAGCTGTCACCGAAGTATTCGGCGATCTTCTTCAGCGGTAGGTCGGTGTCGTGGGCGGCATCGACATCGACACCGAGCCCCAGCGCTTCGACCAGCGGTGCACCCGACCGGATCGAGTCGGCGACCGCACCGAGGCGCTCACAGGGCACGTAATGCGTTGCCAGACCCAGGGTCACGGCGTCGGAACCGGTGACGCGGGCGCCGGTGAGGCCCAGCCACATCCCGACTCCGGCGGGCAGACGCGGCAGGAAGTAGGTGGCGCCGATGTCGGGGAAGAAACCGATCGCGGTCTCCGGCATGGCCATCAGGGCCTTCTCGGTGACGACACGGATCTCGCCGTGCACGCTGATCCCGAGGCCGCCGCCCATCGCGGCGCCGTCGATGAGCGTGATGTAGGGCTTGGGGTACTCGGCGATGAGCTGGTCGAGCTCGTACTCGGATCCGAAGTACTTCGTGATCGCCGCCGCGTCGCCGGAGAGTGCGTTGTCACGGATGGCGCGGATGTCGCCGCCGGCGCAGAAGGCCCGTTCGCTGCCCGAGGTCACCAGCACGGTCTCGACGGTGTCGTCGTCGGCCCACCGTCGCAGGACGTCGGTCATGTCGTCGATCATGGTCTGATCGAGCGCATTCAGGGCCTTGGGCCGGTCGAGGACGATCTCGCCGACCCCGTTCGCGACCGAGCTACGAATGTAGGACATGCAAGTACCGTACTAGCCCCACTGTTCGGCGAGCTCCATCCACTCGGTTTCGGCGGCTTCCTTCTCCGCCACCACCGAGGTGAGCTCGGAGTCGAGTTCGCGGAGGCGGCCGGCGTCGGTCGCCGCGGCGGCGAGCAGGCCGTGGAGCTCGGTCTCGCGAGCGTCGAACTTGGCGATCTGACGTTCGAGCCGTTTCATCGCCTTCTGTGCGTCGCGCTCGGCTCCGGCATCTCGAACCGGCGCCGCAACAGGCGAATCCGCTCGTCCCGCCACCGACGAGACCGGGGTGGCACTGTCGCCCTGACGCGCGCGGCGCTGCAGGTACGACTCGATGCCACCCGGAAGATTGGTGAGCCCACCGTCTCCGAAGAGCGCCCAGGTGCTGTCGCAGATCCGCTCGATGAGATAACGATCGTGGCTGATGACGACCATCGTCCCGGCCCACCCGTCGAGGATGTCTTCGAGCTGCTGCAGGGTGTCGATGTCGAGATCGTTGGTGGGCTCGTCGAGCAGCAGGACGTTGGGCTGCGCCATCAGCACGCGGGTCAGCTGCAGCCGCCGACGTTCGCCACCGGAGAGGTCGCCGACCGGCGTGCGCTGCCGGGCCGGGGAGAAACCGAGGCGTTCGGCGAGCTGACCCGCCGAGATCTCCTTCTCCTGCTTGGTGCCCGCGCCGATCGTGATGCGTCCGGCGACGTCCTCGACCGCCTCGAGCACGCGCATGTCGGTGGGGAGATCGTCGAGTTCCTGTCGCAGCCAACCGATGGACACCGTGGTGCCCTCCTTGCGACGACCCGGGTCGACCGGTACCTCGCCGGCCAACGCGCGCAGCAGCGTGGTCTTGCCGGAACCGTTGATACCGACGAGACCGATCCGCTCGCCGGGCTGCAGTCGCCACGTGAGGTCGGAGACCAGCACCCGGTCGTCCGGTGTGCGCAGCGTGGCGTCCTCGAGTTCGATGACCACGCGGCCGAGCCGCCGCTTGGCGAACGTCGACAGTGCGACGCTGTCACGAACGGGCGGGACGTCGGCGATCAACTTCTCGGCGGCCTCGATGCGGTACTTCGGCTTCGAGGTCCGTGCCGGCGGGCCGCGGCGCAGCCACGCGAGTTCTTTACGGGCGAGGTTGCGGCGACGTTCCTCGGCGGCGTCGGCAAGGCGTCCCCGCTCGGCGCGCGCGTAGATCCAGTCGTTGTAGCCGCCTTCGTATTCCGTCACCGATCCGTGCGCGACCTCCCAGGTGCGCGTGGCGACGGTGTCGAGGAACCAGCGGTCGTGGGTGACGACGACGAGTGCGCTGCGGCGGTTCACGACGTGGTCGGCGAGCCACTGCACGCCCTCGACGTCGAGGTGGTTGGTGGGCTCGTCGAGGATCAGCAGGTCGAGGTCCTGCACCAGTGCCGCCGCGAGCGCGACGCGGCGACGCTGCCCTCCCGACAGCTCCTCGACGCTGCGCTCGAGTCCCCCGTCAAGGCGGTCGATACCGATACCCGCCAGCACCGCGCGCACACGTGCGTCCGACGCCCACTCGTGTTCGGCGACGTCGAGCGGCCCGAGGACCACGTCACCGACGGTCGATCCGGGCGGCAGCACGCCGCGCTGGGTGACCGTCGCCATGCGGACGCCACCTGCGATCGACACGCGACCCGAGTCGGGTTCGGTGATGCCGGCGAGGATCTCGAGCATCGTGGTCTTGCCGCCACCGTTGAGGCCGACGACGCCGATCCGTTGGCCTTCCTGCACACCGAGACTCACCGAGTCGAGCAGCGGGGTGATCCCGAAGCTCTTGCTGATCTTCTCCGCGTTGACCAGGTTGCTCACCGGTCGTCTCCGATCGTCTCGTCGGGCACCACACGTGCGCCCGGGACCGGACCGCTCGCGATCCGGACCGAACGGCAGACGCCGGCACCGGCCAGTTCGGCGGCGATGTCGACCGCGTGGTCGGCGTCGTCGCACAGGAATGCACATGTCGGCCCCGACCCGGACACGATGCCGGCCAGGGCGCCGGCCTCGGTGCCCGCGCGCAGGGTGCGGCGCAGCGTGGGCATCAGCGACAGGGCCGCCGGTTGCAGGTCGTTGCACAGGGCGGGCGCCAGTCGGCGCGCGTCGCCCGCGGCGAGGGCCTGCAGGAGTTCGTCGGGTGGACCGGCACGGTGCTCCCCGGTCGCCGACCCGGCGCGCAGGTGGTCGAGTTCGCGGTAGACCTCCGGCGTCGACAGTCCGCCGCCGGCAACGGCGATCACCCAGTGGAACGATCCGCGCGACAACACGCCGACGAGCTGTTCGCCGCGGCCGGTCCCGAGGGCGGTGCCGCCGTGCAGCGAGAAGGGGACGTCGCTGCCGATACCGGCGGCCACCGACGACAGGTCGTCGCGGTCGATGTCGCTGCGCCACAACCTGGTCAGGCCCACGAGCACCGCGGCGGCGTCGGCGCTGCCACCGGCCATGCCCCCGGCGACCGGGATGCCCTTGGTGATCTCGACGGCGACCTCGCCGCGGTGGCCGGTCTTGGCGGCCAGTGCATCGATCGCGGTCCAGGCGAGGTTGGTGTGGTCGGTGGGGACGGCGTTCGCGTTGTCGCCGATGACCGTGATGGATCGGCGATCGGCGGGTGCGACGGTGATCTCGTCGCTCAGCGACACGGCCTGGAAAACGGTTTCGAGCTGGTGGTAGCCGTCGTCGCGGAGGTCACCGACACCGAGGTGGAGGTTGATCTTGGCGGGTACCCGCACACGAACGGGCCGGGGGACGACAGACAGCACGACTGTTCAGCCTAGTCGCTCGTCGGCGGGTCGCCCGCCACGGCGGCCAGGCGCACGTAGTCGGCGACGTCGAGCCGTTCACCGCGCAGCGTCGGGTCGATGTCGGCGGCGCGCAGGCGTCGCTCGGCCTCGGTGGGCGACCCGGCCCAGCCGGCCAGCGCGGCGCGCAGCGTCTTGCGTCGTTGGGCGAAGGCCGCGTCGATGACGGCGAACACCCGACGGCGGGTGACGGCGTCGGTGGGCCACGGCATCTCGCGTCGATCGACGCGCACCAGCCCCGACTCGACCTTCGGTTCGGGCCAGAACACACCCGCACCGACGGTGCCCGCGCGGCGGACGTCACCGAAGAACCGGGCCTTCACGCTGGGGACGCCGTAGATGCGTCCACCGGGTGTGGCGGCCAGCCGCTCGGCGACCTCGAGTTGCACCATCACCAGGGCGGTCCGAATCTGCGGGAGTTCGGCGAGCAGGTGCAGCAGCACCGGGACCGCCACGTTGTAGGGCAGATTCGCGACCAGCGCGGTGGGCGGCACCGGGAGATCGTCAGCCGAGACGGTCAGGGCGTCAGCACCGACGACGGTCAGACGGTCGGCCTGCGCGGGCGCGTGGTCCGCGATCGTGCGGGGCAGCGCGCCGGCGAGCACCGGATCGATCTCGACCGCGGTCACACCTCCGGCCACGGCCAACAGCGCCAGCGTCAGTGAACCCAGTCCGGGACCGACCTCGAGGACCTCGTCGTCCGGACCCACGTCGGCGCCGGCCACGATGCGTCGCACCGTGTTGGCGTCATGGACGAAGTTCTGCCCGAGGGTCTTGGTGGGACGGATCCCGAATTCGGCGGCGAGTGCGCGGATCTGGACCGGTCCGAGCAGCCGGGGAGAGTTCTGGGAGTCGCTCAGCGCAGGCCCAATTTTGCCGAGCACGACGGCCAGGCGCCCCACCCCTGGGCGGCGAGGGTCTTCTCGGCGATGGCGATCTGCTCCTCGCGGGTGGCGAGGTCGGCGCGCGGTGCGTACTCCTGGCCGCCCCAGCGGTCCCAGGTGTTCTGGTCGAACTGCACGCCGCCGTAGAAACCGTTGCCGGTGTTGATGGCCCAGTTGCCGGTCGACTCGCACTGCACCAGCTGATCCCACACCGAGCCGTTCGGGACGAACGGGGCGCCGGGCTTGGTGCCGACGTTGACCTGCGCGGCAACCGGCTGCTCGAGCTCCTGCGAACCGAGCTTGACCCGCTTGGTCTCCTTGCCGTTCACGGTGGTGACCGAGTACGTCACCTGCTGGGTGCCGGGCTTGCCGGGCACCTTCACCTCGCGCTTGTCCTTGACGAGCTCGGGGTCCGGGGTCTCCTTGTCCGGCGCGGTCAGCGGCTCGGTGGCCTCGACCTGCTCGGTCCGGATGCGGGTGACGGCGATGTTCATGTTCGCGGTGACCGCGGTGTCGGCGGCGGGGACGACGGTGTCGTCGCCGGCCAGCGGCGCACCCATGTCGGCGAGCAGCTCGCCCACGGTCTTCGCGGCGACCTCGGGGGTCGACTTCTTCGTCGCGTCGACGAGGGTGACCTTCTTGGGCAGCGTCACCGACAGGGCCGCTCCGTCGACCGGCAACGTCTCGGTCCGCGGGGCCTGCACGTCGATCGTCGGCGACGCGAGGTTCTCCTGCGCGAGAGCCTGCTCGACGGTGACCGCATTGGTCTTGACCTCGCGCTTGGCGCCGTCGACGTCGATCACGAGGGTCTTGAGGCGGTGGAAGGTGATGGTCTGGCCGTCGGCGACGCCGGCCGACGGCTTCGGGCTGACGAGGTCACCGTTGGCGGGCTCGTACCCCTGATCGGCGAGGACGTCCTCCACCGACGAACGCATCGTGGCGACGGTGACGATCTTGCCGTCGACATCGATCTTCACGGTCTTGTGCATGACCACACCCATCACGCCACCCGCGAGAAGGGTGAGGAGCAGGGCGGCGACGGCGACGCGCACCTTCGTGGAGTTCGAATCGTTGATCTTGGCTAAAAAAGACACACGTCAGTTTCTTGTCGGGGACGTCGGGTATCCGGCGAGACTCGGCAGGATCACAGAAGGATAACGGCGACCTACTGGTCTGGCAAAGCCAACCGGTAGACCCGGCGGCTGTTGTCGTAGAGGTGCGCCGCGAGGTCGGTCGCGTCGGTGCCGCGGATGTCGGCGAGTGCGCGCACGGTGTACGGCAGGACGTACGACTGGTTCGGCGCCCCGCGGAAGGGATGCGGGGTGAGGAACGGTGCGTCGGTCTCGACGAGCAGGAGTTCGTCGGGGACCACGCGAGCGGCGGCCTGCAACGACGTCGCGTTGGCGAAGCTGACGGTGCCCGAGAAGCTCAGGACGTACCCGCGTTCGACGCATTCGCGCGCGATGGCCTCGTCGCCGGAGAAGCAGTGCATGATCACCGTCTCGGGGGCGCCCTCGTCGGCGAGGACGTCGAGCAGGTCGCGGTCGGCCTCGCGGTTGTGGATCATCAGCGGTTTGCCGACCTCCTTGGCGAGGTCGATGTGCCATCGGAACGACTCGTGCTGAACGGATTTCGGCGCACAGTCGTCGGACTTGTCGAGCCAGTAGTAGTCGAGCCCTGTCTCCCCCACCGCGACGACCCGCGGATGCACGGCCATCGCGCGCAGCTCCGCGGCCGTCTCGTCGTTCAGGTCGCCGGCGTGGGTCGGGTGCAGCGCGGTCGCGGCCCAGGCGCGGTCGTCCCATTCCGCGGCAGCGACGGCCCACCGCGCGTCGACCATGTCGTCGGCCACCGTCACGACACCGCGCACCCCGACGGCCTCGGCGCGGTCGAGGATCGCCGCGACCGTTGCGGCATCGCGCCCACCACACGCGGCGAGGTGGGTGTGCGCATCGATCAACGGGCCCAGCGGCTCGGGATCGGGCGGGGCCTCCCGACGCTTCGACCGGCTCACAGGTCGACCGTCCCGGTGATGGTGGACACAGTCGCGCCACCGACCCAGATGTCGGTGCCGTCGTCGTCGACGAACACCCGCCCGGCGCGACCCATCGCGGTCCCCTGCGCCGCGACGTAGCGGGCCGGGATCTCCTCGGTGGCGCGCAGCCAGGTGGCGAAACCGGCGTTGAGGCTGCCGGTCACCGGATCCTCGGGAACGCCGTCGCCGGGGGCGAAGGCGCGCACCTCGTAGTCGGCATCGTGACCCGCGCCGCGATGGGCCCCGATGAGTCCGACCTCGTGGTCACCGAGGGCGGCGTGATCGGGCCGCACCTCGAGGACACGTTCGCCCGAGGTCAGCATCAGACCGATCCACCCGGGCCCGTTGTCGACCCAGTTCGACGCCACCACGTCGGAGGGATGGAGTCCGAGCGCGGCGCGGATCTCGGCGAGCACCTCGGCGTCCACCGGTCCCGATCGACGCAGCGGGGGCGCGGCGAACGCGAGCTGGTCGCCGTCGCGGCGGATCGTGATCAGTCCGGCGCCGCACTCCTGCACGATCACGTCCGCGTGCGGGCGGCCCCCGGACTCCAGCCAGGCGTGTGCCGACCCCAACGTCGGATGACCCGCGAACGGCAGTTCGCCGCCGGGGGTGAAGATCCGCAGCCGGTAGTCCGCGGCCGCGTCGGTCGGCGGCAGCACGAACGTCGTCTCCGAGAGGTTGGTCCAGCGCGCGAACGCGGCCATCTGGTCGTCGTCGAGGCCGCGTGCGTCGAGCACCACGGCGACGGGATTCCCGGAGATCGGACCCGATTCGAAGACGTCGACCTGAGCGAAGGAACGAGAGGTCACCATGGCTGCGAGCCTACGTTCCGCCTCCGAGCGGACCGACCCGGCCACCGACCGTGTCCGGAGCCTGTAACACCTCACCGCTCACACCGATAGTGAGAGCAAGCACGCGTTGGTACAGAAAAGTACCCATCGTCGCGGGCTGCGGCGATCGGCCGACACCGATCGAAGGCCTGAACCGAGGAGATAGCGATGAGAACGACGACGAAGCAGCGCCTGGCGGCCGTTCTGACGACAGCGGGGATCGCGGGCATGACTGTGATCGGGCAGGGAGCGGGGGCTGCGGCCGCGGACACGATCCTCGACGGCGTCAACGTCGGTGGCCGCATCGAGCAGGCCTACTTCGAGAGCGGAGGCCTGGACAAGTGGGGCGGACCGCGCAGCGAGGAACTGCGGGCCCGCAACAACGGCCGGTTCCAGGTGTTCGCCAAGGACACGGCGTTCTACTGGAACGCCGGCGTCGATTACGGGCGTGCGCACCAGATCAGCGGCGCCATCCGCGGAAAGTGGGCATCGCTGCGTTGGGAGAACGGCGCATTGGGCTACCCGGTCACCAACGAATTCGGGCAGGGACCCGCGCGGGTCAGCATCTTCCAGGGCGGCACCATCTACTGGTCGCAGAACACCGGCGCCCACCAGATCTGGGGCGGGATCCTGTCGAAGTGGCGTGCGCAGGGCGGCGTCAACTCCGCCGTCGGTCTGCCGGTCAGCGACGAGATCCGCCTGGGCAACAACACGTTCCTGCAGCGGTTCGCCAATGGGGTCATCTACTTCCCCTGATCACGCCGAGCCGATCGTCATCACGCACCCGCGTAGCGTCGGCTCACGATGACATCTGGTGACGCCCGTGACCCCGACGCCGCGACGGGGTCGGTGACGATCGATCGACTCGTCGACCCCTCCGATCCCGACCTCGTCGCACTGCTGACCGCGTGCGTCGCCGACCTCAACGAGCGCTACCCCGACTACTCCCCCGACCCGGTCGTCGCCGGCGCGGAGTACTTCGTCGCCCGAGTCGACGGCCGGGGAGTCGGCTGCGTCGGGCTCCGCGACATCGGCGGCGGCCGCGGCGAGATCAAGCGGATGTTCGTGCACGTCGACGGTCGGCGCCGCGGGATCGCGGCCCGGCTGGTCACCGCCCTCGAGGAGCGCGCGGGCGAGCGCAGTATGACCAGCGTGGTGCTCGAGACCGGCATCCGACAGCCGGAGGCCATCGCGCTGTACGTCGCCGTCGGCTACACCCCGATCGACGCGTTCGGCGAATACGCGAGCAGTCCACTGAGTCGCTGCTTCGGCAAGGCCGTGCCGAGCACACGGCACTGACCATCGCGTGTCGCCCGGTGGTCACCGCCGGTTCGCGTCGGGTTGGCCGGAGGCCGTTAGCGTCGGTGCGCATGTTCTCCCCTCGCCTCCGCGCCGCGCGACGGCGCGCGACCCTCCTCGCGGCGGTGCTCGTCACCGCGACCATCGCGTCGTCGACGGCGGGCCTCGCCGACGCCCGGCCCGGTGACCACGGACAACCCCGCCGCGCCTTCGACCTGCAGGCCCATCGCGGTGGCATCGGGCTGACGACCGAGTCCACGCTCGAGGCATTCGACACCGCGATGCGACTCGGCGTGACCACCCTCGAACTCGACACCCAGGTCACCCGCGATCTCCGGGTGGTGATCTCCCACGATCGCCAGATCTCGAGCGACAAATGCCGCGACACCGCGCCCGCGACCCCCCGCGACCCTCAGTTCCCGTACGTCGGCCGCTACATCCGCGACCTCACCCTCGCGCAGATCCGCACTCTCGACTGCGGTTACCGACAGCTGCCGCAGTTCCCGAACCAGCGACGTGTCCCCGGCGCGAAACTCCTCGAACTGCACCAGCTGTTCGCCCTCATCCGCGAGCGTCGGGCGTTCGGCGTGCGGATGAACATCGAGACGAAGGTCGAGGCCGGATCGCCCGAGCAGACCCAACCGCGCGAACTGTTCGTCGGTCGCGTCCACGACGAGATCGCCCGGTCGGGCCTCGCCCGCCAGATCAGCATCGAGAGTTTCGACTGGGGCGCACTGAAGGTCATGCACCGACTCGACCCCCGACTGCCCCTGATCGCGCTGACCAACAAGGACTTCCTCCAGGTCGGCCAACCGGGACGCTCACCGTGGCTCGGCGGTCTCGACGCCGACGACCTCGGCGGCGACCTGGTGCGCACCGCCCGCGCGATCCCCGGCATCACCGCCATCTCGCCGGTGCAGGGCACCCCGCAGGACGGCGCCATCGGCGACGCCGGCTTCCTGCCCTACCCCGACGCGCGGATGGTCGCCGACGCCCATCGCGCCGGCCTGGCGGTGATCCCCTGGACCGTCGACGACCCGGCGACGATGGCCCACTTCATCGACCTCGGTGTCGACGGCCTCATCACCGATTACCCCGACCGCCTGCGCGCGGTGCTGGCGTCGAAGGGGTTGCCGCTCCCGCGACCGGTTCGGTGAGCCGCTAGCGTCGGTCGGATGAGTCGGAACGACACCCGCACCGGAACCGCTCGCGTCGGCGACCTCGACATCTACTACGAGGACGCCGGCGACCTCGACGCCCCGCCGGTGCTGCTGATCATGGGCCTTTCCGCGCAACTCACCATGTGGCCGTCGGGGTTCTGCGAGCTGCTCGCCGCGGAGGGCCTGCGTGTCATCCGTTTCGACAACCGCGACATCGGTCTGTCGACCCACCTCGACGGTGTCCGTGTCGGCGGGTCGATGATCGCCCGGATGGTGAAGACCGAGTTGGGCATCGGCAGCTCGGTGCCCTACACCGTCCCCGACATGGCCGCCGACGCCATCGGGGTCCTCGACCATCTCGGCATCGAGCGTGCCCATGTGGTCGGGGCGTCGATGGGCGGGATGATCGCGCAGGTCGTCGGCGGGAAGTATCCCGAGCGCGTCCTGTCGCTCGCGATCCTGTTCTCCAGCACGCTGCAGGCCCTGCTCCCCCCGCCCGATCCCCGCAAGCTGCTCGCACTGATCTCGGGTCCGGGCAAGGGCGCCACCCGCGAGCAGTACATCGCCGGGTCGGCGAAGGCGATGCAGACCATCGGCAGTCCCGGGTATCCGCTGAGCGACGCTGATGCGCTGGCGATGGCCACCGAGTACCACGACCGGTCGCACAACCCGGCCGGGGTGATGCGGCAGATGACCGCGGTGATGGGCAGCGGCAGCCTGCGGCGCTACGCCCGGAAGGTCACCGCGCCGACCGTGGTCATCCACGGGAAGGCCGACGGTCTGATGCGGCCCTCGGGCGGCAAGGCCATCGCGCACGCGGTGACCGGGTCGAAGCTGGTCCTCATCGACGGCATGGGCCACGATCTGCCCGAGCCGCTGTGGCCTCAGATCACCTCGGAACTGTTCGCGAACTTCCGCCGCGCCTGAGCCCGCACGGGTCGACCGATAGGCTCTTCCCACCATGGCATCGGCAGCGAAGACACCGTTCTACATCACCACCGCGATCGCCTACCCGAACGGCGTACCGCACATCGGGCACGCCTACGAGTACATCTCGGCCGACGCGATCGCCCGGTTCAAGCGGCTCGACGGGTTCGACGTCTTCTTCCTCACCGGCACCGACGAGCACGGGCAGAAGATGCAGCAGACCGCGGCGGCGCAGGGCATCGAGACCCGAGCCCTCGCCGACCGCAATGCCGCCGCGTTCCGTGATCTGCAGCGCGCGCTCGGCAGCAGCTTCGACCGGTTCATCCGCACCACCGACGACGACCACACGACGGCGTCGCAGGCGATCTGGCAGCGGATGGCCGACAACGGCGACATCTATCTCGACACGTTCAGCGGCTGGTACTCGGTGCGCGACGAGGCCTACTACGCCGACGACGAACTGACCGTGGCGCCCGACGGCAGCCGCACGGCCACCGCGACCGGGACCCCGGTGGAGTGGACCGAGGAATCGAGCTACTTCTTCCGACTGTCGGCGTATGGGGACAAGCTCCTCGAGCTCTACGAGTCGCACCCGGAGTTCATCGGACCGCCCACGCGGCGCAACGAGATGGCGAGCTTCGTCGCGGGCGGCCTGCGTGACCTGTCGATCTCGCGCACCACGTTCGACTGGGGTGTACCGGTGCCCGGCGATCCCGACCACGTCATGTACGTGTGGGTCGACGCCCTCACCAATTACCTGACTGGCGTGGGCTTCCCGGACACCGACTCCGATGCGTTCGCCCGGTTCTGGCCCGCCGACCTGCACATCATCGGCAAGGACATCGTCCGGTTCCACTGCGTGTACTGGCCGGCGTTCCTGATGAGCGCGGGCATCGAGCTGCCGAAACGTGTGTTCGCACACGGGTTCCTGTTCAACAAGGGCGAGAAGATGTCGAAGTCGGTCGGCAACGTCGTCGATCCGTACACCCTCGTCGAGCAGTACGGCCTCGACCCGCTGCGGTACTTCCTGCTACGCGAGGTGTCGTACGGGCAGGACGGGTCCTACAGCCACGAGGCGATCGTCGCGCGCATCAACGCCGACCTGTCCAACGAGCTCGGCAACCTGGCGCAGCGGTCGCTGTCGATGATCGGCAAGAACTACGACCACACCGTGCCGACGCCCGGTGCCCTCACCGACGACGACGCCGCGCTGCTCGCCCGAGCCGACGGCCTGCTCGAGAAGGTGCGCACCGAGTTCGATTCCCAGGCACTGCATCTCGCGCTAGAGGCCCTGTGGGAGGTGCTCGCCGAGACCAACCGCTACATCTCGGCGCAGGAACCGTGGAAGCTGGTGAAGGTCGATCTCGAGCGTGCCGGAACCGTGCTGTGGGTGTGCGCCGAGGTGGTGCGCATCGTCGCGCTGCTCGCCCAGCCGGTCATGCCCGACGCCACCGGGAAGATCCTCGATCTCCTCGCCGTCGACGCCGGATCGCGCACCTTCGCCTCGATGGCCGACCGCCTCGCCGCGGGTGTCACATTGCCCGCGCCGTCGCCGGTGTTCCCGCGGTACGACACCAAGAGCTGACGTGACCCACGCGGCCGAGGACCTCGGTCCCGGGCCCGCTCCGGTCGACGTGCTCGGTCGACTCGACGACGCGACGCGGCTCGCGGGTCGGCCCGGACCCGCCGCGGTGATCGGCGACTGGCTGGGCCACGCCGCGGTGATCGCACCCTCGATCCGTCTCGACGCGGGGGTCGCGCCGCCGGATCGGCCGCGTGGGTGGTGGTTCGGCCACGTGTCGTTCCCCGACCGCGTCGCCGAGGCCGCCCTGCCCGCGGCCGTCGGAGGCGTGACCGACGGGGTGCTCGTGCACGACGGCGATCGGTGGGCCTATCGGACGATCACCGGAGCACCGTGCCCCGACTGGATTCGAACATGCCTCACCGCGATTCCCGCCGCCGATCCGCCCCGGCCGTGGACGACCTCGTGGACCGCTCCCCCACGCGAGCCGCATGACGAGGCCATCGACGCCTGCCTGGCCGCGATCAGGGCCGGTGAGGTCTACCAGGCGTGCGTCTGTACCCGCTACCGCGGCGACTTGCGCGGCGCGGCCATCGATGTGGCGCGCACCGGCATCGCGGCACTGGCCCCGCGCAAGGCGGCATTCCTCTCCGGCGCGTGGGGCTCGGTGGTGTCGTTCTCCCCGGAGACCTTCCTGCGGCGCACGGGTGAGGACGTCGTGTCGAGTCCCATCAAGGGCACCGTGCCCGCCTCGAGCGACCCGGCCGCGCTGCTCACCTCGGTCAAGGACGTCGCCGAGAACATCATGATCGTCGACCTCGTCCGCAACGACCTCGGACGCGTGGCCGTCGCGGGATCGGTGACGGTGCCGGAACTGTTGGTGACCAGGCCGGCACCGGGGGTCTGGCACCTCGTGTCCAGCGTCGCCGCCCGGGTGACCTCCGCGGTGGGCACGACACAACTGCTCGACGCGACGTTCCCGCCGGGGTCGGTGACCGGGGCACCCAAGGTGCGCGCGCGAGAGTTGCTGCGGCGATGGGAAACAGACGCCCGCGGCGTCTACTGCGGCGCGATCGGCGTCGTCGCACCCGACGGCGATCTCGATCTCAACGTCGCCATCCGCACCGTCGAGATCGCCCCGGACAACTCGATGCAGCTCGGCGTCGGCGGCGGCATCACCATCGACTCCGACCCCGATCGTGAGTGGCAGGAATGCCTCGACAAGGCCGCCAGCATCATCGGCCTGCGGCACATCGGGGGCTGACCGCCACGGTCACCGACGGGCCAACGCCGCCTGGTACAGCTCGCGTTTACCGGCGCCACCGCGCGCGGCGATCTCGGCGCACGCGTCCTTGAGACGCGCACCGTCGGCGACGAGTGCCTCCACCGCGTCGACGAGGGTCTCGAGATCGGCCACCACCGGTTGCGCGCCCTCGATCACGACGGTGATCTCTCCGCGCACGCCGTCGTGCGCCCACCGGGCGAGTTCGGCCATCGGACCGCGCCGGACCTCCTCGTAGGTCTTGGTCAGCTCCCGACACACCGCGGCGCGACGGGTCGGCCCCAGCACCTCGACGGCGTCGTCGAGGCAGTCGGCGAGCCGATGCGGGGACTCGAAGAAGACGACCGTGCGCGGCTGGTCGACCAGTTCGGCCAGCCACGACTTACGCGCGCCGGACTTGCGGGGCGCGAACCCGTCGAAGCAGAACCGCTCGACCGGCAAAGCCGACAGCGCCAGCGCAGTGGTCACCGCCGACGGTCCCGGCAGGCACGTGATGGGCAGGTCGGCCTGCGCGCACGCCAGCACCAATCGGTACCCGGGATCGCTCACCGACGGCATGCCCGCGTCGGTGACCAGCAGCACGGTGAGGCCGTTGTCGATGTCGGCGAGCAGCCCCGGGGTGCGCTGGGCCTCCACCTGGTCGTAGTAGCTGACGACGCGTCCGGTGATCTCGACGCCCAGCGCGGAGGCCAGCGACCGTGTCCGACGGGTGTCCTCGGCGGCGACCACGTCGGCGGTGTGCAGAGCGTCGCGCAACCGCTGGGAGGCGTCGCCGGGCTGACCCATCGGGGTCGCCGCCAGGATCAACACACCGCGCCCGTTTCGAGACGTCTGTCCGGTATCGGACCGTTCGTGCGCTGCGTCATCCGTCGTCGTCATCACCGCACAGCCTACGATCGAGCACGTGACCCTCGCGCCTCCGATCACCGACGCGGTCGACCGCTACGACGGCCCGACCGACGACGGTGGCGCGGCGGAAGATCTCGGCCGGCGTCCGGGGCCGTCGATCCCCGCCCCGGTGTTCGGCGCCGACGACCGCAAGCGGGGATGGATCGTCGCCGCGGTGCTGACCGGTATCGCCGCGATCACCCGGTTCTGGGGGCTGGCCAGCCCCACCGACAACGGCACCCCGGTGTTCGACGAGAAGCACTACGTGCCCCAGGCCTGGCAGGTGCTCACCGGCGGGAACTGGATCGAGGACAACCCCGCCTACGGCCTCGTGGTGCATCCGCCCGTGGGCAAGTGGCTCATCGCCGCCGGCGAGGGTCTCTTCGGTTACACCCCGCTGGGCTGGCGTTTCATGTCCGCGGTGGTCGGCATCGTCATGGTCCTCATCGTCTACCGACTCACCCGCCGCGTCGCGCGCTCCACGCTGATCGGTGCCATCGCGGGCGTGTTCATGATCGTCGACGGTGTGACGTTCGTGTCGTCGCGCGTGGGGATGCTCGACATCTTCCAGATCTTCTTCGTGCTCGGCGCGATGGCGGCGCTGGTCGCCGACCGCGATCAGATGCGCGCCCGGCTGCATCGGGTGTCGGTCGAGGGCCGCATGGCCGACTCACCGTTCGGGCCCCGGTTGGGCTTCCGCTGGTGGCGTTTCGGCGCCGCGGTGCTGCTCGGGCTCGGATGCGCCACCAAGTGGTCGGGCATCTACTTCGTGCTGTTCTTCCTGCTGCTGTCGGTCGGTTTCGACATCGCCAACCGCAGGGCGTACCACGTGCAGCGCCCCTGGCTCGGCACACTGCGTCGTGACGTGATCCCGGCCGGGTTCAGTCTCGGCGCGGTGCCGATCATGGTCTACCTTGGTAGTTTCGCGCCGTGGTTCGCCGGTGAGACGTCGGTCTACCGCTACGAGGTCGGCAACTCCGTCGGCTACGGCGGCCCGTTCTCGTGGGTGCCCGGCGCCTTCCGGTCGCTCTGGTACTACGAGGCCGGGATCCTGAAGTTCCACGAGGGACTCACCAACTCCGCGGGCAACCACCACCCGTGGGAGTCGAAGCCGTGGACGTGGCCGATGAGCCTGCGCCCCATGCTCTACGCCGTGCAGAACGGCCCCGACCGGTGTGGCGGCGGAGAGTGCATCCGCGTGCAGATGCTGATCGGTACCCCCGCCATGTGGTGGCTGGCGTTCCCGATGCTGCTCTGGGGTCTGTGGCGGTGGATCCTGCGTCGCGACTGGCGGTACGCGGTCGTCATCGTCGGCTACGGCGCGGCGTGGCTCCCCTGGTTCGCCAACCTCGACCGTCAGATGTACTTCTTCTACGCCACCGCGATGGCACCGTTCCTGATCATGGGGTTGGCGCTGTGCGTCGGTGACCTGCTCGGCGCCGACGGGCGATGGGCGAGTTTCGGCCGGGAACGCCGCATGCTGGGCGCGATCATCGCGTCGATCTACATCGGCCTGGTGATCATGAACTTCGTGTGGATGTGGCCGATCCTCACCGGATCGCCACTGTCGCTGCACATGTGGAACATGCAGATGTGGCTGCCCAGCTGGCGGTGACCCCGCCCGGCGATCAGTTCGGCAGACGCCCGCGGACGGTGTCCGTGGTGGCGAAGTCGCCGCCCACGAAGTTGCGATCGAGGCTCGTCTGTACGTCGAAGTAGCGCAGCGGCAGGTTCTTCAACCGGTTGTCGGTGACGCGGAACTCCACGCGGTTGCCGATGATGCGCGTTGGCACCTGGACGATCTGGTCCTGATCGGTGCCCACCGGGTTGACGATCAGCGGGACGGGAACCGGGGTGCCCGGGCGGACGGGGAAGCCCTTGAGCAACGGGCGTCCGATCGCCGAGATCGCGGCCACGGCCTGACCGGTGCCACCACGGACGTTGCGGGGCCCGTAGAGCAGTACCGAATAGTTGGGCCCGTAACCCCGCCCGACACCGGCTTTGGTGCGCACCACGATCGTCATGTCGAGGCGACCGGTCGCGCGGTCGTAGTCGACCGTGGTCGAGGTGACGTCGACGCTGCCGACGACCGCCTCGATAGGGGACCGCACCGTCACCGACGCCGCCGACGCGGGACCGGCGGCGGTCACCACCCCCGTCGCCGCGGCCACCCCGGCGAGCACGACGGCGGACAGACGAGCGACGGAACGACGAGCAGTGCGATGCATACAAACCCCTGAGGCAGTTCCGAACGGACGTGTCCGGAGAAGTATTGCAGTTCGCACGCCCGTGCCGAACGACATCACGCGGACTCCTCCGTCGGCCGCTCAGCCACCCAGTCGGCCGGACACCCTGTCGACGCCGAGCGGGCTGGTGACCGTCCCGTTGCCCGCGCTGGTCGCGGTGATCTCGAACGCCGTGAGCGGCAGGTTCGCCAGGCGGTCGTCGGTGGCGGTGACGACCACCGAGGCGCCGTTGTAGGAGATGCGGGCGGGCACGACGGTGTCCTGCCCCGACCCGGTACGGTCCACCGCGAGCGAACCGCGCGCAGGCACGCCGACCACGCCGGCACCGATCGACGCGCCCCGTCCGATGACCGGGCCACGCAGGGTGATGCTGTAGGCGGGACCGCCGAGCGCAGCCGGTGCCGGCGCACCACGGAGGAACACCGTGGCCGACACCCGACCCAGCGCCGGTCGATAGGCGACGCTCGCGGCGAGGATGTCGACGTACGGCGCGTTGAGCAGCGACGGCGGCGACAGCACCGTGTTCGGGGGCAGCAGCGCCGCCGAACCGGTGGTGGGCGCGGCGGCGCCGGGCGCGACGCCGACCACGACCCCCGCCGTGGCGGCGAGCGTCGCGATCGCGGCGGTCAGGCCGCGGCGGCTGATCGGGGCGCTACGGCTGGTGCGTGTCATCACGTGGTCTCCATCTGTCGCGAATGTCCGGTATCAAAAAGTACCACGAGATCGTTCGCGCGAGAAAGGACCACGTCCCCTACATCAGACGGGGTGTGCCGCCAGCCACTGCTTGGCGATGTCGGCGGGCTTGGTGCCGTCGGCGGCCTGACCGTTGAGGGTGATCAGGTCGGCGGTGGTCAGCTTGGCCGACACCGCGTTCAGGGTGGTGGTGACGGTGTCGGTCTGCTTCGACTTCTTGATGACGGGCAACACGTTCTGCGCCGAGAACAGCGACTTGTCGTCGGTCAGGGCGACCAGCTTGTTCTTGGCGATGCCCGGGTCGGTGGTGAAGAGATTCGCTGCCTGCACCTGTCCGCTGGTGAGCGCGTTCATCGTGAGGGTGCCGCCCGCGTCGAGCGGTACGAAGCTCTTGAAGGTGACGCCGTAGACGTCCTTGAGGCCGACCACACCCTGCACGCGGGTCTTGAACTCCGGCGCCGCACCCAACGCGAGTTCGCCGCCGACGGGCGCGAGGTCGGAGACCTTCGACAGCTTGTACTTCGAGGCGGTGTCCTGGGTGACGCAGATGGCGTCCTTGTCCTCGGCGGGCGAGGGCGTGAGACCGACGATGCCCTCGGGCAGCTTCTGGGTGAGCTCGGCGTCGACCGCCTGCGGGGTCGACGCCGTCGACTTCTCGTCCAGGTACTTCAGCAGCGCGCCGGTGTACTCGGGGACGAGGTCGATCGAGGAGTCCTTCAGCGCCGTGAAGTACACCTCGCGGCTGCCGATGTTGAACTGGGTCTTGACCGCGACACCCTTGGACTGCAGGGCCTGGGCGTAGATCTCACCGACGAGCTGACTCTCGGTGAAATCCGCCGACCCGATGATGATCTGCGAGCCCGACGAGCCCGACTGATCGGTGCTGCTGTTGAGCGGGTCGCCACCACACGCCGAGACGGTCATGACGGTCGCGGCGGCGATGGCGGCCGCGACCAGGGTGGTCTTCTTCATGGGGTTCTCCTCGGTGTGGTGACGCTGGGGTGGACGTAGTGAGACGGGTGCGCGGGCGAGGGGTCAGGTGCCCGGTGCCGCCACCGGGATCGCCGGCGAGGGGCGCGAACGGGTCGTCGAGGCCTCGGAGCGTCGCAGACCGGGCGAGATCGTGTATCGACCGATCAGGGCGAACAACACCTCGAACGCTATCGCGAGGACCGCGACGAGGATGGCGCCTGCGGTCATCTTCGTGAAATCGGCCTCGGCGCGCCCGTCGAGGATGAACCGACCGAGACCCTGCAGACCGACGTAGGCCGCGACGGTGGCGGTCGAGACGATCTGGAGTGTCGCGCTGCGGATCCCGGACAGCATCAGCGGCAGAGCACACGGCAACTGGACGCGGACCAGGATCTGGGCGCGGGTGTAGCCCATCGCCCGCGCGGCGCCCACCGCGCCCGAGTCGGCGTTCTGGATGCCCGCGTACGTGCCGGCGAGAATCGGTGGCACGCCGAGCAGAACGAGCACCGCGGTCGTCGGGATCAGGTAGACCGCCTGTCCGCTGACACTCGAGGAGATGAGCAGGAACAGCAGGACCAGCGCACCGAGGGTGGGCAGGGCGCGCAGGGCGTTGGCCGACCCCACCACGAGTCCTCCGCCGCGACCGGTGTAGCCGACGAACATCCCGAGCGGCACGGCGATCACCAGCGAGATGCCCAGTGCGAGCAGGGTGTAGACGAGATGATGGCCGATCTGGGCCGGCACGCCGTCGGGTCCGGTCCAGTGGGAGCTGTCGGCGAACCAGCCGGGAACGTTCACGAGGTCACGACCCGTTCACGCCAGGGGGTGGCGATGCGGTTCGCGACCTGGATCGCCACGTCGAAGATCACCGCGAGCACCACACACATCACCACGCCCGACACCAGTGGGCCGTAGAGCTGCAGTTGAAGGCCCTGGGTGAACAACGACCCGAGCTGCGAGATGCCCAGCAGCGCGGCGAGGGTCACGATCGACACGTTCGACACGACCGCGACCCGGAGTCCGGCGCTGATCACGGGCACCGCCACCGGAAGCTCCACCAGGAACAGGATCTGCCACGTGCGGTACCCCATGGCGCGCGCCGCGAGAACGGTCTCCACGGGCACTGACGCCAGCCCGTCGGCGACGACGCGCACGAGCAGTGCGACGGTGTAGATCGTCAGCGCCAGAACGACATTGATGGGATCGAGGATCTTCGTGCCGATGATCGGCGGCAGGAAGATGAACAGCGCCAGCGACGGCACCGTGTAGAACAGGCCCGCGACACCGACGATCGGGGTGTAGCTGCGGCGCGAGCGATACGCCCACCAGCCCAGCGGCAGGGCGATCAGCAGACCGATGGCGGTGGGTATCAGCGTCAGCCAGATATGGCTGACCGTCAGCGACCACACCAACCCGTAGTTGTCACCGACCCAGTCGAGGATCTTGCTCACGCCGCACCCTCGCTCGCCCGCGCCCGGCGGATCGCCGCCAGCACATCGGTGTCGGTCACCGAACCGACGAGGACACCGTCGTCGTCGACGATCACGCAACGGCCCGCCGGACTCGACAGCGCCGAGTTGAGCAGTTCGCGCAGCGGGCTGTCGGCGCGCGCGACCGTGCCGGCGAGGTTGATGTCGTGCGACTCCACCGCGCGGGTCCCGACCGCCGAGGCGTCGACCCACCCGACCGGTCGGCCCTCGGCACCGACGGCCAGGGCCCAGCGGCCGTCGATCTCACCGACGGGTTCGCCGAGGGTGACCGTCGGCTCGGTCTGCGGGATGAGCTCGTCGTCGCCGAACCGGAAGCCGAGTGAGCGGTATCCCCGTGTGCTGCCGACGAAGTCGGCGACGAACGCGTCAGCAGGCGCCTCGAGCAGTTCGGCCGGTGTGGCGACCTGGGCCAGCCGGCCACCCTGACGCAGTACCGCGACGCGGTCACCGAGTTTGAGCGCCTCGTCGATGTCGTGGGTGACCAGGATGATGGTCTTCGAGATGTCGGCCTGCAGACGCAGGAACTCGTCCTGCAGCTGCGCCCGCACGATGGGGTCGACGGCGCTGAAGGGCTCGTCCATCAGCAGGAACGGAGGATCGGTCGCGAGCGCTCGGGCGACACCGACACGCTGTTGCTGTCCACCGGAGAGCTGCCAGGGGTACCGCTTGGCGAACGTCGCGTCGAGCCCGACGCGTTCGAGCAGATCCATGGCCGCGGCACGGGTCTGCTTCTTGCCACCCCCGAGCAGTCGCGGCAGCGCGGCGACGTTGTCGACCACGGTGCGGTGCGGGAAGAGACCGGCGTTCTGGATGACGTACCCGATGCGGCGACGCAGCGTGACCGCGTCGATCGACGCGGTGTCGGTGCCGTCGAGGGTGATGCGACCCTCGGTCGGGTCGATCAGGCGATTGACCATCCGCATCGTCGTGGTCTTGCCACATCCCGACGGCCCGACCAGGACCGTGATCTCACCGTTCGGGGCGGTCAGATCGAGACCGTCGACCGCGACCGTCCCGTCGGGATACGTCTTCGAGACCCGCTCGAACTCGATCATGGTCGTCCTTCGTCACTGTCGGTCTCCGGCTCCCAGAAGATGGGAACCTACCGACCGTATAACGTCAGACCTTCTCCTCGCGCACAAGCGAGGTGTCCACGGGCAGATCGTCCGACGGCAACACGTCGTTGGTGTCGTCGGTGGCGGCGATCGTGTTGGCGTGGACGCGCAGCTTGTCCTCGAGTCCGTCGCTGCGGTGCTTCTCGGCGAGGATCAGCGGGTCGCGGCGCAGGTCCTTGTACAGCGACACGCACATCACGATCATCACGATCACGAACGGCAGCGCCGCGATGATCGCCATCGTCTTGATGCCCTGCAACGCGTCGTCGCCGCTCACCCAGAGCAGCAGTGCGGCAACGGCGCCGGTCAGCACACCCCAGAAGACGGTCACCCCCTTGGAAGGTTCGGCGCGTCCGCGTTCGGACAGCGTCGCCATCACCAGCGACGCCGAGTCGGCGCCGGAGACGAAGAAGATCGCGACGAGGACCATGACGAGGACCGAGGCGATGCCCGCCCACGGCAGGTTGCCGAGCATGTCGAACAGCTGCGACTCCTCGTTCGGGCTGTCCGCCAAACCCTTTCCGTTCATCTGCTGACTGATGGCCGTGCCACCGAAGATCGCGAACCACACCAGCGACACCGTCGACGGCACCACCATGACGCCCACCACGAACTGGCGGATGGTGCGACCCCGACTGATCTTGGCCAGGAACATGCCGACGAACGGCGTCCACGAGACCCACCAGGCCCAGTAGAAGATCGTCCAGTCCGACAGCCACTGCTGCCCGGCGGCGTCGGTGTTGGCGCTGGTGCGCGCGGCGTCGGCGGTGATCTCACGGGCGTAGCTGCCCAGCGAGGTGGGGATGACGTTGAGGATGAACACGGTCGGGCCGACGACGAAGATGAACAGCGCCAACACGATCGCGAGCACCATGTTGATGTTCGACAGCCACTGGATGCCCTTGGCGACACCGGAGACCGCGGAGGCGACGAACGCCGCGGTCAGGACCGCGATGATGCCGACCAGCAACAGCTTTCCGCTCTCGCCCGCCCAGTTGAGCTCCTCGAAACCCGAACCGATCTGTGCCGCACCGAGGCCCAGCGAGGCGACCGTGCCGAAGAGCGTCGCGAAGATCGCGAGGATGTCGATGACCTTGCCGCCCCACCCGTTCGCGCGGTGGCCGAGCAGGGGCGCGAACACCGCGCTCATGAGCTGGCCGCGGCCGCATCGGTAGGTGCTGTAGGCGATCGCGAGTCCGACGACGGCGTACATCGCCCAGGGGTGGAAACCCCAGTGGAACATGGTGGTGGCCATGGCGACACCCACGTTCTGCCCCTCGGTCCCGGGGGGCGCGGTGCTGAAGTGGGTGAGCGGCTCGTAGGCGCCGTAGAACATGAGACCGATGCCCATGCCGGCGCTGAACATCATCGCGATCCAACTGACGGTGCGGAACTCGGGCTTCTCACCATCGCGGCCGAGGGGGATCTTGCCGTACTTGCTGGCCGCCAGGAAGATCGCGAACAGCACGAACCCGGTGGCCGAGAGGATGAACATCCAGCCGAGGTTGTCGGTGATCCAGTCGAGGATGGTGCGGGTGACGTCCTTGAGGCTCGTCTTGTCCACGATGCCCCACACCAGGAACGCCACCACCAGCGCCGCGGTCACCCCGAAGACCACGAAATCGACCCGCATCCGGCCGCCCTCGCCCGCGTGTGGATCGGGCGCCACCTGCGTCGATGCGGGGTGGGTCGCCGTCGGCGAGGCGTCACCGTGGGCGTCGGGAGAGTGCGTACCGGTCGAAACAGCCATAACCCACTGTCGCAGCACAACGGCAGATCGGACAAACGAACCGCAGAAATGGACACCCACCCGTAACACCGGGGGTGCCGCGGTCACGTTCGGGTCTGCGCGAACGGCCCGATCAGTCGGTGTCCAGGGCTGTGC
This sequence comes from Williamsia sp. Leaf354, assembly GCF_001424365.1. Taxonomy (NCBI): domain Bacteria; kingdom Bacillati; phylum Actinomycetota; class Actinomycetes; order Mycobacteriales; family Nocardiaceae; genus Williamsia; species Williamsia sp. Leaf354. Next base: position 373,484 of record NZ_LMPL01000004.1, read on the forward strand.
GCAACATCGATGCGATCGCCTCGTCGTCGACACCGAGCGCACGCAGGGCAGCCACATGGGAGACGGTGAGACGTTGCGCACGCTGTGTCGCCGAATCCGACCGCGCCCTGATGAAGGATCCGTTGCGGCCTCGCGTCTCGATGACCCCCGCCGACTCGAGTTCGCGGTAGGCCCTCGCGACGGTGTTCGGCGCGATCGAGAGTTGCTCGGCCATCGCGCGCACCGTGGGCAGGCGGGTGCCCACCAGCAGACCACCGGATCCGACCAGCTCGATGATCCGCATCCGCACCTGCTCGTAGGGTGCGACCGGCGACCCCGGGTCGATCGTGATCTTCATCGGGCCGTTCCCCTCGCGGTCACAACGGATCCCGGGCGACCGGACACGACATGCAGCGCGGACCGCCTCGCCCCGAACCGAGTTCGCTGCCACTGATGGTGAGCACCTCGATCCCGGAATCGCGCAGGCGCCGGTTGGTCTCGACGTTGCGGTCGTAGGCGACGACGACACCCGGCGAGAGCGCGAGGGTGTTGTTGCCGTCGTCCCACTGTTCGCGTTCGGCGGTCACCGCGTCGAGTCCGGTGTCGATCACGCGCAGCTTCTCGATGCCCATGGCCTCGGCCGCGGCGGTGACGAACGGCGCGGGCCCGGTGACGCTGGGGTGCTCGCCGCGTCCGCCGGTGCGCCGGATGGTGAAGGCCGACAACGTGTCCTGGATGGCGGGGTACATCACCACGGCGTCGACGTCGACCATGGTGCACACGGTGTCGAGGTGCATCGACGCGCGGCGCTGCTCGATCGGCACCGCGAGCACCGTGTGAGCGAGCTCGTCGTCGAACAGGCTGCGCGCCAACGCCTCCGCTCCGGCGGGGGTGGTGCGCTCCCCCACCCCGACGGCCACGACACCGGGCGCGAGCAACAAGACGTCACCACCCTCGACCGGCGCGCTGTGCGATTCGTAGGCCCGACGGGCGCCACGGAAGCGAGGGTGGTGGGCGTAGATGAGATCGGTCAGCGAGGTCTCGCGGCTACGCGCGGGCAACGCGAGACTGGTGATGGCGAACCGCGCGCCGATCCAGAACGAACTGTCGCGCGTGAACAGCAGATTGGGCAGCGGGTCGATCGCGAACTCGACGCCGTGGTGCATCCGCCGCACCAGCGACGACCGCGCCGCCGCCGGGCTCTCGGGGAGTTCGTCGAAGGTCATCCCCGCGGTCAGCACCGACGCGAGATCGTGTGGGGCCAGGGTCCGCAGGTGTCCGGTGAGTTCGTCGGCCAGATGGTGTCCGAGCCGGCGCGCGCTGACCGCGGCGGCGATCCCCTGCATGCGAGCGGCGCCGCTGCGTTCGATCGTCTCGACCAGGAGGTCGCCGAGCAGCAACACCTCGACCCCGCGCTCGCGGAGCACCTCGGCGAACCCGTCGTGCTCCTCCTGGGCCCGGTCGACCCACGGCAGTCCGTCGAACAGCAGTTGGTCGCTGTTGCGGGGGGTGAGGCGGCGCAGTTCGTCACCGGGGCGGTGCAGCATCACCGTCCGGAGCCTGCCCACCTCCGAATCAGACCCCAGCGCGTTGTCCATGGGATCACGGTAGTGCTCGTTCAGGGCGAGTGCGCCTCGGACGCGGCGGCACCCACCCGAACGGGCGCGGTCTCGCGCGCGAAGGCCCACAGCGCCAGGGCCACCAGCGGGACCGCACCGGTGAGCGCGAACGCGGGACCGTAGCCACCGGCGTGGTCGACCATCAGTCCGGCGAGGATCGGTCCGCTCACGGCGCCGACGTCGGAGATCATCTGGAACGCCGCCAGCGCCGTGCCGCCCTGTCCGCGCGCGGCGAGCAGATCGGCGAGCGCCGCCTGATGGGTGGGGGCGAACAGACCCGAGCCGGTGCCGGCGACGAAGCTCAGCACGCCGGCGACCCACAGCGACCCGCTGAAACCGAGGACGAGCGTCGCCCCCGACATCAGCGCCAGGCCCGGCAGCATGATCGGTTTGCGGCCGTAGCGGTCGGAGAGCCGTCCCGCCAGCAGGATCGACGCAACGTTGCCCGCGGCGTAGATCGCGAGCACCACACCCGACCACGCACTCGACTCGTCGAGCCCGTAGACGATGTACAGCGGGACCAGCGCGACACGCACACCCTGGCTGGCGAAACCCTGGGTGAAGCTCGAGGCGAGGATGGCCCGATAGGTCCTGTCGCGCAGGGCCTCCCGCAGACCCATCGGATCGATGACGGGCCCGCTGCCGGCGACCGGTCGGCCCCCCACGTCGCGCAGAGCGGTCGCCACCACCGCCGAGGCGATCAGCAGCGCGATCGCGTAGACCACGAACGGCAGGCGCAGTCCGTAGCTCACGAGCCCGGCGCCGATCAGCGGTCCGGTGATGTTGCCCAGCAGGAAACCGCCGCTGAAGAAGCCCGAGACGCGACCGCGGATGTCGGGCGGTGAGAGACGGATGAGCAGGGCGAGCGCCGAGACGCTGAACATCGTCGAGCCGATGCCGCCGAGCCCGCGGAACACCAGCAGCTGCCAATAGGTCTGGGCGAAGGCACACGCGAGGGTCGACGCGGCGACGATGAGCAGGCCCGTGAGGTAGACGCGGCGCTCACCCAGCCACGACACCAACTTGCCGCTGGCCGGCGCGAACACCAGCCGCATCATGGCGAAGGCCGACACGATCACCGTGGCCGCGGCCACCGACACGTCGAAGCTGCGCGCGAAGGTGGGCAGGGCGGGCGCGATCAGCCCGTAGCCCAGCGCGATCACCACGTTCGCGGCGAGCAGAACCCAGATGCCGCGGGGGATCTGCTTCACCGGCGTCGCTCGGGACGGGGACTCGGGTGTGCGGCCATACCCCGATCGTCGACGATGGGCGCCCCTGCACCAAAATCGCCGGACGTCTCTACGATCTCTGGATGCGTATCTCGTGCACCCTCCCCCGCCTTCTGAGTGTGGCCGCCGTCCTCGCGCTCACCGCCGCGGCCGCCGCGTGTGCGCCCGCGTCGGATTCCGGGGATGCCTCGGCGCCTGCGTCGTCGTCGACGTCGCTGGCCGACTGCCGTCCGGGCTCGCTGGCGTTGACCACACCCGGCGTCCTGACCGTCGCCACCGACGACCCGGCGTACTCGCCGTGGTTCGTCGACAACACACCCACCAACGGTGGGGGCTTCGAGTCGGCGGTCGCCTACGCCGTCGCCGACAAGCTGGGGTTCGCCAAGAACCAGGTGACCTGGACGAAGGCCGGGTTCAACCAGGTGATCCAGCCCGGGAAGAAGAACTTCGACTTCGACATCAACCAGTTCTCGATCTCCGCCCAGCGCGCGAAGGCGGTCGACTTCTCGAGCCCGTACTACTCGGCCTCACAGGCCATCATCACGTTGCAGGGTTCGAAGTACGCGGGCGCGACATCGCTGGCCGACCTGAAGGGCGCGAAGCTCGGTGCGCAGATCGCGACCACCTCGCTCACCGCGATCGACCAGATCGCCCCCACCACCGCACCGCTGGTCTACGACGACACGTCGAAGGCCGGGCAGGCGTTGCAGAACCGACAGGTCGACGCCATCGTCGCCGATCTCCCCACCGCGTACTACCTCACCTCCGCCGAGCTCACCGGCGCGAAGATCGTCGGGGAGTTCCAGCCGACCAAGGGCGAGCAGGAGCGCTTCGGGCTGCTCCTGTCGAAGGGCAGTGCGCTCACACCCTGTGTCTCGGCCGCGGTCGACGCCCTGAGCGCCGACGGCACGCTGAACCGCCTGCAGGACCGCTGGCTCACCCAGGCGACCAGCGTCCCCGAACTCCGGTGACCGAGGCCGCCCCCGCCCGCAGCGCGCGACAACGCGAACGCGAGCGATACCGACAGCGACGCAACCGGATCCGCGCGACCGTCGCGTCGGTGTCGACGATCGTCGTCCTCGGCGCCCTGGTCGGGGTGGTGCTGGCCTCACCGGGTTGGGATCGCGTGCGGGCGACGTTCTTCGACTACGACGACGCCGTCGGTTCCCTCGGCGACGTCGCGTCGGCGTTCGTGCTCAACATCCGCCTGTTCCTCACCGTCGAGGTCGCGGTGCTCGTGCTCGGTCTGCTGATCGCGGTGATCCGGGTGATCCCCGCTCCCGCGCTGGCCCCGGTGAAGGTGATCGCCGTCGTCTACACCGACGTCTTCCGCGGGACGCCCACCCTCCTCATCGTGTTGCTCGTCGGGTTCGGCGTGCCTGCGCTGGAACTCACCGGTCTGCCGACGAGCCTGTTCTGGCTCGGCGTGATCGCCCTGACGCTGAGCTACGGCGCCTACGTGGCCGAGGTGATCCGCGCCGGGATCCTCTCGGTCCACCCGTCGCAGTGGGCCAGCGGTCGCGCGATCGGTCTGTCGTACGCGGAGACCCTGCGCCATGTGGTGTTGCCGCAGGCGTTGCGACGGGTGGCCCCGCCCCTGCTCAACGACTTCGTGTCGCTGCAGAAGGACACCGCACTGCTGTCGACGATCGGGCTCGTCGAGTCACTGCGTGCGGCCCAGGTGATCTCGGGCCGCGACTTCGTGTTCACCCCGTACGTGGTCGCGGCGTGTTTCTTCATCGTGGCCACGATCCCGCTCGCCCGACTGACCGACTACCTGACGGTGCGGTCGCTGCGCCGCGAGAACGGCATCTGATGCTGCGCGCGAGTGCGATCCGCAAGTCGTTCGGCGGTCACGAGGTGTTGCGCGGTGTCGATCTCGACGTCGCCGAGGGTGAGGTCGTGTGCCTCATCGGGGCGTCGGGGTCGGGCAAGTCGACGCTGCTCCGATGCCTGAACCTGCTCGAGGAGGTCGACGACGGCGACGTCTTCCTCGACGACCGCGAGATCACCGATCCCCGCGTCGACGCCGACGAGGTGCGTCGATCGATCGGCATCGTCTTCCAGGCATACAACCTCTTCCCCCACCTGTCGGTGCTGGCCAACATCACCCTGGGGCCGGTCCGGGCGCTCGGTGTGTCGCGAGCCGAGGCCCGCACCGAGGCGCTCGCCCTGCTCGACCGAGTCGGGTTGGCGCAGAAGGCCGACGCCTACCCCGACGCGCTGTCGGGTGGACAGCAGCAGCGGGTCGCTCTCGCCCGCGCCATCGCGATGCGCCCGCGGGTGCTCCTGCTCGACGAGATCACCTCCGCGCTCGATCCGATGCTCGTCGGCGAGGTGCTCGACGTGATCCGCGGCCTGCGCGCCGACGGGATGACGATCGTGATGGCCACCCACGAGATGACGTTCGCCCGCGAGGTGTCCGACCGGGTCGTGTTCCTCGCCGACGGCGCGATCGAGGAGTCCGGTCCGCCCGAGCAGATCTTCACGGCGCCGAGCAGCCCGCGCACCGCCGAGTTCCTGGCCCGTCACCTGCGCTGACGGTCGAGCGCCAGGATGTGGTGGGCGCGGTCGTCGATCGGGTTGTCCGGGGTGAGTTCCCCGCTCGCGACGATGCGGAAGCCGGCCTTCTCGAGTGCGCGCCACGAGCGGCGGTTGGCGGCGACCACCGGGACGACGATCCGCTCGGCGTCGGGGTGTCGGGCGAAGGTGTCGGCGCTCGCCGCGGTGATGATCCCGGGACCGATCCCGCGGCCGAGCAGTTCGGGGACCCCGATCAGGTAGTCGATCGTGTAGGTCGTGGTGCCGACCGGTCCGATGACCGGTGCGAGTTCGTCGGCGTACTCGTCGAAATCGGCGATCCGGCAGCGTTGGAGGAGTCCGATGGGTCGGCCGTCGGCCTCGACCACGAGATCCTCGGCGGGGGTCTCACCGTCGATCACCGGTCCGAACTGCTTCTCGAGCGACGCGGGATCGTGCGCCTGGTTCCACCACCGTTCGACCTCGGGTAAGGCGAGCCACCCACCGACGAGTGCGTAATCCGCCCGGGTCACCGGACGGAAGGTGAACGTCGACTGCGACGAGACCCGCATCGGCATCACCAGCGGCGGGTCTGCAGATCGTCGAGTGCGCGCTCGGTGAGGGTGCGACCGAGGTCGATCATCTCGCCGGCGCGGTGGAAGTCGAGGCTGCGGATGGCGGTGCGCGGCACCTCGATCAGCAGGTCTGGGGGGAATGCCGCGAGCTGATAGCGCGCCAGCGCCTCCTGCATGATGTCGAGCGATCGATCCATGACGGTGAACCGGCTGAGCTTGCGGACCGAGGAGTCGTCCGCCGGACTGGTGATCACGCGCGACTCGGTCTCGGGGTGGCGACGGGCCGACGAGTCGGCCTCGGCGTCGAGGCTGTCCGCGTCGACGGTGTCGGCGTCGTTGGCGCCGGGGTCGCCGGCGAACCGGTCGACGATGGAGCGCACGAAGTCGCGGTCGAGGATCGGCGACGCGGCCTGTCGGATCGCCTCGATCGCACCGGGCACCGTCGCGGTGGGGGTGTCGGCGACCTCGGAGTCGATGCCGCCGGTGTCGGCGCCGAGATCGACGCCGATGATCAGATCGGCGCCGGCCGCGGCGAGCGGCGCGATCGGCACGGGGTCGAGGATGCCGCCGTCGACCAGCACGCGACCGTTGTGGACGTACGGGGTGATGACACCCGGGATCGCGATCGACGCGCGGATCGCGGTGTCGACCGGTCCCTTCTGGAACCACTTCGGCCGCCCCGAGGTCAGGTCGGTGGCCACCGCCGTGAACGGGATCGGCAGGTCCTCGATCTGGACCACTCCGAGGATCTCGCGCACCTTGTCGAGGATCTTCGCGGCGTGGATGACGCCCGGCGCCGACAGGGACACGTCCATCAGGCGCATCACGTCGAGCTGATTGAGGCCCTGCACCCATGTCGTGTACTGGTCGAGGCGGCCGGCCGCGTGCAGTCCGGCGATCAGCGCACCCATCGACGAACCGGCGATCGCCACGATCTCGTAGTCGTGCTCGGCGAGGACCTGCAACACCCCGATGTGGGCATAGCCCCTGGCACCGCCACTCCCCAATGCAACAGCGACGGTTGTTCTGCTCACGACGCCAGACTACGAGTCGTCGGCGGTCAGGGAACTGTCGGGCACGCCACACCGACCTCCCAGACTCCTGCGTCATCGTGGGTGCCATGACCAGCCATGCCGCCACCCCGGCCGCGCCACCCCGCGCGGCCGTCGCGCCGACGACGCCACCCGCACCTCGAGGTGACCGCTCCCGACTCGTCCGCGCGGCCGTGCTCGTGGTCATCGCCGTCGCGGCGTTGGGCCTGCGACTGGCCTTCCTCGACCACCGCAGTCTCGACTTCACCGCGTTCCTCGACCGCTGGTACACCCACATCGCCGACAACGGCGGCTTCGCGGCGTTCTCCGAGTCGTTCGCCGATTACAACTACCCGTACCTGTACCTGATCGCGATACTCACCTACCTGCACATCCCGGCGCTGGTCGGCATCAAGGGCATCTCGATCGCGTTCGACTTCGTGCTCGCCTTCTTCGCCTATCGCATCGTCGGACTGAGGTATCCCTCGTTCTGGCCCAGGGCCCTGGTGTTCGGACTGATCCTGTTCCTGCCGACCGTGGTCGCCAACAGCTCCTACTGGGGCCAGGCCGACGGCATCTACTCCGCCTTCGCCGTCGGCGGGGTCTACTTCCTCCTGCGGCGTCGGCCGTGGCTCGCGTGCGTGTTCATCGGCCTCGCACTGTCGTTCAAGTTGCAGGCGATCTTCCTCATCCCGGTGGTCGCCTTCCTCGTGCTGCGGCGCCGGATACCGTGGCGGTCGCTGCTCGCGATCCCCGCGGTGATGCTGCTGCTCGACATCCCGCCGCTGCTGGTCGGTGCAGCGATCGGCGAGGTGCTGGGCGTGTACGTGAACCAGACCGGTTCGTACAAGCAGCTGACGCTGGGTGCGCCGAACCTGTATCAGTGGATCTCGTTGGGCGGCAACGTCACCTGGATCGCGTACGCGGGTGTCGGTGTGGTCTGCGTACTCACCGCCGCGGCGTTGCTCTACGCGCTGCGCCACAAGCCGGTGCTCGACGACACCGCCATCCTCCTGGCGGTCGCAACCAGTGCGGTGGTGGTGCCGTTCTTCCTCCCCGCCATGCACGAGCGGTACTTCTACATGGCCGAGGTGCTCACCGTCATCGTGGCGTTCTACCTGCCCATGCGGTACTGGATCATCCCGATCCTCGTCCAGATCGCCTCGTTCGGAGGCTATTTCGACTCCCTCACCGGCGATCAGGCCGGCGGTGGGTTCGGAGGGCGGCCCGGCGGCGGCCCCGGCGGAGGCGGCCCACGCCCGGACGCGGGCATGGGCGGTGGCCGCCCGTCCGGCGGTGCGGGTGGCGGAATAGGTGGGAACCGCAGCGGCGGTGACGGTTACACCTCGGGCCAGGGCGACACGTCGCTGCAGATCTACGCCGGGGTGATGGCCATGGCCGTGCTCACCCTCGCCGCGACCACCGTCACCCACATCCGCCGCCTGGGCAGTCATGCCCGTCGATCGGGCAGGTAACGCCGTCGATCGGGCAGGTAATCGCATCGAGTGGGCAGCAATGATCATGTGATCCCGGCTGGCCCCGACGGTGCGTCCGACTTATCGTGGCGCCATGGACTGGACGTCGTACGGGGCTTTCCTCGCTCTCGCCGCGCTGCTCACGTTGCTGCCCGGACCCGACACCGCCGTCGCGATCAAGAACACCCTGCAGGGCGGGCGACGTCGGGGTGGCTGGTGCCTCGCCGGCATCAGCACCGCCAGTTTCGTGCAGAGCATCGCCGCCGCGGCGGGCCTCGGCGTCCTCATCGTCACCGTCGAACCGCTGTTCCTCGCCATCAAGTACGTCGGCGCGGCCTACCTGCTGTTCCTCGCGGTACAGGCACTGCGCAGCGCGCGGAAGGGCGTCTACTCCGACGACACCGTCGCCGCGGGCGGGTCGTCGCCGGCCATCGCGGGCCTGCGGCAGGGTTTCATCTCCAACATCTGCAACCCCAAGGTCATCGCGTTCTACCTCGCCGTGCTGCCACAGTTCCTCGGGACCGACCCGTCGCCGGCGGCGATCGCGATGTACGCCGTCACGTTCCCGGTGATCGGCACCGCGTACCTCGCCGGCGTCGTCTACGGCGTCAACCGAGCTCGAGAACTGTTCACCCGCACCCGGATCCGCCGCATCATGGACGGGGTGACCGGGGCGGCTCTGATCGCCTTCGGCGTCCGCCTCGCCACGGAGTAGCCCCGTGGCCTCGTAGCGCGATCGTTTTACGCCAATGCAATCCCGCCGAAACCCGGCGGAGCGCAGAATCACGTGATGAGCGAGAACGAGACCGTTCGGGCTGCCATCGTCCAGACCCGATGGACCGGTGAACGCGACACGATGATCGCGGCGCACGTCGACTACGCCCGCGAGGCGGCGCTGCAGGGAGCGCAGATCATCGGGTTCCAGGAGGTGTTCAACGCCCCCTACTTCTGCCAGGTGCAGGAACAGAAGTACTACTCGTTCGCCGAGGAGATCCCCGGGCCCACCACCGACACGTTCTGCGATCTGGCCCGCGAGCTGTCGATGGTCATGGTGGTGCCGATCTACGAGCGCGAACAGGGTGGGTTCCTCTACAACACCGCGGTCGTCATCGATGCCGACGGGACGCTGCTCGGGAAGTACCGCAAACACCACATCCCGCAGCTGCCCGGGTTCTGGGAGAAGTTCTACTTCCGCCCCGGCAACCTCGGTTGGCCGGTCTTCGACACCGCCGTCGGCAAGGTGGGCGTCTACATCTGTTACGACAGGCACTTCCCCGAGGGGTGGCGCGCCCTCGGGCTGGCCGGCGCACAGATCGTCTACAACCCGTCGGCGACGAGCCGCGGCCTCTCGAGCTACCTGTGGAAGCTCGAACAGCCCGCGTCGGCGGTGGCCAACGAGTACTTCGTGGCGGCGATCAACCGCGTCGGGATCGAAGCCGACTACGGCGACAACGACTTCTACGGCACCAGCTATTTCGTCGATCCCGAGGGCAAGTTCGTCGGTGAGGTCGGGTCCGACACCGAGCCCGAGCTCATCGTCCGCGACCTCGACCTGAGCCTCATCGAGACCGTCCGCAACCGGTGGGCGTTCTATCGTGACCGGCGCCCCGACGCCTACGGTCCGCTCACCGCCCCCTGACACCGCCACGATCGAAGGGACGACCACCATGTCGACCACGTTCATCCACGGCGGGACCGTGGTGTCCTCCACCGGTGTCCAGGATCTCGACGTCCTCGTCGACGGTGAGACGATCGTGGCGCTGCTCGCGCCGGGATCCACCGCTCTCGGTGCGGATCTCGCCGCCACCGCCGACACCACCATCGATGCCACCGGCCGCTACGTGATCCCCGGTGGCGTCGACGCCCACACCCACATGGAGATGCCATTCGGTGGCACGCAGGCCAGCGACACCTTCGAGACCGGCACCCGGGCCGCGGCGTGGGGCGGCACCACCACCATCGTCGATTTCGCCGTCCAGAATCCGGGGATGCGCCTGCAGGACACCCTCGCGACCTGGCACGAGAAGGCGGCGGGCAACTGCGCCATCGACTACGGCTTCCACCAGATCATGGGCGGGGTCGACGCCGAATCACTGCGCGCCATGGGTGAACTCGTCTCCGAGGGCGTGACGAGCTTCAAGCTCTTCATGGCGTACCCGGGTGTCTTCTACTCCACCGACGGTCAGATCCTGCGGGCAATGCAGTCCGCGGCCGAACTCGGTGCGCTGATGATGATGCACGCCGAGAACGGCATCGCCATCGACGTCCTGGTGGAGCAGGCCCTCGCCCGCGGCGACACCTCCCCCTATTTCCACGGCACCTCGCGGGCCTGGCAGATGGAGGAGGAGGCCACCCACCGCGCGATCATGTTGGCCCACCTCACCGGCGCACCGCTGTACGTGGTGCACGTCTCGGCGAAACAGGCCCTCGAGCAGATCGCGACGGCTCGGGGCAACGGGCAGAACGTGTTCGCCGAGACATGCCCGCAGTATCTGTACCTATCGCTCGAGGAACAGCTCGGCGCACCGGGTTTCGACGGCGCGAAATGGGTCTGCTCGACACCGCTGCGCCCCCGCGCCGAAGGACACCAGGACGAGCTGTGGCGCTACATCCGCACCGGCGACGTCACCGCGGTCGCCACCGACCACTGCCCGTTCTGCATGAAGGACCAGAAGGACATGGGCGTCGGGGATTTCTCGAAGATCCCCAACGGGATCGGCTCGGTCGAGCACCGCATCGACCTCATGTTCCAGGGGGTGCAGGACGGAAGGATCTCACTCGAACGCTGGGTCGACATCTGCTGTACGACACCCGCGCGCATGTTCGGAATGTACCCGCGCAAGGGCATCATCTCCCCCGGCGCCGACGCCGACATCGTGATCTACGACCCGAACGGCCACACCAGCATCGGCGTGGAGAAGACCCATCACATGAACATGGACTACTCCGCCTACGAGGGTTTCGAGATCGACGGCCACGTCGACACCGTGATCTCGCGGGGGCGCATCGTGATCGACGACGGCGCCTACCTCGGCGCCGCGGGCCACGGCACGTTCATCAGACGCGGCCTGTCGCAGAACCTCATGTGACGAGATAGGGGCCCCATGGATCTCGGTGTCGTGCTGCAGTGCAATCCGCCCGCGTCGGAGGTGATCGACCTCGCCGTGCGGGCCGAACAACTCGGGTTCAGCCACGTCTGGACGTTCGACTCCCACCTGTTGTGGCAGGAGCCGTACGTCATCCACTCGGCCATCCTCGCCGCCACCGAACGGGTCGTCGTCGGACCGATGGTGACCAACCCCGCGACCCGTGAGCCCACGGTCACCGCCTCCACCTTCGCCACACTCAACGAGATGTACGGCAACCGCACCATCTGCGGCATCGGACGCGGGGACTCCGCGGTCCGCACCCTCGACGGACGGCCCAGCACGCTGGCCACCCTGCGCGAATCGATCCGCGTGATCGGTGCGCTGGGCAACTCCGGCGAGGTAGAGATCGACGGCACCACGCTGCGACTGCCGTGGAGTCACGGTTCCTCCCTCGAGGTGTGGGTCGCGGCCTACGGTCCGAAGGCGCTCGCGCTCACCGGCGAGGTCGCCGACGGCTACATCCTGCAGCTCGGCGACCCCGACATCGCCGTGTGGATGATCGGGCAGGTGCGGGCCGCCGCCGAACGCGCCGGACGCGACCCCGCCGCGATCCGGTTCTGCGTCGCGGCACCGGCGTACGTCACCGCCGATGACTCCCCCGACGCGATGGCTCATGCCCGCGAGCAGTGCCGGTGGTTCGGCGGGATGGTGGGCAACCACGTCGCCGACATCGTCACCCGGTACGGCGCGACATCGGAGGTCCCCGAGGCGCTCACCTCCTACATCGCCGGGCGCACCGGCTATGACTACAGCGAGCACGGCCGCGCCGGGAACACCCACGCCACCTTCGTGCCCGACGACATCGTCGATCGTTTCTGCATCATCGGTCCGCCCGAGACGCAGGTGGCCCGCCTCGCCGAGCTGCGCGAGCTCGGCGTCGACCAGTTCGCCGTCTACCTGCAACACGACGCCAACTCCGCGACGCTGGAGGCCTACGGCGCGCATGTCATGCCTGCGCTGTCGCGAGGCACAATGAGGCCATGACCGACACCTTCGTCCCCACCCCCGATCCCGCCGCGGGCGCGCAGGTCCGCGCCGACGATCGCGCCCACGTCTTCCACTCGTGGTCGGCGCAGGCGCAGATCGATCCGCTGCCGATCGCCGGTGCGCAGGGCTCCTGGTTCTGGGACTACGACGGCAACCGGTACCTCGATCTCGGCTCGCAGCTGGTCAACGCCAACGCCGGCCACGGCCACCCCGCGATCGTCGACGCGATCTGCGAACAGGCCCGCATCCTGCCGACGATCGCCCCGTCGTTCGCGAACGACAAGCGCGGCGAACTGGCCCGCCTGATCGCCGAGCGCGCACCGGGCGACCTGAACAAGGTGTTCTTCACCAACGCCGGCGCCGAGGCGAACGAGCACGCGATCCGCATGGCGCGGGTGGCGACCGGCCGGTCGACGGTGCTGGCGATGTACCGCAGCTACCACGGTGCCTCGGGCACCACCATCGGTCTGACGGGCGACCCCCGCCGATGGCGCGCCGAGCCCACGGGCAACGACGTCGCCCGGTTCTTCGGCCCGTATCCGTTCCGGTCGCCGTGGAACACCGACTCGATCGAGGCCGAAGGCGTTGCGGCACTGAACCATCTGCGCCAGGTGGTCGAGCTGCAGGGTCCGGCGACGATCGCCGCGATCATCATCGAGACGGTCATCGGCACCAACGGCGTCATCGTCCCGCCGCCGGGGTACCTCGCCGGTATCCGCGCCCTATGCGACGAGTACGGCATCGTCTACATCGCCGACGAGGTCATGGTCGGGTTCGGCCGTCTCGGAGAGTGGTTCGGCGTCAACGCCTTCGACGTCACGCCCGACCTCATCACCTTCGCCAAGGGCGTGAACTCCGGCTACGTCCCGCTCGGCGGTGTCGTCATCGGATCGCGCATCGCCGACCACTTCGCCGATACGCCCTATCCAGGCGGCCTCACCTACAGCGGCCATCCGTTGGCCTGTGCGGCGGGGGTGGCGTCGATCAGGGCGTTCGAGGCCGACGGCGTCATCGACCGTGTCCGCACCACCGGCGAGGACCTCATCCGCCCCACCCTGGAGAAGATCGCCGGCAACCACCCGTCGGTCGGCGAGATCCGCGGCATGGGGTTCTTCTGGGCGATCGAACTCGTCCGCGACCCGGCGACCCGCGAGGGTCTCGTGCCGTTCAACGCCTCCGGTGCGGCCGCGGCCCCGATGACCGAACTCGTCGGTGCGTTCAAGGAGCGCGGGGTGTGGCCGTTCACCCACTTCAACCGCATCCACCTCGCGCCGCCGCTGGTCACCTCCGACGACGACCTCAGCCACGCGATGGGAGTTCTCGACGAGGTCCTCGACCTCGCCGACCGTCACGTGGTCTGAGCGCCGATGAGTTCGGCGGACAAGGCGAGTCGGTATCTCCGGACACCGCCGATCTCGACCGACAGGAGCACCACCATGGCCGCCATCACCCCGTCACTGTGGTTCGACGACGACCTCGAGGCCGCCCTCGAGTTCTATCGAAGCGTCTTCGACGACATGACCGTCCACCACGTCGGCACAGCCGGCGACGCCGTCACCACCGCCAGTTTCGAGATCAACGGCCAGCGGTTCCTCGCCATGAACGCCGGCCCGATGTTCCCGTTCACCGAAGCGGTGTCGTTCACCATCGACTGCGCCGACCAGGCCGAGGCCGACCGCTACTACGACGCGCTGCTCGACGGCGGAGAACAGTCGCAGTGCGGGTGGCTCAAGGATCGCTTCGGACTCAGCTGGCAGATCGTGCCCGCCCGCCTCCCCGAACTGCTCGCCGATCCCGATCCGGCGCGGGCGCGCGCGGCGATGGGCGCGATGATGTCGATGACCCGCATCGTCGTCGCCGACCTCGAGGCGGCCGTCGCCGCCGTGTGAGGTGGGCGGGTGTTTAGTCTGGGAAAGTGACTGACCTGCAGACCCCCTCCGTCAGCGTCGCCGCCCGTCTCGACCGCCTGCCGATCGTGCGCGCCCACTGGGTCGCGACGGGCGTCATCGGCCTCGGGCTGTTCTTCGACCTCTACGAGAACTTCCTCGCCGCGACGATCTCCTCGGTGCTCAAGACCGAGCTCGACCTCAGCCGCAACGAGCTGAACCTGCTGCTCGGGTCGGCCTTCCTCGGGCAATTCCTCGGCGCGGCGGTGATGGGTCGGTACGCCGACCGCGTCGGGCGACGCCGCGCGTTCATGATCAACCTCGCGGTGTACTCGCTGTTCTCCCTGCTCGGTGCGTTCAGCCCGAACGCGACGTTCCTGGTGATCACGCGGTTCATCGCCGGCATCGGTATCGGCGCCGAGTTCGCGCTCGCCGACTCGTACCTGTCGGATCTCCTGCCGAAGAACGTGCGCGGCAAGTTCATCTCGTGGGCGTACACGATCGCGTTCTTCGGTGTGCCGACCGTCGGCCTGCTCGCGCGCTGGCTCGTGCCCATCGACCCGTTCGGGATCGACGGGTGGCGCTGGCTGTTCGTCCTCGGCGCGTTGGGGTCGTTCGCGGTCTGGCTGGTCCGCCGCGGCCTGCCCGAGTCGCCGCGCTGGCTCGAGACGCAGGGCAGGCACGCCGAGGCCGACGAGATCTGCCGACGCTTCGAACAGCAGGCCATCGACGCCGGTCACACCCTCGCCGACCCCGACCCCCACCTGCAGGTCACCCCGATGCGCAAGGTCTCCCCCGCCGCGCTGTTCCGTCCGCCCCTCGGGCGGCGCACCACCATGCTGTGGATCCTGTCGATCCTCGAGGTGTTCGGCTACTACGGGTTCGGCACCCTGGCCCCGATCGTGCTGCTCGACAAGGGCTTCGACCTGGTCACCTCGCTGGGATTCGTGGCCGCGACGTATCTCGGTTACCCCTTGGGGTCGATCCTCGCCATCCCGATCGTCGAACGCGTCGAGCGGAAATGGTTGGTGATCGGCTCGGCGGGCCTGATGGCGGCGTTCGGCATCTGGTTCGGTGTGGCGGGCGCGGCGTGGGCGATCGTGGTGTCGGGGGTGCTGTACACGATGGCCAGCAACCTCTTCTCGAACGCCTACCATGTGTATCTGGCCGATTCGTACCCCACAGCCATCCGGGGTACCGCGGCCGGAGCCGCGTACTCGCTGTCGAAACTGACCACCGGTGTGCTGCCGTTCATCCTGCTGCCGTTCCTCGACGCGAACGGATCGGGACCCGTGTTCACCCTGGTGGCCGCGGCGATGGTGGCGCTGATGGTCAACGTCGCCGTTCTCGGGCACCGCAGTACCGGACTGTCCGCCGACGCGACGATCGCCACCCCCACCCCTGGAGGCACCTCCCCGTGAACACCACCACCATCCGCTCGGCCGGTCTCTACGTGCTGGCCGTGGTGGTGGTCGCGCTCGCGTTCATCGGTGTCGCCGCGCTGCTCTACGACCAGGTGCCGACGGTGATGATCGTCGTGTTCCCGCTGATCATCCTGGCGGGCGCCGTCGGCGCCCTGCGACGCACGTACACCTGTTACAGAACCGGCGGCACGTGGCAGGTGTGGCAGGGCGCGAGCTGGCTGCTGTTGGCGTTCTTCATGATCGCGCTCACCGGCACGGGCAGCGCCCTGCTCGAGCGCTGACGCTCGCGCCTCACAGCAACGACTCGAGGATGCGGGCGGCCTCGACGTGCCGCGTCGGGTCGGCGCTGCCGTAGTTCAACCGGATGTAGGGTCCGGCGACCGCGGCCGGGAACCACTCGGCTCCCGGTGAGATCGACACCCCCGCAGCGAGACTGCGCGCGGCGAAGACCTCCGCGTCGACGTCCTCGGGCAGTCGCAGCCACAGGTTCAGTCCACCGCGCGGGATGTGCGTGATCTCCAGCCCGGGTGCATGGTCACCGATCGCGGCGACGAGTCGGTCGCGGCGCTCGACGAGTTCCCGCCGCAACCGGGTGCAGTGGGTGCGCCACGCCGGCCGGGTCACCACGTCGAGCGCGGCGCGCTGCAGGATCGGTGACACGTACAGGTCGCTGACGGCGAGCGCGTTGGCGATGCGCTGGCGCGCCGGCCCCCGTGCGATCACCGCCGCGACCCGCAGGGCCAGCGACGCCGACTTGGTCAGCGACCGGATGTAGACGACGTGACCGTCGGTGTCGTCGGCCGCCACCGGCGCCACCGGGGCGTCGATGGCGAAGTCGTGGGCCCAGTCGTCCTCGACGAGGAACCCGCGACGGTCGGCGACGACGTCGAGGATCGCGCGTCGTTCGTCGGGGGTCCACAGGGCGCCGGTCGGATTCGCGAAGTTGGGCTGCGCGTAGAAGAGCCGCGCGCCCGACGCCCGCATCGCCTCGTCGAGGTCGTCGGCCGACGGCGCCCGCGTGGTCCGCGCGACCGGCACGATCACCAGTCCGGCCTGTCGTGCCGCGGCGATGGCACCCCAGTAGGTGGGTGACTCCATCACGATGGACTCCCCCGGTCCGGCGAGCGCGCGGAACACCGCCGACAACGCGCTCTGACCGCCCGAGGTGATGACCGCGTCGGACTCGCGCCACGGCTGACCCCGGCCGGATCCGGACGCCCCGTCGGCGGACAGCTCCCGCACGAACCACGCGCGCAGTTCGGCGACCCCGGTCACCGGTGGACGGTCGAACGCCTCGTCCGACCGCGCCGCGCGTGTCAGTGCCGATCGCACGTCGCGCATCGGCATGAGGTCGATCGCCGGGTATCCCCCGTGCATGGCGATCGTGTCGGGGTCGATGCCCCGCAATGTCGACCCGATCGGTGAGGGACCGCTGCGTTCGGGGCCGAGCGCCGTGGTCTGCCAGTCGACCTCGAGAGCGCGCCGTGCCGTCGGGGGCCGGGTGACGAAATTGCCTGCCCCCGGCCGCGTCTCGACCGATCCCTCGGCGACGAGATGACCGATGGCCTTCTGCACGGTGACCGGTCCGGCTCCGAACCTGCGGGCCAGCACCCGGGTCGACGGCAAGCGGCCGCCCGGCCCGGATTCGGCGACCACGTCACGCAGGTGACGCACGATCCGCTCACTGCTATCGTTACCCATGAGTACAGAGAATAGCGCTACCGACACCTCGAGGGGTCCGCTATCGCGGCTGGGGTCGTCGGGCATCGCCTTCGGCTTCCTCGGCGTGCTGGCGTTCTCCTTCACCGTCCCGTTCACACGCATCGCCGTCGAGGGGCTGCACCCTCTGTTCGTCGGTACCGCCCGAGCCGTCGTCGCCGGCGTCCTGGCCGCCATCGCCCTGCTCGTCACGCGCAGCCGTGCTCCTCGTGGCACCCAGTGGGCACGACTGGCCGTGATCGCCCTCGGCATCGTCGCCGGCTTCCCCGTCCTGACGTCGCTGGCGCTGCAGACGACCACCGCGGGCCACAGCGCGGTCATCATCGGTCTGCTCCCTGCGGTGACCGCGTCGGTCGTGGTGATCCGCACCGGCGAACGGCCCGGGCGACGGTTCTGGACCTTCAGCGCGGTCGGTGCGGTCGCGGTCGTCGGGTATTCCCTCGCCGCCCACGGCGCACTGTCCGCGCCCACGATCAGCGATCTGTACCTGCTGGGTGCGGTGGTCCTCGCCGCGATCGGCTACGCCGAGGGCGGCCTGATGGCTCGCGAGATCGGTGCCTGGCAGACCATCAGCTGGGCGCTGGTCGCCGCGTTACCGGTGACGACGACCGCGACGGCGATCGAATGGATCGTGGACCCTCCCCGCGCCACCTCGGGTCAGTGGGCGGCCTTCGCCTATCTCGGTGTCGTGAGCATGTTCCTGGGGTTCTTCGCCTGGTACCGCGGGCTGGCGTTGGGACCGATGACCGCGGTCAGCCAGGTGCAGTTGGTCCAGCCGGTCCTGAGCCTGGTGTGGTCAGCGGCGCTGCTCGGCGAACCCGTCACAGCGGCGATGATCGTCGGTGGCGCCGTGATCATCGGGTGTGCGCGCGGCGCCGTCCGTAGTCGTTCGCGGACTACTGGATCGGTGAATCCGGTGGCGCCACACCGAACTGCGGCGATTCCTCGATCGCACCCACTCCCCGTATCGCGGTGAGTGCGTGGCGGGCATCGGGGGCCATCGTCCCGGAGATGATGCCGATGGCCGCGTGCACCTGCGTCACCTGAACACCGCTCGCACGCACCGCGGCGACCACCTCGTCGATGGAGGCGAGGTGGTCGTCGTCGACGGTGATGGTGACCTCGGTCATGGCCCAGAGTCTACGGAGCCCGTCTGTGTACACGGGGTCATTCAGGGGGCCAGGACCATTCCCGCGCCCACATCCGACGCGGCGGCGTCGAGCCGCAGCGTCTGCTGGGTGAGCGTCGACCACAGGTCGCGACCGCGGCGCCCGGTGCTCTGCGCCCACAACGCGGCGAGGCCCGCGACATGCGGCGTCGCCATGCTGGTGCCGCTGATGGTGTTGTAGCGCTTGGGGTCCACCGCCACCGGCCACGACGAGTAGACGTCGACACCGGGTGCGGCCACGTCGACGCCACCACCGTCGACGGCACTGCTCCGCGCGGAGAACGGGGCGACGGCGAGCGCGGTGTCGATCGCGGCGATCGCCATGATCGACGGACTGTTGGCGGGGACGCCGACGAATCCGGGATCGGTCGGGCGGTTCGCGTTGTTGCCCGCAGCGGCCACGATCAGGGTTCCGGCGGCCAGGGCGCGACGACCCACCGTCTCGTAGGCCTGCGACACCTGGTCCACGTCGGCGCCCAGCGACATCGACACCACGTGGACCCCGTTGGCCAGTGCCCAGTTCAGGCCGGCCAGGATGCCCGCGTCGGGGCCGCCGCCGTCGTTCGAGAGCACCTTGCCGACGAAGATCTCCGCCTCGAACGCGATGCCGTAGCGACGGCCGGTCGTCGGGCGCTGCGGTCCGCACGACGTCCCCACGCAGTGGGTGCCGTGCCCGTGCCCGTCCTGCGGCTGCTCACCGGACACGAACGACTGCGCGGTGATCGCCCGGCCGGCGAGGTCGGGGTGGGTGAGGTCGACACCGGTGTCGAGCACGGCGACCTTGATGCCGGCACCGGTCGCCGCCGAGGCGGGCACCCGGGTCGCCTGCAGTCCCCAGGTGAACTCGTCGGTGTCGGCGAACGGGCCGGCGGGTGAGGCAGCGGCGACACCCGCGCCCGTGAGGCGATCGGTGAGGTCACTGACGCCGTCGCGGTAGCCCCGCAGGTAATCGGGGGAAGCGGTCCGGATCCGTTGCACCCGTTCGGGTTCGATGAACCGGATCGATCCCTGCGGCGAGCACTGCGCATCCAGTGCGGCGAGTTGATCGGCGTCGGCGTCGACGATCGCGACGCCGAGTTCGGCGAAGATCGTCGCCTGCGCCGACCGGCTCTGGTCGACGTCGAGCACCTGACCCTCGTAGTCCCGCGTCGAGGCGACCTCGGAGAAGCCCGCCACCGAACGCAGAGTGGTTGCGTAGGTGTCACTTCCGTCGCCGGGAGCGAAGACGACGATCCGGCGTCCGGTGTCGCCTGCGCCGGCGGTACCCGTGTTCTCGATCATCGATTCCCCTTCTCGATCCGTCGCTGTCGATCGTCGTCGGTGACCTGCGTTCCACGAGTCATCAACTGATGCACATACCCTAATAGGGCGCTCCGACAACGCTGCTGCGTCGCCGCATCGAGTAGATTGTCGGCAGTCGCGGGATCGTTCCGCGACCGGTGACCCCCCAGCAAAGGATGCGCGACGATGCCCCTGCACGGCCTTCTCGGAAAAGCGGTGACCACGGTGGTGACCGGCGCGGTCGGTGCGGCCGCCTACGACCTGGCCCGCAAGGCGTACGCGAAGTCCTCGCCCCGCGACACCGCGGTGGTCCTCACCTCGTGGGGCCTGCGCGGCACCCGCAAGGCCGAGGCCGCCGCCGAGAACGCACGGCTCGCGGTCGCCGACGTCGTGGCCGAGGCGAAGGGCCGGATCGGCGAGGAGGTCACCCCGCCCGGGGCGGCCGACACCGGCCACGATCACCAGCACTGAGCCGGTCACCGCTGTGACATCCCCGGTCGTCCTGTCCGACGCCGCCGGACGGCTGCGTGTCCGCGTCGACTGGCTGCGCGGCACCACCACCGGCGCGGTGGCCATCGAGGAGTCGGTACTGCGGCTCGCCGGTGTCCGCGCCGTGCACGCCTATCCGCGATCGGCGTCGGTGGTGGTCTGGTACCGCACCGGTCAGGTCGCCGTCCCCGAGGTGCTCACCGCGGTCGCCGCCGCCCACGACACCCCCACCGATCTGCTCCCGGCACGCGCCCCCTACTCGGCGGAGGTCGCCGGCGGCGACATCCTGCGCATGAGCATCGGCGGTGTCGCGTTGGTGCTGCTCGGTTTCCGGCGCTACGGGCTGCGTCGCCCGCAGCTGCTCGGGCCCACCAGTCGCCTGGCCGCCACCGGCGTCACCATCGTGACCGGTTACCCGTTCCTGCGCGGCGCGCTGCGCTCGCTGCGGGGCGGTCGGGCCGCGGGCACCGACGCCCTCGTGTCGGCGGCGACGGTGGCCAGTCTGCTGCTGCGCGAGAACGTTGTCGCGCTCACGGTCCTGTGGCTGCTCAACATCGGCGAGTTCCTGCAGGACCTCACACTGCGGCGCACCCGTCGCGCCATCTCCGACCTCCTGCGCGGCAACCAGGACACGGCCTGGGTCCGCGGTGCCGACGGCACCGAGGTCCAGGTCGGCATCGAGACGCTGCAGGTCGGTGACGAGGTCGTCGTGCACGACCACGTCGCGGTCCCCATCGACGGCGTGGTCGTCGACGGCGACGCCCTCGTCGACCAGTCGGCGATCACCGGAGAGAGCCTGCCGGTCGCGGTGGCGGTGGGTCACCAGATCTTCGCGGGCTCGGTGGTCGTGACCGGTCGACTGGTGCTGCGTGCGCAGGCCGTCGGCGACAACACGACGATCGGGCGCATCATCTCCCGCGTCGAGGAGGCCCAGCACGACCGCGCGCAGATCCAGACCGTCGGCGAGAACTTCTCGCGCCGTTTCGTGCCCGCGTCGTTCGCGTTGTCGGCGTTGACCTTTGCCGTCACCCTCGACGTGCGCCGCGCCATGACGATGCTGCTCATCGCCTGCCCGTGTGCGGTCGGGCTCGCCACCCCCACCGCGATCAGTGCGGCCATCGGCAATGGAGCGCGGCGCGGCATCCTGATCAAGGGCGGGTCGCATCTCGAGCAGGCCGGCCGGTTCGACGCCGTCGTGTTCGACAAGACCGGAACGCTCACCCAGGGTCGCCCGGTCGTCACCAACGTCGTCTCCTTCCACGATGCGTGGCAGCCCGAGCAGGTCCTCGCCTACGCGGCCAGTTCGGAGATCCATTCCCGACATCCGTTGGCCGAGGCCGTGATCCGCTCCACCGAGGAACGTGCCATCGCCATCCCGCCGCATGAGGAGTGCGAGGTGCTCGTCGGGCTGGGCATGCGGACACGCGCCGACGGACGCACCCTGCTGCTGGGCAGTCCGTCGTTCCTGTCGGGCGAGGGCGTCGCGGTGACCGACGACGCCGACCGCTGGGTCGACGATCTGCGCCACCGCGCCGAGACCCCGTTGCTGCTCGCCGTCGACGGTGAGCTCGTCGGGTTGATCAGTCTGCGTGACGAGGTCCGCGCCGAGGCCGCGCAGGTGATCGACGATCTCCGCGCGGTCGGGGTGACCCGCATCGTCATGCTCACCGGCGACCACCCGGTGACCGCCGCCGCGGTCGCCGCCGAACTGGGCATCGACGAGTGGCGCGCGGAGGTGCTGCCCGACGACAAGCTCGAGGCGGTGCGCGCGCTGCAGGAGTCAGGCCACGTGGTGGCGGTCGTGGGCGACGGCATCAACGACGCACCGGCGCTCGCCGCGGCCGACATCGGGATCGCGATGGGCCTCGGGGGCACCGATGTCGCGGTCGAGGCCGCCGACATCGCGCTGGCGGGCGACGATCTGCGGCGTCTGGTCGATGTCCGTGAACTCGGTGGCCGAACGGTCGATCTCATCGGCCAGAACTACGGGATGTCGATCGCGGTGAACGCCGTGGGCCTGCTCGTCGGTGCGGGTGGGGCGTTGTCGCCGGTGTTGGCGGCGATCCTGCACAACGCGTCGTCGGTGGCAGTGGTGACCAACAGTTCGCGCCTCATCCGACACCGCCTCGACCCGGCGACCGTCTGACCCGGCACCTCAGGTGACGGCGGCGCGCAGCCGCTCGAGGAACGGCCGTTGTGAGGCAAGGATCTTGGTGTCCGCGGTCGGCAGGTCGAACCACTCGACGCGATCCATCTCGGGGAAGCTCTGCAGCGTTCCCGACCGCGGTGGCCACTCGATCTCGAAGGTGTTGCTGACCGCGACGGTCACGTCGATGTCTCCGGCAACGGCCCATGCGGTGACGATCTTGCCGCTCGACTGACGCACCTCACCCAGGTCGACCGCAGGGCCGTCGGGCACCGCGATGCCGACCTCCTCGACGAACTCGCGTCGGGCCGCGTCGAGGGGATCCTCGTCGGTGTACTCGCCCTTCGGGATCGACCAGGACCCGTCGTCCTTGCGGGCGTAGAACGGACCGCCGGGGTGGCCCAGCAGGACCTCGATCCCGTCGCCGGTGCCGCGATGGATCAGGAGCCCGGCGCTACGCCGGGGCATGCAGGTCGCTCACGGTGGCCGGCGGTGGCGCGGCGGGCGACGGACCGACATCGCGCAGGGAGATCATCGAACCGATCAGCACCGCCGCCACCGGGGAGACGACGCCCCACGACCCCACCGCGGTGAGGACGATCACAGTCAGCATCGGATCATCCTGAACCGCCGCGGCCCGTGGACCAAATCAGACGTCGGCGCGCCCCGTTCAGAGTTCGCCGCGCACCGGATAGGAGTCGATGGTGCCCGCCGCACCCACCGACACCGATGCCGCGCCGACGGCATCGGCGACCGCGATGTTCATCGGCTCCCCCGTCGCCAGGCGCCCGGCGAGTAAGCCGACGAACAGGTCGCCCGCCCCGGTGCTGTCGACCACCCGCACCGTCGGCGCGGGACTGTGCCCGCTGCCGTCGTCGGTGACCCAGACGGCGCCGGATGCGCCGAGGGTCGCGACGACGCTGAGCGCACCCTGCTCGCGCAGTGCGGTCGCCGCGGCGGTCGCCGACGCGATGTCGCCGACCGCCTGGCCGGTGAGTTCGGCGAGTTCGTGCTCGTTGACGATCACCGGGTCGCATCGCCGGAGCGTCGGCGCCGACACGGGCCCGGCGGGTGCGGCGTTGAGGACGAACCGACCTCGCGTGTGGGCGGCCGTGTCGTCGACCACGGTGGGCGGGATCTCGAGCTGACACACCACGACGGCTGCGGCGCCGACGCGGGCCGCTTCGGACTCGTCGAGGCGGTCCCAGGCCCGATTGGCGCCGCCGACCACCACGATCGTGTTCTCGCCGTCGGCGACCGTGATGTGGGCCGCACCGCTCTCGTGGCCGTCGACCGCTACGAGCATCGCGACGTCGACGCCGTGATCGTGCAGGCCGCGGCGGAGGAAGTCACCGTGCGCGTCGGCTCCGACCCGTCCGATGAACGCGACCTCGTCGGCGACGATGCGGGCGGCGACGGCCTGGTTGGCGCCCTTGCCGCCGACATTGCGTCGCGACGCCGTCGCCAGCACGGTCTCCCCCGGGAGCGGGATCCGCTCGACCTCGGCCACCTCGTCGACGTTGATCGAGCCGACCACGACGACCGTCCCGGTTCCCTGTGCTGCACCCGCCATGCGAGCGATCATGCCCGTTCACCACCGCCGCGCCGCGCAGTAGTCTCGATCGAGGATCGCAGGTACGCACAGACCGACAGGGGTGCAGCGTGGACGTCGACGTCATCGTGGTGGGAGCAGGCCTCGCGGGTCTCGTCGCTGCCCACGAACTCACCAGTGTCGGGCACCGTGTCGCGCTGCTCGACCAGGAGAACGCCGAGAATCTCGGTGGTCAGGCCTGGTGGTCGTTCGGAGGGCTGTTCTTCGTCGACAGTCCCGAGCAGCGCCGACTGCGTGTGAAGGACTCGTTCGATCTCGCCTGGCAGGACTGGCGCAACAGCGCCCGGTTCGACCGGCTCGACGACGAGGACTCCTGGGCCGTGCAGTGGGCCCGCGCCTACGTCGAGTTCGCCGCCGGAGAGAAGCGTCCGTGGCTCGACGGCCACGGTGTGAAGTTCCTGCCGACCGTCGGGTGGGCGGAGCGCGGTGGTCTGCGCGCCGATGCCCACGGCAACTCCGTGCCGCGTTTCCACGTCGCGTGGGGCACCGGTACCGGTGTGGTCGAGCCGTTCATCGCCCACGCGCACCGCGCCGCCGCGGCGGGCACCCTCACCTTTCACCACCGCCATCGCGTCGACGCGATCATCCGCGAGGGCGGCGCGGTTGTCGGTGTCAGCGGAACCGTCCTCGCACCCGACCGTGCCGTGCGTGGCGCACCCACCTCGCGGGAGGTGATCGGTGATTTCGAGCTGCGGGCCCAGGCGGTGGTCGTGACGACCGGCGGTATCGGCGGCAACCACGACCTGGTGCGCGAGTTCTGGCCGGAGCGTCTCGGCACCGCACCCTCCACGATGATCACCGGTGTCCCGGAGTACGTCGACGGCCGGATGCTCGGAATCGCCGAGCAGGCCGGCGCGCGCCTGGTGAACCGGGATCGCATGTGGCACTACACCGAGGGCGTGCAGAACTGGAACCCCATCTGGGCCTCTCACGGCATCCGGATCCTGCCGGGTCCGTCGTCGATGTGGTTCGACGCACTGGGTCGACGACTCCCCGACCCGTGCCTTCCTGGCTTCGACACCCTCGCCACCCTCAAGCACCTGCGGACCACACCCGACATCGCCGAGCACGACCATTCGTGGTTCATCCTCAACCAGCGGATCATCGCGAAGGAGTTCGCGCTGTCGGGATCGGAGCAGAACCCCGACATCACCAGCAAGAGCAAGCTCGCCATGGCCCGCGAGCGCCTGAGCTCGTCGGCACCGGGACCGGTCGATGCGTTCATGCGCCGCGGCGCCGACTTCGTGGTCGCCGACACCCTCGAGGAGCTCGTCGCGGGGATGAACAAGCTCACCGACACCGAGCTGCTCGACTCGCTGGCGATCCGCGAACAGATCGAGGCCCGCGATTCCCAGCTCGACAACGCCTACAGCAAGGACAGCCAGATCATGGCCATCCGCAATTCGCGGGCGTTCATCGGTGAGCGGCTGGGCCGAACCGCCGCGCCCGGCAAGATCCTCGACCCCGAGGACGGCCCGCTGATCGGTGTGAAGCTGCACGTCATCACCCGAAAGTCGTTGGGCGGCATCCAGACCGACCTCGACTCCCGTGTCCTCGATTCCGAGGGTGTCGCGATCGACGGCCTCTACGCGGCCGGCGAGGCCGCCGGGTTCGGCGGCGGCGGGGTGCACGGGTACAACTCGCTGGAGGGCACGTTCCTCGGTGGCTGCCTGTTCTCGGGGCGCACCGCCGGACGCGCCGCCGCATCAGCACTGGGAGGCAACTGACCGTGGCCGAGACACTGCGCGATCACGGCGATCCCGGTGACGCACCCTCGGTGCCCGCACCGTTGACACCGGTCACGAACGACGCGCGGCCGAGTGCCGCAGAGGAGGCTCGCACCATCGCCGCCTCCACGTCGACGGCGACGCTGGCGAGCCTCACCGCCGATGGTGAGCCCTGGGCCTCGTACGTGACCTATGGATTGCTCGACGGTCAACCGGTGCTGTGTGTCTCGCACATGGCCGAGCACGGTCGCAATCTCTCCGGCGATGCGCGCGCCAGTCTCGCGATCGTCGCCCCCACCACCGATCCCGATCCGCTCGCGAGCGGACGGATCACGCTCGCCGGTCGGGTCGAGCGCCCCACGGGCGACGAGTACACCGCGGCACGCGAGGCGCATCTCGCGGCGGTGGCGGCGGCGAAGTACTACATCGACTACAGCGACTTCACCCTGTGGGTGCTGCGGGTGGAGCGCGTGCGCTGGGTGGGCGGCTACGGCCGGATGGATTCGGCCTCGGCTGCGGATTACCTGGCGGCGCAGCCCGATGCGGTGTCGCCGAAGGCGGCCGGCGCGATCGATCACCTCAACGACGACCACGCGGACTCACTGACCGCGATGGCCCAGGCACTCGGCGGCTTCCCCGATGCGACCGGCGCGACGTGCACCGCGGCGGATCGCTACGGCTTGGATCTCAAGGTGTCGACGCCCCGCGGGATCGCCTACACCCGTGTCGGATACGCGGCGCCGATCGATTCCATCGACGATCTCCGTGCGGCCACCGTCGAACTGGCCAAGCGGGCACGCAGCTAGGCGGCGTCGAGCAACGCGCGGAGTTGTCGTTCGACGAGACTGACGGGCTGATCGTGGTGGCCCGGCGGTGCCGGCGCGCGCGAGACATGGCTGTGCCCGGTGGGTGTGGTGAGAGTGGCTGTATGTCGGCCGGTGTCGACGTCGGTGACGACTGTCCAGCCGGGGTTCTGTTTCGCGCGGTTGTGGCTCGCGCACATGCCGAGGCCGTTGCGGGCATTGGTCTGTCCGCCTCATGCGTAGGGGTCAGCGTGGTCGTATTCGGCGATCGGAGCGTCGCAGTACGGGATGCGACACGACTCATCACGCAGGTCGAGAAAATGCTTGAGCCCGGTCGGGAACAGACGCGCGGTGGAGTCCATCGCGAAAAGCGCGCCGCTCGTCGGGGCCTTGTAAACGCGGCGCAGTGTGGTGGCCACGTCGGCGTCGAGGGACTCGGCGATGAGACCGCGAGCGGTGTGCGCAGGGATCGGTCCGTACCCGGTGACATGGGCGGCCGCACTGCCGTTCCCGGCCAAGACCTCGTCGGACATCACGACGTTCACCGCCACCGGCAGAGCGTCGACCGTCGCGGCACCGGTGATCTGCTCGACGAGAGCATCGGCCATCACCTGCGCGTGCGTGCGGTCGTCGACGCCAACGGTGGCATCGGCATGCTTCTTCAACGCCGCGTACACCGAGCTCCCCGACACCAACGGCAGCAACGCCGACAGCCGCACCATCCCGTCGGGCGCGGGTCGGGTCGACACCCGACGATCTTTCGCCGCCTGGGCGTGCCGGTCGACCACTGCCTGTGGACTCGGTGAGCGCACCGGACGCCAACGCCGCACGGGTGTAGGGCATCTCGCGCATCAACGCACGCGCGAACCCGAGGTGCCGACCACCAGCAGAGCCGGAGGCTTTGCGTGCGAGTGCGACCTCTGCCGCCAACCCACGACCCTGGCGAGCCCTGGGTACGCCGGCGGCGGTCTCCGATTCGAGACGCAGTTCCTCGAGGCGCATGGTCTGCTTTGCCTGCGCTGCAGCACATGCCGCCTTCGCCGACTCGAGAAGTGCGATCTGGTCGACCGCCGACGCTTCGGTGTCCGCGGGTGGGAGGTCGCCAAGAGACGACAAGACCGCCTGCAGCGCAACCACTCCTGCGTCCTGCGTGGTGTCCATGATCCCCCCGAATCATCCATCGAATACATGTTCGAGTATACCTGCGTTCACCGACACATGCCGCGACGAATCTTCGCGGCTAGCATGAGCCACCATGCAGATCCCGGGTGTGGTCGCGATCGTGAACAAGCACGTGACAAATCGCGTGCAGGGTCTGTGGGCGGGGCTGATCCCGCCGTGGGCGGTCGTCCTGCACACCGGCCGGACATCCGGGCGTGCGTACCGGACGCCCGTCGTCGGTTTCCACACACCCGAGGGATTCGCGATACCCGTTCTCTACGGCCCACGCACTCAGTGGGTCAAGAACCTGATTGCCGCGAACGGCGGCGAGATCAGACGGGCCGGCAGACGCCATGAGCTCGTCGACCCGAGAGTGGTTCCTGCAGAGGAGATCACCGCGAGCGGGGTCGCCGGCAGATACACCCGTGCCGGCACCTGGACACTCGTCGCGACCATCGGCCCACGCATCTAGCACCTGTCGAAAACGGCTCGCGCAGTCTGCGATCGGCCACCTACCCTCGGATCCATGCACATCGCGATGATCGGCACGACAGCCCCCAGCCACATCTACCCGTCGCTGGCCGTGATCGCCGAACTGGTGCGACGCGGACATCGGATCACCTACGCGGTGGGCCGATCGGCCGCGTCGATCGTCGAGCCGTACGGCGTCGAGATCGTGTCGTGGGAGTCGGTTCTCCCGCAGGGCCAGGATGCGTGGCCCGACGATCCGGCGTCGGCGATGCACGTGTTCCTCGACGAGACGATCGCGGCGTTCCCTGTGCTGACCGGTTTCTATGACGACGATCGACCTGATCTGCTTCTCTACGACATCGGCGGTATGGCCGCACCCGTGCTCGGTGAGCGTTACGGCGTACCCGCGGTCCAGCTGTCACCCGCGTACGTGGCGTGGGACGGGTACGCCGAGGATCTCGCCGACGCCATCGGTCCGCTGCGCAGTTCGGCGACCGGCGTGCGATACCACGACGTGTATGCGGAGTGGTTGCGCAGCAACGGTATCGACACCGACCCGTGGGACTGGATCACCTATCCCGAGCACTGCCTGTCGCTCATCCCGAGGGTGATGCAGCCGCACGCCGATCGCGTCGGCGACCATGTGCAGTTCGTCGGACCGTGTCTCGACCCGGTGCGCCTGGCCGATCGCAGCTGGACCCCACCCGACGGGAAGATCCTCTACGTGTCGTTCGGCACCGGCTTCAACGAACAACCCGACTTCTACCGTCTGTGCATCGACACGTTCGCCGGCACCGACTGGCTGGTGGTCATCTCCATCGGCCACCGCGTCGACCCCACAGACCTCGGTGAACTCCCGCCGAACGTGCAGGTGCATCAGCACGTCCCGCAGCTCGCGGTCCTCGACGCCGCGTCGGTGTTCATCACCCACGCGGGGATGGGCGGCTGCACCGAATCGCTGTGGTTCGGGGTGCCCACCGTGGCGATCCCTGCGGCCGTCGATCAGTTCGGCAACGCCGACATGCTCGTCGAACTCGGAGTGGGAGTGCAGTTGTCGCAGGCCGAGGTGACCGCCCAGACGCTCTCCGACGCCGTCGCCGCCGCCGAGCGTCTTTCCGTCCGAGCCGGCGAGGTCAGCGCCGAGGTCCGCGCCCACGGCGGTGTCGCGGCCGCCGCGGACGCGATCGAGCAGTTCCTGGCCTAGAAGCTCACCGTCGGCGGCGCCTGCTGGCKGTCMCCCGCCCGGCCAGGCGTCAGAAACTCACCGTCGGCGGCGCCTGCTGGCTGTCCCCCGCCCGGCCAGGCGTCAGAAACTCACCGTCGGCGGCGCCTGCTGGCCTTCGGGCGCCTTGTAGAACTCTCGGGTCGAGACCTTGGCGAAGCCGGCGAAGAACATCCACGGGATGGTCTGGACGAGAGTGTTCAGCGTGGTGACCGCGTCATTGTAGAACTGGCGGGCAAAGGAGATCTGGTTCTCGGTCTCGGCCAGCTGGCCCTGCAGATCGAGGAATCCCTGATTGGCCTTGAGATCGGGGTAGGCCTCGGCCACGGCCATCACGTCGACGAGCGCCTTGTTCAGCTGTGCATCGGCGGCGGCCTTCTCGGGCACCGCATCACCTTGCGCCGCGGCCGCGACCCGCGAACGCGCCTCGGTGACCGCCTCGAACACGCCCTTCTCATGGGCCGCATAACCCTTCACGGTGTTCACGAGGTTCGGGATGAGGTCGGCCCGTCGCGTCAGCTGGACGTCGATGCCACCGAGCGCCTCCTGGGCGCCGATGTCGGCCTTCTTCAGTTTGTTGAATCCGATGACACCGAACGCCACGGCGGCGACGATGAGCACCACGATCACGATGAGAGCGATGAGCACGAGGACCTTCCTTTTCTCGAAAGATATTGCTGGTTACCAGGACCCGCCGCCGCCACCGCCGCCTCCCCCACCACCGGAGAACCCGCCCCCGCCACTGCTGCTCGACGACTGTTGGGTGGCCTCGTAGGAGGAGATCGAAGAAGCGACCGACGAGGTGAAATCCGACGAGAAGGAGCTCATCGAGCCCAGTCCGTATCCGACGCCGAGTCCGTGACCGGTGTTGAGATATCCGGGCGTCGGCGGCTCCTGTCGGTTCGCGACGCGGTATTTCTCGGCCCACTCGTCGGCGACGTCGAACGCGACGGCCCAGGGGATGTACTTGGTGTAGAGCTCGTGGCGCCCGCTGAAGTCGAATCGCGCCTCGCTCGAGGGGGTGCCCAGCACCCTGCGGAATCCGCCCAGCTGCGACCACACGTCACGACCGCGCTTGGTGCGGAACGTCATCGCGCCGGGCGCCAGAACCGGCACCGCGACGACGGCGAAGACCGCGAACGGCAGACCGAACATCGACCGGTCGAACGGGTTGATGAAGTAGAACACCGCGGCGGCGATCACCCCGACGACCAACAACACGCGCCCGGCTCCGCCGAGGCCGGCACGTTCCATGAGCCCCGCGGTACGGGCCCACCCCGACACCGAACCGTCGAAAGCCCGTCGCGACTCGCGTAGTGACTTGCCGCCCTCGGCGTCGTCGGGATCGGCGACGAAGGTCTGCCCCGGCGCGATGCCGAGGGTCGACGCGGCCTGCCGGGTGACGGTGTCGAGTGCGTCCCAGTTCCCGTCCTTGCCGCTGATCCGCCAGGTGGTGCCGTCTTTCTCCAGCGTCGCGACCCCCGCCTCGCCGAGTTGCAACATGGTCGCCGCGAAGTGGTCGTCGGTGACCGTCTCGGTCAACAGGTAGGCGCCCTGCGCGGGTCCGATGCCCTCGGGAGGGCCGTACATCAGCGGGAAGGCCGGCGAACTCTCGTGGGTGGTGCGCACGATGAGCCACGCCGCGATGCCGGCCACCACAGCGAGCACGCCGATCACGACGACCAACCACACCGAGCGGCCGAGGACGGGATCGAGGGTCACCGACCAGGGCACGCTCACCCGCCCCGGTGCGGGTACGTCGAGCGAGGACTGCACGGTGACCGGCGTGTGCGGCTCGAGGGCACCGGTCACGACCATCAGCGACTTCCCGGTCGTGGTCGCCGTGCAACCGGTGTCGGACGCCGCGCCGACGGCACAGCGGGTGTCCTGCGGTGCGGCAGGCAGGTTCACCGTCAGCGCGCTGCGCTCGATCGGCATCTGCCAGCCACCGGGGATCAGATTCCAGTAGAACTGCGCGCCGTCCCGCCCGCTCAGCGGCGCCGACAGCGCACCGGGCACGGTGTAGGTGATGACGTAGACGTGCGAGCCGGTGATGGTCTCGTCGGCGTCGCCGATCTTCGCCACCACGTACCGTCCGCCGCTCTCGGTGCTCACGTCGAGGCCGTCGGGGCGTCCGTCGCGGGTCACCCCGATGTCCTTCGGGACCAGTCGCGCGTCGGGGTTATTCGGATCGACCACGTCGAAGAAGCGGAAGATGCCGTGGCGGTAGAGCGGGAAGTCGACGCGGAGGGTCTCGGTGGCGCGCAGCGTGCCATCGCGGGCGACGTCGAACTGGGCCTGGTAGTCGGTGATGGTGGCACTCTCGGTGCCCGACGCGGCGTCGTCGCTGGAGGCGAACACCACCGGGGCGAACATCGCGGCGAGTGCCACGATGAGCCCGACCAGCACCAACACCGCACGCCTCATGGCGCGGAGCCTACTGTGCCGAGGTGTTCATCCGCTCCATCTCGAGCGCGAACTCGGTGGCCATGCGCTCGGCGAGGGCGTTCGCCGCCGACAGCGGCCGCACCATGACGGTGAACTCCTCGATGAGGCCGTCCGCGTTCGTGTGCAGGATGTCGCACCCGTTCACGCTGCGGCCGTTGATCTCGGCCTCGAAGATGAGGACGTGGTCGTCGCCGTCGTCGATCTGCCGCACGTAGCGGAAGTCCTCGAACACCCGGAACACCGCACGTAGGATCCCTGCGGTCACCGGGCGACCGGAGTAGGGCTTGAACGCGACCGGCGACCGGAAGACGACGTCCTCGGCCAGCAATCGCTCCATGGCCTCGTGGTCGGCGGTCTCCACTGCGTCCCGAAATGCCTGCACGTCTGCTCCCTGCGTCGCGTAAAGGTGGTGAGTGAACGTCTTACCGGAATTCTATGCTCAGGTCCATAGCTCGTGAGCGAAAGGCATCCATGCCCGACTCCCCCGCACCTCTGCGCGGATACCTCAGCGACAACGCCGCCGGCGGGGCTCCGGAGATCCTGGCCGCGGTCACCGCGGCGTCGTCGGGACTCGCGGCTCCCTACGGCAACGACGAGCACTCGCGAGCACTGGTCGCGAAGGTCGCCGACGTGTTCGAGCGGCCGGCCGATGTGTTCGCCGTCGGCACCGGGTCGGCCGCGAACGGCATCGCCATCGCCGCGCTCACGCCGCCCTGGGGGTCGGTGCTCGGTCATCGCACCGCCCACATCGACACCGACGAGGCCGGAGCCCCGGAGTTCTTCGCCGACGGCGCGAAGATCGTGGGGCTCGACGGCGCGGACTCGCGCATCGACCCCGACGCCCTGCGCGCTGCGGTGGCTCGCCGACGCGGTGACGTCCACAGCGTGCAGCCCAGCGTCCTGAGCATCACCCAGGCCACCGAATCGGGCAGCGTCTACGGCCTCGACGAGATCCGGGAGCTGTCGCGTATCGCCCACGACGCCGGGCTGCGGGTGCACATGGACGGCGCGCGATTCGCCAATGCCCTGGTGGCGCTGGACGTCACCGCGGCGGAGATGACCTGGCGCAGCGGCATCGACGTCCTGTCGTTCGGTGCCACCAAGAACGGCGCGCTCACCGCCGACGCCATCATCTCGTTCGACCCGGCCCTGCGCACCGAGTTGTCCTACCGCCACAAGCGCGGTGGTCAGCTGACCTCGAAGATGCGGTTCCAGACCGCACAGCTGCACGCGTACCTCACCGACGATCTCTGGCTGCGCAATGCGCGCCACGCCAACGCGATGGCCGCACGCCTGCGCGAGGGACTCGCGCAGGCACCGGGGGTGCGGATCCTCGGCGACCTGGCGGCGAACATCCTGTTCTGCCACTTCCCCGAGGACCTCATCGCCGGCCTGCTCGACCGCGGCTACGGCTTCTATCACGATCGCTGGGCACCGGGCACGGTCCGTCTCGTGACCTCGTTCGTCCACCGCGAGAACGACATCGACGACCTCCTCGCCGCGGTCGCCGACCTCACGCGTCGCTGACGGACCCCTCGGCGGGACCGATCAATTCGGCGACGATCTTGCCCGAGAGCATCACGAGCGGTAGCCCGCCACCGGGATGCGAGGAGCCTCCGACGAGGTAGAGCCCCGGTATGCGGGATTCGTTGCCCGGGCGCAGGAACGCCGCGCGGGGACCGTTCGACGACGATCCGTAGATCGAGCCCCCCGGGGTCAGGGTGCGGCGTTCGAGTTCGGCCGGTGAGAGGATCTGCCGGTGGCGCACTCGCGCACGCACGTCGACGCCGCGGTCGGCCATGATCTCGAGGATCCGGTCCGCGTAGTCCTCGGCCAGACCGGGTGCATCCCAGTCCATTCCGGCCTCGGGGTCGTGTCGCGGCGCGTTGACGAGAACGAACCACGCACCGGCGTCCGGCCCGGGGACGATCGCGGGATCGTTCGGTGCGCTGATGTAGACCGTGGGTCGCTCGACCGGTCGGGGTCCACCGTTGCGGCCGAAGAGGGCGTCGAACTCGGCGTCGTAGTCCTCGGCGAACAGGATCTGATGGTGGGGTTGATCGACGGGCGGATCGTCGACCGCGAGCAGCAGCACGAATCCGGAGAACGACGGGGTCGGTGTCCGGACACGTTTCGCCATCCGAGTCGCGGTCGGCGTGCGGATGAGCTCGCCGTAGACGGTCCGTGCGTCGGCGTTGGCGACCACGGTGTCGGCGGAGATCCGGCGCCCGTCGGCAAGGCTGATCCCGTCGGCACGTCCCGTGGGGTCGGTGGTGATCGCGGTGACCTCGACGCCGAACTCGATACGTCCCCCGAGCGCGTCGAGCCGCTCCTGCAGTGCCGTGGCGATACGACCCAATCCGCCTGCCACATACCATGATCCGTAGGCCTGCTCCGACCACGGCACGGTCGCCAGCGCGGCCGGCGCGCGACGAGGGTCGGACCCGGTGTAGGTGGCGTACCGGTCGAGCAGCATGCGCAGCCGCTCGTCCTTCAGGTACCGACGACCCAACCCGCGCATGGAGCGCAGCGGCGAGATCGCAGCCAGGGCCGACAACGGCGGGGGCGGTCGCCGACGCATCGCGGAGACGGTGAGCGGCGACTCGAGGAACATCTCCCGCGAGAGATCCCACATCCGTTCGGCGCGGCGCAGGAACGCCGACCACTCGTCACCGCGACCGGCGCCGAGTGCTGCATCGATGGCAGCCGGGATCTGTGCGAGCTCACCCGGCATGTCGAGGACGGTGCCGTCGGGGAAGCGGTATTGCGCGGCGGTGTCGAGGCGCTGGAGGTCGAGGACGTCGTGCACCGACACCCCTGTCGCGGCGAACAGATCCTCGAGGATATCGGGGAGGGTCACCAGCGACGGCCCGGTGTCGAAGACGAACCCGTCACGCTCGATCACGCCGAGCTTGCCGCCCGCGGTCTGCGCCTGCTCGAACACGGTGACCCGATGCCCGGCCGCGGCCAGGCGCACAGCAGCGGAGAGACCGCCCACGCCGGCACCGATCACGACGATCTCGGTCACTCGCAGCACTCCACCCCCTCCATGGTGCCATCCGACGGGGATGGCACCCGGTCAGGCGGGTCGGTCGATCCGTTCGGCGGCCTGGTCTGCCCAGGCCTCGGCCAGGGTGTCTCGGCGTGTGTCGTGCCCCTGGATACCCACCACGCGCCACCCGTCGCCGAGCCGGGCGGTCTCGAAGTGGACTGCGAGTCGCTGGATCTCGAACTCGTTGGCGCGACGTCGCGACCAGATCGCCTCGATTGCAGCTCCCGAGGGGCTGTAGACGGTGACCTTCCGGTCGGGCACCACGGTGTGGTGGTAGTCGTTCTCGCGCAGAGGGCGGTGGGTCTCGGCGAGAAACGCCGACACGTCGGCCTCGGTACGGCACCAGAACGATGTCCCCGAGACGCTCACGTGCATCGGCGTGCCCCAGAAGCGGTGGATGAACGCAGGATCGGCGTCGCCCTGTGCGGCAGCCACCCACTGCGGGAAGTACTCCTCGAAGAACCAGGCGACGACCTCCGCCTCGACCGATACGGGGTTCTGTCCCGCGGTTTCGCTCATCGCCCCAGTCAAGTGGCAGAGCACTTTCGGCACAATGCCCGTCGGCCGGCCGGCCGTCCAGAATCGCCCCCCCGCATGGTGAACCCGAACAGCCGGATGGTGGTTCACTCGCTGAGCAGTGCGGCCTCCGCCAGCGCGACCCACGAGCCCAGGTGCGGATCGTCGGCCGGATCGCGTCGCTCTATCGCGTAGGTGAGCGCGACACCGCGCATGCTGGTGTTGAGCACCTCGCGCACCATCGGGTAGTCGGAATGGGCTGCGAGATCGTCGCCGAAGAAGGTGTCGGTCGACGCGCGCACCATCGCGCCCATCGAGCGTTCCTCCGGGAGCAGGGCCTCGCGCAATCCCTCATGCGACCGCGCGGCCACCCACAGTTCCACCGACGCCCAGAAATACGGTTGCGCGTACGTCGCCCACATCGTGGCGACGGCTTCGGCGATCCGGTCTCGCGGATCGTCCGGCCAGTCGGTGCGCGAGCCGAGATCCGCGACCCGCTCGGCCGCGAGGTGATGCACCGCGGCGACGAGCAACTCGTCACGTGAGGGGAAATGGTGCAGCAGCCCACCGCGTGAGACACCCGCCTCCTTCTGGATCCGCAGGGTGGTGGCGTGGGCGTACCCTTCGTCGACGAGTACGCGGACCGCGGCGTCGAGGATCCGACGCTTGGCCTGTCGGCTGCGTTCCTGCTCGGGGCGGGTGCTGGTGGTCATCGCCACCACTATCTCAGCCGGTGACGTCGCGACCGATGAGGTTGCGCGCGATCACCCACTGCTGCAACTCGTTCGCACCCTCGAAGATCTCGAGGATCTTCGCATCGCGATAGAGCTCCTCGAGGCGCACCGACTCCCCCGTCTCGGCGATCTGACGGGCGAACCCGAAGCCGCCGTGGATCTGCAACGAGTCACGGACGGTGTCGACGGCGACCCGCGTCCCGTAGGCCTTGGCCATCGCCGCTTCGGGTTCGGCGGCCCGGTCGCCGAGGTCGAGACGCATGGCCGCCTTCTGGTAGAGCGAACGCGCACATTCGATCTCGGTGGCGCGCTGGGCGAGGGTGAACTGCCAGTGCTGCATCCGCCCGAGCGGCCCTCCGAACACCTGTCGCGTACGCAGTCGGTGCACCGCGAGATCGAGCGCCGCCTGCGCCACACCGACACCGGCGGCGCCGATGCCGATCCTCCCGCGTGTGAGGCACGACAGCGCCACCGACAGGCCACCGCCCGGTGTGCCGAGCAGATGCTCACGGGGCACCACCACGTTGTCGAGGACGATGTCGGCGGTGATCTGCCCCCGGTGGCCCATCTTGAGGTCCGGCGCACCGACGCGCACACCGTCGGCGGTGAGGTCGATGAGCAGCATGTTCATCCGCTGCCCCGTCTTCACCAGCACCGCAGCCCATTTCGCGACCACACTGTTGGTGATCCACCGCTTGCGGCCGTTCACCACGAATCCGGTGTCGGTCTCGGTGGCGACGGTCTGCAACGTCTCGATCGACAGGTCGCTGCTCGCGTCGGGTTCGGTGGTGGCGAACGAGAAGGCCTGCTCACCGGAGATCAACCGCGGCAACAGCTGGGACTGCATGTACTCGGTCGCGAAACTCAGCGCCTGGGGTACGAGGATGCACTGTCCGTCGTAGACGCCGGCCATCGACGACGAATGGTAAGCGATCTCCTCGGTCACCGTGCAGGTGCCGAGCATGCGGTGGTGTAGTCCGCGTCCTAGGGGACCGTCGAAGGGCACCGCGAACATGCCGGCGTCGGCGAGACCTCTGAACGCATCCCACGGGAAGTTCTCGACCGACTCCTCCTGCGACCCGATCCGTCGCGCCACAGGGGCGACGGTCTCCTCGACGGCGCGGCGCGCGTCGGCTCGCAGCTCGGCGATCTCGGCGGGCAGCCAGATGTCGTGCGACATGGTGTCCTGCGTGCGCGGGACCTCGTGGGTGGTGAGGGTGCTCGTCATGGCCCTGCTCGATTCGATCGGGGTCGGCTGTCCGCACCACAGAAGCACCGATCCACCAAACAGTCAACACTGACTGTTTATCGAGAATGCGAAGGACATCGCCGACGACCATGACCGAATGGGGAGCGTCGCGAACCGCGCGAGATATGCGGAGAGGGGCGACCAGATACGAAGTAGAAGAGTGGAGCTAGGGAGAATCGAACTCCCGACCTTCTCGATGCGAACGAGACGCGCTACCAACTGCGCTATAGCCCCTGGTACAACTCGACAACTCTAGCAAAGGGTGGCGGCCCGGAAAAAACGCGAGGTCAGAGGCCGTCGAAACGAGCGACCATCGTCTTCGGGGCACGCCTGCGCCACGCGTCGGTGAGCAGGTCGAACACGACCTCCGGGTCGGCCTCGGCCAGCGTCACCGCGACGGCCGACGGCTTCGCGCCCCACATCACCGTTGTGCACCAGTCGAATTCGGCGACGGTCTCGTCGATCTGGTCCTCCGCCACCATGATTCGCACGACGACATCGTCGGGTCGGGTGGCGAGCACGTTCTTCCGGAAACGGATGGCACCCATTCCGTGGTGATCACCGATGGTGACCTCCGGGAGTTCGACGGCGCGGGCGCACAACGACTCCCAGCTCAGGGTCACTGCCCGACGACTCGCTGCAGATCGGAGTCCTCGCGCATCACGCGACGACGCTGGAAGGGCGGTAGGTGCTCGAAGACGGGGTGCTCGTCGTCGATCTCCAGCACGACGGCACCGGGGCGGCGCAGATGCAGCGGGATCTCGTCGTCGAGCGGGCCTCCGGCGTCATCGTGGTCGCGCACACCGGGTCGCATCTGACGGCCGGCCCGCGCGGCGCGAGCCGCCCGCTGCCGACGGATCCGCTCCTCGACGCGCACTGCGCGACGCAGGAAAGCCATGTAGCCGACGAGCAACGCCACGCCGACGCCGGTGACCGCCCAGCCGATCCCCCCGAGGAACACACCGACACCGATGCTCGCGACGGCGAGGACGGCGAGGACCATCACCACACGCTGACGGGAGCGGTAGCGGGTCTCGCTGCGACGGGAGTCCGCGTCGGCGTCGTATCCCCCACGACCGCGACGGGTCAGGGGTTCGGCGACGACCTCGTACTCGTCGGCGTCCTCGAGCTCGTCGTCAAGCTCGTCGACCTCGGAGTCGGACTCGTCGATCTCGTCGGCGACGTCCTCGATCTCGGCGTCCTCGGCCACGTCATCGGTCTCGGCGGTGACGGTGGTCTCGGACTCGCCGGTGATCGGGGTGTCCGTCGACACGGCCTCATCGGCCTCGACCGACTCGGCGTCGTCGATGACGTCGTCGATGACGTCGTCGGCCTCGACCTCGGCACGCGCATCGGCGTGATCGTCGGCGTCGTTGAGCAGTTCGCCGCGCTTGCGGTACTCGCGCGCCGGGGCGACCCACTCGGCGTCATGCGGGTGGCGGCCGCTGGCGACCTTGCTGGTGGCGCGGGCCATGGCCCGTCCGCCGCGGTTGATGACGCGCGTGGCCAACGTCGCCTCGGTGGTCTTGCGCACCTCGGGGCGCCCCTTGATCACCATCGGGACCAGCACGAACAGCCAGATCGCCACCAGACACACCCACAGAACCGAATTCGGCATGATCGGGGCTCTCCTCTCCGTGCGAACCGCTCGCGACACGTCACCGCAACCACATCAGTCACAGGCTCGAACTCAGGCTAAGGCGACACGGGCTCGGACCAGCGCAGACGCGCCGACGACGCGATGACTTCGGGACTGGGGAGTTCCAGGGGAAGACCTCAGGAGGGGAACGCGGCGCGACCGCTGCGCACGAGCGCCTCGGCGGCGCTGGATGAGATCTCCTCGACGGTGAGGCCGAACAGCAGGTGATCGCGCCACCCGCGGTCGACGTCCATGTACCGCTCGAGCAGGCCCTCGGTGCGGAACCCCACCTTGGTCAGCACCGCCCGCGACGCGAGATTGGTCGGCTGCACCGTCGCCTCGAGACGGTGCAGTCCGACGGCACCGAAGCAGTGGTCGACACCGAGAGCGACCGCGGCGGTCGCGACCCCCTGGTTGGCGAGGGCGTTGTCGATCCAGTAGCCGATCCACGCGTTGCGCAATGCGCCCCGCTGGATGTTGCCGATGGTGAGCTGGCCGGCGAACTGACCGTCGACCTCGATCACCAACGGCAGCATCGCCCCGGCCTTGGCCTCGCGGCGAAGAACGGAGTGCAGTGCCGGCCAGGAGGTGATGTGGTGGCGGTCGGCCCAGTCGCCCTGTCCGGTGGGTTCCCACGGCATGAGCGTGTTCTGGTTCGCGATGCGCAGATTGCTCCAGGGGCGGGCGTCGCGCATCCGCACCCCGCGCAGGGTCACGGCGCCGGCGCGGGTGACGAGCGGGCCCAACGCAGCAGGCCACCCGGGGTGCGAGGCACCGCTGCCACCGGTCAACCGTCGGATCACAGGGGGAACTGTATTACCCGCGCTGGGCGAGGAAGGCGACATCCACCTCGTCGCCGGTGCGCACCTCGTCGACGTCGGCGTCGACCATCACCAGACAGTTCGCCTCGGCCAGTCCGGCCAACAGGTGTGACGACCCGCTCTCCGAGGTGCCGATCACCTGCACGAGGTACTCGCCGGTCTGCTCGTCGCGCATCAGCTGACCCCGCAGGTAGCCCTTGCGGCCCTGCACCGAGGCGATCGGACCGACCGTGCGGGCGCGGATCACCCGGCGCATCGGCTTGCGCTTGCCGAGCGCGATGCGCACCAGCGGGCGGACCATCACCTCGAACGCCACCAACGCGCTCACGGGGTTCGACGGCAACAGGAACGTCGGGACCTCGTCGCGCCCTAGCTGGCCGAACCCCTGCACCGACGCCGGATGCATCGCGATCCGGCCGACGTCGATGTCGCCGAGGGGTCGCAGCGCATCGCGGATGTTGTCCGATGCGGTGCCGCCGAGCGGCGCGCAGATCACCACGATCTCCGAACGGATGAGCTGTCCCTCGACCACATCGCGCAGTTGCGACGCCTCGCGGCTCGCGATGCCGACCCGGTTGACGTCGGCACCGGCGTCGCGGGCGGCGGCAGCCAACGAGTAACTGTTGACGTCGAAGACCTGTCCGGCGCCGGGAGTCCGGTCGATGTCGACGAGTTCGCCACCGACCGAGATCACCGACAGGCGCGGGCGCGGATGCACCAGCACGCGCGTACGGCCCACGGCAGCAAGCAATCCCACCTGCGCGGCGCCGATGATGGTGCCGGCGCGGACGGCGACGTCGCCGGGCTGGACGTCGTCGCCGACCCGGCGCACGTAGTCGCCGCTCTCCACGGCGTGCCCGACTTTCACCTTCGACAGACCACCGTCGGTCCACCGCA
Source organism: Williamsia sp. Leaf354 (assembly GCF_001424365.1). Classification (NCBI taxonomy): domain Bacteria; kingdom Bacillati; phylum Actinomycetota; class Actinomycetes; order Mycobacteriales; family Nocardiaceae; genus Williamsia; species Williamsia sp. Leaf354. The sequence continues at coordinate 414,513 of NZ_LMPL01000004.1, forward strand.
GCGGCAGCACCGCGTCGGCGAGGGTCGGCAGCGGCGCACCGGTCTCGACGCGCACGGCCTGTCGGGGCTGCAGCCGGGTGGGGGTGCGGGCACCGGCGGCGACCTCACCGACCACGGGCAGCACCACCACGACGTGCTCACCGGGAGCCTCGGAATCGTCGGACGCGACGACCCCCGCCTCGGTCACGTCGACACTGCGCACGGCGTATCCGTCGATGGCCGCCTGGTCGAACCCGGGCAACGGGTTCTCGGTGACCACCTCTTCGGCGCACAACAGACCCTGGGCCTCGGAAATGGCCACACGCACCGGACGCGGCGCCACGGCAGCCGCCGTGACCCGGGTCAACTGATCTTCGACCGACCGCATCTCGCCTCCTGACGTCGTTTGACGTTAACCGGTCGGAGGCACCAAACCCGTGCGCGACGCGGTGTGGTGGCCGGGTCGGCGGTGATCGGTCAGTCCTGCTGGAGTCGCCATTCGAGGAACTCACGCAGGTCGGGACCGTAGTCGTCGCGGTCGAGCGCGAAGTCGACCGCCGCCTTGAGGTAGCCGCCCGGGTTGCCCAGGTCGTGTCGGGTGCCGTGGTGGATCACCACGTGCACCGGGTGGCCCTCGGCGATGAGCAGGGCGATGGCGTCGGTGAGCTGCAGTTCGCCACCGGCGCCGGGCTCGATGCGGCGCAGCGCGTCGAAGATCGCGCGGTCGAGGATGTAGCGACCCGCCGCGGCGAGGTTGCTCGGGGCGTCGGCCGCGTCGGGCTTCTCCACCATCCCCTTGAGGCGCATCACGTTCGGGTTGTGGGCGTCGGGGAGCTCCTCGACGTCGAACACGCCGTAGGCGCTGATCTTCTCCGGCGGGACCTCGATGGCGCACAGCACCGTGCCGCCGCGCCGCGCGCGGGTACGGGCCATCACCTCGAGCACACCACCGGGCAGCACCAGGTCGTCGGGCAACAGCACCGCGACGGCGTCCTCGTCGTCGGCGAGCAGCGGTTCGACACAGCCCACGGCGTGGCCCAGACCCAGCGGCTTGTCCTGGACGACGGAGGCGACCTCCATCAGCGACGGCGCGTTGCGCACCTTCGCCAGCATCGCGTTCTTGCCGCGCTTCTCCAGCGTCGACTCGAGCACCAGATCCTCGACGAAGTGCGCGACGACACCGTCTTTACCGGGCGAGGTGACGATCAGGAGTCGTTGCGCCCCGGCCGATTTCGCCTCCTCGGCGACCAGTTCGATCCCGGGGGTGTCGACCACCGGCAACAGTTCCTTGGGGACGGTCTTCGTCGCCGGGAGGAACCGTGTGCCGAGCCCGGCGGCGGGCACGATGGCCGTCCGCGGGAGCGGTGGTGTGTTCGGTACCGACTCGTACTCGACCCCTTGGGATCCCATTCCCTACCCTTCCGTCGCGCGAACACGCGTCCGCTCCGTCGTACCCATGGCTCGTGTCCGTGTGGCGGGCACGCAACCGTATGTTCCCGAACTGACGACCTACTGTGAATCTAACGGGTGGATGATGAACGTGAGGGGTGGAACCCATGGGCGGTGCGGTTGTTCACATGATCGGGTGGCGGAGCACCCTGCGGGTCCCGCGCCGGTGACCGACACCGTCGCCGACGCCAAAAGGGCCCTGCGCAGCAGGTTGGTGACCGCACGCACCGAGCGCGACCCCGACGTGCGCGCCGCCGACGGCGAGGCGCTCGCACGGTGGCTCGACGCGGCGCCGGTGCCGCTTCACACCGGCGACACCGTGGGCGCCTACGTCTCGATCGGTACCGAACCCGACACCTCCGCCCTGCTGTCCGCGCTGGCCGAGCGGGGGCTGCGGGTGCTGGTGCCCGTGACCGCCGACGGCCCGGCGACCGCACTGACCTGGGCGCGGTACACCAGCCGCGAGGATCTCGCGCCGGGCCGGTTCGGCCTGCGCGAGCCCACGGGCGAGCGCCTACCGACCGATGCGATCGACACCGCGTCGCTGGTCTTCGTGCCCGCACTGGCCGTCGACCGGGCGGGGACGCGGCTCGGGCGCGGCGCGGGGTACTACGACCGATCGCTGACGACCACGACCGCGGTCCTCGTCGCCGTGGTCCACGACGCCGAACTCCTCGCAGAGGTGCCCGGCGACGGTCACGACGTCCCGATGGGGTGGGCGCTGACGCCGCACGCGGGCTTCACCCGTCTGACCCGCCCCGGCGCAGTTGGCACTCAAACGCGGCGAGTGCCAGACCAGCGCTAGAATGAGGGCCGGCTCGCGGCGCGAGCACCCACGTTCTCGAACTCGTTCGACTCTCTCACCCTCGGAGGTACCCGGTGCCGACCTACTCGTACGCCTGCACGCAGTGCGACAACAAATTCGACATCGTCCAGTCGTTCACCGACGACTCGCTCACCGAGTGCCCCGTGTGCGGCGGTCGGCTGCGCAAGCTGTTCAACTCGGTCGGCATCGTGTTCAAGGGCAGCGGTTTCTACCGCACCGACAGCCGGTCGGGATCGACCGCGTCGGAGAGCGCGAGCAGCGACTCCTCGAGCTCGGACTCGTCCAAGTCGGATTCGTCGAGCAAGTCGGACTCGTCGAGCACCAAGAAGGACTCGAGCTCCACGACGTCGACGAGCTCATCGGGCGGTTCGGGGTCGGGCAGCTCCGGTTCGGGTAAGGGCTCGGGCTCGACCTCCTCGGCTGCCGCGTCCTGATCGGTCCACAGCTACCGGCGCTCCCCAGGGCCTGACCGCATCGGGTCGCCGGCGTCGTCGTCTGTCCCTAGCGTCGCCGCCATGGCCGAGCGCACCCGTCTGTCCCCCACCCTCACCGACCGCCTGCGCACCACGGCGCGGCCCGGCTGGGTCCGCACCCTGGCCGTACGCCGTGTCGCGGCGATCGTGCTGCTCACCGCCTCGATCGTGATGGCCGTGGTGGCCCACCGTGGCGAGCAGCTCGCGACGGTGCTGGTGGCCGCGCACGACCTCACCCCGGGCTCGGTTCTGGTGGCCGGCGACCTCGTCGACGCACAGGTCGCCCCGGGATCGGTCCCCGAGGGCGCCCTGCGCATGGACCGCGACGGGGTCGGCCGTACGGTCACGAGCCCGGTACGCGGCGGGGAGATCCTGACCGACTGGCGCCTGCTGTCGGCGCGGCTGCCCGCACAGCTCGTCGGCGACCCCGACGCACGACTGGTCCCCATCCGCCTCGCCGACGACGCCGTCATCGACCTGCTGCGATCGGGCGACGTGGTCGACGTCCTCACCGAGTCGGCGGACACCGACTCGCCCGGCCAGGGACGAGGCGGGCCGGGCGGGGGCCGCGTACTGGTGCGGGGCGCGGTGGTGGCGGTGGTGCCCGCGCACGATGCCCGCGATCGTGGGGGCCGGGCACCGGTGGTGATGCTCGCGATGCCCGAACGCGACGCCCACGCCGTCGCGGGCACCGCCTTGGCGGCGCCGGTGACCGTCGTGTTCCACTGATCGGACCGCACATCCGCACGGGTCCGAGGTCAGCTGGCTACGATGTGCCCACACACGATGTGACCGGGGCAGTGTCACATCGCACATCGGAGCGAGGAGGCATCCACATGATCAAGGGTTTCAAGGAATTCCTGTTGCGCGGCAACGTGATCGATCTGGCGGTCGCGGTGGTCGTCGGCGCGGCGTTCAGCGCGATCGTCAAGGCGTTCACCGACAGCATCATCCAGCCGCTCATCAACTCCGTCGGGGGCACCGATCAGGCCCAGGGCCTGGGTTTCCTGATCCGCGACGGGCAGGCCAACACTTTCGTCGACTTCGGCACGCTGATCACCGCTGCGCTGAACTTCCTCATCATCGCCGCGGTCGTCTACTTCGTCATCGTGATGCCGTTCGAGAAGCTGAAGGCGTTGCGCGCCAAGCAGGGTGATGACGCCGCTGCCCTCACCGAGGCCGAGCTGCTCACCGAGATCCGCGACCTCATCGCCCAGCAGGGTTCCGGCACCACCTCCCCGGCCCCCAAGCACGAGCAGTAGGGCCCGAGCGGCTCAGCCGACGCGCTGCGGGCGGCGGTCGTCGACGTCGGTCGCTGCGGTCGCTGCGGCCCGGTTTCCGACGGTGCGTCCCACCGCGATCGCCACCAGCAGCAGGGCCGGCGCGGCGATCGCGATCCGGATGGGGAGCTCGGTGCGCAGGTGCAGGGCCTCGATCACCGAGGTGTACACCGCACCGCTGGCCATCTGCAGGAAGAAGAACAGTCCGGCACCGACACCCTGTGCGGGGAGATCGAGGCCGATGAGGCCGTTCTGCGCGTGGGGAATCGCCGCGCCGACGCCGATGAACGTCACCGACAGCGGTATCACCAGCGCGAACACCGATCCCACACCCGCGATCGCGAGGACCACCAGCGCCGCGGCGCCGACACCGCCGATCATGCTGCCCACCAGGTGTGCGCGCGCGTGCGACCGCGACCGTCGGATCCCGATGCTCCCGGCGATGTAGCCGATCGCCGGGATCGTGAGCACCAGTCCGTAGTCGAGGGTCGACAGGCCATGGATGTCCTGCAGCAGGTACGCCGACTGTTCGATGAACAGGAAGTAGCTCATCCACGCCAGCGAGATCACCAGGGCGTTGATGCCGAACCCGCGCCGCCGCAGAGCGGTCGCGATCCCACGGGCCACGGTGCGGGGGCCGATCGGGGCGGGGATCTCGGGGCGCGCCGACGGGACGATCCGCGCGAACGCGACGGCGAGCGCCAGTCCGATCACCGCCAGCACCCCGAACAGCACACGCCACGAGGTGATCTCGATCAGCGAGGCCCCCACCAGCGGGGACAGGGCGGGGGTCGCGGCGATGACGATGGACAGCGAGGTGAGGATCTGCATCCGCGCCGACGACGGGAATCGACGCTGGATCACCAGGCGACACAGGACCGTCGCCGAGGTCCCGCCGATCGCCTGCACCACCCGGGCCGCGAACAACACACCGACGTTCGGGGCGAGCGCCGCGGCCACCCCTCCGACGGCGAACAGGACCAGCCCGACCGCCTGGAGGCGTCGCGCGTCGTATCGATCGGCGAGCACCCCGGCGGCGAACATCGAGATCGCGTATCCGGCCATGTACCCCGACAGTGTCAGCTGGATCGCCGAGACCGACGTCCCGAGGTCGGCGGCCATCGTCGGGATCGAGGGGTTGAGCAGGCTCAGCCCGAGCTGCGGCACCATCACGGCGACGAGCAGCATGACGCGCACCCGCGGGTCGGGTGCCACCGTGGTCTCAGACATGCGCCGACCCCGTCCGGGCCGGTCGCAGCGACTCGTCGACGATCTGGCGCGCCACCGAGCGTGCGCGGCGTCTGATCTTGCCCATGCTGCTGATGTAGTAGAGGTCGCCCGAGGCGATCTCACCGATCACGTACAGGCCCGGGACCGCTGTGCCGCTCCGATCGAGCAGGGCGTTGCTGATGATGTCGACGCGCAGCCCGCCGTACGGGTTCGCCTGCGCCAGGCCGCGATAGAGCAACGAGGAGACCAGCGCCCCGGCGGCGGGCGACGGGGCACCGGCCGCGGTGCGCGTGGCGTTGACCACGTGCGACACCGACGTACGACCACCGTCGCGGAAGTCGATGTCGAATCCACCTGCGGCGGGCTCGATCTCGGTGACCCCGGAGCGGATGCTCAGCCGACCGTCGGCGACCATGGCCCCCAGGGCCGCCGCACTCTTCGCCGGCAGCGGATTCGACAACGCCTGGAACGACGCGTGGGTGGTGGCGAGGAACTCCGCCCGCGCCCGCCGGGTCATGGCCGACCAGATCTCGTTGACGTAGTGCTGGGCGATGCCGATCACCAGACGCTGCACCGCGGCATCGACCGATCGCGTCGGGTCGGCGCCGTGCGCGAGGCGTTCGCCCGCGGGACGGGCGACGGCACCGAACGCGGCACGGACCTCGGAGCGCCGGATCCCCTCCCCCAGAGCGAGATAGTCCACGATCTGCAGGACGTCCTGCCATGCGAGTCCACCGCGCTTGCGGGTGACCCGCAGGATCATCGCCGAGATGTCGGGGTCGAAATCCAAGGGTGACACGATCGCTCGCGCATCGGGCACGATGCCGTTGCGGGAGCACATCGTGAAGTGACCCGCGAAGTCCCCACGGCCCAGCGCCAGCGCCACATCGACAGCACTCAGACCGGTACCGACGACCGCCGCCGCGTCGGCCGTGGCGACCTCGCCGAGCCACCCGTCGATCGGGTAGGGATCGCCGGTGTAGGACGGCAGTCCGGTGAGACGGTAGGGGTCGGCCGGCGGACTCGAGCCCAGTGCGAGGACGACCAGATCATGCGTGGCCTCGACGACCCCGCCGTCGGCCGATTCCACTGTGAGGCAGTAGGTCCCGGCGCGCAGTGCGATGTCGACGACACGGCCGGCCACGAAGGTGAGGTGGTCGCCGAGGTGCGCCTGGGCACTCTCGGCAGAGTCGGCGAGGTAGCGGCCGTAGAGCGCCCGCGGCACGAACGAGTGCTCGCCGTCGTCGAGATGTTCGGGTGCGTGGGCCGCGACCCACTCACAGAACTCGTCGGGCCACGCGTCCGACACCGACATCGCGAACACCTGGCGGTTGAGCAGCGCCGAGTCGGCGGGCTCGGAGTAGGCCCGCCCGGGGCCCGGCGGCCGGTCGGCGTAGACGACGACATCGAGACGATCCCCGTGGGGCAGTTGACGGATCAGGCTGATCGCCGCCGCACCACCGCCCACGATTCCGATCGAGATCACGCAGTGCTCCGCTTCTCTGGTCAAGTAGTTAGCCAGAGTAGTCAATCACCACGCGTCCGAATCGCACCAGATGTCGCGAAGGAGACCTTCGTTACGTTGCGCGCCAAACCCATTAGCGTGCAGGCATTTCCGATCACCGAGGTCCGAAGGGTGCCGTTCACCGGCCCGACACCCTCCGGCCACCGATCAGTGCGAGACGGCCTTCTCGACGCCGACGCCGGTCAGCGAGCGCACCTCCATCTCGGCCTGGCGCGCGGCGTTCTCGCGTCGACGGCCACCGATGTACGTACCGATCACGGCGAGCAGGAAGCCGGCCGGGATGGACACGATGCCCGGGTTCGACATCGGGAAGAGGTCGAAGTTCGCGTCGGGGAACATCGACGTCGGCTTACCCGACACCGCAGGCGAGATCACGATCAGTCCGATGCAGGTGATCAGACCGCCGTAGATGCTGAACAGCGCCCCGGTGGTGTTGAACCGCTTCCAGAAGAGCGAGAACAGCAGCGTCGGCAGGTTTGCCGACGCTGCGACGGCGAACGCCAGGGCCACGAGGAACGCGATGTTCTGACCCATCGCGAGGATGCCGAGGACGATGGCGACGACACCGATCACCACCACCGTGATCCGCGAGACGCGTACCTGCTGCTCCTCGGTGGCCGTGCCTCGCTTGATGACGCTGGCGTAGATGTCGTGGGCGAACGACGCCGACGCGGTGATCGCGAGACCGGCAACGACGGCGAGGATGGTCGCGAAGGCGACCGCCGAGATCACCGCCAGGAAGATCGTCCCACCGAGCTCGAAGGCCAACAGCGGCGCTGCGGCGTTCTCCTTGCCCGGGGCGGCCTGGATGACGTCGGGTCCGACCATGCGGGCGGCGCCGTAGCCGAGCACCAGCGTGAACAGGTAGAACGCACCGATCAGACCGATGGCCCAGGTGACCGAGCGTCGGGCCTCCTTGGCCGTGGGCACGGTGTAGAAGCGCATCAGCACATGCGGAAGGCCGGCGGTGCCCAGGACGAGGGCGATGCCGAGGGAGATGAAGTCCAGCCGCGACATCGCGCTGATGCCGTACTTGGCGCCCGGCGCGAGGATGTCCTTGCTCGAGTTGGCCTGTGCGTCGGCGAGCAGCGTCGAGAAGTTGCCCTTCACCGCGACGAGCACGAGGACGAACATGACGCCGGCACCGAGGATGAGCAGGACGGCCTTCACCATCTGCACGTAGGTGGTGCCCTTCATGCCGCCGATGAGCACATAGGCGATCATCAGCAGTCCGACGACCGCGACCACGACGCCCTGGCCGAACTTGCCGTCGATGTTGAGCAGCAGCGACACCAGTCCCCCGGCCCCGGCCATCTGCGCGAGCAGATAGAACAGCGACACCGCCAGGGTCGACAGCGCGGCGGCCATGCGGACCGGCCGCTCGGAGAGACGGAAGCTCAACACGTCGGCCATGGTGAAGCGACCGGTGTTGCGCAGCAGTTCGGCGACGAGCAGCAGGGCGACCAGCCAGGCGACCAGGAAGCCGATGGAATAGAGGAAGCCGTCGTAGCCGTACACCGCGATGGCGCCGGCGATGCCGAGGAACGATGCGGCCGAGAGGTAGTCACCGGCGATCGCGAACCCGTTCTGCGGTCCGGAGAACTGTCCGCCTCCGGTGTAGAAGTCCGACGCCTTCTTGGTGGTGCGGCTCGCGCGGATCACGATGGTCATGGTGACCACCACGAACGCGGCGAAGATGGCGATGTTGAGTGCGGGGTTGCCCACCGACGCACCCGCTGCGGCGAGAGTGCTCATGCGGCAGGTCCTTCCAGCTCGTCACGGATGGCTGCGGCCCGCGGGTCGAGCTCGCGGTTGGCGAAACGTACATAGATCGCGGTGATCACGAAGGTCGACACGAACTGCCCGAGGCCCAGGATGATGCCGAGGTTCACGTTGCCGAACACCTTCGTGGCCATGAAGTCCGCGGCGTAGGTCGCCAGCAGCACGTAGACCGCGTACCAGGCGAGAAAGAACCCGGTGATCGGGAAGACGAATGTGCGCAGACGCCGACGCAGCTCCTGGAACTCGGGGGTGGCCTGCATGTCGACGAAGGCCTGCGCGTCGGGGGTGCGCCGCGGCGCACCCGGGGCGTCGGACCCGTGGGGTTCGAGATCTGCTGCTGTCATGCGCAGACGGTAGCGAGACCCAGGTCACATCAGTGGGTTGTGGGCACCGTCACACGGCGAGGGGTCGGGCTGTGCGACGAACGGTCGCCCGGGCACGACGAACGGCGGTTCGGTCACCCCTCGCCCGGCGTCCCGTCTCGCAGTCCGACCTCGCGGTCGCGGCCGACTCCGAGTCGTTCGGGGGCGTGCAGTCGGGTGAAGATGCGCCCGACATCGGCGGGGATGCGGGTCGGTGTCGCACGGGACACGACGATCATGGTGGCGAACGCGAGCGGGACGCTCAGTGCCGCCGGGTACCCCGCCAGCACCGACGGCCACCCGCCGGCCACGGTGTCGTCGAATCCGCCGAACGTGGTGGCGACGACGGCGGCGCCGGCCACCGATGCACCGACGAGGAGCCCGCTCACCGCCCCGACCGCGGTGAGCCCGCGCCACCAGATGCCCAGCACCAGAAGAGGGCAGAGGGTCGACGCCGCGACGGCGAACACCAGACCGACCGTGCGCGACAGGTCGACCGACGTCACGCCGACGGCCATCACCACCGGCACCACCCCGGCCACGACCGACGCGATACGGAAGTCGCGCACGCGCCCGCCCAACACGTCGGTGCTCACCACCCCCGCGACGCTGACGAGCAGACCCGACGACGTCGCGAGAAACGCGGCGATGGCGCCGGCGGCGACGAGCGCCGCGAGCAGCTGACCACCGATCCCCGACAGCACCGACCCCGGGAGCAGCAGCACCGCGGCATCGGAGGTGCCGGTGATGAGCAGTTGCGGGACGTAGAGGCGCGCGAACGCGCCGAGCACCGTCGGGAACAGGTAGAAGGCCGCGAGAAGGCCGACGACCGCCATCGATGTCACACGCGCCGAGCGGCCGTCGCGATTGGTGTAGAACCGCACCAGCACGTGCGGTAACCCCATGGTGCCCAAAAAGATCCCGATGATGAGCGAGTAGACCTGGAACAGCGGATGGGGTCCGCCGAACCCCCACCCCGGGCGCATCCAGTCGGCGTGGGTGGTGGGCGCACCGGCCACCACCGGGACCGGCGATCCGGCGGCGAGGTCGAGCGAGGTGCCCGCCGACACCTCGTGCTCGCCGGGCTCGAGGAGTAGCGGCCCGGTCACCTCGGCACCGTCGATGCGGCCGTCGGCGCCGAGCTGTAGTGGCGTCGAGACCGTCACGCGGACGTCGGTGGTGACGTCGACCGTGGTCGCCGCGGTCACCACCGGCGGTGCCGCGGAGCCGAGATCTCCCGCTCGGCGGTCATCGGTGTAGAAGTGGATCGCGAGCGCCAGTGCCGGGATCGCGATGGCGGTCATCTTGAGCCAGTACTGGAACGCCTGCACGAAGGTGATCGAGCGCATGCCGCCACCGACGACGTTCGCGATGACGATGAGCCCGATCACGGTCGCCCCGATCCAGGGCGGTACCCCCAGCAGGATGTCGAGGGTGAGTCCGGCGCCCTGCAGCTGCGGCACGAGGTAGAGCACACAGATCAGCACCACCGATGCGGTGGCGACCGAGCGCAGTCGTCGTGAGCCGAGACGGAACTCGGCGAAGTCGGGGACGGTGTAGGCACCGGAACGGCGCAGGGGCGCCGCGACGAACAGGAGCAGACCGACGTAGCCCGCGGTGAACCCCACCGGATACCACAGCGCGTCGGCGCCGTACTTGGCGATCAGGCCCGCGACTCCGAGAAATGATGCCGCGGAAAGGTATTCACCCGAGATCGCCGCAGCGTTCCACCGTGACCCCACGCTGCGGGAGGCGACCAGGAAGTCACTGGTGGTCCGGGCAAGGCGCACGCCGTAGGCGCCGATCGCGACGGTCGCCACGGCGGCGGCGATCAGCGCGATCGCCGTCGCGACCGGTAGGGGGTGTCCGGCGATCGTCGTCATCGCCTCAGTCGTCGACGAGGTCGACGAACTCCTGCTCGTTGCGGTCGGCGCGTCGGACGTAGAAGCGGCACGCGGCGAACAACACCGGGTACACGGCCACACCGAGTATCAGCCAGGGCAACCCGATGCCGGCGAGGCTGATGTCGGCGATCGACGGCACGAGGAGGAACAGGACCGGCAGCGCGGCGAGTGCCGTCGCGGCCACGCCACCCACGCGCAGGGCGAGTCCGAGCTGCGCACGGATCAGGCCGCGGACGAACGCGTCGCCGATCTCGGTCTGCTCCTGCACCTCCACGCGACTACGGACCCGTCGCGCGCCCCGTCGTTGCGCGAGGACGACACGTTCCCGCGGCGGCGGGCGTCGATCGCGCGGCGTGGTCACCGCGGCCCCGGCGAGCGGCCGCCGACGAGTCGGTCCTTCAGTTCGCGCGTGTGTCGTCGGCTGACCGGGAGTTCGACGCCCGGTGCGTCGCCGACCGGCCGCAGGCAGACCACGGTCTGCGATCCGGCGGTGCGGATACCGGTCACCGAGGGCAGGTGCACGAGGTACGAGCGGTGGACGCGGACGAATCCGGCGTGTTGCCAGCGATTCTCGAGTGTCGACAACGGTGTGCGCACGAGGTGGGCGTCGCGATCGGTGTGCAACCGGGCGTAGTCGCCGACCGCCTCGACCCAGCGCACATCCGACCGCGGCACCAGGGTGGTGATGCCGGCGATCTCCACCGCCAGCACCTCGTCGGCGTCGCGCCCGTGCGCCGGACCGGGTGCCGCCGACGGCGTCGCGCGATGGTCCACGACACGCCCGACGGCCTCGGCGAGGCGTTCGGTGCGCAGCGGTTTGAGCAGGTAGTCGACCGCGCCGAGGTCGAAGGCCCGCACCGCGCGGTCGTCGTGCGCGGTCACGAACACCACCGACGGCGGATCGGCGAACGCGCCGAGCACCCGGGCGAGTTCGAGGCCGTCGAGTCCCGGCATGTTGATGTCGAGGAACACCGCGTCGATGGGTGTCGGGGAGTCGGTGATGAGCCGCAACGCGGTCGTGGCGTCGGAGGCGGTCAGCACCGTCGTCACCGGATCGGTCTGCATCAGCGCGAATTCGAGTTCGTCGAGTGCCGGGAGTTCGTCGTCGACGGCGAGGACGGTCAGGCCACGACGCGGTGGCGGTGCGGAGAATTCGGGAATCTGGGTCACGACGGGAGCCATGCTGCCATCACACGGTGATCCCGGGGCGGAACTTCGGCACACGCATGCTGACCTTCGTGCCCGCACCCGGCGCGGTCTCCACGACGAGACCGTAGTCGTCGCCGAACGCGGCGCGCAGCCGGTCGTCGACGTTGGCGAGTCCGACGTGTGCGGTCTCGGCGGCGCCGGAGCCGGCCGCGGTCACCCCGTCGAGTCCGGACCGCAGCAGTTCGGGATCCATCCCGACACCGTCGTCCTCGACGCTGATGACGCAGTCCGCGCCCTCGTCGTCGGCGACGATGGTCACCGTTCCCCCGGTGGACGTGCCCGAGATGCCGTGACGGACGGCATTTTCGACGAGCGGCTGGAGGGCGAGGAACGGCAACACGACATTGAGCACCTCGGGGGCCACCTGCAGGCGCACGTCGAGGCTCTCGCCGAACCGCGCTCGTTCGAGGGTGAGGTAGCGGTCGATGTTGCGCAGCTCGTCGGCGAGCAGGGTGTACTCCCCCGCCGCGCGGAACGAGTAGCGGGTGAAGTCGGCGAACTCGAGGATGAGTTCCCGCGCCCGCTCGGGATCGGTGCGGACGAACGACGCCACGGTGCTCAGCGCGTTGTAGATGAAGTGCGGACTGATCTGGGCACGCAGCGCGCGGACCTCGGCGCGGTCGAGTCGGGCGCGCGAGGCGTCGAGCTCGGCGAGCTGGATCTGACTGCCCGCGTACCTCGCGACGTCGGTGATCGCCGACAGTGCACCGGGCCCGGGCGTGGTGCGGCTGACGACCCCGAGCACGCCGAGGACCTCGGTACCGGTGAGGGGTTCGACGACGAGTGCCCGGACACCGCTGTCACCGAGCCCCGAGGTGATGAGGATGCGCCGGCCGTCGGCCACGCAGCGGACCGCGGCGTCGGCGAACCGTGCCGTGAGGCCCTCGTGCGGACCGTCCCACACCAGCACCGTGCCGTCGGCATCGGCGACACCGACCGCGTCGGCGGCGGTCAGCGCACGCAGGTGCGGCGCGGCCAGCCCCGCCGACTCGGCGGTCAGTCCCTCTCGGAGCGGTGCGGCTGCCAGCGACGCGGTGTGCAGGGTGGCGTGCACCGCGCGTTCGGTGGGCGTGGTGAGGGTGGGTCGGGTGCGGGTCCGCAACACCACGACCGCCGTCGACACGATCAGGACGGCGACGATGACCACCACCCACGCGAGGGTGGACATCAGTGGTGGTGCGCCGGTCCGGTCATCGGGCCATCATCGCAGGCCACCGCCGCGCGGCGGGAGAGAACGTCAGCTGGCGCGCGCGAGCCACAGACGCTTGCGGCACACCGCGCGCATCTGCTCGGCCACGCGCGGCGGCAGGGCATCGGTGTTGCCGGAGTCGAGCTGGGACCGCAGACGGGTGAAGAACTCGACATCACCGAAACCGAACTCGGCGCGGATCGCCTCGGTGGGACCGCCACCCCGCTGGAACCAGCCCAGCTCGAACTGCACCAATCGGTCATCGCTGAATTCGCCGGTCGCCCGGCCGATCTCGGTGTCAACAGTCATTGTCGGTCACCCCGTTTCTTCGCGTCGCAGAGAGTGTGTCGATGCCACGCCCCCGCGTGGACAACCAGATCATTGTGCATGCGAACGGTGAGCCGCGCCACCAATTCGCGCACCGGCGCGCCCAACTGTAGGGAACCCATGTGACACCGCACCGAACCCCGGGTGACGAATCGGCGCAGATGCCCCGAACACGACACAGGGGGAGCGGCCCGAAGGCCACTCCCCCTGTGGGAGAACTGTCAGATCAGCCGATCAGAACAGGCTGAACTGCTTGCCGTACAGGGTGACGACGCCATCGACGGCGTCGGTCGAGACGGTGACGACGATCTTCGGCTTGGCCGAGGCGTAGCCGGCGCACGCGTCGACCGAGAAGCGCTCGCCGCTGTAGGCGATACCGCCGCGCTTGCCCGCGATCGAGAACGAGTTGACCTTGTTGCCGTCGCTGTCGGTGGTGTCGACGATCGGCACGTAGGCCGCCTGGCCCGGAGCGATCGCGAAGCTGCCGCTGCCGCCGTTGGTCGAGTCGTCGTCCGGCACGATCGGAGTCGTCTGGTTGGTCAGATCGATGTCCGCGCCGCCGTCGATACCTCCGTTGGAGCTGAAGCTCAGCTGGCAACCGACGAGGTAACCGGCCAGCACGTTCGCGCCGACGGCCTTGCCGCCGATGGTCACGATGACCTGGCCCGAGACGGTGACGTTGCGGCTGGTCGGCAGTGCGACCGTCGATCGCTGGACGCCGTACGACTGGTTCTTGAGCTCGACGGTCACCTTGGTGCCGTCGACGAGGGTGGTGGAGGTGAAGGCACCCGGCAGCGAGGCCGCGGCGGCAGCGCCCGCGCCCATGCTGGCCAGGCCCACGGCCGTGACCGAGGCGATGCTCGCGGCCGCGGCCACGAAGCGCATCTTGGTGTTGTTCATGATTCCCCTTAGCGGAAGTCAGTCTGCTTGCGGCAGATAAAGAATGGAGAGTGTGGGCGGATTATCTGCTGCGTCAGCCGATGCTGAACACGTTGCCGTACAGGGTCGACTTGATGTAGTAGTCGCCGGTCAGCTGGACCTCGGTGTAGGCGCGTGCCGAGGCGTAGCCGCCGCACTGCTGGACCGAGATCTCGTAGCGCTTGTACTGGATCGCCGACACGCCCGACTTGATGTTCTTCACGCGGATGGGCGTCTTGGCGGCCTGGCCGGGCTTCAGCGGGACGCTGATGCTGCCGGCGACGGTGCCGCCACCGACGACGTTGAGGCTGCCCGACAGTCCGCCGGTGAGGCCGGTGATGTCGATCTGGCAACCCACGATGTAACCGGTGGTCAGGATGCCCGTCGCGTTGCCCTTGACGTTGGCGAACACGTTGGCCGAGACCTCGGCCGAACGGCCGGCACCGTTGTTGGCGACGGAGGCGACGGGGTACGCGCTCTCCGCGGTGCGGGAGATCTTGACCGAGGTGCCGTCGATGCCGACGGTGGTCTTGGTTCCTCCGGGAAGAGGGCCGGCAGCAGCGTTACCTGCGCCCATGCTGGCCAGACCGACGGCGGCAACCGCGGCGACGGCGCTCGCACCGATCACGCGGCGGAGGCCGGAGTTGCTCATCTTGCTCATTCGTTCCCTCTCAAGGAAGTGCGTTTATCCCGACGACATCGAAATGTTAGCCCGGAGTGACCTGACGGTTCTGCAGAATGGTGTCGCGGATCGTTAACAGGCAGATTGCGCGACGTTACCGATGGGTTAACTTCGCACGCTGCTCGCGCCGACCTGATCCACATATCTCCAGTACGACTCAGCACCCCCCGAGGCCGGCTCAGTGCTGTGTCAGGTGGGACGTTAGCGGTCGCGCCCCCACCCGACAACACATGGGCCCACTCGTGTCGGAAAGGGTCAGGTCACAATCGCGCATCCGAGGCGGCGAAGCGCCACGAATCGGGCATGCCGGACGTAGCGCACTTCGCGCCCACACAGCGCGGTGACGAGCGGTTATCCGTGGTGCGGCGGGCGGTTGTCGAGGAACCAGCGGTCGTCGGCCGATCGGGACCCGGAGTGATCTCGATCACGCATCGGTGTCGCCTCGTCGGTGGTGACGTCGGGCAGGTCGTCGCCGAACACGTCGGCGAGTCGCCGACGCCGTTCCCACTCGTCGCTGTCGGTCACGGGGGGTCTCAGAACTCGGTGATCGATTCGATGATGGCCTTGGCCAACGGGGTGACGGTGGCCATGCCGTCGCGGACCGCGGCACGCGAACTGGCCAGATTGACCACCAGGGTCTGCCCCGACATGCCCGCGACGCCGCGGGAGAGCCCGGCGTCGGCGGCACCGGCGGCGAGTCCAGAACTGCGGACCGCCTCCTCGATGCCGGGCAGCGTGCGATCGAGCAGGCCCGCGGTGGCCTCGGGCGTCACGTCGCGGGGACGCACGCCCACGCCACCGACCGACACCACCAGGTCGACACCGCCGATGACCGCGGTGTTCAGGGCGTTGCGGATCTCGACCTCGTCGGCCGCGACGGCGACCGTGGCGTCGACGTGGAAGCCCGCCTCGGTGAGCAGCTCACCGACGAGGGGGCCGATCAGGGTCTGGTCCTCGCCGTGGGCGGCGCGGTCGTCGACGACGACCACCAGCGCCCGACCGAGTTCCTGCGACTCCAGGCTCACCGCGTTCATCTTCTGTCCTCTCGCGTCGGCAGCCAGGCGTTCGGCTGCGACATCGGCGGCGGCGAGGTCGCGGCTGCTCACGCGACCGATCGACCCCGATTCGCCGGTCTCGTCGATGACAGTACTGCTGTGTACCGACGGCAGGATCCGCAGCACACCGCTGTCGGCGGGGGTGTCGGTGTCGATGGTGCTCATCAGCGGCCTCCGGTGTCGAGGGTGTCGAGGGTGACGGTGACCGTGCGGCTCGCGCCGTTGGCCGTGAACGTGATGGCGACCTGGTCGCCGGGTGCGTGCGACCGGATGGCCGCGACCAGGGCATCGCCGGAGGCGATGACGCGATCGTTGACCTTGGTGACCACCGCACCCGAGGGGATGCCGGCCTTCGCCGCCGCGCCGCCGGGGGTGACCGCGGAGAGCTGGGCGCCGGGGGTCTGTGCGTTGGCCGACGCCGACTGCACCGACACCCCGAGGCCGGCCTGTGTCGCGCGACCGGTCCGCTGGAGTTCCTGGGCGACCCGCATGGCCTGGTCGATCGGGATGGCGAAGCCGAGGCCGATGCTGCCCGCCTGCGCGCCTGCACTGTCGGACAGGCTGGCGATGGCGGTGTTGACGCCGATCAGCGCGCCGTTGGCGTTCACCAGCGCGCCACCGGAGTTACCCGGGTTGATGGCGGCGTCGGTCTGGATCGCGTCGATCACCGACGCGGTGCTGTTGTCCTCGCCCTGCGTGGACACCGGCCGGTTGAGCGAGCTGATGATGCCGGTCGTGACGGTGCCGGCGAGACCGAGCGGCGAGCCGACGGCGATCACGCTCTGGCCGACCGCGAGGTTGCCGGACTGTCCGAGGGTGATCGGGGTCAGTCCGGTCTTCGAGGCCTTGATGACGGCGATGTCGGAGATCGGGTCGGCACCGACGACGGTGGCCCCCGAGGTGGAGCCGTCGTTGTAGCTGACGGTGAGCTGGCCGGTACCCGACGACTCGGCGGTGACGACGTGGTTGTTGGTGAGGATGTAGCCGTCCTGGCTCAACACGATGCCCGAACCCTCACCCTCGCGGTTGCCGATGCGCACGTCGATCGAGACGACCGACGGCAGCACCTTGGCCGCCACCTCCTGCACCGAACCGGCTGCCGCCGCGGCGGGCTGCGAGTTGTCGCGGGGCCCGCTGACGACGCCACCCGAGACCGAGTTCGACGACGAGTTCTCCAGCCCGGCGCCGACGACCCCGCCGATTCCTCCGGCCAATGCGCACAGCACCACGACGAGGATCACCAGACCGACGCGCGAGCCGCCGCGCGTCGCCGTCTGCGTCGCGCCCGGGTACGACGAGCCGCCGTAGGACGCGGCGGGATAGTAGGCCGGACCGGCGCCCTGCTGGGAGTATCCGTGCTGACCCCCCTGCCCGTAGGACTGTCCGGAGCCGTACTCCTGACCCGATCCGTACTGGCCCGACCCGTATTGGCCCGATCCGTATTGGCTCGTGCCGTACTGATCCGACCCGAAGGGCTGGGTGCCGGCGGAGCCGGCCTCGTGCTGACCCGACCCGTAGTTCCCTGATCCGTACTGGCCCGATCCGTACTGATCGGATCCGTACTGGTCTGACGTGGGGCCGGTCGAACCGTGCTGGTCTGCAGAACCGGACTCGGATGCAGACCGGTCCCCCGGCGTCGATCCCTGTCCCGATTCCGACCCGTGCTGGCTGTCGGTCATGGCTTCGATGCCCCAATCATGGTCGTGTCGCCGTGTGGCTTCGCGCCGCGGAACGGACCCGTGTCCGTCGCGGCTGCGCGCGGTATCTGACTGCTTGACCCTAACGGTGCGCGACCGTCCTGAGAGGGGACTGAGACCCCAGCCCCCGGTTTCCTTTGAGAACCGGGCACGTACGACCGGGGCGAGACGCCCGGCGTGTCAGCGTGCCGGTTCGACCGGGGCGGTCTCCAGCGGTGTCGGACGGCCCGGGAGTTCCATGCGGATCAGGGCCCCACCCATGTCGGACTCGCCGGCCGCGACGGTGCCGCCATGTTTGCTGACCACCTGACGCACGATCGCGAGGCCGAGCCCGGAACCGGGCATCGAGCGGGCGGCGGTCGACCGGTAGAAACGGTCGAACACCAGCTCACGATCCTCCGGCGGGATACCCGGGCCGGCGTCGCCGACGGTCAGCTCCACGCGGTCGGGGCCGATCGGCCGCAGGGTCACGACCACCGGCCGGTCGCGGGGACTCCACTTGGCCGCGTTGTCGAGCACGTTGAGCACCGCGCGCGACAGGCCGTTGGACTCACCGAACACGAACCACGGCGTGATCGAGACCGCGAAGTCGACGTCGTTGCGCCGACGCCGGACCCGCTCCAGCGAACGCTCGAGGACCTCGGAGAGATCAACCTCCTCGTGCACCACCTGCGGTGCGTCGTCGCGCGCGAGATCGACGAGATCGCCGACCAGCGTGGACATCTCCTCGATCTGCGCCATCACGTCGGCACGCAGGTCGGCCATGTCGGCCTCGGGGAGCGCGCGGGCGCCCGGCGCGCTGCTCGCGATCAGCAACTCGAGGTTGGTGCGCAACGACGTGAGCGGGGTGCGCAGTTCGTGCCCTGCGTCGGCGACGAGTCGCGACTGTCGATCACGCGATTCGGCGAGGGCCCGCAGCATGAGGTTGAAACTCTGTGTGAGACGGGCGAGTTCGTCGCTACCGGTCACGGTGATGGGGTTGAGGTCGTCGGTGCGGGCGACCCGTTCGGCGGCCTGGGTGAGGCGGGCGACCGGACGCAGACCGGCGCGGGCGACGGTGGTGCCGGCGACGGCGGCGAGGATGACACCGCACCCGCCGACGATCGCGAGGACCCACGCGAGGCGGCCCAGCACCTTGTCCGTCGGGCCGAGGCTCTGCGACATGATCAGGGTGTTGCCGTCGACCAACTTGCGCGCCATCACGCGTTGGTTGTCGACGGTCCGCAGAGTCGAGGAGGCTCCGCCGTCACCGGCGACCACCGCCTTCTCCGTCGGGCCGTAGGGAACGTCACCGATCTGGAAGGCGCGCCCGTTGGGCAGCACCAGCGCGACCGACATGTCGGTCGAGAACAGCGTGCCGGCGACGAGACTCTCGGGCGAGTCGTCGAGCACGCCGTAGCGGGCGAGCTGGGTGATGCCGTCGGCACGGTTGAGCAACTGGGCGTCGACATCGGCGTACATGGCGCGGTACACCACGGCGTAGGCGCTGACCGCCATCACCGCGACGGCGATGCCGACGACGGTCGCGGCGAGCAGGGTGACCCGTAGTCGCAGCGAGATCGAGCGGGTGAGCGCGGTGGCGTCGCGCATCCGCCCGTGTCCGTAGGTCACCGATGCGCCCCGCTCACGGCGGTGTCTCACGCAGCACGTAGCCGATGCCGCGCACCGTGTGGATCAGACGCGATTCGCCGTCGGCCTCGGTCTTGCGCCGCAGATATCCGACGTAGACCTCGAGCGCATTGCCCGACGTCGGGAAGTCGTAACCCCACACCTCCTCGAGGATGCGACTGCGGGTGAGCACGCGACGCGGGTTGGCCATCAACATCTCCAGCAGCGCGAACTCGGTGCGGGTCAGGCTGATCGACCGCTCGCCACGGCTGACGTCGCGGGTCACCGGGTCCATGGTCAGGTCGGAGAAGGTCATGGCCTCGGAATCGGCGTCCACCTCGCCACCGGCGCGACGCATCAGCGCACGGAGCCGGGCGAGCAGTTCCTCGAGTGCGAACGGCTTCGGCAGATAGTCGTCGGCGCCGGCGTCGAGGCCCGACACCCGCTCGGAGACGCTGTCGCGGGCGGTGAGCACCAGGATCGGCAGATCGTCGCCGGTGCTGCGGAGCCGTCGGCACACCTCGAGGCCGTCGAGCCGGGGCATCATGACGTCGAGGACGACGGCGTCGGGACGGGTCGACGCGATCTGCTCGAGTGCCTCGACCCCGTCGCCGGCGGTCTCGACGGTGTAGCCGTTGAACGACAGGGATCGGCGAAGGGACTCCCGGACCGCGCGGTCGTCGTCCACCACCAGGATGCGCATACGCACCAGTGTGACGTGGACTGCTGAGACCTCGCTGAGACACGTCCGAACGGCGCCTCTTCGGTTACCCGAGACACGCAACTCGTTTCCGCCATCACCGAATGAGATGTTCTCAACACCTGTCATCGACGGCTCTGTGGAACCTCACAAACCTGGCCCAGTTCGGCCACGTTCGCCCCACCGAAGCCCCTAGCGTCGGCAGTCGTTCGAACAACGTCGGGAGAGAAGGGTCGGGGACACATGACAACAGGGGTGGGAAGTCAAGGGGAGTCGCTGCGTCCGATCTGGCCGCACGCCGACGCGTTGATCACCTCGGAATGCCGGGGACTGCGGTTCAACGGCAAGTACGCCGACGTCGTCGCGCTGAGCACAGGCGACCCGACCGCACTGCGGCCGACCATCGACGAGGAGACCCGTAAGCGCGTCGCCACGTTGCCCGCCCCGCGCCGCGACACCGCACTCATCCTCGGCGCCAACGGGTTCCTGGGAGCGCACCTCATCGGGACCCTCACGCGCGACCCGTCGATCACCCGCGTCTACGCGATGATCCGGCCGACCGACTCCCAGACCGTGGAGCAGCGACTGCAGGCGACGCTCGACCAGTACGAGATCTCGGTAAACACCGCAAAGGTCGTGTTCGTCGAGGGCAACGTCACCGAACGTCGCTTCGGCCTGAGCAAGGAGCGCTACCTCGACCTCGCCGACGAGGTCGGTCTGATCTACAACTGCGCGAGCTCCACCGACTACGTCTCGAGCTACCTCGACCTGCGTCAGGACTGGTTCATCAGCCTGCTGCGCACCCTCGAGTTCTCGATCACCCACACCCGCAAGCACGTGACCTACGTCGGCAGCATCGGCGCCCACCTCTACCAGCGGCCCGAGGACTTCCGTCGCGCCGACTCGTGGTGGTATTCCGGCTACGCCCAGATGAAGTGGGTCAACGCCGCACTGCTCGGCTGGCTGTCACAGTCCGACACCTACTCGGTCACGCTGTGCGAGGCGCCCTACATCCTCGGCAGCACCCAGCGAGGTCTCGACCCCGGTCGGGCATACAGCTTCTGGCGCATCGTCGAGGTCGCGATCGCCGTCGGCGCCATCTGGGACGGGCCGGGCATGAACTACGTGCCCGTCGACGTCATCTGCGAGGTGATGGCGCGCAACGCCACCTCCGAGCAGCCGATGACCCGGCTGCTGCCGAGCAACCCCGAGGACTACGACCACAGCCTCTACGCCGATCTGCTGGGGCTCGATCTCGTCACGTGGGACGAGTTCTTCGGCAAGGTCGCCGACCTCGTCGGCACGAAGTTCGCCCAGACGATGCTCGGTGACAACATCGACATCCTGATGCGCAAGGTGCACAAGCCCGAGGCGATCCTGCCCGCCGACCACGACGCGTCGTGGTGCGATCACCGTCGCCTGTTCGAGCTGTACTTCAGCACGGTCAAGCTCAAGGACATGGCCGCCTCGGCATGACCGCAACCGGGGGACGCACGCGGCGGGTCGAGCCCATCGCGGTGCGTCTGTCCGACACCCCACTCGCCGGGGAGCTCATCAACGCCACGTACTCGGTGGGTTTCTACCTCGCCTGCGCCGGCATCGGTCTGCTCCCCCGACGTGTGGGGTCTCCCCTGCTCGAAAGGTATGTGTCATGGGCAGCCTCGATGGACGAGGGCCGATCGCATTGACGTCCGCCCTGCGGTGGTGGCTCGTGGCCGCCGTGACGGCGGTGGGATCGTTCGTGGCCGCGGTCGTCTACTGGCGTCTGCGATTCTTCTTCCGTGACCCGCAACGCATCCCGCCGGCCGATCCACGCGCGGTGGTCGCGTCCGCCGACGGGTTCGTCACCTACGTCAAACGCGTCGAGGCCGGCCGCGTGCCCTTCGCGGTGAAGAAGGGCCGCACCATCCCGCTCTCGGAGTTCACCGACGTGGTGCACGCCGAGCCCGGATCACCCGATGCCAGTGGCTATCTCATCGGCATCTACATGTCGGAGTACTCGGTGCACCGCAATCGCTCGCCGATCGCGGGGTCGGTGGTGTTCCGCAGGCACCGCGGCGCCGACCCCTTCAACCGGTCGATGGCGAGGGTCGGGGCGAACCTCATCGCGCGGCACTCCCCCTACGACGAGGGATGCGACTACCTGCTCGCCAACGAACGACTCACCATCGGCGTCGAGCACGCGGGCGGTGCCGTCGCGACGGTCACCCAGATCGCCGACCTCTGGGTCGATCGGATCGTCGCGCACGTCGAGGTCGGCGACACCCTCGACCGCGGCGAGCAGTACGGCATGATCCGCTTCGGCTCGCAGTGCGACGTGTTCCTGCCGGACTCGCTCGTCTCCGAGATCACCGTGAGCCCGGGGCAGTACGTGTTCGCGGGCAAGACCACGGTCGCTCTCTCGCCGGTGTCGGTGGCGCAGTCGCCTCTCGCCGCTCGCCCCGCCTCGGCACGGGCACCGGAGGAGGTGCACTCGTGATCACCGTCCGCCCCGTCCAGTCCGCGCGCGACTGGGACGACTTCGCCGCGGTGTACCGGACCGTCTACCGCGACGACCCCCACGCCCTGCCCGACGAACCGATCGACCTGACGATCCTGCGTCGCCCGAACCCGGAACTGGCGCAGGAGCGGCGCTTCCAGGCGTTCGTGGCCCGCGACGGTGATCGACCCGTGGGCCGTGTCGTCGCGATCCACGACCTCGCCTTCACTCAGTACACCGGGGAGTCGTTGGGGTTCTTCGGTTTCTACGAGGCCATCGACGACCACGTCGTCGCGACCGACCTCCTCGACGCCGCCGCGGCGTGGGTGTCGGTGCGCGGGCTGGCCACCATGGCCGGACCGTTCAGCCCGTCGATGTTCTACAGCGCCGGCATCGTCGTCGACGCGCAGGCTCGCCTCCCGCTCATCGGTATGCCGCACAACCCGCTGTACTACGCCGAACAGTTCGAGAAGTGGGGACTGGTCAGCATGAAGGACTTCTACAGCTATCGCTTCGACGAGCCGTACCAGATGTTCTGCAGCGAGAAGTTCGCCCGCCACAAACAGCTCTACGAGCGGGTGAGCGCGCGGTCGGAGATCACCTTCCGGCGCATGCGCTATCGGACGCTGGCACGCGACACCGAGATCATCCGCGAGCTGTACAACACGACGTTCAAGGACTTCTGGGGTTTCTCGCCGCTGTCGCGACCCGAGATGCGGGATCTGCAGAAGATGATGCTGCCCATCCTCGACCCGCACCTGACGTTGTTGGCCGAGTACCAGGGCAAGCCGGTGGCCTTCTTCATGGGCATCCCCGATGCGAACCAGGCGATGGAGCGCGCGTCGAGGTTCCGGTTCCGCTGGGTCCGTGACGTCGCGACGCTCTGGTACGTCAAGGGCCCCAAGCGGACCCGCCTGATGGACGGCGTCCGCGTCGACATGATGCTCGTCGACTCGACCTGCCCGGACCGGTCGGTCGCCTCGCAGGTGATCGTCGAGATGTGGCGCCGCATCGAAGAACGCGGCTACACGCGGATGGAGGGCGCACCGGTCCTCGACGACAGCGAGTGGATGAAGGGTTCGGTGCTCTCGCGCGTCGAGATGGGCCCGTATCGGACATATCGGATCTACAGTCGGGATCTCGACCCGGCGTGATCGGGCGACACGACGCCCGCACGGCAGGAGACGATCTGGAGGTGGCGAGACGCCATGGTTGACACCGCACAGCAGCCCGAGGAACGACAGGGGCGCGCGTCGACCGGTCGGGCACCGATCGGTCAGCGGTGGGGCGAGTTCGTCGCACGACACCGCTACCGCGTCATCGTCGTCGGCCTCCTGCTCGCCCTCGGCTCGGCCGCGCTGTACCCGGCGCTGCAGTCGAAGTTGGTGGGCGTCGACTTCTCGGTGTCGGGCACCGACTCGAGCCGCTCGGATGCATTGCTCGCGAAGCACTTCGCCGACTACGGCACCGAGCAACTCGCGGTGACCTTCTCCTCGACCACCTCCACGACCGCGGACGCGGCCTTCCGGTCGCGGGTCACCGCCGTCGTCGACGATCTCCGCACCTCGACCGACGTCGTCAGCGTCGTCGACCCCTATCAGACACAGGGTTTCGCGCCGCAGATCTCCCGGGACAAGACCGCGGCGGTGGCCCTCGTCGGGGTCCGCGGTGACGCCAGCCAACGCATCGGTGTCGCCGAACGCCTGCAGGAACGGCTCGACGGAGCCTCCCGCGACGGCATCACGGTCGCGATGACGGGCTACTCCCCCATGACCGTCGACCTCACGCGGGTGGAGTCCGCCGACGCCACGCGCGCCGAGAGCGTCGGCATCCCGTTGGCGTTGCTGGTGTTGGTGTTGGCCCTCGGCGGTCTGGTCGCCGGCCTGATCCCGTTGATCTCCACCGGGTTCGGGCTGCTCATCGCCTTCGGCGTGATCGCGCTGTTGGCCAACGTCATGACCTTCGACATCCTCGTCACGACGGTCGCGTCGATGATCGGGCTCGGTCTCGGCATCGACTACTCGCTGTTCATCGTCAGCCGGTTCCGTGAGGAACTCGCGCGCCGGGGGGTCACCACCCGCGGCGACACCGAGGCCATCCGACGGTCGGTCGGTGTCGCGATGGCGACCGCCGGGCACACCATCGCCGTCTCGGGTCTGGTGGTGATGATCGCGTTGGCCTCGCTGACCATCGTCGACGTCCCCGCGGTGCGCACCATCTCCCTCGTCGTCGCGGTCACCATCGTGTGCGTCCTCGTGGTGGCGTGGACGATGCTGCCCGCGGCCCTGGCGGCGCTGGGTCCCGCGGTCGACCGCGTCGGACTGCCGGCCCGATACCGACCCGCCGACGCCCGTCCCACCGACGAGTCGTCGACGCGCGGCAGCTGGTGGGCCCGTTGGGCGCGCCACGTGATGCGCAACCCGTGGCGCTACGCGGTCGCCGGGGTGCTGCTGCTGGTGATCTGCATGATCCCGATCGGTTCGATCCGCTACGGCGTCGACATCGGGACCGCCGCGCTGCGCGACCAGCCGAGCGGCCCGGCCAACACGGTGCTGTCGCAGAAGTTCGCGGCGGGCACCATCTCGCCGATCACGACGGTGTTCACCGGCGGGTCGGACGGCGGGCAGCTCTCCGACAGCCAGGCCGAACGCGCGGTGGAGTTCGAGTACGGTCTGCGCACCGATCCGCGCGTGTCGTACACGTACTCCCAGAGCAACGACGGCCGGTCGCTGATGGTGGTGATACCCGCGGTCGCGATCGACTCGACCGACGCCATCGAGCTGGTGCAGAGCATCCGCGACAAGGCCGCGACGATGACGGCCGACGGTGGTCCCCGCGCCTATGTCGGGGGGACCACGGCGCTCGTCGTCGACGCGTCCGACGAGATCTCGGGGAAGATGCCGTGGGTCATCGTTCTCATCCTGGGGTTCTCGCTGCTGTATCTGGGGCTGGTGTTCCGCAGCGTCGTGATCCCGGTGAAGGCCGTGGTGATGAACGTCCTCGTCACCGGCGCCGCGCTGGGGCTGACCGTCGCGGTCTTCCAGTGGGGGTGGCTGCAGTCGGTGCTGGGGTTCACCTCGGCCGGCTACATCCAGGTGTACCTACCGGTCACGGTGTTCGCGGTCGTGTTCGGTCTGTCGATGGACTACGAGGTGTTCCTCATCGGGCGCATGCGAGAGGTGTTCCGTCGCGACGGCGACAGCGACGCCGCCGTGGTCGACGGCATCGAGCACACCGCCCGACCCATCACCGCCGCCGCGGCGATCATGGTCGTGGTGTTCGGCGCGTTCCTCAGCGCCGACGTCCTCGAGCTCAAACAGTTCGGTTTCGCACTCGCGGTCGCGGTCATCTTCGACGCGATCCTGGTCCGGATGATGCTCGTGCCCGCGATGATGACGCTGTTCGGCTCACGCAACTGGTGGCCGGGACACCGCTGACCCGGTCCGCTCAGGTCACAGCAAAGGGCCGGTCGCCGCGAATGCGACGACCAGCCCTGGTGCGGTGCTGTGCGAGAAGGGTCTAGCGACGATCGAGATCGATGATCCCGAGCTTCACTGCCTTCACGAGGCGACGCGGCACCCGCTGGCTCACGCCACCGGCCTTCACCTCTTGCAACGGCGGGTTCTCCGCCTTCCACTGCGAACGACGACTGCGGGTGTTGGACCGCGACATCCTGCGCTTCGGTACAGCCATGATCAAGCCCTTCTTCGAATCAGTTCTGGTGAGAACTACGTCTGCGTCGGACGCGCTCGGCGCCCGTATCGGCGCTCGAACTTCTCGACTCGTCCTGCCGTGTCCATCACGCGGGTCGCCCCGGTCCAGAAAGGGTGCGAGTCTGACGTGACATCGACAACCACAAGAGGGTACCGGTTACCGTCCTCCCACTCCAAAAGCACGTCGGAGGTCACGGTCGACCGGGTGAGAAAGGTCTTCCCTGTCGCGGAGTCGCGGAACAGCACGGGGTGGTAGTCGGGGTGGAGTCCTGGCTTCATGGTCGGTCTGCCTCTCGTGGGTGGTTGGCGGGGACGTCGGTGGATCCGGCATCGGCGTCGTCGAGCGGGTCGGCGTCGACACAGGGATCGCGATGGAAGGTGCCGAAGGGGTCGGGCCAGCGGTCCCAGGCGGCCTGGCCGGCCGCCATCTCGGTCTCGGTCAGGCAGGCCGCGCCGAGGGTCTCGACGATGTGTCGCGGGTCGGCGCGGTGGACGAGGACGACGATGCTGGTGTCGCGGTCGCCGAAGTCGGGGTGCCATCGCAGCGAGGCCATGGACACCCGCTCGGGCGCGCATCGGGCGACCTCGTCGGCGGTCATCGTGGCCAGCCACGGGCCGCCGGTCGCCACCCGCAGGCCACCGCCCGCGCTCTCGAGCCACAGCGCCTCGTCGGGTTGGGTCGCGACCCACAGCCGCCCGCGCGAGCACACGACACCGTCGAGCAGGCAGTCGATCGCGTCGTGCAGACGGCCCGGGTGCATCGGTCGGTCGGCGGTGAACTCGACGATCTGCACACCGCAGTCGTCGTCGAGCGGGGGTTGACCGGTCAGGAGCGGGTCGTGGGCACCGGTGCTGCGGCCTCGGCGCGCGTCGGGTGCGACGGCGGCGAGCAGGGCCTCGATCATCGCCGCCGATACCGGGCGCTGCGGTGTCTCGAGGAGGACCGGAGCCCGTGGCGCGAGTCGTGCCACCACCGCCCCGAATCGTGCGGCCTGCCATCCGTCGTCGGCGGCCCCGCCCACCACGAGGGCGTCGGCGAACTCGACGTGGCCGACCGCGACCTGCGCCATCGTCCGCTCGTCTTCGTCGTCCGGTGGGAGGAGTCCCGCCTCGGCGAGGGTGTCGTCGCCCGTCGCGTCGGCCAGCCAGGTGGCGCCGTCGACGCAGCCGATCACCGCGGCGATCTCCACGTCGCGACCGGCGGGACCGTCGATCTGCCCCGGCAGGTCGGCGACGACGACGTGCTCGATGGCCCAGCACAGCGGCTCGGGCTCGATGAGCGGGTCGAGGGCCAGCACGATCCGCTCCACCCGACCGCGACGGTGCAGTGACCGCAGCAGCGGCAGGAGGTCCTCCCGCAGCGCGCACGACACACATCCGTGCACGAGGTCGACCTGGGTGACGCGGGTGAGCGGTGCCCCGGTGGTGTCGTGGTCGTGCATCGTGCGGGTCATCGAGCCCTGCGACAGAGACGCGAGGTCGTGGTGGACCACCACGGTTCCGGGGACCGCCATGGCCGAGGCGACCGCATCGACGGCGAGGGGATCGAAACCGGTCACGACCACGACCGGAGTGCGGTTCACGGCCACGGCGGGCCGCCTTCGTTGTTGATAACCATTGTCATCATGGTGTTAGCCTAGCCCGTATCGACAATCGTTACCAACAAGCATCGGAGGGACCATGTCCGCCCACTGCCAGGTGACCGGGCGCGCGCCCGGTTTCGGCAAGCAGGTGTCGCACTCGCACGTGCGCACCAACCGCCGCTGGAACCCCAACATCCAACGACGCCGCTATTTCGTGCCGAGTGAGGGGCGCAGCATCACCCTGCGGGTGTCCACCAAGGGCATCAAGACGATCGACCGGGACGGCATCGACGCCGTCGTGGCCCGCATGCGCGCACGCGGGGAGACGTTCTGATGGCCGGCAAGAGCACCGACATCCGACCGATCGTGAAGCTGAAGTCGACGGCGGGCACGGGCTACACCTACGTGACACGCAAGAACCGCCGCAACGACCCCGACCGCCTGGTCATCCGCAAATACGACCCGGTGATCCGCGCGCACGTGGATTTCCGAGAGGAGCGCTGACATGGCCAAGAAGTCGAAGATCAACCGCAACGAGCACCGTCGCGAGGTCGTCGCACGACATGCGGCGCGCCGGGCCGAGCTCAAGGAGATCGTCCGCAGCCCCGGGTCGTCGGACGACGATCGCGCCGCCGCGCAACTGGCGCTGCAACGACTCCCCCGCGACGCCAGCCCCACCCGCGTGCGCAATCGCGATGCGGTCGACGGGCGTCCCCGTGGTTACATCGGTAAGGCAGGCATCTCCCGGGTGCGCTTTCGCGCGATGGCGCACAACGGTGAGCTGCCGGGTATCACGAAATCGAGCTGGTGACGCCGCGACGGGCCGCACCCTCGACGACCGTGGTCAAGAGCGGGTCAGATCTCGCGTAAGATGGACAATCGGCGATTGACCGAACGACAATGAACTGAGGAAGCGATCATGGCTGCCAAGCCCACCCGTAAGCGCAACGAGAAGCCGACGAAGGTCGCCGCGAAGCGCAACATCCTGCGCGAGCGCAAGATCGACCACATCGACTACAAGGACGTCGCCCTGCTGCGCACGTTCCTCTCCGACCGCGGCAAGATCCGCAGCCGTCGCGTCACCGGCCTCAACCCGCAGCAGCAGCGACAGGTCGCCACCGCGATCCGCAACGCACGTGAGATGGCCCTGCTGCCCTTCGTCACCACCGGTCGGTGATCGTCGGCCGACCGGCACGCCACCCCTCGCGATGGTGCACCGGTCGGTCACTCGTCCTGTGATCCCCAGTTCTGCCGACACCGCACGCTAGACGGCGCGGTGTCCGGAGTCGTCCAGGGTTTCACCGTCATCTTCATCGTGATCGCGGTGGGATACGTGCTCGGTCGCACCGAGGTCCTCGGACCCGACGCCCAGCAGGTGCTCGCCCGGCTGGTGTTCTTCGTCTTCACCCCGGCGTTGTTGTTCGATTCTCTCGCCACCACCGACATCTCGGTCATCTTCTCCTCGACCCTGGTGATCGCCGGGGGAAGCGCACTGCTGATCGGGCTGGCCTATTTCGTGCTCGCCCGCCTCGTGCTGCATCGCGAGATCCCCGAGGCCACGATCGGCGCGTTGGCGTCGTCGTATGTCAACAGCGCCAATCTCGGCATCCCCATCGCCATCTTCGTGTTGGACGACGCGTCGTTCGTGGCGCCGCTGCTGCTCTTCCAGATCATGATCTACTCGCCGATCGCGTTGACCGCCCTCGATCTGACCGCGCTGCGTGACGCACCCGGCCGGATCACCCTGCGCGACACCGTCATCGCGCCGCTCACGAACCCGATCGTGCTCGGCGGTGCTGCCGGCCTGGTGATCTCGCTCGCGGGGTGGCGGCTCCCGCACGCCGTCGCCGAACCGATCTCGATGCTCGGCAACGCCTCGGTGCCCGGCGCCCTCCTCGCGTTCGGGCTGTCGTTGACCGGAGTGTCGGTGCTCCGCAAAGGCGAGAGTCCGCGCCGCGACGTCGCACTGGCATCGGTGCTGAAGATGGTCGCGCAGCCTCTGCTGGTGTTCGCGCTGTCGTACTGGCTGTTCGGCGAACGCGGCCACCATCTGTTCGCCCAGGTCGTGATCGCCTCACTGCCCACCGCGCAGAACGTGCTGGTGTACGCGACCCGTTACCGACGCGGCGAGGTGCTCGCCCGCGACACGGCACTGGTCACCACGGTCGCGTCGATCCCCGTGATCGCGATCGTGGCCCTCCTGCTCGCCTGAGCAGATTCATGACATTTGTCGTAGCGGCGACGCCGAGGCGTTGGTTACCGTCGGTCACATGACCGAACCGTCGCCCTCGTTCGACAAACGTGCACGGCTGCGTGCCTCCGACGCCGACCGGGCCCTGGTGCACGACATCCTCGCCGCGGCCATGACCCAGGGCCACCTCTCCCCCGTCGAATACGAGACGCGGGCGTCGACGGCGGTGTCGGCGAGCACGTTCGGCGAACTCGACGCCCTCACCGACGACCTACCGGTCAACGACATCGCCGCACACGCGAGCGGGCTCTCCCTCACCAAATCCGCTGTGGCACCGGCCTACACGATGCGGTCGGGGCCCGATCCGGCCACCGTGCACACGAAGGTCGCGGTGATGAGCGGGACCGAACTGAAGGGCACCGTCCCCGTGGGCGACCGCCTCACTGTGGTCACGGTGATGGGCGGCGCCGAGATCGACCTGCGGCGCGTCGAGTTCACCGCACCCGTGCTGACCATCGCGGCCGTCGCCGTCATGGGCGGCATCGAGATCCTCGTCCCCGAGGACGCGACCGTGCAGGTCCGCGGGATCGGTGTGATGGGTGGCTTCCCGCATGACGCCGCGGGCCGCGGACGCCCCGGCGCACCCACCATCATCGTCAACGGACTCGCGCTCATGGGTGGTGTCGAGGTGTCGCGCAAACGTCCCTCGATCTCGCGGGGAGACAAGCGCTAGAGCGCCGATCAGGTGAGCCGGTCGAGCAGACCGCGGGCATCGACCGGTGCGCGGACCTTCTGATCGTTGTCGAAGTAGACGAAGACGTCGCCGTGGTGGGCTCGGTCGGCGCATCGGCTCGCCCACGTGTCGAGGGCGTCGTCGGTGTACCCGCTGACGTAGATCTCGGCGTCGCCGTGCAGACGGGCGTAGGAGAAGTCGGCGGTCAGCTCGTCGATCACGGGGAACTTCTCGGCCGAGTCGGCGAGCACCACCGCAACCCCCGCGCCCCGCAGCAGATCGATCAGGGTGTCGTCGACGAAGCTGGGGTGACGGACCTCGAGCGCGTGGCGCATCGGGCGATCGGTCTCGACCGACGTCCACGCCCGTCCGTCGAGGCGTGCGTCATGGCCGCGGGCGAGTTCGGCCGCCGCCGCTGTCGTCGCGGGCAATCGGTCCAGGAAGTCGCGGAGCACCGCGGCATCGAACCGCATGGTCGGCGGGAGTTGCCACAGCACCGGGCCGAGCTTGTGCTCGAGGGCGAGCATGCCCGAGGCGAAGAAGTTCGCCAGCGGCGTCTCGACGTCGACGAGCTTCTTCATGTGGGTGATGAAGCGCGGCCCCTTCATCGAGAACACGAAGTCGTCGGGTGTCGACTCCGCCCACCGACGGTAGCTCTCGGGCTTCTGCAGCGCGTAGAACGAGCCGTTGATCTCGACGGAGTTCAGTGTGTGCGAGAGGTGTTCGAGCTCGCGGCGCTGCGGCAGGCCCTTCGGATAGAAGGTTCCCCGCCACGGCGCGTACACCCACCCCGACGTGCCGACCCTGACGGTGCCCGCCGCGGTCACCGACGGCGGCCCCGGCGCGACCCGAGATAGTCGCCGACCACGGCAGCGCCGAGGCCGTCGAGATCGGGGGCCACGACGCGACCGCCGATCCGACGGGCCACCTGGTCGATGAACCGTTCCAGGCTCGGGTCGTCGCCGAGCCGGAAGATGGTGACCTGAGCGCCGAGTCGCGAGATGTTGTCGAGCTCGCGGACGGTGACCGCGAGCGTCGCGGGATGCGGCGGCCAGTCGAAGAAGGAGTGCCCGTCGGGTTCGAGATGCGACGTCGGTTCGCCGTCGGTGACGATGAGGACCACCGGCTGTGCGTTGGGGTGCTTGCGCAGGTGTCTGCCCGCCAACAGCAGTGCGTGGTGCAGATTGGTGCCCTGTTCGGCCACCGCCTGCAGCCCGGTCAGCTCGGCGATGTCGATGCTGCGTGCGTGCCGGCCGAACGCGATGATCTCGAGTTCGTCGCTGCGGAACCGTGTGCTGATGAGGTGGTTGAGTGCGACTGCGGTGCGCTTCATCGGCAACCAGCGACCCTGCATCTCCATCGAGAACGAGGTGTCGACCAGCAGGACGACCGCGGCCTGCGTGCGCGACTCGGTCTCCGAGACCTCCACGTCGCGCACGTCGATGCGCACACCGTGGCGCGCGAGATCTCCTGCGGCCAGCGACCTCTCGGGATCCTCGATGATGGTGCGCCGCACCGCGTTGCCGACGGTGGCGGTCACGTCCCACGGCTCGGTGTCGCCGAACTCCCATTCACGGGTGGCCCCGGTCGACTCACCGGTCGCGCCGGCACGACGCGTCTGGCGGTCACCCGAGCGGCCCGAGAGGCGGTCGGCGACGTCGCGGAAGATCGATTGACCCAACTGCCGCATCGCCTTCGGCGACAGGCGGAGGTTGCCGTCGGCGTCGCGATCGAACAGGCCCTGCTGGGCCAGCGCCTTCTCCAGCTCCGCCAGGGTGCGCGCGTCGACGGCGGCCTCGGGTCCGAGCTGGCGGGCCAGCGCCTCGAGGTCGATGTCGTCGAGCTGGGAGCCGTTGTACTGCTGCGAGAGCTGCTCGGACAACGACTCCAGTTCGGCGAGATCCTGCAGCGCGCCGACACCCTCGCCCATCCCCATACCCTGCTGGCCCTCGAAGTCCTGCGAGTCGCCCCACCCGAGGTCGGGACGGGCCTCGCGGAGCTGCGAGTCCATCTGACTCAACTGGTTCATCAGGTCGGGCGAACCGAAGGCCTGCTGCGACAACTGATCGAGCTCGGCCCTCTGCTCGGGCGAGAGCGAGTTGTAGAACGCCTGCGCCGCCGCGGCACGCTTGGCGAGAGAGTCGATGAGCTCCTCGGTCGACTGTGGGTTGTCGGGAAAGTGCTGACCGTGCTTGCCCATGAACTCGTCGAACGCCTCGGTGGTGTCCTCGCCCCGGTTGTGCTTGGTGAGAAGCTCGTTCAGGTCGGCGAGCATCTCGGTGATGGCCTGCCGATCCTCCTCGGTCGCGCCTTCGAGGGCCTGCTTCATGCCCTCGAAACGCTGATCGAGCATCTCCCGGCCGAGCAGATCCTTGATCTTGTCGTAGTCGGCTTTCGCCTCGGGGCTGCGGAACTCGTAGTGCGCGAGCTCCTGCACCGCTTGCGCGGTCGACGGCGACAGGTTCTCGATCTGCATCTCGGCGAACCGCGCGTCGTCGTCGAGATCGCGGGCGAGCTGCTTGCGTTCGGCGAGAACAGCGTTGTCGAGCAGCTCCTTCACCTCGGCGAACGTGCCGTCGAGGTTGCGCTTCTTCAGCAGCTCCTGGCGTTTGCGGTTGATCTCCTCGCGCAGCTTGTCCAGGCCCCGCATCTCCTGCGTACCGCGACGCAGGTATTCGCGCATCGCACGCTGCGGCGAGACACCGGCCATGACGTCGGCACCGATCTCGTCGAGCGCCTCGCGCAGGTCGACCGGTGGGGCCAGCGGGTCGGGTCCACCGGTGTAGCGGCGATACCGTGAGCGGTGGAATCTGTTGCGCGCCATCATCAGTCTCTGTCTGTGTGGTGTGTGTCAGCCGTAGATGGTCTGGCCGGAATCGTCGGCCTCCTTGCCGATCCGGCGGGCGAGGAACAACCCCTCGAGCGCGAGTTCCAGTGCGCTGGCGCGCTCCCCGTCGTCGGTCGCCTCCAGGCGCTCGGCGATGGTGTCGATGACCGGGCCGGTGGTGTCCGGTGCCGGGATCGACCCGAGGAGTTCCTTCGCCGTCACGCGGTCACCGGTGACCACAGGCTCGCCGGTCTCGAGTGCGGAGACCAACGGCGCCATGTCGATCCCGGCGAGGTGCTCGCGCACGGTGTCGGCGGTGGCCTTGCGCAGCAGGTGCTCGAGGATCTCCATCTCGCGACCCTCCTCGCCCGACTCGAACTCGACCTTGCCGCGCAGCACCTCGATCACCGATCCGAGGTCGACGACGCGTGCGGTCGCCGACTCCTCGCCGACGACCGTCGCCCGGTGCAGCGCCGCCGCGGCGACCGTCTCGGCGCCGGCTATGGCGAAACGCGCGGAGATGCCCGAGCGCTGGTCGACCGACGGGTGATCGCGCACGTAGCGGGTGAAGCGCGCGAGGATCTCGGTGACGAAGGTCGGCACGGTGGCGACGAGATCGGCCTCCTGCTCGATGACGGCGACCTCGTCGTCGAGTTCGAGCGGGTAGTGGGTGCGGATCTCGGCGCCGAAGCGGTCCTTGAGCGGGGTGATGATGCGACCGCGGTTGGTGTAGTCCTCGGGGTTGGCGCTGGCCATCAGCATCACGTCGAGCGGCAGGCGCAGCGAGTAGCCACGAACCTGGATGTCGCGTTCCTCCATCACGTTGAGCATGGAGACCTGGATGCGCTCGGCGAGGTCGGGGAGCTCGTTGATGGCGACGATGCCGCGGTGCGCGCGCGGGATGAGACCGAAGTGGATGGTCTCCGGGTCACCGAGGCTGCGGCCCTCGGCCACCTTCATGGGGTCGACGTCGCCGACGAGGTCGCCGACGGAGGTGTCGGGGGTGGCCAGCTTCTCGGCGTAGCGCTCGGAGCGGTGCTTCCACGCGATCGGCAGGTCGTCCTGCAGGTTGGCGGCCTTGCGGATCGAGGCCGGGGTGATCGGCTCGTAGGGGTGCTCGTTGAGCTCGGCGCCCTCGATGACCGGCGTCCACTCGTCGAGCAGGCCCACGAGGGTGCGCAGCAGTCGCGTCTTGCCCTGGCCACGCTCACCGAGCATGACCACGTCGTGACCGGCGAGCAGGGCACGCTCGAGCTGCGGGATCACGGTCGTCTCGAACCCGACGATGCCCGGCCACGGGTCGGCGCCGGTACGCAGGGCGGTCAGGAGGTTGTTGCGGATCTCGTCTTTGATCGATCGCTGGATGTGTCCGGAGGCGCGGAGTTCCCCGAGGGTGCGCGGCGTGGGATGAGCAGTTTGCTGAGACGTCACCACTCCACGCTACGAGCCTTTGGATGTCCGTGCACCGGACTGCCCCTGCCCGGTCGATTCTTCCCACGTCGCGACGCCCCGCGCGACGCCCCGCCGACCGTGCCAGAACTCCCCGCCGACCGTGCCGAAACGCCCCGCCGACCGTGCCGAAACGCCCCGCCGACCGTGCCGAAACGCCCCGCCGACCGTGCCGAAACTGCGCGCTGACCGTGCCATCTGACGCGGCGGCCAGCCGGATGGGCACGCTCGGCGGAGGGTATCGGCACGGTCGGCGGAAGGTTTCGGCACGGTGGGCGGGAGGTATCGGCACGGTGGGCGGAAGGTTTCGGCACGGTCGGCGGGTCGCGAGTCGCGGTCAGCGGACGGCCAGCCAGACGGCGAGGGCGACGCCGAGGACGCCGATGGTGATGCGCAGCGGGGTCTCGGGCAGCCGGGCGACGACGGGCGGCCCCGCGTATCCGCCGGCGAGGCAGCCGATACCCATCGCGACCGCGGCCACCCAGTGCACCGGACCGGTCGCGGCGAACACGATCGCGGCGACGAGGTTGCAGATGCCGAGCAGCGCCGACTTCAGCAGCGTGGCCCGCCACAGCGGGTGGGCGCTGGTGACCAACGCGAGGGCCAGGAAGATGGTGCCCGCACCGGCACCGAAGTAGCCGCCGTAGATCGAGACGATCGTGATGCCGACGGCGAACACCATCGGCAGTTCCCGATGCCCCGCCATCCGTCGCAGCCACGGCTGGGCGAGCACGGCCGCCGACGCGAGCGCGACGAGGTACGGCACCACGGTCTCGAACGAACCGGGCGACGACCGCAGCAGCAGGATCGCGCCGACCAGTCCACCGGCCGCCGACAGCACTCCGAGCGCGACCAGTCGCCGTGGTTCGTCGAGCAACTTGGTCCCCGACTGCGCGCTGCTGCCGACGCCGACCGACACCAGCGCGACGGTGTTGGTGACGTTGGCCGCGAGCGGCGGCAACCCGGCGAGCAGGAGTGCGGGATAGCTGACGATGGACGCCAGACCGGTGATGTAGCCGACCAGCCCCGCGCCGAATCCGGCTGCCACGAGCAGCACCAGGGTGAGGAACGTCATCAGAAGGCCATTGTGCGCGTCGACGGCCGACGTTTTCGCGCCCGGGGTGGCCGCGGGCCAGGTGATAGCACGAATCCTACGCTCGGGTAAAGGGTTCCGTGCCTCTGCCGAGGCCGGACCACGAATCACGCTGATTTGAACACTTGGGACTTCCGACCCCGGTCACCGATGATTCTCGGCGTGATCGAGATCCATGACCTGACCAAGACCTACGGCCGCGGCGCCAGTGCCGTGACCGTGCTCGACCGTGTCGACTTCACCGTCTCCGCCGGTGAGATCTTCGCCGTCGTGGGGCCGTCGGGCGCAGGCAAATCCACGCTGGCGCAATGCATCAACCTGCTCGAACGTCCGACGTCGGGAGAGGTGGTCGTCAACGGCGAGCGCCTGACCGATCTCGACGCTAAGGCACTGCGCGTCGCACGCCGCCGCATCGGCACCGTGTTCCAGTCGGCGAACCTGTTGAGCCGACGCACCGCCGCGCAGAACGTCGCGCTGCCCCTGGAGTACCTCGGGGTGACGACCGCGCAGACGAAGGCCCGTGTCGCCGAACTGCTCGACCGGGTCGGATTGACCGCGCACGCCGACAAATATCCGCACCAGCTCTCGGGCGGGCAGCGCCAGCGGGTCGGCATCGCCCGTGCCCTGGCCCTGCGACCGTCGGTGCTGCTCTCCGACGAGGCGACCTCCGGGCTCGATCCCGCCGCCACCGAATCGTTCCTCGACCTGCTCCGCGAGGTCCGCGACGACCTCGATCTCGCCGTGGTGTTCATCACCCACGAGATGGACACGATCGTGAAGATCGCCGACCGCGTCGGTCGACTCGATCACGGACGCATCGCCGAACAGGGCACCGTCGTCGACCTGCTCCTCGACCCCGAATCCGTTCTCGGGGAGGCCCTTCGACCGCAGAGCGCGGCATCGTCCGCCGCACCCGGACAGGTCGTCATCGAGGTGACCCACAACTCGGTCGCGGTCCCCGGCGACTGGATCGTGCGACTGTCGACCCAGATCGGTGCGCCGGTGTCGGTGCTCGGCGGTCATGTCGGCGACGTCGCCGGGGTGTCGGTGGGTCACTGGACCCTCGCCGTGGATGCCGCTGCCGCAGAGAAGGTCCCGGGCGCCGTCGGCGCCCTGGGCCTGGCGGTGCGCAACGACGTCGCGACTGCCTCGGTGGTCGCGGCATGAGCGCGACGACATCGGTCCTGGCGTCGATCACGGTTCCCACGAACGAGATCCCCGGCCTGTTGATCCCCGCGTTCCGGGACACGGTCATCATGGTCGGGATCGTGATGGTCATCGTGCTGCTCGTCGGCGTCCCGCTCGGTGCGATCGTCCACAACCTCGCGCCGGGCGGACTGTTCGAGAACCGTCGACTCCACACACCGCTGTCATGGATCATCAGCATCGGACGGTCGCTGCCCTTCCTGGTGCTGATGACGTCGATCATCCCGTTCACCCGGTTCGTCACCGGCACCAACATCGGTATCCCCGCCGCGGTCGTCCCGATGTCGATCGCCGGTATCGCGTTCTTCACCCGCATCGTCGAGAACTCGCTGCGGGCGGTGCCCACGTCGGTGGTGGCCGCGGCGACGGCATCGGGGGGATCGACCGTCCAGATCATCTGGACCGCACAGATCTCCGAGGCCCTGCCGAACATCGTCGGCGGTCTCACCATCAACACGATCGCGATGATCGAGTACTCGGCCATCGCGGGCACCATCGGCGCGGGCGGTCTCGGCTACATCGCGGTCACCTACGGCTACCAGCGTTTCGATCACCAGGTGATGATCGCGACCATCGTCACCCTCGTGATCACCGTCGCGGCCATCCAGCTCATCGGCGACGCCCTCGTCCGATTCCTCACCCCCGAGAAATCACGCCGATCAACCTCGCGCCGAACCGACACCGTTCCCGCCGCCGTCTGACACCACCGCCGCCTGACCCCACCGTTCGACCCGACACACCCGTGCACACGCCGACCCCGGCGTGCGCAGATTCTCTGCCCGGAAGAAGAGGACATGACCCAGACAAGCAACACGCCCGTGCGCGACGACAACTCGGGATTCGAGGTGAAGAACAACCGGCGCCGACCGCTGATCATCGGTGCCGTCGTGCTGGTGGTCGTCATCGTCGCCGCCGTGATCGGCTGGCGTATCGCGGGATCGGATGCCAAGTCCCCCAACGACACCGCCGGAGCGACCCTCACCGTGGTCACCGCGGAGGGCAACGCCAACGAGCAGGCACTCGTCGACTACATCGCGGCGAACGTGGCTCCCAAGTACGGCATCAAGATCAAGTTCAAGGGCCTCGCCGACAGCACCACGCTGAACCGTGCGGTCAGCGACGGCGAGGTCGCGGGCACGATCTACCAGCACAAGCGGTGGCTGTCCCAGGTTCTCGACGCCAACCCCGACTTCAAGGAGGTCGCCGCGACGCCGGTCTTCCGCTGGGGCTTCGGAGTCTGGTCGGACAAGTACACCGACGTCTCGCAGCTGCCCGACGGCGCGAAGGTCTCGCTCTACTCCGACCCGGCCAACGAGGCCCAGGGCCTGTGGCTGCTGGAGCGCGCCGGTCTGATCACGCTGAAGTCCGGGATCGACAAGTCGCGGGCCACCCAGAACGACATCGCCACCAACCCGAAGAACCTGCAGTTCACGCTGCTCGACTTCGCGGCCCAGTCGCGAGCGCTGCCCGACCTCGACGCCACTGTCGGCTACACCGAGTACTACCTCGCCGCGGGTATCCCGATCAGCAAGCAGATCTTCTCGCCGGCGGCCCCCGACGAGTTCGCCGGGCAGCTCACCATCGGCACCCGGTGGCAGAACGCCGACAACATCAAGAAGCTCGTCGCGGTGTTCAAGGATCCGGCCGTGCAGCAGTACCTGCGCACCGACCCGACCGTGAAGAACATCCTGTTGCCTCTCTGATCCGACGGTCACGGTGATCTGACGGCGATCGACGCCCGTCGACACCTCGGCCCCCGTTCGCGAGCAGATCGCGGACGGGGGCCGAGTGCGTTGTGGGGTTCCCTATTTCGTGGCGAGTGGTGCGACGCCTCCGCTGATGTCGGTGATGGCCCAGTTCTTGTTCTTGTCGACCGTGATCGGGTACAGCGCAGTGGTCTTGACCCCACCGGGTGACTGGACGTTGGTGACCTGCACGTCGACGAACACCTGCACCACGTAGACGCCGTTGTTCTGCGACTTGATGTCGCTGCCGACCAGCGTGCCCTTTGACACCCACTGCAGCTGCCCGAGGAGTTGTCGCAGAACGGGTTCGGTGTCGGCGAACTGTTTGATCATGGCGTCGTCGACGCCGGTCTTCAGCGCCGCGAACCAGGGATCGAAGTTGCGGTAGTCGATCTCGGCGGCTTTCACGGCGTAGTCGCTCGCGACGTCCTCGGCCCGCTGGGCCTGTGCGTTCTGCGACGTCAGGCCCTGGTAGTCGTCGCGGTAGCCCAGCGCGGAGACGATCGCGACCGTGGTGGCCACGGCCAGCACCACGACCAGTACGGCCGCGGTGATGAGCAGACCCCGACCGGGGCGCCGGGCCGCGTCGCCCGCGGTCGTCGAACGACTCTCGGCCGGCGTGCTCCCGGCCGTCGACTCGCCGGGCTCGGCAATCTCGGCGGGCGCGGTCACCGGGGTGGCCGCGACCGGTTCCGCGGGCGCGGCGGACTTCTCGGGCTGCTCCGGTTCCGGCGTGCGGGGTGAGCGCCCGTCGAGTCCGGAGAACTCCGAGGCAGACTTCTCCTCGTCCGGCTTGCCCGAATCAGACACTGGCAGTCAACTCCTTGTGCATGCGGCCGACGCTACTTGGTGGCCACGCGGAACCGTACGACGCCGTTCTCGTCGACGATCTGCAGGCCACGTTCGACGAACGACGCGATGTCGATGTTGGTGGCGGGGGCGATCTGGGAGATCAGGGGTAGCAGGACCCCGAGCGGTGGTGTCACCTTGGGCAGGATCCGTTGCAGGTACTCGCTGAGTTTGGTGACGAACGGGTTGATCACCTGATCCCACGCCACCGCACCGTTCGTCGCGCTCGCGAGCCCCGGGAACAGTCCGAACAATGCGGTGATCGAGGCCTGATTCGTCCCGAGGGCCCTCGATCCCGACGACAGCGGCGGGCCGATGCCGTCGGCCTTGCGGACGAATTCCTGTGCGGTGTCGAACAGATCCGAGAACTCGGTGCGCTGGGTGGTGACGGTGCGCGAGAACTGGTTGGAGAACTCGCCGAGTTTCGTGATGTCGTCCTCGCGGCCGATGTACCCGGCGTTGATGGTGTTCGCGATGCTCAGCAGCCGCTTCGGGTCGATCTGGCCGACCAATCGTTGCAGATTGGTCAGCGTCTCCCCGACCGTCGCCTGCGTGATCACGTTGCGGCTCAACACCGCTCCGTCACGCAGGTACGGACCGGTGGAGCGGGTGGAGCTGAAGTCGACGTACTGCTCGCCGACGAGCGACAGGTTCGCCACGGTCACCTCGGCGTCGGCGGGGATGTCGTAGCCGTCGTCGATCGACAGCGTCGCACGCAAGCCGTCGGGACGGACCGCGATGTCGGTGACGTGACCGACCTCGATGCCGTTGTAGAGCACCCGCGAACGGGGGAGGAGTCCACCCGACGACGCCATCTCCACGGTGACGGTCTCGGTGTCGGCGAACGGCTTCAGCTTGAGGATCCCGATCCCCAGGTATGCCGCCAACGCCACCGAGACGACCACCAGCAGCACCAGCGACGTGCGCACCCCGATCCTCATCGCCCCATCCTCATCGCATCGCCCCGATCATCCGCAGTGTCGATGCCACGGTGCGGATCTGATCGTTCGACGCGGTCGGGGTCGACAGGCCGCGCGGGGAGGTGATGTCGACGATGTTCACCGACGGGCTCGCGAGCAGCGGCAGGATCTTGTCGTTCACGAGCGAGTCGAGCCGTGCGATGTCCGACGGCGCCGAGGCGTCCAGCGACACCGCGAGATCGACCAACGGGTTGGCGGTGTCGATCAACCCGACCAGCTGCTGGTAGCGCGGACCGAACAACTTGGTGACGCTGGTCAGTTGGAAACCCAGGGAGGTCAACACCTTCGCGAACCCGACGAACGACACCAGGGCACCGCCGATGCGTTCGGGGCCAACGTCGAGCGCGAAGCCGAGCCCCGGTCCCTCGGCCTGCACCGAACGACCCAGCACGCCGAGCGAATCGAGGATCTCCCCCACCGACGAGGAGTTCTCGGCGATACGGGCGATCAGTTCGCGGGAGGTCTCGATGCCCTTGTCGCGTTCGCCCTTGTTCTCCGGGAACGCGGTGTTGGCCTTGTCGACGGTGCGCTGGATCTTCTCCAGTGTGCCGCCGTTGGCCAGGGCGGCGATGCCGCCCAGCAGGTCCTCGACGGCCGGGGTGACCGTGGTCTGCGACAGCGGGATCGTCGCCCCGTTCCCGAGTCGGACGCCGCCGCCGGAGGCGGGTGGGGTGAGCGAGATGTAGATGTCGCCGAGCAGCGTGGACTGTTGGAGCGCGGCGCGGGTGCCCTGCAGCACGTCGACGTCGGACGCGATGTCGACCGTGGCGACGGCCACCGGCGAGGTCGCCGATCCGCCGATACCGACCGACCGCAACACCCCGACCTTGGTCCCGTTGAGCAACACCTTGCTCCGGGCGGGCAGGTTCAACACGTTGCTGAACTCGATCTTCAACGCCCTGCTCTCCCCCGACACCCGTGTCCCGGGCAGCGGCAGGTCGGTCACCTGGATCCCGCAGGCCGCCGACATCCACGCGACGAGGAGTGTCGCGACCACCATCACGGTGCGCCGCACACGACGCCGGTCGCCGATCATCGGATGCCTCCCGATCCGAGGACGAGGGCGACGAGGTCGGTGTCGACCGACTCCCGCGCTCCCGGGGACGGACGGCACGATCCGGCCAGGGCGCGGTTGAGGGCGGCGCAGGTGACGCCGGCCGAGGCGACGGGAACCCGCACGCGCGGGGGCTTGATCGTGATCGCCAGACCGGCCTGCTTGTCCTGCGCCATCGCCTGCAGCGCCGACATGACCGGCGGCAGAGACTTGAGCAGCGCCACGATCTGGTCGGTCGGCAAGAGCTCCACCAGCGGTGTGATGAGGCCGAGCAGGGTGAACAGGATCGGGTCGAAACGCTGCAGGTTCGACGCCAACTTCGGCACCACCGACGTGAGCCGCACGAGTGCGGGGTTGAGTTCGCGCGTGAGGTCGCCCAGCGCCGTGGCGAACTTGCCGACGTTGTCGACCGCGAGTCGCACGTCGGGCCACCGCTGCACGAAGAAGTCGGCGAGCTGCTGGCCGTTGGTGATCAGCGACCGCAGCTGGGTGTCGCGCAGTTGCGGATCACCCAGTGCCGCACCGAGTCCCTGGACCGCCCGGTTGAAGTCCTCTGCGGTGCCCTTGAGGCTGTCGTCGACCGACGCCAGCGCGGTGCGCACCGCCTGCTGTTGCTCGGGCGAGCGGCCACCGGCGTCGGTCAGCTGCGCGGAGAGCTTGTCGAACGCCGAGAACGCCTCGCTGAGACTCTTCGGGGTGTGGGTGCGTTCGAGGGGGATGCAGTTCCTGGTGTCCCAGGTGGCCCCGCCGACATAGCTGGTCGGGATCTCCAGGCGCCGATCGGTGACGATGGAGTCCGAGGTCGTCACCGCCGACACGTCCGCGGGGAGCTTCGTGGCCGAGTCCATCGAGAAGCTGACGCGGACATGACCGTTCGACGGTGCCACGCCGGTCACCCTGCCGATGGTGACGCCGAGCAGGGTGAGATTGCTCCCGGGGTAGAGCCCGATCGAGTCGGACATGATCGCGCATCCCGAGGTGCTCGATGCGTCGTCGCTCGCCCGGACCGCGGCGACGCAACCGGCGATCACGGCCACGATGGCGACGACGATGACCGACCGGGTGGCCCAGCGGCGCAGGCCCGACGGGGCCTGCGGTGTCATGGAGGTGGTCATGTCAACACCGCCTATCCGGCATCGGGATGCACAGGGCCGGGGCGTCGGCGACGGTCTTCGACAGGTCGACGGTGGGTGTGCCCGACACCCCGAGCGCCGACCCGAGCTGATTGGCGATGGCGGTCAGCCTGTCGAGGATCGGACCCGAACCGGTGAGCGTGGTCCGCACCCGGTCGACGATGGCCTTGATCTTGTCGATCTGCGGATCGATCGTGCCCGAGAGGGCTTCCACCGGGGGCTGCAGGAAGGCGAACAGCGCATCGACCCCGCGCACGGTCTGCAGACCCTGCTCACGGAACTGGTAGAAGCGGTACCCGATGATGCCGACGAGGCGCAGCAGGTTCACGAGCTTCGCCCGACCGTTGTTCAGCGCGCCGAGGTATTCCTCGGTGACGGCGATGGCGCGATCGAGGTCCTGGTCGCGATCACCGAGGGTGGTCGTCACCTGCGCCACCTGGGAGACGATGTCGCGCACCGCATCCGACCGTCCTCGCAGGGCGAGGTTCACCTGCGAGAAGGTCTCCCGCGCGGTCTGCGCATCGAGCTTGTCGACCACGTCACCCGAGTCGCGGATGACGTCGGTCAGCTCATACGGCGTCGACGTCCGTTCACGGGGGATGTGACCGCGCAGCGGCGACGTGCCCTTCGGTGTCACCGCGAGGTAGTGCCCACCGATGGCCGTCGACAGGCGGATGTCGGCGGTGGACTCGTCGCGCAGGTTCACCGAGTCGTCCACGTCGAAGGAGATCTCGACGTGGTCGCCGACGACCTTCACCGTCCTGACCTCGCCGACCGGTATGCCGGCGACCCGCACCTCGTCCCCCGACCGTATCTGCCCGCTCGACGCGAAATCGGCGGTGACGTCCGACGATCCGAACGGCACCACGTAGAGCAGCCCGGCGACGACGGCGACGATCACGATGACCACCACTCCACCGAGACCGAAGAGCACCTGCCGGCGGCGCACGGCGGCGGCGTCGCGACGTCGGGTCAGTTGCGGGCTCATCGGCAGATCACCACCGGGGCGCCGGCGAGCAGCAC
Organism: Williamsia sp. Leaf354; assembly: GCF_001424365.1. Classification (NCBI taxonomy): domain Bacteria; kingdom Bacillati; phylum Actinomycetota; class Actinomycetes; order Mycobacteriales; family Nocardiaceae; genus Williamsia; species Williamsia sp. Leaf354. The sequence continues at coordinate 458,766 of NZ_LMPL01000004.1, forward strand.
GCTGGTGATCGGTCCGGGGACCGACTGACCGCGGCCGCAGCTGTAGGAGGCCTTCGTCGCCGAGTTCACCGACGCCAGCAGCGAATCGAGGACGCCGGGGATGCGCGCGAGCAGGTCGGAGGCGTCGTTGGTGGCCGGGATGTACTTGCGCAACAAGCGGTCGATGTCGGCGTAGTTGCCGTAGTAGACGCCGTTGAGGCTCTGCAGGACGAGACGCAGCGGGGTCAGCGCCTTGGCCGCGAGCGTCAGCGACCTCTCGGTGCCGTCGAGGTCGGAGGCCAACGCGCCCAACGCGTCTCCGGCGCGACTGATCAGTTCGTTGAGCCGCGGCGACTTGTACTGGATCTCCTTGGCGACCGACCCCAGGCCGGTCACGAACGCCGCCACCATGTCGGAGCGGTCGGCGACCACCGACGTCGCCTGGTTCAGCTTGTCGAGGATCGAGCCCAGATCCGGCCCCCGACCCTGGACCACGGCCAGGATGTTCTCGGTGAACTCGTTGATCTCGGCCGGGTCGAGCACCTTGAACACCGGCCGCAGACCGTTGAACAGCGCGGTGATGTCGAACGACGGGATCGTCCGCGCGGTCGGGATCACCGCGGAGGTGTCGGCGCGACCGCTGCCCGGACCGTCGGTGAACACGTCGAGATACCGCTCTCCCACCAGGTTCAGGTAACGGATCGCGATCTCGGTGTTGTCGAACAACGGCACCGTCTTCTGGATCCGGAACGTGACCCGGGCGATGTCGTCGTGCAGTTCCACCGACGTCACCCGTCCGACTCGCACACCCATCTGGCGGACATCGTTGCCCGACGACAGGCCCGAGGCATCGGAGAAGTCGGCGGTCACGGTGCGTTGGTCACCGGGGACCGAGGGCGACAGGGCGCCGACGACCACCCAGGTGGCACCGATCATCACCACCACGAACAGGGCCAGGTAGACCATCGACGAGCGACGGAGCGTCATCGTCCACCCGCCTTCGGGGCGGCCTTCGGCATGGCGGCACGTGGTGCGGGCGCGAGCATCTGCAGGAACGGCGCGAGCTGCGGCATCTGGGCGACGGTGAGGCCGACCTGGAGGGTGACCTTGCCGTTCTGGGTGGGCATCGACTTCTCCAGCCGGCCCAGCAGTTCCCGTGCGTCGCCGACCGCGGGCGGAATCGACCGCAGCGTCTGTCCCAGCGGCGATCCGGTGACGATCAGGAAGTCGAGCAGGGTGGCCAGTCCGTCGTAGTTGTCGCGCACGAGACCCCCGAGGCCGCCGACGGTGTTCACCAGTCCCGACAGCGAGTCCTTCACCGAGTTCACCACGCGGGGATCGGTGTAGGCGGCGGTCTGCCGGGTCAGGCTGATGAGCACCGAGTCGAACGGTCCCTCGAGGTCGGCGACGCCGCGCGTGACCGGACCCAGGATGCGGATGAACTCCGCGAGCGGCATCTGCTGACGCGATGCGGCGAGGTTGAGAAGGTCCAGGCCCGACCGCACGAGCGGCTGCACCGCGGTGACCAACCGGTCGGCGATGTCGATGGTGCGGCTGAACTCGTCGCCGGTGATGGTCGTCGAGATCTCGCCCACCTGGCGCAACAGGTCGGCCACCGACACGTTCGTCGAGTCCGCACCGATGGTGATCCGTTCACCGTCGCGCAGGCGACCCGCGCCCGGAGTCGACCCCGACGCGGTCGAGGTCGCCGCCTGCAGTTCGATCCCGGTGACGCCCAACAGGTTCGACGGCGCATAGGCGGCCGACACCCGGTCGGGGATGGACGACGCCTGGTCGGCGTCGATCGACATCGCGATCTCCTGGCGACCGTCGTCGGTGACGGTGACACCGTCGACCCGTCCGACGATGAGGCCGCGGTACTTCACGTCGCCGCCGGCCGCGAGACCGTCGCCCACGGAATCGGCCACCGCCGACACCCGCACGGTGCTGTCGAAGTCGCCGCGGGCGTACAGGGTGAGCGGGATCGCGAGGACCAGCACGACGACCAGGGTCGCCGCGCCGAGGGCCAGCAGTGCCGAGCGTGAGGGGCCGCGCCCGGACGGATCGTGGTACGCCATCAGCCGGAGAACCTGAATCCGACGTCCGAGCCGTAGAAGACGAGGGTGAGCAGCATGTCGAGGACGACGATGACGACGAAGCTGTTCTTGATCGCGCGGCCCGAGGCGACGCCGACACCCTCGGGTCCGCCGCTCGCGTAGAAGCCCTGATAGCAGTGGATGAGGATGACCGCGACGACGAAGACCACGGCCTTGATGACCGCGAACAGCATGTCGACGGGGGCGAGGAACGCGTTGAAGTAGTGGTAGTAGGTGCCCGGTGACTGCCCGTTGACGGTGTTCACGACGAAGGCGCACGACAGGTAGCTGAGGATCAGGGTGATGAGGAACAGCGGGATGATCGTCACGATCCCCGCGATCACCCGGGTGCTGACCACGAACGGGATGGGACGGATCGCCTGGGCCTCGAGGGCGTCGATCTCCTCGGAGATCCGCATCGACCCGATCTCGGCGGTCATACGACAGCCCGCCTGGGCGGCGAATCCGATCGCGACGACGATCGGACCCAGCTCGCGGGTGTTCACATACGCCGACAAGAAGCCGGTCAGCGGGCCGATGCCGAACAGTTTCAGCGTCGCGAACGACTCGATACCGATCGACCCACCCACCGACAGTCCCAGCACGACGAGCACCACGACCGAACCGCCACCGACGATGAGGCCACCCGATCCCCACATGAGGTCGGACAGGACCGCGCCGGTCTGGCGGCGGTAGACGCGCAGGGCGTGCGGGATGGAGCGCAGGACGTCGAACACGAAATGGACCTGGTGTCCGATGCGTTCGATCCCCGACACCGGGACGACCGCCGCGCGGCCGAGGTTCGTCGTCCACCTGCGCGACCTCGCGTAGGTCTGCAATCCGACCACGCGTCAACCCGCCTTCGTCGTCACGAACATCGTGACGAGCTGGGTGACGGCGAGATTGAGCAGGAACGACGCGACGACGCCGAGCACGACCGCGGCGTTGACCGCGTCGGCCACACCGCGCGGGCCGCCCCGGGCCTCGAGGCCGCGCTGGCAGGCGATCGCCACGACCACGATCCCGAACAGGATCGACTTCGCGATCGCGATGACGAGGTCACCGACACCGGCGAACTGCCCGAATCCGCCGAGGTAGCTGCCGGGTGCACCGCCCTGGAACGACACGTTGATGAAGTAGCCGGCGGTGACGCCGACGAAGATGATCTCCATACACACCAGCGGCGCGACGAAGACGACCGCGAGCAGTCGCGGAGCGACCACCCGGCGGGCCGGGTCGATACCCATGGTGCGCATCGCGTCGATCTCGTCGCGCACGGTGCGGGCACCGAGGTCGGCGGCGATGGCCGACCCGACGGCACCACCGATGAGCAGGGCCGAGGCGATCGGCGCACCCTGCTGCAGGATGCCGAGTGCGCCCGCCGCGCCGGCGAGCGAGGACGCGCCGAGCTGCTGGGTGAGGCTGCCGACCTGGACCGAGAGGATGACGCCGAAGGGGATGGCGACCAACACCGCGGGGATGCCGGCCACACCGGCGAAGAAGCTGGTCTGGGTGAGGGTGTCGCGCCATTTGTGGCGACCGGTCACGATGTCGCGAAGGAGATGCGCGAACGAGGTGACGGTGAGCTCGATGAGACGACCGAGGGTGGCGATCGCCGACAGCACGGCGTCCATCGCCCGCGACAGGGTCGACGAGCCGCGTCGGGTGACTCCCACCGAACCCGCCACCACTGCTCCCCTGCCCGCGCTTCCTCGCGACTCACCGTCGCCGTGATCGTGGTCACTGTAGTGGCTGCGATCTGAGTTTTGCTTCATTTGGCGGGGTTCGTTGGACGGCTGACCGGGAACCGTCCGGTCGATGGTGACGCTGTCCCACATGCACGCCGACCACGGTGCGCCCAGGGCGGGTGGCACCCTTGCACCATGACCGAATCGCACCGGCAGGACACACCTCCGACGCCCACCGGCCGCGGCGCACTCGACGGTGTCCGGGTCCTCGAACTCGGGACGCTGATCGCGGGCCCGTTCGGTGCCCGCCTGCTCGGCGACATGGGGGCCGACGTCATCAAGTTCGAGGCGCCGGGCTCCCCGGATCCGTTGCGCGGGTGGGGACAGGCCGAACGTGACGGCCACCGGTTCCTGTGGACGGTGCACGCGCGCAACAAGCGCGCGGTCACCCTCGATCTGCGCGACGACCGCGGCCGGGCGCTGTTCCTCGACATGGTGGCGACCGCGGACATCATCGTGGAGAACTTCCGGCCGGGGACGCTGGAACGGTTCGGCCTCGGCTACGACGTTCTGCGCGAACGCAATCGGGGCATCATCCTCGTGCGCGTCTCCGGTTACGGACAATCCGGACCCGATTCGGCGCGCACCGGATACGCATCGGTCGCCGAGGCGGTCAGCGGTCTGCGTCATCTCAACGGGTATCCGGGACAACGGCCGCCCCGCCTCGCGCTGTCCCTCGGTGACACCCTCGCCGGGATGTTCGCGGTCCAGGGCGCTCTGGCGGCGCTCTATCACCGCACGGTCACCGGCGAGGGACAGGTCGTCGACTGCGCGCTCACCGAATCCTGCCTGGCCGTGCAGGAGTCGACGATCCCCGACTACGACATGGGCGGAGTGGTCCGCGGTCCGTCGGGCACACGCCTCGAGGGCATCGCGCCGTCGAACATCTATCCGAGCGCCGACGGGTCACTCGTGGTGATCGGCGCCAACCAGGACACCCTGTTCCGGCGACTGTGCGCGGCGATGGGTCGTCCCGAACTGGCCGACGACGAGCGCTACGCGACCCACACCGCGCGCGGACGCAATCAGGACGAGCTCGACGCGGAGATCGAGGCGTGGACGTCCACCGTGCCGACCGAGGACCTCATCGAGACGCTCACCGCCGCCGGGGTGGTGGTGGGCCCGATCAACACCGTCGCCGAGGTCGTCACCGATCCGCAGATGCTCGCGCGCGACATGATCGTCGCCCACCACGACGAGCGGATCGGTGAGACGGTGTTGGGCCCCGGTGTCGTACCCAAGCTCCTGGGCACCCCGGGGTCGGTGCGCAGCGCCGGACCGGCCACCCCGGGACACCACAACGCGGAGGTCTACGCCGATTTCCTCGACGCGCAACAGTTGGCCGACCTACGCGCAGCGGGTGTCGTGTGACGGCGGGGCCACGGTGACGACCGCACCCGATCCCACCGCATCCGACCCCACCGGACCGGATGGCCCGGGGGCGGCGACGACCCCGAAGGGGCGCCGCACCGAGCGGGCACTGCTCGACGCGGCGCGGACCGTGTTCGCCGAGAAGGGTTATCTCACGGCGAAGATCTCCGACATCGCCTCGACCGCAGGGCGATCCACCGGCTCGTTCTACAACTACTACGACAGCAAACAGCAGCTCCTCGAGGCACTGCTCGGGGAGTTCGCGGCCCAGGTCCTCGACGAGACGCGCCGCAATCTGACGCCCGACCCGGCGGTGAACGTCGAGCAGGCCGTGCGCGCCTACTGGAGCTCCTACCGCGACTACCTGCCAGAGATGATCGGCGCGTTCCAGTTGTCGATGACCGATCCGCAGTTCGCGCAGTGGTGGCGCCACCGGCGATCCGAGGGCATCTCCGCCGTCCTGGCCGTCTTCCGTTCCGCCGAGGCGACCGGCGTGCGGATCGGGCTCGACAAGTACCTGTTCGCCTCGGCGATCGTGTCGATGCTCGAATCCTTTTGTTGGACATGGTTCGTCACCGGCGGCGACGAGGCCGTGGAGCGATCGGCGACGTCGGACTCCGGACGCGACGAGGAGAGCGCGATCATGACGCTCACCGAGATCTGGCGCCGCGGACTGATCAACCCGGCCGAGAACGATGCGTCACCACCGAATCCGTAGCGACACAAACTATGTCGGCGCGGCCGTCGCCCGCCGGGCCGCCATTGGACAAAAGCAGTGGGTGTGCCCACAATGGCGGGCGGGGAACACGCGGTACCGGCCGATCGGTCGACCGTAGGAGACATCCCGGCGGTCGCGAGACCACCGGATCGAGGGGGGAACCTCGTGAACGCACACCACGGAGCTCAACCGTGCCCGGAATCGGACGCGGGGTCGCCGGCGGCGACCCGTCCGACCACCGACGAGGTCGACCATGTCCTACGACGGGCGTGAGCGGGGCGGGGCCGACCTGCGCGAGGTCGGGTCCCCCGTCGAACCGGACGCCACCGCCCCGGACACCACCGACACCGCCGGTACCGACGTGGATGCCGACACCACCGCCGAGGTCGTCGCGAACCCCGTCGTCGATGCCGGTCCGTATCGCAGCCTGACCCCGTACTCCGAGGACGACGGCGACATCTTCTTCGGCCGCACCGACCTGTGGCGTCGGCTGCACGTCCGCGCCGTGCCCGGTGGTGGCCTGGTCACCGTCGTCGGTCCGACCGGAGCGGGCAAGACCTCACTGGTCCACGCCGGGCTCATCCCCGAGATCCGCCGCAGCGGTCTGCGACGCGACGGCGAGCGTGTCGCCGCCACCGTCGCCACCATGACCCCGGGCTCCGCGCCGATGGCTGCGCTCGACGCCGCCCGCGTGGCCGCCGATCCAAGCGAAGACCCCCACGCCACGGCGTGCCTGCTGGTGGTCGACCAGGCCGAGGAACTGTTCACCCTCTGCGACCGCTCCACGCGAGCGGAATTCCTCGCCGCGCTCGACCGTCTCGCCGCCGACCGACGTTTCGCGGTGGTCATCGTCCTGCGCGCCGACTTCTACGCCCGCGCGGTCGCCGAACCGGTACTCGTCGGCACCCTCGACGACCGCGCGGTCGTCGTGCGCACGATGAGCGACGACGAACTCCTCGCCGCCGTCGAATCGCCGGCCCGCACCCGTGGCGTCTCGGTCGAGGCGGGTCTCGGACCCCAGATCATCGCCGATCTCCACGCCGCCGAGTCCGGCGCGCCGGACCTCGTCGCGCTCGGCATGACGATGGACCACCTCTGGCGCACCCGCGCCGACGACACGCTGACCCTGGCCGCCTATCGCGCATCGGATCCCCTCCACTCGGTCGTCGCCGACACCGCCGAACGCGCCTGGACCCGCCTCGCCGAGGCGGATCGGCGCACGGCGCGGCTCGTCCTGCTCGCGACCGTGCGCGTCACCGCCGAGGGTGAGGTGGTCGCGGCCGACGTCGCACGGACCGATCTGCACACCCGGTTGGGTCGACAGCGCCGCCTCGACACCGTCATCGACCACCTGGTCGGTGCGAACATCGTCCGTGTCGTCGACGGTCGGCTCCGGCTGACCCACGACTCCCTGCTCACCGCATGGCCCCGGCTCGCCGACTGGGCCGCCGACCGTCGCGCCGGCGCCCCGATCCGTACCGCGGTGATCGCCGACGCCGTCCGCTGGGACGCCGGCGGCCATCCCGCCGACGAGCTGTACGACGATGTGCGACTGCAATCCGCCGACCACGCCGTCGAACCGGTCGACGTCCTCGGTGCACCCGCCGAGGCGTTCCTCGCCCGTTCCCGCGAGCGGGCGGCGTTGCGCCGATCCCGCCGTCGCGTGCTGCTCGGCGCGCTCGTGTTCGTCGCCGTCGTGTCCCTCGTCGTCGCGGTCACCTCGGTGATCCATGGCGACGACACCGCATCGCAGCGCGACGCCGCCCGCACCGACGCCGCCCTCGCACGGATCGGCGCGACGGCCGCCTCCGATCCGACCGCATCGGCGCGCCTGGCCCTGCAGGCCTTCCGTGCCGCCCCCGGCGATCCGCGCGCCGAGTCGGCGTTGCTCGCCACCCAGTCGACGCCGTTGGCACGTCCGATGTCGGCACTGCCGCCCTCGGTCGCGGTCGCGACCACCGGATCCGTCCGCTCAGACCGGGTGGCCCTCACCTCGGCCGACGGCACCGTCCGGATCACCGGCACCGGTCCGGACGCCGCGGTGACCGCCACCGTCGACGACGCGACCACCGCCCGCGGACCGCAGTCGGTCGCCCTCGACGCGGGGGCCACGCTGCTCGCCGCCGCCGGTGACGCCGGCGCAGTGCGCCTGTGGCCCGTCGACGCCGCGGGCGCGATCACCGGCGCACCCGTCGTGCTCGGCGACGGACCGGCACCGGTCGAGTCGCTGACGTTCGCACCGAACCGTCCCTGGCTCGCCGCCGTCGACGCAGCCGGTGCGGTACGCGTCATCGACGTCGCCGATCCGCGTCGGCCGGTCATCCTGTCGACGCTGCCCGGCGGATCCGCCGCGCGCACAGCGGTGTTCGCGCCCTCGACCACACCCGCAGCCGCGCCGACGCTGGTGGTCGGTTCGGCCGACCGCCGCGTCACCGCGTGGGATCTGTCCGATCCCCGCTCCCCCGTCGCCGACGACGCCCGGCTCGTGCTCGACAACCCGGTCGCGGCCGTCGCGGTGGCCGCGGGAGGCGACACCCTCGCCGCCGCCGACGCCGCGGGCGCGGTCACGCTCGCGTCGCTGTCGACGTCGGGACTCACGCGCGTCGGTCCCGGTCTCGGCCGGTCGGGCGCCGTCGACCCCGGTGTCGACGACACCGTCGTCGGGGTGTCGAGCCTGTCGTTCGCACCCACCGGACACCGGCTCGCGGTGACCTCGGCCGACGGCTCGACACGGGTCTGGGACGTCACGCACGCCGGTCTGCCCCGCGTGCTCACCGGTGACCTCCGGTCGGAGTCGACGACCATCGCCGCGGCACGGTTCACCGACTCCTCGACCCTGGTCACCACGGGCAGCGGTGTGCCGCATGTGTGGTCGCTGCCCGCCGGTCTGCTCGACGGCGGTTTCGGTGGCGTCGCGACCCCGGCCTGTTCGACGGCGCAAGCCGCGTGCGCGACGTCGTTCGTCGACGGACCGGTGCAAGTGTGGAACGCCGCGGACCCGTCGGCACCGTTGGGCGGGTTGGTCATCGACGCGCCCGATCACTTCGACGGTGCGGCGATGAGCCCCGATGGTCGCTGGATGATGACCGTCGACGCCGGGCACCTCGCCCAGCTGTGGGACGTGTCGGGTCCCGGCGCCCCGCTCGCGGTCGGTGCGCCCGTCGCACTCGGACCGCAGCCGGTGGGCACCATCCGGTTCAGCCCCACGTCGTCGGTCCTGGCGATGAGCCTGCGCGGCAACACCTCCGTGGGCGTCTACGGCGTCGATCGTCGCGGCCTCACCCCGGTCGCCGACCTCGATCTCGGTGGAGCACCGGCCGCCGCGGTGGCGTTCTCGGCCGACGCCGGGCAGATCGCGCTCGGCGGCTCCACCGGCGTCGTCCGCACCCGCCTCACCCCGTCGGGCACCGGTCAGGTCTCGGGTCGGCTGACCCCGGGCTCGCCGGTCACCGCGCTCGGCTACGTCGACGGCGACGTGGTCGTCGGCGACAGCACCGGCGGCATCACCCGCTACCGGGCCGACACCGGCGGTCAGGTCGGACCGCGGACCCCATTGGGTCGGTGGGCGGTCACCTCGATCGTCGCCCTGGGCACCACGACGGCGACGGCGTCGGCCGACGGCTCCGTGCACCGCATCGGCGCCGACGGTTCGGTGCGTCGGGTCGGCAACCTCTACGGCACCGCCGATCAGGGCCCCGCGCGGCTGACCGCACTCGGCGACGACACCGTCCTCGTCACCGGCGACGGCGGCGCGCAACAGTTCTGGTCGTTGCGCACCGACGACGTCGCCGCACAGGTGTGCCGCGCCACGGCGTCGGAGGGGTGCTGAACGTCCCGATCGCTCAGGCGGGTCGCCAGTTCGACGACAGCTCGACCGCCCGTGCCCACGTCGCGACCTGACGGTCCCGCTCATCGGCCGGCATCTGCGGCGACCATCGGGCCGCGGCCTGCCAGTTGCGGCGCAGCTGCGCGGTGTCGGTCCAGAACCCGGCGGTGAGACCGGCACCGTAGGCCGCACCGAGGGCGACGGCCTCGGCCATCCGCGGACGCACCACGGGCAGCCCGCAGATGTCGGCGATCATCTGCATCAAGAGGTTGTTGGCGGTCATCCCGCCGTCGACGACGAGCTCGGTCAGGCGGGTCGCGGCATCGGCGGCGGCGAGATCGTCGTTGACCGCCGCGATCATGGCCTGCGCCCCGAAGGCGTTGGTCTCCAACGCCGCCCGCGCGAGATGACCCCGGGTGACGTAGGCGGTGAGACCGACGATCAGTCCCCGACTGCCCGACACCCAGTGCGGCGCATGCAGACCCGAGAACGCCGGCACGATGTAGCAGCCGCCGTTGTCGTCGACGGTGCCCGCGAGGGTCTCGATCGCCGCGGCGGTCTCGATCAACCCGAGGTTCTCCTTGAGCCACTCCACCAGGGCGCCCGCCGTCGGGTTCGAGCCCTCCAGCGCGTAACACAGGGGTTCGCCGTCGATCTGGTAGGCGACGGTCGTGATCAGGCCGTTGCGCGAATGCACCAGCTCGGCACCGGTGTTGAACAGCAGGAAGCCACCCGTGCCGAGAGTGTACTTCGATTCGCCGCTCTCCAACGCCGTCTGCCCCACCAGCGCCGACTGCTGATCGCCGATCATCGTGGTGATCGCGACCCCCGCGACCGGTTCGGTGGTCACCCCCACCGCGCTCAGCGAGGGACGGATGTCGGGCAGCATCTGCTCGGGGATGTCGAACGCGGCCAACAGTTCCCGGTCCCACCGACCGGTCTCGATGTTCATCAGCATGGTGCGTCCGGCGTTGGTGGGGTCGGTGACGTGCAGACCGCCGTCGGGCCCGCCGGTCAGGTTCCACACCAGCCAGCTGTCCATGGTGCCGAACAGGACTCGTCCCGCCCTCGCCCCCTCGCGTGCCCCGGGGACCGTGTCGAGCAGCCACCGCAGCCGCGGCGCCGAGACGTAGTTCGACAGGGGCGCGCCGCTGCGACGATGGAGCTCGTCGGCGTGCCCCTGCGACCGGAGGTCCTCGACGAGGTCGGACGTGCGGGTGTCCTCCCAGACGATGGCCCGGTGCAGGGGGATGCCGGTCTCACGGTCCCAGATCACCGTCGTCTCACGCTGGTTCGTGATGCCCAGACCCACGATCTGCTCGGCCGTCGCGCCCGCCGACCGCAGCGCCTCGGGGATCAACAGACGCACCAGCGACCAGATCTCCGAGGCGTCGTGTTCGACCCAGCCCGGCCTGGGGAAGTACTGGCGGTGCCGGCGCTGGGCGACCGACACGAGCACACCCCCGCGGTCGTAGACGATGCAGCGGGTGGAGGTGGTGCCCTGGTCGATCGCGGCGACGTAGCGGGTGCTCACCGGGCCTGCCCTCCGGTCGCGACGCCGTGGCCCAGTTCCCGGGAGATCGCCCGCGCCGCGGCGATCACGTTGTCCACGATCGCGGTCCGCGGGAGCTCACCGCGACCGCAGATGTCGTCGACACCGCCCATCACACCCACCGCGGCCATCACCGTGCCGCCGGCGTCGCGGATCGGGGCGGCCACCGCCGCCTGATCATGGACGAGATCGCCCACCGCGACCGCCCATCCGGTGTCGCGGACGCGCGCGAGTTCGGCGACCAGGACCCCCGCGTCGACGATCGTGCGGTGGGTGTGGGCCACGAGGTCGGTCCGCAGCACCGACCGCGCGAGGTGCGCGTCGTACGCCAGGTGCACGCGCCCCAGTGCGCCGGCGTGTGCGGGCACCACCGAACCGGTCATCATCGGTCGGGCTCCGGCTCCGCGGGTCGCGAGGACGTCGTGCACCACCTGCACGGCGCCGCCGCGCACGACCGTCACCTGTGTGGCCATCGTCGACCGCGACGCCAACGCGTCGGTCCAGTTGAGGGCACGCGACCGGATCTCGTTGACGTCCCACACGTCGTGGCGCGGGCCGAACGGATCGTCGGCCAGGCGGTATCGACCGCTGCGTTCGTCCTGATCGACCACCCCGCCGGCCACCAAGGTGCGCACGAGGCCGTGCGCGGTGGACTTCACGACGCCGACCGCGGAGGCGATCTCGGCCAGGGTCATCGGCTCGTCGCGCGCGGCCAACAGATGCATCACCGCGGTGGCGCGTTCGACCGACTGGATGAGACCCGGCACATGGCCGACGCTACCCGCTGCAGGCCGTTCGACAATGCCGAACGCTGTCTCTCGTCACAACTCCTGCCGGTGCATACCGTCAGGGTCACGGTGAGATCCAGATCACCGGTTCTGAGTTTTCCCACACAGCGTTGTGACTGACGGAAAAGGACCCATGAGCAGCTACGTAGGCGCCATCGACCAGGGTACGACCAGTACCCGCTTCATGATCTTCGATCACAAGGGCGCCGAGGTCGCGCGCCACCAGCTCGAGCACGAACAGGTGATGCCGCAGGCCGGGTGGGTCGAGCACGATCCGATCGAGATCTGGGAGCGGACCTCGTCGGTGCTGCAGAACGGGTTGCGCAAGAAGAACCTCAAGGCCTCCGACCTCGCCGCGCTGGGCATCACCAACCAGCGCGAGACCACCGTCGTGTGGAACAAGAACACCGGTCGGCCGTACTACAACGCCATCGTCTGGCAGGACACCCGCACCGACAAGATCGCCTCGGCGCTCGAGCGCTCCGGCGCGGGCGACATCATCCGCGAGAAGGCGGGCATCCCGCCGGCCACCTACTTCGCCGCCGGCAAAGCGCAGTGGATCCTGGAGAACGTCGAGGGTGTGCGGGCCGACGCCGAGGCGGGCGACGCACTGTTCGGGACCATCGACACCTGGGTGATCTGGAACCTGACCGGCGGCGTCGACGGCGGTGTCCATGTCACCGACGTCACCAACGCCAGCCGCACCATGCTGATGAACCTCGAGACCCTCGACTGGGACGACGAGCTCATCGCCCTGTTCGACATCCCCAAGGCCATGCTGCCGACGATCGTGCCGTCGTCGCCGAGCAAGCCCTACGGTCACACCACCCGGACCGGTCCGTTGGCCGGCGAGGTCCCCATCGCCAGTGCGCTGGGCGACCAGCAGGCCGCCATGGTGGGCCAGGTGTGCTTCTCGCCGGGGCAGGCGAAGAACACGTACGGCACGGGAAACTTCCTGCTGCTCAACACCGGTGAGAAGCTGGTGCGGTCGAAGAACGGGTTGCTGACCACCGTCTGCTACCAGTTCGGTGACCAGCCGCCCGTGTACGCGCTGGAGGGGTCGATCGCGGTCACCGGTTCGGCCGTGCAGTGGCTGCGCGATCAGCTCGGCATCATCTCCGGTGCGGCACAGAGCGAATCGCTCGCCCGCGAGGTCCCCGACAACGGTGGCGTCTACTTCGTGCCCGCGTTCTCCGGGCTCTTCGCCCCCTACTGGCGGTCGGATGCCCGCGGCGCGATCGTCGGGCTGTCCCGCTTCAACAACAACGCCCACATCGCCCGGGCCACACTGGAATCCATCTGCTACCAGAGCCGCGACGTCGCCGACGCGATGGAGAAGGACTCCGGGGTGAAGCTCGAGGTGCTGCGCGTCGACGGCGGCGTCACCGCCAACTCGCTGTGCATGCAGATCCAGTCCGACGTGCTCGGCATCCCCGTGAGCCGCCCGGTGGTCGCCGAGACCACCGCGCTCGGCGCCGCCTACGCGGCCGGGCTGTCGGTCGGGTTCTGGGCGAACACCGACGAGCTCGAGACGCACTGGAAAGAGGACTCCCGCTGGGAGCCGCACTGGACCGAAGACGAACGCGCCGACTACTACGGCCGCTGGCAGAAGGCGGTCACCCGCACCCTCGACTGGGTCGACGTGTGACCGACATGCCCACGGCACCGTCACATCTCATCATCAGGAGAACACTCGCATGACCTTGCAACCCATAGCCCTCAACCCCGATTCACGCCGGTCCGCACTCGCATCGATGGCGGCGCAGGAACTCGACGTCCTCGTCATCGGAGGTGGTGTCGTCGGTGGCGGCGCCGCCCTCGACGCCGCCACCCGCGGTCTGCGCGTCGGCCTCGTGGAGGCCATCGACTACGGCGCCGGCACCTCGAGCCGGAGCTCGAAGCTGTTCCACGGGGGTCTGCGCTACCTCAAGCAGCTCAACTTCTCCCTCGTCTTCGAGGCGCTGCGCGAGCGCAAGCTGATGCTCAACACCGTCGCGCCGCATCTCGTGCGTCCGGTGGAGTTCATCTTCCCGCTCGTCACCCCCGTGTACGACCGTGCCTACGCCGGCGCCGGCATCGGCTTCTACGACATCCTCGGCGCGGGACGCGGTGTGCCCCATCACCTCCGGCACATCGGCAAGAAGAAGACGTTCTCGATCTTCCCCGGCGCCAAGCGCGGCACCATCCGCGGCGGCGTGCTGTTCTACGAGGGTCAGGTCGACGACGCCCGGCACACGATGATGTTGTCGCGCACCGCGGCGAGCTACGGCGCACTGTGTGCCTCGAGCGCCCGCGTGACCAGCTACCTGCGTGAGGGCGACCGCGTCGTCGGAGCCCGCATCGAGGATCTCGAGTCCGGTGAGCAGATCCAGGTCCGGGCGAAGCACGTGGTCAACGCCGCGGGTGTGTGGACCGACGAGCTGCAGGAGATGGTGGGCACCACCAGCGGCCTGCGCGTCAAGGCGTCGAAGGGCGTGCACATCGTGGTCCCGCGCGACCGCATCGACTCTGAGGTCGGCCTCATCACCGAGACCGAGAAGAGCCTCCTGTTCGTGATCCCGTGTCCGTGGAGCGACGACTTCTGGATCATCGGCACCACCGACACCGAGTGGAACCTCGATCTCGCACATCCCGCCGCGAGCAGCGCCGATCTCGACTACATCCTGGCCGAGGTCAACGTGATGCTGGAGAAGCCGCTGGTGCGCGACGACATCGTCGGCGTATACGCGGGCCTGCGGCCGCTGCTGGCCGGCGAGTCCGATCAGACCAGCAAGCTCTCGCGCGAGCACGCCGTGGTCCCGGCCGCGCCGGGTCTCACCGTGATCGCGGGCGGCAAGTACACCACCTACCGGGTGATGGCGGCCGACGCCATCGATGCCGCGGTCGAGGGTGTGCGCGGTGTCGAGCCGTCGCGGACCGACCGCGTCGCGCTCATCGGCGCCGACGGGTACGACGACCTGTGGGAGGCGCGGGTGCGTCTGGCCAACGAGCACGACCTGCCGGTGAAGACCGTCGAGCATCTCCTACACCGCTACGGCAGCGCGATCTCGGAGATCTTCGAGATCATCGCCGCCGAGCCCGAGTTGGCCCGGCCTGTTGCGGCGAGCGACAACCGGTACCTCGGTGCCGAGATCCGTTACGCGGTCACCCACGAGGGCGCCCTGCACCTCGTCGACATCCTCGCGCGGCGTACGCGTATGTCGATCGAGACCACCGACCGCGGTACCGATGCCGCGGTGGAGGTCGCCGACATCGTCGCCGGCCCGCTGGGATGGGACGCCGAGCAGCGCGCACGGGAGATCGAGAACTACCGTGCGCGTGTCGCGGCGGAGATCGAGTCGCAGCGCCAGCCCGATGACGCGACCGCCGACGCCGCCCGCATGGGCGCGCCGGGTGTTCGCGGCTCCGCCGCCGTCGCGGACGTCTCCGCGTGAGCGCCGTGAGCGACGGCCAGATCTGGCTGTGGGAGATCATCGGCACCGCGGTGCTGATCCTCCTCGGTGCCGGTGTGGTCGCGGGCAACAACCTGGTGAAGTCGGGCTTCCACAACAGTGGCGGCCTGTTCATCAACTTCGGTTGGGGCCTGGCGGTGTTCGCCGGTGCATCGATCGCGTGGCAGTCGGGTGCGCACCTGAACCCGGCGGTGACGCTCGGGCTGGCGATCGCGGACAAGACGCCGTGGTCGCAGGTGCCGATCTACATCGCCGCCCAGTTCATCGGCGCGTTCATCGGGGCGATGCTCTGTTATGCGGCGTACAAGAAGAACTTCGACGCCGATCCACACCCGGAGAACACCCGTGGCATCTTCTGCACGGGCCCGCAGGTGAAGAACTACTTCTGGAACACCGTCACCGAGGTGATCGGCACCTTCGTGCTGGTGTTCTGGATCCTGCGGTCGCCGGCGATCTCGCAGAACGGCGGCACGCTCGATCTGGGGAACTCCGGACTGGGTTACGCCGGAGTCGCTTTCGTGGTGCTCGTGATCGGCAACAGCCTCGGTGGTCCCACCGGGTACGCCATCAACCCGGCACGTGATCTCGCTCCGCGTATCGCGTACGCCCTGATGCCCATCAAGGGCAAGGGCAGCCTCGAGTGGAACTACGCGTGGGTTCCGGTGGTCGGGCCGATCATCGGTGGCGCACTGGCCGGTGGCCTGTTCCTGCTCACCCAGAACGTCTGAGGTTTCACACCCTCGTCGCCCGCCGGGACCGACACGACACATCCACCCGCCCCGAGCACAATGGGGCGGGTGGATGTGGATGTGATCGTTGTCGGCGCCGGGATCGCCGGTGTCTCGGCGGCCTACGAACTCTGTTCGGACCGTTCGGTGCTCGTGCTCGAGCAGGAGGCCACGCCGGCGTTCCACTCCACCGGCCGCTCGGCGGCACTGTTCCTGGAGTCCTACGGCAACACGCCGATCCGCGCGCTGACCACCGGTAGCCGCAGCGCGCTGGTCGACCCGCCCGACTGCTTCGACCGCCCCCTGCTGACGCCGCGACCGATGCTGCAGTTCGCGCGACCCGGACGCGGTGACGCCGTACGGGACATGTTCGCGGCGGTCCGCACACTGGCCCCCGACGTCGAACTGCTCTCTCCCACCGATGCCGTCGCGCTGTTCCCGGCGCTGCGTGTCGAGGCCGTCGAGACCGCACTCCACGAACCGGGGTCGATGGAGATCGATGTCCACGCCGTGCACCAGGGTTTCCTGCGCGGACTGCGGCAGCGGGGCGGGCACCTCCGCGCCTCGTCGGCGGTGTCGGCGATGACGCGCATCGGGGGCGTGTGGGAGGTGAGGACCACCGCAGGCGATGTCCACCGTGCACCGGAGGTGGTGAACGCCGCCGGGGCGTGGGCCGATGCGGTGGCCGTGATCGCCGGCGCGCAGCCGGTCGGGCTGAGTCCCCGTCGCCGCACGGTGTTCATGGTCGCCCGGCCCGACGACCTCACCGGCGAGACGCTCCCCACGGTCAGCGACATCGACGAGTCCTTCTACCTCAAACCCGACGGCGCGCAGTTGCTGTGCTCGCCGGCCGACGAGACCCCGGTCGATCCCCACGACGCACGCCCCGACGAGCTCGAGATCGCCCGCGCACTCGATGCCATCGACGAGTGCACCACGATCGGTGCGCGACACGTGCGGTCGTCGTGGGCCGGACTGCGCTCGTTCGTCGCCGATCGCACCCCGGTCGTCGGACCCGATCCGGACGTGGTCGGCCTGCACTGGTGCGCGGGACAGGGCGGGTACGGGATCCAGACCTGCGCGGCCATGGCACGGGTGACCGCCGCCGCGGTCCGCGGCGACGCCGTCCCCGCCGATCTGGCCGCGCTGGGGGTGTCGTTCGACGACCTGTCGCCGGCCCGCGACGGCCTGCGAACTCCGTGAACGCGACACGCGTGTAGGCGCATTGTCCGAAAGGTCGCGAAACCTGGGCACCTGACAGCTCTTTCACAGCAACCCGATATCCGATTGTCAGGACGACCGACCAGCGTGCAGTCGTGACCACCGACATCGCGCCTCCCGCGAGCCCGCCTGCAGAGACCAGCCCCTCGCCCGCGCAGCCCGCCCTGCCGCCCGCGCGACCCCTCGACCGGATCGCCGTCGGCGTGCTGCTGCTCGCCACCGCCGTGTTCTACCTGTGGAACATCACCGTCAACGGCAGCGCCAACGTGTTCTACGCGGGCGCGGCGTGGGCGGGGTCGCGGAACTGGGAGGCCCTGCTGTTCGGGTCGGTCGACCCGTCGAACTTCATCACCGTCGACAAACCGCCCGTCTCCCAGTGGGTGATGGGTCTGTCGGGGCAGATCTTCGGTTACTCGAGTGCGAGCATGCTGATCCCCGAGGCGCTCATGGGTGTCGCATCGGTGGCGCTGATGTACGCGGCGGGGACCCGGATCGCCGGTCGCCCTGCCGGTCTCGTCGCCGGTGCCGCCCTTGCACTCACCCCGGTCGCGGCCATGATGTTCCGGTTCAACAACCCCGACGCGGCGATGGTGCTGCTGATGACCGCGGGCGCGTACTGCGCCATCCGGGCCACCGCCGTCGCCTCGGCGCGCTGGCTCGCGCTCGCCGGGGTCGCGGTCGGGTTCGCGTTCCTGGCGAAGATGCTCGAGGGCCTCATGGTGCTGCCCGCACTCGGCCTCGTGTACCTCGTCGCGGCGCCGACCGGCTTCGGCAAGCGCAGCCGGGACCTGCTCATCGCGGCGGTCGCGATGATCGTCTCGGCCGGCTGGTACGTGCTGCTGACCCTGCTGTGGCCCGCGTCGTCGCGCCCATACCTGGCGGGGTCGACCGACAACAACTTCATGAACCTGGTGCTCGGTTACAACGGCCTCGCCCGTATCGAGGGCAAGCAGGGTGGCGGCGGCACGAGTCGATCGATCGCCGACTCACCGTTGGCGACGGAGTTGATGGAGCGGGTGCGCAGTCGTGCCGGTTCGCGCGGCGGTGGGTCGATGTTCGCCGACGGCCCCGGCATCACACGCCTGTTCACCGGCGAGTTCGGCATCGAGATCTCCTGGCTGCTCCCTGCCGCCCTCGTCGCCCTCGTCGCGGTGATCGCCCTGCGCGGACGGCTCCCCCGCACCGACATCGTGCGTGCCGGGGCCATCCTCTTCGGCGCGTGGCTCATCGTCGACGGACTCGTGCTGTCGTACATGAAGTCCAACCCGCACCCCTACTACTCGCTGGCCATCGCCCCGCCGATCGCCGGTCTCGTCGGCATCGGTGTCGTGGAGTGCTGGCGGCAGCGACACCGCGCGGCGGCCGTCGTCGGTCTCGCGGCGATCGTGGCCGCGGCCGGGGTCTGGGGCTTCGTCCTGATGGAGCGGCAGTCGAGGTGGCTGCCCGGCATCGCCTGGACGGCACTGGTCTTCACGGTGATCGCGGTCGTCGCCATCCTGGTGATCGGCCTGCGCGGTGACCGGCGACTCCTGGGACGTCGTGCGCTCATCGGCGTCGCGGCCGTCGCGGTGTTCGCCGCGCTCGCCGCACCCGCGGCCTACGCCGCCGAGGTCGTCGCGACACCGCACACCGGCGGCGGTCCGTCGGTGAGCCCGGCGTCGGAGGACCATCCCTCGAAGGGCGGCGGCGGGTTCGGGTCGTTCTTCGGGGGCGGTGGTGAGAAGTCGGCCGCGCTGACCTCGCTGCTCGACGCCACCACCTCGCGCTGGTCGGCGGCGGTCAGCCGGTCCTCGGCCGCCGCACAGATCGAACTCGACACCCGCACACCGGTGATGGCGATCGGCGGCTTCACCAACGACCCTGCGCCGACGCTCGCGCAGTTCCAGCAGTACGTCCGCAACGGCGACGTGACCTACTACCTGCTCTCGTCGTCGTCGAGCGGCCGGTCGGGGCGAACCTCGAGCCAGGCGACCCTCGGGCGCAGCCTCGGCCTCACCGCCCGCGAGACCTCGCAGGCGCAGGAACTGTTCTCCCGCTACACCTCCGGCTCGGTCACCGGCCAGATCCAGCAGTGGGTCCAGGCGCACTACCGCGCGGAGAAGGTCGGTGGCTACGAGGTCTACGACCTCCGCCAGCCGAAGGCCTGACGGTTCGCGCTCCACTTCTCCAGTCGCGCTCCACTTGCAAGTGGTGCGCAGCTCGGAAAGTGGAGCGCGAGGCCTCGATCCACAGATCGCAGGCCATGCACAGACGCGAACTGACCCGGACGCTGCGTGGATGATCGCCGGTCGCCGACTGGTCTCATGTGGCGATGCGAGAACTCACACCCGACTCGAGCGGACTCATACGACGCCGCGACGTCATCGCGGCCGGTGTCGTCGACGACTGGTCGCTCGCCGCCGCGACCCGAGACGGTGACCTCGACCGCCTCTACCGCGGGGTGTACGCCCTCTCGATGTCCGACAGCAGTCATGCCGCCCTCGACGAGCGGTACCTGTCGCGTGTGCACGCGGCGGTGTCGATGGGTGAACCCGGCAAGGTGGTCAGCCATCACTCGGCTGCGGCCCTGCACCGGTTGCCGACACTCGGCCGCACAGACGCACTGCACTTCAGCGTCAACCGTCGATCGGGTGGGCGTCGCAAGCAGCGCGCCTTCGTGCTGCACGCGACGCCATGGGAGCCCGATGAGGTCACCATGGTGGACGGGATTGCCGTCACCTCGATGGCGCGCACCGCCATCGACGTGTCGCGTTCGGGCACGTTCGTCGAAGCTGTGACCGTGCTCGACGGCACACTGCGACGGTCGGTGTCGCCCGAAGAACTGCTGGCGGTGTCCGATCGTGGGCGGCGCCGTGTCGGCGCACCGGTGGCCAGACGCGCGTTGGCGATCGCCGACGGCCGGTCGGAGAGTGTCGGGGAATCGGTGAGTCGGGCGCTGATGCGCGGGTTCACCGACGTGCCGGTGCCGGATCTGCAGGTCGACTACGTGATCGGGTTCGACGGACGCATCGCTCGCGTCGACTTCGACTGGGGCGGAGTCCTGGTGGGCGAATTCGACGGTCGGACGAAGTACGGCCGCGACGGCGATTCCGCCGACGACGTGTGGCGCGAGAAGGTGCGTGAGGACGCCCTGCGTGACCTCGGACTCGTCGTCATCCGATGGACCTGGGATGACCTCATGCACCCGGAGCGGTTCCACGCGCTGCTGCTCCGGGGCCTCAGACGCGCAGGACTCATCTGACCGTTCGGCATACGCTCCACTTCCACAACCGCGCTCCACGTACAAGTGGCGCGCGACTCGGAAAGTGGAGCGCGAAAGATCTCAGTGGGCGAAGTGCCGAGATCCGGTGAGGTAGAGGGTGACACCGGCCTCGGCGGCGGCGTCGATGACCTCGTTGTCGCGGATCGACCCGCCGGGCTGCACGATGGCGCGGACACCGGCGGCGGTCAGCACCTGCAGACCATCGGGGAACGGGAAGAACGCATCCGACGCACCGACGCTCCCCGCGGCACGGTCACCGGCGCGCTGGACGGCGAGGTGCGCGGAGTCGACGCGGTTGACCTGACCCATGCCGACGCCGACCGACGCACCATCCGAGGCCAGCAGGATGGCGTTGCTCTTCACTGAACGGCATGCACGCCAGGCGAACTGCAGATCGGCGAGGGTGGCGGCGTCGGCCGGTTCACCGGTGGCGAGCTGCCAGTTCTGCGGATCGTCGCCGTCGGCGTCGACGATGTCGCGCTGCTGCACCAGGAGGCCACCCGAGATGGGACGGAGCTCGTTGCCCGCCCGCTCCGGCGGGGTCGCCAGCAGGATCCGGATGTTCTTCTTCCGGGTCAGCACCCCGAGCGCGCCGTCGTCGAAGCCGGGCGCGACGAGGACCTCGGTGAAGATCTCGGCCACCTGCTCGGCCATCGCGACGCTCACCGAGGTGTTGGTCGCGATGACGCCGCCGTAGGCGCTCACGGGGTCACACTCGTGCGCCTTGCGGTGGGCCTCGGCGATGTCGCCGGCCTCGCCGGCTACGGCGATGCCACAGGGGTTGGCGTGCTTGATGATCGCGACCGCGGGGCGGTCGAAATCATGCGCGGCGCGCCAGGCGGCGTCGGCGTCGGTGTAGTTGTTGTAGCTCATCTCCTTGCCGTGCAGCTGCTCGGCGCGGGCGAGGCCACCGGTGCCGGTGCCGTCGACATAGAGGGCGGCGGATTGGTGCGGGTTCTCGCCGTACCGCAGGGGCGCAGAGAGGGTCCAGGAGCGGCCGGTCCACGCCGGTGCGGCATCGCCGGCGAGCTGCGCGGCCAACCAACCGGCCACCGCGACATCGTATTCTGCGGTGTGCGCGAACGCCTTCGCGGCCAGGGAGGTCCGCTCGGCGAGGGTGAAACCACCGTCGCCGACCGCCGCGATCACCTGCGCGTAGTCCGACGGGTCGACGACCACGGCCACCGAGGGGTGGTTCTTCGCCGCACCCCGCACCATCGACGGACCGCCGATGTCGATCTGCTCGACACACTCGTCGAACCCGGCGCCGGAGGCGACGGTCGCCGAGAACGGGTACAGGTTGCCCACGACGAGGTCGAACGGCGCGATCTCGAGGTCGGCGAGCTGATCGCGGTGCGACTGCTTGCGGGAGTCGGCGAGGATCCCCGCGTGCACCCGCGGGTGCAGGGTCTTCACGCGACCGTCGAGGCATTCCGGGAAGCCGGTGAGGTCGGACACCTCGATCACCGGGACACCCTCGGCGGCAATCGTCTTCGCCGTCGACCCGGTGGACACGATCTCCACCCCCGCACCGTGCAGCGCGGCGGCGAGGTCAGCGAGACCGGCCTTGTCGTACACGCTGATCAGCGCGCGACGGATGGGGATACGGGGGCCTTCACTCACGAGAAACGAACCTTTCGTCCTTCGGACACAACAGCTCTGGTCACAAACGAGGCGATGACCTGCACCAGCAGGACACGCTCGACGGTCTTGATGCGATCGTGCAGGGAGAACTCGTCGTCGGTGTCGTCGATCATCACCGGCGCCTGCGCGAGGATGGGGCCGGTGTCGACACCGTCGTCGACGAGGTGCACCGTCGCGCCGGTCACCTTCACGCCGTGCGCGAGCGCGTCGCGAACGGCATGCGCACCGGGGAACGACGGCAGCAACGCGGGATGGGAGTTGATGATCCGCCCGGCGAACCGCTCGAGGAACACCGCACCGAGGATCTTCATGAACCCCGCGGTGACGACCAGATCGGCGCCGAGGTCGGCGACGACGTCGGTGAGCGCGACGTCCCAGGCCGCGCGGTCGGCGTGATCGGCGACGACGCAGCGGCGCAGCTCGATTCCCGCCGCACCGGCGAGCTCGGCGGCACGGCAGTCACGATCGACGACGACGCCGGTGATCCGTGCGGGAAAGTTCGGGGCCGAGGTGGCGTCGATGATCGCCGCGAGCAGCGAACCCGTACCCGAGGCCAGCACGACCACCGCGGGGCGGCCGTCGGGTGACGTGGCGTTCAGGGTCGACTCCTCGCGATGGCGTGTCGAGTCCGTCCGCGATGCGGCGGTCGGAGCTCGTGGCGCTTCCGAGACTAGTGGGCTGTCCGGTCGGCGAATCCACCGGATGCCACCCCAGCCGGACGCGCGCCCGGAACCGCGTCAGCCGACGATCAGCCGCGACGGTCGGGGTCGGTGTACTGCACGCCGAACACCATCGACGCCGGTGCGCGTACCGGCTCGACCTCCACGGTCGGGTCGTCGTCACCCGGGAAGGCGTCGCGGCCTTCGGCGTCGAGGTCGACCGCCTCCGCCGCGACGGGGCTCACCACGTCGTGATCGTCGGTGTCGAGGTGATCCGGGTCGAGGTCGTCGGTGTCGAGGTCTCGGTCGTCGTACTCGAGGTCCTCGCCGTCGAGATCGGCATCCAGATCCGCGACCCCGTCATCGCCGGCGTACCAGGCGCGGCGTGCGGCGCGGGTCGACGGCAGGAGGCCGTGCACGAGGGTCACGACCATGCCGACGACGGCGAACCAGCCGAAGGTGAAGACACCGGTGGCGGGCACCGTCGCACCGGCGGAGCCCAGTTCACCGAGTTCGCCGCCACCGATCCAGGTGAGCAGCACCATCGCGACGGCGGCGAGACCGGCGGTCGCGGCGACGGTCCGGGTGGCGCGCATCGGGTCGACATGCGACGCCCGGCGGGCGGCGACGATCGCGACGATCGCGGTGAGGACCATCAGGCCGGGCGCGGGCGCCGACACCGTCGAGGGCAGGACGGCGGCGATCGGCAGCGGGGGCACCGACCCACCGTGCGCAGAGAACAGGTCGCCGCCGGCGGTACCGATGTGGGCGTCGGCGCCCACGAGGACCGCGGCCGCACCGATCACCATGTTGGGCAGGTAGAGGATCGACAGGACGGTGAGTCCGAGCGCCCCGGCGACACCGTTGCCCTGCGTGAGGACGTCGCCGACGACCGAGAACTGCCAGACCAGCCGCGCCACGAGCAGGAGTGCGCCCGCGCTCAGCAGGCCGATCACCGCGACCGCGGCGGCGCGCAGCGCGTTCGGCGCCCAGTCGGCGACACCGAGTCGTGCGCCGATCTCTGCCCACCGGCCGTGGCAGACACCGATGCCGGCGCCGACGCCGTGCACCGCGACGGTGCAGGTCAGCGCGAGGAGGACGTTCGGGCTCGCCACGGTGAGGACGGTGGAGCCGTCCATCACGAGGGCGAGGCTCAGGACGGTGATGAGGAGGGGTCCCGCGACGGCGGCGAGGAGGACCGCGGCGATCTCGGAGCGTCCGCGGCGAGATGCGGCGCCGGCGGTCACACGGGCGACGATCGCGACGATCGCCAGCGTCGGCAGCAGCGGGAGGATGCCGATGGTCACCTCGCTGATGGTCAGCGGGACCTGGTGGGCGGAGAGCCACATGGCGCCGGCGGCGGCGGTCAACCCGGTGAGTGAGCTGTCCGCGGCGAGCAGGGACGCGAGGGCGAGGACGACGATGAGCAGCATCGTCGCGGCGCCGACACCGAAGGCGACGACGACGAGTTCGCGCGTGGAACCGGCACTGTGCGCGTCGTGTCGACGTTGCGCACGGCGCAGTTCCCGCAGACGGGTGGACAGGGTGTCGCCGGTGGAGATGACCATCGACGATCAGGGTGTCACCGAAGGGCCCTGACCTGGGTCAGGCGCGCCGAGTCACCTCGACGCGCCCGACCGGGTGGATCAGCGTGCGTCCGACGACCCCGGGTGTTCCGGGCTCTGGAACGAGGTGGTGCGCTCGCCGTACGGCGAGGGACCGGGCTGCGTTCCCGCGGTGGGCAGCCCGCTCGCGGCGTCGCCGCCGGTCGCCGACGCGCCCGCGCCGGACTCGGTGGTGCCCGCCGACTGACCGTAGGTCGGCTGAGCGGTCTGCGACGGCTGCGCCTGGGCCGACTGCCCCTGCGCCGGGGTGGCGGCGGTCTGGCTCGCCGAACCGCCGGTGTGCCCGTCGGCGGAACCGGTCGACTGGCCTGTCGACTGGCCGTAGCCGTAGGCCGACGGGGTGACGGTGGTCTGCGCGGCCGAGTCGGCGGTGGTCGACTGGCGTCCGGTGTCGGCGGTGGTGTCGGCGCCCTGGCCGGCCGAGCCCTGCACGGGCGCGGTCTTGAGGACCTTCGCGTCGACGAGCAGGAGGACGACGGCCACGACGGCCTGGATGAGGCCGAACACCAGCAGCAGGATCGAGCCGATGCCTGCGCTGACGCCCTCGGGCAGGGTCACGATCTGGAAGAGCGCCATGAGAGCGGCGACCACCGACAGTGGCGCGACGACATGGGAGACCTTCGCGGTGATGTTCGGCAGCAAGGTGGTGCCGGCGATCAGACCGGCCCCGGCGAGCACGAGCAGCGGCACGCCGATGATCGACTGGAACAGCGTGCTGCTGCCGGCCGTGTCACCGAAGCTGATGCCGTTCGCGAAGCCGAGGAACAGGTTCACCAGGCCGAGCGCGGTCAGGATGTAGACGAGGTAGGTGCCGATCGCCGCGGGCAGGCCCTGGCTCGGTGTCTTCACCGGCGCGGGCTGACCCCACGGCTGCTGGCCGCCTTGGGCGCCCTGCCCCCAGGCCTGCTGGCCCCACGGCTGCTGGCCGTATCCCTGCTGACCGGCGCCCTGGTGGCCGGGCTGCTGGCCGTACCCCTGCTGACCGGCGCCCTGCTGTGCGGGCTGCTGGCCGTACCCCTGGTACCCCTGCTGGCCGGGCTGGCCGTAGGTCGGCTGCTGACCGTAGCCCTGCTGACCGGGCTGCTGCGGCTGTCCGTAACCCTGCTGACCGCCCCCCTGCGCGCCGGACTGCTGGCCGTAGCCCTGGTATCCCTGCTGACCGGGCTGGCCGTAGGTGGGCTGCCCCGTCTGCTGGCCGGGCTGCTGGCCGGGCTGCTGCCCGTAACCCTGGGGGTAGCCCTGCTGGCCCCACTGCTGGCCGTAGGAACCCGGGGTCCCGTACTCCGAGCCGCTCGCGGGTGTCGATCCCGAGCCTGGTCGGTCGTGGCCCCCGCCGGATTGATACGTCATGTGGTGTCTCCTCACCGGATTCGTTCGCGTGTGACCGCGTTGGTGCACTCGTGACCTCAGGCGACCGCGTTCCCGCGATCGGCCGGCGGTCGATCATCGCTGCCCACGCTAACGTACCGATGTCCGCGAGCAACCCCTCTGACATCGACGAAACCCGACACGACCGGCGGGTTCACCGGTCGTGTCGGGCGGACTGGGTCAGTGGTCGAGATGCGCCGGGTCTCAGCTGTACCAGGTCGGTTCGGGCAGTTCACCGATCAGCTGGTGACGACCGACCTCGCGACGCTTGTAGGCGACCGGGTCGTGGAGCGTGTGCGTCCGGACGTTGCGGAAGAACAGGTCGAGACCCACCTTCGACGAGGTCGACCGGGCACCGGTGACCTCGAAGATGCGCGTGGTGATCTCGAGTGCGACGTCGGTGGCGGCGGCCTTCGCGGCGGCGACCCGCACCTCGTGGGCGCCGCGCTCGGAGGCGGTGACGTCCCACGCGTTGTCGTGGATCTTCTGCTGCTCGACGGCCACGGCGTCGGCGAGCGCCTCGGCGGCCCACAGCTTCGTGGTCAGGTCGCCGTAGGTGTCGATGACGTACGGCTCGTCGACGGCGCGGTCGAATCCCCCGTGCAGCCACGGGCGGGTGGTGTCGCGGGTGTAGTCGGCGGCGGTCTGCAGGGCGCCGCGGGCGATGCCGAGGTAGAAGTTGATGAACACCAACTGGATGATCGGCACGTTGAGGGTGTTGTAGACGCGCGGCTGGAATTCCTTGTCCACGAACCCGGCCGCCGACGCCCACTCGGTGGTGACGTTGTCGATGGTGACGCTGCCGCTCTCGGTGAGGCGCTGGCCGAGGTTGTCCCAGTCGTGGTGGAAGGTGAGGCCCTCGCTGTTGCTGGGCACGATCGCGAAGATGTGGGCACCGGTGGTCTCGAGGACGCCCTCGAGGACGGTGACGTCGGAGACGTGCGAGCCGGTCGAGAACGACTTGCGGCCGGTGTAGCTGATGGTGTCGCCGTTGTCGGTGATCGTCACGTCGCTGTCGCGGGGGTTGACCGCGCCTCCGAAGAACCACTTGTTCTGGGTCGCCGCGGTTTCCACGGCCTCGATCTGCTCGCGTGTCCCGACGAGCCGCGCCGCCCAGAACCAGAGCAGGTGGTAGCCCAGGAGCTGGCCGATGGATCCGTCGCCGGCGGCGACGGCACGGATCACCTCGTAGGCGGTGACCCAGTTCTGGCCACCTCCGCCGTGCTCGACGGGGCCGAGGAGGGTGACCAGGCCCGACTCCTTGAGCAGGGCGACCTCGGCGTGCGGGGTCGCGCCGGCGCGGTCACGCTCGACGGCGTCGGCGGCGAGGATCGAGGCGACCTCGTGGGCGCGTCGGATCCAGCCGGCGGAGTCGCTCGGCGTCTCGGTCCAGGCGCTGCGGTCGGGGTGGACGGTGGTGTCACGGGAAAGGGTGGAAGTCATGGAGGACATGACAGCAACCGAACAGGCGTCTGTGACCCGTTGCGCGCGCGCTGAGTCCAACCCCGCTCACCAGCGGTGGGCGGTCCCCTGGGCGGTGAACCACTCCAGCAGTGACGGATCGTCCATCGACCGCGGGTCGATCGCGACGTCGGTGCGGCCGGCCAGGATCCCGGTGACCGGGACCTCGAGCTTCTTGCCGGTGCGGGTGTGCGGGATGCCGGGGGCCTCGATCACCTCGTCGGGGACGTGCCGCGGGGACAGGCGTGTGCGGACGTCGGAGGCGATGCGCGCGATGAGCGCGTCGTCGAGGACGGCGCCGTCGACGAGAGTGAGGAACAGCGGCATCCAGTAGGCGCCGTCGGGTCCGTCGACACCGAGGACGAAGGCCTCGGCGACCTCGGGGATGGCCTCGACGACCTCGTAGATGTCGGCCGATCCCATGCGGATGCCGTGGCGGTTGAGCGTCGCGTCGCTGCGTCCGTGGATCACGACCGACCCGCGGTCGGTCACCGTCACCCAGTCGCCGTGACGCCACACCCCCGGCGCCGGACCTTGATCCCACTCGTGCTCGAAATAGGCAGCGCGGTAGCGGCTGCCGTCGTCATCGGCCCAGAACGACACCGGCATCGACGGCATCGGGGTGGTGATGACCATCTCCCCGACCTCGTCGATGAGTTCGGTCCGGTCGGGCGCCCAGCTGTGCAGGGCCACACCGAGATAGCGCACCGAGAGTTCGCCGGGGACCACCGGCTCACCGACCGATCCCCCGGCGAAGGCGGTGACGACGTCGGTGCCGCCGCTGACCGACGACACCGCGACGTCGGCGCCGACGTTCTCGTCGACCCAGTCGAACAGGTCGGCGGCCAGCGTCGAGCCGGTGCTGCCCAGGGTCGCGAGGCGGTGCAGGTCGTGATCGGTGCCGGGGTGCAGTCCCGCCTTGCGGGAGGCCTGCAGCTGGCCGGGACTGGTCCCGAAGTAGGTGACGCCCTCGCGCTCCAGCAGCGACCACAGCCGGTCGGCGTCGGGATACAGCGGGGAGCCCGAATAGCAGATCACCGTTGCGCCGCAGAGCAATCCGGCGACCCGGTAGTTCCACATCATCCAGCTGAGCGCGGTCTGCCAGAAGAAGACGTCTCCCGGACCGAGGTCGGAGTGCAGGGAGATGACCTTGAGGTGTTCGAGCACGACGCCGCCGTGGCCGTGGACGATGCCCTTCGGGCGGCCGGTGGTCCCGGAGCTGAAGAGCACCCACAGCGGGTGGTCGAAGGCGACGTCGGTGACCTGCGGGGTGCGGGGCTCGGCGACGACGGCGGCGTGATCGACGACCGTGACCTCGCCCCATCCGCCGCTGGACAGTTCGGGGCCGCCCTCGATGTGCACGGTGACGATCGCGCGCAGCGTCGGCAGCGCGGCGACGAGTTCGTCGACGTGGGAACGTTTGTCGATCCACTTGCCGTTGTAGCGATAGCCGTTCGCGACGATCAGTGCGCTCGGATCGAGCTGGCCGAGACGGGCGGCGGCACCGTCGGGCGCGTAGTCGGCGCCGCAGCCCGACCAGATGGCGCCGAGCGACGCGGTCGCGAGGAAGACGGTCATGGCCTCGACGACGTCGGGCAAATAGCCGACGACCACGTCGCCGCGCCCCACGCCGGCATCGGCGAGTGCGGCGGCGAGAGCGCCGATCTGTCCGGGCAGGTCGGCGCGGTCGACGACCGTCCGCTCCCCTGCCTCGTCGATCCCGACGAGCGCGGGCCCGTTCGCGTCCCGGGCGTGCCGCAGGACCTCGTCGACGTAGTTCAGCTCGACGCCGGGGAACCATCGGGCCCCGGGCATCCCCGGGTCCGGGAGGACGGCGTCGGCATCGGAACCCAGTGGTGCGCCGCGGTTGTCGAGCTCGAAGAAATCCCAGAGCGCGCGCCAGAATCGTGCCGGCTCGTCGATCGACCACTGCCACATCGCGGCGTAGTCGCCCCCGACACCGTCGGGGAGCCGGGCGGCGAACCGTTCGATCGCCGTGGTCATCGAGCGCTCACCCCGAGCATCTGCGCGGCCTGCTCGCGCATCACCACCTTGCGCACCTTCCCGGTCACGGTCATGGGGAACTCCTCGACGACATGCACGTACCTCGGGATCTTGTGTTTCGCGATCACCCCGGACGCGAACTCCCGCAACGATTCCGCCGTCATCGCGGGCGCACCCTCACGCAGGCGGACCCACGCCATGATCTCCTCGCCGTAGCGCTCGTCGGGGACGCCGATCACCTGGGCGTCGAGGATGTCGGGGTGGGTGTAGAGGAATTCCTCGATCTCGCGGGGATAGATGTTCTCGCCGCCCCGGATCACCATGTCCTTGATCCGCCCGGTGATCTGCACGTAGCCGTCGTCGTCCATCACGGCGATGTCGCCGGTGTGCATCCACCCGTCGTCGCCGAGCACCTCGGCCGTCTTCGCCGGCTCGTCCCAGTAGCCGCTCATCACGCTGTACCCGCGGGTGCAGAACTCGCCGGCGACCCCACGGTCGACGATGGCGTCGTCGCCGTCGACGATCTTGATCTCGAGGTGCGGACCCACGCGCCCGACCGTGCCGACACGGCGGTCGAGGGAGTCGTCGGTGCGGGTCTGCGTCGAGACCGGCGACGTCTCGGTCATGCCGTAGCAGATCGACACCTCGTCCATGTTCATCCGCGTGACCACCTGGCGCATCACGTGTTCCGGACACGGCGATCCCGCCATGATCCCGGTGCGCAACGACGACAGGTCGTGGTCGTCGGCGTCTGGCGAATCGAGGAGGGCGAGCTCGGCGATGAACATGGTCGGCACACCGTACAGACTGGTACACCTGTGCTGCTCGACCGCACGCAGGGTCGCCGCCGGGTCGAAAGCCGGGGCGGGGATCACCATCGCGGCACCGTGACTCGTCGCCGCGAGATTGCCCATCACCATGCCGAAGCAGTGATAGAACGGCACCGGGATCGCAATCCGGTCGTCGGCGGTATACCCGCACAGCTCCCCGACGAGGTACCCGTTGTTGCCGATGTTCCGATGCGATAACGTCGCGCCCTTCGGGAAACCCGTTGTCCCCGACGTGTACTGGATGTTGATCGGGTCATCGGCCGAGAGCCCCGCCGTCACCTCGGCGACCGCCGCCGACGCCTCCGCCGTCGGTGTGGCGAGCAACTCGTCCCACTCCAGGTCACCCATCACGACGACCTCGCGCAGTTCCGGACACGACGCACGCGCGGTGGCGAGCATGGCGCGGTAGTCGGAATCCTTGAACGACGGCGCCGCGATGACCGTCGACGCCCCCGACTGGACGAGTGCGTACTCGATCTCGCGCTGCCGGTACGCGGGGTTGAGGTTGACGAGGATGACGCCGATCTCGGCGCACGCGTACTGGGTGACCACCCATTCCCACCGGTTCGGCGACCACAGTCCGAGGCGGTCGGCCGGGCGCAGGCCCTGCGCGTACAGGCCGGCGGCGAGGGCGTGCACGGTCGCGGCGAACTCGCGATAGGTCCACCGCCGATCGGCCGCGCAGTCGATGAGCGCGTCGTTGTCGGGGACGCGGGCGACCGTGGCGGCGAGGTTCGCGGGGATGGTCGTCTCGAGCAGAGGCGGTCGTGCCTCGCCGCGCGCGTATGAGGGCTCGGGGGCGGACGGGACGGAGGACTCGGTCATACCGACATGATGCATCCCGACGTGACACACGTCACGATCGCCGCCTACGGTGGTGTCACCAACACTCGGTGACTCACCGAACACAAAGGACGGCCGTCCCCACCACCCCCGGGGCCGCGGCCGGACACATACGCAAAGGCCCAGGTGACCCCTATGACCCTCGCAACCGACCGCCGCAACGACGGCCCGACCGACCCGCACCGCGACGGTGCGACCGCGTTCTCGCTCGACGACCGCTACACCCGCGAGTCCGGCACGATCTACCTCACCGGCATCCAGGCGCTGGTCCGCATGGTCGCAGACCGCTCCCGGCTCGATCGCCGCACCGGCCTCCACACCGCGTCGTTCATCTCCGGCTACGAGGGATCCCCACTTGCCGGCTACGACCTCGAGATCGCCCGCCGCCGCCGGCACCTCGAACCGTGGGACATCACCCACCGCCCGGCCCTGAACGAGGAACTCGCCGCGACCTCGGTGATGGGTTCACAGGTCGCCGCCCGGGTCGGCCACCTCGCCGCCGACGCCGGCGGCGATGTCCGCGACGGCGTCGTCGGGTACTGGTACGGCAAGGCACCCGGTCTCGACCGCGCGTCGGACGCACTACGTCACGCGAACCTCATCGGCACAGACCACCACGGGGGCGCAGTGGCTCTCGTCGGCGACGATCCGGGTGCGAAGAGCTCCACCGTCCCGTGCGCGTCGGAGATGGCGCTGGCCGATCTGTACATGCCGATCCTGTATCCCGCCGACTCGCAGGACATCCTCGACTTCGGCATCCACGCGGCGATGATGTCGCGGGTGTCGGGCCTGTGGACGTCGATGAAGATCTCCGCCCACGTCGCCGACGGCGCCTCGACCGCGGTCGTCGACCCCGACCGGATCGTGCCGGTGTACGGCGATCTGGGGACCAGCCCGCACATCCCGAGCGGCAAGCTGCTCGGCGCGAACCTGATGGAGCTCGAACAGAACCAACTGACCATCCGCAAGCCGCGCGCCGAGGAGTACGCGCGACTCAACCGGTTGAACCGGATCGTCGCGCGGACCGGCGACGACCGCATCGGCATCGTTGCCGCGGGCAAGACCTACCTCGACGTGCGGGAGGCGTTGCGACTCATCGGTGTCGGCGACGATGAGCTGGGCGCGCTGGGGATCCGGATCCTGAAGCTCGGCATGGTCTACCCGTTCGAGCGACAGATCCTCGACGAGTTCGTGGCCGGTCTCGACGAGGTGATCGTCGTGGAGGAGAAGCGCGATTTCATCGAGACGATGATGCGTGACATCCTCTTTCGCCAGGCGGACGCCCCGGCGATCGTCGGCAAGACGAACGAGGACGGGTCCACCCTGTTCTCGCGGTTCGGGGAACTCGACATCGACGCGGTGGTCCGCGGACTGGCATCGCGCCTCGCGCGACGCCACCACGTGCCCGCCGCGGTCGATTGGATCGACCGGCAGAGCCGCAAGCGCACCCGCATCGAACTGCCGCTCGCCGTCCGCAGCCCCTACTTCTGTTCGGGGTGCCCGCACAACAGCTCCACGAAGGTCTCCGACGACACCCTCGTCGGAGCCGGGATCGGTTGCCACGCCATGGTTCTGCTGATGGACCCGGCGCAGGTCGGTGACGTCACCGGCGTCACCCAGATGGGTGGGGAGGGCGCGCAGTGGTTGGGCATGGCGCCCTTCCTCACCGAACGCCACTTCGTGCAGAACGTCGGCGACGGCACATTCATGCACTCGGGGTCGCTCGCGCTGCGCTACGCCGTGGCCTCCGGCGAGAACATCACCTACAAGTTGCTCTACAACGGCACCGTCGCGATGACCGGCGGTCAGGACGCCGTCGGCGCGCAGGGACTGCCGCAACTGACGGCACTGCTGCTCGCCGAAGGGGTTCGCCGCGTCGTGGTCACCTCCGACGACCCGACCCGCACCCGCGCGCTGGGACTCCCGGTCGGGGTGACCGTCCGACACCGCGACGACATGCTCGAGGTGCAGAACGAGCTGGCCGCGGTCTCGGGCGTCACCGTTCTGGTGCACGATCAGCACTGCGCGGCCGAGAAGCGCCGAAAGCGCAAGCGCGGCACGGCGCCGGTCCCAACCCAGCGCGTGATGATCAACGAACGCATCTGCGAGGGATGCGGCGACTGCGGCGAGACGTCCAACTGCCTGTCGGTGCACCCGGTGGACACCGAGTTCGGGCGCAAGACCCACATCGACCAGAGCTCGTGCAACCTCGACTTCTCGTGCCTCAAAGGCGACTGCCCGTCGTTCGTGACCGTGACACCCGGAACCGCGCCGACCCGTCGCTCGGCCGTCGATGATCTCGCGGCCGACTCGGTGGCCGAACCGGCACACCGGCGCACCGCGACCGCCGGCTTCCGCCTGCGGGTGACGGGTATCGGCGGCACCGGTGTCGTCACGGTGTCGCAGGTGCTCGCCACCGCGGGTGTCCTCGACGGTCACGACGCACGCACCGTCGACATGACCGGTCTGGCCCAGAAGGGCGGCGCGGTGGTGAGCGACGTCAAGATCGGGCCCCCGACACCCGACGGCCCGATCGAGCAGGCGGCGAAGATCGCCTCCGGTGACTGCGACCTGTACCTGTCGTGTGATCCGCTCGTCGGCGCCGACCCCGTGAACCTGAAGGTGGCGAGTCCGGACCGGACGACAGCCGTCGTGTCCACCAGCGCGATCCCGACCGGCGCCATGGTCGTCGACACCTCCGTCGGCTTCCCCTCCGACCAGCAGATCCACGACGCGATCGACCGCGCGACCGGTCGGGCGGTGTACCTCGACCCCATGGCGTTGGCCACCGACCTGTTCGGCGACGAGCAGTACGCCAACATGCTGATGGTCGGGGCGGCGTACCAGACAGGCGCGCTGGCGATCTCGGCCGAGTCACTGGAACGGGCGATCGAGCTCAACGGTGTCGCGGTGGCCGCCAACCTGCAGGCGTTCCGACGCGGACGTCACGTGGTCGCCGAGCCTGACGCCGTGCGCGAGGCGATCGCGCAACGCCGCCCGAAGCCGGTCGTGGCGCAGCCCTCGGCCACCGCACGAGAGATGATCGCACCGCTGGGCGATCTCGACGACGAGGTGCGCGAACTCCTGCTCCGGAGGGTCGACGAGCTGATCGCATATCAGGATCGGCGCTACGCGCAGGCCTTCCTCGATGACGTCGAACGGGTCCGGGCGGCCGAGACAGCCCTGGGCTCTTCGCGTCTCACGGTCGCCGTCGTGCGCCACCTGTTCAAGCTGATGGCCTACAAGGACGAGTACGAGGTGGCTCGCCTCACGGCCGATGCCGCGTTCGCGGCCGAGGTCGCCGGCCAGTTCGGCGACGACGCCAAGGTCGCGGTGCGGTTGCACCCGCCGACGCTGCGGGCGATGGGCATGCGGAACAAGCTGTCGCTGGGCGGCTGGGCGCGACCGGCGCTCTCGGGTCTGGCGCGGGCGAAGAGGCTGCGGGGCACCCGACTCGACCCGTTCGGTCGGGCCGAGGTGCGCCGTACCGAGCGCGAGCTCATCGTCGAGTACCGGGAGGTCCTCGACGGGATGACCACGGCACTGCAGAGCGGGGCGATCGGCAGCGACCGCCTCGACGCCGCCGTGGCACTCGCCGAACTCCCCGACATGGTGCGCGGATACGAATCGATCAAGATGGCCAACGTCGAGCGCTATCGCGCGGAGCTGACGCGGCAGAGGAGTGCTCTGGGGGTCTGAACGTCAGCGGACCGGATGGGTGGTGAGCTCGGCACCGGTGTCGCGGTGGGTCCACGTGATCGACCGGTCGGGGTGCATGTGGGCATGCCAGAGCCCAACGGTCTTCACGTGGTGATGGAGCACGCACAGCAACGCGAGGTTGATCCTGATCGTCCACCCGCCGGCGGCCGGGTTCGTGTGGTCGAACGGGATCTGGTGGTCGATCTCGCAGGCACTGGGCGGTTGGTTGCAGTACGGGAACCGGCAGTGGTCGTCGTGTTCGTTGATCCAGTCCCGCAGCGACTGCGACGGCGCGTACGTCAGTGCACCCCGGGGCGGTCCGGGAGCCGGCGTGTGCCCGGCCGTCTGATGGTGGCCGGCGCGGATGCAGGCGAGAGTTCCTGCGGGCTGGAGCGGTCCCCGCCGGGCGCCTGAGGCCGGCGTCGGATTCTGCGCGGGGAGGGTGTCGTCGTGGAGCACCTGCCACGGCGCATCGGTCGACAGGGACCGTGCCAGCGCGGGGTCGATGGCGCCGTGCCCCTCGATCCACGGCGCCATCGAACCCTGCGCGCCGAGAACAGTGGCTACGTCGGTGTGCAGCACGACCATGGTCGGCGCCGGCAGCACTGCGGTCGAGGGATCTGCGGATGCACTCGGGCAGTGGTCTGCACCGCACCAACAGGACAGTGTGGTCGCGCCACGGCTCAGCGCGAGGAGTGCCGCGACTCGCTTCTGCCCGATCGATCGCGGATCACGTGGGCACAGTGTGGCGACGAGCGCAGCGATGCGCCCGTCGATCTCGACGCCATCCTGCGCGGGAACACATCCGGTGATCGCCGAGTGGCCGTGCCGGTCGGGCTTCACGCGGAAGTCCTGCTGCTCGGCGAAGTCCTGTCGATCGCGTGCGGCCTGCTCGGGATCGAGCTCGATGCACATCTCCTCGAGCCTGTCGCGGAGTTGTCGGTGCGACATCGCCGTGTCGGCGTCGAGCCGGATGGCCTCGGCCTCGAGCTGTTTGCGTACGAGCGGCTCGTGGCCGCTGATGGTGGTGGCGATCATGTTCACGCGATAGAAGTCCATGTCGCCGTGGAGAAATGCGGCGCGCAGGTCTGGGAGGTCGTCGAGCAGAATCGACAACCCGATGATCGTCGTGGCCTTCGACGTCGACACCCCGAGCGCGGTCGCCACCTCGACGGTGGCGCCCTTGTCGGCGATGTTGCCGAACTGCGGGCCCATCCCGTCCTCGCCCGCCGAGATCGCCGCGAACCTGATGGCATGCAGACGACCCGAGGCGATCACCTTTGCTGCGGCGCAACGGTTCTCCGACCGCTGAGCGTCCTGCGCGATCTGCGTCGCGATACGGACGGACGGCGAAGCCACCAGGTCGTCGACCCCCGTGACATCCACCCCCGCGAACATGACATCAGCGTAGGGGCACCCTCCGACAACCCACCTCGGACGACAACTGCCACGGCACTCTGTCCACAGGAGCACTTCGTCCACAGATCCGCATCGATTCGACGCACCGGGGCCATTTTCTGACAGTGGTGACAAATTATGAACATCACCGCTAAGTTCGAGCCGTGGCCACGACACCGACAGCCAAGCCGTCGACCTTCATCCAGGAGAAGCGACGTCAGCAGCTCGTCGACGCGACCATCACGGTGCTCGCCGAGACCGGTGTCGCAGGAGCCACCTTCGTCGCCATCGCCGCACGCGCGGGCGTGAGTCGCGGGGTCATCAACTACCACTTCGCCGATCGTGCGGCCCTTCTCGACGCGGTGGTGGTGCACGTCTACTCGCTCGGCCGCGACGAGGTCGAGTCGTCCGTCCAGAGCGCGAGCACACCGGCCGCCGCCATACGCGCGATGATCATCGGCAGCATCGCCTTCTACGCCCGGCACATCCACGAGATGACCGCGCTGTCGGCGATCTACCGCTCCGATGATGTCGACGCCGTCGGACGTGACGATCGTGGCGAGCACTCCGCCGAGATGGCGAAGCTGACGGTGATCCTGCGACGCGGGCAGCGCACACGCGAGTTCCGCCGGTTCGATGTGGACGTGATGGCCGCGTCGCTTCGTGCCGTTCTCGATTCGGCCATCGGCCAGTTGGCCGCCGGCGCCGATCCCACCCGCCTGGGTCGCGAGATCGGCAACCTGTTCGACTCAGCGACCCGATCGGAGACGTCATGAGAAAGACCCTCTGCACCCTCGCCGTCCTCGCAGTGATGGCCACCGCGGCATGCGGTGACGACGGCCGACCCGCTTCGGTCCCCACCGACGCACCGCTGCGCGTGGAGACCAGCAGCGGCGTGCTGCAGGGGAAAGCCGACTCGACCACCCGGCAGTTCCTCGGCGTCCGGTACGCGCAGCCGCCCACCGGCGCGAAGCGGTGGACGCTGCCCACATCGGTCGACACGCCCGACGCCCGCGTGGACGCGACGAGGTCGGGAGCGCCGTGCGAGCAGACCGCAGCGCTGCCGACACTCCCTGCGCCCGACGAGGACTGCCTGTCGCTGAACGTGACCACCCCCAGGAAGACGACGCCCGATCGTTCCCTGCCGGTGATGGTCTGGTGGCACGGCGGTGGGTACACGCGTGACGCGGGTTCGCCGTACGGCGCCCAGCGCCTCGCCGACATCGGCGACGTCATGGTGGTGACGATCAACTACCGTCTGGGGATCTTCGGATACCTCGGGTTGCCGAACCTGGCGGGCGGTGGCGATTTCGGGCTCGCCGACCAACTCGAGTCACTGCGGTGGGTACAGCGCAACGCCGCCGCGTTCGGCGGCGACCCCGACAACGTGACCTTGTTCGGCGAGTCCGCGGGCGGTATGTCCGCGTGTGCGGCGCTGACGTCCCCTTCGGCGCGGGGTCTGATCGACAAGGCGATCATCTCGTCGGGATCGTGCGCGCTCGAGTTCCCGACCGGATCCATCTACCCCGGCGTGCCCGTCGAACGGCCGTATGTCTCGGCGGCGGAATCGATCAAGACGGGGACCGAGGCCGCCCGCACCCTCGGATGCCTAAACGCCTCGACCGTCGACTGCCTGCGGGCGCTCCCCGCGGCGCGGCTGCTGACCCAGGACGAGAACTTCAGCAACACCCTCGCTTACGGGACCCCATTGCTTCCCCGCGACCCACGCGAGGCCGTCGCCTCGGGTGACACCTTGCGCGTACCGCTGATCTCGGGTGGCAACCGTGACGAGAACGACGCCTTCACCGCAGGTGCGCTCGCGGCGACGCCGACCGCGTACACCGCGGCGTCGTTCCCGAACGATCTCCGGGCCGCCTACGGCGCACGTGCCGACGATGTCGCGCAACGGTATCCGCTGTCGCGTTTCGCCGGCGCGCCGGCCGCGCTCGCCCGTACGTTCACCGATGCCGGTTGGGCCTGTCCGACAACACGGTCCGCACAGCAGTACGCGGCACACGCGCCGGTGTTCAGCTATGAGTTCTCCGACGAGACCGGACCCAACGTGAGCGGCGGCTCGTCACCGCAGATCCCGAAGGCGGCATTCCACGCGAACGATCTGCCCTATCTCTTAGACCTGTTCGGAAAGAACCTCGTGCCGAACGACCCGCAGGCCTCGTTGTCGCGCAGGATGATCGAGTACTGGACGTCGTTCGCGCACACGGGGACTCCCAGGGCCCAGAACGCGCCGTCCTGGCCGCGCACCACCACCGCGTCGGCACCCGTCCTCGGCTTCACCTCGTCGGGCGTTCGCCTCGTTGACCATGCCGCCGATCACCAATGTTCGTTCTGGGCGGGTATGGGTGTGCGCTGACACGTGAGCGATCAGCCGACGTAGCTGCTTCCGTTCCAGCGCAGGATCTTCGAGGTGACCGTGCCTCCCGCACACGACGGTTCGCAGTCGTTGCTCGACTCCTTGATCGCGTACGCACCCGACGCATCGGGGCCCTGGAGTTCGGCGTAGTAATACCGCAACGGGCCGGTCGCGTAATCCGCCCCGATCGGTGAGAAACCGTCGGCTGTGGGGTGCAGCACGATGATGCCGTCGTATCGACCCGGGTTGTACGTCACGAACATGTTGTTGTTCGAGTCCGGCGCCGATGCGGCCATCGCCCATCTGCTCTCGCCGTTGTTGTCGGCGAAACTCCAGCGGATCGTCCCGGTTCCGTCGACCGCGAGGATGCAGGCCGGCTGCGGACCGATTCCCTTCCCCAGAACCGTGAACACCCGCGTCGGCCCCCACGATGGATGCACGACATCGACGGTTCCGGTCACCTTCGTGTTCGCACACAGCGCCGGGGCGCCGTTCGTCGGAGGCTCCGCGGGCAGCGCGGCGGTGGCGGGCGCGGTGGCCGTGTCGGCGCCCGACGTCGTCGCGTCGGTGGTGGACTCCGCGGTCGGGTCGCCGCCCACCGAGCTGCCGGTCGAGGTCGACGCGGTCACCGTCACGGTGCGCGCAACTGTCGGACCGTCGTCGGATCCGCAGCCGGCGCACAGCGCGACCATCGCTCCCACCGCCGCCAGGGCTCCGAGAAGGCGGCCACCGCTGTTCACAGACATGTTCGTCACGGTAACGGCCCGGGCGTCCTCCGGCCCGGATTCGGTGAACTGTTCGCGCGAACGCAGTACCTCCCTGCCGTAGCGTCGGACCCATGTCGACACCCCAGAGTTCCGCCGCGATCGCCACGGGCGTCACCGACTCCGCGCTCGCCGGACTCCGGCGATGGAACATCGGCCTGACCGTGCTCCACGCCGCGCAGGCGGTGGCGATCCTGCTGCTGGGCAACGGCTTCGCCATCACCGTCAACTCGTCGTTCCCCACCGGGCCACCCGGCGCTGCCCAGCCGCCGCCGTCGTCGTTGGTCGACGTGTCGATCGGCGCCGCGATCGCGGTGTTCCTGTTCCTCGCGGCCGCCGACCACCTGCTCACCGCGACCGT
This sequence comes from Williamsia sp. Leaf354, assembly GCF_001424365.1. Lineage (NCBI taxonomy): Bacteria > Bacillati > Actinomycetota > Actinomycetes > Mycobacteriales > Nocardiaceae > Williamsia > Williamsia sp. Leaf354. The sequence continues at coordinate 498,534 of NZ_LMPL01000004.1, forward strand.
TGTACGCGGGATCTACGAGTCGGATCTGCGTCGCGGCATCAACAGGTTCCGGTGGATCGAGTACTCGATCAGCGCGACCATCATGATCGTGCTGATCGGTTTCTACTTCGGTCTCACCGACATCGGCACCGTGATCGTCATGTGCGGCGCCAACATCGCGATGATCCTGTTCGGCTGGCTGCAGGAGCGCATGAACCCACCCGGCCGAGCGGACACCACGATGCTGCCGTTCTGGTTCGGATGCGTCGCGGGCGCGGCCCCCTGGGGCGCGATCGTCGTCAACTTCGTGGGCGCCGGCGACAAGGTGCCCGCGTTCGTGATCGGCATCTTCGTGTCGCTGCTCGTCTTCTTCTCCACCTTCGCGATCAACCAGTGGCTGCAATACCGCGAGATCGGCCCGTGGCGCAGCTACGCGTTCGGCGAGAAGACGTACCTCGTGCTGAGCCTCGTCGCCAAGTCACTCCTGGCCTGGCAGATCTTCGGTGGCTCACTGGCCGTGTGACAACTTTTTCCCCGTTCCGGAAATAGATGCAGTCTGCATATAGTTGGGCTATACATCTACCTATCCGACGACGAGGGGAACAGTCATGCTCAAGGCCCTGACCACGCGGTGGCGAAAGTTCTACGGCTCGCTGCCGCCCGCGCTGCAGATGATCGGGCTGCAACTGTGGTTGCCCGTCTTCTTCCTGTTCGCGTTCTGCTTCTGCTACCTGTGGGCGTTCCACTCGCCGCAGATCCACGACGCCCCGGTGGCCGTGGTCAACTCCCCCGCCGCCTCGACCTTCACCGATCAGTTCTCGAAGGCGCAGCCCGGCATGTTCGACTTCCGGCTCTATCAGACCGCCGACGAGGCCACCGAGGCCGTACGGGACGGCAGTGCTGCGGCGTCGCTGGCCCTGCCGTCACAGGCCGGCGGCAAGCCGGTCGTGACGATCGCCAGCGCGCACCAGTTCCAGGCCGCGCAGCTGATGAAGACCACCTTCACCCAGACCTTCGCGCAGAGCGGTGTCGCGCCCCAGGTGAACGACATCGCGCCGCTGCCCAAGGGCGACTCGTACGGACTCGGGGCGATGTACCTGATGCTGTCGTGGTGCATCGGCGGCTACATGGTCGCGATGTTCATCGGCATGATGGGCGCACCGCTGAGCCACCTCACCCGTGTCAGCATCCTGGCCGGTGGCGCTGCGGTCGCCGCGCTGATCACCAACCTCCTCGCGGGCCCGGTCATCGGTGTCTACGACGGCCACCTGCCGCAGATGATCGGCATCTCGTTCCTGTGGATCCTCGCGGTCGGCCTCGCGGTCAACGGTCTGTCGTACTTCTTCGGACGGTTCATCACGGCCGTCGCATTGCTGATGTTCGTGTTCCTCTCGATCCCGTCCTCCGGCGCGGCCTACCCGACGTGGATGGTGCCGCGCATCTTCGGCGACCTCAATCCGCTCGTCGTCGGCCACGGCATCACCGAGATGATCAAGCGCGTGCTGTACGGGGTCGGCGAACCGTACTGGCAGCCGTTCCTCCTGATGGGCGGGTACGCACTGCTCGGCATCGTCACGATGATCGTCGGCAAGCGCTGGCGTGAGAGCAAGGAGTTCGATCGGATCCTCGCGGGCAAGACGACCATGATGGCCGCCGCGCAGGGCGCGATGATGCGCAAGGGGATGGCCGACCGCGAGCGCATCCTCACCGCGCACGGTCTCGACTCCGACGCCAACCCGATCGAGGAGAGCCCGAAAGAGAAGGACCGCGTGACCGACGATCCCGACACCTCCGAGGGTGGCCACTACTCCGTCGACGACATGGAGACGCAGTTCCGCGGCGACCCGATGCTCAACGGCAACAACCTCGGTGGCGGCTTCGCCGACGAGGAGCGCGAGTACGAGATGCGCGAGGCGATCCGCCACCCGAAGCACGAAGCGCCGCGGTAGCCGGCTGACGTCGACAGACATCGTCCGCCTGGGGTCTCACCGTGGACACATCGCCCACGGTGGCCCTCAGGACGGACGATGTCGGTTCGTTCAGCGCCTCAACGCCCGCCGGGCAAGGGTGTTGCCCAGCCACTGACCGAGCTGCACCAGCACGACGAGGATGACGATGACGACGACGGTCAGCTTCGCGTCGAACTGCTGGTAGCCGTACTGCTGGGCGAAGTCGCCGAGACCACCGCCACCGACATAGCCCGCCATGGCCGACATGTCGACGATCGCGACGAAGACGAACGTGTAGCCGAGGATCAGCGGCGCGAGACCCTCGGGGACGACAACCGTTGCGAGCGTGCGCAGTCGGCTTGCCCCCATGGCGCGCGAGGCCTCGACCACACCGGGGTCCACGGCCACGAGATTCTGTTCGACCACACGCCCGATCACGAACGCCGCCATCACGGTCATCGGGAAGATCGCCGCCTCCGTCCCGATGCGGGTGCCCACGACCTCACGGGTCACCGGCGCCATCGCGGTGATGAAGATGATGAACGGGATCGGTCGAACGGTGTTCACCGCGACGTTGAGCACGGTGTAGATCACCGGGTTCGCGAGCAGGTTGGTCGGGCGCGTCGCGTACAGCAGAGCCCCGAGGGCCAGGCCGAGCACGCCGCCGATCACGAGGGTGACACCAACCAGTTGGAAGGTCTCGAGCAGCGCGTCCCAGAGCAGCGGACGCAGCTGCGGGGTGATGATGTCGCCGAGAAGCATCCTCAGACACCGACTTTCTCGTGCTCGATGACGTCGGTGACCGCGCGTAGACCGGCCACGGCGGTGTCGATCTGCTCGTCGGACCCCTGCAGAGCGACCGTGAACGCACCGAACGGACGCTGCGACAGTTCCACTATGCCGCCGTAGACGATCGACGCCTTGACCCCGGCGCGAGCGAAGTGGTCGGCGACGTCGATGGTGTTCGCACCGGTGTCGGCGTCGATCTCGGTCTCCCGGATGGCGACCGTGACGAACCGACCCTCGTGCCGTGTCCGCAGCCGTGCGAGCGTCTCGTCGGACGGCACGTCGCCGACGGCGCCACGGACGAGTCGCCGCGTGATCGCCGACTGCGGGCGGGCGAAGACGTCGTAGACGTCGCCCTGTTCGATGAGTCGCCCGCCGTCGAGAACGGCCACACGATCACAGATCTCGCGGATGACGTCCATCTCGTGGGTGATCACGACGATGGCCGTGCCGAGCTCGCGGTTGACGCGACGCAGCAACGCCAGGATCTCTGACGTGGTGTCGGGATCCAACGCGCTCGTCGCCTCGTCGGCCAGCAGGATCTTCGGCGAGGTCGCCAACGCACGGGCGATCCCGACGCGCTGCTTCTGTCCGCCGGAGAGCGCACGCGGGTACTGCGTCGCCTTGTCCGCGATACCCACGAACTCGAGGAGTTCGGTGACCCGCGCCGCACGCTCGTCCCTGGCGACACCCGCTATGCGCAGCGGGAACTCGACGTTGCGCGCCACGGTCCGCGACGAGAACAGGTTGAACTGCTGGAACACCATGCCGATCTCCCGGCGTACGCGGCGCAGCTGGTGCTCGCCCGCGGTGCTGATGTCCTCACCGTCGACGATGACCCGTCCCTCGTCGGGGCGCTCGAGCCCGTTGATGAGGCGCACGAGTGTGCTCTTGCCCGCGCCGGAATACCCGATCACACCGGTGATGGTGCCGGCCGCGATGTCGAGGTCGACACCGTCGACCGCCGCGGCGACCGGAGGCCTCGATCGACCCGTGCGACGCGGCGCATCGAATCGCCTCGTGGCCCCACGGAACGAGATCGCGGGGTGATCGGTGACCGCTGCCTCAGCCACCGTTGTTCGCGACCTGCTTCTGCAGGTCGACGGTCAGCTGCTGCAGTTCGGCGGGGTCGTTGTTCTTCAGGACCCCGTTGTCGCCCAACGACTTCTTGACGGCTGCCTCGACCTCGGGGTCGTGGTAGATCGACACGAGCTTCTTGTAGGTCGCGTTGTCCTTGTCCTGGTCACGGGCGACGAAGACGTTGATGTAGGGCTTCGCGATGTCGCTGTTGGGGTCGTCCTTCGCGATGATCTCGTCCTCGCCCAATTTCGCCGACGTCGCGTAGTTGTTGTTGACGATCGCGCCGTCGACGGAGTCGAGGCTCTGCGCGGTCTGTCCGGCGTCGACCGCGGTGACCTTGACCTTCGATGCGGCCTGGTCGATGTCGGCGATCGTCGAGAAGCCGTTGCCGCCGTTGCGGAGCGTGATGAGTCCGGCCTGCTGCAGGACGAGGAGCCCACGCGCCTGGTTGGTCGGGTCGTTCGGGATGACCACCGAGCCGCCCTGCGGGATCTGGCTGACCGAGGTGTGCTTGGTCGAGTACAGCGGCAGCGGGTAGACCGCGGTGGCGCCGATGGGGACCAGCTTCTGGTCGTTCTTCTGGTTGTAGGTCGCCAGGTAGAGCATGTGCTGGAACTCGTTGAGCTGCAGCTCGCCCTCGGCCAGTGCGGGATTGGGCTGGTTGTAGTCGGTGAAGTTCACGAGATCGACGGTGATGCCCTCGTCGGCGGCCTTCTTGGTGAAGACGGTCCAGTAGCTCTCCGCGGCGTCGGCGACGCCGATCTTCACGGTGTCCGAATCCGAGTCGGACCCACATGCGACCGCGCTCCCCATCACCGAGACCGCCGCGACGACCGCGACCGCCAGCTTTTTCCAACCCACTCTTCTCTGATGCACTGCCCTGTCCTTCTCCACGCCGGGATCGCCGACTCACGTGCGCACCGATGATCGCGGCGCGTCGACATGGTAGGCACGAACCGGACACGCATCCGACCACAATTGCGTTGTCCTACAGCGCAACACGGACGTGACCAGCCGAGACGACGGAGGGGCGGTTTCGATCCGCCGGATCGAAAAGCAGTGGGGAGCCGGGATCACCGAGGCGATCTCGTTGCGATCGGGAGGGCGGTCGGTGATGCTGGGGCGATGACGACGCCCACCTCGGATGGCTTCCGCCCCTACGTCGATCAGCTGATCGACCAGCACCGCGCGATCCTGCACGACAGTCTCGACGGCCTCACCGAGGACGAGGCCAGGCGTTCACTGGTCCCGTCGGCCACCACGCTGCTCGGGCTCCTCAAGCACGCCACGTTCGTCGAGAAGGTCTGGTTCGACCAGGACATCAGCGGTCGGTCACGACGCGAGATCGGGATCCCCGACGCCGCCGAGGACTCGTTCCTGCTCACGCCCGACGACACCATCGCATCGATACAGGCCGGACACCGTGTCGCGTGCGAACACTCGCGACAGGTGGCCGCCGCCCTCGACCTCGACACCGAGGTCACCGGCCGCCGACCGCACGCGCTGTGGGCGTCCTACATGCACGTCCTGCGCGAACTCGCCCACCACCGCGGGCACGCGGACATCCTGCGCGAACAGGTCCTCGCCGCACGTTGAGGGCGACCCGCCAGAACGCAATTCAGCCCCGACCGGACACCGGTCGGGGCTGAATCGAGAGCTGCTGTGACTAGAGGCCCTTGTAGATCTCGCGCGCGAGATCGGCGGTCTCGGACGGCGTCTTGCCGACCTTGACCCCTGCGGCCTCGAGTGCATCCTTCTTCGCCTGGGCGGTGCCCGAGCTGCCGGACACGATGGCGCCGGCGTGGCCCATCGTCTTGCCCTCGGGCGCGGTGAATCCTGCGACGTACCCGACGACCGGCTTGGTCACGTTGGCCTTGATGTAATCGGCGGCCCGCTCTTCGGCGTCGCCACCGATCTCACCGATCATCACGATCACCTTGGTCTCGGGATCGGCCTCGAACGCCGCGATGGCGTCGATGTGGGTGGTCCCGATGACGGGGTCGCCGCCGATGCCGATGGCGGTCGAGAAGCCGATGTCGCGCAGCTCGTACATCATCTGATAGGTCAGGGTGCCCGACTTCGACACCAGACCGATCTCACCCTTGCCCGCGATGTTGGCGGGCGTGATGCCCACCAGCGACTCGCCGGGGGTGATGATGCCGGGGCAGTTGGGCCCGATGATCCGGGTCTTCTCGCCCTTGGACTTGTTGTAGGCCCAGGCATACGCGCTGTCCTGCACCGGGATTCCCTCGGTGATGACGACCAGCAGCGGGATCTCCGCGTCGATCGCCTCGATGATGGCGTCCTTGGCGAACTTCGGCGGCACGAACGCGATGGAGACATCGGCGCCGGTCTCGGTGATCGCCTCGGCGACCGTGCCGAACACCGGCAGTTCCACGCCACCGTCATGGGACACGGTGGTGCCGGCCTTGCGCGCGTTGACGCCACCGACGACCTGGGTTCCGGCCTTGAGCATCAGGGCGGTGTGCTTGGTGCCCTCGCCGCCGGTGATGCCCTGGACGATGACCTTGGAGTCCTTGTTGAGGAAAATAGACATGAGTCAGCAGTCCTTTACTTGCTCGCCAGTTCGGCGGCCTTGTCGGCGCCGCTGTCCATGGTCTCGGCGAGCGTCACCAGCGGGTGGTTGGCGTCGGCGAGGATCGCACGGCCTTCGTCGACCTTGTTGCCGTCGAGACGGACGACGAGGGGCTTGTTCGCGTCGTCGCCCAGCTTCTTCAGCGCGCCGACGATGCCGTTGGCGACCGCGTCGCACGCGGTGATGCCACCGAAGACGTTGACGAAGACGCTCTTGACCTGATCGTCGCCGAGGATGACGTCGAGACCGGCGGCCATGACCTCGGCCGAGGCACCGCCACCGATGTCGAGGAAGTTGGCGGGCTTTACACCGCCGTGGGCCTCACCGGCGTACGCGACGACGTCGAGGGTCGACATGACCAGACCCGCGCCGTTGCCGATGATGCCGACCTGTCCGTCGAGCTTGACGTAGTTGAGGTCGTTCTCCTTGGCCTTCTGCTCCAGGGGATCGGTCGCGTCCTTGTCCTCGAACTCGGCGTGACCTTCCTGGCGGAAGTCGGCGTTCGCGTCGAGGGTGACCTTGCCGTCGAGCGCCAGGATCTGATCGTCGGGGGTGCGAACCAGCGGGTTCACCTCCACGAGGAGGGCGTCCTCCTTGATGAACACCTCCCAGAGCTTCTGGATGGTGTTCGCCGCGGCGTCGAGGACCTCGGCGGGCAGCTTGCCGGCCTCGGCGATCTCACGGGCGAAGGTGAGGTCGACACCCTTCACGGCGTCGACGGGGATGCGGGCGAGTGCGTCGGGGTTCTCCTCGGCGGTCACCTCGATCTCGACACCACCCTCCACCGAGCACATGGCGAGGTAGGTGCGGTTGGTGCGGTCGAGAAGGAAGGAGATGTAGTACTCCTCCGCGATGTCACTCGCCTCGGCCACGAGGAGCTTCTTGACGACGTGTCCCTTGATGTCGAGTCCCAGGATCGCCTCGGCGTTGGCGGTGGCCTCCGCGACGTCCTTGGAGTACTTCACTCCGCCTGCCTTGCCACGGCCACCGACCTTGACCTGAGCCTTGACCATGACGGGCTTGCCGATCTCCTCGGCGATCTGCGTCGCCCCGGCCACCGTGTCGGTAACACGTCCGGCCGATGTTGGGACTTCGTGCTTGGCGAAGAGTTCCTTCGCCTGGTATTCGAACAGATCCATTCAGCTCACCATCTCTAGTGTTTGCCCGCTCCTGATAGTTGTTCTCCCGCGAGGATCGTCTGCGGTCGCGAGCCCCAACGGACTGTATCGCCGCCGTCTGAACCGCTCGGGGACAGTCCCGACGCATGTGCCCCAGATCACTGGGTCAGCGTAGGAGAGGTACCGTACGAGCGATCGTTCGGGTCCGTTATCTCCCAATCACCCCTGACCAGCGCATCTTGTGATGCAGCTCACATCGATGACGAACTGTTCGCGCGCGGTTGCACACGCTGCAATCATTTCGTTACCGTCTCCAGGGCACGTGGTCACGACCACATCTCCCCCAGGGGAACGCCAACGGAACTCAACCGGGGGTCGTCGCCGAAAGGCGCAGCTCACGCACGTCATCGGGTCAGCCCGATGGTGTCGTGTGTCGAATCGGAAGGTGCAGTCTTGGCAGTACGGATGCGACCTGAGGAGATCACCTCGATCATCCCGATCGATTGGGATGACCTCGACGCCGAGTTCGCCGACCCGTCTCGAGCCGACGCCCATCCGTACACCGCGACGTCGAACCGCCGCACCGACGAGGCCTACGCCGATGTCCGCACCTCGGACATCACCGACCGCCCTGTGCGCGACACCCCGCGCCGGCGCTCGCTGCCCGCGGAGGTCACCCAGGACATCCTGATCGCCGAGATCGAATTCGACGAGACGGCCCACCACCATCCGTTCTCGGTCACCGGCGCGCGACAGGACGACTTCGACCCCGCCGAGGACGACCGCTCGTTCCGTCGCCTCCCGCAGACCCGCGCCCCGCGCTCGGGTGGCAAGCACCGCATCTCGGCACCGCCCACCGCCCTCAAGGGTCGCGCCGCGCTCCTCGCCGTCGCCGCCGGAGCGGCCGTGGTCGCCGTGAGCGGACAGATCGACACCGGCTCGACCACCGAGGCCCCGCAGAAGGCCGAGCCCGCGTCGGGTTCGGTCAACCGGGCGGCCGCGGTCACCCCGCTCGACCCGTCGGTCACCGGTGACGCCGCCGTCGCACCCGGCGCCGCGCCCACCGATCTCCACGACTTCACCGACCAGCTCGCCACCGGCGACAAGATGGCCCGCGACGCCAAGGCTGCCGACGCCGCCTCGCGCACCCCGCTCTACGCCTCGCCGGTCGACATGGGGCTCTACCAGTTCACCTCGGGCTTCGCCTACCGCTGGGGCGCCTTCCACGGCGGCATCGACTTCGCCGCCCCGCTGGGCACCCCGATCCACTCCGCCACCGACGGTGTCGTGGTGGAGGCCGGACCCGCCTCTGGCTTCGGCAACTGGATCCAGGTCAAGGCGTCCGACGGCAGCATCTTCATGTACGGCCACATGGCGTCGAGCGGCGTCCTCGTCACCAAGGGCGAGAAGGTGATGGCCGGACAGGTCATCGCCCGCGTCGGCAACGAGGGGTTCTCCACCGGACCGCACGTGCACGTCGAGCGCTGGGTGAACGGCATGAAGGTCGACCCGATGCCGTGGTTCCCCGAGCACGGGGTGCCGCTCTCCAACTACACCGGCTAGGTCGACCCGCCCGTTCGACGGGTCCCGACTAGAGCTTGTCCACGGGCAGACCGCCCAACGACATCAGCGTGATCCGGCCGCTGCTGCCGAAATCGAAGGTCACCCGCTCGGTGGCCCCCGATCCCTCTTTCGCGACGACCTTGCCCATGCCGTACTTGGCGTGGTTCACCCGGTCGCCGACAGCGACCGAGACCTGGTTGTTGCGTCCCCGCGTGGGACTGGCCGAATACGAGCTGCGACCACGGGCCGAACTGCGCTCGCCACCCCCGTTGCCGTTGCCGCCGGACCGGAACGAGTCGGAGCCGAAGAAGCCGCCGGAACTGCCGAACGACCGTTCGCGGCGTCGCGGCTCGGTGCGACGCCAGTCGATGAGATGCTGCGGGATCTCCTGCAGGAAGCGGGATTCCGGGTTCGACACGGGCTGCCCCCACGCCGAACGCACCATCGACCGGGTGACGTAGAGCCGCTTGCGGGCACGCGTGATGCCGACGTAGGCGAGTCGTCGCTCCTCGCTGAGCTCGGCCGGGTCGCCCAGGGCCCGCATGTGCGGGAACTGACCGTCCTCCCACCCGGTGACGAACACGACCGGGAACTCCAGTCCCTTCGCGGTGTGCAGCGTCATCATCGTCACCATGCCCGCGGCGCTGTCGGGCACCTGATCGGCGTCGGCGACCAGCGACACACGCTCGAGGAACGCCGCGAGCGAACCGGGCTCGGGGAGGCCCTCCTCCGGGTCGGGGCGGTCGGCCGGGTCGAGCGCGGCGGCATCGGCGCTGAATTCCCTTGCGACGGAGATCAACTCGTTGACGTTGTCGAGACGCGCGCCGTCCTGCGGGTCGCTCGAACCCTCCAGCTCGTCGCGATACCCCGAACGGTGGGCGATGGCCTCGACGAGCTCACCGATGTCGGCACTCTCCGACCCGGCGTCGATGGTGGTGGTGTCGGCGTCGGGGGTGTCGGACTCGCCGAACACCGCCAGGAAGTCGTTGCGCAACCCCTCGATGAGGTCGACGAAACCCGAGATCTGTTTGACGGCACGACTGTTGAGCAACGGCACGTTGCCCGCGGCGGCGTCGATCAGCGCCTGGTAGAAGCTCACCCCCGCGTTCTCGGAGTACACCGCGACACACGCCTGGGCGCGGTCGCCGATGGCACGCTTGGGCGTGTTGACGATGCGTCGCAGGCTCACGGTGTCGTCGGGATTGGCCACCACGCGCAGGTACGCGACGATGTCGCGCACCTCCTTGCGTTCGTAGAACCGCACGCCGCCGACGACCTTGTAGGCGATGCCGAGGCGGATGAAGATGTCCTCCAGCGACCGCGAACCGGTGTTGGTCCGGTAGAACACCGCGACGTCGGAGTACGTGAACTCGCCACTGTCGCAGAGGGAGTCGATCTCGCGGGCGATGAACGACGCCTCGTCGTGCTCGTTGTCGGCGACATAGCCGGCGATCAGCTCACCCTCGCCGGCGTCGGTCCACAGCTTCTTCTCGCGCCGGTTGGGGTTGCGCGCGATCACCGCGTTGGCCGCCGACAGGATCGTCTGTGTGGAGCGGTAGTTCTGTTCCAGCAGCACGGTCTCGGTGTCGGGGAAGTCTCGCTCGAACTCCTCGATGTTGCGGATCGTGGCGCCTCGGAACGCGTAGATCGACTGGTCGGCGTCGCCGACCACGCACAGTTCCGACGGCGTGACGGCCCCCTGACCCGTGCCCACCAGCTCACGCACCAGGACGTACTGGGCGTGGTTGGTGTCCTGGTACTCGTCGACCAGCACGTGCCGGAAGCGACGACGGTAGTACTCGGCGACCTCGGGGTGATTCTGCAGCAGCGCAACGGTTTCGCCGATGAGATCGTCGAAGTCGAAGGCGTTCGCCGCCCGCAGACGCGCCTGATACCGCGTGTAGATGTCGGCGAGTGTGGTGGCGGTGTCGTCGTCGGCCTCGGCGGCGGTGGCGGTCGCCGATTCGGGGCTGATGAGCTCGTTCTTCAGGTTCGAGATGTGGATGCCCGAGCCGCGCGGGCTGAACTTCTTCGGGTCGAGGTCGAGGTCGCGCACGATCATCGCCAGCAGTCGCTTGGAATCGTCGGCGTCGTAGATGGAGAAGTTCGAGTTGCGGCTCTCGATGAGCGCGGCCTGCGCGCGCAGGATCCGCACGCAGGTCGAGTGGAACGTCGAGACCCACATGCGGTTCGCGCGGGGACCGACGAGTTCGATCACCCGCTCGCGCATCTCGGCGGCGGCCTTGTTGGTGAACGTGATGGCGAGGACCTCGCCGGGCGAGACGTCACGCTGGGCGAGCAGGTAGGCGATGCGTCGGGTGAGCACCGAGGTCTTGCCGGATCCGGCGCCCGCGACGATCAGCAGGGGGCCGCCGGTGTGCATCACGGCGGCGCGTTGCTGCGGGTTGAGGCCCTCCAGGAGCTCGCGAGCGCGATCGGTGAGGGCGTCGCCGGACATGCCGGAGACCACGGGATCGCCCCTGGTGAGGCCGGGAAGAGAGGGCTGTGGTGCGCGTGTCATCAGGGAGCGATCCTACCCGCGCGGTCGGACACGACGCCCGCGCCATGCGCACAGGTGTTCTAGTGCTCCGTTCGCGAGCGTCAGCGGATCAACGCGGGGTCGTAGACCTCGCCGACCACGCCGGCGGCGAGGTGCAGCGCCAGCCCGGGCGTGCGGGGACGGATCGACACGGTCGTCCCGGTGCCCGAGGCCTGCACCCACAGACCGTGCAGACCCGCCTCGACCGGCGCGACCACCGGGCTGCTGTCCCCGATCCGCACCTCGACCTCGCCGGCGGCGTTCGCGCAGTAGGCGAACTGCACGGTCCACCGCCAGCGGATGAGCGGCCCGTCCAGATCGATCGCCGTCGGGCCGGTGACCTCGGGGCGGTCGCAGGCACCCGCACCGGCGGCGAATCCGCGCGCCCGGGTCACCGCGCCCGGGGTGATGGTGCCCTTCGGGCTCAGCACGCGCAGGTCGCCGGTCCAGTCACCGAACTCGGGCCGTGTCGGCAGCCCGGAGAAGACGTTCTCCACGAGGTTGTCCGGGTAGGCGACCGGGGTCAGCACCTCGAGCGGGACGGGTTGGGAGAACATCGGGGTGTCGGCCGCGGCGGCCAGCGACGCGCGTGCGGTGGTGACGTAGTCGCCGGTGGGGTCGTGGGACCACGATCCGGCGAAGGTCAGCGTCGAGACCACCGAGCCGATGGCCGAGAACGCGACCACCGCCGCCCCGACCAGCCGTGGGCCGCGACCCGGGTGTCCGCCCGGACGTGACGGCGCGGCGATGATCAGTGCGGCGGCCGCGACGAGCACGACGGCGGTGTCGGGGAGGTAGCGCAGTGTCTGCGACAGCTCGAGTGCGGTGGTGGTGCTGCTGCGGTTCCAGCTGACCAGTGCCTGCGCCACCACGATGTAGACGACCGTGCACACCACGACCGCGGTCGCGCCGCGTCGAGCGCGGATCGCCGCGACGACTGCCCCGGCGACGATGAGCCAGCCGACGATCTGCAGGCCGACGCCGGGAGTGCCGAACGGCGGGCTGGGTATCCAGCGGTCCCACGTCCAGGGCCCGCCCGCGACGGCGGGGACGATTCCCTCGGTCACCGAACGCCACACCAGCGCCGAGGTCTGCCCGAGGGAATGTTCGCCTGCGGTCGGGCGCCCGATGGTCAGGAAGGCCACCGCCCACACCGCGGCCACCGCCGACAGTGCGATCCACAGGCCGCGGGCTCGTCGCCACACCACCGGCAGCGCGCGGGTCGGTTCGCCCGGGTCGCGCCCGAGCTGCGACAGCCGCACCCCGAGCAGGGCGACCACGAACGCGACCGGCGCGATTAGCGCCGACTTCTCGAAGAACGCCAGCCCGACGGCGAACACCACCGCGGAGCGGATCACGATCGTCCGACTCTCGATGATCCGGGACCGCGGCCCTCCCGACGCGCCACCGGCGCGGTCGCGGGTCAGCAGGACGGCGTCGGCGACGACCCACGCCATCGTCGCCTGCATCGGGAGGTTGTTGAGCCCCGAGGCCCACCACGCGAAGGACGGCACGACCATCGGCGTCAGGAGATAGAAGGCGAGGGCGACCAGCGCGGCCGGTCGACGGCCGGCGATGACCACGACCATCCGGGCCACCGACGCGGACGCCACGAGCTGCCCGACGAGCAGGGTCGCCGCGGCCACCGGCCAGCTCAACGGGGCCACGGCGGTGACGGCGTCGATCACCGCCATCGCCGCCGGCATCAGGTGGCCGTCGTGGTCGTCGAACAGCAGCGACGGCGAGAAGAACCCGTGGGTGCCCGCGCGCGAGGTCAGGATCAGGTCGTCCCAGTAGAAGTTGCCCCGTACGAGCACGTAGGCGCGCACCACCACGTGGATGAGCAGCAGCAACCCGAGGCCGATCACCACCCCGCGACCCGCACGCGCCGGTGACCGGTGGGCGCGCACGACGTCCGTCACCGCCGAGGTCGTGCTGGTCGGGTGCGCCACCGCTCATTGGTACCAGTCGCCCGCCCCGGGATCGCACGACACTCGTGGCAAGATCGGTCGGATGAACGCCTCCGACGATGCGGCCGGCTCGCCGATCGACCTGAGCAGCTACGGACTCTCGTCCGACGTCGACGACCTCCCCGACGAGATCGACGAACTCCGCCTCGAGATCGACCGTCTCGACGCGATCATCCTCGGCGCCATCAAACGCCGGACCGCCATCTCGAAGAAGGTGGGACGCACCCGCATGGCGTCGGGCGGACCGCGCCTGGTGCACAGCCGCGAGATGAAGGTGCTGCAGCGGTTCTCCGAACTCGGCCAGGAGGGTCACACCCTCGCGATGATGCTGCTGCGTCTCGGCCGGGGTCCGCTGGGCCGGTGAGCCCCGCCCGCGACAGCGTCCTCTTCGTCCACTGGCACGATCTCGGACGCCATCTCGCCTGCTACGGCGCCGCCGGGGTGGTCAGCCCTCATCTCGACGCACTCGCCGCCGACGGTGTGCTGCTCACCGACGCCCATGCAGCCGCCCCCCTGTGCTCCCCCGCCCGCGGTGCGCTGTTCACGGGCCGGTACCCGCACTCGACGGGCCTGATCGGCCTGGCCCACCACGGTTTCGAGTACCACGATGACGTCGTGACGCTCCCGGCGATCCTGTCGCGCGAGGGATGGACCACCCAGCTGTTCGGCATGCAGCACGAGAGCTCCGACCCGGCACGGATCGGATTCGACGACTGGGACGTCTCGGACTCGCGTTGCGACCACGTCGTCGCACGCAGCCAGGAATGGCTGGCCGACCACGGCACCGACGGTCCGTTCCTGTTGACGGCGGGGTTCTTCGAGACCCATCGCCCCTACCCTGCCGACGAGTACCCGCCCGCCGATCCCGCCGGCGTCACGGTGCCGCCGTTTCTGCCCGACGCGCGTCCGGTGCGCGAGGACATCGCGGGCCTGCAGGCGTCGGTGACGAAAGCCGATGCGGCCGTGGGACGGTTGCTGCAGACGGTCACCGACCTCGGCCTCGACGAGAGCACGTGGATCGTGTTCATCACCGATCACGGCATCGCGTTCCCCCGCGCCAAATCCACCCTCTACGAGGCGGGAACGGGTGTCGCCTGCATCATCCGGCCGCCGACGTCACGGGATGTCACCGCACACCGCTACGACGACCTGTTCAGCGGCGTCGACCTGTCGCCGACCATCCTCGACGCGCTCGGGCTCGACGTGCCCGAGGACATGGAGGGCTTCTCCCACGCCGACGAGATGTTCGGCGGCACCCCGGACACCGCGGACACGGTGCGCTCGGAGGTGTTCACGGAGAAGACCTTCCACGACAGCTTCGACCCGATCCGGGCCGTGCGCACGTCCACGCACCGGTACATCGAGAACTACGCGCGACGTCCCGCGCTGAGCCTGCCGCTGGACATCCTCGACAGCCCGTCGGCGCTGGCGCTCGACGGATCGCAGGACCTCCCGCGTCCGGAGCGCGAGTTGTACGACCTGCGTGTCGATCCCCTCGAGCGGATCAACCTCGCCGAGGACCCGGCGCACGCCGACATCCGCGACGACCTCGCCGGGCGCCTGCGCGACTGGCGGACCGACACCGGCGACGAACTGCTCGACGAGGCGACCGGCACCGCGATCGCGGCGGAGTTCATGCGACGTCATCACGCGCAGCTCGACACCGAGGCCGCCCGCGCGACGGCCCGCAGCCTGCCGTCGCGCCGTCCGCTCGGCGACCAGCGACAGCTCCGGCGCACCGAGCGGGACTGACTACATCGCCTCGATCTTCGGCAGGATGTCGTTCTTGAGGCGCTTCATGTCGTCCATCGTCTTCGCGGTGGGCACATCGGCGAACGGCGGCCACACCAGCAGTTTCGTCAGCCCCGCCTCGCGATAGCGCTTGAGGATGTCGGTCACCTGACGTTCGGACCCGACGAGGAGATTGGATGCCTTGCCGGCCGGGGTGTCGTCCATGTCGACGTCGGTGATGACCGTCCAGATCATGCTGGCGATGTCGAGGTCGTCGATGGTCCGCGGGGTGTCGAGTTCGGCGAGTTCCGAGGCGATCCCGGCGCGCCAGGTCGCGATCTCCTCCGGCGAGTCCTGGATCCCGATCCACCCGTCGAGGCCGTACTTCGCGACCCGCTTGGCCGCGCGCTTGGCGTCCTTCAGTCCACTGAAGTACATCGGCGGCCGAGGGCTCTGCAGCGGCTTGGCCCCGAACCCGCTGGGGCCGAAATCGGCGAACTCCCCGTGGTATTCGAACACGTCGTTCGCCCAGATCCCCTGCATGATCTCGATCGACTCACGCAGGTGCTGATGGCGGCGCGGGAAGATGTGACCGGCGCTCGCGGCGGCGAACTCCTCGGGCATCCACCCCGATCCGACGGCCACGTTCAGCCGGCCGTTGCTCAGGTGGTCGATGGTCGCGAGCTCGGCGGCGAGCACACCCGGTGAGCGGTAGGGGGTGTCGATGATGCTCATCCCGATGCGGACCTTCGTCGTCTTCGCGGCGAGCCACGGGATCAGCGGGAACCCCTGCAGGAACTCCCCTCTCGACGACACGGGCAGCTGCTTGGGCAGCTCGTGCATCATGCCGAAGGCGAACTCCATCTCCGCACGATCCGACGACTCCGGGACGATGATGCGGTCGAGCGTCCAGACGGACTCGTACTCGAGTTCCTCGGCGAGGGCGGTGAGGTCCTCGAGTTCGGTGACGGTGATCTTCTCGCGGAAATTGGGCAGGTACAGGGCGAGTTCGAGCATGGGTCCTCCTCGGTGGGACGGGTGGGTCAATGGGCGGAGAGAGCGGAGCGGATGTAGGTCTTGAGGATCTTCCCGACGGTGGAGCGGGGCAGGTCGGGCCAGACCTCGATCTGTTTGGGCGCCTTGACCGATCCGATGCGCGTCTTGACGAACGCGGTCAGTTCCTCGGCCGTGGGAGCGGCGCCGTCGTGGAGCAGGACGACCGCGGTGACCCGTTCGCCCCACTTGTCGTCGGGCAGTCCGACGACGGCGCAGTCACGGACGGCGTCGTGCGCCATGAGCGCCTGCTCGACCTCCGCGGAATACACGTTGAAACCGCCGGTGATGATCATGTCCTTGGCGCGGTCGACGATGTGGAGCAGTCCGTCGTCGTCGAGGAACCCGATGTCGCCGGTGTGGTGCCACCCGTGGGTCGACGCGGCGGCGGTCGCCTCGGGGTTGCGGTAGTAGCCCGCCATCACCAGAGGCCCACGGACACACACCTCCCCGCGCTCGCCTGCGGGCACGGCGACCCCGTCCTCGTCGAGGATCGCGACGGTCACCAGCGGCGACGGGAAGCCGGCGGAGGCGAGCCGCTCGTGATGGATGCTCCCGTCGGGCCGACGATGCTCCGCCGGCGACAGGGTGGAGATCATCATCGGTGCCTCGGACTGCCCGAACAGTTGCGCCATCGGGCCGATCCGCCTCAGCGCCTCGGCGAGTCGACTGGTCGAGATCGGTGCCGCGCCGTACCAGAAGCATTGCAGGGACGACAGATCCGTCGCGTCGAGCGACTCGTGCGAGAGCACCATGTAGATCAGCGTCGGCGGCAGGAACGTGTGCGTGATCCCGTGCCGCGCGACGAGATCGAGGAACTCCCCGACGTCCGGGTGGTCCATCACGACGATCTCGCCGCCGAGCGCCATGATCGGGAAGCACAGGACCCCGGCCGCATGCGTCAACGGGGCCAGCGCGAGGTAGCGCGGCCTCCCCTCGAACGGGTAGCGCATCAGCACGACCGACGTCATCGTCTGTAGGTTGCGGTCGGTGAGCATCACCCCTTTCGGGCGCCCCGTCGTCCCGCCCGTACCGACGAGTGCGACGACGTCGTCGACGGGGCCGTCGTCCACCGGGTCGTCGTCGACAACCAGATCGTCATCGGTGACCAGGTCGTCGTCGGGGGCCGCGGCGAGCCAGTCGTCGAGACCGATCGCGGTGCCGTCGGACTCGCCGAGCCGGACGAGGGTGACCAACGACGGGAGCTGCGGCGCGATCTCGGCGACGAGGTCGTCGAACGCGGGTTGGAAGAGCAGCGTCGTGCAGTCGATGAGATCGAGGAGTTCGGCGTTCTCACCGGCCGCGTTGCGCGGGTTGACGGGACACCACACCGCGCCGGTCCGCGCGATGCCGAAGACGCAGGCGAACGAGGTGGGGTGGTTGGCCGAGAGGATGCCCACCTTGTCCCCCGGCGCGACACCCGACCGACGCAGCGCTCGCGCCACCGCGTGTGACAGGCCAACCACCTCGCCGTAGCTCATCGACTCCCCGCGCAGGGTGAGACACGGTGCGTCCGGGCCGAGCGATGCGCCCTTGTCGAGGTAGAAGGCCAGCGTCACAGCAGATCCCGGAGGTCGTCGACCGAGGTCGGGGACCTCACATCCCCATCCCGCCGTCGACCGGCAGCCCGGCCCCGGTGATGAACTTCGCGGCGTCCGACGACAGGAACACGACCGCATCGGCCATGTCGTCGACCTGCCCGAGACGCCCGAGCGGGGTGAGTTCGGCGACGGCGCCGGCCGCGGCCTCCGGCGACTCGAAGAGTCCGAGGCCGGCGGTCTCGACGGCGAGCTTGTTGCCCATGGCCGTCGGGGTGAGGCCGGGGTAGATGCAGTTGATCCGCACCCCGTACCCGAGCTTGCCGGACTCGGCGGCCGCGACGCGGGTGAGGCGGTCGATGGCCGACTTCGACGCGGAGTACAGGGCGATGCCGGGAAATGCGATGGTCGCGGCGACGGACGCGATGTTGACCACCGCGCCGCCGTCACCCGCCGCCCCGCCTGGACGCATCGTCCGGAAGGCGTGCTTGATACCGAGCGCGGTCCCGAGGACGTTGACCGACAGCAGGGTCGATGCGGCGTCGGCATCGAAGTCGATCAGCAGGTCGGTGACCTCCACGCCGGCGTTGTTGACGACGATGTCGAGACCGCCGAGTGCGGCGACCGCCGTCGCCATGGCCGACTCCCACTCCGCGTCGTGGCGGACGTCGAGGTGCACGAACTCCGCTTTCGCCCCGGCCGCTCGCAGGCTGTCGACCGTCTCGTGGCCGAGGTCGTCGTCGATGTCGGCGACGGCGACAGCCGCCCCGGCCTGCGCCAGCGCCGACGCCATACCGGCGCCGAGTCCCTGTGCAGCCCCGGTGACCAGCGCCTTCCGGCCGGCGAGGTTGTAACTCGTCATGCGTGTGCCCTTTCCTGGACGGACTCGACCCGGTCGGGAGACGTAGGCCACAGCCGTGGATGAATGCGGTGGCCATCACACTAAGAACGTCCTTTGACAGCTGTCAAGGATTTCTTGGGCAGTTGTCAAGAATCACGTGCTCTCGCACGGCGCGGCGCCGGTGAAGTGGGCTTTCGCTGCACGTTCCGGCCCGATCGCGCCGTACACTCGGTCGATGACCACCGCCACGCACCCCGACGCGCGGTCGGGGCAGCGAGGCCCGGACAAGTTCTCCGCACGGCGCAGGGAGCTCGCGACCGCGACGCTCAAGACACTCGCCGAGCTGGGCTATGCGCGCACCAGCCTGCGGGAGATCGCGCAGAACTCGGCGTTCTCGCACGGGGTCCTGCACTACTACTTCCGCGACAAGCTCGACCTCATCGCCGAGGCGGTCCGGATCTACGAGGACCTGTGCGTGACCCGGTACGACGAGGCGGTCGCGTCTGCGACGACGGCCGACGAGTTGCGGCGGGACTTCTCCTCGATGTTCGTGGCGACCCTGCGGGCCGACTCGTCACTGCACCGGCTCTGGTACGACCTCCGCAACCAGACCCGCTACGAGGAGTCGCTGCGCGACGAGGTCCGCGAGATCGAACTCCGCCGTACCGAGATGATCTGGAATGTGGTGCACCGCTTCTGCGAGCTGCGGGGGGCGCCGGCGCGCATGACCCGACAGCTCGTCTACGTCGCCTTCGACGGAATCTTCCAGCAGGGCCTCGACGACCTCCTCAACGGCGCCGACCCCGAGATGACCGGTGCGCGAGATCTTCTCGACGAGGTGTTCGCAGCCCTCTGACGTCAGGTCGAGGAGACGGTGCGGAAACCGATGTTGCCCGCCGACGACGCGGGGGTGGTGTGCGAGCGCGCCGCGACACGGTAGCGCCGGCAGTACGAGTCGTCGCACAGGTACGACCCCCCGCGCAGCACGCGGGTCGCTCCGCGGTCCGGGCCGGACGGGTCGGCGGTCGGACTGCGTCGATACCACCGCGGGTCGAAGCGGTCGGAGCACCACTCCCACACGTTGCCCGACATCTGGCGCAGCCCGAAGCCGTTGGGCGGCAGAGCATCGCCGGGCAGTGTCGGGGCGACGGCGATCCGCGACCCCGGGTGCGCCGGAAACGCCGATCCCCACCTCGCGGGGTCGTAGATGTGACACAACTCGGCACCCGACGGTGTCGTGCGGTCGTCACCCCACCCGAAGCGGGTCCCCTCGAGTCCGCCGCGCCCCGCGTACTCCCACTGCGCCTCGGTGGGCAGGGCACGCGACGCCCACCGGCAATAGGCGAGCGCATCGTCGTGCGAGACGTGCACCACCGGGTGGTCGGCGAGGTCGGTGCGCAAGTCGGGGCCTGGTCCGAACGGGTGTCGCCAGTCCGCGCCCCGCACCTCCCACCACCACGGCGCGGCGGGTGCGGCCCCGAGGACGTCGACCGACGCGGGATCGACCAGCGCGTGGAACACCGCCGACGATCCCGCCCTCTCGGCGGTCGTGCGGTATCCGGTGTCGTCGACGAACGCCGCGAAATCGCTGGTGCGGACCGTGGTCTCGTCCATCGTGAACGCGGCGACGGTGACGGCGTGGCATGGCGTCTCGCCGTCGGTGGCGACACCCTCGGAATGAGCGTCACCCATGTCGAAGCGTCCCCCGGCCAGCGGCCGCTGCGCCACCCGATGCGTGCCCGTCGTCGTGACGGGCAGCGCGTCCGGGATCGCCCTCGCGGTGTCGGCGGTCGGCGAGCAGCAGGGTGCCGCCTGCGCCCGGTCGGCGAACCCCTTCATGGCGTACACCCTAGGGAGCCGTCGCCACCGACGGCGTGCGCGTCCACCGTGAACGGGGCGCGACGGCGCCACTAGGCTGATCGCGGAGAGGGTCACGAGCCCGCGCGACGCCAGAACCGAGAGGTCCACCATGACGAGCGACACCACCGAACACGACCACGACATCACCGGTACCCACGCCTGGCAGGAACTGTCGGCCCATCAGCCGCACGTCTACGCCATGCACCTGCGCGAGGTCTTCGCCGTCGACCCCAAGCGGGGCCGCGAACTCGTCATCGACGTCGGTGACCTGCACATCGACTACTCGAAGCACCGCGTGCTGCGCGAGACGCTCGACCTGCTGGTGTCGCTGGCGCGTGAGGTCGACCTCGAGGGCAAGCGCGACGCCATGTTCTGGGGCGAACACATCAACACCTCCGAGGACCGCGCGGTGCTGCACACGGCGCTGCGTCTGCCGCAGGGCGCGACGCTGAAGGTCGACGGTCAGGACGTCGTCGCCGACGTGCACGAGGTGCTCGAGGCGATGGGCACCTTCACCGACGCTCTGCGTAACGGCGAGTGGACCGGTCACACCGGCAAGCGCATCGAGACCGTCGTGAACATCGGCATCGGCGGGTCCGATCTCGGCCCGGCGATGGTCTACCAGGCCCTGCGGCACTACGTCGACGCCGGCATCAGCTGTCGATTCGTGTCGAACGTCGACCCCGCCGACCTCGTCGGCACGCTGGCCGATCTCGATGCCGAGACCACCCTCTTCGTCATCGCGTCGAAGACCTTCTCGACGCTGGAGACCCTCACCAACGCGACCGCGGCCCGCACCTGGCTGCTCGAGAAGCTCGGCGTGGGACCCGACGACGGCGCCGTCGCCAAGCACTTCGTCGCCGTGAGCACCAACGCCGAGAAGGTCGCCGACTTCGGCATCGACACCGACAACATGTTCGGGTTCTGGGACTGGGTGGGCGGCCGCTACTCGGTCGACTCCGCGATCGGACTGTCGGTGATGGCCGCGGTGGGCAAGGAGGCGTTCGCCGACTTCCTGCACGGCTTCAACGTCGTCGACAAGCACTTCCGCTCGGCGCCGCTGCACCAGAACGCGCCGGTCATCCTGGGCCTCATCGGCCTCTGGTACAACAATTTCTGGGACTCGCAGTCGCGTGTGGTGCTCCCCTACTCCAACGACATGGCGCGCTTCGCGGCGTACCTGCAGCAGCTCACGATGGAGTCCAACGGCAAGTCCGTCGACGCCCACGGACATCACGTCACCGTCGACACCGGCGAGATCTTCTGGGGCGAGCCCGGCACCAACGGCCAGCACGCCTTCTACCAGCTCCTGCACCAGGGCACCCGGATGGTCCCCGCCGATTTCATCGGGTTCGCCTCGCCGACAGACGATCTGCCCGTCGACGCCGACGGTTCGGGGTCGATGCACGACCTGTTGATGAGCAACTTCTTCGCCCAGACGAAGGTGCTCGCATTCGGCAAGACCGCTGACGAGATCGCCGCCGAGGGTGTCGACTCGCACGTGGTGGCGCACAAGGTGATGCCGGGCAACCGTCCGTCGACGTCGATCCTGGCGCCGAAGCTCACGCCGTCGGTGATCGGTCAGCTCATCGCGCTCTACGAGCACCAGGTGTTCGTCGAGGGCGCGATCTGGGGCATCAACTCCTTCGACCAGTGGGGTGTCGAGTTGGGCAAGACCCAGGCCAAGGAGCTCCTCGAGGTCCTCATCGACCCGGCGGCCCCGGCCGCGCAGGACGATTCGTCCACCGATGCCCTCATCCGGTGGTATCGAGGAGAGCGTGGACGCGACGTCTGAGCGCACCTCCGACACCCGTCGACCGCGATTCGTCGATCGCGCGGCGGCGGCACGGTTGTCGGTCCTCGACGACATCTTCTACCGCGGCAACCACGGCCGCGGCGCCGAGGTCGTCATGCAGGGTGTGTGGCGTTTCGCCGAACCCATCGCGCCCGACGATCTCGCCGACCTGCACCGACTGCTCGCCGCCAGTGACCTGACGCGGCGGGTGGCGACATCGCCGGTCCCGTTCGCGCGTCGCAGTTTCGTCGCCGACGCGGTCGTCGCACCGCTGCGGGTCGATCCCGAACCGGTTGCGCCGCACGACGTGGTGGCGTGGGCCGACGACCGCGCCGCCGCAGGGTTCGACGTCGACCGCGGACCGGTGTGGGAGATCGCGGTGCGCCCGGTCACCGACGGCGGGTCGGCGGTGACGGTCAGCTGTTCGCACGTCGTCACCGAGGGGCTCGGCCTGATCGGTGTCGCCCGGGCGGCACTCGCCGGATCCGATCCGAGCGCGGTCCGCACCCCGACCACGCCACCGCGGCTGCGCGACGACGTGATCGACGCGCTGCTGTTGTGGGTACACGTCGTCGTCGGTGTGGTGCGCAGCCTCGCGCGGACCGTGATCGATCCGCAGGTGCGGGCAGAACTGTTGGCCGCGGCCCGACCGCCGTCGCGACCAGTGGCAGCCCCGTCCGGTCCGCCGGTGCGTGAGGTCCATGCCGTGCTCGATGTCGATGCGGCGCACTGGGATCGGTTCGTCGCCGCCAGTGGCGCCACCTCCACCGCGGTCGCGACCGCTCTCGCCGCCGACCTCGTGCGCGAGGTCCGCGGACCCGGACCGGTCGAGGTCGCGATCCCCATGGCGGGCGGTGACGAGACCGGCGAGCTGATGATGGCGGAGACGGTGATCGACGACGCCGACGACGCGGCCGTGTGCGCCGACAAGCTGCGCGCCGCCTACGCCGCGGCGGGCGGCGGTGCGTCCGGTTCCGGCCTGGGTCCACCGGGTGGGATGCCCGCCGAACTGCTGCAACTGCTCGGCGACCGCATCGCGCATGCGATGGTCCCCGATCCCGGCGGACGCGAGGCCCTGGTGTCCCCGTTGGGCGATCTGGGCGGGGTGTTCGACGAGCTCGGAGGGCATCGCGCGACCGGAATGGCGGTGCGGTCGGTGGAGCCCCGGCCCACCGACACGCCGTCGCGGACCGTCGTGCGTCTGTGGTCGGGCCGGTCGGCGGGACGCATCACCCTCACCCTCGTGACGCCCGGTCGGCCGGGGCGCGGCGTCACGATGGATCGCCATCGGCTCGGTCAACTCGGCGCCGCGGTCGCGGCGCGGCGGGGACTTGTCGCCATTCCATGGTGATCGCTGCATACGATCACTGACATGGTCACGTTGAGAACCGCTGTCACCTCCGCACTCGCGATCGTCGGCACGGCCGCGACCCTGGCCGCCTGCACCTCGGGATCGGAGTCGGCGGGCACCGACGCCCCGGCCCGGCCCAGCACGTCGGTGCCGGTGTCGGCCAACGTCGTGGCCCCCGCGGGCCTGGTCGACCGCACCCCCACCGGCACGACGTTGGCGTTCGGCGCGAGCGCGTATCTGCCTGCGGACGCGTTCCGGCCCGCCGGTCAACTCGCCATGTTCACCGTCACCGGCATCGAACCGGGCTCGGCGTCGGAGCTCCCGGAGTCGGTGACCCACGGCGGTACCCCGTTCTACGTCCACGTCACCGTCACCCAGCTGGCGAACCGCCAGCTCGACGTGCCGTCGGTGGTGGGCCTCGCCGGCAGCAGCGACGGACGCACCGCGACCCTCACCGAGACCCCGCCCGACAACTTCGACAAGTGCCGGGCGACGGACGCCCCACGCACCCTGGGACGTGGCAACTCCTACGCGACGTGTTTCGTCGCCGTGGCCGACAAGGGCGTCGATCTGACCCGGGTCATCTACTGGGCGCAGACCTCGACCGATCCCTCGGCCGACTACAAGGCCGCGCCGGTGGTGTGGTCCGACGGATCGCCGGCCGCACCGGCATCGTCGCCGGCCACGACGGGCTGATCGCGCGCGTTCCCCTGACGATCGATGCAGCCGGTCAGTGCGGCCACTGCGCCGGGCGCGGCGACGGGGACGGGTCGCCGGTGACGGCGGCGCCGTAGTCGTGTGAGCGGGTGCGGACGGTGTCGCCCCCCGCGCGTTTGGCCTCGTACATCGCGGCGTCGGCGAGGTCGGTGAACAGGACCGTGGTCATCAGCGACCGATGACCCGGGAGACGGCCGGTGAGGTGCACGACCCCGACACTGGCGGTCACCGGCGGATCGCTGGTGGTCGAGATGGTGTGCAGCACCTGGTTGGCCAGGCGCATCGGCTCGGTCCAGCGCAGGCTGTCGGCGACGACGAACTCGTCGCCACCGATCCGCGACACCACGCCGCTCACACCGAGGGAGGCACGCAGTCGCGTGGCGATCTCGGCGAGCACACGGTCGCCGTAACGGTGGCCGAACCGGTCGTTGATCTCCTTGAAGTTGTCGAGATCGGCGACGATCACCGCGAGACCGTGCACGTTGTCGGGGTCCATGCTGTTGAGCCGGTCGAGGGCACGTTCGAGGCCTCGTCGGTTCAGCACACCGGTGAGGGTGTCGAGTTCGGCGGCCGCGGCGTCCGATGCCAGCGCCTCCATGAGGAACTGGGTGGCCACGGGGATCGAGATCCCGATCAGTACCGCCTGGACGATGCCGACCGCGACGCTCGAGGTCGCCGCCCCGTCGTCAGCGAGGATGAAGCCGGCGATCACACCTGCCGACACCAGCGAGAACATGAGGTGGGCGGCCAGCAGGCGCGCGCTGTGGAAGAAGGCGATGTACCCGCCGACGAGACCGAAGACCGCACATCCGTAGAGGCCGCCGAGCGTCTTGTACTGCGCGAGTGAGCCCACCAGGATCGCGACGTCGCAGACGCACACCCACGCCCGCGATCGTGCCGGCGACGGCCACGGCAGCAGCACCCACATCAACGACAGCCCCGTACCGACCACGATCGACGTGATCAGCATGGCCAGCAACGACGTCGTGAGGTCGGCGTCGATGAGGACGACGACGGGTACCAGCGTCACCATCGCGGCCGACAGGGCCAGGATGATGCGACTGGGTTCGATGAGCTGGCGGTCGGCGAGGTAGCTGCTGAACCAGGCGAACTGATCCTGTCGTTTCCACCAGTGCGACAGGGCCCACCCGAGCTGACCGAGCGCGACGGCGATGCGGATCACCTCGGATCCCCCACCATCATCAGCCCCCCGTGATGCCTCCGGTCATCGGCGCGTCCGGCGACGACGCGTCACAGCCGGTGAACGACCGCAAACATGTGCGGTTCCTGTCGAGAATGCTAACGCACGGGGATTTCGCCGCCATGAGCTACTTGAGCAGGCGGGACATCCGCCGGTCGGCGAGGATCTTGCCGCCGGTCTGGCATGTCGGGCAGTACTGGAACGCCCGATCGGTGAACGACACCTCGCGCACGGTGTCGCCGCACACCGGGCAGGGCATTCCGGCGCGCGCGTGGACCCGCAATCCCGATCGTTTCTCACCCTTCATGGTCGCGACCTCGGCGCCCTCGAGTCGCACGATCGCGTCGGACAGGACCGCGTTCACGGCGACGAACAGCCTGTCGAGCTGATCGTCGGAGAGCGACTTCGCCGTCGCGAACGGGGAGATCTGCGCGGTGTGCAGGATCTCGTCGCTGTAGGCGTTGCCGACACCGCTGATGACCCGCTGGTCGGTGAGGACGGTCTTGATGCGAGCCCCGGTCCCGCCGAGGATCGCGGCGAGCTCGTCCCGCGTCAGCGACAGGACGTCGGGGCCCAGCGTCGCGATCCGTTCGACCTCGGCGGTGTCGCGCACGATCCACACGGCCAGGCGCTTCTGGGTGCCCGCCTCGGTCACGTCGAATCCCTCACCCGGCAGCCCGCAGTGGACGCGCAGCGCGATGGGGCCCTTGCCGCCGGGACGGGGCGGTGTCTGCGACAGGTTCGACGACCACCGCAGCCACCCGGCGCGGGACAGGTGGATCACCAGGTGGATGACGTCGGGCGCGGCACCGGGTTCGGTGGGTGCCGCCTCGGCCGGATCGGTGCTGATCACGAGGTACTTGCCGATGCGGTGGACACCGGCGACGGTCCGGCCGGCCAGCGCCGAATACGGCGGGTCGGCGGTCTTCAGCACGGCGAGCGACGCGACGTCGACGCGGCGTATCGGTAGTCCGGCCGCACGTCCGTCGACGTAGTCGGCGATGGCCTGCACCTCGGGCAACTCCGGCATGAGGTCCAGTTTCCCTCACCCGTCAACCGTTCGGCCCGATTCGACCGGCCGCGCACGACGACGGTCAGTACACGACGTTGCGATAGGGCATGAGCATGATGTCGTCGAGGGTCGGCCAGAGGTCCACGACATCGACATCGTCGTAGTGGATGAACACGATCTCACCGACACGGAACCGCGGTGACACGCAATAGAAGGCCTGCGACTCATCGAACGACAGCAGATAGACCTCGTCCTCGCGGACGGGTTCGCCGTTGTACTCGCCGATGATGGCCTCCTCGGGCGCCACCCCGAGGTCTGCGAGCTCAAGTCGTTCGTACCGGGAGATCTGGTCGGCGGGTGTGCGGATCCCGTAGACGCCGGGCCACGTCAGTCCGAAGCCCGGATGGGTGTTCCGTTGGAACGCCCGCAACGGCTCGGGCAGTACGTCCCAGATCGGCGAGACCTCGCCGAAGTCGCGCGGGTCGGTACCCACCCAGGGGGCGTAGGCGTCACCGTCGGTCGTGACATAGACCAGCACCGGATCCCCCGCGATCCTCGCGGGCACGACATCGATGAGCTGGTCGCGCATCAGGGCCGCGAAGCGTGGGAGCAGATCGACGAACTCCCGATCCCAACGGGACATGGCCGCACGTGCGCGTTCTGAGGCCGACCCCGCCGCCGCGATCGTCCGCCAGGCCTCGGGCAGCGTGGACCCTGCCTCCGAATCGGTATCGATCCACTCGACATCGCCACCGACGATCAAAGCGGCGACAGCGTTCCGATCGACACCCGGCTCGGTCACCGCGCCCCGATCGACGTGGCCACGGCACCGGACGTCCGCGCAGCGTTGGTCTGGTGTGTCCGGCGTGACATCGACACCTCCCGGAGGCGGCAGGCGAGACACGGCAACGTGCCCTGCGAGAGAGCATTTGGACGTCGGTACATTAACAGTTCATCTCGACCAGACACCCGGTCCCGGTCTCGAGGTCTCGGCGGAAAGGTCCGGCCATGGCTCCTCCGCAGCAGGACGCCTCGTCCACCGCATTGTCGGACGTGGAACTGGCCGCTCGCCTCGCCCGCGGCGCCGGTGAGGTGCTGGTCGCGGCTCGGCATCGCTCGCTGCTGACCGGCCGCATGCTCGGCGACGTCGGCGACGCCGTCGCCCAGGCCTGGATCGCGGCGGTGCTGGCGACCCACCGTCCGCACGACGCCGTCCTGTCGGAGGAGGCCCGCGACTCGGGTGCGCGGCTGCGCAGCGAACGGGTGTGGATCATCGATCCCCTCGACGGCACACGCGAGTACGCATCCGGGCGCGACGACTGGGCGGTCCACATCGCGCTCACCGTCGACGGCGCACCCACCGACTGCGCGGTCTCGCTGCCCGCCACGGGCGAGCTGTTCCGCTCCGACGAGGTGTCGCAGGCCGATGAACCGTCGGGGCGACTCGTCGTGTCCCGCTACGGCCTGAACTACGACACGGCGTGGGTCGCAGACCGGCTGTCGCTGCGGCCCTACTCGGTCGGCTCGGCGGGCGCGAAGGCGATGGCCGTGGTCCGCGGCGACGCCGACGCGTATGTGCACGGCACGGGTCAGTACGAATGGGACAACTGCGCGCCCATCGGTGTCGCGCTCGCCGCGGGCCTGCACTGCAGCCGCTTCGACGGGTCACCGGTCGTCTACAACCGCTCGCGGCCCTACGTCCGGGACTTCGTGATCTGCCGCGCGGAGATGGCCGACGACATGCTCTCCGCGCTCGGCGATCTCTTCTGATCCCTCAGCTACGCGGGGTCAGGGTTTGCGGAGCAGATAGATGTCCATGATCCAGCCGTGTTCGGCGCGGGCTCGTGCGCGTTCGTCGGCGATGCGGTCACCGACGTCGCCGACGGTGCCACTGATCAGGATCTCGTGCGGCGTACCGAGATAGGCCCCCCACCAGATGTGGTCGCAGGGGTCGGCGGTGTGGCGGAAGGCGCAGTCGGCGTCGAGCATAACGATCTGGTTGGTGTCGACGCCCGGCGGCGTGTCGGCGAGCCGTCGACCGGTCGTGACGAGAATGGGTTCGCCGATGCGATTGGCCAGGATCCGGTGTGCGGCGGTCAGTGCCGACGCGCTGGTGACGCCGGCGACCACCTCGATATGTAGGGGTACGCGACCGCGTTCGACGATGGCGTCGGCGATGCGCAGGGTGCTGTCGTAGAGACCGGGATCGCCCCACACGAGGATCGCCCCGACACCGTCGTCGGCGAGCTCGGCGCGCAGCGCGTCCTCGATGCGGGTGGCGCGTTCGTCGTGCCAGCGTCGGACCTCGGCGTCGTAGTCGTCGGGATCGGACCGCCGCGGCGGGTCGACGACCTCGACGAAACGGTAGTTGCCCGCACCCAGGTGGCGGTCGCAGATCTGTTCTCGCACACCGATCAGCGTGTCGGTGGTGGAACCCTTTCCACGCGAGGACTTCTCGAGGACGAAGAACGCGTCGACCCCGGCCATGGCGTCGACGGCCTCGATGGTGACCTGGCGCGGATCGCCGGGACCGATGCCGATCACGCGGAGCGTCCGGGTGCCCGAGGGCACCGACTCGGGCGACGTCACGGACGGGCGCGCTTCAACCCGTGGAACCGGGCCATCACGTCGAGCATCGACTGCGACGGCAGGATCCGCTTGAGCGCGAACACGATCGGCGCCATGTTGCCGCGGGCGTACAGGGTGCGCGGGTTCTCGGCGAGGGCTGCGGCCACCACGAGCTCGGCGACCGGGTCGACCGCCAACCCCTTGGCCTCGTTGCGGCGGGTCGCCGCGGCCACGGTGTCGTAATCGGCGGCGTAGGCCGAGTTCTCGGCGACGGTGTAGATGCGGCGATCGGCGATGCCGGTGGCGATCGTCCCCGGCTCGACGGTGGTGATCGCGATGCCGAACGGCGCCAACTCGCGGCGGGTCGCGTCGGAGAAGGCATGCATGGCGCTCTTGGTGGCCCCGTAGACCGACCGGAACGGCAACGGGAAACTCCCCAGCATCGACCCGACCAACACGATGCGACCGAAACGACGCTCACGCATCCCGGGCAACAACGCCTTCGTCAGCGCGATCGGGCCGAAGAGGTTCGTCTCGAACACCTCGTGGATGGTCGACATCGGGGTGTCCTCGAGCGGGCCCATGTGGCTCACGCCGGCGTTGTTGATCAGGATGTCGACCGCACCGGCCTCACGCGCACACCGTTCGATGCTGTCGGCGTCGGTCTGGTCCAGCGCGATGTAGCGGACACCGGGGACACGGTCGGCCTCGGCGATGCCGTCGGGGTGGCGACTCGTGCCGATCACCGTGTGGCCGGCCTCGACGAGCAATCGGGCCGACGCCTGGCCGATCCCACTGGACACACCCGTCACGAGAACGGTCCGGGGAGCGGTGGTGGCGGATCGCGATGAGGTCACGCAGATCACTCTAGGGCGTCGGCCATGGCACCTCCATGACGCCATCCGCCCGCGGATGCGCTACGAATATGAGTCATGACCACCGCGTATGACTTCACCGCCACCACCATCGACGGTGAGGAGGTCAGCCTCGAGCAGTACCGGGGCCGGCCCCTGCTCATCGTCAACACCGCGTCGCAGTGCGGCTTCACCCCGCAGTACACGGGTCTCGAGGAGCTCAACAAGACCTACGCCGACAAGGGCCTCGTGGTGCTCGGCTTCCCGTGCAACCAGTTCGGTCACCAGGAGCCCGGCGACGCCGAGGAGATCAAGAACTTCTGCAACCTCAACTACGACGTCAGCTTCCCGATGTTCGAGAAGGTCGACGTCAACGGCAGTGACGCCCACCCGCTGTTCGCGTGGCTGCGTTCGGAGAAGTCGACCATCCTCGGCAACCGGATCAAGTGGAACTTCACCAAGTTCCTGGTCAACAAGGAGGGACAGGTCGTCGACCGGTTCCCGCCGACCACCAAGCCGCAGGCGCTGACCGGCAAGATCGAGAAGGTCCTCTGACCCTTGCGTCGGCGTCTCATCGGCGCCTCAGCCGGCACTTGTAGCCTGGTCTCGCCCGACGCCGCCCAGCGGCCCGAACCGAGGAGGCCGGAGTGAGCGAGACGACCGCCGTGTCCGATCAGACGCCCACCGATCTCGACGACCACTCGCCGGAGCCGGCCTGGGCACCGCGGCGCGCGACGGCGATCGTCCTGCTGATCTGTGGCGCCATCGGGTTGCTGGCCGCGGTCACCCTCACGATCGAACGGTTCAAGCTGCTCGAGGACCCGTCGTATCGGCCGAGCTGCAGCCTGAACCCGGTCCTGTCGTGTGGGTCGGTGATGGTGACGAAGCAGGCCCAGTTCTTCGGGTTCCCCAACCCTCTGATCGGCATCGGCGCGTTCAGCGTGGTGCTGGTGATCGGTGTCCTGGTGATGGCGCGGATCGATCTGCCCGCCTGGTTCTGGGGCGGCCTCACCGCCGGCCTCGGCGCGGGGATGGTGTTCGTCGTCTACCTGATCGTCGAGAGCCTGTACCGGATCAACGCGCTGTGCCCGTACTGCATGGCGGTGTGGACGGTGACGCCGATCCTGTTCGTCATCGCCGCTCAGACGACCGCCCGTCTCGGGTCGATCCCCGCCCTGTGGCGTGTCGTCGACAAGGCGTGGTTCGCGCTCATCGCCTACTACATCGTCGTGATCGCGCTCATCGGCGAACGGTTCTGGTACTACTGGTCGACGCTCCTGTGAACAAGGTCGTCGACGCACCGACCACCGCCCGGATCGTGTCGCCCACGGCGGTTACCGTTCGCCCATGAGCGAGCGCTTCCCCGACGACTGCCCCACCCTCACCCGCGACGGGACCACCGTCGGCTTCTCTCCCTCCCCCGACGGGATGAGCCTGTGGGTGTGGTGGCGCGACACCGACGACCGACACACCGACAGCGAGGTGATCGGCGCCTTCCCCACCTATGAGGCCGGAGTCGCCGGCGCACTCAAGGCCATCGCCGACCGCGACATCGCCACGGCCGGAAGCGAACCCGATCCCGACGTGGTGAAGGTGGAGGCGCAGTTCCTGGAGAAGACGTTCACCGAGACCGACTGGATGGGCCTCGGCTTCTAGGACCCCGGCACGCGAACGGGCGGCCACCGAGCCGTGAGGCTGCGGTGACCGCCCGTGGCGTCACATCGGGGTCGAGATCAGCCGGCAGCGCCGACCGTCTCCACCGACTTGGTGGTGTCCGACGTTGTCGGAGCCGAGGTGATCGACGGCCCGGTGGACGTCGACGGAGTGCTCGAGGTCGACGGGGTCGTCGAGCTCGATGTGGTCTCGCTGGTCGGCGGTGTGATCGCCGAACCCGAACCGGTGGTGACCGGGTCACTCTTCGGGGTGCTCGGCGTGACCGGGGTGCTCGACTCCGAGGTCGACGGGGTCGTCGACTCCGAGGTCGGGACAACCGTGCTGGTCTCTTCCTGGGTCGCGATCAGTGCCTGCGGGGCGGACTTCTCGGTCGACTCGGGAGCGGTCTCGGTGGTCGGGGCGACGGCCGCAACACGACGGAGCGTGTTGGGGTTGGGGCCGCCCGATCCCGGCGCCGAGCCACCTGTGGTCGCGGGCGGGCCAACGACCTGAGGCGCGAAGATCCGCTGGATCGCCTGGAAGAACGAGTTGATCGCGTTGGTGAAGATCGACGTGAAGTTCGTGAACGCCTGGGTGATCGACGCGACGAAGTTCTGGAGGAACAACGCCAGCACGTTCGGCGGTGCCGCGACCGGCTTCTGCGAGGCGATGAAGTCGGCGATCGTCTGCGCGGCCGGCTTGGCCGACCAGTCGTAGCGGTAGATACCGAAGACGTTCTCGTAGTAGGCGTCCTTCTCGGCCTGCGTCGCGTTCGGTCCGGGGGCCGGGAGGATGGTCGACTCGTACTTGTCGCGGGTTGTGTAGATGAACATCGGCCCCGCACCCTCCTGGGTGCTCCAGGCCTTGATGAAGTCGGCGATGTAGGCCTGCTGCTGCGCCTCGCCACCGGTCGCCGAGGTCGGGAAGCCGTACTCCGACGCCCAGATGAGCTTGGTGCCGTCACCGCGCTCGGCCATGATGGCGCGCATCTGCTTGACCTCGTTCAGAGGCGAACCCTGCAGGTCACCGCCCTGCGAGTACTTGGTCGTGTACTGATACGGATGGTAGGAGATCGCATCGAAATAGTTCTGGGCGTCGTTCGCGTACATCTGGTCGAGGAACGTCGGTGCGTTCAGGTCAGTGGAGCTGGTGGGGATCGCACCGAACACGCCGGCGATCACGGTGATCGTCGGGTCGACGGCCTTGATCTTCTCGTAGGCGTTCGCCAGAAGGGCCGTGTAGCCCTTGGGGTCCGCCTGACCGCCGTAGACGAAACCGGAGTTGGTGTCGTTCCAGATCTCGTAGCCCGAGACGATGCCCTTGTACTTGTTCGCCACCGCGGCCGCGAAGTCGCCATAGTCCGCCGGGTTGTCCGGCGGACTGACCCGGGCCTGGTCCTTGGTCGCTCCGTCGACCGCCCACTGCGGCGAATGGGTGATCGTGGCGATCACGCCCATGTCGCGCTTCTGTGCCGCCAACATGATCTTGTCGATTTTCGACCAGTCGTAGTCGTTCTTGTTGTTCGGCTGGACATCAGCCCAGGGAATGAACAGACGAACGTCGTTGACGCCCAACTTTTGCAATTCGTCGAGAGTCCTGTCGACCTCGGCCTGAGTCATGCTCGTCAGGTCACTGTCGGCGACACCGAGGGTGGTCGGTTTCTCGATCACCTTGGCCACGTTGAGGATCGAGTACGCCGGCTCACCGTTGGGCAGCAATGCCTGCCCGCCGAATGCGCCAAACATGGTGAGCGCAGATAAAGAAACAACGGTCTTGGCGAAGGGAAAAGGGCGGGGGCGAAGCATGGACACAGGAATACCGCTTTCGATTTACTGCGGATTGGTAATTACTTCGTTTGCCGCAGATTAAGCATAGTTATAACAGGTGTCGCGGTACTTCTGTACGGCGAACTGGCCAGGCGAGAAGATTCGTCTGAACAAGGGACAGCGCGCAGCTCGGGGTGTTCACCAGCTGTTCCATGTGAGATGCTGATCACGCGACCGGGGGCGCTGCATCGTTAATCGTCGGCTGTTGGCCGACACATCACGGGGGAATCACATGAAGCTCGTCAACAAGTCTGCCATGTCCGCAGTCGTCGCCATGTCTGCGACGGCGATCCTTTTCGGCCAGGTCGCCACCACCACTCCGACGACGTCGGACGTCGCGTTGGCCGCCAACACGCTCCTCGTCATGGGCGGCAACGGCAACCCCGACGGCATCAACATGGAGAAGGAACTCAACAACCGGTTCACCGGTGGTGCCAATACCCCCTATCCCGGGTACGTTTTCACCCCGGTGAAGTGGTCGGCGCAGACACCGATCAGCACGGGCGCCGACGGCACGCTGTTCAACGTGTCGCAGGACGAGGGCCTCGAGAAGATCAACGCCGCTCTTGCGCAGACCTACACACCGGGCCAGAAGGTGGTCGTCGTCGGCTACTCGTCGAGTGCCTCGGTGGTCAGCCGGCAGATCAACGCGCTTCAGGCCACGCGCAAGAGCGGCAGTGCCGGCGTCGCCAGCACGCCATCCACCGATGACCTCAGCTTCGTGCTCTTCGGTAACCCGATGCGCCCCAACGGCGGGTTCTTCACCCGGTACCCCGGATACAAGATCGGTCCCCCGCTGGGAGTCGACTTCCAGCCGCCGCTCGGAGCGTCGGACTACAAGATCACCGACGTGTGCCGCCAGTACGACGGCTTCTGCGACTACCCGAGCAACCCGACCAACATGCTCGTCATGATCAACACAGCGCTGGGCATGTACTTCGATCACGGCGACTACTTCAACGTCGATATCGACAACAAGGACAACATCCTTCGCGATCAGACCGTCGGCAACACCCGCTTCATCACCGTGAAGAACACCCTGCCGATCCTGCGCTTCATGCCGTCGTTCCTCGCGGCCCCTCTCGACGCGTTCCTGCGCCCGCAGATCGAGGCGGCCTACGACCGCAACGGGAATCTCGGCACCCCGACACCGTCGACGGTCGCGGCCGCGAACGATCCGCTGCTGAACCTGGTGAACACCTACCTGCGCCTCTTCGGCGGTTCGGGTTCGGGCACGCAGACTCCGGTCGAGTCGACGCCGAACACGGTCACCAAGCAGGTCAGCGCCCGCAAGGCCGTCACCTCGCCGACCGAGGAGACGCCCGCTCTCACGGCACCGTCGACCACCACGGCGCCCGCAGATCCGACCCCGACAGGCGATGCCTCGACCACGAGCTCACCGGCACCGACCTCGACCACCACGTCGAGCACTGTCTCGACGGGCACGGATCCGATCACGACCTCGACCGCTCCGACCAGCACGTCGACGACTCCGAGCAAGACCTCGGCACCGTCGACGAGCACGGACACCACGTCGCCGGCCGCCTGACACCACGCACACGACACGACCCCCACGCCGATGGCGTGGGGGTCGTGTCGTTTCTGTGCCCCCGGCAGGATTCGAACCTGCGACCCTTCCTTTAGGAGAGGAATGCTCTATCCCCTGAGCTACGAGGGCGCGCACCGGATCGACTGACGTCACCCGGAACGACCCGAGTGTATCGGAGCCTTCCCCGCGTCCGACCGCGTACGGAAACAGGCGCTTGTCCTGGGCCGACACTTCGCCCGCGGCTCATTGTCGTACCCCTGTTCTAGGGTTGTTTCATGCGCGACGCGGGGGTGCGACGAGTGAGAATCGAGCGCAGCAAGGCTCGGAGCGAAGGCGCGTCCACCCCCGTTGTCACAGCTTGGGCTGGGGTGGATGCGGGGTCGGTGGGGTTGCTCACCGATCACGTCGCTGCGCCGGTGAACGCGTTGTTGGGCAACATGGTTCACGCTGCCGCCGGCCAAGCGTTCCTGGAGTGGATGCGTTACCGCGACGCCGGTGAACACACC